>CAVWSK010000004.1:0-289194 GCA_963757635.1 uncultured Actinomycetota bacterium | reverse complement strand
CGGAAGGACGCACTGATCCTCCGGGAAAGACCTGCACGGGCCGGCGAACCGCCGGAAGCGAGAACCTGGCACACAGCGGACTCGAAATTGGCCCCGGGTTACCTCGGCACCGACGCCGTCGGAACACCGTCCTCGTCGTCAAGTTGCTCAAGGGCGCGAGCGATAGCTTCATCACGCCGCATATCAATCCACCCGTAGATGCTTCCACCCCGAAGGAGCGTTGCTAGGCCAAGCAGGAAGCAGATGCCAGCTGCGACGCGAACAACTGTGGGAAGGGGCCCCGGAAGTCGATCCGTAATTCCTTGGCCGGGCCTGAACGTGTCGGCGGCCGTCGCCACCGCGAACAACACCAAGACGAAAGCAAGTGTCTTGACGACCGTGGCGAGCAGCGACATTTGCTTTGTGATGCGCGCACGCACGCGGGCACGACGTCGTTCAGCAGCCCCCTCAAGCGCTGTCACACGTGAACTGAGAGTCTGAGATTCGGCGGCGGTCCGCTCGGCTATGGACAAGGCGCGCGATTTGGCGCTTTCCGCGGTCTCTGCCCGCCGCACAGCTTCGTCACGTTGTTGCGCTACGGGTTGTTCGATCCACTCACGTGCTCGGTCGAGCGTCTGTCGAACGCTCGACTCCGTTAGTCGCCGAGGGTCACCAAGTGTTACCTCCATGAGGGCTTGCTCGGCCTGATACGAATAGCGCAGCATCGAGACTTGTTCGTCTGTGAACGTTCCGCGCTTGCTGAGCCGTTCCACCTCATCCGAAAACTTGATCCACATCGCAGGCGTCGGTGACATTGCGGCGTAGGAGTCAGCGATCACTCGACGTCGTGGAAGGTCCGGCGCAAGGTTCGGTGCCTTGACCCACAGAAGAGTCGCCAAGGAGTGCCCGACGACTGCCAACGGGAACTCGTGGCGGCCGCTGTTGAAGAACCGCTTGCTCGCATGAACAAGATTTCGATTGTCAGTGATGAAGACCGCGCGGCAATCTTCGAGGTGCGGTCCGCACGACGCCCGCCGCAACCGATGGATCGCGGTAAGACTTTGAAGGTCTGGGACCAGTGTGCTGCGGGACTGGTAGCCGACGGAGGACTGCAGCTTCTCCTCTAAAGCGGCCTCGTCTACTGAAAGCGCCTCGGCATAGTCCGGAGTCGACACGATACGGATTCGAAGGTGATTGAGATCGTCGTCGAGAGACGACAGTGCGAGGTCGACGTCGTTGACCGTCATCTCCATCGCTCGGAAGTGCTTGGCAACCCCTCGGGTCGCGGACTCTGCTCCAGGCGAGCGGCGCAGGACGCCCTTCACGCCATCCAGGATCCCCCGCATCTCCTTCACGGTGTGGCGGAAACACGCGAGTTCTGCATCCTGGCTGAGAGCCAAGGTCAGCATCTCCTGGGCTGCCGCGCGAGCATCCTCCCCTTCGTGACCCAGCGCCTGCAGGCAGATGGAAGTGTCGAGGTAAAGGGTTGTGCGTCGAAACCTCCGGTGAACTTGGCCAGAACTATCGACGTACAGCGCTGAAGCCAGCATGGATCCTTTGATCATCTGGTCGACAAACTCGAACAGGACAGCGTCCTGCTCGGCGAGTTGTCCGATGAAGGCGGCCACAACGTATCCGTCTCCCTGGAGCTCGCCGTCGACGAAGGGCGACGAACGAACTGCCGATGCAAGAAGCGGGATTGCGTGGGCGTCGATGTAGTTGACAAGTGCTTCCTCAGCCGCGGTTTCTGTCCATTCGACGTGAAAGCGTTCGGTGACGAACTGCACTAGGGCGCTGACCAACGCACTTTGCCTACGACCACAGTCAGCCTGTTCCCGCGCGATGTCGGGAAGCGTGTCCCCGACTCCAGGCGCGAGGTCAACCTCGGGGGAGCGGTCGATCCGCGACACCTTCTTGATGCCGAACGGCCCTATCGATCAGCGTCTTGATCACCTGAACCGGGAAGTTCAGGCCGAATCGGTCCGAGATGGTCTTCGATATCTGCGCCGCAGTCTGCGGACTGCCGGCGAGGCGAAGGGCCTCAAGGGCATAGGGCACAAAGTTGTCGACGTAGCTTGCCTTGGACTCGTTCCAGGTCACGTTGATATACGCAAGACTCGTAAGCGTCGCGTCCGGATTCGTTCGATGAGGGCCAGCAGTGTTCTGCATCGTCACGTCGTTGTGCTCCTCGGCATGCCGGCGGTCATCGCATGGGCGGTTGGAATGGAAGGGGCACGACTCTATTGCCAAGCGACTACCAGGCTCAGGCAATCGACGGCCTACGGCGGCAAGCGTGAACACTCAACGGCAAGTCATCCCGACGCCGATATCGAGGCCGCGCAAGGCACGAGGTACCAAACGGTGCGGCCGGCCGGGCCGCATCGTCCGTACCGGATTGCTGGCGAAGGGGGCCATCTCTGTGGGCGCACGCCGATCGGCAGATCGCGCGCGGACTCGGGAAGCGCTCGAGCGTCGTCGGCGAAGTGACGCGCTGCTGTCTAGGCGACAACCCGTATGTCGAGGGAACCGGATGGGATCGATGGGTTGGGCATGCCCGTCGTGCCAGGGACATGCTTCTCAGCCTCAAGCATCCCCGCGGCCCACCCGTGAAATCGCAGAGTCCTCCAGAGTTGGCCTCTCGATATCCCGTCGAGAACAATCAGCGTTAATGTGCCGTTCGTGAAGCTGGAGCGATCGCTTGCGCACGGATACTTCCCGTCAGAGATGCCTCCGTCCTGCACCACGAGAACTTTCGCCGCCGCCGCCGCTGGCCTCACGCCCTTGACGGGCAAGCCTTGGACCAGTCCGGTGCGGTTTAGTCTGGCACGCACTGGGGGCCACGAACGGCAGCCGAGCCACCCAACCCCCTAGCTGGAGCTGAAACTTGCCGACTTGTGCTGCAACAACTGGCGCGAACTCCAACGGCTCACAGCACGAAGTCCAATCTCGTTGAGTAGGCCTTTGGTGGGCAGGCAAGGGTCGCTGAGATACAAGACGACCTTTGGCAAAAGGCCGCAGATCGCAGCATCCAAGATGCCAGGCGGATCCGGCACCCTCCGGACAGACGTCAGCTCAGTTTATCCATCGGTCTACACACACGCCGTTGACTGGGCGGTACGCGGCAAGGCGACCGCCAAAAGGCGCCTGCGGACGCGACATCTGGGCGTCCTTCTGGATGAGGCACTAAGAGAGTCTCGATCTGGACAAACCGTCGGCCTCTCGATCGGGCCCAGAGCGTCATGGCTCGCATCTGAGGTTCTTCTGGCTCGCGTAGACGAAGCGATATGTAGGGACTTTCCTCAGATCGCGAAGCGTGGCTTCCGGTCGTGGACGACATGACCTTCTACTCGTCGTCTGCTGGGGAGGCCTACGAAGTCCTAGCGAAGGTATGAGAAGTTGCTTGCCGACTTTGAACTCGATACTCAACCTACGAAGGTTCGCGTGCTCGACGGCTTGGAGCCCCCCAGGCGCCATGGGTGACCCCGCTGCGACAAGCGCGCTACCGCGACGACAACGACGCGCATCTCGTCAACGACTTGATAGATCTATTCAGCTTGGCGATGGATGCTGCTGTCCGGCATCCGACCGAGGCTGTGCTGAGTTATGCAATCAAGCGCTGCGATCCCTTTCCAGGGGGGACTGAGAGTTGGCCCATATACCGAGAAGATCCGACGTTGGCTTCGATCTCGCGGGATGCAAGTACTCTGCGCCACGTTCACCCGATTTTGGTCTTTGCGAAGTCACGTGGGCTCGACGTCGGAAACGATCGGCTCGTGGAAGTGCTCAACGAAGCGTGCGAGTCGCACGCGGCGTTGGATCATGGGTTCGAGGTTTCGTGGATACTCACGATTCTGCGCGACCTAGGGCTTCCTCTCTGACACATCAACGGCTCAGCGTGTCGCCACCATGGACGACAACTGTTCTCTTGTGTTGCTAATGGACATGATCCAGTCGAGTGCAGGTCTGCGTGCAGCGGTGGACATGACTGGTGCCGTTCGAAGAGCGGAGGCAGCGGAAGCCCTGTCGTTCTGCCGACTGGCTGCTGGCCTACGAGTTTCGGGCGGCGCGATGGTGCGCACCGAAGAAGTGGGACAGCATCCTTCAGTGGAAGGAACTGAACGCCGCGAAGGTCCGGTTCCTGGTGCCGCATTCACAGGCGATTCAAAGCGGCCGGCTCCGTAGGCGACGGCCTGCGTTTATGCCGAGCTGGTCATACCCTTAGGAGTTTGCGACTTGCGAGAACGTGGAGGCACGTTGATCCACGTGCGCTCGTCCCGGCTGGTGAGGACGCCCTGACTCTGCGCCGTGGCGCTGTGGCGCTGCCCCATAGTGGGCGGTATGCAGCAGGTACTGGTCTGCCTCTCCGCGCAAGGGCAGGCTGACGCACCCCCGCTTGGTGCAACTGCTGGCGTTGGCGTGTGCGGCTTCGCGGGTCGGGTCAAACTATGACGCGATGAGTTCGGCGGCGGCTACCTCCTGGGCGATTGGGGGTCATCGTGTCGAGATCGACGCCGGCGACCCACTGCTCGTGCACCTCCCCGGTCAGGTCGCCGATGCATTTCACGTCACTGGCTGTGGCAATCAGGCGCGTAGCGACTCCGGTGCCCTCGGCGAGGTAGTAGTCGTCCGCCCGAGAACGATCGTGCTCGACGTGGGCGCGGGCAGCCTTCGGCGCTCCGCGGTAGAACTTCACCCACCGTGCACCCTCGGGCCACCGCCTGCACGATGTCCGTCGAGGCCCGCGTCAACGCCTACCGGCCTGGCGAAAGAACCAACGGACCACTAGAAATGCCGCGTGGGCCACCCGATCACGGGCGGCCCATGTACGGACTTTCTTAGCATGCGTGCCGCTGTGAATGAAGATGGTGTGGCAGGTGAGCGGTGACGGGGAAAGGATTCTTGGGGACCGGGAAGAGCCAACGGTCGTAGACGAGATGAAGGTGGGTGGAGTCGCGAAAAGCCAGAGGATCAGTGGTCGGCGGAAGTGACTTCTAGTGCGGTGGCGACGGCTTCGAGCTCGGCCAGTCAGCAGTCAGATCCTCGACCATCTCGCGGACGATGACCTCGGGCGCGGGCAGGTTGTCGGTGTCCTCCAGTGACTCGTCCCGCAGCCAGGTGATGTCGAGGTTGGCCTTGTCGCGCGGCACGAGCTCGTCGGACGAGAAACGACTTCCAACGCTCGGCCTCCACGCGCTCCGCGCGGTCCTTGCCGGAGAGCTGCGACGTCACGAAGTCGTCGAGGCGCGCCCTTCCGCGGCCAGGCGAGTGGCGTCGTCCCCGCGATTCATGATGCCTCGTAGGCTATGCGCTATGGACTGTCGTGATGGCGCTTCCAGAGACTGACCTGCACCGCATCCGGCTGTGGGCGCGAGAGCGGGTGCCCGCGCACCTGTGGGATGAGCTGAAGGTCGAGGCCGACGTCTCCGACCGACACGTCGACATCGTCGAGGTGTCGGCCGCCGTGGGACGGCGTCGGCGAGCACACCCGGTTCCCGATCGCGCGACTGCGCTACACCAAGTCGACTGGCGTGTGGGCGATCTACTGGCGCGACCGCAACCTCAAGTTCCACGAGTACAAGCGCAAGCGCCCGACGAAGAACGTCCAGGCGCTCCTCGACCACATCGACACGAGTGGTGACCCGATCTTCTGGGGTTAGGGAGCGGCTCGTTGACTGTCGATATAATGGAGGATAACCTCAGTTATATGAGAACCGAGGCGCCGCTCCTCGCTCCGATCTTCCGATCGGACGGCCAGGCGCGCCTGCTCTCCACAGTGTTGCTCACCGGCGACGAGCTGAGCGTCACCGACCTGGCCAAGCGGGCCGACCTGGCGTACCCGACCGCCCACCGCGAGGTCGCGCGCCTTGTCGATGCCGGCATCCTGAGTGAGCGACACGTGGGCCGCACAAGGCTGATCCGCGCCAACGACGAGAGCCCACTGGTCGGCCCCTTGCGCGAGATCCTCACGGTCGTGACCGGCCCGGCGGTGATGCTGGCCGAGGAGCTTGCCCGCATCGACGGGATCGAGGCCGCATTCCTTTACGGCTCCTTCGCCGCTCGGCTGCTCGGTGATGCTGGTCCGGCCCCGCACGACATCGACCTCATGGTGCTCGGTGAGCCCGACGTGGACGCGGTCTACGAGGCGTGCACGCGCGTCGAGGCCGCGGTGCATCGTCCCGTGAACCCGACGATCCTCACTCCTGAGGAATTCGCAGCGTCCTCCGGCTTTCTGGAGAACGTGCGCAGCGGCTCGGCAGTCGCCGTCATCGGGGAGCTGCCGTGGCACTGACCCCGCTCACCCCCGTCCAGCAGGCAACGGTCCTCGCCCTGGTCGAGGCGCGGCGACTCGAAGCCGTGCCCCCAGACCTCGCGCGGGCGACCTCGTTCCTGCGGCAGGCTAAAGAGCGCTTGGATCAACTGCCGCTGCTCACGAGCGTCGCCGTCAGGTACGGCGTCGCCTACGACGCCTGTCACGACACCGGCGAGGCACTGCTTGCGGCGTACGGCTTCCGTACGACAAACGGGCCAGGCCAGCACGAGGCGCTCGGCCGCTACCTACGCGCTGTGTTCGACAAGCCACCGGCAGAGAAGGCAGCGCGAGAGTTCGACCGCCTGCGACGCGCCCGCAACCAGGACCGCTACGAGGCGAAGCCGGTGGGGGCAGCGGCGACCGAGAAGGCCGAACAGGTCGCCCGGGCGCTCTTCGACGCCGCCCTCACCAGGGGCCTCTCGACCTGACCGGCGGTCCGCAAACAGTCCGCAAGAAGTCCCGCGGAGACCGTTCGCCGCCAACGATGCCCGACGGCGGGGTCAGCGCATAACCGCAGGTCAGACTGCATTCCTCGGCCGTCACCGACGACGACCGACGACGGTCGAGAACACCGGTCTTCGTTCCGCTTCAACGTGTGAAGGCAGGGCAGACGCTCGGTGTGCATCGCCGGCCCTGACCAGCGTAAGGACGTCGGCCGAAGGCCGGGCCGCTTCGACCACCAAGCAGTTGGTGTGCACCGGTACCGGCCTCAGCCGATCCGCTCTAGGGTTTGGTCGTGGGCTACACCACCAAGGCGTTGACTGCCTCGACATGGGACGACTTCGCCTCCCTCGTCGAGGCACACAACGGCGTGTGGGGTGGGTGCTGGTGCATGGGGTTCCACCCCGAGGGCTTCGGGCGGGCCCACGAGCCCGGGGGCAACCGAGAGGCCAAGCGCGACCTCGTCGTAGCCGGCACGGTCAGGCAGATCCTGGTCTACGACGATGACGTGTGCGTCGGCTGGTGCCAGTACGGCACTCCCGACGAACTTCCCAACATCAAGAACCGCAGGAAGTACGACGCTGGCGTCGAGCACCTCCCGACCTGGCGCATCGGCTGCATCTTCACCGCCGCCAAGCGTCGCGGCGATGGTGTGGCCCGGGCCGCTGTCCGCGCCGCGCTCTCGGCGATCAGCGAAGCCGGAGGCGGGACCGTCGAGGCCTACCCCGAGCAGACCGTCGAGCGGCGGCCCCAGCGCGGGGCCTACCTGCACACCGGCCCCGAGGAGTTGTATGCAGGGTTCGGCTTCGTCCGTGACCGCCAGATTGCCAAGTGGCGATGGGTGATGCGCACCGACGTGCCGCCGACCTGAACCCGGTCGTCAACCATCACGCACCACGACCAAGGGTCAGGACAGCCATCCCGCAGAAGCGGCCGACGTGGCGGCGTGGTGCGGGGGAGTGCCCTTCCGGCCGAGCACCCGGGCGAGGTCAGGGGCCCTCTGCTCTGCGCAGGACCGACTGGAACTGCTTTCCCAGCGTGCGCGCACCCGCGACGGGGATCAAGGCAGCGACCAGTCGTCCCGTGACCGAGTTCGGCACGCGGGTGAGCGTGACGTGCAGGTCGGTGCCTTCCCCTGACTGCGTCAGCTCGTATCGCCAGCCACTGCCCCGCCCCCACAGGTTCGAGTCGAGGGTGTCGATCGTGACGGTGCCGGCCGCGGCGTCCCACGAGTAGCGCTCTCGCTCCCAACCCATGCCGGTGCCCTCGGTCACCTCCGCCCAGTCCGGGCCTTGGTCATGCAGCGTGAAGTGCGCCTCGTCGACGTTCGGCCACCAGCGGGCCCGATCGGGGCCGAAGTCGGTGATCACGGCCATGACGTCGCTCGGCGACAAACTCGTGTGAACGGTGAACTGTGTCGTCGCCATGCGCGTCTCCTGGTGCTGCGTGGGAATCCGGCCGTCCTGTGCCCATCATCCGCCCAAATCCGAGCGCCGTCGTGGTACCCGTCAGCCAAGAGGGGGGCATCTTTCGGGCACGCCTGCATGGAAGCTGTGGTGCTGCTAGGTTCGCGAGGTCGCGCCTCTGGGGCAGCGGCCAACACCCGAACCCCTGAGGACCGCCATATGCTGACGCTTGCCCACCGAACCGCACCTCGCCTCGGAGCCGGGGTGGCCGCCCTCGGTGTGGCTGCCGCGCTGACGTTCGCTGGTGCCCCTGCTGCGAACGCAGCCACCGGTCCGACCTGTGCGAGCGGTACCTGCACCATCAGCTTCGCGCTGACCGGTGCCCCTGAGACCTGGACCGTTCCGGCTGGGGTGACCTCGGTGACGGCGACGCTGGCAGCCGGGTCCGGCGGAACCGCGAACACGACCAGCTCTGGATTCGGTGGGACCCCCGGAGGGGGCGGTGCAGGTGGCGCGGTCCGGGCCACCGTCCCGGTGACCGCGGGGTCAACCCTGACCGCTGTTGTCGGCGGGGCGGGGCAGGACGGGACCTCGGACACGGACACTGCGGCCGCAGGTGGCTACGGTGGCGGCGGAGCGGCAGGCGCGAACACCACGAGTGCAACACACGGCGGCGGCGGCGCGGGCGGGGGCGGAAGCTTCCTGTTCGACAGCGGCAGCCTGCTCATGGCCGCTGGAGGTGGCGGTGGTGGCACGACTGACGGCAGCGCGCCAGCCCCTGGAGGAGACGGCGGATCAAGTGGTGCTGGCGCGACGGCCGTCGACCCACAGTCCGGCAACACCGGTGGCGGCGGGGGCACCGCGACCGGTCCCGGTGCGGGCGGTGTCGTGACCGTGGGTGCGCCGGCGTTCTACCCGGGTGAGTCTGGGGGCGCGTCGGCGACCTCTGCTCCGAGCAGCATCAGCGCGGGCGGTTCCGGCCCCTCCAGCACCACAGCCGGTCCGTACATCACCGCCGGCGGCGGCGGCGGTGGCTACTACGGCGGCGGCAGTGGTGGCGCGGATGGCCCCGGCGGGTACACCACGGCTGGTGGCGGCGGGTCCGGCTTCCTGGCAGCGGCTGCGACGGATGTCGCAGTGCAGGCAAGCAACACCGGTGACGGCAGCATCGTGATCACCTATGCCGAACCGCTGACCGTGTCGACGACGACGGTTTCGGCCAGCGCCAACCCGACAGCCGGTCAGCCGACGACGCTCACCGCGACCGTGGTGCCTTCGGCCGCGACCGGGACGGTCACGTTCTACGACGGGGCCACGGTCCTTGGCACGGGGACGCTGAGCAGCGGGTCCGCGACGTTCGCGGCGGACCTGGCTGAAGGCACCCACACCATCACCGCCGTCTATGCGGGGAACGCCACGCATGCCGGGTCCACGTCGGCACCGCTCGACGTGGAGGTCGCGCCCGCCGTGGCGTCGACCACGACGACGGTGACCGCCAGCGCGAACCCGACTGCCGGAACACCGACGACGCTCACCGCTGCGGTGGCACCGACGGGCAGCACCGGGACGGTGACCTTCTTCGACGGGTCGACGAACCTGGGAACGGGCACGCTGAGTGGGGGCACCGCGACGTTCGCGGCGGACCTGGCCGCCGGAAGCCACAGCATCACCGCGGCGTACGGCGGGGATGCCACGCACGCCGCGTCCACCTCGGAGGCGCTCGTCGTGACGGTCTCAGCGGCAGCCACCCCGACTCCCACCCCGTCACCGACTCCGACGGCGCCCGTGGCCACCGCGGTTGACGGCATCGCCACCTTCACTGGCTGATCTGCCTTGCTGGTGCCAGGAAACCGTCGGGTCAGTCGTACCGTGTCGCTGACCCGGCGGATTCCTCGCTGTTGCCGTTCCCTCTGAAAGTCACCGCATGCGCTCACTTCATCTGTCCCTCCGCGTGGTGGTTGCGTTCGCGGCGGCCGGGTTGCTGCTGACCGGATGCACCGAGCAGGCTCCGAAATCGGCCGCGAGTCACACGGACACGGCTGTACCCTCACGACCTGCGTCGACCTCGACGGCCACTCCCGCCCCCGTGGGGTTCGCCGCCGCCGCGACCGGCCCGAAGGTCGCGGTCTACGACCGACCGGCCGGCAGCGTCACCGAAACGCTCGACAACCCCATTCCCTCCGGCGCACCCCTCACCTTCCTGGTTTCGGGCCGGAAGGATGGCTGGGTCCAGGTGCAGCTCGCGCAGCGGCCCAACGGCAGCACCGGATGGGTCCACGCCGACGCCGTCATCCTGCAGAGCCTGTCCTACAGCCTGCACGTCGCCACCAAGACGGGCACGATGACCCTGTCCCGCAACGGAAAGGTGGTCCAATCCTTTCCCGTCGCCACCGGCACCGGAGGAACCCCCACCCCGCACGGTTCCTTCTACCTCAACGAGCTCCTCGCTCCCCGGAACTCCGGCTACGGCCCGTACGCGTTCGGGGTGTCGGCGTTCTCCACCGTGCTGAACACCTTCGGCGGCGGACCGGGTCAGATCGGACTGCACGGCACCGATGACGCAGGAAGCATCGGGAGGGCAGCCAGCCACGGATGCATCCGCATGCACAACAAGGACATCACCACCCTCGCGCACCTGCTGCCCCTCGGCACCCCGATCACCGTCTCTTGATGCAGGTGCCTGGCTGCGGGGATCGCCCCGCCGCCACGGCGGTGGCGATGACGAACTCGGTGCCACGCCTGGGCCTGGCTGGTCAGCCCTGGGAGGGCCGGTCAGAAGCCCGAGACCAGCGCCTCGGCATCGTCCAGTCGCCGAGTCTCCCTCAGGAGCAGGGGCCGACGGGAGTCGTCCACACCCGGTCCCTCGATCCGCTGACGGGCGTCGAGCAGGTCGAGCTCGCGCCGGGTCCAGGCCCGGCAGGCCTCGATGACCGCGGGGGCAGTCCGGCGAAACTCTCCCGCCCTCTCCTCGAGCTGGGCGAGCCGGACCCGGGCACTCGCGAGTTCGGTGCGGTACTCCGCCTCGAGGACCGTGCGCGCCCCTGCCGGTACCGTGTCGTCCGAGGCCGCGAGCCGCTCGAGCCACGACTCGAGGTCGGCGACGCGCGTCCGCGCCACCGCGAGCTCTTTGGAGAGCTCCGGGATCATCACGACTGCCGAGATCCGTAGGCCGGTGACCTGGGCCGCCTCGGTTGGTGTCTGGTGCACCAGGGCGCCGAGGGATGCGATCTCGAGCTCGAGCAGGACCTCGAGGAGCGTCACCTCCTGGGACAGGTGGTCGACCTGGCTCGGCAGGTCCCGCACCTGGTCGCGGACTTCCACGAAGGGGCGCAGGACCCACTCCCGCATGTCGCCCGTCCGGTCGATGGTCCGGCTCTGCACCTCCTTGAAGCGGCGCTGGAGCGTGCCGGTCAGGGAGGGTGGCGGCTCGTTCGGGAGAGCCTGCTCGGACTGCTCGAGGCTGCTGAGGTCGGTGGCCAGGATCGCATCGACCACCTGTCCGAGCCGGGCGATCTGGCCGAGCACGAGCTTCCACGCCTGGGTTCGCCACTCGACGTCACCCAGGACCCGGAGGTGGTCCTCGACCTGGTCCGGGTCGGGTGCTCGTCCGTCCCGGTACTGGCTCGCCAGGAGCTGGAGTCGTTGGAGGTCCGCCAGGTAGGTCTCGAACTGGTCCGTGGAGCTGGAGACGAACTCGGTCCACGTGGGCAGTGAGACGCCGGTCTGCGCCTTGACCAGCTGTCCTGCGAGCCCTTTGGCGGCCCGAAGGGCCCCCATGATCGGCAGGCCGATGATCCCGAATCCTCCCCAAGGCTGGCCCCCCTCGGCCGCACCTGACACCACGCCCAGGGCGTCGCCCAGCACCCCCAGGGTCGCGGCGATGGCCCGGCAGTCGTCGGTGACGACCACGGCCGAGGACTCCAGGGCGATGAACGTGGCCACCGCCTGCTCATCGGAGGGTGGCGCCTTCGAGGTCAGGTCGTCGGGCATGCTGCCCCCCATGCCGGGTGATGGGCAGGCGTGCGGCCACTGCCCGTGGATGAACCAGCCACAGTGCAGCGCCCCCATCCCCTGGTCGGGGGCGCTGCGTTCGGAGTGCGTTCGCCCGCGCCCCCTGCGGGCGCAACTCTCCGAAGTGCGGCCCGGCCTCTAGGAGAACTGGACCCAGTCGGAACCGGCTCTCTGCGGCGCCGCAGGGTCCTGGTGGCGTCATGCGAAGGCTACGCCCCTTCTCGGGTGTGGTCGAGATGTTTCGTCCTCCGGTCCGGACGAGGTTGTGGTCAGGACCGGCCCGTCCTGCCCGAGGGATGCCCTCACCCGTTCGGACGGATCCTTGCGGTTTGGCGACGGCTCGACGGTGCGGTCCTTAGCGTGGGTGGTCGTCGAACGAAAGTGATTGCTCCTCATCATGATTCGCGGGGCCGACCGAGGTTTCATCATGGCGCTGCTGGCGGTGGCGGCCACGGCCGCCTGTGTGCCAGCCAGCGCCGAGTCGGCCACGCCCGACCCCACCCCCGCCGCTGCCGCCAGGACGGCAACACCGGCG
Organism: uncultured Actinomycetota bacterium; assembly: GCA_963757635.1. Lineage (GTDB taxonomy): Bacteria > Actinomycetota > Actinomycetes > Actinomycetales > Dermatophilaceae > Pedococcus. The sequence goes on along the minus strand of CAVWSK010000004.1, from coordinate 276,512 downwards.
GCGGTGACACCGGCGGTGACACCGACCGCGACCACGCCACCACCGTCCACCACGGCGGCCTCGCGCCCGACCCCCGGTGCCCCGGCGGTCCGTCCGGGGGCTGCGGTGACCACCCTCGCCACGCTCGTGGTCAAGGGGCGGGCAGCCAGGACCGGGTACGAGCGAGCCGTCTTCGGGCCGGCCTGGGCCGACGTGGACCGCAATGGTTGCGACACCCGCAACGACGTCCTGCGACGGGACCTCACGGCATACAGGCTCAAGGCCGGCACGCACGGCTGCGTGGTCCTGCGCGGGACCCTGCACGACCCCTACACCGGGCGCACCATCGCCTTCGTGCGAGGCCGGACCACCTCCAACGCCGTGCAGGTCGACCACGTCGTCGCGCTGTCCGATGCCTGGCAGAAGGGCGCGCAGGCCTGGACGCCCGCCCAGCGCACGCGGTTCGCCAACGACCCCCTCAACCTGGTGGCGGTCGACGGCCCGACGAACCTGCGCAAGGGGAACGGTGACGCCGCGACCTGGCTGCCGCCGGACAAGGCCGGCCGGTGCGCCTACGTCGCGCGTCAGGTCGCCGTCAAGGCGCGCTACCGACTGACCGTGACCGCGGCGGAGCGGGACGCCATGATCAGGCTGTTGGTGACCTGCCCCACGCAGGGGCTGCCCCGCTAGGGATCAGGCCAAGGTGCCCCGCGCCAGGCTGTCGCCCGAGTGGGCGGGCAGGTTGTCGAAACCCTCCTTGGAGATGTCGACGATGACATAGCCCTGGTCGATGAGCGCCTGGGTGACGGGGAAGCTCTCCGCGCCGTTGCCGCGGAGCACGCCGACCGAGACCATCCGCTTGCCGTCCTTGTTGATGAGCCACACCTCGAGGTAGCCCGGGCCGGGGTCCATCGGTTGGGCATCCACGCGCAGGCTGATCGCGGAGTCGGTCCGCACCAGCTGGGCCATGCCGAGCCACTGGTGGGTGTCCAGCGTGTCGAGCTGCGCGCTGGCGACCGTCTGGGCCAAGGGAGCGGGCTCGGGGGTAGGCGCCCCCCAGAGGGCGTGCCCGCCCAGGGCGCCGACGGCAATGCCCGCCGCAGCGGCGCCGGCGATGGCCGCGGGCACCCAGCGCCGGCGGGCTCGGCGCTCGGTCAGGCTCGTGGGCGCGACCAGGGGCTGCTCCTGGTCGTCGATGGCCTGCTCGATCCTGTCCCAAAGACCGGGGGGCGGGCTGTCGAGGCGGTCCGGTGTGCCCACCAGCATGCGGGTGTGCTGCAGCTCGGCCACGGCGGACGAGCACTCGGCACAGGCGCCGACGTGGTCGCGGTCGGCCTCGCTCGAGGTGCTCTCGTCGCCGAGGGCCAGGTCCACCAGGATGTCGAGGTCAGGGTGAGACATCGTCCACCTCCTTCAGTCGTGATCGCAGTTGCAGCAGTCCTCGGCGTACATGGCTCTTGACCGTGCCGAGCGGCATGTCCAAAGTTCGCGCGATGTCGTCGTGGGACCGGTCGTGGATGAAGGCCAGCCGGACCACGGTGGCCCTGGGCTCGCCGAGCCGGTCCACCTCGTGGGCCATCAACAGTCGTTCGGCGAGGTGCTCGTCGGGTGGCGGGCCGTTGGCTGAGTCGTCGGTCACCGCCGCCAGGGCCGCGGTGTTGCGAACCCTGCGGTAGCGCTGGGTCCGGGCGTCGGCCACCCGGTGCCGGGTGATCCCCACCAGCCACCCCGGCAGGGCGCCCGGTTCCGGCTTCAGGGTGTGCCGGCTGCTCCAGGCCGACACGAAGACCTGCTGGGTGACGTCCTCGGCATCCTGGGGGTGTCCCAGGGACCTCAGCGCGATCGTGTAGACCAGCGACGCCCACCGCTCGTAGGCCTCGGCGAGAGCCTCTCGCGAACCAGCGGCCAGTCGCTCCGCCACGTCGTCGGGCTCGGCGACCACGTCGTCCAGGGCCAACATCTCTCCCACTGTAGTCATCGGGCCTCCTGCACCGGCTCTGCGACCACGACCACGTTGTCCTCGTAGTGGCCGGTGGCGGCGTCGAAGGCGCCACCGCAGGTCACGAGGTGCAGTCGGGCCGGACCGACCCGGGTGAAGAGCTCCTCGACGTCGAGGTCTCCCTTGGCAAGCAGGAGGACCGACGTCACCCGGTAGCGGTACACGGAGGCGCCGGTGCGCAGGACGACGGGATCCCCGCGCCGCAACCGGTCCAGCCGCGCCAGGGGCCCGGTGCCGAGCGTGGCGTCGTCGACGTGCGCGGCGATGACGGTTGCCCCGGCCGCCGTGCCCGGGGCGGCGCCGAAGCGGTACCACCCCGCCACTGCCGGATCGGGGGGCAGCGCCATCTCCCCCCGACGGTCGACGCCCACGGGGCGCACCGGCATCCGGGCGCCCAGCCGTGGCACCTCCAGGCGCGTGGGCGGGGCCGAGGGCGGGGCCGGGGCCGAGGTCGGGGGGAGGGCGCCGCCTGTCCTCGCTGTCGTGGTCGGCACGGGGGCCGGGGCAGCCGGAGCGGGCGCAGGGGGCAGCCCGCCCCGGCTGGTCTGGGGGGTGCCCGGCAGCCGCAGCGAGTCGGGCGGGTCGACCGGGCCGGGACCCGTGGCCCACCCCGCTAACGCGCCCACGAGGAGGGTGGTCGCCACGGCGGCGACCACCCTCCTGCGGGACACGGTGGGTGTCATCTCAGCTGCGCTGACCCACCGGCCGCCGCCACAGGAGCACCACGGCCCCGGCGAGCAGGGCCAGCGCGGTCACCCCGGCGAGCCGCAGCGTGTCGCTGCCCGCAGCCTGGCCGCCGCTACCCGCGGGCACCCCACCGGGCGCGGAGTGCAGCCCGCTGATGGTCTGCACCGCCAGGACCAGGGTGTCGTCTGCAGCGCTGCCGTAGGCGTACACGATGGTGCTGCTGCCCTCGGCCAGGGTGAGGTCTGCCGGCCCGATGGCGACAGTGTCGGTGCCGGCGAGCACGACGTCGGCGGAGATGGTGCCCGCGGGCAGGTCGGCCTTGGCCTCGTTCGGGTTGGTCAGTGCCTTGAAGGCGACGTCGCCGTTGGCCCGCACGTCGACGGCCGGGGCCGCCGCCGTGTGCCGCACGGTGAGCCTGGCCTGGCCCGCCGACACCGTGGAGACGTCGTTGACGAACGGCGTCAGGACGGGATCGCCGCCCGTGGTCAGGTGGGCCACGACGCTGATGTTCGCGCCGGCAGGGACGGTGACGCCCTTGGCCTCGACCACCGCCGCGCCGCCCGCGCCGGCGTTGGCGGCCGTCACCTTGAGGTCGTAGTCCCCGGCAGGAAGACTCACCGGGTCGGTGACCGTTCCGGGCTTGAAGTCCGTGAGCAATGGCTTGCCGTTGGCGTACACGTCGACGGTGGCACCCGGTATGCCGTGGACGACCGTGACGGTCGCGTCATCGGCGGCCTGGGCTGGGACGCCCACGGCGAGGGGGGCGACGGCGAGGGCCGCCGCGGCGAGGAGTCGGGTCATGCGCATGGCTGTTCTCCTTGGGTGGGGGATCGGTCGGTTAGAGGTCGAGGGGGCGGAGCACGAGGATGATGCCGTGGGCGATCTGCCGGTTGCCCTTGTTGATGTCGAGAGCGCGGGTGTTGAGAAGCGGGTCGAAGTCGTTCGTGTCGTTGTCCCGCAGCGCAACGAGCTTGTAGCGCTTGGAGATCACCTTCACGGTGATCGAGGCACCTGGCAGGGCGGTGGAGAGCTTGGCACCGTTGGACTTCAGTGCGGTTCGGGAGTCGATCGTGGCGCCCGGGACCACGTGGTAGAGCAGCACGCTCTCGATCGCGTCGATGCCCACCGCGGCGGCGAGCGCGCTGAAGGTCTGCTCCTCGGTGCGTGGCCACCGGTGGGTGATGTCCCGAGTCAGGACCTGGAAGGCACGGTCGTTGGGGAGGAACGCGGTCAGGGGCACGGTGCCGTCGGTCAGCACCCCTACCGGGCTGTTCGGCTTCGCCGCCAGCACGGCGAGCACGGCCTCGGTGAGGATGTCGTAGTCGTACCAGTTGCGGTCGAACCGGTTGCCGTCCGCGGTGAGCACCGCGGCGAGGCTGCGGGTGCCGAGGGCGCCGTGCGTGGTGCCGTGCGCCACCGGAGCGGCGGACGCCGCAGGCGCGACGAGTGCGGTGGCCAGCCCTGCGGTGGCGATGACGGAGCTGAGGCGACGCATGTTCATGGTTGGGACCTCCTGGGGCTCGGGGCCGGCTGCTGACATGCACCGGTCTGCCCCTACTTCCGCGGGAGGGCCCCCGCCGGATGCACCCGGCGCAGGAATTCTTCGGGAAGTCACCCGGATCGTGGCCGGCGGCACCCGGGCCGCGAGCGTCAGCCCCCCGCGACCTCGACAGGGACCAGGCGTACCCGGCTGACCGTGTGGTGACCGACGGCCACCACCTCGAGGCGCCAGGCGCCCGCCTGCACGACGTCGCCGGGCGCGTCCGGGATGCGACCGAGCTGCCGCAGGACCAGGCCCGCGACCGTGGCGTAGTCGGGGGATGGTGCCAGCCCCAGCTCCACACCAACATCGGGCAGGTCGTGGACGGCGAAGGTGCCCGGGATGGTGAGCGAGCCGTCCGGATGCCGTTGCACGTCAGGGGCAACCGGATCGGTCTCGTCCCAGATCTCCCCGACCACCTCTTCGAGCAGGTCCTCGAGGGTGACGATGCCGTCGACCGAGCCGTGCTCGTCGACGACGATGGCCATCTGCTGCCGCTCCTCCCGGAAGCGCCGCAAGGCATCGGAGACCCGCACCGTGCCCGGCAGCATCAGGGCGGGTTGGGCCCGGGCGCCGACCGGCTCGGAGTCACCGTCGACGACGGACCCCCAGTGCACGATCCCCACCACCCGGTCCAGGTGGCTGCCGTCCGTCACCGGGACCCTGGAGTGGCCGGCCGCCGCCATCGCGGCGCGCGCCTCGCGCACGGACATGGTGGCGGCCAGCGCGATGACCGAACCCCGGGGCACCAGTACCTGCTTGAGGCGGCGCTCGCGGAGCTCCAGCGCCCCGGCGATGATGCCGCGCTGCTCGGCGTCGAGCTCGGCACTGCTCGCCACGAGGTCGCGAAGCTCCTCGGGACTGATCTCGTCGGCCCTGGCCTCGACGCTGCCGCCCAGCAGCCGGACCACGGCGTTGCTGGCGACGGCCAGGACCGCCACCGCCGGACGCGACAGGGTGGCCAGGACGTCGAGGGGCGCCGCCACGGCGAGGGCCCACGGCAGGGCCCGCTGCATCGCGAGCCGCTTGGGGGCCAGCTCCCCGAGGACGAGCGTGGCCAGGGCCAGCACCAGCGTCACCGCGGCGACCGTGACGGGCTCGGCAGCCGATCCCAGGATCTCCAGGTGCGGGACCAGGGGCTCGGCCAGCGACACCGCCGCCGTGGCCGAGGCGAGGAAGCCGGCCAGGGTGATGCCGATCTGGATGGTCGCGAGGAAACGGTTGGGGTCCCGAGCCAGTCGCACCAGCCGCATGGCCCGCGCGCCGCCCGTGCGTTCGAGCCGGCGCAGCTGTCCTTCGCGCAGCGAGACCAGGGCCATCTCGCTCCCGGCGAACACGGCGTTGACCAGGACGAGCATGGCCACGAGGGCGATGTCGAGCCAGTAGCCAGACATGGCTGGGGTCTCACCGGTCCTCGCGTCGGGGGGTGGAACGGACAACGTGCGCCCGACCAGCAAGGTTCCGGCCGGTCGGGATCAGAGCTGGGTGCCGACCAGGGAGCCGATGAGGTAGGTGACCGCCATGGCCAGCGCGCCGCCGAGGATGTTGCGGACCACCGCGGGCCGCCTGGGCGCACCACCGAGGCCGGAGCTGGCGAGTCCGGTGAGGGCGAGGGCGACGAGCACGGCCAGCGCCGTGACCGGCACCCGCGCCGAGATCGGTGGCAGGAGGATGGCCACCAGGGGCAGCAGCGCGCCGACGGTGAAGGCGAGCATCGAGGCCCAGGCTGCATGCCACGGGTTCGTGAGGTCGTCCGGGTCGATGCCCAGCTCGGCCTCGGCGTGCGCGCCCAGCGCGTCGTGCGCGGTGAGCTGCTCCGCCACCTCGCGGGCGAGCTGCTCGGTGAGCCCCTTGTCCTGGTAGATCTGCGCAAGCTCGGCGAGCTCCTCTTCGGGCATCTCCGCGAGCTCGCGGGCCTCCTTGGCCAGCAGGGCGCGCTCGGTGTCGCGCTGGGTGCTGACCGAGACGTACTCACCCGCGGCCATGCTCATGGCACCGGCGGCCAGGCCGGCCACCCCGGCGGTGAGGATGGCCGTGCGGTCGGCCGTCGCCGCGGCCACGCCGATGACGATGCCGGCGGTCGACACGATGCCGTCGTTGGCGCCCAGGACGCTCGCGCGCAGCCAGTTCAGCCGTGCGCCGATGCCCTGGCCGTGCTCCTCGCCCTCGTGCGGATCGAGCTCGGTGATGGTCGGCTCAGCCACGGCTCCTCGCCCCCACGTTGCCCGCGGTCCGGGTGATGAGGTGGGCGAGCTCGATGTCGAGCTGGGTCAACCCCCCTTGCGAGTGGGTGGACAGGGCGAAGTGCACGGTGCGCCAGCGGATGTCGATGTCCGGGTGGTGCCCGAGGTGCTCGGCCTCGAGGGCGACCTCGTCGACGAGCCGGATGGCGGTGAGGAAGTCGGCCGCCTCGTAGCCCGCGAGGATCTGGGCCCCGTCGAGCGACCAGTCGGGGAGGTCGTGCAGCTGGCGCTCGATCTCGGGGTCACTCAGCAGACGGGACATGGGAGGAGTGTCCCAAACCGATGGCCGCCGTGTCATGGAAGCCATGCCTCACCTACGCCGCCCGGGCGCGCCTCGGCCACCAGTGAGGCGTCAGAGTGCCTCGGTCACCGAGGCCGGCCCCAGGAAGTCGTCGTCGGTGTCCTCGTTGGCGTGCTGCGTCGTGCCGGTCGCCACGACGTCGTGCATGGTGACCTCGCCCGAGGCGATCTGCTCGGTCCAGTGGCACGCCACCCGGTGGGTGCGGGGAACGCCCTCGATCTGCACCTCGCGCAGGACCGGTCGCTCGGTGTCGCACTTCGTCTCCTGCTTCCACGGGCACCGGGTGTGGAAGCGGCACCCGGTGGGCGGGTTCGAGGGGGAGGGCAGGTCGCCCTGGAGCAGGATGCGCTCGCGCCGGTCCTCGATGAGCGGGTCAGGGACCGGGACGGCCGACATCAGGGCGCGGGTGTAGGGGTGCAGGGGAGCGGTGTAGAGGTCCTCCGCATCCGACTCCTCCACGAGGGCGCCGAGGTACATGACCCCGATCCGGTCGCTGATGTGCCGCACGACCGCGAGGTCGTGCGCCACCACGAGGTAGGTGAGGCCGAACTCGTCCTGCAGGTCTTCCAGGAGGTTGATGACCTGGGCCTGGACCGAGACGTCGAGGGCCGAGACGGGCTCGTCGGCGACGATGAGCTTCGGGTTGACCGACAGTGCCCTCGCGATGCCGATGCGCTGCCGCTGCCCGCCGGAGAACTCGTGCGGGTACTTCGACAGGGCGGCGACGGGCAGCCCGACGGCCTTGAGCAGCTCCCGCAGGCGCTGGCCGGCCTGCTTCGGGTCCTTGGTGAGCCCGTGCGCCTTCATCCCCTCCAGGAGCAGGGACTCGACCGACTGGCGCGGGTCGAGGCTGCCCATCGGGTCCTGGAAGACCATCTGGATGTCCTGGCGCTTGTGCCGCAGCTGCTCACCCTTGAGCGAGGCGATGTCGACCCCGTCGAAGTCCACCGACCCTGCCGTGGGGGGCTCGAGGTTGAGGATCGCCCGACCCAGCGTGGACTTGCCACACCCCGACTCCCCGACCAGGCCATACGTCTCGCCTCGGCGGATCTGCAGGTCGACCCCGTCGACGGCGTAGACGTAGCCGACGGTCCGGTCGAAGATCACCCCGGACTTGATGGGGAAGTGGACCTTGACTCCCTTGACGTCGACGAGGATCTCGTTGCTGACGGTCACCGGGACACCTCCACAGGGTTGTGGCAGCGCAGGGCCCGAGGGCCCTCCTCCACCAGTTCGGGGGTCTGCTCACGGCACAGCTCGATGGGCTGGGAGCACCGGGGCGCGAAGGCACAGGCGCTGTCCCAGGGCAGGTTGTCGGACACCGAGCCCGGGATGGGGTTGAGCTTCTCGCCCCGAGGCCCGTCCAGCCGCGGGATGGAGGCCAGGAGCCCGTGGGTGTAGGGGTGGCGCGGCTCGGCGAAGAGCGGGTGCCGGTCGCCGCGTTCGACCACGCGCCCGGCGTAGAGGACATTGACGCGGTCGACCAGGCCGGCCACCACCCCCAGGTCGTGGGTGATCATGATCAGCGCGGTGCCGGTCTCCTCCACGAGGTCCCGGAGCAGCGCGAGGATCTGCGCCTGGATCGTCACGTCGAGGGCGGTCGTGGGCTCGTCGGCGATGAGCAGGCGGGGCTCGCAGGCCAGCGCCATCGCGATGAGCGCGCGCTGGCGCATGCCGCCGGACAGCTGGTGGGGGTAGTCCTTGAGGCGTCGGACCGGGTCGGGGATGCCGACCTTGTCGAGCATCTCGCGAGCGAGCGGCGTCGCCGCCTTGCGGGACAGCCCGCGGTGGCGCTCGAGGACCTCGGTCACCTGCAGCCCGATGGGGACCACGGGGTTCAACGAGGACAACGGGTCCTGGAAGATCATGCCGAGGTCGCGACCGCGTCGGTCGCGCATCTGCTCGTCGCTCTCCTGCAACAGGTTCTTGCCGCCGTAGAGCACCGCCCCCTCGACGCGGACACCGCGTCGCGGGAGCAGGCCCATGATGGCGAGCGAGGTGACGGACTTGCCGCACCCCGACTCACCCACGAGACCGACCGTCTGGCCGGGGCGCACGTCGAAGCTCACGCCGTCGACGGCGACGAAGGGCGGCTGGCCCTGGCGCTCGAAGGTGACCTTGAGGTCGCGGACCGACAGCAGGGGCTCGTCGCTGGTGCCCGGTCTCTGGACGTTCTCGATGGTTTCGGTCATCGTGCTCCTACCTGCGGCTCTTGGGGTCGAGGGCTTCGCGCAGCGACTCGCCCATGAGGGTGAAGCCGAGGGCGACCACGATGATGCACAGGGCCGGGTAGATGGCCAGGTGCGGGTGGTCGTAGATGTACTTCTGGGCGGCGCCCAGCATCTGTCCCCACTCCGGCTGCCGGTCGTCGGGGTTCCCGAGGCCCAGGAATGACAACCCAGCGGCATCGATGATGGAGCTGGCCAGCACCAGGGTGGCTTGGACGATCACGGGGCTCAGGGCGTTGGGCAACATGTGCCGGAACACGATCGACGAGCGCTTGACCCCCAGGGCCCTCGCGGCGAGCACGTGGTCGCTGGAGCGCTGGGCGAGCATCGACCCGCGCAGCAGCCGGGCGAAGATCGGGACCTGGACGACCGCGATGGCGATGATGACGGTCCACTGGCTGGGGTTGGCGGCCAGGGCGGCGATCGAGACCGCCAGGAGCAGTGACGGGATCGACAGCATGACGTCGACGGCCCGCATCACGAGCGAGTCGACCCAGCCGCCGAGGGCGCCGGCCAGGGTCCCGAGGGTGAGGCCCCCGAGGAAGCCGAAGGCAGTCGCCAGCACGCCGACGATGAGCGTCTGGCGGCTCCCGACGAGCAGTCGCGACAGCAGGTCGCGGCCACGGTCGTCGGCGCCGAGGGGGAAACCCGGCTCCGGGCCCGGGATCGGGTTGGTCTGGGGCCGCACCTTGTCCAGCAGCAGCCCCTGGGTGGGGTCGTGTGGGGCGATCAGGGGCGAGAAGACCGCCAGCACGACGAACACGATCGTGATGCCGGCGCCGAGCAGGAAGACCGGGTTGCGCCTGAGCCTGCTCCAGGCGCTGGCGATCAGCGAGACGCCCGCGGACTCCTCGATGCGGCCGGCGCCCTCGACGGTGGTGGTGTCCAGGACGGCCGTGCCGCCGCCGGACGCGCTCGACGCCGCGAGGTCGTCGATCCGCTGCTTGCGGTTGCGGGGGTTCAGGGGGTTGGGCACGGGGGTCACCTCGTCCGCACTCGGGGGTCGATCACGGCATACGCGATGTCGACCAGAAGGTTGATGACGACGAAGGTGACGGCGGCCGCGAGGATGAGCACCTGGAGCACCGAGTAGTCGCGCTTCTCGAAGGCGATGGCCACGGCCTCGCCGATGCCGCCGAAGGAGAAGACCCGCTCGGTGAGGATGGCGCCGACCAGCAGCCCGCCGGTCTGCAGGCCGATCGTGGTCACCACCGGCAGGAGGGCGTTGCGCAGGACGTGGCGGTCACGGATCACCCGTCTGGTCAGGCCCTTGGACTCCGCCGTGCGCACGTAGTCCTCGTCGAGCACGTCGAGGACCGCAGCCCGGGTGATGCGGAAGATCACCGCGAAGGGGATGGTGGCCAGTGCGACGGCGGGCAGGATCAGGTGCTTGAGGGCGTTCCACGACGCGTCGTACTCCCGGGTCAGCAGGCCGTCGAGGACGAAGAACCCGGTGACGCGGGTGGCGTTGATGCCCGGGTCCTGCCGACCCGAGACCGGCAGGACGTGCAGGTCGATGGCGAACCAGTACTTGAGCATGAAGGCCAGGAAGAAGACGGGAACCGCCACCCCGATGAGCGAGCCCACCACGGAGAGGTTGTCGAACCAGCTGGCGCGCCGACGGGCAGCCATGTAGCCGAGCGGGATGCCGAGCACGATCGCCAGGGTGATCGCGAAGAAGCTGAGCTCGACCGTGGCCGGGAAGCGCTGCAGGAAGATCGTCATGGCGTCGGTGCCGGGGAGTACCCCGGTCGAGGAGCCGAACTGGCCGGTGGCGGCCCGCTTGAGGAACTGCCAGTACTGCGTGTAGACGGGCTGGTCGAGCCCCAGCGAGCGCTCGAGGGCGGCGCGCCTGGCGGGGGTGGCGCGCTCGCCGAGCATCGCCGAGACCGTCCCCCCGGGGAGGCTGCGCAACCAGAGGAAGACGAGCAGGGACAGGACGAGGACGACCCCCACCATCTGGATCAGTCTTCGGAGGATGAATCTCAACACGGCGGGCAGTCTCCTTCGCTCATGGCGGGCGCGTCTCGCAACTGTGGCCGCCCCAGCGATTCTGCTGGGGCGGCCACAGTATTAGGAAGGGTGATCCGTCATCAGGGTCGGATCAGGCTCACTTGCTGACGGTCACGGTGGAGAAGGTCTCCGCCGTCAACGGGCTCGCGATGAGGCCCTTCACCTTGGCGCTGACCACGAGGGCCGGCGGCGAGTGGGTCAGCGGGAGGCCGGGGAGGTAGTCCTCGGCGATCTGCTGGTTGATCTTCTCGTAGGCGGCGTTGCGCTGGCCCTCGTCGACGATGCCGTCGGCGGTGGCCAGGTCGGCCGAGAGGGTCTTGCCCCACGGCTGCGACTTCGTCTTGAAGTCGTTGGTCGCCAGGCTGCCGAAGAAGGTGCCGATGAAGTTGTCGGCCGAGTCGTAGTCACCGGTCCAGCCGAGCAGCCACGAGTCGAACTGGCCGTTGTCGACACCGTCGAGGTAACCACCGTTCCACGGCTTCGTGACCGGGGTGACCTTGATGCCGACCGCCTCCAGGTCGCCACGCAGGGCGTCCCAGATCTTCTGCGGGTCCGGCATGTACGGCCGCGAGACCTCGGAGGGGTAGGCGAACTGCAGGGTCATGCCCTCGGCGCCGGCCTCCTTGAGCAGGGCCTTGGCCTTGGCCGGGTCGTAGGCGTACGGCTTGAGGTCCTTGTTGTAGCCGGACACGGTGTCGGGCATGAACTGGGTGGCCACGGTGGCGCCCTCGGGCAGCTGGGTCTTGACCAGCTGGTCACGGTTGAGGGCGTAGTAGATGGCCTGGCGGACCTTGAGGTCCTTGAGCTTCGGGTTGTGCTCGGGGTTGAAGCCCATGTAGAGGATGTTGAAGGCCGGGCGCACCAGCAGCTGGTTGCCCGAGTCCTTCAGACCCTTCCAGTCGACCGGGTTCGGCAGGTCGTAGCCGTCGATGCTGCCGGCCTCGAGCTCCTGTCGACGGGTGCTCTCGTCCGGGATGATCTTGAAGACGATCTTGGCCGTCTTGGCCTTCTCGCCCCAGTAGGCGTCGTTGCGCACGAGGCTGACCGTCTTGTTGGCCTGGTCGTACTTGTCGAGCTTGTACGGACCGGTACCCACCGGGTTGGTGGAGTAGGCCGGGTAGCCGAAGCCCTCGCCCTGCTTGGTGACGTTGTTGGCGTCACCGTCCTTGAGTGCCTTGGGCGACTGCATCGAGAACGAGTCGAGCGACAGCGCCGTCGGGAACTTCGACGTCGGTCGGCTGATCTTGACCACGGCGGTCATGTCGTCTTTGGCGCTGCAGCCCTGGTAGAGGGCGTTGGCGGCGTCGGTCTTGAACGACCCCATGACGTCGGCCCAGTAGCCGGCAGGTCCGCCCTGGGCGACCTCGTTCTGGTCGAACATGCGCTCGAAGTTGTAGCAGACGGCCGCGGCGTTGAACGCCTCGCCGTCCCAGAACTTCACGCCCTCGCGCAGCTTGAAGGTCCACGACTTGCCGTCGGCGGAGGCTTCCCAGCTGGTGGCGAGCTCGGGCTCGATCTCGGCCGTGCCCGGCTTGATGCCGACCAGGCCCTCCATCATCTGACGGGTGACCCGGAAGGTCTCACCGTCGGTCGCGTAGAACGGGTCGAAGACGTCGGGGGCGCCGGCTGCACCGAAGGTGAAGGTGTCCTTGACGTCACCGCCGCCGCTGGAGGCGCCGTCCGACGTCCGGTCGGACTGGGCACAGGCAGCCAGCGTGAGAGCCAGCGTCGTCGCCAAGGCGACGGGGGCCGCCTTCCGCGTGAACTTCATGTAGTACCTCGCTTGTGTGCGATCTGTGGTCGACCCGGTCGGGCGGCCAGGGTGGTGCTGCTTCCGGAGGGGCATGCGTGCGCAAACCTTCTACGGTTGGTGGCAGACCATAGCGAGAACTGCGGCGAGTGCACCGTTGCGGAGCGGAAATTAACAAAAGTGAGACACATGCCAGAAATGCCCCCGGAGCCGGTCCTGCGCGAGGTCGTGGGTGCGGCGATCGTCGACGACCTCGACCGCCCCACACGGCTGCTCGCCGCCAGGCGGACGGAGCCACCCGCCCTCGCCGGGGGCTGGGAGTTCCCCGGCGGGAAGATCGACCCCGGCGAGACGGCCGTGCAGGCGCTGCACCGCGAGGTCCTCGAGGAGCTCGGGGTGCAGGTGCGGCTCGGGGCCCGCGTGCCGGGGCCGCTGCCTCGGGGGCGCTGGCCCCTGGGGGAGGCCTACGCCATGACCGTGTGGTGGGCGGTGGTCACCGACGGCGAGCCCGCGGCGCTGGAGGACCACGACGCCCTGCGCTGGGTGGGCGTCGAGGACCTGTATGCCGTGCCCTGGCTCCCCGCCGACCTGCCGATCGTGGACCTCGTCGCGAGGTCCCTCGCCCCGCCACCTGCGGGCGGGGTGGTCCGGAGCACGCCCAAAGCCTGAGACAATGGTGCTCATGCCCATGAAGACCCGCGGTGACATCCGCAATGTCGCCATCGTTGCCCACGTCGACCACGGAAAGACCACGCTGGTCGACAAGATGCTCTGGCAGGCCGGTGCGTTCGGCGAGCACCAGCACGTCGACGAGCGTGCGATGGACTCCGGTGACCTCGAGCGCGAGAAGGGGATCACCATCCTCGCGAAGAACACCGCGATCCACTACGCCGGCAAGTCCGCCGCCGACGCGGGACTCTCCGAGGGCGTGACGATCAACATCATCGACACCCCCGGTCACGCCGACTTCGGCGGCGAGGTCGAGCGCGGCCTGTCCATGGTCGACGGCGTCGTGCTGCTCGTGGACGCCTCCGAGGGCCCGCTCCCGCAGACCCGTTTCGTGCTCCGCAAGGCGCTGGCCGCGAAGATGCCCGTCGTGCTGTGCATCAACAAGGTGGACCGCCCCGACAGCCGCATCGCGGAGGTCGTCGACGAGGTCTACGAGCTGTTCATGGACCTCGACGCCGACGAGCACCAGATCGAGTTCCCCATCGTCTACGCGTCGGCCAAGGCCGGTCGCGCCTCGATGAACCGCCCCGACGACGGTGGCATGCCGGACGCCGGGGACCTGGAGGCGTTGTTCGGCACCATCCTGTCGACCGTCCCGGCCCCGACCTACGACGACGAGGCGCCCCTGCAGGCGCACGTCACCAACCTGGACGCCTCCAACTTCCTGGGCCGCCTGGCCCTGCTGCGCGTGCACAACGGCACCATCCGCAAGGGTCAGCACGTCGCCTGGTGCAAGGTCGACGGCACCGTCGAGCGGGTCAAGATCACCGAGCTGCTCATGACCGAGGCCCTCGAGCGCAAGCCCGCCGAGTCGGCCGGTCCCGGCGACATCATCGCCATCGCGGGCATCCCGGAGATCATGATCGGCGAGACCCTGGCCGACGCCGAGAACCCCATCCCGCTGCCGGTCATCACCGTCGACGAGCCCGCCATCTCGATGACCATCGGCACCAACACCAGCCCCATGGTCGGCCGCGTCCGCGGCTCGAAGGTCACCGCGCGCATGGTCAAGGACCGCCTCGACAAGGAGCTCATCGGCAACGTGTCGCTGCGCATCCTCAACACCGAGCGCCCTGACGCGTGGGAGGTCCAGGGCCGCGGCGAGCTCGCCCTGGCCATCCTCGTGGAGCAGATGAAGCGCGAGGGCTACGAGCTGACCGTCGGCAAGCCCCAGGTGGTCACCCGTGAGGTCGACGGCAAGACGCACGAGCCCGTCGAGCGGCTGACCATCGACACCCCCGAGGAGTTCCTCGGGGCCATCACCCAGATCCTCGCCGCCCGCAAGGGCCGCATGGAGCAGATGGTCAACCACGGCACCGGCTGGATCCGGATGGAGTTCCTGGTGCCGTCCCGCGGCCTCATCGGCTTCCGCACCGAGTTCCTCACCGAGACCCGGGGCACCGGGATCGCCCACCACGTGTTCGAGGACTACGAGCCCTGGTACGGCACCATCACCACGCGCACCAGCGGTTCGCTGGTGTCCGACCGCACCGGTGTGGTCACGGCCTACGCGATGGTCAACCTCCAGGAGCGCGGGACGCTCTTCGTCGACCCGACGACCGAGGTCTACGAAGGCATGATCATCGGTGAGAACTCGCGCGCCGACGACATGGACGTCAACATCACCAAGGAGAAGAAGCTCACCAACGTGCGCGCCTCCTCCTCGGACAACTTCGAGAAGATCGTGCCGCCCCGCAACCTGAGCCTTGAGCAGTCGCTGGAGTTCTGCCGCGAGGACGAGTGCGTCGAGGTGACCCCGGAGGCCGTGCGCATCCGCAAGGTCGAGCTCGACCAGACCCTGCGCGCCCGCGCCGCTTCCCGGGCGCGCAACGCCTGAGGTGGGCCGGGGCGACATGCGTGCACGTCGACTCCGGGCCCCCCGGTCCCTCGTCGCCGCGGCCCTGGCCGCGGCGACGCTGCTGGCCGCGGCCTGCACCGGCGACGCCCCGGGTGACGCGCAGACCAGCGGGCCACCGGGGCAGCTGAGCGTGCTGTCCCTCGGACCGGTGGTCACGTGGGACCCGCAGCGTCTGGCCAGCCCCCAGGACGCGGCCTTCGCGGGTCGGGTGTTCTCCCGGACGCTCACGGCGTTTCCGCCCGGCAACGACGCGGCCACCCAGCGGTCCGTGGTCGGTGACCTCGCCACCGACGCCGGGACGGTCGACCAGGCGCTGACGACCTGGTCGTTCACGCTGCGCGACGGGGTGAAGTGGGAGGACGGCTCGGCCATCACCTGCGAGGACGTCCGTTATGGCGTCTCCCGCTCCTTCGCCGAGCCGTTCGCCAGCGAGGGGCTCAACTACCCCCTCGCCTACCTCGACGTCCCCCGGAAGGCCGACGGGTCGTCCACCTACGGTGGTCCGTTCGCGAAGTCAGGCGACGGCCAGACCGCCTTCGACAAGGCCGTCTCCTGCGATGGGTCGACGATCACGTTCCGGCTGAGCACACCGATGGCGGACTTCAACCAGGTCGTCGCCCTGCCGGTCTTCGCCCCCGTCAAGGAGGCACGCGACCGCGGTGCCGACGGGACCTACGCGGTCTTCTCCAGCGGCCCCTACCAGCTCGACGGTGCGTGGGACCCGAGTACGGGCGGCACGTTCGTGCGCAATCCCATGTGGGACAAGGCGACCGACCCCATCCGCAGAGCACAGCCCGAGTCGGTCAAGTACATCGAGGGCACCGAGTCGCAGACCGCGGTGCAACAGGTCATCAACGACGCCCCTGAGCACCGCCGGTCCGTGACCCTGGACTCCGCGCCTCCCGCGATGCAGCAGCACGTGCTCTCGGACGAGTCGCTGCGGGCGCGTTCGGTCAACCCGGCCGCGCAGATCGTCGACTACCTGGCGCCCAGCGTGCGCACCGGGGTGATGAAGAACCCCGACGCCCGCACCGCCTTCGCCCTGGCCACCAACCGCGAGGGCTACGTCACGGCACTGGGCGGCTCCAGCGCCGCCACGGCGACCACGACCATGATCGGGCCGGCCCTGCCCGGTCACCGCGAGGCCGACCCGCTCGGCTCGGGGCCTGCGGGCGACTCGGCGAAGGCCAGGACCGTGCTGCAGCAGTCGGGCCTGACCCTGCCGGTCACGGTGCGCGTGGCCTACCGGTCGACGCCGACGGCGGACAAGGCCATGGCCGCGCTCGTCAACGGCTGGGAGGACGCCGGGTTCGACATCACCCTGCAACCGATCCAGACCGACTACTTCTCGGCCATCAGTGAGCCGGGCCGCACCGGGAAGACCGACGTCTTCTGGGCCAACTGGGCACCGGCGTGGCCCTCGGCGTCCACCGTCATCCCGCCCCTGTTCGACAGCCGGATCAACCTGGTCGGCACGAGCACGGGCCGCGACTTCGGAGCCTTCGCCGACGCCGGCGTGAACCGCGAGATCACCCGCATCACCGGGCTGTCCGACGCCTCGGCCCGGGCGGAGGGCTGGGCTGACCTCGACGCCTCCCTGGCCGAGCGGGGCGCCTTCATCGCCCTGGCCCAGCGCAAGGCCCTCTACGTCGCAGGCACCGGGGTCACCGGCCTCGCCGCGAACGAGGCGCTGGGCGGGTTCGTCGACCTCGCCACCATGGGTGTGGGATGACCGCGTGACCACCACCGCACCGCCCGTGCTGTTCGTCCACGCCCACCCCGACGACGAGACGCTGACCACCGGGCTCACGATGGCCGCCCTCACCCGGGACGGCCACCCCGTGCACGTGCTCACCTGCACGCTGGGGGAGGAGGGTGAGGTCATCCCGCCGGCCCTGCTGCACCTCGACGCCGAGCACGACGACACCCTCGGCCCCTACCGCCGCGAGGAGCTGCGCGCGGCGATGGCGGCACTGGGGGTCAGCCACGAGGTCCTCGGCGAGGACCCCCGGGCTGGTCGGCTGTCGGTCTACCGCGACTCGGGCATGGCCGGGCCGCCCCGGCCACCCCGCCCCGAGGCGTTCGCGCTCGCCGACCCCGACGAGGCCGTGGCGCGGGTCTGCGAGGTCATCGCGCGGATCCGGCCCGCCGTGGTCGTGACCTACGACCGGCACGGGGGCTACCTCCACCCCGACCACATCCAGACCCATCGGGTCACCTGTGCGGCCGTGGCCTCCATGGCGCCGGACGACCGCCCCTTGCTGTATGCCGTGCTCACGCCGCAGTCGTGGGCGCGAGAGGACCGCCGCTGGTTGGCGGACCACCTCCCGGCCGACTTCGGTTGGTCCCTGCCCGACCCCGATGGTCCGTACCCGCCCGCGGTCGTCGCGGACGACCTCGTGACGCACGAGGTCGTCCGCCCCGACCTCGTCCCGACGCTCGTGGAGGCGCTGCGCCACCACGAGACCCAGGTGAGCGTGCGCGGCCCGTTCTACGCCCTGTCCAACGACATCGCTGCCCGGGTGCCGAGCCGTGAGGGCTTCGCCCTGCTCGACCCGGCGACGGGTGACCTCGAGACCGGCGCGGGCGCCGCGGCGCCGGGACGACGGCATACCAACCTGCTCGGAGGACGCGCATGAGTCCAGTGGTGGACGCCGACCAGTTCCGTCTCGCCATGGGCAGGTTCGCCACCGGGGTCACCGTGCTCTCCACGCGGACCGGCGGGCACGACCACGCCATGACGGCCAACGCCGTCACCTCCGTCTCGATGGAGCCCATGCTGGTGCTCGCCTGTGTCGAGGTGGACGCGCGGTTCCACGACGCCATCACCGAGGCGGGGGTCTGGGGCGTCAGCGTGCTTTCTGCCCCCCAACGACCGGTCGCCCAGTGGCTGGCGACCCAGGGGCGGCCGTTGCACGGCCAGCTCGACCGCATCCCCCACCACCGTGGGGAGGCGACGGGGGTTGCCCTGCTCGACGACGCGCTGGCGACGCTCGAGTGCCGCACCGTCGACACCCACCCCGCGGGTGACCACACCATCGTCGTCGGCGAAGTAGTCTCGCTGTCCAGCAGTGTCCACCCCGACGAGGCGCTGGTGTACTACCGCAGTCGCTACGACGTACTGAGATGATGGGAGTGGGTCGGTGAGGGAGAGCGGTTCTGCAGCGCTGAGACTGGGGATCGCCCTGGCGGTCCTGGTCGCCGGCTACGTCGGCACGGCCTGGTTCCTCGGGAAGCACGTCCCCGCCAACACCACGGTCGCAGGTGTCCCCATCGGTGGCATGGCCCCGGCGGCTGCCGAGCGGACCCTGGGCCGGGCCCTGGCGCCGAAGGCCAAGGCCAAGGTCGTCCTCAAGGCCCAGGCCAAGACCTTCGAGTTCGACCCTGCGGCCGCGGGACTCTCGCTCGACGTGGCCGCGACCGTGCAGGACCTCAGTGGGTTCAGCCTCCACCCGGGCGACCTGTGGAACCACCTCACCGGTGGGGTGGACGAGCCGCTCCAGAAGACCATCGACCGCCAGCGGCTGGAGTCTGCCCTCAAGGCCGCCGAGTCCGGGCTCGACACCCCGCTGGTCGAGGGTGCGATCACCTTCCCGGCAGGCAAGGTGGCCGTCGTGAAGCCGGTGGCCGGGTCCACGCTGTCCGTACCCGGCACTGCCGACGAGGTCGCCGCTCGCTGGCCGGCCAACGGTCCGATCGCCGCCCGGTTCGACACGGTGGCGCCGGCGGTCTCCGCGGAGGAGGTCGACCGGGCCAACCGCGAGTTCGCGACCCCCGCGATGTCCGGTCCCGTGAAGGTGGTGGTGGGCTCCAAGTCCTTCTCCCTGGCACCTTCCGCCTTCGGTCCGGCCATCAGCATGAAGGTCGGCGCGCAGGGCCGTCTCGAGCCGGTCGTCGACAACGCCAAGCTCGTGGCCGCCGTGCACGGCGGGGCCTCCGATGCGGGGCTGGAGGTCCCGGCGCGCGACGCCAAGATCACCTTCAGCGGCACCAGGGCCGTCGTCATCCCGGCCGTGGTGGGAGCCACCCTCGACGAGAAGTCGATAGCGTCGACCTTCCTCCCGGCCCTCACCTCACCGACGCGCACGGCCACCGTCGCCGCCGCGGTCGTCCAGCCCAAGCTCACCACGGCCCAGGCGGAGAAGATCAAGCCGAAGGAGGTCATCTCCACCTTCACGACCAACTTCCCCTACAACCCGCCGCGCACGGAGAACATCACCACGGCCGCCCGCACGCTCAACGGCACGTACGTCGGCCCGGGAGACACCTTCAGCCTCAACGCGGTGCTCGGTCAACGGACCGCGGCCAAGGGCTACAACGAGGCGCCCGTCATCGAGAACGGCCGACTCACCACCGACTTCGGCGGCGGCATCTCCCAGCTGTCGACGACGTTGTTCAACGCGATCTTCTTCTCCGGCGCCCGGATCGAGGAGCACCACCCGCACAGCTTCTACATCTCGCGCTACCCCGAGGGGCGCGAGGCGACGATCTCCTGGCCGGACGTCGACAACCGGTTCACCAACGACACCGGCAACGCGATCCTCATCCAGGCGGGGGTGTCCGGCAACGCGGTGACGGTGACGTTCCACGGCACCAAGGTCTGGGACATCGACGCGGTGAAGGGTCCTCGGCGCAACGTGGTGCAGCCCAAGACCATCGTCGACAACAAGAAGGGCTGCGTGACGCAGTCGCCCTCCACCGGCTTCGACGTGACCGTGACGCGGATCTTCAAGAAGGGCGGCAAGTCCGTGAAGACCTCGACGTTCAACACGCACTACATCCCCGAGGACAAGGTCACCTGCACCAACCCCTGACGGCCGCCGCTCAGTGCACCAGGTGGGCGTAGGGGTCGGGTCGTTCGGCCTCCCCACGCAGCACGCAGAACTCGTTGCCCTCGGGGTCCAGGAGGGTCACCCACCCCCGGCCGTCCTCCTCGCGTCGGTCGGCGTGCACCCGGGCGCCCAGGCCCAGCAGGCGCTCGACCTCCTCCTCCCGGGTGCCGTCGGTGGGGGAGAGGTCGAGGTGGAGGCGGTTCTTCACCGACTTGTCCTCGGGCACCTCGATGAACAGCAGCCGCTGGCGGCCGTCGGCCGAGAAGATCATGCACTCCTCGTGGCCGGGCAGGTTGGGGTCGGCGGGGTCCTCGGCAAAGCCCAGCACCTCTGCCCACCACACCGACTGGGCGTGGGCGTCGCGGGAGTCGACGGAGGTGTGCGATATCCGGCAGGTCATGGCATCACTGTGGCAGCCGGCGCCGGGGCCGTCACGTCGGTTTCGGCGAGGCGGTGAGGTAGGCGTAGGACGAGTGGGTCGCGAACCCCAGCCGACGGTAGAGGCGGATCGCCACCGCGTTGTCGTGCTCCACCTGCAGGTGCAGCAGGGCGACGTCCTCGTGCCGAAGGGCCACGGCGAGGCCAGCCGTGAGGTGGGCGCTGAGTCCCTGGCCGCGATGGGCCGGGTCGGTCCAGACCGCCCCGAGTCCCGCCCAGCCGGAGGCGATTCCCAAGCGCGCCAGGGCGACTGGTGGCTCCGTCAGCGATCCGGAACCGGTCCGCCCCTCCCCGAGGGCTGTGCCGCGGCCCGCGGCGATGCTGGCGAAGAGGACTCGCGGACTTCCCCGCAGCACCGTCTCGGTCGCCCCTGGGACGGTCCGGCGGGTGCCGCGGTAGGTGCGGAGCCAGGCCTCGGTCAGCTCCTCCTCCACGGTCAGGTCCGGGCCGCCGGGATCTGCGGCCACGACGGTCTCCCGGGCGGCCGTGAGGGCCAGGGTGCGGCTGCCGACGGTGTAGCCACGCTCGAGCAGCAGGGCGCCCAGCACGTCGTCACCCGGGTCGAAGCCCTCCGGTCCGGACAGCACGAACTTCGTCGGCAGGCCGCGGCCGGCATACCAGCGCTCCACCTGCTGGACCGCGGCGGTGAGCGGCCGGCCAGGGTTGCCCAGCGGCAGGGTGGAGTTGCCGCGCTGGGTGAACCCGGCGGAGGCGCGCAGCACCCAGTCACCGAGTCGCTCGCGCTCGACCGCACCCCACGCGGGGTCCATCACCCGCTGCAGGTCCTCCACCGACAGGGCCAGGTGGGCGGCGCCGCGCCGGGAGGGTTTCGGGGGCACCTGCTTGGCCGCCACGACGAGCGCCCGCTCGATGCGGACGCTGCCCCGGGCGGTCTCCACGACCAGGTGGGTGGCATCCACGGCGGTGAGCACCCCGACCGCGTCGGTCATCGACGGCCCGCCGGGGGTGTGCCGCTCGGCGGCCCGGAGGCGGGCGCGGACGACGACACGGGACCCGAGGGGGAGGGCAGCGACGAGGTCCGACATGGGCCGCATAGTATGTGCGCCATGACGTACGTGATCGCCCAGCCTTGCGTGGACCTCAAGGACAAGGCCTGCATCGACGAGTGTCCGGTCGACTGCATCTACGAAGGTGAGCGCTCGCTCTACATCCACCCCGACGAGTGCGTGGACTGCGGAGCCTGTGAGCCGGTCTGTCCCGTCGAGGCGATCTACTACGAGGACGACGTGCCCGAGCAGTGGGCCGAGTACTACAAGGCCAACGTCGAGTTCTTCGACGACCTGGGCAGCCCCGGCGGCGCCGCCAAGATGGGCATGATCAACAAGGACCACCCCGTGATCGCCGACCTGCCCCCCCAGGAGCACGCCGAGTGAGTGCGGCGTGACCGTCCGCTCGCTCCCCGACTTTCCCTGGGACTCGCTCGCTCCCCACAAGGAGCGGGCGAGTGCTGTCTCCGGGGGCCTGGTGGACCTGTCGGTAGGTACCCCGGTCGACCCCACGCCCCTGGTCGTCCAGGAGGCCCTCCGGGCCGCGGCAGACGCCCCGGGCTACCCGCTCACCTACGGCACCCCTGCCCTGCGTGAGGCGGTCGCCGCCTGGTTCGCGCGCCGGCGCGGCGTGCCGGACCTGGACCCCGATGCCGTCCTGCCGACGATGGGCAGCAAGGAGCTGGTCGCCTGGCTGCCCACCCTGCTCGGTCTCGGGGCCGGCGACATCGTCGGCTTCCCGGGGGTCGCCTACCCCACCTATGACGTCGGCGCCCGCCTGGCCGGCGCGACGCCACAGGTCGTCGACGGGCTCGCCGCGCTCGGGCCGCTGACGGCTGCCACCACCCCGAAGGTGTTGTGGCTCAACAGTCCCAGCAACCCGACGGGTCGGGTCCTCGGCATCGAGCACCTCGCCAAGGTGGTCGACTGGGCCCGGAGCCACGGCGTCGTGGTGGCGAGCGACGAGTGCTACGCCGAGCTCGACTGGCGCCCTGACTCGACCGAGCCGACCACGCCCAGCATCCTCGACCCGCGGGTCTGCGGGGGCAGCCACGAGGGCCTGCTGGCGGTCTACTCGCTGAGCAAGCAGTCCAACCTCGCGGGCTACCGAGCGGCGTTCGTCGCCGGTGACCGCGCCCTGGTGCGCCGACTGCTCGAGGTGCGCAAGCACGCCGGGATGATCGTCCCCTGGCCGGTGCAGCAGGCCATGGTCGCGGCGCTCGGTGACGACGCCCACGTGGCCGAGCAGAAGGCGCGGTATGCCGCCCGGCGAGCGGTCCTGCGGCCGGCGGCCGAGGCCTTCGGGCTGCGCATCGACCACTCCGATGCAGGGCTCTACCTGTGGGCCACGAAGGGAGAGGACGCCTGGGTGACGATCGAGGCGCTCGCGGCTCGCGGCATACTCGCGGCACCGGGCTCCTTCTACGGCTCCGCCGGCCGCGAGCACGTCCGGATCGCGCTGACCGCCACCGACGAGCGCATCGCCGCGGCGGCCGACCGACTGGGCGGGTGAACGGCCCGAATTCCGGGTGCGTGGGGTTCTGGGGTAGCGTCGAAGTGCACGAGGCACGCCCTGCGAAGGTGCCCGCCTGGAGACTTTTTTGAGGACGGTTACCCATGAGCACTGACGGATCCCACGGAGCGACCCTCAAGGTCGGGGAGCAGGAACTCGACCTCCCGCTGGTCAAGGCCGCGGAGGGCAACGACGGCTACGACGTCAGCAAGCTCCTCAAGGAGACCGGCAACGTCACCCTCGACATCGGCTTCGTCAACACCGCCGCCTGCAGCAGCGCGGTGACGTTCATCGACGGCGACGAGGGGATCCTGCGCTACCGCGGGTACCCCATCGAGCAGCTGGCCGAGAAGTCGAGCTTCCTCGAGGTCTCCTACCTGCTCATCTACGGCGAGCTCCCGACCGCGACCGAGCTCGAGGAGTTCGACCAGAAGATCCGCCGCCACACGCTGCTCCACGAGGACCTCAAGGCGTTCTTCGGCGGCTTCCCCCGTGACGCCCACCCGATGCCGGTGCTGTCGTCCGCCGTCTCGGCGCTCGGCACGTTCTACCAGGACAGCCTCGACCCGTTCGACTCCGAGCAGGTCGAGATCTCGACGGTGCGGCTGCTGGCGAAGCTGCCGACGATCGCGGCCTACGCCTACAAGAAGTCGGTGGGTCAGCCGTTCCTCTACCCCGACAACTCGCTGTCCCTCGCGGAGAACTTCCTGCGGATGACGTTCGGCTTCCCCGCCGAGCCCTACGACCTCGACGACGACATGGTCAAGGCGCTCGACCTGCTGCTGATCCTGCACGCCGACCACGAGCAGAACTGCTCCACGTCCACGGTGCGGCTGGTCGGCTCGGCCCAGGCCAACCTGTTCAACTCCGTGTCGGCCGGCATCCACGCCCTGTCCGGGCCGCTGCACGGCGGGGCCAACTCCGCGGTGCTGGAGATGCTCGGCCAGATCCACGAGGACGGTGGTGACGTCGACGCGTTCGTCTCCAAGGTCAAGAACAAGGAGGAGGGCGTCAAGCTGATGGGCTTCGGCCACCGGGTCTACAAGAACTACGACCCGCGCGCGGCGATCATCAAGAAGACCGCCGACACGATCATCAACAAGAACGGCGTCAAGGACCCCCTGCTCGACATCGCCCTGCAGCTCGAGCAGCGGGCGCTGGAGGACGACTACTTCGTGGAGCGCAAGCTCTACCCGAACGTCGACTTCTACACCGGCCTGATCTACAAGGCGATGGGGTTCCCCACGAGGATGTTCACGGTGCTCTTCGCCCTCGGTCGGCTCCCGGGCTGGATCGCCCAGTGGCGCGAGATGATCGAGGACCCGCAGACCAAGATCGGCCGTCCCCGTCAGATCTACACCGGTCACCTCGAGCGCGACTACACCGCGCTGGACGGCCGCTGATCCCAACGGCTTCACCCCGCCCCCGCTTTCCCTAACCTTTGCTAACAAAGGTTAGGGAAAGGCGGACAAGGCGCGCCTTGTCACCCTTTCCGTATGCTGTGCTGAGTGCCGCTGCTAGTCACCGGGACCGGCGGGCCCGGGCGATGGCGCGCTCGAGGCGCTGACCGATGAGCCCGTGGTCGTCGAGCTCGGGCCAGATGAACCGGACGACCTGCTTGCCCTCGTCGCGCAGCCGGTCCTCGCGCCACTTCTCGGCAGCCAGCGCCTCCCGACCGGGCAGCAGGAGGCCGGGGGTGACCCCGCGGTCGCCTCCGGAGTACTTGAGGAGTCCGTCGAACTCGACGATGACCGGCTCTCCGTCGAGCTCGAAGTCGCACCGCCACCGGCGTCCGCCGGCCGTGACCCAGACCTGCGGGGTGAACCGGTAGCCGAGCAGGCGCATGACGTGGGCCAGTCGGGTCTCGCCGACCGACTCGTGACGCCCGTCCGCGAACTGCAGCAGCGCGCGCACCTGCTGGATGCCCGGATGATGTGCACACCATGCGATCGCGGTGTCGAGACCCTGGGGTGTGACCAGTCCGGCATGGAGGGCGCCATCCGCCGCGACCAGGCTCTCGAACGGGTGGCGTGCCGTCACGTCCTGCGGCGGGTAGAGGCCCACCTGGACGCAGGCGACCGCCACGTCCACGGTGGACAGCCCGTCGGCCGTGCGCACCGGGGGCAGTGGCGCCTCGGGATGGAGCACGGCCCTGGTGCGGTGCCGGGTGTGGTGACCACGGGTGCGGCTCAGGTGGGCAGTGGCCAGGTCGGCCCTCCAGAGCGGTACGTCGTGGAGCACCAATGCGGACTGGTGACTGGCCACCACGCGCCCCTCGAAGGACCGCAGCAGGGCCACGGTCAGCAGCCGGTGCTGGCGACGCTCGGTCTCGAAGACGTCGTCGCCGACCCATGGTGCCCGCGCCGCGCCGGGTGGGCACACGGCATACCAACCGCGGATGAGGCGCCTGAGGTGACCCGAGGCCACCCGGGTGCGCAGCCCGTAGGCGTCGATCCCCAGTAGGTTCGCATCGGCGCTGGACACGGTGGCGTGCTCGGCAAGGTCATGCAGGTCCATCCCCGGAAGGGTGCCAAAGATCGGGACCTCCACGCGGAGGCCCTGTGGACAACTCGCGGGCCGTGTCGACTCAGCACATGGAGGTGAAATCCGGACACCGTGGAAACTGTCCACTCTTCCCCAAGCCTTGCTAGCAAAGGTTAGGGAAAGGTTAGGGAAAGGGGCCCCGGGGGGAGTTGGGGGTCAGGAGGCGAAGGTCACGGTGACGGTGGTCGCGGCGCCGGCCTTCACGGGGTGCCAGGTCCAGCCCTGGTCGTCCCTGGTCCGGGTCCACTCCTGCGTGCCGACGCGCACCGCGGTCGCGCCGTAGAGCGAGGCCTTGGCGACGGCATACGCCCCCGCGTTCCACGCGGCCCGCTCGGACCCGGCCCTGACCGTCAGCGTGGTGCCCGACGTCGCCGCCGTCACCCCGAGCTCGGCCTTGAGCGCCGCCTTGAGCGCCGCCGCGTCACTCGTGGTGGCGTCGTTGAGCCGACAACCCAGGCCGCCTGGGGAGTGGCCGCTCAGCGTCGAGGCGAGCAGGCGCCCCTCCTGCTCGTGCTCCGCGTAGGCCTCGGGGTAGGCGCTGCGCTGCACCCTCTGCGCGATCTCAGTGATCCGCATGCCCTCGTAGCCCTTGATCTTGACCAGCTCGTCGTAGAACTTGTTCGTCGCGTAGACGGGGTCGAGGATCTGCTTCTCGGTGCCCCACCCCTGGCTCGGCCGCTGCTGGAACAGCCCCACCGAGTCGCGGTCACCGTAGGTGAGGTTGCGCAGCTTGGACTCCTGGATCGCCGTGGCGATCGCGATGGTGGCCGCTCGCGCGGGCAGCCCGCGCTTCTCGGCGATGGCCTCGATCGTCGCGGCGTATGCCGTCTGGCTGGGGTCGAAGCGCACGCTGGACCCCAGTGCGGTCGCCTGGCACTGGGGGCTGCCGAAGTTGTGCACGAGGCCGCGGGTGCCCACCACGCCCGCGACGACGACGGCAGCCGCGAAGAGCAGCAGCACCACCCGGGTCATCCACCGGCGCAGACCCGAGGGCGGGTGCTCCTCGGCCAGGACGACGCCGCTGCGCCTAGTCGTTGGCATGCAACGCGGAGTTGAGGACGATCCCGTGACCGTCGCGGGCGCGGGCCTGCACGGTTCCGGTCACCGAGTTGCGCAGGAACAGCAGGCTGTCCTGGCCGGACAGGTCGCGGGCCTTGACCACCTGGCCGTCGGGCAGGGTCACCTTGGTGCCGGCCGTGAGGTAGAGGCCCGCCTCGATCACGCAGTCGTCGCCGAGCGCGATGCCCAGGCCCGACTCGGCCCCGAGGAGGCAGCGCTCGCCGATCCGCACCCGCTGGCTGCCGCCACCGGAGAGCGTGCCCATGGTCGAGGCGCCGCCGCCGATGTCGGAGCCGTCACCGACCACGACGCCCTGGCTGATGCGGCCCTCGACCATCGAGGTGCCGAGCGTGCCGGCGTTGAAGTTGACGAAGCCCTCGTGCATCACGGTGGTGCCCGGTGACAGGTGCGCGCCGAGCCGCACCCGGTCCGCGTCGCCGATCCGCACACCGGCGGGCACGACGTAGTCGGTCATCCGCGGGAACTTGTCGACGCCGTGCACCTGCACCGGCCCGCGGGCGCGCATCCGGGCCCTGGTCAGCTCGAAGCCGTCGACCGCACAGGGGCCCTGCGTGGTCCACACGACGTTGACCAGGACCCCGAAGAGGCCGTCGAGGTTGAGGCTGTTGGGCTGGGCGAGGCAGTGCGAGAGCAGGTGCAGGCGCAGGTAGGCATCGCTGGGGTCGGCCGGTGGTGCGTCGAGGTCGATCTCGGTGACGACGAGCTCGCGGCGCACCTGCCGCACCTCGTCCGCGCCGACGAGCGCGGCGAGCTCAGCGGGAGCCTCGACGTCCGCGGGTCGGGCGCCGAGCGCCGGCTGGGGGTACCAGGTGTCGAGGACCGCCCCGCCGTCGGTGACCGTCGCCAGTCCGAACCCCCATGCGCTGCGCTCGCTGTCCATGGCGGCAAGCCTAGGGGAGCACCATGACGTCCGAGCACGGTGGTTAGGGTGGCGGGCATGGCTGCCACCCCCGCCCTGGACCTGTCCGCCGACGTCGTGACCCTCACCGCTGCACTCTGCGACATCGAGTCGGTCAGCCGCGACGAGGAGGCGGTCTGCGACGCCATCGAGGCGGCCCTGGCCCCGCTGGCCCACCTGGAGGTGACCCGGATCGGCAACTCGCTGGTGGCCCGCACCGACCTCGGGCGCGGGGAACGGGTCGTCCTGGCCGGGCACATCGACACCGTGCCCCTGACCCGTGACCCGGCCAACCTGCCGACCCGCCTCGAGGGCGACGAGCTGGTGGGTCGTGGCACCGTGGACATGAAGGGTGGCGTGGCCGTACAGCTCAAGGCGGCGCTGCTCCCCGAGCCCAGCCGCGACCTCACCTTCGTCTTCTACGAGGGTGAGGAGATCGACAGCGAGTTCAACGGCCTGCTGCACATCCAGCAGCAGCGCCCCGACCTCATCGCCGACGCCGACTTCGCCGTCCTGCTCGAGCCCACGGCCAGCCAGGTCGAGGGCGGCTGCAAGGGCACGCTTCGCGTCGACGTGACGGCCCGGGGGATCGCCGCCCACTCGGCCCGGCCGTGGAACGGCCGCAACGCCATCCACGAGGCCACCGCCGTCCTCACCAGGCTCACCGCCTACCAGCCGTCCACGGTGACCGTCGACGGCCTGGAGTACCACGAGGCGATGAACGCCACGGGCATCCGCGGCGGCATCGCGGGCAACGTCATCCCCGACGAGTGCGTGGTCACCGTCAACTACCGCTATGCCCCCGACAAGTCCGCCGAGCAGGCGCTGGACCACGTCCGGGGCCTGTTCGAGGGTTTCGACCTCGTCGTGCTCGACAACGCCCCCGGCGCCCGCCCCGGGCTGGACCTGCCGGCGGCCCGCGCCTTCGTCGACGCCCTGGGCCTGCCCGTCATCGCCAAGGAGGGCTGGACCGACGTCGCGCGGTTCTCGGCGATGCAGATCGCCGCCGTGAACTTCGGTCCCGGCGACCCGAACCTCGCCCACCACGACCACGAGCGCTGCCCGGTGGTCCAGCTGACCGACGCGGAGGCCGCGCTGCTGCGCTGGCTCGCGTAGGTTGGCCCGCGTGACCGACAGCGTGCCGCCGAAGGACTTCGACTACCACACCGGGCCGGTGACGCTGCGCGGGTCGCGCGTCCCCGGGACGACGACAGACCAGCGGCTGCTGGACAACACCGGCCGCTCCGACTGGGTGCACACCGACCCGTGGCGGGTGATGCGCATCCAGAGCGAGTTCGTCGAAGGCTTCGGGGCGCTCGCCGAGCTGGGTCCGGCCGTCAGCGTCTTCGGCTCCGCCCGCACCAAGCCCGGCTCCCGGTTCTACGACGTGGGCACCGAGGTGGGTCGTGCCCTCGTCGAGGCGGGGTATGCCGTGATCACCGGCGGCGGGCCCGGCGCCATGGAGGCGGCGAACCGCGGTGCCATCGATGCCGGCGGGGCCTCGGTCGGCCTCGGCATCGAGCTGCCGTTCGAGCAGGGCCTCAACGAGTTCGTCAACCTCGGCGTGAACTTCCGCTACTTCTTCGCCCGCAAGACCATGTTCGTCAAGTACGCCCAGGGGTTCATCGTCCTCCCGGGTGGCTTCGGCACCCTGGACGAGCTCTTCGAGGCGGTGACCCTCGTCCAGACGCAGAAGGTCACCTCCTTCCCGATCGTGCTCATGGGGACCGAGTACTGGGGCGGCCTGTTCGACTGGCTGCGCGGCACGGTCCTGGAGTCGGGCACCGTCAGCCCCAAGGACGTCGACCTGCTCCACCTCACCGACGACGTCGCCGAGGCGGTCCACATCGTCGCGAGCTCGGCCCGCCAGCCGGCTCCCCACCGACCCGAGTGAGCCATGGACGTCACCGGGTTGCCAGCGGCATGATGGAGACGTGACCATCTCGCCGCTGCCGAGACATGGTGACGTCATCGTCGGACGGGACGTCGCCGGGCGCACGCTGCGGGTCTCCGGCCACCCCGAGGGTGGGCGGGTCGTGCTGTCGATCTGGCAGGACACCGTCTGCCGGGCCACCCTGCGGCTGGCCCCCGAGGACGTGGCCCAGTTCGTCGAGATGCTCACCAGCAGCGCTGTGGCGACGGCCGGCGATGCAGGCCACGGCTCGGAACGGCTGGACTCCGCGGGCTGAATAGGTCGTCCTCAGGAGTTCATGCGACGATCACTCGCGTGATCTGGGTCCTGTTCATCGTCGTGGCCGTCCTCGTGATCGGCGCCTTCGCCGCTCTCGTCGCCGGGCGGGTGCGCTACGACCCGCTGTCCGAGGCGACCACCACGCAGGCGGACCCCGTGCTCAGCGACGAGTTCGGCGCGGGTGAGATCGCGGCGATCCGCTTCGACACCGCCCTGCGCGGCTACCGCATGGACCAGGTGGACGCCGTGCTCGACCGGCTGCAGGAACGGATCCACGAGCTCGAAGCCGGCCAGGACCCGCTGCGCTGACCATGGCCGTCCTCCACCTCGTCCGAGAGACCACTGCGCCCCCGAGCGCGGTGTGGTCCGTCGTGACCGACTTCGCGGCATACGGACGGTGGATGCCGATGACGCGCATGCGCACCGACGACGGACGACCACGTGTCGGCTGGGGGTTCGTGGGGGTCAGTGGGCTGGGCCCGCTCGGCTTCGCCGACTCCATGCTGGTGACACTGTGGGACCCGCCGGTGGACGGCACGTCGGGTCAGTTCCGGATCGTCAAGACCGGCCGGCTGCTCGGGGGCTGGGCCGACATCAGGATCGTGCCCCACCAGGACGGCAGCCTGCTCGAGTGGCGCGAGGACGTGGTGGTCCGCCCCCTGCCGTTCAAGCGAGTCTTCGCACCCCTGCTCGACCGGGCCAGCGCCTGGCTCTACGGCCGCGCCATCGATGGCATGCTCACCGCCGCCGTCACCCTGGGCCATCAGGGCCGCCGGTGACGGGCCTCGTCGTCGGCGCCGACGGCCTGGCCAGGTGTGCCTGGGCCGGTTCGACGCCGGACTACCTGACCTACCACGACACCGAGTGGGGGGTGCCGGTCCATGGCGAGACCGCGCTCTACGAGCGGCTCACCCTCGAGGCGTTCCAGTCCGGGCTGTCGTGGTTGACCATCCTGCGCAAGCGCGAGGCCTTCCGGGCCGCCTTCGCCGGCTTCGACGCCGAGGTGGTCGCCGGCTTCGGCGCCGCCGACCGTGAGCGGCTGCTGGCCGACGCGGGGATCGTCCGCAACCGCCTCAAGGTGGACGCCGCCATCACCAATGCCTCGGCCGTGCTGGCACTGCGCGCCGACGGCGGCCTCGAGGACTTCCTCTGGTCCTACGCCCCGGACGAGCACACGCCGCCCTCGACCACCGAGGACCTGCGGGCCACCTCCCCGGAGAGCGTGGCGCTCGCCAAGGCCCTCAAGAAGGCCGGCTTCGTGTTCGTGGGGCCGACCACCATGTATGCCGCGATGCAGGCCTGTGGCCTCGTCGACGACCACCTCGCAGGATGTCATCGGGCGGGCGGACGGTCGTGATGCGCACCCTCACCGTGAGGGTGGTGCTGGTCTACCTCGCCCTGCGGGCCGTGTCGGCGGTCCTGCTGGTCGCCGCGAGCCACGACCAGGTCGTGATGCCGGACTGGACCGGCCCGACCGTCGAACCCATCGACATGACGGTCCTCTGGGACGGCAGCTGGTACCGCCACGTGGCCGAACACGGCTACCCGGTGCCCCTGCCGGTCGACCCGGCCAGCGGCCACGTCGCCCAGAACGCCTGGGCCTTCTACCCGCTCTTCCCCCTGCTGTCACGGCTGCTCATGTCGCTGACCGGGCTCGGGTTCCCGGTGGTCGCGTCCGCGCTCGCCCTCCTCTGCGGGCTGGGTGCGGCCGTCCTGATGGCCGGCCTGCTCGCCGAGCGCGTGGGGGAGCGGGTCGCGCTGGCCACGGTCGCCACGTGGGCGGCCTTCCCTGCCGCGGTCTCGCTCCAGCTCGCCTACACCGAGTCGATGGCCATGCTGCTGCTGTGTGGGCTGCTGTGGGCCGTGGTCCGGCGCAGCTGGCTCACGGTGGCGGGGCTGGCCCTGCTGCTGGGGATCACCCGGCCGATCTCGGCACCCGTGGTCGCGGTCGTGGGCGTGGCCCTCTACCTGCGCTGGCGACGTCGGGACGCAGCACCCATCCGCGTCGGCGAGTACGCGTCGGGGGCCGTGGCCCTGGGTGCCTCCGGGCTGGGCGCCCTGCTCTGGCCCCTCATCGCCTGGCAGGTCACGGGGTCGCGCACGGCCTACACCGACACGATGGCGTCGTGGCGCGTGGGGGGCGAGATCGTGCCGCTCAAGCCGTGGTTGCCGATGTCCCAGTGGGCCTTTCGCGACTTCGCCGGCGGCGCCGTCTACGGCCCGGTGGCGCTCGCCGCCCTCGCGACCGCCATCGTGGTGCTCGTCTGTGGACCCTGGGCCAACGCCCTCGGTCCCGAGCTTCGGACCTGGTGCCTGGCGTACCCGGCATACCTCGCCGTGGTCCTCGACCCGTTCACCAGCATCTTTCGGTATGCGCTCCCGCTGTTCCCCCTGCTGGCGGTCGTGCTGGGCGGGGCCTGGGCCACCCGCACGGCCCGCTGGCTCTGGGTGCGCACCGGAACCCTGGTCGCGGTCGGGGTGGCCGGCCAGGCGTTGTGGATCTGGAAGCTGCTCGTCTTCCACCCGCCCTCGGACTACCCGCCGTGACCGCGCTCACGAGGGCCTCGGCCCTGCTGACCTCGCAGGGCCGCAGCGCCGCAGCGACGTGGGCCCTGCGTCGACCCGTGATCTTCCTGCTCGCCGTGTATGCCGTGACCCGGCTCCTGGTCTTCGTGGCCATGTGGGTGGCCGCGACGTGGTTCCAGACCCCGGCGGGCGTGGGCCACCTTGACCCGACCATCGCCGACATCCTGCGCCAGTGGGACAGCGTCTGGTACGAACGCATCGCCCGCCGCGGCTACCCTGTGCCCCTGCCGGCGGACCCGGACACCGGCCTGCTCACCTACAGCGCCTGGGCGTTCTACCCGGCCTTCCCCCTGCTGGTCCGGTTGCTCATGCTCACCGGGATGTCGTTCACCGTCGCCGGCGTCGCCCTCAACCTCGTCCTGGGCGCCCTGACCACGCTGCTGGTCTGGCGCTGCTTCAACTTCGCCGTGCACGCCTGGCCCCAGCCGGCCCGTCAGCGGCTGGCTCTCGTCGCGGCCTGTCTGTGGTGCCTCTACCCGGCGACGGGCATCCTCGTCATGCCCTACACCGAGGCGCTGGCGGGCCTGCTCATCGCGGGGTCGCTGCTGCTGCTGATGCAGCGCCGCTACGCGTGGGTCGCCGTGGTCGCGATCGCCCTGGGTTTCACCCGAGCCGCGGCCCCGGCGATCGCCTGCGCCGCCATCGTGCACCTGGTCCTGCGGTGGCGTGAGGACCGGGCCGCAGGCACGACCCCCCTGCGCGGGCACCGCACCAGTGCGGTGCTCATGCTGGTCGCCACCGGGGCCTCGTCCGTCGCCTGGCCGGTGGTCGTCGGCATCACCAGCGGGTTGCCACTGGCCTTCTTCGACGTCCAGGCCGCCTGGGGCCAGAAGCCGGAGTCCGGGCCGTTCGTGCTGTGGCTGGCGTGGGCCTGGGACGCCCATGGCCTCGTGGGCGTGCTCATCCTCGTGTCCTTGGTGGCCACCTACCTCGCCCTCATCCTCGGGCGGCACGGCCGCTGGCTGGCTATCGAGCTGCGGGTCTGGGCCCTGGCCTACCCGCTCTACCTGCTGGCGGTGGTCCGTCCGATCACGAGCATGTGGCGCTTCCTGCTGCTCGACTTCCCGCTGGCAGCCCTCGTGGCCTCGGTGGCCATGCGCACGTCCAGCGGCGCCCGGGTGGTGCCCCACTGGCGGCGGCGGGTCGGCCTGGTCGCGCTGGTGCTCCTCGGCGGCATGTTCTGGTTCACCTGCACCCTGCTGACCTACGTGCCCTGGGGTGCGCTGCCGCCGTGAGCTCTGGCCGTGCGGCGGCCGGCACCCTCACTCGCCGCTGAAGACCGGCTGCTCCTTGGCGAGGAAGGCTGCGACGGCCGCCTGGTGGTCGGCACTGGCCCCCGTGACGGCCATGAAGTGGCCCTCCTGCTCGAGCGACTCCGAGAGGGAGTGCCCGGCGCTGAACGCCACGGCCTGCCGGATCGCGCCGTAGGCGAGCGTGGGGCCTGCGGCCAGCGTCGCCGCGAGCTCGGCCACCGCGGCGTCGAACTCCTCGGCGGGCACGACCCGGGTCACGAGCCCGAGCGAGAGGCACTCTGTCGCCGGCACCGTTCGCGGCAGGAGCAGCAGCTCCTTGGCGCGCGCGGGTCCGACCAGCCGCTGCAGCGTCCAGGACGACCCCGAGTCGCACGACAGGGCGATCCCGGCGAAGGCCAGGTTGAAGCCTGCGGAGTCGACCATCACCCGGAAGTCCGCCGCCATGGCGAACGCGGCACCGGCACCCGCAGCCACCCCGTTGACCGCGGCCACCACGGGCTTGTTCATCGTGGTGAGCAGCTCGACGATGGGGTTGTAGTGCCGCGGGACCGTCTCCCACAGGGAGGGGTCCTGGCCCTGCAGCAGCCGGACGTGCTCGCGCAGGTCCTGTCCGACGCAGAACGCCCGGCCGGTGCCGGTCAGGACGACGCACCTGACCTGCGGGTCCTTCGCCACGTCGGTGAGGGCGGCGAGCAGGGCGTCCTTGGTGGGGGTGTCCAGGGAGTTCATCGCGTCGGGTCGGTTCAGGCGCACGGTCGCCACCGCGCCCTGCCGTTCGAGCAGGACGGGGGACTGCGGCGCTGCGGGGGTCTGCGTCATGCGGACATCATGCCGGGCGGCCGCCGGACCCGGATTTCGCCTGTGAGGTGGTTCACGCGATAATGGAGCAAATCTGGCGCGCATGGGATGGACTCAAGCACTGGCGTGGACCCGCGTGCCCAGCAACAGACCACGCCAAACGGAAGGGACACACCCATGGCGGCAATGAAGCCGAGGACTGGCGACGGCCCGCTCGAGGTGACCAAGGAAGGCCGCGGCATCGTGCTGCGCATGCCCCTGGAGGGCGGCGGTCGTCTCGTGGTCGAGATGACTCCCGACGAGGTGCGTGCCCTGGGGGACGCGATCACCAACTGCGAGGGCCTCAAGTAGCCGCTCGCCGCACGTCGAGGACCCCCACCGGCCGACGCCGGTGGGGGTCCTCGCCCGTCCGGGGGTGTGCCGGCGGCACGAGTCCGGTCGGTAGGGTCGGTCCGTGCCCGCTCCAGAGCTCCTGAACCCACCCACCACCGACTGGTCCGTCACCGCCGAGGCGCTCGCCGACGTGTTGGCGGACCTGGACGCGACCGATCTCGTGCTCGCGCTCCCGGTGCCCGCGGGCGGCCTCGCCGCGTCGGGCGCCGGCGCCGACGCCCTGGCCCTCGTCGGTCTCGATGCCGCCCAGGTGCAGGCGGCCCACGAGCCCTCAGCGGACGCGGGCGCCGTGACCCGGCTGGCGCTGGTGCCGGGCGAGCGGTCCGCCCGCACCGTCCTGCTCGTCGGCACCGGCGACGGCGGCGCCGCCGACCTGCGTGCTGCGGGAGCAGCCCTCGGTCGTGCCGTCCGGGGCCGGGTGCACCTCGTGGCGACCCTGGGGAGCGGGTCGTCGGCGCCCGCCCAGGCCGCCCTTGGTGAAGGACTGGCCCTCGGCGGCTACTCCTCGCCCCGATGGCTCGGGGATCGTGCGACCCCGCCCCAGCCGCCGGTCTCCGCGCTGGTGCTGGTCGGCCGGTACGACGACCAGGTGCTGCGGCGTGCCGTGGCCCGCGCCCGGGCCACCATGCTGGCCCGCAACCTCGCGGTGACCCCCTCCAACATCAAGAACCCCGCGTGGATGGTGGCGCAGGCCCGCACGGTGGCTCGCCGCACGGGTCTGGAGGTCACGGTGTGGTCCGACGCGGACCTGCGTCGCGACGGCTTCGGTGGCCTGCTGGCGGTCGGCGCCGGGTCGGCGACGCCGCCGCGTCTGGTCCAGCTCGACCACGTGCCCGAGGGCGCGACCGCGGCCACCCCACGGATCGTGCTGGTCGGCAAGGGCATCACCTTCGACAGCGGCGGCCTCGACATCAAGCCCCGCGACGGCATGCTCGCGATGAAGACCGACATGTCCGGCTCGGCGATCGTCCTGGCCGTGCTGGCCGCCTGCCGTGAGCTCGAGGTGCCGGTCCGGGTGACCGGCCTGCTCGCGCTCGCGGAGAACGCCGTCGGTGCCGCGGCCTACCGCCCGTCCGACGTGGTCACCCACTACGGCGGTCGTACCGTCGAGATCGGCAACACCGATGCCGAGGGGCGCCTGGTGATGGCCGACGCGCTCGCCTACGCCGACCTCAACCTCGAGCCGGACGTGCTGCTGGACATCGCCACCCTCACCGGCGCGGCCCGGGTGGCGCTCGGGCGGTCCATGGCGCCCGTCTTCGCGACGGACGACGCGCTGACCGGCGCGCTCGTGCGTGCCGGGGAGGCCACCGGGGAGCTCCTGTGGCCCTTCCCCCTGGTCGAGGACTACCGGAAGAGCCTGGACAGCGACGTGGCCGACATCAACCACATCGCGGGCAGCGCAGCGGGGGCGGGCTCGATCACGGCAGCATTGTTCCTGCGCGAGTTCGTGGGCGCGCGCCGCTGGGCCCACCTCGACATCGCCGGGGTCGGGCGCTCCGACGTCGACCGCGGACTCCTGACCAAGGGCGGGACGGGCTTCGGTGCCCGCCTGCTGCTGACCTGGCTGGAGGAGATGGCATGAACGCTGGATTCGGGTTGTCCGTGCGCTGGTCCCTGCAGGAGGCCCCCGCTGACGTTGCCGACGCCCTGCGCGAGTATGTCGTGGGCACCTCGATGGCGAAGTTCATGTTCCTCGATGGTCTGGCCTTCAAGACCTGGCGGATGGTCGACGGCCAGTGGTTCGAAGGCACCTACGTGTTCGACCAGCAGGTCTACCGCGACGACTTCCAGCGGGAGTTCACCGCGACCGCGGCCGAGTCCGCGGGCAGCAAGATCATTGGTTCGCCGCCCGTTCTCATCGAGCCGTTCGAGGTCGTGGCGATCGCCGAGGGGCCCGAGCGGTTCCGCCGGGGTCCGGGCCCCGGCACCGCCTGACTCAGCGCTTGACGGCCGCGAGCACGCCGTCACCGACCGGCAGGAGCGCCGGGATCAGCCGCTCGTCGTCGCGCAGCCGCTTGCCCAGGTCGCGCAGGACCGTGGTCTGCGCGTCGCGGGCCGCGGGGTCGGCCACCCGGTCGTGCCACAGCATGTTGTCGAGCACCAGGACCCCGCCCGAGCGCAGCAGCCGGATCGCGTGGTCGACGTACTCGGGGTACTCGGACTTGTCGCCGTCGACGACCACCATGTCGTAGGCGCCATCGGTCATCCGGGGGAGCACGTCGAGGGCCCGGCCGGTGATGACCCGGGTGCGCTGGTGGGCGATGCCGGCCTCTGCGTAGGCCCTTCTGGCCGCCCCCTGGTGCTCGGCCT
This sequence comes from uncultured Actinomycetota bacterium, assembly GCA_963757635.1. Taxonomy (GTDB): domain Bacteria; phylum Actinomycetota; class Actinomycetes; order Actinomycetales; family Dermatophilaceae; genus Pedococcus. The sequence continues at coordinate 239,339 of CAVWSK010000004.1, read as the reverse complement.
CGACGTCGATCGTGGTGAGGATGCCGTCCTCGGGCATGCCCTGGAGCATCCACAGCCCGGAGGTGCCGGCGCCCGTGCCGATCTCGACGACAGAGCGCGCCTTCACCGAGGCCGCCAGCAGCCGCAGGAGCACCCCCGCACCGTTGCCCACCGGGGTGGCCCCCAGCTCCTCGCCGCGCCGCCGGGCCCCTTCGATCACCTCGGTCTCGGTGACGAACTCCTCGGCGTAGGCCCAGCTGGCCGGCTTCTGTGCGCTCATGCGGGAAACCCTACTGCGACGCTGCAGGACCACCGGGCCCACGGCATACAGGAAACCCTCAGGTTGATGGGGAACGATTCAATCCGTTCGGTCGTCTGGTCCGAATGCAGAGTGTGAGCGCCACCAGGCGCCCGACGGAGGTGAGGGACGTGACCGCGACCGACACGATCGGCCCGGCCCGGCAGGACGCCCGAGGCGATGCCCTCGAGGCCCAGGGGACCTCGGAGGTCCCGGCCTGGGTGCCCCCGACCTGGGAGGAGATCGTCGAGCAGCACTCCGCCCGCGTCTACCGGTTGGCCTACCGCCTGACCGGCAACCCGCACGATGCCGAGGACCTGACCCACGACGTGTTCATCCGCGTCTTCCGCTCGCTGCACTCCTACCAGCCGGGCACCTTCGAGGGCTGGCTGCACCGCATCACGACCAACGTGTTCCTCGACAAGATGCGCCGCAAGCAGCGGATCCGCTTCGACGCCCTGTCGGACGAGAGTGCCGCCCGGCTGCCCACCCGTGAGGCGGGCCCGGAAGCCGCCTTCGACGCCACCCACTTCGACGACGACGTCCAGCGGGCGCTCGACGCGCTGTCCCCGGACTTCCGCGCCGCCGTGGTGCTGTGCGACATCGAGGGTCTGTCCTATGAGGAGATCGCGACGACCCTCGGGGTCAAGCTGGGCACCGTGCGCTCGCGCATCCACCGTGGTCGGGCGCAGCTGCGCGAGGCCCTCGCGCACCGCGACCCGACCCTCGACCGCCCCGCGGTCGACCCCGACCGTGTCCACTCCGCCCGACGCCGACTCCCCGTGCTCGGCCGGGCGGTGCCGGGGTCGCGATGAGCCGACTCGGCCGCCCTGTCGGAGTCCTCGGGTCGCGCGTCGCGCGCTGCCTGGGTGAGGACCTGACCGCCTACGCCGACCGCGCCATGGACGCCGCCACGCTGTTGCGTTGGGATCGGCACGTCGTGGTGTGCGTCTGCTGCCGCTCTGCGGTCGAGGCCGAGCGCCGGGTCCTGGCCTCGTTGCGCTCACCGTCCACGGCAGGCGTGTCGAGCGACCTGCGCGGGATGCTGCTGGCCATGGCCGCGCCCAGCCAGGCCGCGACCACGGGTAGCTTCGGGCCGCCCGCCGTGCCGACGGTGCCCGCCGCCCCCGTGCGGGTGGTGGACCGGGGAGCCCCGGCGATGCACCGCTCCGCCCGACGCTCGACCGTCGTGGCCGGCCTCGCCGCCGGCGCCACCGCGGCCGCTGCCTGGAGCCTGGTCATGACCGGGGGCAGCCTGAGCCCCCCGACGCCACAGGTCAGCCCGCCGGTCCAACGGGCGCGACCGACTGGTCCCGCGTTCGTGACGGCCTCCTTCGTGGTCCCCAACCTCGGTGGAGCACGCGTGGCCCCGGTCCCCACGACCGGATCCGGACCCACTGTGGGCGCGCAGCGCCCACGTTGGGCACAATCGACACCATGAGCGACGAGCGCGACCCGGCTGGCGACCAGCCGGCGCCCGCCCACCAGTCTGATCCCACCGCCCCGTCACCGACGCCCGCGGACGTTTCGGCTGCTGCCTGGGACCCGTGGGCGGCCCCGTCCGCCCAGCCCTCGCCCGCTCCCGAGCACACCCAACCGGTCGACCTTTCGCACACGCAGGAGCTCACCGGAGCCGGGACCCCGCAGTGGGCGCAGGAGCCGACCGGGTGGCCAGCGCCCCCCGTGTCCGACCCGGCGCCCGCCCAGGGCTACCCGCCGGCACCGCCACCCACGGCATACGACTCCTCGTCACCGCAGGGCGCCGGCTGGGATCCCCTCGGCACGGCCCCCGCCGACACCGGTTATGCCGGCCAGGGCCCGTCCTGGACGGGGCACCAGCCGGTACCGCCTTCCACACCGCGCCAGAAGGGGCCGGGCTGGGGTGCCCTGATCGGCGTGGCCGCGGTGTCCTCGTTGCTCGCTGCCAGCCTCGGCGGCCTCTTCGGTGGCTGGCTGGGGGCGAACGACCACATCGGCTTCGGCCGGCTGGACCGCTCCCCGTCCTCCATCCCCTCGGCGGGATCCGGTTCGACGGCCCGGCCCGAGGGCAGCATCGCCAACATCGCGGCCAAGGCGCTGCCGAGCGTGGTCACCATCAAGGTCAAGGGCGCCGACGGAGGCGGCACGGGTTCCGGTTTCGTGCTCGACCATGACGGCCACATCATCACCAACAACCACGTGGTGGCCAGTGCCGCGGCGGGGGGCACCATCAAGGTCGAGCTGTCCAACGGCACCCAGATCGACGCCACCATCGCCGGGCGCGATGGGTCCTACGACCTCGCCGTCCTCAAGACCGACCGCAGCGACCTCGAACCCTTGGTGATCGGGGCGTCCAAGGACGTCGTCGTCGGTGACCAGGTGATCGCCGTCGGCGCACCGCTGGGGCTCGAGTCGAGTGTGACCACCGGCATCGTGAGTGCGCTCAACCGGCCGGTGAGCCCCGGTGGCGACGGTGACCAGCAGTCCTTCATCAACGCCATCCAGACCGACGCCGCGATCAACCCCGGCAACAGCGGTGGCCCGCTGCTGAACATGCAGGGCCAGGTCATCGGCATCAACTCGGCGATCGCGCGCATCCCGGGGGCCTCCACCGACTCGCAGTCGGGCAACATCGGGGTGGGCTTCTCGATCCCCAGCGACCAGGTCATCAAGACCGCAGAACAGCTGATCAGGACCGGCAAGGCCGAGCACCCCATCATCGGGGTCATCCTCGACCGCCAGTACGACGGCGACGGCGTACGCATCATCGCCGAGAAGACCGCCAACAGTGGCACTCCGGTCGACCCCAACGGCCCGGCCGGCAAGGCCGGGGTGAGGGCGGGCGACGTCATCGTCGAGTTCGACGGGCGCCGGGTGACCGGTCCGGACGACCTCGTCGTCGCCATCCGCGCCAAGAGCGTCGGCGACCAGGTGTCGATGAAGGTACGGCGCGGCAGCACCACCATCGACGTCACCCTCAAGCTCGCGGGGACGTCGGGCCAATGACCACCAGGAGGCTGTCATGGGTCCGGTGAACGGCTGGGAGTTCATCCTGCTGCTGGTGCTCGCCGTGGTGATCCTCGGCCCGGAACGACTGCCCGAGTACGCCTCGAAGCTCGCGAGCCTGGTCCGCCAGGCCCGGGCCATGGCCGAGGGTGCCAAGGGCCAGCTGCGCGAGCAGATGGGGCCCGAGTTCGACGACATCGACTGGCGGCAGTACGACCCGCGGCAGTACGACCCGCGTCGGATCGTGCGCGAGGCACTGCTCGACCCGGGCACCGGCGAGGCAAGCCCGGCGTCGTCGTCGCCCGTCGAGGCCTACGACCCGGCCCGCGCGACGCCGTGGGACGACGACGCGACCTGAGCCAACCGGCCCAGGACCTGGCGCGCCGCCCCGCCCGCGGTCAGCGACCGACCGGGGAGAGGCCGAGCGAGCGGCCCGCGAGTCCGCGTGAACGGGTGGCCAGGCCTCGAGCGATGGCCCGCAGCGCCACGGCGGAGGCCGACTCCGGGTGGCGCAGCACCACGGGGGTGCCCTCGTCCGAGCACTCCCGCAGCCTGGTGTCCAGGGGGATCTGCCCCAGCAGGGGCACGTCCGCGCCGACCGATCGGGTGAGCGACTCGGAGACGGCCTGGCCGCCGCCGGATCCGAAGATCTCCTGACGGCTGCCATCCGGCAGCTCGAGCCACGACATGTTCTCGATGACCCCGACGATGCGCTGGTGGGTCTGGAGCGCGATCGAGCCGGCGCGCTCGGCGACCTCGGCCGCGGCCTGCTGGGGAGTCGTCACCACCAGGATCTCGGCGTTGGGGATCAGCTGGGCGACAGAGATGGCGATGTCGCCGGTGCCCGGCGGCAGGTCGAGCAGCAGCACGTCGAGGTCACCCCAGAAGACGTCGCCGAGGAACTGCTGGAGCGCTCGGTGCAGCATCGGCCCGCGCCAGACGACGGGCTGGTTGCCGGGCACGAACATGCCGATCGAGATGACCTTCACATCGTGGCTGACCGGCGGCAGGATCATGTCGTCGACCTGGGTCGGTCGGTGCTCGACGCCGAGCATGCGGGGGACCGAGAAGCCGTAGACGTCGGCGTCGACGACCCCGACCCGCAGGCCGCTCTGGGCCAGCGAGGCCGCGAGGTTGACGGTCACGGAGGACTTGCCGACGCCACCCTTGCCGGAGGCCACGGCATACACGCGGGTCAGGGAGCCGGGCTTGGCGAAGGGGATCTCGCGCTCGGCCACCCCGCCCCGCAGCTGGTCGCGCAGTCCGGCGCGCTGCTCGTCGCTCATGACGCCGAGGGTGACGACGACGTCGGTGACGCCGTCGACCTTGGCCAGGGCGGCGGTCGTGTCCTTGGTGAGCGTCTCCTTCATCGGGCAGCCCGAGACGGTCAGCAGGATGGTCACCGACACCACTCCGGCAGCGTCGACACTCACGCTCTCGACCATGCCCAGCTCGGTGACGGGCTTGCGGATCTCGGGGTCGATGACGGTGGCGAGCGCCGTGCGCAGGGCGTCGTCGGTCACCGTGGGGGTGGTGTCTGGCATACCCCCATGCTAGGTCGGCCGTCAGTCGGGCCGGGAACCGGTGCCCTCGGTGGCGCCCTCGGAGTCCTGGCCCCGGAGCCGGACCTCCAGCCCGCGCTCCTCGAACTCCTCGAGCAGGCTGCGCAGCTCGGAGCGCACGAAGTCGCGGGTCGCGGTGTCGCGCATGGCCAGTCGTAGGGCCGCCACCTCGCGGGTGAGGAACTCGGTGTCGGCGAGGTTGCGCTCGTCGCGGGCCCGGTCCTGCTCGAGGGCCACCCGGTCACGGTCGGCCTGGCGGTTCTGCGCGAGCAGGATCAGTGGCGCGGCGTAGGAGGCCTGCAGGCTGAGCATGAGGGTCAGGAAGATGAAGGCATAGGGGTCCCAGCGCAGGTCCCCCGGGCCGAAGGCGTTCCAGGCGATCCACAGGATCACGAACGCCGTCATGTAGATCAGGAAGCGCGGGGTGCCCATGAAGCGGGCGAAGCGCTCGCTCCAGACGCCGAAGGTCTCCTGCGAGACCGCGGGGCGCGGCAACAGGGCCCGTCTGGCCTCCCGGGGCTGGTCCAGGCGCAGGTTGCGGTTCGGGCGCTCAGCCATGGAGCACCTCGTGCCGCTCCTCGCGCCAGTCGTCCGGGAGGATGTGGTCGAGGACGTCGTCGACGGTCACCGCTCCCACGAGCCGACCGTCCTCGTCGACGACCGGGAGGCCCACGAGGTTGTAGGTCGCCAGCATCCGGGTGACCTTGCCGAGCGGCGCGTCGGCGGCCAGGGGCTCGATCTCGCTGTCCAGGATGTCGCCGACGGCGCCGTGCGGGGGCTCGCGCAGCAGCCGCTGGATGTGGACCATGCCCAGGTACTTGCCGGTCGGGGTCTCGTGCGGGGTGCGGCAGACGTAGAGGTTGGCGGCGAGGGCCGGGGAGAGCTCGACGCGGCGCACCACGGCCAGCGCCTCGGCGATCGAGGCCTCCGGCCCGAGGATCACCGGCTCGGTGGTCATCATGCCGCCGGCCGACTCCTCGTCGTAGGTGAGCAGGCGGCGCAGGTCTGCAGCCTCGTCCGGCTCCATCAGCTGGAGCAGCTCCTCCTGCTTCTCCGTGGTGAGGTTGTGCAGCAGGTCGGTCGCGTCGTCGGGCTCCATCGCCTCGAGGATGTCGGCGGCGCGCGCCACCGACAGCGTCTCCAGGATCTCGACCTGGTCGTCCTCGGGCAGCTCCTCGAGGACGTCGGCGAGCTGGTCGTCGGCCATCGCGTCGGCGATCTCGGCTCGACGCTTGGGTGAGAGGTCGTGGATGACGTCGGCGAGGTCGGCGGACTTGAGGTCGTCATAGCTCTCGAGCAGCATCGCCGCGGACTGGTCGGCCGAGGGCTGGTGGATCCCGCCCACGTCCTCGACGGGGACCAGGGTGGTGATGCCCCGGCGGCGGCGGAACGGCCCCAGCGAGCTGCGCTGGGCTCCCTGCCGGACGAACACCTTGACGATCGACCAGTTGCGGTTGCGCTCGCGCTCGATGGCGACGTCCTCGACGATCGCCGTGTAGTCGCCCTCGGGGTCGTGCACGCTGACGGTGCGCTCGAAGATCTCGGCCATCACGAGGAACTCGTTGGCGCGCTGCTCGAACCGGCGCATGTTGACCAGTCCGGTGGTGATGACCTGGCCGCCGTCGACCGACGTGACCCGGGTCATGGGCACGAAGACGCGCCGCTTGCCGGGGACCTCGACCACCAGTCCGATGACCTGGGGACGACGCCGGGACGCGCCGAAGGTGACGACGACGTCGCGGACGCGGCCGACCTGGTCGCCGAGCGGGTCGAACACGCTCAGGCTGGTCAGGCGGCCGACGAAGACGCGCGACGGGGTGCTCACCCTGCAAGGCTATCCGGCAGGTCAGCCCTCGTCAGGGAGGCGGTTGCCGCGCCGCCGTCGGGGTCGCCCCCGCCAGTGCCAGGGCCGCCAGGTCGCGGTGGTCGCCTCGCTCGGGGGAACGGGTGCCGCGCCCGAGCGGCTGGAGTAGGAGCCCGGTGCCTCCACCGGGGGGCCGAAGGGGCGCAGGGCCCGCACGGTGCACTCGCCGGCCCACCGGGCCACCACGTCGTCGGTGGCGTTGAGGCGACCGGCCTTGAGGGAGCCGGTGGCCGCCTCCCAGAGCGCGTGCTCGGGGCCGATCTCCTCGACCGTGGCGCGGACCACGAGCAGCCGACCACCGGTGTCCTTGCTGCGCACCTGCAGGAGCACCTCGTCCGGCAGCCAGGGCAGGCTCTGCTCGCCCGGGCCGGACACGACGAAGACGGTGTCGTCGGCCCACGCGTGCCAGAACGGCCAGGCCCGGTCGCCGGGTGGCTGGACCCACATCAGCCCCGACTTGGTGGCCGCCTCACCGAAGAGGGCGGTGACGTTGAGCGGGGTCCGGTCGGCGCTGCCGGCATCCGGGTCGGACCCGGGCTCCCGGGCGGTGTCGCTCACACGTGAACTGTGTCATAACCGCCCGGGCCGCGTCGCTGCTAGCGTCGCCGCGTGCGCAGCCCCAAGGACTTCTTCGCCCCGCTCGCGGTGGGTGCTCCGGCGCCCCTGACCCAGGTGCCGTCGCGGCCGTCGCGGGTCATCCACTTCTTCGACCCGAGCAACGCCAAGATGGCCGCCAAGGTCCCGGCCATGGTGGGCACCGTCGACGTGCTGCTCGGCAACCTCGAGGACGCCGTGAAGGCCGACCAGAAGGTCGCGGCGCGAGAGGGTCTCGTGCGGATCGCGCAGGACACCGACTTCGGAGACTCGACCCAGCTGTGGACGCGCATCAACTCCCTGGACAGCCCGTGGGCGCTCGACGACCTGACCACCCTCGTGGGCGAGATCGGCGACAAGCTCGACGTGGTCATGGTGCCCAAGGTCCAGGGCGCCGAGGACATCCACTACGTCGACCGGCTGCTCGCCCAGCTCGAGGCGAAGGCGGGACTGACCCGGCCGATCCTCGTGCACGCGATCCTCGAGACCGCCCGGGGCATGGTCAACGTCGAGGAGATCTGCGGCGCCAGCCCGCGCATGCAGGGACTGTCCCTCGGCCCTGCCGACCTCGCGGCCGACCGCCGCATGAAGACGACCCGGGTCGGCGGTGGCCACCCCGGCTACCTGGTGCGCCAGGACCCGGTCGACGGCGACGTCCAGGGCGCCAGGCCGACCTACCAGCAGGACCTGTGGCACTACACGATCGCGCGGATGGTCGACGCCTGCGCCATGCACGGGATCTTCCCCTACTACGGCCCGTTCGGGGACATCGCCGACGTCGTCGCGTGCGAGGACCAGTTCCGCAACGCCTTCCTCCTCGGCTGCGTGGGTACGTGGTCGTTGCACCCGGTGCAGATCGAGATCGCCAAGCGCGTCTTCAGTCCCGCCCCCGAGGACGTGGCGCACGCGCGCCGGGTGGTCGAGGCGATGGGTGACGGCACCGGTGCGGTGATGCTCGACGGCAAGATGGAGGACGACGCCAGCCTCAAGCAGTGCCGGGTCGTCCTCGAGCTCGCCGAGCGGCTCGCGGCGACCGACCCGCAGCTCGCCGAGCTGTATGCCGCGCAGCCGGCTTCCACGGACGGTGCGGGCGCTTGATGGGCGAGCAGGCGGCATACCGGCCGAGGCGCTCGGTGCTCTACATGCCCGCCTCCAACGCACGCGCGCTGGAGAAGGCCAGGTCGCTCCCGGTCGACGCCCTCATCCTCGACCTCGAGGACGCCGTGGCCCCGGACGCCAAGGAGCAGGCGCGCGAGAACGCCTGTGCCGCGGCGCGGTCGGGCGACTACGGGCGCCGGGAGGTGACCATCCGCGTCAACGGGGTCGGCACGCGCTGGCACGACGAGGACCTCCGAGCGGCGTGCGCGGCCGGTCCGGACGCTGTCGTCGTCCCCAAGGTGGGCTCGGCGCAGGAGGTCCGAGACCTCGTCGCGGCGATGGAGGCCGCGGGCGCACCGGAGCACACCGCCCTGTGGGCGATGGTCGAGACCCCGGCGGCGATGCTGCACTGCGAGGAGATCGCCTCGGCCTCCGAGCGACTCACCGTCCTGGTCATGGGCACCAACGACCTCGCCAAGGAGCTGCACGCCGAGCACGTCCCGGGCCGCCAGACCCTGCTCACGGGGCTCGGGCTGTGCCTGCTCGCCGCGCGGGCGACCGACACGGTCATCCTCGACGGGGTGTTCAACGACGTGCAGGACACCGACGGGTTCGCGGCCGAGTGCACCCAGGGGCGCCAGCTGGGGTTCGACGGCAAGACCCTGATCCACCCCGGCCAGGTGGCGCCCTGCAACGAGGCGTTCGCGCCGAGCGCGGAGGCGGTCGAGGAGGCGCGCGGCATCGTCGCGGCCTGGGAGTCGGCCGGGGGCGCCGGGGTGGTGACCCACCGTGGACGGATGATCGAGAACCTGCACGTGGAGACGGCCCAGCGGGTGCTGGCGATCCACGACGCGGTCGCCGCCCTGGGCTGAGTGGGCAGCGCGGCTTCGGGCACGCCCCCGCGAAAGAAAGTCACGGCTCGAGGCAACCTTCCGGGCGACCAGCGCGTCTAGGGGAGTGCGGTCGTCCTCGGGGGGAGGGCGACCGCACCAGGTCCAGCACCAGTGTCCGGGGTCGTCTGCTGGAGTCCGGCCGTGATCGAGGACGATCCGCGGCGTGGGGGACAACCGAACGACCCACTCGTGCGTCAGCATGGGTAAGGGTTGTCATTCGGCGGCACTGCCGCGCAGGGAGGAACGTCAGGATGAAGCGCACGCGCTCCACAGGGAAACCGATGCTGGCAGCCGGGCTGCTCGTGGGTGTCGTCGCCCTCGCTGGCTGCGGCGGCATGTCGTTCGGGCGAGCGCCGCAGGGCGCGGACGTCCCGGTCGGTGCCAGGCCGTCGACCTCGACCGAGGTGACCCCCGCGCCCGACGCGACGTCCTCAGACCCGACCACCACCGAGCCGACGCCGAGCCCGACGACGACCGCCACCCCCACGCCGAGCGCGACGACCACGACGAAGCCGGCCCCCAGCCCGAAGCCCAGCCCCTCCACGCCGGCGCCCAAGCCGGACCCGAAGGAGGGCGACACCCTCCACGTCGGTGACTCCGGTGCCTACGTCAAGTCGGTGCAGCAGCGGCTCTCCGCCCTCGGCTACTGGAACGGCACTGCTGACGGCCAGTACGGCTCACTGACCGAGCAGGCCGTCCTGGCCCTGCAGAAGGCCGCTGGCACGGGTCGCGACGGCGTCTACGGGCCCGCCACCCGCAAGGCCCTCCAGGCCGGCGTCCGGCCGAAGTCGAGGATGGGCGGCACCGGGATCGAGATCGACAAGGCTCGCCAGCTGCTGCTCATGGTCCGCGGCGGCAAGGTCACCATGATCCTCAACACGAGCACGGGCAGCGGCCAGCCCTACACCTCGCGGGGGTCCACCCACATCGCCAGTACACCGGCCGGATCGTTCAGCGTGTTCCGCAGCGTCGACCACCTCGACAAGGGTCCGCTCGGAGACCTCTGGCGCCCGCGCTACTTCAACGGCGGGATCGCCGTGCACGGCGCGGGCTCGGTTCCCGGCTATGCGGCCTCGCACGGCTGTGCCCGGGTCAGCAACTCGGCGATGAACATGATCTGGGCCAACAACCTCATGCCGATCGGGAGCCGCGTCGTCGTCTACTGAGGCGTGAGCCGGGTCGCCACCCAGTCGAGCTGGGCCCGGCCGTGCTCCTGCCAGTAGCGCGCCGTGTGGCCCCCGTCGTCGAACGTGGCCAGCGCGCTGGGCAGGGCCCGCGCGAAGGCGCGGTTGCCGGTCACGAACGGGTCCGCCGTCCCGCAGTCCAGGCGCACCGGTATGCGGCGCAGCACCTCGGTCCGCGCGAAGACGTCGTGGGCCACGAAGTCCTCCCGGTCGTCGAAGGCGCCCGCGGCGCTCGAGCCCGGCTCGGTCCACAGGGCGGCGCTCTCGGCGACCACCGCCCCGACCCGGTCGGGGCCGAGCCGGCTGGCGAGCAGCAGCGAGCCGTAGCCGCCCATCGACCACCCGAGGAAGGCGACGGGCCCGGCATACCCGGTCTGCTCGCGGACCAGCGGGAGGAAGTCGTCGACGACCATCGACCCGGGATCCACGCCGCTGCTGCGGGCGTGCCAGTAGTGGTCGCCGCCGTCGACCGAGGCGACGGCCAGGCCGGTCCGGGCCACGTGGTCGTCGAGGTGCACGATCCGGAACGCGTGCGAGGCGTCGCCCCCCTTGCCGTGCAGCACCACGACCACCGGCGGGGCCGTGTCGCCCCTTTCCTGCGGCATCACGAGCTGCCACCGGATGTCGCGCCCCGGCCAGTGGGCGCTGCGCAGGGCGCCGGAACGCCGGTCGAGGGCCGGGCCACCACACCCGGTGAGCGCGAGTGCCGCGCCGCCCGCGGCCCCGGCGATCACCGCGCGGCGGCTGGGCAGGCTCATGCCCCAGCCTAACCACGCCGATCTCGCCGATGGCGCTACCAGCGGGCCGTGGCCTCTGCGACGAGGTCGCCGAACAGGGCCCCCGCGTCGACCGGCAGGCCCCTGCTCGTGAACCACTGGCCCATGTTCGCCACGTCGCGCTCGAGGAACTCGAAGCCACGGGGGTTGCCGATGATGTCGACGATCTGCGGCCAGTCGATGATGACGAGGCGCTCGCCGTCCAGCAGCACGTTGTAGGGGGACAGGTCGCCGTGTGCCCAACCCTGCTGGGCCAGCACGAGCATCGACGCCCGGAGCTGCTCGAACAGGTCTGCGAGCAGCTCTGGACCGGGCCGGGTCTGGGCCAGTCGCGGGGCGGCCACCCCGTCGTCGCCGATGAACTCCATCAGCATCTCGCGGTCGCTGAGCTGCACGGGGTAGGGGACCGGGAGGCCGAGGGCCCACAGGGCGCCGAGGGCTTCGAACTCGGCATTGGCCCACTGACCCGAGAGGAGCTCGCGCCCGAACTCGGTGCGGCGGGCCATCGCCCGCATCTCGCGACTGCGACGGACGCGGCGGCCCTCCTGGTAGCCGGCGTCCCGGTGGAACAACCGGTGCTCGCCGGTCCGGAAGCGCTTGGCGGCGAGGTGGCTGTCGCGGGCCGGCGTGGCGGTGCCGTCGGGCACCCAGCGGCGCAGGACGTGGACGTCGGCCTCCTTGCCGGTCTTGAGGACGCCGAGATCGGTCTCGACGGCGCCGAGCTCGGTGATGACCCAGTCGGGTCGCGGTCTCGGGCCGTGGGTCGATCCGTCCCACGTGGACCAGCGCTCACCCTCGGGTGGCGCGTCGGGAAGGCTGTCGAAGCTAAAGCTGCTGTGCTCCTGGAAGTGCACGGTGGGGCTCCAAGGGAAGAAGGGGGTGGGCGCGGACAGAGCCCAGGACAGTCGTGGACATCTCGTGCCTCCTCGGAGCCGGTGCGCCCGACCTGCTGCCGGTGCGCGTGCGTGCACAGCGTGGCAGGTCGTCCCACCGCCCCGCCACCGCTTTTCCGGGTCACAGCTTTATCGGGTCTAGTGACAACATTGACCTTCACCCGACTTCGGTAGTGGGGTGGAGGTCAACCTTCTTGCTAGACCCGATAAAGCTGTGGCGGCGGGTGGGGAGGCTCACACGGGTAGAGCCTGTGCTGGGACTGGACCACTCGGCATACTCGGGAGTCGGTCCCTCCCACGACGCAAGGCGGCGAACCAGGATGTCCAGACTCCAGCAGACCGAAGGCCTGACCGAGGACCAGCAGGACCTGCTCGGCCTGGTGCGGGAGTTCGTGGACGAGCAGATCATCCCGGTCGCCCAGCAGCTCGAGCACGCCGACGAGTACCCCGAGAAGATCGTCGAGGGCATGAAGGAGATGGGGATCTTCGGGCTGATGATCCCCGAGGAGTACGGCGGCCTGGGCGAGTCACTGCTCACGTATGCGCTGGTGGTCGAGGAGATCGCGCGCGGCTGGATGTCGGTGAGCGGGATCATCAACACCCACTTCATCGTCGCGTACATGCTCGTCCAGCACGGCACGGAGGAGCAGAAGCAGCGCTACCTGCCGAGGATGGCTACCGGGGAGGTGCGCGGGGCGTTCTCGATGAGCGAGCCGGCGCTGGGCTCGGACGTCGCGGCGATCACGTCCAAGGCGGTCAAGGGCGACGGTGAGGACTGGAGCCTCACCGGGCAGAAGATGTGGCTGACCAACGGCGGCAGCTCCAACCTCGTCGCCGTGCTGGTCAAGACCGACCTGGGGGCGGACTCGGTCTACAAGAACATGACGACCTTCCTGGTGGAGAAGGAGCCCGGCTTCGGCGAGACCGCGCAGGGCATCACCATCCCCGGCAAGATCGAGAAGATGGGCTACAAGGGCGTCGACACGACCGAGCTGGTCATGGACGGCCACCGCACGACGAGCGCCCAGATCCTCGGGGGCGAGCCGGGCAAGGGCTTCTACCAGATGATGGACGGTGTCGAGGTCGGCCGCGTCAACGTCGCGGCCCGGGCCTGCGGGGTCGCGATGCGGGCGTTCGAGCTCGGGATCGCCTACTCCCAGCAGCGTGAGACGTTCGGCAAGAAGATCGCCGAGCACCAGGGGATCCTGTTCCGGCTGGCCGACATGGCGACCAAGGTCGAGGCCAGCCACCAGATGATGGTCAAGGCGGCTCGGATCAAGGACGCCGGCGAGCGCAACGACCTCGAGGCGGGCATGGCCAAGTACCTCGCGTCGGAGAACTGTGCCGACGTCGTGGGCCAGTCGTTCCGCATCCACGGCGGCTACGGCTACTCCAAGGAGTACGAGATCGAGCGCCTCTACCGTGAGGCCCCGATGCTGCTCATCGGTGAGGGCACCGCGGAGATCCAGAAGATGATCATCGGCCGCCGGCTGCTCGAGGAGTTCAAGCTCAAGTCCTGAGGGCAGAGTGGGACTGGTCACCGCACCCAGCCAACGTCCAGCCGACTTTGACACAATGGGGCCATGAGCACGCAGCCGAACGCCATGGCCAGGTCCCGCGCCGTCCTGTCGCTGGAGTACCCCATGTCACTGGGGCGCTACGACACCTACGCGAAGGCCCAGAAGGCCGTCGACTACCTGTCCGACCACGAGTTCCCCGTCGAGAACGTCCTCATCGTCGGGACCGACCTCAAGCAGCTCGAGCGGGTCACCGGTCGGCTCACGAGGCAGCGGGTGGCCATCGGCGGAGTGGTCTCGGGCGCCTGGCTCGGACTCTTCGTCGGCCTGATCTTCTCGCTGCTCGACACCGCCGGCGGGGCGGGGCTCGCCGGCATCCTGCTCACCGTGGGGTTCGGCGCGGTCTTCGGTCTGGTGTGGGCCCTGATCGGGTATGCGCTCACCGGCGGCAACCGTGACTTCACCTCCGTCATGCAGGTCGTCGCGACGCAGTACGAGGTGCTGGTGGAGCACAAGTTCGCGGCCCGGGCGCGCGAGATGATCACGGAGATGGACCCCATGGCCGCAGCCCAGGCCCAGGTCGAGGCCACACGCCAGGCCGAGGCCGCCCGCGCGGCGCAGCAGGCGAGCACCCCGCCGTCCCCCCAGCAGCAGCAGCAGCCGCCGCCCGGCGCCTGAGCGCGGGGCACCCGACGGCCCGAGGCCGCCCCGGTCCGCCACGGTAACCGCGAGTTTGAAGGCTGGTGGAGGTCATGACCTCCACCAGCCTTCAAACTCGCCGGGGTTGGTGGTCTCTGCGCAGGGTGACGGAGGCAGGGAGGGGCGGAACCGGCCTACCCTCTGAGCATGAGTGAGGCTCCAGCGGAACTGGCCGAGTTCGGGGAAGACTTCGACAGCGTCCTGTGCGTGGTCGCGCACCCGGACGACATCGAGTACGGCACTGCAGCTGCCGTCGCGCGGTGGACTGCGGCCGGCAAGACGGTCACCTACTTCCTGCTCACCCGTGGTGAGGCGGGCATCGACACGATGCACCCCGACGAGGCGGCCGTGGTCCGCGAGCAGGAGGAGCGCGACGGGGCGGCCGTGGTGGGGGTGACCGAGGTCGACTTCGGCACCCATCGCGACGGCAACGTCGAGTACGGCCTGGGCCTGCGCCGCGACATCGCCCGAGAGATCCGCCGCCGCAGGCCCGATGTCGTGGTCACCGGCGACTACCACGACCGTTTCGTGGGCGGGATGCTCAACCAGGCCGACCACCGCGCCGTCGGCCTGGCGACCGTGGATGCCGTGGCCGACGCCGGCAACCGGTGGATCTTCCCCGAGCTGGTGCAGGAGGGGTTCGAGCCGTGGAACGTCAGGCGGCTCTGCTTCGCCGGCTCACCCAGCGCGACCCACTACGTCGAGGTCGCCGCGCACCTGGAGCAGGCGATCGCCTCGCTGGAGGCGCATCGGGCCTACAACCTGGCCCTGCCCGAGACCTTCCCCAAGCCTCGCGACCTCGTCACCATGGTGCTGGGCTGGGGCGGCGAAGCCGCAGGGGTCGAACGAGCCATGACCTTCGACGTGGTCGAGCGGCGCTGACGCCGGCGTGAGGTCCGCTCAGCGGGCCTGGACCTCGCGGATCCAGGCCTCGACGTCGCTGCTCGTGCGCGGCATGGCGGCCGAGAGGTTCTCGTGGCCGTCCGCGGTCACCAGCACGTCGTCCTCGATCCGCACGCCGACGCCCCGGAACCGCTCGGGCGCCAGCAGGTCGTCAGCCTTGAAGTAGAGCCCGGGCTCGACCGTGAGGACCATGCCGGGCTCGAGCACAGCGTCCATGTACTCCTCGCGGGTGGCGAGGGCGCAGTCGTGCACGTCGATCCCGAGGTGGTGGCTCGTGCCGTGCACCATCCACCGGCGGTGGTACTGCCCGTGCTCCTTGTCGAGGGTGGCCTCGACGTCGACGCCCTCGGGCAGCAGGCCCCAGCGGTGCAGGTGCTCGGCGATGACCCGGATGGCCGCGGCATGCACGTCGGAGAACTTGTTGCCCGGCTTGACCGCAGCCAGGCCGGCCTCCTGCGCCGCGTAGACCGCGTCGTAGATCTCGCGCTGGGCGTCGGTGAAGGTGCCGTCGACGGGCAGCGTGCGGGTGATGTCGGCGGTGAACAGCGAGTCCATCTCGACCCCGGCGTCGAGCAGGATCAGGTCGCCCGGCGCGATGTCCCCGGTGTTCTTGATCCAGTGCAGCGTGGTGGCGTGGTCGCCGGCGGCACAGATCGAGTCGTAGCCGGGGCCGTTGCCCTCGTGACGGGCGGTGAGCCCGAAGACGCCCTCCACCCACCGCTCGCCGCGACCCTTGGCCACGACCTCCGGCAGGTCGGCGATGACGGCCTCGAAACCGTGGTGGGTCGCCTCGACCGCCTTGCGCATCTGCTCGACCTCCCACTCGTCCTTGGTCATCCGCAGGTGGGACAGGAAGTGCGCGAGCTCGTCGTCGGCCTCGGTGGTGTCCTCCTGCTCGGTGGACTCACCGGAGCGGGCCTCGTCGAGCTGCCGGGTCAGGTCGCGGTCGGCATCACGGACCAGGCGCACCCGGATCTCGCCGGAGTCCTTGACGGCGGCATCGGCGAAGTCGTCGATGTGCCTCCCGGTGAGTCCCAGCTCGGTCTCGACGTCCTCGATGGTGGGGCGCGCGCCGACCCAGAACTCGCCGTAGCGCGCATCGGCGAAGAACTCGTCGCTGTCACGGCCGGCCAGCGGTCGGAAGTAGAGGATCGCCTCGTGGGAGCCGTCGTCGCGGGGCTCGAGCACGAGCACCGCATCGGGCTCGCGGTCTCCGCCGAGACCGGTCAGGTGCACGAACGCGCTGTGCGGCCGGAAGACGTAGTCGGTGTCGTTGCTGCGCACCTTCAGCCCACCGGCAGGGACGATGAGTCGCTCCCCTGCGTATGCCGCGCTGACGGCGTCGCGGCGCGCCGCGGCATACCGGGCGGCCTCGGTCAGGCCGGTGGCGGTGGGGCGGCGTGGGGCCCACCCCTCGGCGACGAACGCACGGAACTCGTCGGTCGTCGGGCGGGCACGGTTCTCGGGCTTGCTCTGCTCTTCACTCACCATGACATCGTCGCATGCCTGAGCGAGGCCGGTCAGGCGGGCGCGAGGAGGGCCAGGACCGCCTTCTCGACCGCGGCCCGGCGGCGTTCGGGGCTGCGGAACCGCAGCGGGTCGACATCGATGGTGGTGCCGGCCTCGTAGCGGTCGAGCACGCGGGGGTCGATGTAGGAGCTCTTCGCGATGGTGGGGGTGTTGCCCAGGTAGCCGGCGACCTCCTCCACGGCCGCTCGGACCGCCCGCTGGCGCGAGGCCTTGGTGTCGCCGCGCTCATCGCTGCTTGCGAGCGCCACGGCCGCCAGCACGGTGGCGTGCCAGGTGCGGAAGTCCTTGGCGGTCATGTCGCCGCCGAGCAGCTCGGCGAGGTAGAGGTTGACCGTGGACGCGTCGAGGTCCGACCACCGCCGCGGGTCCTGGAAGGCCAGCAGGCGCTTGCTGCGGCCGCTGCGGCGCCGCATGTGGTCCAGGGCGGCGATGGCCTCGGCGTCGTCGATCTCGATGGTGTGCTCGATGCCCGACTTGCCCACGAAGCGGAACACGAGCACGTCGCCGCGACGCCGGACGTGCTGCCGCTCCAGTGTCGTCAGGCCGAACGAGCCGTTGTCCTCGGTGTAGGCGTCGTTGCCGATGCGGAAGTAGCCCAGGTCGAGCAGCCGGACGGCGGCGGCCGTGGCCCGGCCCCGGGGCATGCCGGCCATTGCCAGGTCGCGCACCACCCGTCGCCGGGCCGCGGGGAGGCCGGCGGCCGCGGCGAGCACGCGGTCGAACTTCTCCTGGTCGCGCTTGAGGCGCCAGTCGGGGTGGTAGAGGTACTGTCGCCGACCCGCCACATCGGTGCCCACGGCCTGGAGGTGGCCGTTCGGGAGGGGGCAGATCCACACGTCCGTCCACGCCGGGGGTATGGCCAGTGACCGGATCCGCTCGACCTGGTCGGCGGGCAGCCGTTCGCCCGTGTCGTCGAGGTAGACGAAGCCGCGGCCGGCACGACGCCTCGTCCAGCCACGGGAGCGGGTCGAGACCGTCCGCAAGCGCGCCATGGGCCGCACTCTAAGCCAAAACCGCTGGTCAAGCCCCTGCAGCGACGCGAGCCGGCCGGTCGGGACCGCTGTGGCGCTGGTGCCACGGCAGGCGGAGGAATCCGACGATTGGGGGAGTTGTCCGGCCGGTCGTCGGGTGAGACTCGCACGATGGGGAAGCACGCACGCACGTCGACTCGTCGTTGGCGAGCGGCGACCACCGGGGCGGGCCTGGTGGTGCTGTTGGCGGGTGCCGGCGCCTGGGCCGTGCTCTCGAACGGTGGGGCCTCGGCCGACGGTGCGGCGGGCACCCCGACCGGCACGCCGACCAGCTCGGCCACGGCCTCGATCCCGGCGTCCGCCCGATCGGGGCCGACCCCGTCGTCGTCGACCTCATCCGGGGGCGCGGCCCCCACGACCGACTCGCCGCTGGCCAGGGCCCAGGCGTCGATCCAGGCGTGCGCAGCCCACGTCGCGGCGAGCGAGCGGATCGCCAGGGCCGCGGCCGCCTCCGCCCGGGACTGGGGGACCCACACGGGTGCGCAGCGCAAGCTCGACGACGGGACCTACACCCTCGCCCAGACCAAGGCCGCCTGGGCCTCCTCCAAGGCCAACGGCCCCGGCGACCTCAAGGAGTTCGCCGCTGCCGCGGCCGCGGCCAAGGGAACCAGCTCGGGCTGCCTGACCGTGGTGGAGGACACCAGGGGCACGGGGCTGGCCGACGGTGGGACGGACTGTGACGCCCGGAGCAGGGCGCTGGCGTCGGTGCAGACCACCGGCACGAAGGTGAACGCCCAGTGGGCCCAGCACATCGCCATGATGGCCGCCAAGGCGCACACCGACGGCGCCGCCTACCACCGCAGATGGATGGGGATGGTCGAGGACTCACAGACCCTGCTCAAGGGCTACCAGGGCGCTGCGAAGGCCCTTGCGGCAGCGCCCGCCTGCCGCGCCTGAGCCTCCCGCCAGGGGAAGGAGTCCGTCGGCGGAGCTCAGATCGAGCGGTCGGGGCCGCTGCGGCGGGCCTCGTCGGCGGTCGCGTCGTCGGGCATCGTCTGGCTGACCCGCTCGGCCTCCACCCGCCCGAGGTAGATGGCGACCTCCTCGGCGGTGCGCTGGGCGTCCCACCCGAGGATCGGCGCGACCAGGGCGGCCGCGACCGGGGCGGCCGTGACGCCCCGGTCCCAGGCCTCGATCGAGATGCGGGTGCGCCGGGTGAGGATGTCGGTGAGGTGCAGGGCACCCTCGTGCGAGGCGGCGTAGACGATCTCCGCCTTGAGGTGGTCCTCGGCTCCGTCGAGCGGTTCCTTGAGCTCGGGTTGCTCCGTGAGCAGGTCGAGGATCTCCTGGGTCATCGCGCCGTAGCGCCGCAGCAGGTGCTCGACGCGGGCCACGTGGAGCCCGGCTGCCTTGGCCAGGCCCTGGCGCTGGTTCCAGATGGCCTGGTAGCCGACGGCGCCCACGAGCGGGACGGTCTCGGTGGTCGAGGGGGCCACCTTCCCCGGGAAACCCTGCACCGCCTCGTCGACCGCGTCCTTGGCCATCACGCGGTAGGTGGTGTACTTCCCGCCGGCCACGACGACGAGCCCCGGTGCGCTGTGCGCGACGACGTGCTCGCGGGAGAGCTTGCTGGTCGAGTCGGACTCCCCGGCCAGCAGCGGCCGCAGCCCGGCGTACACCCCTTCGACGTCCTCGTGCGTCAAGGGGGTGGCGAGCACGCCGTTGACGTGGTCGAGCAGGTAGTCGATGTCGGCGCGGGTCGCTGCGGGGTGGGCCTTGTCGAGCGACCAGTCGGTGTCGGTGGTGCCGATGATCCAGTGCCGTCCCCAGGGGATGACGAACAGCACCGACTTCTCCGTGCGCAGGATCAGCCCCGTCGAGGAGTGGATCCGGTCACGGGGCACGACGAGGTGGACGCCCTTGGAGGCGCGCACGTGGAACTGGCCACGCTCGCCGACCATGGCCTGGGTGTCGTCGGTCCACACCCCGGTGGCGTTGACGATCTGCCGCGCGCTGATCTCGAACTCGCGGTCGGTCAGCTTGTCGATGGCCCGCACCCCGGTCACGCGCTCGCCCTGGCGCAGGAAGCCGATGGCCGCCACGCGGTTCGCCACCTGGGCCCCGTAGTGGGCCGCGGTCCGGGCCAGCTCCATCGTGTGTCGGGCATCGTCGACCTGGGCGTCGTAGTACTGCACGGCGCCGGTGAGGGCGCTGCTCTTGAGGCTGGGCATGAGGCGTAGGGCCTGGCGGCGCGTCAGGTGCCGGTGGTGGGGGAGCCCCGCCCCCGTGCCGGAGGTCATGGCGAGCGCGTCGTAGAGCGCGATCCCGGAGCCGACGTAGGCACGCTCCCACCCGTGGTGGGTCAGCGGGTAGAGGAACGGCACCGGTCGCACGAGGTGGGGGGCGAGCCGGGTCAGCAGCAGCCCGCGCTCGTGCAGGGCCTCCTTGACGAGGACGAAGTCGAGCATCTCGAGGTAGCGCAGACCACCGTGGATGAGCTTGCTCGACCGCGACGAGGTGCCGCTGGCGAAGTCACGCTGCTCGATGAGCCCGGTCGACAGTCCTCGGGTGACCGCGTCGAGGGCCGCGCCGCTGCCGACCACGCCCCCGCCGATGACCAGCAGGTCGAGCTCCTCGCCGGAAGCCATGGCGTCGATCGCCCGCTGGCGGCCCTGCGGTGAGAGGTCATCCGTCATCAGCCTGCTCCTCGTCGACGTCCACCCAGTCCAGGGTGCGTTCCACGGCCTTGCGCCAGCCGGCATACCCATCGGCGCGCTGCTGGTCGCTCCACGTCGGCGACCACCGCTGGGACTCCTGCCAGTTGGCGCGGAGCTCCTCGGTGTCGCTCCAGAAGCCGGTGGCCAGACCTGCAGCGTAGGCGGCGCCCAGGGCAGTGGTCTCGGCGACCACCGGCCGGGAGACGGGCACGCCGAGGATGTCGGCCTGCAGCTGCATGCACAGGCTGTTGGCGGTGACCCCGCCGTCGACCTTGAGCACCTCGACCTGGACCCCCGAGTCCGCGCACATCGCGTCGGCGACGTCGCGCGTCTGGTAGCAGATGGCCTCCAGGGTCGCCCGGGCCAGGTGGGCGTTGGTGTTGTAGCGCGACATGCCGACGATGGCGCCGCGGGCATCGGGGCGCCAGTAGGGCGCGAAGAGCCCGGAGAACGCCGGGACGAAGTAGAGGCCGCCGGTGTCCTTCACGGTGCTCGCCAGCTGCTCCACCTCGGCAGCACCCGAGATGATCCCCAGCTGGTCGCGCAACCACTGCACCGCCGAGCCGGTGACCGCGATCGAGCCCTCGAGCGCGTAGACGGGCAAGGCGTCGCCGAACTGGTAACAGACGGTGGTGAGCAGCCCGGACTCGCTGCGCACGATCTCCTCACCGGTGTTGAGCAGCATGAAGTTGCCGGTGCCATAGGTGTTCTTGCCCTCGCCGGGGCGGAAGCACACCTGGCCGACCGTCGCGGCGTGCTGGTCGCCCAGGTCCCCGGCGAGTGCGACCTCTCCGCCGAGCGGACCGCTGGGCCGGGTGTGGCCGTAGAACCGGGGGTCCGAGCTGGGTCGGATCTCGGGGAGCATGGCGCGGGGGATGTCGAAGAACCCGAGCAGCTCCTCGTCCCAGTCGAGGGTCTCGAGGTCCATGAGCATGGTGCGGCTGGCGTTGGTCACGTCGGTGATGTGGACGCCGCCGTCGGTGCCCCCCGTGAGGTTCCACAGCAGCCAGGTGTCGATGGTGCCGAAGATGGCATCGCCACGGTCGGCGGCGGCGCGGGCTCCGTCGACGTTCTCGAGGATCCACTGCACCTTGCCGGCGGCGAAGTAGGCGGCGGGGGGTATGCCCGCGCGCTGGCGGATCACCTCGCCGCGCCCGGAACGGTGCAGGGCACGGGCGATCCGGTCGGTGCGGGTGTCCTGCCACACGATGGCGTTGTGGAGGGGACGGCCCGTGCGGCGGTTCCACACCACGGTGGTCTCGCGCTGGTTGGTGATGCCGAGCGCGCAGAGGTCGCTGGCCTGCAGGTTGAGGCTGCCCAGGGTGGAGGCGATGGCGGTGTGCGTGCGCTCCCAGATCTCGAGCGGGTTGTGCTCCACCCAGCCCGCCCTCGGCATGAGCTGCTCGTGCTCGAGCTGGTGGCGACCCACCTCCGCGCCGTCGTGGTCGAACACCATGAAGCGCGTGCTCGTGGTGCCCTGGTCAACCGCCCCGACGAAATCGGCCATGACCCGACCCTAGCCGCGGACGTGGTGGGGCGGAGGGGCGGGAGCCCTGGTGGACTCAGTCCTCGGGGGCCGGCTCGCGCAGCTCCGGCCGGCCGGGCTGCTCGCCACCGCGGGCGGTGAGGTAGCTCTCCTTGGGCACCATCACCTTGCGGCGGAAGATGCAGACGAGGGTGCCGTCCTGGTTGTAGCCCTTGGTCTCGACGTGGACCACCCCGCGGTCGTCCTTGGACCTGGACTCCCACTTGTCGAGGACCTCGGTCTGGCCGTAGATCGTGTCGCCGTGGAAGGTCGGTGCCACGTGCTTGAGCGACTCGACCTCGAGGTTGGCGATGGCCTTGCCCGAGACGTCGGGGACGGACATGCCGAGCAGCAACGAGTAGACGTAGTTGCCGACCACGACGTTCTTGCCGAACTGCGTGCTGTGCTCCGCGTAGTTCGCATCGAGGTGCAACGGGTGGTGGTTCATGGTCAGGAGGCAGAACAGGTGGTCGTCGTACTCGGTCACCGTCTTGCCGGGCCAGTGCTTGTAGACCGCGCCGACCTCGAACTCCTCGTAGCTGCGTCCGAATTGCATGGCCCCATCCTGCCCATGAGGGCTGCCCGAGGACACCGGTATGCCGCGTGCGTTCCCTCACAGCGGACGCCGGCCGGGAAATACTGCACGCACAGATGTCGAGCGGAGGGCCCACCGCCCGTCATGGGGGTGACAGGGCCGTCCGGCCGCCCGTACCCCAGACAGGGAGCACCACCGTGAAGTACGTCATCCTCATCCACTCCAACCCCCAGCCCTGGGGCCACCCGACGAGCGACTTCGTCGCCGAGCACCAGGCCCTTCCGGAGGCCGAGCGCGCGGCGCTGGGCGCCGACTTCGACATGGTCATGCAGGAGCTGTCCGAACGCGGGGAGCTGGTCGGCGGGCAAGCCCTCGGGGACCCGTCCGACGCCCGCCTGTTCCGCTACGCCGGTGGGCGACGCAGGGTGACCGACGGACCCTACGCAGAGACGGTCGAGCACTTCGCCGGGTTCTTCCTCATCGACGTCCAGGACCAGGGGCGGGCGGAGGAGGTGGCCGCGAAGTTCGCCGGTCCCGGCGAGACCGTGGAGCTGCGTCCCGTCGCCGGGTGACGCCAGGGCTCGGTGCACCCGGTGCGAGCCCTACCCTTGGCTCGTGTCGATCGACCTGCACGCCCACTCCAGCGCGAGTGACGGCACCGAGCCCTCGCAGGACGTCGTCGCGGCGGCGGTGCGGGCCGGTCTGGACGTGGTCGCCCTCACCGACCATGACACGTATGCCGGCTGGCCGGCGGCCGTGGTCGAGGCCCAACGGCTGGGCATCGACCTCGTCCGGGGTGTGGAGATCTCCTGCTCGTACCGCGGGGTGAGCGTTCACCTGCTCGGCTACCTCGTGGACCCTGACCACCCCGGCCTGACCCGTGAGCTCGAACGCGCCCGGGAGTCGAGGGAGACCAGGGTCGACCGGATGGTCGAGCTGATGGCCGCGGACGGCATACCCATCACGATCGAGCAGGTGCGTGGCCTCGCAGCGCAGGGGGCCACGCTCGGTCGCCCGCACGTCGCCGACGCGCTCGTGGACAGCGGCCACGTGCGCAGCCGCGACGAGGCCTTCGCCGAGGTCCTGAGGAACGGCAGCCGGTACCACGTCCCGCACTACGCCCCCGACCCCGTGCGTGCCGTCGAGCTGGTCCGCGCGGCCGGCGGCGTCCCGGTCATGGCCCACCCCTTCGCCAACGCGCGCGGTCGGACCGTGCCCGACGCCGTCATCGAGGACATGGCCGCGGCCGGCCTCGCAGGGCTCGAGGCGCGCCACCGAGACCACACGGCTCAGGAACGGGGCCATGCGGAGCGCCTGGCGGCCCGGTTGGAGCTGCTCGTGACCGGCTCGAGCGACTACCACGGCACCGGCAAGGCGAACGTCCTCGGGGAGAACACCACCACCGCGGCCGTCCTGGCCCGGATCGAGGAACAGGTCACCAGCGGGATCGAGGTGGTCCGCGCGTGAGCTGTCACCGGGACGGCCTAGCGTGGGGGCCATGAGCGCGGGGGGATTCGTCCAGGCCGAGTTCGGGGGCATGCCGCAGCGGCTCTTCCGGGCCAGCCCGAGCCGGTTGCTGGCCTGGGTCGACTGCCCCCGTCGCTACCGCATGCAGTACCTCGACCGGCCCTCGCCGCCCCAGCGCGCCCAACGGGCCCACACGTCGGTCGGCGTCGCCGTCCACAACGCGCTGCGCGACTGGTGGGACCTCGCGCCCCAGGCGCGCACCCCGCAGGCCGGCGCCGAGCTCGTGCGCACGTCGTGGATCGACTCCGGGTTCAAGGACGCCGACCAGTCGCTGCGGTGGCGCGAGCGTGCCCAGGCCCAGGTGGTCGACTACCTCACCGACGTCGATCCGGTCGAGCAGCCGCTGGGCATCGAGCGCACCGTGTCGCTCAAGACCGACGTCTTCACCCTCCAGGGGCGCATCGACCGCCTCGACGACCGGGGGGCCGAGCTCGCTGTCGTCGACTACAAGACCAGTCGGCGCGAGCCCACCGACGATGACGCCCGCACCTCCCTGCCGATGGCGTTGTATGCCGCGGCCGCATGGAAGATGTTTCGTCGCCGCTGCGTGCGGGTGGAGCTGCACCACGTGCCGACCGGCACCGTGGCTGCCCACGAGCACACGGGGGAGTCGCTGCAGCGCAAGATCGCCGAGGCCGAGTCGATCGCCCGGGACGCCCAGCGGGCCGAGGCCGACTACGCCGAGCACGGGGTGGGCTCGGGCCGCTTCCCCGCCGCGGTGGGGCCGCTGTGCCAGTGGTGCGACTTCCGCGCGCACTGCCCGGAGGGGCAGGCCTTCGGTGTCGAGAAGTCGGGCTGGGCGGCGCTGGAGGATGCGGCGCCAGCAGGACCGAAGGTCGGGTGACGCGGCGGCGCTCGGCCGGTGCCCGGCCACTGCGAGGACCGGATCAACAAAGCGCTTAGGTGGCCGTTGACGGCGCGACCGGAGGGGACGACAGTCCAGAGACAGCCGTCACCACGGAGGTCGCCCGATGCAGGTCCCAGCCCCGTTCGAGTACGAACGTGCCACCAGTGTTGACCACGCCCTGAGCCTGCTCGAGCGGCTCGGCGAGGAAGCCCGCCTCGTGGCCGGCGGCCACAGCCTCATCCCCATGATGAAGCTGCGCCTGGCCAACCTCGAGTACCTCATCGACATCAACGGACTGCACGACGAGCTGAGCTACGTGCGCGTCGGGGCCGACGAGGTGCGGATCGGCACCATGACCCGGCACCGCGAGCTGCTGGAGTCGCCAGAGCTCGCTGCCCTGTTCCCGATCTTCGCGGACGCCGAGCGCGTCATCGCCGACCCCGTGGTGCGCAACCGCGGCACCATCGGTGGGTCGCTCTGCCAGGCCGACCCGTCCGAGGACCTCTCCGCGGTCTGCACGACCCTCGACGCCAGCTGCCTCATCCGCGGCGCCGACGGCGAGCGCGTGGTCTCGATGGAGGACTTCTACCGCGGACCCTACGAGACGGCTGTCGAGCACGGCGAGATGTTGCTCGAGATCCGGATCCCGGTACGGCCCAACGGTTCCAGCGCCTACGCCAAGGTCGAGCGCCGGGCCGGCGACTGGGCCGTCACCTCAGCGGGCGCGGCGGTCTGGATGGAGGGCCCGGTCGTGGCCGACGCGAGGGTGGGCTTGGCCGCGGTCGGTCCCAACACCACCGGGCTGCCGGCCGTGTCGGAGGCACTGCGCGGGCAGGTGCCCTCGGAGGAGCTGTATGCCCGGGCGGGCGCCATCGCCGCGGAGAGCTGCTCGCCGACGACCGACAACCGCGGGACCGCGGACTACAAGCGGCACCTGGCCGACGAGCTGACCCGGCGCACGCTGCGCACCGCGGTGCAGCGGATCGAGGCCGGTCTCGCCGGCGACCGCCCCCCGGGCGGCAGCTCCGACGCCAACTCCGACCAGGGAAGGAACAGCTGACATGCAGGTGACGATGACCGTCAACGGCGACCCGGTGACCCGGGAGATCGAGGGCAGGATGCTGCTGGTCCACTTCCTGCGCGACGAGCTGGGGCTCACCGGCACGCACTGGGGGTGTGACACCAGCAACTGCGGCACGTGCGTCGCCTGGATGGACGGGGAGCCCGTGAAGACGTGCACCGTCCTCGCGGCGATGGCCGGTGGCCGCGAGGTGCGCACCGTTGAGGGGCTCGAACAGGACGGCGTGCTCGACCCCGTGCAGGAGGGCTTCATGCGCTGCCACGGGCTGCAGTGCGGCTTCTGCACGCCCGGGATGCTCATGACGGCGCGGGCCCTGCTCGACCGCGACCCGGACCCCGACGAGCAGACCATCCGGGAGGCCATCTCGGGACAGATCTGCCGCTGCACCGGCTACACCACGATCGTGCGCTCGATCCAGTGGGCCGCTGCCCACGAGAAGGACGCCGCCACCGAGGCCGATGCCGCCGAGCCGGTCAGGAGCGAGTCGTGACGACCACCGACCCGGGCGTGGCGGCGCTGCCCGAGGACCTCGAGAAGGCGGACAACGACCAGCACCCGGTCGGACACGGTCGGATGCTGCGCAAGGAGGACCCGCGGTTCATCCGCGGCATGGGCCACTACGTCGACGACATCCAGCTCAAGGGGATGCTCCACCTGGCGATCCTGCGCTCACCCGTCGCGCACGCGACGATCCGCAACATCGACACCAGCGCGGCGCTGGCCCACCCGAAGGTGCGTGCGGTGATCACCGGCGCCGACCTGGCCGAGAAGGGGCTCGCGTGGATGCCCACGCTGTCCAACGACGTCCAGGCGGTGCTCGCCACCGACAAGGTCCGGTTCCAGGGCCAGGAGGTCGCCTTCGTGGTGGCCGAGGACCGTTACTCGGCCCGGGACGCCCTCGAGCTGATCGACGTCGACTACGACATGCTCGAGCCGGTGGTCGACGTGCGTCGGGCCCTGGCCCCCGACGCACCGGTCATCCGGACCGACCTTGAAGGCAAGGCCGACAACCACTGCTTCGACTGGGAGACCGGTGACGAGGCCGCCACCGAGGCCGTCTTCGCAAGGGCCGACGTGGTCGTCACCGAGGACATCGTCTACCCGCGCGTCCACCCGGCGCCGATGGAGACCTGTGGCTGTGTGGCCGACTACGAGCGGGTCAGCGGTCAGCTGACCCTGTGGACCACCAGCCAGGCGCCGCACGCCCACCGCACCGTCTACGCGCTCGTCTCGGGCCTGCCCGAGCACAAGATCCGCGTCATCTCCCCTGACATCGGTGGTGGCTTCGGCAACAAGGTGCCGATCTACCCCGGCTACGTGTGCGCCATCGTCGCGTCGCTGGTCCTGGGCAAGCCGGTCAAGTGGGTGGAGGACCGCACCGAGAACCTGGTGAGCACCGGGTTCGCACGCGACTACATCATGCGCGGCGAGATCGCGGCCACGAAGGAGGGCAAGATCCTCGCCATCCGGACGCACGTGCTCGCCGACCACGGCGCCTTCAACGGCACGGCGGCCCCCATCAAGTACCCGGCCGGGTTCTTCGGCGTCTTCACCGGCAGCTACGACCTCGAGGCGGCCTACTGCTCGATGACCGCGGTCTACACGAACAAGGCACCGGGCGGGGTCGCGTACGCGTGCTCGTTCCGGATCACCGAGGCCGTCTACCTGGTCGAACGGCTGGTGGACTGCCTGGCGTACGACCTCGAGGTCGACCCTGTCGAGCTGCGCCTGAAGAACTTCATCCAACCCGACCAGTTCCCCTACACGACCAAGACCGGCTGGGTCTACGACTCGGGCGAGTACGAGCGCGCCATGCGCCTTGCGCTGGAGATGGCGGGCTACGACGACCTGCGTCGCGAGCAGGAGGAGAAGCGCGCGCGCGGGGAGCTGATGGGCATCGGGGTCGCCTTCTTCACCGAGGCGGTCGGGGCCGGTCCACGCAAGGACATGGACATCCTCGGCCTGGGCATGGCCGACGGCTGCGAGCTGCGGGTGCACCCCACGGGCAAGGCGGTCGTCCGCGTCTCGTGCATGAGTCAGGGCCAGGGCCACGAGACGACGTTCGCGCAGATCATCGCCGAGGAGATCGGCATCCCGCCCGCCGACATCCAGGTCGTCAACGGCGACACGGACCAGACGCCGTTCGGCCTCGGCACCTACGGCAGCCGGTCCACGCCGGTCTCCGGTGCCGCCGCCGCGCTGGTCGCCCGCAAGGTGCGCGACAAGGCGCAGATCATCGCCTCGGGCATGCTCGAGGTGTCCGTTGCCGACCTGGAGTGGCAGAAGGGGTCGTTCCACGTCAAGGGTGACCCCGGCCGGTCGGTGACCATCCAGGACATCGCCATGCGGGCCCATGGTGCAGGCGACCTGCCGGAGGGGGTCGAGGGTGGGCTGGAGGCCCAGATCTGCTACAACCCCTCCAACCTCACCTATCCCTTCGGCGCCTACATCTGCGTGGTCGACATCGACCCCGGCACTGCCGTGGTCACCGTCCGGCGCTTCATCGCGGTCGACGACTGCGGCACCCGGATCAACCCGATGATCATCGAGGGCCAGGTGCACGGTGGCCTCACGGACGGGGTCGGCATGGCCCTGATGGAGATGATCTCCTTCGACGAGGACGGCAACTGCCTCGGCGGGTCGCTGATGGACTACCTCATCCCGACGGCGCTCGAGGTGCCCCACTGGGAGACCGGCCACACCGTGACCCCGTCCCCGCACCACCCCATCGGCGCCAAGGGCGTGGGTGAGTCCGCGACGGTCGGTTCGCCCCCCGCGGTCGTCAACGCGGTGGTCGACGCCTTGAAGCCCTTCGGGATCCGCCACGCCGACATGCCCCTGACCCCCTCGCGGGTCTGGGACGCGATGCAGGGTCGCCCGACCCCGCCGATCTGAGGAGACTGTGCCTGTGAGCACCACCATCGCGGAGCGCATCGTCGAGCTGACCTTGAGCCGGGTGCCGTTCGTCCAGGCGACGGTGGTGCGCGCCCAGGAGCCGAGCTCGGCCCGGCCTGGGGACCGGGCCATCGTGCTCGCCGACGGGTCGATGGAGGGTTTCGTGGGCGGCCACTGCGCCGAGGGCTCGGTCCGCACGGCCGCGCTCGGCGCCCTCGACACCGGCAGCAGCCTGCTGCTGAGGGTGCTGCCGGACGGCACGGCGCCCTTCCCCGAGTCGCCCGGTGCCACCATCGTCGTGAACCCCTGCCTGTCAGGAGGAGCCCTGGAGATCTACCTCGAGCCACTGCTGCCCTCGCCCGCCCTCGCGGTCTTCGGCACCTCGCCCACCGCGACGGCGGTTGCCGACCTCGCTCCCTCCCTGGGCTTCATGGTCGACAGGATGGGCGAGGGGGCCGACCCGGTCGGTGCCACGGCCGTGATCGTCTCGAGCCACGGCGGCGACGAGGCGACGACCGTGCGGGCCGCCCTCGATGCCGGGGTCGGTTTCGTGGGTGTGGTGTGCAGCCGCACCCGCGGCCGCGTGCTGCTGGCTGACCTCGACCTGAGCGAGCCCGACGCCGCGCGAGTGCACGTGCACGTGGGGGTGGACATCGGGGCCAGGACGGCGCCGGAGCTGGCCCTGTCGATCATGGCCGCCGTGGTGCGGGCCATCCGCCTGGACGGACTGTCCGCGCCCGCCGACGCGCAGCGAGCCGCCGAGCGCCCCGTCCAGGCCGTCGACCCCGTGTGCGGCATGACGGTCACCGTCGGGCCGGAGACCGCCCACGCCGTGGTCGACGGCACCGAGCACTGGTTCTGCAACCCAGGCTGCCGCGACACCTACGTCCGGGAGCACGCCTCGTGACCGAGCCGGGCCCACCGACGTCCCCGGAGGACGTGCGACGGCGTTTCGACGAGCACGACTACCTGGCCGACGAGGGCATGGCCACCGCGGTCTTCCTCACCCTCCAGCTCGGGCTCCCGCTGCTGCTCGAGGGAGAGCCGGGGGTGGGGAAGACCGCCGCGGCACAGGTGCTCGCCAAGGTGCTGGACGCCCCACTCGTGCGCCTGCAGTGCTACGAGGGACTGACCGCCAACGAGGCCCTCTACGACTGGAACCACCAACGCCAGCTGCTGGCGATCCGCCTGGCGGAGTCCCAGCACCAGTCGCTGAGCGAGGCCGACCTGTTCAGCGAGGAGTTCCTCGTCGAGCGCCCGATCCTGCGGTGCGTGCGCCACGATGGACCCCGTCCACCGGTGCTGCTCATCGACGAGATCGACCGTGCCGACGACGAGTTCGAGGCGCTGCTGCTCGAGGCGCTGGGCGAGGGCTCGGTGACGGTGCCCGAGCTCGGGACGTTCACCGCACGCCAGCCGCCCATCGTGGTCCTGACCTCGAACCGCAGCCGCGACCTGCACGACGCCTTGCGCCGACGCTGCCTCTACCACTGGCTGGAGTACCCGGAGCCGGAGCGCGTCGTGGCCATCCTGCGCCGCACGGCACCGCGCGCCAACGTCGCGCTGATCGAGTCGGCTGCGCGGTTCGTGGGTCACGTCCGCACCCTCGACGTGGACAAGCCGCCCGGTGTCGCCGAAGCCATCAACTGGGTGGCCGCCCTCTCCGCGCTCGGCGCCAGCGAGCTGGTGCGCGAGGTGGTCCTGCCCTCCCTCGGTGCGCTGGCCAAGACCCCTGACGACCTGGAGACCGTGACCTCCTCCCTCGACACCTACGCCTTCGGCTGACGCGCGATGGCCCCCCAGTCGCCCGGACCCGCCCCGGGGCCACTGCTGCCCCAGCAGACCGGCGGGATGCTCCGGGGGGTGGACCGGGCCGCCTTCGTCGTCGCCCTGTCCACGCGGCTGCGGGCCCGGGGCATCCCCGTGACGGTGACGGCGATGACGGCACTGACCGACGCCCTGGAGGTGGCCCCGCCGGTCGGGGTCGGCTCGCTGTACTGGCTGGCCAGGCTCACCCTGGTCAACCGGCAGCACGACCTCGCGGCCTTCGACGCCGTCTTCCGGGCGGCCTTCGTCGAGGCGGTCCTCCCCGTCGACCCACATGCTCGGCGAGGGGGCGCCGACCTGGCTGCCGCCCCGGAGCAGAAGGGCGCGCTGAGCCCCGTCCGCACGGGTCACGATGGCGAGGGCGCCGCTGCTGACCTGCCCTGGCACACCCTGCCGCGGATGGCCGCGGGCGAGCAGGAGGACGACGGGCTGGTCCTGCCCGAGCTCCTCCCGAGCGCGATGTCCCGGATCGCCGACACCCCGCTGGAGGAGCTCGACGAACGCGAACTCGCGCTGCTCGGGCGGTGGCTGGAGGCCTCGGCGCACCGCTGGCCGAGCCGCCGCAGCCGGCGTATGCAGGTGCGCTCGTCGGGCGGTCGGGTCGCCCTGCGCCCCACGATCGCGGCCTCGCGGCGCACCGGCTGGGAACCGATGGAGCTCAAGCGCTACCGGCACACCGAGCGCCCCCTCACCCTGACCCTCCTGTGCGACGTGAGCCAGTCGATGCAGAGCTACTCCACGGCATACCTGCACCTCATGCGCGCCTTCGCGCGCACCCGCAGGGCGGAGACGTTCGCCTTCTCCACGTCCTTGACCCGGCTCACCCCCGCCCTGCTGAACTCGTCGGCTCCCGCGGCGATGGCCGAGGCCAGCGCCCAGGTGGTGGACCGCTTCGGCGGCACGCACCTCGCGACCTGCCTGCGTGAGCTGCTGGCGTCGCGGCACGGTCGCGGGATCCGCGGTGGGGTGCTGCTCATCGCGTCCGACGGCTGGGACAGCGACCCACCCGAGGAGCTCGCCGAGGTGATGGCCCGCGTCGCGCGGCGGGCCCGGCGGGTGGTGTGGCTCAACCCCCGGGCTGCCGCCCCCGGATACCAGCCGTTGGTGGGCTCGATGTCCGCCGCGCTGCCGTGGGTCGACGCGTTCCTGCCGGCGCACACCCTGCGCGAGCTGCCACAGGTGTTCGACGCGATCGCCGGGGTCAGCTCCAGAGCGTGACGTGCACGGCCGGCTTGAACCGGCCCACGTTGACCCCGGCGCCGCGCACCATGGCCTGCGTCGCCCGTGGCGTGGTGATGAAGCGGAGCAGCTCGGCGGCGGCCGGTGTCTGGTCGCGCGGCGGCAGCGCCGTGGTGGCCCAGCGGCCCTGGGCTCGCAGGCCCGGCCCGTCGACGGCCACGAGTCGCCGGGCAGCGAGGTCCCCGGCGACGGCGAAGCGCAGGGCCAGGGCGACGCCGTCCGAGCGCTTGGTCTCCTGGAGGGCGGCCGCGTCGCTCTGGAAGATGCGCTGGTTCTCCTCGCGGACGCGCAGGGTGCGCAGCAGGGTGGGCACCACTCCCTCGGTGCCCACCGCGGCCGGCCCGAGGTTCCAGATCTGGCGACGGGCCTGGTCGGCGGCCACCACCACCCCGGCGAGGGGGTGGTCCGGTCGGGTCACCGCGACCACGTCGTAGAGGAGGAACATCTGCTGCACCAGCGAGTCCACCGGCGTGCTCACCGCAGGGCCGATGGCGACGTCGACGGTCCGCGCCGCGAGCAGGGTGGGGAACTGCGCCACGGGCTGGACGCTCAGCTCCACCTGAAGGTCCTTGGCCCGGCCGGCGAACAGGTCGATGAGCCCCGGCGCGGCGTGCTCGGCGAAGAGGCTGGAGGCAGCCAGCCTCAGCACGCGGACACCGTGACCGGCCTGGCTCACCTCGCGTGCGGTGCGGTCCTGCAGGCCGAGGATCTCCACCGCCCGACTGGCGAGGCGAAGTCCTCCGGGGGTGAACGCCAGCCCGGAAGCCGTGCGGGTGAAGAGCTCGTCGCCGAACTCCTTGCGGAGCTGGCCGACGTGCATGGACACGGCGGCCTCGCTGACCGCGAGCTCACTCGCGGCAGCCTTGACCGACCCCAGTCGAACCACCCCCGCGAACGCCCTCAGCTGGGTCGGTGTCACGAACCCAGTCTACGCGGAGGCATCCGCCACCTCGTCGGGATCGGCCCGCTTCGCCCGGCTCCAGGGGAAGCGCGCTACCAGGTCCAGCGGACGCCCACCCTCCCCGGGCCCACCCCGTGCAGCACCTGCTGCACGCTGGTCGACTCCGCGAGGTCGACCCGCATGGCCTGGTGGCGACCCTCGAGGTGGCTGTAGGTCTCGACCGTGGACGGCAGCATGCCGGGGTCGAAGCGCACCCACAGCACGAGCTCGGTGACCCGCCGCATCAAGAAGTACTCGACACACGTGCCGAACCCGGCCGGCAGGTCGACCCGGTGCTCGGCCGCAGCGGACTCGCCGTAGCCGAGGGGTCGGTCCAGGAGGAACTCCGCCGCGAAGACGCCCTCGTCAGGGTAGGAGACCTTCCGGCCGAGCCGGCATCCGCTGACCTCCGTGAACGTGGCCACCTCGCCCACCGGCTCGTCGAGGGCCAGGAAGGCGGGGATGCGTTGGGCCCCCTCCTTCACGGCGCGGACCGTCTCCCTGACGGTCCGCACCCGGGGGACACCGTGGCAGTCGATCTCGAGGGTGTCGTGGATCGTGACGTCGACCAGCTCGTGGTGGAGGCCGAAGCCGAGCTGGTCCATCACGTGCCTGGCGAGCGGCACGTCGGCCGGGAGCTGGGCGGCGGGGGGCGCCGAACGCGGTGGACCCGGTCGGCGCCGCGGTCCCAGGCGCCCGAGCAGGTGGCCGCGGGGGACCGCGAGGATCTCCTCCAGGTGGGCCACGGCCTCCAGTGAGGCCATCCGCTGCGGCTGGCTGCGTCCCGACTGCCAGTAGCTGAGCGTCGCGATGCTGATGGTGATCCCGCGCTCCTGCAGGCGCCGGCGCAGCGAGTCCAGGCTGCGCCCGTTGGAGGAGACGGCCGCACGGAACGCCTCGGGAAAGGTCAGGACCTCAGCAGGCGGGGCGCTCGTGCCCCCGTCGTCGCGCACCATCACGCGCTGTCCCCCCTGCCCCTGCGGCCGAAGAGCACGCCACCTCGTCACCGATTCAACTTCTTTGGGCAAAGATACGGTCTTCACAGATGTCATGGGCCCGTTGTTAAGAGTTCATCCCCGACGACGCACCATCCGGCGCCGCTCGGGGCACCTGCCAGACTGGGTGCCGCACCCGTCTGCTCCGAGAGGAAGGCCTGCCTTGGCCACGTCCCGTCCAGCGCCCGCAACCATCGTCTCGGTCGCCAACCAGAAGGGCGGCGTTGCCAAGACGACCTCGGTCGCCTCCCTGGGTGCCGCCTTCGCCGAGCAGGGCAAGCGGGTGCTGCTGGTCGACCTCGACGCCCAGGCCTGCCTCACCTTCAGCCTCGGGGTGGACCCCGACGAGGTCGAGAGCTCGATCAACGAGGTGCTGCTGGGGCGGGCCACGATCGCCGACGTGCGGGTGGCCTGCGACGACGGTGTCGACCTGGTGCCGAGCGTGATCGACCTCGCGGGTGCCGAGGCGGCCCTGCTCCCGCGACCGGGTCGGGAGTACGTGCTGAGGACCGCCCTGGAGGAGGTGCGCCACGAGTACGACGTCATCCTGCTCGACTGCTCGCCGAGCCTCGGGGTGCTGACCCTCAACGCGCTCACCGCCAGCCAGGGCCTGGTGATCCCCATGCCCTGCGAGATGCTCAGCCACCGCGGCGTCGGCCAGCTGCTCGACACCGTGACCGACGTCCAGAAGATCCTCAACCGGGACCTCGAGGTCTGGGGGATCCTGCCGACCCTGTTCGACGGGCGCAGCAACCACGCCCGGGAGGTGCTCGCCGATGTCGGCGAACGCTACGGCCTGCCCGTGCTCGAACCGCCCATCCCCAAGACGGTCCGGTTCGCGGAGGCACCGGCCGTCGGGCGCTCGATCCTGGCCACCTCGCGCACGTCCAAGGGGGCCAAGGCCTACCGCGACGTGGCGGCGGCGCTGGCCAAGCGACTCTGACCCGTCCGGGCAGCACTGGGCCGAACGGAGGACCCGCACTCGTCCGATCGGCCTGATCCTGCGCCGGGGGGCTCCTCGAGCGGGGGTCGTCCAGCCGTTGCGCCCCGGGGCGCGGTCGCGCGCTGGCACGATCAGCGCAGTCAGCCCACGCAGGTCACGCCTCTCGAGGAGCCCCATGAGCCCTGTCGCGCACGAGCGCCGTCCCGCCGCGTGGCGTACCGGCTGGTTGGTCCGGGGGGCTGCCCTCGCGGCCGTCGGGGCGCTGGTCCTGGCTCCCACGACTGGTCCGACGCCGAGCACCGCGCCGACCGCGCGAGTGGCCAGCCCGGAGACCGCGGCCGTGGCCCTGGCCGTCCCGGCCTCGAGCAGCGCGCACCCCTACAGCACCCCAGGGTGGTCCCCGCTCCGAGCAGCGGCACAGATCTCCTGCGTCAAGACCAACTGCACGGGCAGCGGCGGCGACTACCACGGCTACTGGGCGATCGACTTCCTCGGCCAACGGGGCGACCCGGTCCACGCGGCCGGTGCGGGCGTGTTCCACATCGGGGCACGTCAGGCCACCTGCGCGCAGCCGGGGACCCAGACCGACGGGGTGTGGGCCTGGATCGACCACGGCGGTGGCGTGGTGTCCAAGTACACCCACCTGGATGCGGTGGCCGCGACCGAAGGGCAGCTGGTGACGCCCGCGACGGTGATCGGCAGCATGGGCCACTGGGGCGATGCGGCGCCCTGCTCGACGAACTACCTGCACTTCGAGGTTCGCGAGGGCGGGCTCAAGGGCACGCGGGTCGACCCGCGCAGCCTGCGGGCGTGCGTCAGCGGTGGCGGCGTGACGATGCCGGGCATCTTCGGGGTGTCCTCGTTCGACGCCCTCACCGCGCGCACGAAGTCGACCCCGGTCTCCACGTCCGACTGCGTGGTCGACTACTGGAACCGCACCCCCGCCCGGCCCGCCGTGTCGGCGTCGAGGCGCCCCTCGGCGGCGAAGCTGTCCTGGGGGACACCGCCCGCAGGGACCAGCTCGATCAAGGTCACCATCGAGCTCTACAGCCCGAGTGTCAAGAAGTGGAACGACCCGGTCTACCGCACCTACCCCGGCACCTCGACCGGCGCGACCGTGACCGGTCTGGCCAACGGGCGCACCTACCGGGTCAAGGTGGCGTTCAAGAACGGCTCCGGCTGGAGCGCGTGGTCCTCGACCAAGAGCGTCGTGCCGGCGACCGTCCCGTCGGCGCCCAAGGCCCCCCGTGCGTTGACCTCACCGACGCGCGACTACATCCACTACGCCTGGTGGAAGAGCTCGGCCAACGGCTCGACCGTGACCTCCTACACGACCCAGGTGCGCTGCTACCGCTCAGGTCGGTACCGCGCCTGGACCACCCGCTCGACCAAGGGCACCACCTACTACTACAACCACCGTGGCCTCACCGGCTACGGCACCTGCCAGGTGCGGGTGCGGGCGAACAACGCCATGGGGCCCAGCGCCTGGTCGAAGACGAGCACCATCCGCAAGCGGACCTGAACCGGGCGGACCAGCGGCGCCGACGGAATATGGCGGCGGGTGGGGGACTTGCACCCTGACGGTGACTGAACCCAACCCGCCAAGGAGAACCATGCCCCGCACTGCAGCTTTGTCCGCCCCGTCGGCAGGGGCGCCGCTCGCCCCCACGACGATCGAGCGCCGGGCGCTGCGCGACGACGACATCACCATTGACGTCGCGTTCGCCGGCATCTGTCACAGCGACATCCACCAGGTCCGCGAGGAGTGGGGCACCGCCATCTTCCCCATGGTCCCCGGCCACGAGATCGCCGGGATCGTCTCCTCGGTGGGCGACGGTGTCACGAAGTACAAGGTCGGCGACCGCGTCGGCGTCGGCTGCATGGTCGACTCGTGTGGTGAGTGCGAGTACTGCAAGGACGGCCAGGAGCAGTTCTGCGTCAAGGGTGCGGTCATGACCTACAACGGCAAGGGCTACGACGGCGAGGAGACCATGGGTGGCTACAGCCAGCAGGTCGTCGTCAGCGAGCGGTTCGCCGTGCGCATCCCCGACGCCCTCGAGCTCGACGTCGCCGCTCCGCTGCTCTGCGCCGGCATCACCACCTACAACCCGCTCAAGCGGTGGGGCGCCGGTCCCGGCACCAAGGTCGCGGTCGTGGGCCTCGGTGGCCTGGGCCACATGGGAGTCCAGTTCGCCGTGGCCCTCGGGGCTGAGGTCACGGTCCTGAGCCAGACGCTGTCCAAGAAGGCGGACAGCGAGAAGTTCGGCGCCGTCGACCACCGCGCCACCTCCGACGAGGCGACCTTCACCGACCTCGCCGGCACCTTCGACCTCATCCTCAACACGGTGAGCGCGAACCTGCCCCTCGATGCCTACCTCGGCCTGCTCAAGCCGAACGGCGCGATGGTCAACGTCGGGGCCCCGAGCAACCCCAGCGACTTCCAGATGTTCTCGCTGATCGGTGGCAGCAAGGCGCTGGCCGGGTCCAACATCGGTGGCATCCCCCAGACGCAGGAGATGCTCGACTTCGCCGCGGAGAAGGGCATCGCGTCGCAGATCGAGAAGATCAGCGCCGACCAGGTCAACGAGGCCTACGACCGCGTCGTGAAGTCCGACGTGCGCTACCGGTTCGTGATCGACACTGCGACGATCGGCGCCTGAGCGGGGCCGGCCACCGGTGAGCGGGTATGCCGTGGACTTCCGGCGCGTCGGACGCGCCGACTTCCCGCTGCTCGCCCGGTGGCTGGCCGCGCCGCCGGTGGCCCGGTGGTGGAACCATGAGTGGACGCCCGAGGCCGTGGAACGGGACTTCGGGCCGTCAGCCGACGGGCTCGAGCCGAACGAGGACTGGCTGGCCCTGCTCGAGGGCGTGCCAGTCGGGCTCGTCCAGCGCTCCCTCGTGGCGGCCTACCGGGAGAACCTCGACGACTTCTCCTCGCTCGTCCCCGTCCCTGGCCACGCGGTGACCCTGGACTACCTCGTCGGCGACCCGGCAGGCCACGGCCGCGGGCTCGGCTCGTCGATGATCGCGGCCATGGTGACCCGGACCTGGGCCGACCTGCCACTGGCCCCGTGCATCCTCGTGGCGGTCGTCGCCGCCAACGCCGCGTCGTGGCGGGCGCTTGAGAAGGCGGGCTTCACGCGGGTGGCCTCCGGCAACCTTGAGCCGGACAACCCGGTCGACGACCCGCTGCACCACGTCTACCGGGTGGACCGGCCCACGGCCTGACCCGACACACGACGAGAGGGTGGCAGATCGACCTCCACCACGACGTGGAGGTCGATCTGCCACCCTCTCGGGTGCGGGTCAGCTCTGGGCGGAGTCCTCGGAGGCCCCACCGCGGGTGCGGCGACGGTTGCGGCTGCGACGCGGCCTGGCCGCGGCGTCGCCACCCTCGGCCGGGGCGCTGTCGGCGCGACGTTCGCCGCCGCGGCTACCCTCGCGGCCGCTGTCACGACCACGGCCGCCATTGTCGCGGCTGCCATTGTCGCGGCTGCCACCGGCGCGGCCGCCACTGTCGCGACCACGGCCGCCATCACGACCGCCGCCGTCCCGGCCACCGCCGGCGGGGCGACGGCCACTGGACTTGCCGGTCTCGCCCAGGTCCTCGAGGACCTCGGCATCGAGGCCGGCGAGGTGCTGCTCGGCCTTCGGCAGGCGACCCTTGGCGCCGCGCGGGATGTCGAGCTGCTCGTAGAAGTGGTCCGAGGAGGAGTAGGTCTCCTCGGGCTCGGGGATGCCGAGGTCGAGGGTCTTGTTGATCATGCCCCAGCGCGGCAGGTCGTCCCAGTCGACGAAGGTGACCGCGATGCCGGTGTTGCCCGCACGAGCGGTGCGCCCGATGCGGTGCAGGTAGGTCTTCTCGTCCTCGGGACACTGGTAGTTGATGACGTGCGTGACGTGGTCGACGTCGATGCCGCGGGCCGCGACATCGGTGGCGACGAGGATGTCGACCTTGCCGTTGCGGAACGCGCGCAGGGCCTGCTCGCGGGCCCCCTGGCCGAGGTCGCCGTGGATCGGGGCTGCGGCGAACCCGCGCTCGCTGAGGTCGTCGGCCACCTTGGCGGCTGTCCGCTTGGTGCGGCTGAAGATGATGGTGCGGCCGCGGTCCTTGGCCTGGAGCATGCGGGCGAGCATCTCGACCTTGTCCATGGCGTGGGCCCGGTAGACGAACTGCTCGACGGCCTTGACCGTGTGGGCGTTCTCCTGGTCGTCGCCCATCGCGCGGATGTGCGTCGGCTGGCTCATGTAGCGGCGGGCGAGGGCCACGACGGCGCCGGGCATGGTCGCGGAGAACAGCATCGTCTGACGGGCCGGGGAGGTCATGGCCAGCAGCTTCTCGACGTCGGGCAGGAAGCCGAGGTCGAGCATCTCGTCGGCCTCGTCGAGCACGACGGTCTTGGCGTGCGAGAGGTCCAGGTGGCCCTGCTTGGCCAGGTCGATCAGACGGCCGGGGGTGCCGACGACGATCTCGACGCCGGAGCGCAGCGCCTCGATCTGGGGTTCGTAGGCCCGGCCGCCGTAGACGGTCAGGACCCGGATGCCGCGGCGCTTGCCGGCGCGGTCGAGGTCGCTGGCCACCTGCACCGCGAGCTCGCGGGTCGGGGCCACGGCGAGGGCCTGCGGCTTGCCGGCGTGGGCGAAGTCGTCCCAGCCGTCGTCACCGCGGGCCAGCGTGCGGTTGAGCATGGGGACGCCGAAGCCGAGGGTCTTGCCGGTGCCGGTCTTCGCCTGGCCGATGATGTCGTGGCCGGACAGCGCGACCGGGAGGGTCATCGCCTGGATGGGGAACGGGCTGGTGATCCCGGCGTCTTCCAGCGAGGCGACGATGTCGGGGTGGACGTCGAAGTCGGCGAACGACGGGATGGCGGGCGCAGTGGCGTCCGTGGTGGTTTCAGTCATGAAGTTCTCTCGATCGGGGCACTCCCGCATCCGGGGGGCCATCGCACGTGCGGGCCGATCGGAGGTCTTCGTCATGGGGGGCGCGGAGCTGATCCGCGGCTGATTCGTGCCGACCGGGTACCGTTGACGGGCCCAGTCTACCCGGGGAAGCCCCGCATCCCCGCATCCCGGCGGTGGACCGCCCCGCGCTTGTAGGCTCGGCGCCATGACGCAGGACGACTCACTGGCCGACCCGCAGTACCGCGACGCCGTCGTCGACCTCCTCGGAGTGCTCGCCTACGGTGAGCTCACGGCGTTCACCCGGCTGGCCGGTGACTCCGAGCTGTCGCCCACCCAGCCCCTCAAGGCGTCGGTCGCGGGCCTGGCGGTGGCCGAGTTCCGGCACTACGAGATCCTCGTGGCGCGGCTGGACGAGATGGGGGTGGCGTCGGAGACGGCCATGGCCCCGTTCATCGCGCCAATCGACGCCTTCCACGAGCGCACCCGGCCGAGCACGTGGCTCGAGGGGCTGGTCAAGGCCTACGTCGGCGACGGCATCGCCACCGACTTCTACCGTGAGATCGCCGCCTACGTCGACTCGTCCACGCAGGCCCTGGTGCACTCGGCCATGCAGGACGTCGGCCAGGCGGACTTCGTGGTCAAGGTGGTGCGCGAGTCGATCCGCACCGACCCCAAGATCGCCGGTCGGCTCGCCCTGTGGGGTCGCCGCCTGGTCGGCGAGGCGCTGTCGCAGGCGCAGCAGGTGGCCGTCGAGCGCGACGCCCTCGCGTCGCTGCTCGTGGGCGGGGTGGGCGGTCCCGAGCGCCCGAGCGCTGACCTGGCCGAGCTCGGCCGGATGTTCGCCCGGCTCACCGACGAGCACACGCGCCGGATGGGCCGCCTCGGCCTCGCAGCCTGAGGGGTGTGCCGAAGGGCCCGGTCCACCCGGACCGGGCCCTTCGTCGTGCTGTCAGGCGTGGGTGCGACCCCGGCCACCCATGACGCGCTCGTACACGACGACGAGGACCGCCGCGACGATGACACTGATGATCCAGCGGATCCAGTCGATGCCTCCGGTGTCGCTACCGCCGAGGGCGCCCCAGATGTAGTAGCCAGCCAAGGCTCCGAGGATGCCCAGGATGATGGTGACGAGCACGCTGATGTTCTGCTTGCCCGGCAGGACCAGGCGGGCCAGGACTCCGATGACTGCACCGAAGATGATGAGGCCGATGAGAGCTCCCATGACTTGCGCTCCTTCCGCACGGTAGGTACCGCGCTACCAGTGGGGCCTGGGGTCAGGCCCGACGGGGAACACTCGACCATGTTTCGCTCCCGACCGCACGTCCTGCAGCCGCGCCGCGCCGGGTGTTCGTGCAGGTCAGCGCGGTCGAGGCGGTCGACGCGGGGTCAGACGCCGAAGCCGACGCCGCGCTTCTCGGACTCGCCGATCTGCACGTAGGCGATCACCGCGGCGGGAACGATGACCTGGCGGCCCTTGTCGTCGGTGAGGGTCAGTGCGGTGCCCTTCTCGACCGAGGCCTGGACTGCTGACGCGACCTGGGCAGCGCTGTCGGTGGACTCGATGACGACCTCGCGGGAGACGTTCTGCACGCCGATCCGGACCTCCACGATGATGCCTTCCTGTTCAGGGGTGGTGCTGGGCACGCGGCATACCTTGCGCGTGCGGGACTGTCGAGAAGGCTAACGAGCGGGTTCGTCCGAACCTTCCCCGCCCACCTTGGGGAACGATCCGAGACCCCGCCACGCCAGCGCGCCGACCAGCCGGGCGGCCTCCGACTGGGGCACGTCGGAGCCCTGGGCGAGCCAGTGGCGGGCGCTGACCTGGGCGAGCCCGGTCAGCGCCATGCCGAGCAGCGAGGCGCCCTCGTCGGGCAGGCTGGTGTCCTCGGCGATGACCTCGGCGACGGCCTCCGCGCAGACCAGGCCGACGGCGTCGAGGCGGTTGCGCACCGCCGACTCGTTGGTCAGGTCGGACTCGAAGATGAGCCGGAAGGCCGCCCCGTCGCGGGAGACGAACTCGAAGTAGGCGTTGATCGTCGCGTAGACGCGTTCCTTGTTGTCGTGGGTCGAGGCCAGCGCCTCACGCACGAGCAGCTCGAGGCCCTCGCTGTGCTTGTCGAGCAGGGCGAGGTAGAGCTCGAGCTTGCCCGGGAAGTGCTGGTAGAGCACGGGCTTGGACACGCCGGCCCGGTCGGCGATGTCGTCCATCGCGGCCGCGTGGTAGCCCGACTCCACGAACGCCGCCTGGGCGGCCTCGAGCAGCTGGGCACGGCGGGCCGACCGCGGGAGGCGCTGGCCGCGTGCGGTGTCGGTGGCCTGGTCGGCGCGGAGCGACATGCGGGGCCTCTCGGGTCGTGGGATCGGCGGACGAAGGTGTCGGTGACATCGTACGCACGGGTAACGTGAGTCACATGGCCATCCCACCGCTGGTCGCCCCCGGGGACGAGCTCACCGTCGAGCAGCGTGCTCGCTACGCCCGCCACATCCTGCTCCCCGACATCGGCCTCGAGGGCCAGCGTCGCCTCGCGAACGCCCGGGTGCTCGTGGTCGGTGCCGGCGGACTGGGGTCGCCCGCCCTGATGTACCTGGCGGCGGCGGGCGTCGGCACCATCGGCATCGTGGACGACGACGTCGTGGAGGCCTCGAACCTCCAGCGCCAGGTGGTGCACGGCGTCGCGGACGTCGGCCGGCCCAAGACCGAGTCGGCCGCCGAGACGGTGGCGGGGATCAACCCGATGGTCACCGTGGTGCGCCACGACCTGCGGCTGTCCTCCGACAACGCCCTGGAGGTCCTCGCCGACTACGACGTCGTGCTCGACGGGGCCGACAACTTCGCGACCCGCTACCTGGTCAACGACGCGTGCGTGCTCCTCGGGCTGCCGCACGTCTGGGGGTCGATCTACCGCTTCGACGGCCAGGTCTCGGTGTGGTTCGCCGGCTACGGCCCGTGCTACCGGTGCGTCTTCCCCGAGCCCCCACCCCCGGACGCGGTGCCCTCCTGCGCGACGGGGGGCGTGCTCGGGGTGCTCTGCGCGGCCATCGGGTCGGTCCAGGTCGCGGAGGCCGTCAAGCTCGTCGTCGGTCGTGGTGACCCCCTCGTGGGGCGCCTGCTCGTGCACGACGCCATGCGCCAGACCTGGGACTCCCTGACCGTGCGAGCCAACCCTGCGTGTCCGGTCTGCGGTGACTCGCCGACCGTCACCTCCCTCGTCGACTACGACGAGTTCTGCGGTATGCCGGGTGCCTCCCCACCGGGGGTGGCCGGCGCCCGGGACGGTGTCGCCTTCGACGAGGTCTCCGCGGTGGAGCTGGCGCAGATGCTCGCCGCCCGGGAGCGCGGTGACGTCGAGTTCGAGCTGGTCGACGTCCGGGAGCCGGGCGAGATGGAGATCGTCTCGATCCCGGGGGCTCGCGCGGTCCACCTCGACCAGTTCCGTTCCGGCGCAGCGGCATCCGCACTGCCGGTCGGCACCCCGGTCGTCCTGCACTGCAAGTCGGGGGCCCGCTCGGCCGAGGCGGCCGGCCTGCTGGTGGCCACCGGCCGGGGAGACGTCAGCAACCTGGTCGGTGGGGTCATCGCATGGGTGCGCGACGTCGACCCGAGCCTGCCGACGTACTGAGGGGTTGGCGTGGTCACAGGGGCCAGGGACTTCGGGCTGCCGAGCGAGTTCGCCGACGACGTGCTGGAGGTCGTCGACCTCATCCCCGAGGGCCTGGTGATGACGTACGGCGACATCGCCGAGCTGCTGGGGCGTGGGGGAGCGCGCGGGGTCGGCAGCGTCATGGCCCGCTACGGGTCGGACGTCCC
Source organism: uncultured Actinomycetota bacterium (assembly GCA_963757635.1). GTDB lineage: Bacteria > Actinomycetota > Actinomycetes > Actinomycetales > Dermatophilaceae > Pedococcus. The sequence continues at coordinate 195,812 of CAVWSK010000004.1, read as the reverse complement.
GTGGTGGCGGGTGCTGCGCGCCGGCGGGTACTTCCCCCAGGGCCTGGAGGACGAGGCGCTGGCGCACTACCGCGCCGAGGCGACCCCACTCGTGGGCGGCCAGGTCGACGGCCGACGCGTGGACCTGCGCCTGGCCCGGTGGGCGGGTCCTGCCGCCGGTGTCGGACCGGGGTGATGGAATCGGCCCCGTGCTGACCCTGCGCCGTGCCCCGAGCCTCGTCCTGGACGGGCCCGCGCTCGACGACGTGCAGAGGCAGGCCGTCACCCACCGCGGCGGCGTGCTGCGCGTGCTCGGGGGGCCGGGCACGGGCAAGACCACGACCGCGATCGAGCTCCTCGTCGCGAGGGTCGAGGCCGGCGAGGCCGATCCCGACCAGTGCCTGGTGCTCACGTCCTCACGGGTGGCAGCCGGGAGCCTGCGGGAGCGCGTCACCGCCCGGTTGGGCCGCACGTCCACCGAGCCCCTCGCCCGGACCCACCAGGCGCTCGGGTTCGGCATCCTGCGGCAGGCGGCGGCGCTGCGGGGAGCCCCGGCGCCACGGCTGCTCAGCGGTCCCGAGCAGGACGTCATCCTGCGCGAGCTGCTCGCCGGACACGTGGCCGACCCGGCGCTGGGCCCCGACTGGCCGACACGGGTCCTCGAGGCGCTGCCGACCCGCGGCTTCCGGGCCGAGCTGCGTGACCTGCTCATGCGGGCCGTGGAGCACGACCTCGAGGCACCCGACCTCGCCCGGCTCGGTCATGACCACGATCGGCCGGAGTGGGTCGCAGCGTCCGAGGTGCTCGCCGAGTACGACGAGGTCACCGCCCTCTCGGCCCCGGGGGCCTACGACCCCGCGTGGATCCTCGGGGCTGCCGCCGACCTGCTCGAGGAGGACCCCGACGCCCTCGACCGGGTCCGCTCGGGCCTTCGCCTCGTCGTCGTGGACGACGCCCAGGAGATGACCTCGGCCGCCGCCCGGCTGCTGCGCACCCTGCTCGACGGCTCGATCGACGTGGTCCTGCTCGGCGATCCCGACTCCGCGGTCCAGACCTTCCGGGGAGCCGACCCGCGCTATGTCGCCGACGGGTGGACCGACCTCGGTGAGGGACCGACGCTCGTCCTGCCCACGGCACACCGGCTGCCGCAGGCCATCCACCGGGCCGCAGGTCGGGTGGCACCCAAGATCGGCGCCCTCGGGGGCGGGGCCCAGCGCGCCGCCCGGCCGGGGCGGGCCGACGGTCAGGTCGAGGTCCGCCTGCTCCGGGCGGTGAGCCAGGAGGCGAGCTTCATCGCGGCCGAGCTGCGTGAGGCCCACCTGCGGTTCGGGGTGCCCTGGTCGGAGATGGCCGTCGTGGTCCGCGGGCAGAGCCGCACCACGACCCTGCGTCGGGTGCTGATGTCGGCCGGGGTGCCGGTGGCGGGCATGGCCACCGACCTGCCCGTGCGCGACGAGGTCGCCGTCCGTCCACTGCTGGCCCTGCTCGAGGTGGTCCTGGACCACGTGCGCGGCCACCGCGACGGCCTCGACCCGCAGGTGGCCGTCGACGCGCTGGTCTCGCCGCTGGGAGGGGCCGATGCCGTGGCCTTGCGCCGACTGCGCCGAGCCCTCCGGCGGCGCGAGCTCGAGGACGGCGGCGGGCGCACGAGCGACGAGCTGCTCGCGGAGGCCCTCGTCGTGCCCGGCGCCCTGCTGGGCCTGGGGCACGAGGCGAACCCCGCGCGACGGGTCGCGGCCACGATCGAGGCAGGCATCGCGGCGGCCCGCGGCACCCAGGCGGGCGACCAGTGGCGCTGGGAGCAGGGCGTGAGCGCCGAGTCGGTCCTGTGGGCGATGTGGTCCGCCACGCGGCTCGGGCCCGAGTGGCAGGCGGCCGCGCTGGGCGGCGGTCCCGGTGCCGGTCGTGCCGACCGCGACCTCGACGCGGTCGTGGGTCTGTTCGACGCCGCGGCCAAGTTCGTCGACCGCTTGCCCCAGGCCGGGCCCGAGGAGTTCCTCACCCACATCGGCAGCCAGGACATCCCCGGCGACACCCTCGTGGCGCGTTCGCCGACGGGGGAGTCGGTCACGGTGACGACGCCGCAGGCGGCTGCCGGCCGCGAGTGGCGGATCGTCGTCGTGGCCGGGGTGCAGGAGGGGGTCTGGCCGGACCTGCGCCTGCGGGGCTCCCTGCTCGGCTCGGAGCAGCTCGTCGACGTCGTCAAGGGACGGTCCACGACGTTCAGGGCGGCCCAGTCGGCCGTGCGCTACGACGAGACCCGGCTCTTCCTCGTGGCACTGACCCGCGCCACCGAGCGGGTCGTCGTCACCGCGGTGCGCAGCGACGACGAGCAGCCGTCGGTCTACCTCGACGTCGTCGACCCCGACACCATCGCGACCCTGGGCGACCGGCCCTTCGCCGACGTCGCCCGCACCATGACCCTCCCGACGCTGGTCGGCGAGCTGCGCCGACAGCTGCTCTCACCCGATGCCGCGGTGCGCGCGACCGCGGTCGAGGCCCTGGCCCGGCTGACCCACGAGGGCGTCCCGGGCGCCGACCCCGAGCAGTGGTGGGTGATGCGCTCGGTCTCCGACGACCGCCCGCTGCGCGGTCCGGACGACCAGGTGCGCGTCTCCCCGAGCAAGGTCGAGGCGTTCGGCACCTGTGGGCTGCGCTGGCTGCTGGGCTCGGTGGGGGGCGACGGGCCGTCGGTGGGTGCCGCCGACATCGGCACGCTCGTGCACGACATCGCCGCCGAGCTCGGTGATGTCGACGCCGCGACCCTGGTGGCTGAGGTGGATGCTCGCTGGGGCCGCCTCGGCATGCCGGCCGGGTGGGTCTCGGACCGCAAGCGCGTGGAGGCGCACCGCATGGTCGAGCGGCTGTCCCGCTACTTCGACGAGGCGGCGGCAGGGGGCTGGGTCCGCCTCGGTGCCGAGCTGGCCATGCGGGTCACCCTGGGCCGGGCGCTGCTCACCGGCAAGGTCGACCGGCTCGAGGGCACGCCCGACGGCACCGGGCTGCGCGTGGTCGACTACAAGACCGGGAGCAGCAAGCCCAAGAACGACGAGCTGGACCGCCACCCCCAGCTCGGCGCCTACCAGCTGGGGGTCGAGCAGGGCGCCTTCCCCGAGCACGGCACCCGGTCCGCCGGCGCGGCGCTCCTCCAGGTCGGCAAGGGCGCGCTGGTCAGGACGACGCTCCAGCAGCAGCCCGCACTCACCGAGGACCACGAGCCGGGGTGGGCCGCCGAGCTCGTGGCCACGACGGCCGAGGGCATGGCCGGGTCGACCTTCAGCGCCACCGTCGGCGAGTGGTGCACCCAGTGCCAGGTGCGGGCCTCGTGCCCGGCCCAGCCCGAGGGCAGGGTGCTCTGATGGCGCCCCGCCTCTCGGCCACGGACATCGCCCTCGGCCTCGGCCAGCCGGCGCCGACGCCCCAGCAGGTGGACGTCATCGAGGCGCCCCTGTCGCCCCTGCTCGTGGTCGCCGGAGCCGGCTCCGGCAAGACCGAGACGATGACCGGTCGGGTCGTCTGGTTGGTCGCCAACGGCTTCGTCGAGCCCGACCAGGTCCTGGGCCTCACCTTCACCCGCAAGGCGGCCACCGAGCTCTCCGAGCGGATCGGCAACCGGCTGCGGCTGTTGGAGTCCCGGGGTCTGTGGACCCCGGCGCGCGAGGACGTCGAGACCGGCGCCGAGGTCCTCGGCGGCACCCCGACGGTCTCCACCTACCACTCGTATGCCGGTCGGCTGGTGCGCGAGCACGCCCTGCGGCTCGGTTACGAGTCCGAGTCGCGCCTCCTGTCCGAGGCCGCGGCCTGGCAGTACGCCTCGGAGGTGGTGTCCGCCTACGACGGACCGATGGACGAGGTGCCCAACGCCGAGTCCACGGTGACCGCGGCGGTGGTCGACCTCGCCGGTGAGATGTCCGAGCACCTGGTCACCCCCGACGAGGTGGCGGCCCACATCGCCGAGGTCCTCGAGGGCCTGGCCGCCCTGCCGCAGGGCGCCAGCCGGGCCAAGGACCTGCCGGGGGACGTCAAGAAGATGCGCGAGGCGCTGCGGGCCAGGGCCGGGGTGCTGCCGATCGTGTCCCGCTACCTCGCCCTCAAGCGCCAGCGCGACGCCATGGACTTCGCCGACCAGATGGCGTTGGCCGCCCGGCTGGCGATGACGTTCCCGGACATCGGCGCCATCGAGCGGCAGCGGTTCGGGGCGGTGCTGCTCGACGAGTTCCAGGACACCTCGGCGGCGCAGCTCGAGCTCCTGCGGTCGCTCTTCGTGGCGCCGGGGGCGGCCGTTCCCGTCACCGCGGTCGGCGACCCGCACCAGTCCATCTACGGCTGGCGGGGCGCGAGTGCCACCACGCTCAGCGAGTTCCGTGCCGTCTTCCGAGACGGGGGTGAGCCCGCCCCGGTGCGCCCGCTCACGACCAGCTGGCGCAACGACGCCACCGTCCTCGACGTCGCCAACGCCGTCGCGGCGCCGCTGCGGGACCGTCCGACGGTGCCCGTGGAGCAGCTGCGGCCGCGCCCCGACGCGGGCGCCGGACGGGTGTCCGCGGCCCGCGTGCTCACCGCCCGCGACGAGGCGGACCTGGTCGCGCGGTGGCTGGAAGAGCGCCGTGCGCAGGGCGCGGCGTCGGCGGCGGTGCTGTGCCGCAAGCGCTCCCAGTTCGCACCGGTCATCGACGCCCTCGAGTCCCGCAGCATCCCCTACGAGGTGGTGGGCCTCGGTGGGCTCCTGCTCACCCCCGAGGTCGAGGACATCACGGCCCTGCTGACCGTCGTGCACGACCCGACGCGCGGCGACCAGCTGATGCGTCTGCTCACCGGCCCGCTGTGCCGGCTGGGGGCGGCGGACCTCGATGGCCTGATGGCCTGGGCCAAGCACCAGCAGGAGCAGCGCCGCGCGGCGTCACCACCGCCGGCGACCCTCGACCAGTCGCCGGACAGCGCCGACACCGTGAGCATCGTCGAAGCGGTCGACGACCTGCCCCGGCCCGGGTGGCGCAGCCCCGACGAGCGGACCATCGGGTCGGTGGCGCTGGGGCGCCTGGGCGACCTGCAGCACGCGATCCGCCGTCTCCGGTCGCTGACCGCCCTGCCCCTGGCCGACCTGGTGGGCGAGGCGGAGCGGGCCCTCGGCCTGGACATCGAGGTCCTCGCCCGCGAGGGCTACACCCCGGCCGCGGCGCGGGCCCACCTCGACGCCTTCGCCGATGTCGCCGCGACCTTCACCGTGAGCGCGGACCGGCCGAACCTCGGGGGGTTCCTGGCCTGGCTCACCGCGGCGCTCAAGGAGGAGCGTGGGCTCGACAAGGGCTACATCGAGGCCTCCACGGACGCGGTCCAGGTCCTGACCATCCACGCGGCCAAGGGCCTGGAGTGGGAGGCCGTGGCGGTGCCCGGCCTCGTCGAGGGGTCCTTCCCGGCGCTGTCCTCGGCCGTCAGCCGGTCCGACGGTGAGCAGTGGGGGCTGCCCGAGCCGAAGGCCCGGGGGTGGATCGCAGGGCTCCAGGACGGTGGCATCCCCTACGCACTGCGTGGCGACCGGTCCGGGCTGCCGGTCCTCGACTGGTGCACCGCCACCGACTGGAAGGACATCGAGACCCGCGTCGGCGAATTCCTGCGTGCGGGCGGGGTGCACGGCGTCGCCGAGGAGCGGCGGCTGGCCTACGTCGCGTTCACCCGGGCCAAGTCGCACATGCTGCTGACGGCGCCCGTGTGGACCGAGGGCAAGACCCCGAAGATCACCTCGCGCTTCCTGCTCGAGGTCCTCGATGACGCCCACCCGCTTCCGGTGACCGTGCTGGAGTGGGCAGACATGCCCGACCCGCGGGCGCCGGACGACGCGGTCAACCCGGCCACCGCCGAGGCCACCACCGTGCCGTGGCCGGCCGACCCCCTCGTCGAGCGCCGGGTCGCGCTCACGTCCGGGGCCGCGGCCGTGCGAGCGGCCATCGACGGGTACGCGGATGGGCCCCCCGCGCCCGTCGGCGCCGGCGAACAGGGCCTCCTGCCGTGGTCGGGGGCTCCCCTGCCGGTGCTCGAGGAGCTGGACCTCCTGCTGGAGGAGCGGCGTCGGCTGGCCCACCGGGGCGACATCACCGTGCTGCTTCCCCGGCACCTGTCGGCGTCCTCCGTCGTCGCGCTCGCGCAGGACCAGGGTCGCTTCGCCTCGTCGCTGCGGCGCCCCATGCCGGAGGCACCGGCGCTCGCGGCGCGACGGGGGACCGCCTTCCACGCCTGGGTGGAGCAGCACTACGCCCGGGCGGCGATGGTCGACCTGCTCGACCTGCCGGGCAGCGCCGACGACGAGCCCGGTGACGATGCCCAGCTCCCGGCGATGAAGGAGAACTTCCTTGCCAGCGAGTGGGCTGGGAGGACCCCTGCCGAGATCGAGATCGCGGTCGAGACGGTCATCGACGGGATCGCGGTTCGAGGGCGGATCGACGCGGTCTTCCCGCGGGCGGGCGGGGGTTTCACCATCGTGGACTGGAAGACCGGGGCCGTCCCGAACGCGGCGGCGGGCCAGGCGCGGGCGCTACAGCTCGCGGCATACAGGGTGGCGTTCGCGCGGCTGCGCGGGCTCGAGCTCGCCGAGGTCGAGGCGGCGTTCTACTACGCGGGCAGCGGCGAGACCGTCTGGCCGGAGCTCCCCGGCGAGGACGAGCTCGCCACGCTGCTCGGATCGGTGCCCGAGTAGCCCGTCAGGCCTTCTCGGAGTAGCCGGGCTCGAACTCGGGACCGGGGTCCGGGCCCTCGACGGGTGCTGGCGGCCCGTGGGGCTCGTGGGGTTCGGGCGGCCCTGCCTGCGCCGCCGCCGGGGGCACCGCCCCGAGGTGCAGCTCCGTGGTCACCTCGTCGCGGGTGTGCGGGTCGTCGGGCTCGTCGTCCACCTCGGCGAAGAGGGGCCCGTCGGGAGCCGCGTCCAGCCCGTGATCCTCGATCTCGTCGTCCGGCTCGTGGTCAGGCTCGTCGTCGAGATCGTCGGTCCCGTCGTCGTTGACGGTTTCGTCCGCGCTGGACTGGCCGAACATCAGCGCGACGTCCTCGTCCTCGGCGTCCTCATCGTCGTCCTCGGGCACGACCGGTGGTACCACGAGCGGTGCTGCCGGCCGGGTCGTCGCGTTGCCCGGGCGCCGGTAGTCGTCGGCGGCCTGCTCCTCGGCGAGGAGAGCGTCCTCGAGACGGCGCAGGGCGGCGGCGTTGCGCTCGAGGAGCAGCCGGTCAGAGGTGTTCATCGCCGCCATCAGCCCTGCCAGCGGACCCATCTGGGCCCCGAGCCGGGCCCGGGTGAGCAGGTGCGGGTCGGGCCTCTCGGCACGGGCGTGGGCGTAGGCCTCGAGGACGGTCTCGAGGGCACCGGGGGAGGCCTGGTCCACCAGCGCGAAGAAGTCGTCCGCCGGGTCGGCGACCTTGGCGTCCTCCCAGCCGGTCAGGGCCTTGACCCGGCCGCTGGCGGCGTCACCCTCGTCGTCGAAGACCACGAGCACCTGGTCGCCGGTGAGGTCGCCGTGGGTCGGGGTCGGCGCGAAGCGCCAGATGGCCACGTCCTCGAGAGCCTTCTCCCACCGGGTCAGCAGCCCGGTGGGCACGTGGCCCGTGGACGCGGCCCGGTCCAGCTCGGTCAGCCTGCGGGTGCGGTAGGTGTCGGCGTCGTAGGCAGGCAGGCCGGCTTCCTCGAAGAGCGCGTGGTCGGTGTTGTGCAGGGTGGCGATCGCCCGGCCCAGCTCGGCCGCCAGCCCGGGCCCCGGGGGCAGGGACGCGAAGTCGATGTTCTGGCCGGGGAGGTAGGGATAGATCGCCGCCCGTCCACCCTCCTTCAGCGCCGCGAAGCCCTTGGGCGTCGGCACGCTGAACGGCAGTCGACGACCGAGCAGCGCCAGCAGGCTGAAGGTCGACTCCATCTGGGCGGCCGCCGCCTGGCTGCGCGGGACGCGAATGACCCAGCGGCGGTGCTGCGTGTCCTGCACGAAGGCCACGTCGTACTGGTGGTTCGGCGCGCCGGCCAGCGGCTCGACGCTGGCCGGGTCGAGCCCGGGGACGGCAGCGCTGGCCAAGGCTGCGAGGAAGAGGGGGCTGCGGTCCACGCGCCCACCGTATGCCGATTGCGCCCGCCTAGGGTGGAGGCGTGGGTGCCATCACCAAAACTCTGCCGAATCTCTCGCTCGCCCGACCCGGGCCTGACCGCGATGCGGACCGCCGGGCCGAGGCCGACCTGCTGCCCACCCTTCTCGACAGCGCCGCCACCCGGGTGCTCGAGCTCCGCGACGACAGGGTCCCCGTCCGTGGGGGCGCCGGTGGCAGCGAGCTCGCCTGGCGGGCTCCCGTGGCCGCAGACAGGGCCAGGCTGGGCATCTACCTCGGCCAGGACCGTGGGCAGGCGGCCCACGTCGCCGTGGTCGGTGACCCCGCGCCGGACGGCGACGTCCCCGACCTGCGCACGATGCGCCAGGTCGGCGCCGACCTCGGTGACCACGACGCGGCGATGTTCACCACGGCCCTGGCGCTGGCCAACTGGCACCGGGCGCACCAGTTCTGCCCGCGTTGCGGTGCACCCACCGAGCCGGTTCAGGCCGGCTGGCTGCGTCGCTGCACCCTCGACGGCAGTGACCACTACCCGCGCACCGATGTCGCGGTGATCATGTCGGTCGTCGACGAGGACGACCGCCTCCTCATGGCCCGGGGGGCGGGGTGGGCCGAGGGACGCTTCTCGGTGCTGGCAGGGTTCCTGGAGCCCGGCGAAGCCCTGGCGGCGGCGGTGGCCAGGGAGGTGTTCGAGGAGGTCGGGCTGGCCGTCACCGACGTCGAGTACCTCGGGGACCAGCCGTGGCCGTTCCCGTCCTCGCTCATGGTGGGCTTCAGCGCCCGCGCCACCGCGGCGCCCCTGCGGCTGCAGGAGGCAGAGATCGCCGAGGCACGGTGGTTCACCCGCGAGCAGGTGCGTTCCGCCGTCGCCGACGGGAGCCTCGGGGTGTCGCCCCGGCTGTCGATCGCGCGCAGGATCGTGGAGCACTGGCTCGGCCACGAGATCCAGGGCGTCCGGTAGCTGCCGGCGCGCGCCTCACGCGCCAGCGGCAGACCTCAGGAGGCGAGCCGCTTCTTGACCTCGTTGATCGAGGGGTTCGTGGCGGAGGTGCCGTCGGGGAAGAGCAACGTCGGCACGGTCTGGTTGCCGTTGTTCGCGTCCATCACGAACTTCACCGCGTCCGGCTCCTGCTCGATGTTCACCTCGGTGAACGCGATGCCCTCGCGGCCCATCTGCGCCTTGAGCCGGTTGCAGTAGCCGCACCAGGAGGTGGAGAACATGGTCACGGAGCCGGCGGCGGGTGCCTTCGGAGTCGTCATGGTGGAGACGGTCACTCTCTGTCTGGGGGATTGGGGCTTGCGGGGGTGTAACACCGCGACGCGGAGAGATCTTCCGCGCGGGGTCGTCCCGTGTCCATGATGTCCCATGACCTTCGACCCGGACCTGCTCGCCCTCGCCACCAGCCGCGACCTCGGCGCCCTCGCCACCCTCAAGCGGGACGGCCGACCCCAGCTGTCGATGGTGAACTTCACCTTCGACGCCACGAACCTGCTGGTCAGGGCCTCGGTCGTCGACGGACGTGCCAAGGTGGCCAACCTGCGTCGGGACCCGCGTGGCTCGCTCATGGTCACCGCGGCCAACGGCTGGTCGTATGCCGTGCTCGAGGGTGATGTCGACTTCTCGCCGGTGGCGCGCAGCGAGGACGACGCCACCGTCGAGGAGCTGGTGGAGGTCTTCCGGACGATCCGCGGCGAGGATCACCCGGACTGGGCCGACTACCGGCGGGCCATGGTCGCCGACGGTCGGCTGGTGCTGCGCCTGCACGTGTCCAAGGTGTACGGCCTGGTCCAGTGACGAGCGCCCCACCGGGGGGCCGCGCCGTCGGCGCCGTCTGACAGGATCGCGGCGATGCCCTCTCCGCCAGCCGGCGCCGTGCCGCCCTCACCCGACGACGTCCTCGCTGCCCTCGACCCCGAGCAGCGGGAGGTGGCGGCGCACCCCCTGGGGCCGATGTGCGTGCTGGCCGGGGCGGGCACGGGCAAGACGCGCGCGATCACCCACCGCATCGCCTACGGCGTCCACTCGGGGGCCTACCAGCCCCAGCGCGTGCTCGCCGTGACCTTCACGGCGCGAGCCGCGGGCGAGATGCGCACCCGACTGCGCGACCTGGGCGTGGGAGGTGTGCAGGCGCGCACCTTCCACGCCGCGGCCCTGCGCCAGCTGCACTACTTCTGGCCGCAGGCGGTCGGTGGCGCGGCTCCCGAGGTGATGAGCCAGAAGGCCGCGGCCGTCGCCCAGGCGGCTGCGTCACTGCGCCTCGACCTCGCCCGTGACCGCACCGCCATCCGCGACCTCGCTGCCGAGGTGGAGTGGGCCAAGGTCTCGATGCTCACCCCGGAGACCTATGCCGCAGGCGCCCGGGCCGCCCGCCGCGAGCCGCCTGGCCTGGACGCCACGGCGATGGCCCGGATGCTCGAGGCCTACGAGCAGGTCAAGACCCAGCGTGGGGTCATCGACTTCGAGGACGTGCTGCTGCTGACGGTCGGCATCCTGGCCGAGCGCGACGACATCGCGCGGGTGGTCCGCTCGCAGTACCGCCACTTCGTCGTCGACGAGTACCAGGACGTCAACGCCCTCCAGCAGCGGTTGCTCGACCTGTGGGTGGGGGAGCGCAAGGACCTCTGCGTCGTCGGCGACCCGGCCCAGACGATCTACTCCTTCACGGGGGCGAGCCCACGCCACCTGCTGGAGTTCCCGACCAAGCATCCCGAGGCCCAGGTGGTGCGGCTGGTCCGCAACTACCGCTCGACTCCCCAGATCGTCAGCCTGGCCAACCTGATCGTGCGGGGCCCTTCGGGCGCGATGCGGAGCAACGCCGTGCAGCTGCAGGCCCAGGCCGACGAGGGCCCGACCCCTGCCCTGACCGCGCACGCCGACGACCCCGCGGAGGCGGCGGCGGTCGCCGGCGAGCTGGCTGCGCGCGTCGCGGACGGGGTGTCGCCAGGGCAGATGGCCGTGCTGTTCCGCACGAACGGACAGTCCGAGGCCTACGAGTCGGCCCTGGCCGAGCGGGACGTGCCCTACCTCGTGCGCGGCGGCGAGCGCTTCTTCGCCCGCAAGGAGGTGCGCGACGCGGTCCTGTTGCTGCGTGGTGCGGCACGCAGTGACGACGGCTCGACCCCGCTGCCCGACCTCGTGCGCGACGTCCTCCTGGGGGCGGGATGGACCCGTGAGGCGCCGTCGTCGGGCGGCGCGGCGCGAGAGCGGTGGGAGTCCCTCGCCGCCCTGGCGGCCCTGGCCGACGACCTGGTCGCCACCGCACCGGAAGGGCGACTGCCCGACTTCGTCCGTGAGCTCGACGAGCGCGCTGCAGCCCAGCACGCGCCGGCCGTGCGCGGCGTCACCCTGGCGTCCCTGCACGCGGCGAAGGGCCTGGAGTGGGACGTCGTGTTCCTGGTCGGGTGCTCCGACGGCTTCCTGCCGATCTCCATGGCCGACACCCCCGAGCAGATCGAGGAGGAGCGTCGGCTCACCTACGTCGGGGTCACCCGCGCCCGTCGCGAGCTGCGGCTGTCCTGGTCCGGCGCGCGCACACCGGGGGCGCGGGCGAGCCGGCGTCCCTCGCGGTTCCTCGACGGCGCGGCGAGCATCCTCGGCGACGGGGCCAGGTCCCAGCCCAAGAACGCCGGTGCGGGCGGTCGGCGTGGGGCCAAGCCCCTCAAGCCTGCCCTGCCGGCGCACTGCCGCACCTGCGGCACCGAGCTGCGCACGGCGTCCCAGCGCAAGACCGGGCGCTGCGACGACTGCCCGCCCACCTACTCCGAGGCCACCTTCGAGCGGCTGCGCGAGTGGCGCCTGGCCGTGGCTCGCGAGTCGAGCGTGCCGGCCTACGTCGTCTTCACCGACGCGACGCTCACCGCGATCGCCGAGCGCGAGCCCACCTCGGAGGGCGAGCTCGCCCAGATCTCCGGGGTGGGCGCGCGCAAGCTGGGGCTCTACGGTGCCCAGGTCCGCGCCCTGATCGGCGGAGCCAGTGTCGAAGAGGTCCTCGAAACTGCCTCTGCCACAACAGATTCCGACCAGTAGCCGAAAGTTCTTTCCCTGTTCCCGGAAATCTTCGTTAAATACGTTGCCGCCGCCGTGGGCGCTGCCCTAATCTTGACGACGAACACCTCCCCGCGGCCCACCGGCCGCAGGGACACCACGAGGCACTGAAGGAGGTTGGCCCCCATGGAGAACATCACGATGACGATCGACGCGAAGCCGATGTCCCGCGTCCGTTCCGTGTGCCCCGAGGCCGGCCGAATCGTCCTCGCAGGCAACCGTGGATGGGCCCAGGGGACCACTGTGCCCGCCGCCGGCGTGCTCACGGCTGTCCAGGCCCCGGCCTACGTCGATGGTTTCGACGCCATCACCCGCGATCTCGCGTTCCGTCCCTTCGGAGAACCACCTGTCTAGGCGAAAGCCAGCAGGCCTCCGAGGCCGCGGAACCCGACATCCGGGATCCGCGGCCTTTTTGTTTGCCCGAACAGGCCGACAGATCTCTTCCGCACCACGACGCAGGGAGAAGCACCACCAGATGAAGCAGGACGACAGCACCGACGAGAACGGGCCGGCCCCCGACCGGGGATCCACCGGCCAGACGGAACCGACAGTGACTGCCACCACCGTGGCGGGACGACGAGAGGGAGGTGACACCCGATGCAGTTGAGCGCACTCCACGACCTGAACGAGCAGGCCGCGATCGCCGGCGCTGGCATCCCGTGTCAGGAGAATGACGCCGAGATGTGGTTCGCCGAGAGCCCAGCCGACGTCGAGTTCGCGAAGTCGCTGTGCCACATGTGCCCGGCCCGGACGAGCTGCCTCGCAGGCGCGCTCGACCGCTCCGAGCCCTGGGGCGTGTGGGGCGGTGAGCTCTTCATCCAAGGGGTCATCGTCGCCCGCAAGCGACCGCGCGGCCGGCCGAGGAAGAACCCGGTAGCCGCATGAGCGCCCCCGTCGCGATCCCGAAGGCGGGCCGGTCCGCAGTGACCGGCCCGCCCACACCACCAACATCCATGACATCCACCAGGAGTTTCACCATGTTCCAGGCCTTGTATGCCGACCTGGCGCGCGCGCATCGACGGCGCCGCCAGCGGGAGTACCAGCGCCAGCTCGAGGCGCAGGCCCAGCACGACGTGCTGGTCGCCATGCCTCGCATGCTGGCCCGGTGACCCCGTCGCCCGAGCCCGCCGGAACCACTCGCCTCGCAGTGGTTCCGGCGGGTTCTTCCATGTGCGGCCCCAGGTCGCACCTAGGCTCGCTGACATGTCTCGTGATGCGGTCGTCGCGGCCCTGACCAGCCCGGATCTCGCCGAGATCGTCGACCTGGTCCTCTGGGTCGAGGACGGGGTCGCCCTCGCGGCGAACCACCTGGGCCGGGTGCGGCTGCACGCTGATGGCCGCCACGAGGTGGTGGGCGGGGTCGACCCGATCGCCAACGAGGACCCCATGGCCTTCCTGCCCTACCGCGAGGAGGTGCGCGATCCCGGGCCGCGGGTCTCGACGGCGAACGCCTACCCGTATGCCGCCCAGCGCATCCTGTCGCTGTTCGCCGATGCGGACCGCAGCCCTGACGTCGCCGTGGTCCACACGCCGCGGCACTTCTTCCCCGACGAGGGCGGGCACCGGGGCGAACACGGCTCGCTCGACGTCATCCAGTCCCGGGCGCCCCTGCTCCTCTCCGGTGCGGGGGTACGCCACCTGGGCCAGGTCGACGACCACGCCCGGCTCGTCGACGTCGGCCCGACCCTGGCCGTGCTCGCGGGAGTCCCCGAGAGCGACCTGGTGGACTCGCACGGGGTGGCCCTCGACGGCCGCGCGCTCACGGCATACCTCGACCCGGTGCCGGAGCACCCGCGTCGGGTCGTGGGGATCCTCTGGGACGGTGCCCACTGCGGTGAGCTGCTCGCGCTCGCGGAGGCCGGCGAGCTGCCGGGCGTGGCCCGGCTGCTCGAGCGCGGGGTGGCCCTGCGCGGGGGAGCGGTGGCGCAGTTCCCGAGCGTCACGCTCACCAACCACACCTCGATCCTCACCGGGGTGGGCCCCGGCAGGCACGGCGTGCTGGGCAACGTGTTCTATGACAGGAGCAACGGCGAGCAGGTCGTGCCCAACGATGCCGCGACCTGGCACCTCAGTGGGGACTGGCTGCGGCCGTCGGTGCGCACGGTGTTCGAGATGGTGAACGACCATGTCCCGCAGCGGGACTCGCCGCGCACCGCCAGCGTCGACGAAGCGATCGACCGTGGCGCCGACTACGCCACGATGGAGCTGCTGCGGGCCGCGGGAGGCTTCGCGGCGGCCACCAGGAGCATGGGCGAGCTGCTCCCGGACCCGGCGGGGTCAGGCTACCTGCGCACCCCGGCGAACCTCGAGGACCCGTACTACCGGTGGGCCGTCCAGGTCGACGACCTGGGGCTGCAGCAGGTGCTGCAGCTGTGGGAGAGCGTCGACTCCGCTCCGACGCTGACCTGGTGGGCCAACGTCGTGACCGACGCCGGACACCATGGCGCGGGCCCACGGTCGGACATGGCCCGTGACGCGTTCTTGGAGAGTGATGCCCGGTTGGTCACGTTCCTCGACCACCTCGAGGACCTCGGGGTGCTCGACGAGGTCACCTTCGTGCTCACCGCCGACCACGGCTTCGAGGGCTCCGACCCACAGGTCACCGGCTCGTGGCGGCCGGCCCTCGACGGGCTGGGCATCCCCTACCGTGACGAGGGCCCCGGCTTCATCTACCTGCTCTGAGCGCGCGTGGCTAGGCTGGAGGTCATGGCCACGCAGATCCGGATCGCCCAGGACGACGCCGCCGACGAGGTGCTGAGCACCGACCCGTTCGCCCTGCTCGTGGGGATGCTGCTCGACCAGCAGTACCCCATGGAGCACGCGTTCCGTGGTCCGTGGAAGCTCCGGGAGCGCTTCGGCACGTTGGCGCCCGAGGTGATCGCCGCGGCCGAGCCCGACGCCTTCGCGGACCTCTGTGCGACGCCGCCGGCCATCCACCGCTACGGCCGGTCGATGGCCGGACGCATCCAGCAGCTCGCGGCCGTGGTCCGTGACGAGTACGCGGGCCGCGCAGAGACGATCTGGCAGGACGCTCCCGACGCGGTCACGCTCCTGGAGCGGCTGCGCGCCCTCCCGGGCTTCGGCGACCAGAAGGCGCGCATCTTCGCCGCGCTGGTGGCCAAGCAGCTCGACGTGCGGCCCGCGGGGTGGCAGGAGGCCATCGGTCCGTATGCCGAGGACGGCTCCTTCCGCTCGGTGGCGGACGTCGTCGACGCAGCGTCCCTGGCCAAGGTCCGCGAGTTCAAGCAGGCGGCCAAGGCGCAGGCCAAGGCGGCAGCCGCACAGGCCCCGACGGCTCGCAAGGGCTGACCGTGACCGGGGTGGAGCAGTCCGCACCGGTGTGTGCCACCTGCGGCGCGACGCCGGAGGAGCCCGCCATGGCCACGCTCACGTGGACCCGGGGCACCGAGGACGGTCGCGACGTGTGGACCTGTGAGCGCTGCAGCCGCGAGCACCTGCGCAGCATCGAGGGCAAGCTCGACTCCGCCTGGTGGTGAGGCCGCGCCGCCGTCAGGGCAACGCAGGCGGCAGGTGCCGCAACCGCATACCGGGCATGTGCTCGATGACCACGTCGCGGGCCGGGACGGTGCCGTTGAGCTGGCAGAGCACGCCGATGCCCCCGAGCCACACGCGGTGGATCAGCAGGTAGGCCGGCGGCAGGTTCAGCTTCATCCCGACGAGGAACTCCGGACGTCGGACGTCGTTGACGTGGTTGGCCACGCTGCGCAGCCACGCCCTGCTGAAGGTGAACTCCTCGTAGGTGAGGGGCGCGATGAACGGCGCGAGGTACTCCAGCAGCCCCTCGGCGTCGACGGACATCGAGGGCTTGATGAAGCCCTCGGTGCGGAGTCCGGCCTCGAGCTCGTGGGCCTCGCCGCACATCGCCGCGGCGACGAAGGTGCCCATCGCGGGCGGCAGCCCGGACGGCAGCCGGTTGACGGCGCCGTAGTCGATGACGCCCAGCCGCCCGTCGGCCATCAGCCGGAAGTTGCCCGGGTGCGGGTCCGCGTGCAGGAGTCCGGCGCGGGCCGGGCCGACGAGCAGGAACTCCATGTAGCGCAACGATGCCGCGTCGCGCTGCTCCTTGGTGCCCGAGGCGACGATCGTGGACAGTGGCGTCCCGTCCAGCCACTCGGAGACGATCACGTGCTCGGAGTTGACCAGGACGTCGGGCACGGCGAAGTGCGGGTCGTCGCGGAAGACCTTCGCGAAGGTGCGCTGGTTGGCCGCCTCGAGGTTGTAGTCGAGCTCCTCGCTCATCCGGGACTTGAGCTCGTCGGTGATCGGCTTGATGTCCATGCCGGGGATCCAGCCGCCGGCGACGCGGGCCACGCGGGCCAGCTGGTTGAGGTCGGACAGCAGCGCCTTGCCGGCACCGGGGTACTGGATCTTGACGGCCACCTCGCGGCCGTCGCGCCACACGGCCTTGTGCACCTGGCCGATCGAGGCCGCTGCGGCGGGCAGGTCGTCGAAGGACTGGAACTTGGAGGTGCGCCACCGGGGTCCGAGCTCCTCGGCGAGCACCTTGTGCACGGTGGCGGCGGGCAGTGGCGGGGCGGACTCCTGCAGCTTGGTGAGCGTCGCGCGGTAGGGACCGGCCATCTCCTCCGGGAGCGCGGCCTCCATCACCGACATGGCCTGACCGAACTTCATCGCGCCGCCCTTGAGCTCGCCGAGCACCTTGAACAGCTGCTCGGCCGTGCGGGCCTGCATCTCCGCGGCGACGGCCTCGGCCGGCTTGCCCCCGACCCGCTTGCCGAGACCCAGGGCGGTCCGGCCGGCGAAGCCCAGGGGCAGACTGGCCAGACGGGCCGTGCGGGAGACGGCGCGTCTCGGAAGGTCGCTCATCCAGCCATTCTCGCCTGTGCCGACGCCAACGGCTCGGCGGGGCGTCCGGACGGGCCTGTCGTGCCGCACCCGCAGCGGGGGTGCACCTGCCATCGGCGTTGCCCGACCCGGGGCCAGGGAAGCCCCACCTCGAGGGAGTGTCCGGCGGGCAGCCGCACTCCGTCGAGCACGGCCAGGGCCACCATCGTCGTCATCGAGGCGGCCACGGCGACCAGTGAGGTCTCTCCGTTGACCTCGGCCCCCGAGCCCACGCCGGGCCGGGTCAGCTGGCCGAGGACGGCCGGCCAGGCGGGGTCGAGATCGGTGCGGGTGAGGTCGAGGCACCGCAGGCAGGGCCCCCCGGGCACGATGACGGGCCCGATCACGGCCTCCAGCCCGTGCAGCACCAGGGGCAGCACGGGGATGCCCCGGGCCCGCCAGGGCGTGGCGAGACTGGTCTCGAGGGCGTGCGCGCCCACGAGCACGACCAGGTCCGGCACGACGTCGGAGCCGACCTCGGACCCGACGTCGGCCGCGTGCTGCCAGGCCGCGGCCGCGTGGGCGCCCACGGTCAGCCGCCCGACGCCGCAGGCGCGCAGCTGGGAGCCCACGGCGGTGGGGAGGCCACCACGGCCCACCACCAGGACGTGCGTGCCGCGCCGCCGGACGAGGGCGGCATAGCCCTGGTCGGTGGGTGAGGCGGTGCAGACCAGGGCCTGCGCGTCGGGCGCGAGCAGCGAGCGCAGGGCCGGCGGCAGGGCGACGGGGTCGCGCACGTCGACCACCAGCCCACGGGCCACGAGGTCGTCGAGGACGTCCCTGGCCCGGGGTGTCTGGAGTGCGGCGGGCAGCTCGCGGGTGCCGTCGAGGGACTCCAGGGCCGCGATCTCGGCCTCGTCGAGCCCGTCGACCACGACCGCGTGGGCCGGGTCGGTGCCGAGCTGGACCTGCCCGGAACCGCGCCTCAGCGCCGGCCACACGGTCCTGAGCAGCGGTCCCCCGGTCACCCGCCACAATCTGGCACAGCGGTGCCGACGGACATCCCGGCCGTCCACAGGACGTGAACGCCGCGAGGGGCGGGCCCGACCGTGTGGTCGGGCCCGCCCCTCGCGATGGGTTCGGCCTGCGTCAGGCCTTGCCGAGGATGCGGTTGAGGTTGGTCGAGCAGACGGGGCACACGCCCTTGGCCATGCGGCGGCCGTTCGTCTCCACGACGCGGCCCTCGGCCTCGCGCTTCTCCTTGCACTTGACGCAGTAGAACTCGCCCTTGTAGGTCTCTTCAGCCATCGCGATGTCTCCTTGTCGATCACACCGCACGGTGCGGTGTCGGACTTCGGCCAACCTAGACCATGCTGAGCACAAAATGAGGCAAGGGGGGTGTGTCCGCCGTGCTCAGGGGCTGCCCTACGCTTCGCCCCATGACGGGGCGGACGTGGTGGGGGACGGGGTTCGAGGACCTGCGCGTCGAGGCGCGGGCGGCCTCCGGGCGACGAATAGCCGTGGTGACTCTGGACTTGCCGCAGCGCCGCAACTCGATGAGCACGGCCATGACGGCGTCCTGGGTGGAGCTCATGGGCCTGCTCGCGCAGGATTCCGACCTCGCCGCCGTGGTCGTGACCGGCGCGCCCCCGGCCTTCAGCGGCGGCGGCGACCTGGCCTGGATCGTGTCTGACCCGGACGCCCCGGTGGAGGAGCTGCGCGCGCGCATGCTCACCTTCTACCGCTCGTGGCTGTCCGTGCGTGAGCTCGAGGTGCCGACCATCGCCGCCCTGAACGGGTCCGCGATCGGTGCCGGGTTCGCCCTGGCCCTGGCCTGCGACCTGCGGTATGCCGCGGCTGACGCCAAGCTGGGGGTGCCGTTCACCTCCCTGGGGCTGCACCCGGGCATGGCCACCACGTGGACCCTGCCCGACGTCGCCGGCCCGGCCGTCGCCCGTGACCTGCTGCTCACCGGCCGGATCGTCACCGGCACCCAGGCGCAGCAGCTGGGGTTGGTCTCGCTCGCCGTGCCGGCCGACGAGGTGGTGGGGGAGGCGGTGGCTGCTGCCGAGCGCATCGCCGCGGCCGCACCGGTCGCGACCCGGCTCACGCTGCAGGCGTTGCGCGGGGGCGGGCCCGCGACGTTCGAGGCGGCCCTGCAGTGGGAGGCGTTGGCGCAGGCCACCACGTTGGCGACGCAGGACGTCCACGAGGGCATCGCCGCCGCCGCTGCCAAGCGGCCCCCGACCTTCCGCGGCCACTGACCGCACGGCATACCCCACCCACCGGCCCTAGGCGGCTCTCGCCAACTATTGCTAGCAAGGGTTGGTGTGATCCGGACAGTTTGCACGGTGTCCGCATTCACCCAACCAGTGCTAGCAGGGGTTAGGTGAATCGGGGCCGGGGCGGGAGGTGGCTCGGCGCGCTTGGCCCGGCGTGTCGGCGGCCTCGCCTATCGTGGACGGCATGGGGAGCCCTGACATCGAGGTCCGGCGCAGCCGCCGCCGTCGCCGCACGGTGAGCGCCTACCGGGAGGACGGCCGCACCGTCGTGCTCATCCCCGCCCGCTTCACCAAGGCCGAGGAGCAGGAGTGGGTCGCGACCATGCTCGCCAGGCTGGCCAAGGGTGACAAGCGCCGCCGACCCAGCGACACCCAGCTCGCGGCCCGGGCGGCCGAGCTGTCCCAGCGCTACCTCGGGGGGCTGGCCAAGCCGTCGAGCATCCGGTGGGTGACCAACCAGAACTCCCGGTGGGGGTCCTGCACCCCCGCCGACGGCACCATTCGCATCTCCGCCCGCGTCAAGGGCATGCCCGGCTACGTGCTCGACTACGTGGTCCTGCACGAGCTGGCTCACCTGCTGGCGCCCGGTCACGGCCCCCAGTTCTGGGGGCTCCTGCGCAGCTACCCCCGCACCGAGCGGGCGCGCGGCTACCTCGAGGGCGTGGCGACCGCCGCCGGGCTCGACCTCGTCGACGACGACGTGGAGCAGGAGGGGCAGGCCGCCCTCGACATCGGCCCGGTCGACCAGGACTGACCGCCGGTCGCGTTCAGCCGGTGCCCGACGCGCTGAGCACGGCCTGCGCCGCTCTCGCGAGCGGCGCGATCTCGTCGCCACTCTCGGCCGGGAGCGCCGCCACGGGCCACCACGCCACGTCGAGGGACTCGGCGCTCACGGCGTAGGCGTCCTCATCCTGCGCGATCCCGGCGAAGCGCAGGTCGAGGTGCTCGGCGCAGCGGCCGAACCCCGACGCCAGGAGCCGGTGCCGGTCGAGGTGGACCAGCTCGGGGTGCAGGACGAGGTCGGCGATGCCGGACTCCTCACGGGCCTCCCGCGTCGCCGCCGCCAGGACGCCGGAGTCCTCCGGCTCGAAGTGGCCGCCGAACTGCAGCCACATCCCCGCCTTGGCGTGCAGGGTGAGCAGCACCTTGTCGAGGGAGGAGTTGAGCACGAGGGCGCTCGCGGTGAGGTGCGCCGGCGGTCCCTGCTTCCAGAGGGCGTCGGGGTGCTCGTGGCAGTGGGCCAACAGCTGGGTGCGCAGGGCCTCCTGCTCGGCGTCCGGCGCCTGCCAGCGCCCGAGCACCTGCTCGGCGTCGACGCGCAGGGCCAGGTATGCCGGTGGCAGCACCGTCGGCGCCCCCGTCACCGGCCGTTCTCGTCCGGGGAGCCGGGACCGCCCGTCTCGCCCTCGGTGATCAGGGCCTCGAGCGCGGCATCCATGTCGGAGCCGACGCCGGTGCGCTCGACGTAGCCGAGCGGGTCGTCGAGGTCAGCCGCCGTGGGCGCGACGTCGGGGTGGCCCCAGGCTGCGTCGCGGCCCTGCGCGCCGTGCGCAGACTCGAGCGCCGCGAAGAGGTTGGCCGCGTCGCGCAGCCGGCGAGGACGCAGCTCGAGGCCGACGAGGCCGGCGAAGGCCTTCTCGGCGGGACCCCCGGTCGCACGACGGCGTCGGACCGCCTCGCCGAGCGCGGACGACTGCGGCAGGTGCTCTCGGGTGGCGCGCTCCGCGACCACGTCGACCCAGCCCTCGACGAGGGCCAGGTAGGTCTCCAGCCGGACCAGGGCGGCCCGCTGGTTGGCGCTCGGGTCGGGTCGGAACAGCTGGTCCTGCAGCGCCGACTGCAGCTCCTCGGCATTGCTGGCATCCACCGACTGCAACGCCGACTCGATCCGGTCGGTGTCGATGGTGATGTCGCGGGCGTAGTCGCGGACGGCGGTGACCAGCTGGGGGCCGATCCACGGGACCTCGGAGAACAGCCGCACGCGCGCCGCCTCGCGCACCGCGAGGTAGAGGCGGACCTGGTCGAGGTCGACACCCAGGCCTTCGGCGAAAACCTCGACGTTGGCCGGCAGCAGGGCGACCGATCGGTCGGCGACCAGCGGGAGGCCGACCTCGGTGCCGCTGACGGTCTCGGTGGCCAGCGCCCCGACTGCCTGGCCCACCTGGAGACCGAACATCGAGCCGCTCATCTTCGCGAGCATCGGCTCCATCTGGCCCAGCATCGCGGCCGGGTCGATGCCCGGGGGCAGCACACCCTCGGGCAGGCCCCCGTCGCCGAGCTGCTGGAGCTGGGTGCGCATGGCGTCCGCCACCGCGCGGCCGACGCCCTCTGCGACCGGGTCCACCAGGGTGCGCCACATCGGCATGGTCGCCTCGACCCACTCGGCGCGGCTCCAGGCGTGGGTGGTGATCCCGGGTGCCTCGAAGGTGGTGACCTCGTCGAGCCACAGCTCGGCGACCTGTGCCGCCTGGGCCAGCTCGCGCCGGGCGGCGTCGGACACCACCGAGTCGCCAGCGGCCGAGACGGTCTTGCGGGCGGCGTCGGTGGCCATGGCGAGGTTGAAGGGCTCGCTGTCTGACCCGGTGTCGGCGAAGATCTCCTGCATCTGCCCGACCATCATCTGGAGCATGGCGGGATCGACCTGGTCGATGCCCATGTCGCGCAGCGCCTTGGCCATCTCGGGGTCGAGGGTGCCCCCAGTGAGCCCGGCGAGCATCTTCTCGATCTCGGGTGGCAGGCCGGAACCGGACGAGGCGTCGCCCGAGCCGTCATCGGGGTCGTCGGGGAGGTGCGGGTGGTCGGGCACAGCGGCTCCTGCATGGTCCTGAGAGGATGGTCTTTCACTAGACAACCACGCGGAGGCCACAGTGAGTTCCCCCCGGGGCGCCGTTCGCTCGCGGCGTAGCGCGATCGACGTCGCGGTGATCGGTGCTGCCGACCCTGCGAGTGCCGCCGTGGCCCGGGCCCTGCTGGTCGCGGCAGCCCACGGGGTGGCCTCGGCCACGGGTTCGGTGGGGGAGGCCCGCATCGGCAGGGTGCTGGCCGTGGACACCGAGCAACCGCCGATCGGTGGGGTCGAGTTCCGACTGGCCGACCCGGGCGACCCGCGCCTGGTCGACGCGCTCACCGGGGTCCAGGCCGCGGCATTCGTCGCGGCGAGCACGAACCTGTCGGTGGACCTCGCCCTGGGCACCCGGCCACGGCGCGAGCGCAACCTGCGCCGCGCGCAGACGGTCATCACGGCGGCCGCAGCGGCCGGGGTGCGCCACCTCGTGGTCGTCACGGGGGCCCAGGTCTACGGGGCGCACCCCGACAACGCGGTGCCGCTACCCGACGACGCACCCCTGCGGGCGCCCTCCGACGAGGGCCTGGTCGGCGACCTGATGGACGTCGAGCAGCTGATCGCCGTGGCCCGCGACGTGCACCCGGGCCTGACCATCACCGCCGTGCGCCCCGCTGCCCTGGTCGGCGAGGGGGTCGACACGGTCGTCACCCGGCACTTCGAGGCACCCCGGCTGCTCACCGTGCGAGGTGCCTCGCCAGCCTGGCAGTTCTGCCACGTGGACGACCTCGGCAGTGCGGTGGCGGTCGTCCTGGCCCAGGGGATCGGTGGGGCCGTGTCGGTGGGTTCGCCGGGGTGGCTCTCCCCCCACGACCTCGGGCAGCTCACGGGTATGCGCACGGTCGAGCTGAGCCTCGGCGCGGCCATGGGAACTGCGGACCGCCTCCACCGCGTTGGGGTGTTGCCGGCACCGGCCACCGACCTGGCGTTCGTCGCCTTCCCGTGGGCGGTGTCGTCCCAGGCCCTGCTCGACCACGGGTGGGTCCCGGTCCACGACAACCAGACCTGCCTCGGAGTCCTGCTGGACACCATCCGGGGTTCGCACGCGGTCGCAGCCCGACGGCTGGACCGCAAGGATGCCGCCCTCGGGGCGGCCAGCGCCGCAGTCGCCCTGGTGGGCACGGCGGCGATCATGCGGCGGCGCCGCAGGAAGGGTTCGACGGCATGACTGAGCCGGCCACGGAGCTGAGCCAGGGACCCGAAGTGGTCCTGAGCGATGTCCGCGAGGAAGCGTTGAGCGTCGACGAGGTGCTCGACCTGGTGCGCCACCCACAATGCGGGGGGATCGCCCTCTTCGTGGGCGTCGTGCGCGACCACGACCACGGCGAGCCGGTGTCGGCCCTCGACTACTCCGCCCACCCCAGCGTCGCCGGCACCCTGGCCCAGGTGTGCCGCACGGTGGCCGACCGACACCCGGTCGCCCGGGTGGGGGCCGTGCACCGAGTGGGCCACCTCGAGATCGGTGACATCGCCGTCGTCGCCGCGGTGTCCGCCGCGCACCGGGGCCAGGCGTTCGAGGCCTGCCGCGACCTCATCGACACCCTCAAGGGGACGGTCCCGATCTGGAAGCACCAACAGTTCAGCGACGGTTCCGACGAGTGGGTGGGGCTCCCGTGACCCAGCCCGACAGCACGGACCCCCAGGGTGGGTCGCCGTCGCAGCCCGTCGACCACGACCCCACGAGGATGTCGCGGCGGTCTGCTGCTGCCCTGATCGCGGTCTTCGTGTTCATCGCGCTCGCCGCCTTCGCGAGCATGGTGAGCGTGCCCTACGTGGTGCTGAAGCCGGGCCCGATCACCAACACCCTCGGCAAGCTTGCCGGCAGCCAGCTCATCAGTGTCACGGGTGCGCAGAGCTTTCCCACCAAGGGCGCCCTCGACTTCACCACCGTGCGCGTTGCGGGAGGGCCCGGTTACCGCGTCACGGTCTACGACCTCCTGCGTGCCGCGGTCGACCCGAGCCAGGAGATCTTCGACGAGGACGTCTACTTCCCCAAGGGGATCACCGACAAGCAGGTCGAGGAGAACAACACCGCGGAGATGATCGACTCCCAGCAGGAGGCGATCGCGGTGGCGCTCAAGGCAGCCGGGCAGAAGGTGGTCCAGCACGTCCTGATCGCGCAGGTGTCCAAGGACGCCCCGTCCGCGGCCCTGCTCAAGGCGGGCGACGAGATCGTCGCGGTCGACGGCAAGGCCGTCGCCGACACGAACGCCATCCGCGACGCCGTCGGGCTGCACCAGCCCGGCGAGAAGGTCGACCTCACCCTGCGACGCGGCTCGACGACGGTGGACGTCTCGGCCACGACCCGTGAGGCGGACGGGCGGGCGACGGTGGGCGTCTTCCTCGGCGTGCGGTTCGACTTCCCGATCGACGTGAAGATCGACGCCGGCGACGTGGGTGGCCCCTCGGCCGGCACCATGTTCGCCCTGGGGATCTACGACAAGCTCACCCCCGGCGCCCTCACCGGCGGCGCGAACATCGCCGGCACCGGCACCATCGACTACACCGGCAAGGTCGGCCCCATCGGCGGCATCCGCCAGAAGCTGGTCGGGGCTCGCGAGGGCGGCGCGACGTGGTTCCTGGCCCCCGCGTCGAACTGCGACGAGGTGGTGGGCCACGTCCCCGACGGCCTGCGGGTCGTGCGGATCTCCACGTTCGACGAAGCGAAGTCGGCGGTCGAGGCGATCGGCGCCAAGCGTGCCGACAGCCTGCCCACCTGCACCAAGTGACCCGGCCCGCGTGGGCCGACCAGCGGGTATGCCGGGTGCGGACTAGTCCTGCAGGGTCGCCCGCAGCGCGTGGACGAGCCCGGGGGCGATGTCCTCGCCGAGGGCGACCTGGTCGTCGCTGTCGTGGGCCCGTTGGCGCAGCAGGCACCGGCTCTGTCCGTCGCGGGTGACGGCCACGAGCAGGCGCACGTCCTGACGTGAGGGGTGGGCGGCCAGGGCGTCCACTGCGGAGCCGGAGTGCACCGGCAGGTCGCGTTCGGCCTCCGGCGGCACGACGATCCGCTCGACGGCGAGCGCCGCACCGACCACGGTGTCCGGCCAGGCGATACCGCCGAGCAGGCTCTCGAGGTTGGACGTCGGCGGGAGGTCCTCCTGCTCGATGGCACTGAGGGCTCCCTCGGCAAGGTCCGCACCGTGCATCTGGGTGCGCAGGTGGGGCTCGCGCTCGACCAGGTCGGCCGTAGCGACGAGGGCGAAAAGCCGGGGGTTCTGGTCCCACCCGGAGGCGGCAACGTGCCGCTCGGTGTCGAGGGCGGCGATGGACAGTGGGTCGGCGACGGGGCGGGAGGGCTGGCTCACGCGCCCATGGTGCCGCATCCCGGCATCGACCCGGGCACGCGGCATACCCGGGGAAACTCACAAGTTGCGCCCAGACCTGCCGCAGGGGGGCGTGGGAACCACAGCGGGCCTCGGTAAGTTGGTCGGGTACCAGTAGCGGTCGTCGTCGACGGCCGCGTGGCAGATCGGGCGTTTTGTGAGTTCTTCTGAGTGGTTCGGCCGGGACGAGGCGGGCGGCGAGGGCAGCCGTCCGGAGGGAGCTCCGGGAGGTGGCTCCGGCGCGGGAGGCCGCGGACGGCGTCCCCCGACGCTGACCTTCGGACGACGGCGCGGGCCGCTGGCCCCCACGATCGCGATCATCGTGGCGCTGGGTTTCCTGCTGTCCATCGGCGCGTCCCTGTGGACCGAGGTCCTCTGGTTCAACTCCGTGGGCTTCGAGAGCGTCTTCGTCAAGCAGCTGGTCACCAAGACCCTGCTCTTCGTGCTCGCCTTCGCCGTCACGGCCGCCCTGGTGGCCTCGAGCCTGGTGATCGGCTACCGGACCCGGCCCATCTACGCCCCGGTCACACCCCAGCAGCAGAACCTCGACCAGTACCGGGAGGCCATCGAGCCGCTGCGCAAGATCGCCCTGTTCGCCATCCCCGGTGTGCTCGGGCTGCTGGCCGGCACCGGCGCGGCCGGGCAGTGGAAGACCTTCCTGCTGTGGCGCAACGGCGTACCGTTCGGCACCAGGGACCCGCAGTTCAACCTCGACCTGTCCTTCTTCGTCTTCACCCTGCCGTGGATCCGGTTCCTGCTCGGCTTCCTGACCATGGCGCTGGTGATGGCGCTGCTGACGGCGGCCTTCACCCACTACGTCTACGGGGGACTGCAGATCCAGGTGCGAGCCGAGCGCACCACCCGGTCGGCCCGCACGCACCTGGCCATCCTGTTGGCCGCGCTCGTGCTGGTGCGCGCCGCCAACTACTGGTTCGACCGCTACTCGCTGGCGACCAAGGACTCCTCGCTGCTCACCGGCATCCGCTACACCGACGCCCACGCCGTGCTGCCGACGAAGGCCATCCTCGCCGTGGCGGCAATCATGACCGCAGCCATGTTCATCGCCTCGATCTGGACGCGGTCCTGGCGGCTCCCCGTCGTGGGCGTGGCGCTGCTGCTCATCACGTCCGTCGTGGTCGGCGGCATCTACCCGGCCCTCGTCCAGCGGTTCCAGGTCAAGCCGTCCGAGAAGTCGCTGGAGAAGCCCTACATCGAGCGCGGCATCGCAGCGACCCGCGCGGCCTACGGCATCGACGCCGTCGACACCAAGCCCTATGCGGCGACGACCGAGGCGAGTCCCGGCCAGCTGCGCGACGACGCCGAGACCATCCCCGGCATCCGCCTGGTGGACCCGATCGTGGTGTCCCCGACGTTCAAGCAGCTCCAGGCCGTGAAGTCCTACTACGCCTTCCCTGACGCCCTCGACGTCGACCGCTACAAGATCGACGGCAAGATCAAGGACACCGTCATCGCGGTGCGCGAGCTCGATCTCGCGGGCGTGCCGGAGAACCAGCGCAACTGGCTCAACGACCACACCGTCTACACCCACGGCTTCGGTGTCGTCTCGGCCTACGGCAACCAGCGCGGCGCCGACGGCCAGCCGGTCTTCTACGAGCAGAACATCCCCCCGGTCGGCCCGCTCGGCGACTTCGAGCCCCGCATCTACTTCGGCGAGCAGTCGCCGCAGTACTCCATCGTCGGCGCCCCGTCCGGCGCCGGTCCGCGCGAGTTCGACTACCCGGACAGCGGCTCGGCCGGCCAGAAGAACAACACCTACGCCGGTGACGGCGGTGTCTCCCTGGGGTCGTTCTTCCGCAAGGCCGCCTACGCCATGAAGTACCGCGAGCTGAACTTCCTGCTCTCCGACGCGGTCAACAACAAGAGCCGCATCCTCGACCACCGCGAGCCGTTGGAGCGGGTGCAGCGGGTCGCCCCGTGGCTGACCCTCGACGGCAACCCCTACCCCGCGGTGGTCGACGGCCGGGTGCAGTGGATCGTCGACGGCTACACGACGACGGCCGACTACCCGTACTCCAAGCTCCAGGAGCTCGACGGGCTCACCTCGGACTCGGTGACGGCGAGCTCGTCGGCCGTCCGGCCGATCGGCAGCGGGCAGGTCAACTACATCCGCAACTCGGTCAAGGCGACGGTCGACGCCTTCGACGGGTCGATCAAGATGTACGCGTGGGACGACCAGGACCCGATGCTCAAGGCCTGGCAGAAGGCGTTCGGCCAGCCGGTGCGGCCCCTCTCCGAGATCAGTGGGGACCTCATGTCGCACCTGCGCTACCCGGAGGACCTGTTCAAGGTGCAGCGCTCGACGCTGGCCAAGTACCACGTCACCGACGCCAACTCGTTCTTCGGTGGCAACGACTTCTGGAAGGTCCCCAACGACCCCGCCCAGGAGGACAAGCTCGTCCAGCAGCCGGCCTACTACCTGACCCTGGCGATGCCCGACCAGGACAAGCCGTCGTTCTCGCTGACCACCACCTTCCAGCCCGTCGGTGACCGTGAGGTGCTCTCCGGCTTCCTCGCCGTCGACGCCGATGCCGGCACGACCCAGGGGCAGCGACGGGACGGCTACGGCACCATGCGCCTGCTCGAGCTGCCACGCGACACCACGGTCAAGGGGCCGGGCCAGGTGGAGAACGACGTCAACTCCTCCAACCAGACGTCCGAGGCGTTCACGCTGACGCTCAACCAGTTCCTCAACCAGAGCCGTCAGCAGGGATCCCGGGTCACCCTCGGCAACCTGCTGACGCTGCCCGTGGGTGGCGGCCTGCTCTACGTCCAGCCGATCTACGTCAGCGCCAAGGCGACCTCGGCCTACCCGCTGCTGCGGGCCACCGTCGTGGCCTTCGGTGACAAGCTGGCCTGGTCGGACACCCTGGACGGCGCCCTCACCGGGCTGTTCGGCGGCAACTCCGGCGCCACCGCAGGCGACTCCGGCACCGCCACCAACCCGCCGCCCACCACTGGTGACGGTTCGGGCCCGACCGCGCCTACCGACACCGTCGCCCTGGACAAGGCCCTCGCCGACATCCAGGCGGCGTATGCCGCGGGCCAGAAGGCGCTGAAGGATGGCGACTTCGCCGCCTACGGCACGGCGCAGAAGCAGCTCGACGAAGCGATCAAGCGCGCCGTCGCCGCAGCACCCAAGGGCGGGTCGGTCACCGTCACCCCGACCCCGTCGGGCACCGCCACGGCCACTCCCACCGCGACCGCGACCCACACCGTGACCGGTCGCGGGGGAGGGGCCCGATTTGGTTCGGGCGCAGGCCGTCCCGTAGGGTGGTGTCTACCGACGCGGGGTGGAGCAGCTCGGTAGCTCGCCGGGCTCATAACCCGGAGGTCGCAGGTTCAAATCCTGCCCCCGCTACCAACGCGTCAGCGACAGAAGGCCCGGACCACTGGTCCGGGCCTTCTGCTGTCCACGGGCCGACGTGGCCCGCTCCGGCCGAGCGGGCACAGCGGCCCGAGCCTCACTGGCCGGTGACCCACTCGGCGTAGAAGAGGCCCAGTCCCGACACCACGCAGATCCCGGCGATGATCCAGAAGCGGATGACGATCGTGATCTCGGCCCACCCGAGCAGCTCGAAATGGTGGTGCAGGGGGGCCATCCGGAAGACCCGCTTCCCGGTGAGCTTGAAGCTGGCGACCTGGATCACGACAGACAGGGTGATCATCACGAACAGACCGCCCAGGACGACCAGCAGCAGCTCGGTGCGGGTCAGGATCGCCATCCCCGCCAGGGCTGCACCGAGCGAGAGCGACCCCGTGTCGCCCATGATGATGCTCGCGGGGGAGGCGTTCCACCACAGGAACCCGAAGCAGGCGCCGGCGATCGCGCAGGCGACCACGGCCAGGTCGAGTCCGTCACGCACGTCGTAACAGGCGGGCCCGGGAGCCAGGGTGCAGTTCTGGTTGTACTGCCACAGGCTGATGCCGGTGTACGCGCCGAAGACCATGACCGAGGCGCCGGTGGCGAGGCCATCGAGGCCGTCGGTGATGTTGACACCGTTCGACGCCCCGGTGACCAGCACGTTGGCCCACAGGATGAACAGGGCCATGCCGAGCACCGGACCTGCCGCGGCAAGGTCGAGGGCGGTGTCCCTGATGAACGAGATGGCGGTGGACGCCGAGGTGCGCCCGGTCCTGTCGTCCACCAGCAGCGCGACGACGGCGAAGACCGCCGTGACCAGGGTCTGGCCGGCAAGCTTCTGCTTCGAGGTGAGCCCGAGGCTGCGTGCCTTCGAGATCTTCGTGTAGTCGTCGAGGAAGCCGACCAGCCCCATCCCGATCAGCAGGAAGAGCACGAGGAGCGCGCTGAGGGAGAGGCGACCGGGCGCGACCGCGATGGTGCCGCTGGTGCCGACGGCCACCAGGAGCAGGTGCGAGCCGAAGTAGCCGATCGCGGTCGCGGCGATGATGACGGCGCCACCCATCGTGGGCTTTCCCCGCTTGTAGTGGTGCTGGGTGAGGTCGTCACGGATGAACTGTCCGTAGCCGCGCCGCACGAGGAACCGTGCGAAGAACGGGGTGCCGAGCAGGGACAGCGCCATCGAGATCGCGCCAGCCAGCAGGACGTTGACCATCAGCTTCCCCTCGTGCGCCGCCGGTCCCGTGGACCCGCCGTCCGAGCGGTCCGTGCACCGGTGAGGGCGCGGCCCCCCGTGACGAGCTCCGATGCCCGCCATCTCCCTTGGTGGTCATCCAACCTAGGCGACCCCCGGCAGGGCCCAAGGCTCCGACGCGCCGATCGCGGACGCGCGTCCGGGCCGAGGCCCGGGGTGCCGACCGCGGGCGCGGGCTCCTCGGTCACGAGCCGTCGTCAGCCATCCGTCCCGGACCGCCTGAGCCGCTGCCACGACGGGCCACTGTGTCGACCACGACTGCTGCCGCCTCCCGCAGCGAGTGGCCCAGCGCGATGGTCCCGTGGGCCACCTCCGCCTGGGCGGCCCCGCCGACATAGACCGGGAGGGCGGGGTCGGTCGCCCGCAGCGCCGACACGGTCTCCCGGGTGGCGACGACGTCGGCGGCCATCGAGGCGGTCAGCACCACCGCATGCGGCCAGTGCCGGCGCACCGCCGCCACCCAGTGCTCGGGCGGCAGGTCGGCGCCGAGGTAGACGACATCGAGGCCGGCCCGTCGCAGCACGACCGAGAAGGCGAGCGCCCCCAGCTCGTGCCGGGCCCCGCGGGCGGTGCCCACCGCGACCCGGGGCACCCCGACCGCGTGCCCCGCTGCCTCCATCGCCGCGCCCAGCCGACGGTGCACCGTGGCGCTCACGACGTGCTCGCCGGCCACGTCGACCCGCCCGGCGCTCCACTCCGCACCGAGCACGCGCAGGGCAGGCATCAGCCATCCGTCGACCACGTGCTCGAAGCTGCCCACCGCGAAGGCGTCGTCCAGGGCCTGCTCGACCACCCGGGGGTCGCGCGCCACAGCACCGCGCGCGAGGGCGCCGATGTCGGCGCCACCGGAGGCGCTGTCCCCGTGGCCGGGGAGCGTCACCTGCGGGTGCCCGTCGAGGGCTTCCGGCCCCGGGTCCTGCGACCGCGGAGCACCTCCCGCGAGGTGCTGCGCAGCCTGGCTGGGGGACCACCCGGCGGCGACGAGGGACGCCATGGCGATGAGCACCTGGAGGGCCTGGTCGTCGTAGAGGCGGTAGCCGGCGGGGCTGCGCACCGGCGCCACCACGGCATACCGGCGCTCCCAGGCCCGCAGGGTGGCCGACGGCACTCCCGTCAGCGCCGCCGCCTGGCCGATGGTGTGCACCCCTCCACGGTAGCGAGTGACCCTCGACAAGCTCTGGACAAGGGAGGCAGGGCGAGAGGACGATGAGCTCAGACCTTGGACAAAGATTGGACAGCGACGATCCACCCTCGTCACCTCCAGACCCTGTCCCCAGCGCGCCGCCCGCCCATCCCTCTCCGCGGCCTGCTGGGGACAGCGCTGTGCCGGGCTGGGGTGCGCCCTGGTCCCGCCACCCCAGCGCCTGGGCGCCA
This sequence comes from uncultured Actinomycetota bacterium, assembly GCA_963757635.1. Lineage (GTDB taxonomy): Bacteria > Actinomycetota > Actinomycetes > Actinomycetales > Dermatophilaceae > Pedococcus. The sequence goes on along the minus strand of CAVWSK010000004.1, from coordinate 164,448 downwards.
CCTCCGGCAGGATGGGTCCATGAGCGCGCCCGTCCTTCCGGAGGTGGACCCGCGCAGGATCGTCGGCGTGGACGTCGCCAGGGCGCTCGCGCTGGTGGCCATGATGGCCACCCACGTGCTGCCCGGGTTGGTCGGCGGCGAGGTGCCGTGGCCGCAGCGGGTGGCCGGCGGACGCGCGTCCGCCCTCTTCGCCGTGCTTGCGGGGGTGAGCATCGCCCTCGTGAGTGGACGCACCTCGCCCTGGCACGGGCGGGCCCGGTATGCCGTCTCGGTGCGGCTCGTCGTCCGCTCGCTCATCATCGGGGCCATCGGCCTGGCGCTCGGGCTGGTGCCGTCGGGGATCGCCGTGATCCTGGCGTCCTATGCGGTGCTGTTCGCGCTGAGCCTGCCGTTCCTAGGCCTGGGTGTGCGCTCCCTGGCCGTGCTCGCCGGGGCCTGGCTGGTGGCCGCACCCGTGCTCAGCCAGCTGGTTCGGCCGTTGCTCGGCCCGCACGAAGTGGGCAGTCCCCGGCCGGGGGACCTGCTGAGGCCGGGGCACCTGGCGAGCGAGCTGTTCCTCACCGGTTACTACCCGGCCGTGGTCTGGGTGGCCTACCTCCTGGCGGGCATGGCCGTCGGGCGGACCGACCTGCGTCGCAGGGGGGTCGAGGTGGTGCTCCTGGCGGGTGGACTGGCGCTGGCGGTGACCGCTTCGGTCGCCTCCCGGCTCCTGCTCGCGCGGCCCGGTGCCCTGGCGTCCCTGACCTCCAGCTACCCCGACCGCGACGTCGCCCAGGACCCCGAGGCGTTCGCCGCCCTGCTCGTCCACGGCCTGCACGGCACGACCCCCACCGGGTCGTGGTGGTGGCTGGCCACGGTGGCCCCCCACTCGGGCACCCCCCTGGACCTGGCCCAGACGATCGGCAGTGCGCTGGCGGTGGTCGGGGCCTGCCTGCTGCTGACCCGGTTCGGTCCGCGGGTGTGGGCCGCCGTCTTCGGAGCCGGCACCATGACCCTGACCCTCTACACCCTCCACGTGCTCGTCATGGCCCGCGGGCACTGGCCCGACCTGGAGACGAGCTACGGGGACCAGGTCCTGCTGGTCCTGGGCATCGGCGCCTTCTTCGCCCTGGTCCCGCTCCGGGGTCCGCTGGAGGCGCTGGTGGCCACCGCGTCCCGCCACGCGGCTGCCCCGTTCGGCGGGCCGGTGACGGTCGCAGCCACCACGGCATACCGGCGCCGCGCACGGTGACCGCCAATCCGCCTGGCCACCCGCACCGAATGACTCCTGCACCGTCACCCCAGATCGGATGGATCCCCATGTCAGCACCACGCCACGCCGTCATCGGCAGTGGAATCGCCGGCCTTGCCGCCGCCCACGTGCTCAGCACGCAGGGCGAGGTGAGCCTCTACGAGGCCGACGCCAGGCTCGGGGGCCACGCGGACACCCACCAGGTGGAGGTCGACGGCCGGACCATCGGTGTGGACACCGGGTTCATCGTGCACAACGACCGCACCTACCCCACGCTGCTGCGCCTGTTCGCCGAGCTCGGCGTGGCGACGCAGGACTCCGACATGAGCATGTCCGTGCGGTGCGACGAGGTCGGTCTGGAGTATGCCGGCGCCAAGGGTGCCCGGGGCCTGTTCCCCCAGCCCCGCAACCTGGCCAACCCGGCCTACCTGAAGATGCTCACCGAGGTGCGTAGCTTCCACCGCGAGGCCCGGGCCGTGCTGGCGCTGGAGGCCACCGACACCGGCCGCGACCAGACCCTCGGCGAGTTCGCCCGCCGCGGCGAGTTCAGCGACTACTTCACCCGGCACTTCCTGGAGCCGGTCGTCGGCGCCGTGTGGTCCTGCGACACCGGCGTGGCCCTCGACTACCCGGCCCGCTACCTGTTCGAGTTCCTCGACCACCACGGGATGCTCACGGTCTTCGGGTCCCCGACGTGGCGCACGGTCGTGGGGGGCTCCGGCCGCTACGTCGAGGCGCTCGCCGCCGGCATCGCCGACCTCCGCCTCTCGACCCCGGTGACCTCGGTCGTCGAGCGCGACGGGCAGGTCCTGGTCGAGGACGCCCTCGGAGGCCGCGAGGTCTTCGACTCGGTCGTCATCGCCGCCCACCCGCACCAGGCCCTGACGATGCTCCGTGAGCCGAGCGACCTGCAGCGCGACGTGCTGGGTGCCATGCCCTACTCCAGCAACGTGGCACAGCTGCACACCGACGAGTCGGTCCTGCCGCGCAGCTCGGGGGCACGCGCGTCATGGAACTACTGGCGACGCCCCGAGGGCGAGGGCAACGGTGTCCTGGTCACCTACGACATGACCCGGCTCCAGCGCCTCGACGTCACCGACCGCCGCTTCCTGGTGACCCTCAACGGCACCGACTGCGTCGACCAGAGCCTCGTCATCGACACCATGCACTACGAGCACCCGCTCTACACGCCTGAGTCCGTCGCTGCCCAACGGCGCCTCCCCGAGATCAACACCCCGCGGATCGCCTTCGCGGGCGCCTACCACGGGTGGGGCTTCCACGAGGACGGTGCTCGCTCCGGCGTGCAGGCCGCTGCCCACCTGGGTGTCGACTGGACCGACGGACCCGTCGAGCCCCGCGTGGAGGAGGTGGCGCTGCGATGAGGCTGCCCCGCTCCACCACCATCTACGCCACCTCCATCCGCCACACGCGCAAGGGCCCGGTCGCCCACCGCTTCCACAACCGCAGCTACACCTGGCTCGTCGACCTCGACGACCTGCCGCGGCTGGGACGGCTCTCACCGCTGGCGCGGTTCGAGAGCGGCGACCACCTCGGGGTGCCGGAGCGCTCGCTGCGCGAGAACCTCGACGCGTTCCTGGCCACCCAGGACGTGGACCTCAAGGGCGGCCGGATCCGGATGCTGACCATGCCCCGCGTGCTGGGCACGGTCTTCAACCCCATCTCCGTCTACTGGTGCTACGCGGCCGACGGCACGCTCGCGTGCAACGTGGTCGAAGTGCACAACACCTACGGCGACCGTCACGCCTACCTCGTCCACGCGGACGAGCACGGCCGGGCCGAGGTCGACAAGGCGCTCTACGTGAGCCCCTTCAACGACGTCTCCGGCAGCTACCGGCTGACCATCCCCGAGCCCGACGACCACGTCCGGGTCCAGGTCGTGCTCGACCGACCTGGCCAGGACCCGTTCGTCGCCGGCCTGTCCGGCACGGCCCTGCCGTCGCGGACCTCCACGGTGCTGCGCCTCGCGGCTCGCCGTCCCCTTGAACCCCTCGCCGTCTCAGCACGAATCCGCTGGCACGGCATCCGACTCTGGTTGCGCCGCCTGCCGGTGCAGCACCGCCCGTCACACCACCAGGAGGCAGTCCAGTGACCACCGCCACCGCAGGCCTCGCCACGAGCCCCGCCATCGACCCGACCCGCTGGCCGGACCTCACGGCACGCCGCGCCAAGGTGCGCCGCGCCGTCGAGGGCGCCGTCGCCCGTCGGCTGTTCCTGTCCGTCGTGCGCCGCCTCCCCGTCCGCGTGCAGGTCGGCCGCGAGGCCATCGTCGGCGGCGCGATCACGGACCCGCAGGCCCCCTTGATGGTCATCGAGCGCCCCGACGCCTTCTTCGCTGCCCTCGGCGCCGGTGGCCTCATCGGTTTCGGGGAGTCCTACATGGTCGGTGACTGGAACGCCGAGGACCTCGGCGGTCTGCTCGAGGTGTTCGCGGCGCAGATGGCCACGCTCATCCCCGAGCCGCTCCAGAAGCTGCGGGCCTTCTACGTCGCCCGGGCGCCGCACACCGAGAAGAACACGACCCAGAACACCCGCAACAACATCGCGCGGCACTACGACCTGTCCAACGACATGTTCGCCACGTTCCTCGACCCGACGCTCAGCTACTCCTCGGCCCTCTTCGTCGGCGAGGAGACGGCCGGCCGTTCGGTCGACCGCGAGGCGGTCACCGTCAACACGCCCGCGACCGTGCCCGGCTGGGACGTCTTCGCTGACGCACAACGGCGCAAGATCGACCAGATGCTCGACTCCGCCGCGGTCGGCCAGGGCAGCCGGGTCCTCGAGATCGGCACGGGCTGGGGCGAGCTCGCGATCCGTGCCGCGGCTCGCGGGGCCACGGTCCTGTCCGTGACGCTCTCCAGTGAGCAGCAGGCTCTGGCGCGGGAGCGCATCGCCGCTGCGGGCTACTCCGACTCCGTCGACGTCGAGCTGCTCGACTACCGGCGGGTCGAGGGCCAGTTCGACGCCGTCGTGTCGGTCGAGATGATCGAGGCCGTCGGCCACGAGTACTGGGGCGAGTACTTCCGCACCATCGACAAGGTCCTGGCCCCCGGCGGCAAGGTCGCCGTCCAAGCGATCACGATGCCCCACGACCGGATGCTCGCGACCCGCTACACCTACACCTGGATCAACAAGTACATCTTCCCCGGCGGCTTCCTGCCCTCGACGGAGGCGATCGTCGACGTGAACCGCCAGGAGACCTCGCTCAAGGTGTCCGAGCGACTCTCGTTCGGGCAGCACTACGCCGAGACCCTGCGGCTCTGGGACGAGAAGTTCCTCGCCTCGCTGGACCGCGTGCACGGCCTGGGCTTCGACGAGGTCTTCGACCGGATGTGGCACTTCTACCTCGAGTACTCGCGGGCGGGCTTCCGCTCCGGCTACCTGGATGTGCAGCAGGTGATCCTGGACCGCGAGGGTGGCCGATGACGACCCTCGACAGGACGGACACCCGCCGGGACTCCGCGAGGTCGGGCATCGCGGGTGAGCTCGCCGAGGCGATGGCGGCCGTGGTCGGTGGCGAGCTGCCGGTACGACTGACCGCGTGGGACGGCAGCTCCGCCGGTCCCGAGGGTGCACCGCACGTGGTGCTGCGCTCGCCCCGGGCGTTGCGCCGGCTGCTGCGCCACCCTGGTGAGCTCGGCGCGGCCCAGGCCTACGTGACCGGCGAGCTGGACGTCGTGGGCGACCTCGGCTCTGCGCTGACCCATGTGTGGGACGTCGCGCACGAGCGCGGCCTCGGTGGACTCCGCGCGGCCCCGGCCGCCGTCGCGGCCATGGTCAATGTGGCCCGCAAGGCCGGCGCCCTGGGTCTGCCGCTGCCGCCACCACCGAGCCAGGCGGTCATCAAGGGCCGGCTGCACAGCCTCGGGCGCGACCGCCAGGCGATCCACCACCACTACGACCTGTCCAACGAGTTCTACGAGCTGATCCTTGACGCCCACATGGCGTACTCGTGCGCCTACTGGACCTCCGACGACCCGGACTACTCGGTCGAGGACGCCCAACGGGACAAGCTCGACCTGGTCTGCCGCAAGCTGGGCCTCGAGCCGGGAATGCGCCTGCTCGACGTGGGCTGCGGCTGGGGTTCGATGAGCCTGTATGCCGCGGAGCACTTCGGCGTGCAGGTCACCGGGGTGACGATCGCCGCCGAGCAGAAGCGGTTCATCGACCGGCGCATCGCCGAGCGCGGCCTCCACGACCGGGTCGAGATCCGGCTCCAGGACTACCGCGCGGTGCCGGACAGCAACTTCGACGCCGTCGTGTCGCTCGAGATGGGCGAGCACGTCGGAGAGCGCAACTACGCGACCTACGCCCGGGTGCTGCGCGAGCGGGTCCGAGCCGGGGGCAGGGTCCTGGTCCAGCAGATGTCGCGCCGTGGCCGCCACCCCGGCGGGGGACCGTTCATCGAGTCGTTCATCGCCCCGGACATGACCATGCGGCCCGTGGGTGCGACGGTCGACCTGCTTGAACAGTCCGGGTTGGAGGTGCGCGACGTGCACGCCCTGCGCGAGCACTACGTGCGCACGGTCGACGCGTGGCACGACACGTTCGAGACCAACTGGGACACGGCGGTCTCCCTCGTGGGCGAGGAGGTTGCCCGCGTGTGGCGGCTCTACCTCGTGGGCGCCTCGATGGCCTTCCGTGATGGCCGGATGGGTGTCGACCAGATCCTCGCCGTGCGTCCCGAGCGCGGCGCATCGGGCCTCCCGCCCGTGCGCCCGGCGGTGTGGTCTTGACCTTCGACGGTTCGAGCTTCATTGCCGTCACAGGGTTTTCGTTGGTCGCAGTCGTCGTGCTGATGGCGGTCACCGCCCTGGAGGCGCGCAGGCAGGGGCGGGTCTCCGTGGTGGACACCACCTGGGGTCTGGGCTTCGTCGTCGTCGCCCTCGTGGCCGCCCTGGTGGGCGACGGCGCGCTCTGGCGCCGACTGCTGATGGTCCTGCTCGTCGGTGCCTGGGGGCTACGGCTCGCCTGGCACGTCACGCGCCGCAACGCCGGCAAGGGTGAGGACCCCCGCTACGAGGAGATGCTCAAGGACCGGCCCGGCAACCCGACCCTGGTCGCGATCCGCAAGGTCTACCTCGTCCAGGGCCTCGCGGTCTGGTTCGTCTCGCTGCCGATCCAGGTGAGCGCGGCAGCCGGCGACGGTGCCGTTCTCGTGGCGGTCCTCGGCGTGGTGCTGTGGGCCACCGGGCTGACCTTCGAGGGCGTGGGTGACCGGCAGCTGGCCACGTTCAAGGCCGACCCGGCCAACCGCGGCAAGGTCATGGACCGCGGCCTGTGGGCGTGGACGCGTCATCCCAACTACTTCGGCGACTCCTGCGTCTGGTGGGGGATCTACCTGCTCTCGGCCAGTGCCTGGCCCGGGGTCCTCACCGTCCTCTCGCCCGTCGTCATGACCTACTTCCTGGTCTTCGCCACCGGTGCCCGCCTGCTGGAGCGCCACATGGCCGAGCGACCGGGGTACGCCGAGTACCGGGAACGCACGAGCTACTTCCTCCCGCGCCCCCCGAGGAAGTCCGTGGAGTCCGGCTAGGGTCCGTGACGTGGACTGCCCCTTCTGCGCCATCGTCGACGGTGCCACCACGGCGCACGTCGTCCTCGACGAGCCTTCGGTCCTGGGGTTCCTGGACACCCGCCCCGTGTTCAAGGGGCACGTCCTCGTGGTGCCCAAGACCCACATCGCCACCCTCACCGACCTGCCCTCGGACCTGCTCCCCGTGGTGATGGGGGCCGCCCAGCGGGTCGCCGCCGGGGTCGTGGAGGCCCTCGGGGCGCAGGGCTCCTTCGTGGCGGTCAACAACGTCGTCTCGCAGTCGGTCCCGCACCTGCACGTGCACGTCGTGCCGCGCACCAAGGGCGACGGCCTGCGGGGGTTCTTCTGGCCGCGCACCACGTACGCCTCGCCGCAGGAGGCCACGGAGTATGCCGCCCGGCTGGCCGAGCAGATCGCCTCGCCCACGGCATGAACCGAGTGTCGGCACGGGCTGGGACCATGCACCCATGAGGACGCATGCGGTGGTCGCGTCGCCGATCGGCGACCTGACGCTCGTGGCCGACGACGGGCACCTGGTCGGCCTGCACATGGACAGCCGCAAGCACGCGCCCGACCCGCAGGCCCTGGGGGAGCGGGACGACGGTGTGCTGCCGCAGGCCCGCTGCCAGCTCGCCGAGTACTTCGCCGGGCACCGCACCGATTTCGACCTGCCGCTCGCTGCGGTCGGCAACGCCTTCGAGCAACGGGTCTGGGCGCTGCTCCGGGAGATCCCCTACGGCCAGACCCGCAGCTACGGAGACCTGGCCAGGGCCCTGGGTGACGTCAACCTGAGCCAGGCGGTCGGGGCGGCGAACGGCCGCAACCCGATCGGGATCGTCGTGCCGTGCCACCGCGTCATCGGCGCCGACGGCAGCCTGGTGGGCTACGCCGGTGGGCTCGACCGCAAACGGTTCCTGCTCGCCCTCGAGGAGTCGGACGAGACCAGGGCCGCCCGGCTCTTCTGACCCACTCCTTCACGGGACAGGTGGGGCTGGAGTGACAGTTGTGGCGCTCCGCCTCAGCCGTTCGTCTGCCTTTGTCACGTCTCCCCACGGGGAGGGACGGCTGCTAGCAGGATTTCAGGCGAAGGAGGACACCCGGTGCGCTTGGTCAGGATCGCCGCCCTCGGAGCTGTCGCGGCTGCCGTGGTGATGCAGCACGCCTCGTCGCCGGCTCCGGTGCCCGGAGCACTGACCGCCACCAGCACCGTGCACGAGCGTCCTGCCGCGTGGGCCGCCCCGGCGCAGGTCTCCTTCGACGACCTCACCCCCGCCCAGACAGGGCTGGACCAACCTGGCGATGCCTCGGTCCGCCCCGGGGCGGCGCGGCCGCCGCTCGCGACCTCGGCCGCAACGGGCAGCTCCCCCAAGGCGGGCACCGCGCAGGCCGTGCTCGCCGCGGCATACCGCTCGGCCGTGGCCAAGGCGCCCCCCGGCTGCCACCTGTCGGTCACCCACCTGGCCGCCATCGGTCAGGTGGAGTCCGGTTCGGTGGGCGGGCGCTCGGTCACCGCCGGCCACGTGGTGACTCCCGCCATCTACGGCCCCTTGCTCGACGGCGGGCCGTTCGCCGTGATCAGGGACACCGACCGTGGCGTCTACGACGGCGACTCGTCGTACGACCGGGCCATGGGCCCCCTCCAGTTCGTGCCGGGCACGTGGTCGTCGTCCGGTCGTGACGGCGACGGGGACGGTCGTCGTGACCCGCAGAACGTCTACGACGCGGCCCTGGCCACCGCGCACTACCTGTGCGAGGGGCGCGACCTGTCCAGCCCCGGTGACCTCCGGTCCGCGATCCTGTCCTACAACCAGTCCGACGAGTACCTGGCCTCGGTCCTGCAGTGGGTCTCCTTCTTCGGTGCCCACGGGCTGGCGGCCCTCAACGACGTCGCCTTCCGGGTCGGCTCCGGCGGGCGCGCCAGTGACTTCCCGGCGATCGTCGATCCCACGGCCGAGCCGACCGCGAGCCCCACCTCGAAGCCGACCACGGCCCAGGCCGCGGCGAGGCCGTCGAAGGCGAAGTCCGGCCCGGCCCCGTCGAGGACCACACCGGTTCCGTCGAAGACCACCCCGCCTCCGGTGCCGGCCGTGACCCCGGCCAGCCCGGCCCCGACGCCGACCGCGGCCCCACCGACCACGCAGGGCGTCGTGCCATCCGCGCCCACGCCGGCCAGTCCGTGAGACGAGAAGGTCCCTCGGCGTGATCCGCATCGCACCCCGCGCACCGGGGCGTGGGCAGGCATAGCGCCACCGCTACGGTTGTTGCAGCAAGTGCAAGGCGTCACCGAGGACGGCGGACCCACCCGGGGTCTGGCCGTCCTTCGTCATTGGCGGGAGAGTGTTCACATGTCGTCGCACGAGGTCACCCAGGGTTCGCGTCACCGAGTCGTCGTGATCGGCTCAGGTTTCGGCGGGCTGTTCGGCGCCCAGGCCCTGAAGCGGGCCGACGTCGACGTCACCCTCGTCGCCAAGACCACCCACCACCTCTTCCAGCCGCTGCTCTACCAGGTGGCGACCGGCATCCTCTCCGAGGGAGAGATCGCGCCGGCCACCCGCGAGGTGCTCGCACGGCAGAAGAACGCCCGCGTGATCCTCGGCAACGTCATCGCGATCGACCTCGCGGCCCGGACGGTCACCAGCCGGGTGCTGGACCGCGACACCGTGACGCCCTACGACTCGCTCATCGTCGCCGCGGGCGCCGGCCAGTCCTACTTCGGCAACGACCAGTTCGCTCAGTTCGCACCGGGCATGAAGTCCATCGACGACGCCCTCGAGCTGCGGGGCCGCATCTTCGGCTCCTTCGAGTGGGCCGAGCTGGCCAGCACGCCCAAGGAGGTCGAGCGGCTGATGACCTTCGTCGTCGTCGGGGCCGGTCCGACGGGCGTGGAGATGGCGGGCCAGATCGCCGAGCTGTCGCGGCGCACGCTGCGCAGGGACTTCCGGCGGATCGACACCAGCCGTGCGCGCATCGTGCTCCTGGATGCGGCGCCGACCGTCCTGTCCGCCTTCGGTGACCACCTGGGCGCCAAGGCCGCCCGACGCCTCGAGGAGATCGGGGTCGAGGTGCAGCTCGGAGCCATGGTGACCGGCGTCGACGCCACCGGCATCGACGTGAAGGACGCCAACGGCGCGACCCGCCGGATCGAGTCCGTCTGCAAGGTCTGGGCGGCTGGGGTGCAGGCATCCGAGCTCGGCGCGACCCTCGCCAGCCAGTCCGCTGCCTCGGTGGACCGGGCTGGACGGGTCGAGGTGAACGACGACCTGACGTTGCCGGGGCACCCGGAGGTCTTCGTCGTCGGTGACATGGCCGCCCTCAAGGGCTACCCGGGAGTGGCCCAGGTCGCGATCCAGGGCGCACGCTACGCCGCGGACCTCATCAAGCGACGCCTCGCCGGCAAGCCGCCCAAGGGGCCGTTCCGGTACAAGGACAAGGGGTCGATGGCCACGATCTCGCGGTTCAGCGCGGTCGCGTCCATCGGCAGCCTGCGGTTCACCGGGTTCATCGCCTGGGTGCTGTGGCTGGCCGTGCACCTCGTCTACATCATCGGCTTCAAGCACCGGCTCACGACGCTGCTGCACTGGTCGGTCAGCTTCCTGGGCCGGGGCCGGTCCGAGCGCACCGTGACCGAGCAGCAGGTGTTCGCCCGCACCGCCATCCAGCAGCTCGGCGAGGGGTACGCCCCCTCGCTGCCTCGAGTGCCCGCGGACAAGAGGGGGCCGGCCCAGTCGGTGACCCAGGCGCGCGAAGAGGGCAGCCGGCGGTTGTAGCCGGCCGACCGCGCCCGGCCGTGTTCCGCGCCAGCATCTAGGGTGGCGGCATGCCTCTGGACTACCCCATCCACCAGCGCACCCTGGACAACGGACTGCGTGTCGTGGTCTCGCCGGACACGAGCGTGCCGACCGTGACCGTCAACCTCTGGGTCAACGTCGGCTCGCGCCACGAGGCCCCGGGGCGCACCGGGTTCGCGCACCTCTTCGAGCACCTGATGTTCCAGGGCTCGAAGAACATCGCCAGCGGTGAGCACTTCACGCGTCTGATGGCGGAGGGCGGGCGACTCAACGCGACGACGTGGTTCGACCGCACCAACTACTTCGAGACCGTCCCCAAGGGGGCCTATGAGCTCGCCCTGTGGATGGAGGCCGACCGGCACGGTCGCCTGCTCGACGCCGTCACCCAGGAGAACCTCGACAACCAGCGTGACGTGGTCAAGGAGGAGAAGCGCCAGCGCTACGACAACGTCCCCTATGGCAAGGCGATGACGGAGGTGTATGCCGCGGTGTTCCCCGCCGACCACCCCTACCACCACCCCACGATCGGGTCGATGGAGGACCTGGACGCGGCGAGTCTCGAGGACGTGCACGCCTTCTTCCGTCGCTACTACGGACCCAACAACACCGTGCTCACCCTGGTCGGGGACCTGACGCCGGAGGAGGGGTTCGCGGCGGCTGAGCGCTACTTCGGCCCACTGCCCGCATCGGCCCAGGACCCACGGCCCAACCTGTCGCAGCTGGCGCCGCTCGAGTCCCCCGTGCGGGTGGACCGCCCCGGCCAGGTGCCCAACGACCGGCTCCACATCGCCTACCGGCTGCCCGCGGACAACACCGACGAGTTCTTCGCCGCGGCGCTGGCCATCGATGCCATCGGTGGGCTGTCCACCTCACGGCTCGTGCAGCGACTGGTGCGCCGCGAGCAGGTGGCCAACGCCGTGCAGGCCCACGCCATGGGCTTCGTCGACGGCGTCTCCCTGGCCTACCTCGTGGTCGACGTCGCCGCTGGTCAGGATCCTGAGGACCTCGAGGCGGCGGTGGTGGAGGAGATGGAGCGTTTCGCCGAGCTCGGGCCGACCGCGATCGAGATGGAGTCGGCACTGGCGCAGTCCGAGCGGTCGTGGCTCTCCTCGCTCGCCGGGCAGGAGGAGCGGGCAGACCTGATCAGCCAACACGTCCTGCTCCACGACGACGACCAGTTCGTCAACACCTTCCTCGACCGGATCCGCACCGTGACGCCGCAGCAGGTCCAGCAGGCGGCCGCCCGGTGGTTGCGCCCCCAGAGCAGGGCCGTCGTGCGGCATCTGCGCGAAGAGCAGGAGGCGGCGGCATGAGTGCCATCGAGACGACCGGGCCCGAGCGCCCGGAGGTCCTGCCCCCGGCGCCGTGGAGCTTCCCGGTCCCCAGTCGGCACACGCTCGCCAACGGGATCGAGCTGCTGACCTACGACATCCCCGGCCAGTACGTCATCTCGGTGCGCACCGCGCTTCCCTTCCCCCTGTCGGTCGAGCCGCGAGAGGTCGAGGGCGTGGCCACCCTCATGGCCCGGCTGCTCGACGAGGGCACCGCTGAGCACACCTCCGAGGAGTTCGCAGAGCTGTTGGAGCGCAAGGGGATCGCGCTCGGAGCCTCGGTCAGCGACGCAGGCCTCGGTGTCGACCTCGACGTCCCCAAGCGACGACTGGGCGAGGCCCTCGACCTCCTCCACCAGACCTTGGCCGAGCCGGTCTTCCCGCAGGCCGAGGTCGAGCGCCACGTCCGCACCCGGGTGGCCGAGATCGAGCAGGAGCGTGCCCTCGGCCCGCAACGGGCGGCCCGTGAGTTCATCGCGACCTTCTTCGACCCCGACGACCGGGCGTCCCGGCCGACCGGCGGCACCACGGCAACCATGGCAGCGCTCACCCGCCAGCACCTGGTCGACTTCCATGCCCGTCACGTCGGTCCGCTCGGCATGACGGCCGTCGTGGCCGGCGACCTGTCCGGACTCGACGTGGGGGCACTGGCCGAGCAGTCGCTCGGCGGTTGGCGACCGGCCACCCAGGTTGCGCCACCCTCACCTCGGGCGGCCGTCCGGTCGGCAGGGGCGGCTCGCATCGTGCTCGTGGATCGTCCGGGTGCGGTGCAGAGCGAGGTCCTGGTGGGCTGCGCCGGCCCGGACCGCCGAGTCGACGGTGGCTGGGCGCCCTACCCCGTGCTGGGGTTCATGGTCGGGGGTTCTCCCAACGCGCGTGTCGACGCCGTGCTCCGCGAGGAGAAGGGTTTCACCTACGGCGTGCGCTCGGTCTTTCGTCCACGTCGGGTCGGGGGGTTGTTCCTCACCTCCGGATCCGTGCGCGCCGACTCCACGGTCGAGTCCGTGCAGCTCCTGCTGTCGATCCTCGGCGGGGCTCGTGAGGGCTTCTCGGACGAGGAGGTTCGTGCGGGCGTCGACTTCATCAGCAAGACCGCCCCGGGGCGTTTCGCCACGGCCGACTCGGTGGCCGACGAAGCGGCCGGCCTGGCCCTGGAGGGTCTGGGCACCGACTTCACCACCAGCACGCTCGAGCAGATGCGCCACCTCGACCGCGAGACCCTGGCCGGGGCCTACCGGCGATGGGTGCCGGGGGAGTGGACCGTCGTGGTCGTGGGCGATGCCCAGACCTATGCCGAGGGCGTGCGCGGGCTGGGCCTCGGAGAGGTCAGCGTGGTCCCTGCCTGAGCTCGTTCAGGCGCGGGCGTCGGTCCCGATGCGGGCGAGGACCTCGTCGTGGAGCAGGCCGTTGGTGGCCACGGCATTGCCGCCCCAGGGGCCGTCGACCCCGGCGAGCGAGGTGAACCGGCCGCCCGCCTCCGTGACGATCGGCACGAGCGCGGCCATGTCGTAGACGGCCAGCTCAGGCTCGGCGGCGATGTCCACGGCGCCCTCGGCGACCAGCATGTAGGACCAGAAGTCCCCGAAGGCCCGGGTGCGCCAGCACGCATCGCCGAGGTCGAGGAACTCCTGGTGTCGCGAGACCGAGCGCCAGGACGAGGTGCTGGAGTAGGACAGCGAGGCGTCCTCGATCCGGGAGACCCGCGAGACGTGGATGCGCTTGGCGGCGGTCAGGCTGCGGCCCGACCAGGCGCCGGAGCCCGTGGCGGCCCACCAGCGCCGTCCGAGCGCGGGCGCGGCGACCAGGCCGAGCACCGGGGTCTCGTTGTCGACCAGGGAGATCAGCGTCGCCCAGGCGGGGACGCCGCGCACGAAGTTGTGGGTGCCGTCGATCGGGTCGATGACCCACCGTCGCGGTCCGTGTCCCGTGGACTCGAACTCCTCGCCCTCGACGGCGTCGCGCGGTCGGGTCCGCTTCAGCTGGGACCGCACGAGCTCCTCCGCCGACGTGTCGGCATCGCTGACCAGGGTGAGGTCCGGTTTGGACTCCACCACGAGGTCGTCGGCGCGGAACCGTGCCATCGTGATGCTTTCGACCGCGTCGGCCAGGACATGGGCGAGGCGCAGGTCGTCGTCGTAGGGCACTCGCCCACGCTAGCCCGTGGCGGTGGCCCACGCCGTGACCGCCACGGGTGCAGGAGGGTCCGTTGACGCCGCCCCGGCGGGGTGGGAGCGCTGATGGGAGCGCGCGGTACAGATTTACTCAAACAGCGACAAAACCACGCAAAAGCCACTCTCGCCGAAGATCTGCTCTCAACTCGGCTGCGGGACGATCACGTTTTTGTCTCGGGTTGGCTCGGGACGTCGCCTTTACCCTTTCCTTGCCCTTGTATTGGTGCCACAACACGACGCCTTGGGCGTTATTGGGCTGCGCTCCACCCGGAGCGTCGCCCGGACCGATCCGTTCACTCGAACGGCAGACCAAAGTAGGAGGACATCCATGCGAGGAATTACTCGCACGGTGACCATGGTTGCCGGTGTCTCTGCTATCACGCTGCTTGCAGCAGCGTGTGGCGGCGGCAGCAGCAGCAATGACACCAGCTCCAGTGCCGCTGGCAAGACCGGCGGGGCTGTCACGGTCCGTGGGTGCAACCCCCAGAACCCCCTCATCCCGAGCAACACCACGGAGACCTGTGGTGGAAACGTGCTGGACGCCATCACGGCGAAGCTCGTCCACTACAACCCGGAGAACGCTGCTCCCGAGAACGACATCGCGGACAAGATCGAGTCCAGCGACAACCAGAACTTCACGGTCACCCTGAAGAAGGGCTACAAGTTCCAGGACGGCACCGAGGTCAAGTCGAAGAACTTCGTCGACGCCTGGAACTACGCGGCCTACGGTCCGAACGCCCAGTCCTCCGGCTACTTCATGGAGCCGATCGAGGGCTTCGGCGACCTGCAGTGCGCCGACGCCGACTGCAAGACCAAGCCCAAGACCGACAAGATGACCGGGCTCGTGGTCAAGGACGACTACACGTTCACCATCAAGACCACCGAGAAGGTCTCCAACCTCCCGGTCCGTCTGGGCTACTCGGCGTTCTCGCCGCTGCCCGACACCTTCTTCGCCGACCCGGCCGCCTTCGGTGAGAAGCCGATCGGTGCCGGTCCGTTCAAGTTCGACTCGTGGACCAAGAACACCGAGATCAAGCTCAGCAAGTTCGCTGACTACTCCGGCAAGTTCGGGGCCAAGCTCGACAACGTCACGTTCAAGATCTACCAGGACGAGGACGCCGCCTACAACGACGTCGTCGCCAACAACCTGGACGTGACCGACTCGATCCCGTCCTCGGCCCAGATCGACGACAAGTACAAGACGGACCTGCCCGACCGCAACGCCCAGCGCGCTGTCGGCGTGATCCAGAACGTCTCGTTCCCGCCGGTCAAGGTCGACCCGAACTACGCCGACCCGAAGCTGCGCCAGGCGATCTCCATGGCCATCGACCGTGAGACGATCATCAAGCAGATCTTCAACAACACGCGTCAGCCCGCCACCGGCTGGGTCTCCCCGGTCGTCGACGGCTACAAGGCCAACCAGTGCGGCGAGTACTGCACCTTCGACGCAGCCAAGGCCAAGGCCAAGCTCGACGAGGCCGGCGGCTTCAAGGGCGGCAAGATGACGATCTCCTACAACGCCGACGCCTCTCACAAGGCGTGGGTCGAGGCGACCTGCAACTCCATCAAGGGCGCCCTCGGTGTCGACTGTGTCGCCACCCCGGTCGTGGACTTCGCCACCTTCCGTACGGCGATCTCCAACCGCAAGATGAAGGGCATGTTCCGTACCGGCTGGCAGATGGACTACCCGTCGATCGAGAACTTCCTCGCCCCGCTCTACAAGACCGGCGCGTCGTCCAACGACAGCGACTACAGCAACCCGGAGTTCGACAAGCTCATCACCGAGGCTGCTGCTCAGACGGACGCTGCGCAGGCCAACGCCAAGTACCAGGAGGCCGAGGCGCTCCTGGCGACCGACATGCCGACCATCCCGATGTGGTACTCCACCGCCACGTTCGGCTGGTCCGACAAGGTCACCGGCGTGAAGATCACCGCGTTCGGCACGATCGACTTCGCCAGCCTCGCGCTGAAGTAAGTCACCCTCGAGTGCGACCGCCACGATCCGTGGCGGTCGCACCCGGGAACAGCGTCGTCGGCCTGCCGGCTCCAAGCCGGCAGGCCGACGGCCTGTCCGGGTGCAGGCGCGCGGGTGACCCCCACCGCGCTGCCCCAAACCCCTGTCATACGACTATGTTGTGAGAAGCAGCGGCGTGCAGTCCTCGCCGCGTCTGGCTTTCCCCAGCCGCGCCCCCGGAGCAATCCTCCACCGGCGCCGACACAGAGGAGGTGACGTGTACAAGTACATCCTTCGGCGATTGCTCCAGATGATCCCAGTGCTGCTTGGAGCCACGTTCATCATTTTCACCATGGTGTTCGCCCTACCTGGTGACCCGACCAAGGGCCTGTGCGGAGAGCGAGACTGCCCGCCGACCTTCGTCGCCAACTTCGAGAAGGAGCACGGTCTCAACGACCCGCTCCACGTGCGCTACGCGAAGTACATGGGCAACCTCGCCCAGGGTGACCTGGGCACCAACTTCCGCAACATCAAGGTGTCGGAGGAGCTGGCCCAGCGCTACCCCACGACGGCCAAGCTGGCCGGTATGGCGATCGTCTTCGAGCTGGTCATCGGCGTCCTCGCCGGCGTGCTGGCGGGTATCCGCAAGGACAAGTTCGTCGACAACCTCGTCCTGGTCAGCACCTTGTTCGTGATCTCGATACCGGTGTTCGTCATCGGTGCCACGATGCAGTTCTATCTCGGCGTCAAGTGGAGCCTGTTCCCGGTGACGGTCTCGTCGAACAACACCTTCTACGAGCTCCTGATGCCGGCGTTCGTGCTGGGCAGCGCCTCCCTGGCGTATGCCGCGCGACTGACCAGGACCAACCTGGTGGAGAACCTGCGGGCGGACTACCTGCGCACCGCCGTCGCCAAGGGCCTGACCCGGCGCCGCGCCATCGGCGTGCACGCGCTGCGCAACTCGCTCATCCCGGTCGTCACCTTCATCGGTGCCGACTTCGGTGCGCTGCTCGGTGGCGCGATCGTGACCGAGCGCATCTTCAACATCCAGGGCATCGGTGGGTTCCTCTTCCAGGGCATCCACAACCGCGACCCGATCAACGTCGTGGGCACCGTGACGATCCTGGTGCTCGTGTTCCTGCTCGTTAACCTGCTCGTCGACCTCTTGTACGGCGTGCTCGACCCGAGGATCAGCCATGACTGAGTCCACCCGAGGATCGGCCACCGCTGAGTCCTCCAGGGCGACGGCGGGGTCGGAGACCCCGCCCGGAGACGTGTCGGACGCCCATGTCGAGCCCGAGGAGGGTGCCCGGTCACTGCGGGACGACGCCTGGCGCTCGTTGAAGAAGAATCCCATCTTCTGGGTCTCCACCGCGCTGATCCTGGTCTTCCTGCTGATGGCCGTCTGGCCGTCCCTGTTCACCAACGTCGACCCGGCTGCGGCCGTGCTCAAGCAGGCGCGCGAGCGCCCGAACGCCAACGCGTGGTTCGGTCGCGACATCCAGGGCTACGACATCTACTCCCGCACCATCTACGGTGCCCGGGCCTCGATCCTCGTCGGCGTGTTCGCGTCCTTGGCCACAGTGCTGGTCGGTGGCGCGATGGGCGTCATCGCCGGCTACTACGGCGGTTGGATCGATGCGCTGTTCTCCCGCGTGACCGACATCTTCTTCGCGATCCCGCTGCTCCTGGGTGGCATCCTGTTCATGGCGACGTTCCCCAACAACGCCAACAGCGCCTACCTGCTCGTGGTCGGCAAGGTCGTCCTGGTGCTCTCGATCTTCGGCTGGCCCGGACTCGCCAGGCTGATGCGCTCGAGCGTGCTGCAGGTCAAGCCGAACGACTACGTGCAGGCTGCCCGCGCACTGGGGGCCAGCCCGTGGCGGATCATCCGCGCGCATGTGCTGCCCAACGCGCTGGCGCCGATGATCGTGGTCGCGACGATCAACCTCGGCGTGTTCATCGCCGTCGAGGCGACGCTGAGCTTCCTCGGCATCGGGCTCACCCCGCCGGCGATCTCGTGGGGTGTGGCCATCTCGGACGCGATCGTGGCACTGCGCACGACCCCGCACATCCTGCTGTTCCCCAGCCTGTTCCTCAGCCTGGCTGTGCTGGCCTTCATCATGCTCGGCGACGCCGTCCGCGATGCCTTCGATCCGAAGTCGCGCTGAGGCAGGAGAGACACATACCGATGACGACGACAACTGATTCACGGGCCCAGAAGCGCGCACATGCTGGCGCTGGCGAGGTCTACACACCCAAGGACGGGCTGCTGCTCGAGGTGGAGGACCTCCACGTCGAGTTCCACACCCCCGACGGCGTGGCCAAGGCGATCAACGGGGTCAACTTCGACCTCTACCAGGGTCAGACCCTGGCGATCCTCGGCGAGTCCGGCTCCGGCAAGTCCGTGACGGCACAGGCCATCATGGGCATCCTGGACATGCCTCCGGCAGTGATCCCGGCCGGATCCATCCGCTACTGCGGCCAGGACCTGCTCACCATGCCGGACGAGCAGCGGCGCAAGACCCGGGGCCCCGAGGTGTCCATGGTCTTCCAGGACGCGCTCTCCTCGCTCAACCCGGTCTTCCCGGTGGGGTGGCAGATCGCCGAGATGTTCCGGGTGCACCGGGGCATGAACAAGTCCGACTCGCTCGAGCGTGCGGTCAAGCTCATGCAGCGCGTGCAGATCCCGGCTGCCAAGGAGCGGGTCAAGGCCTACCCCCACCAGTTCTCCGGTGGTATGCGCCAGCGCATCATGATCGCCATGGCCATCGCGCTCGACCCGGCGGTGCTCATCGCGGACGAGCCGACGACGGCGCTGGACGTGACGGTGCAGGCCCAGATCATGGAGCTGCTCCAGGAGCTGCAGGAGGAGCGCCAGATGGGGCTCATCCTCATCACCCACGACCTCGGCGTGGTCGCCGACGTCGCCGACAAGATCGCGGTGATGTATGCCGGTCGGATCGTCGAGCGCGCCGACGTCTTCGACCTCTACCGGCAGCCGGCCCACCCCTACACCAAGGGTCTGCTGGAGTCGATCCCTCGCCTGGACCAGAAGGGGCAGCAGCTCGCGGCCATCGGTGGCCTGCCCCCCAACCTCATGCGGATCCCCCCGGGCTGCGCGTTCAACCCGCGCTGCACCTACGCCCAGGACATCTGCCGCAAGGACCGCCCCGAGCTGCTCGAGGTCATCCCCGGCCGCGAGTCCGCCTGCCACTTCGCCGAGGAGGTCCTCAATGGCTGAGCCCATCCTGACCGCGACCGACCTGGTCAAGTACTACCCGATCCGAGGCGGTGTCCTGCGCCGCACGGTCGGCCACGTCAAGGCGGTCGACGGCGTCAGCTTCGAGCTCCTCAAGGGCGAGACGCTGGGGATCGTCGGTGAGTCCGGGTGTGGCAAGTCCACCCTCGGGCGCCTGCTGATGCGCCTGGAGGAGCCCACTTCGGGCTCGGTCATCTTCGACGGTGTCGACATGTACGCCCAGAAGGGCAAGGCGATGCGCAAGCTCCGCCGCGACATCCAGATCGTGTTCCAGGACCCCTACACGTCTCTGAACCCGCGCAAGACCGTCGGCGACATCGTCGGGGAGCCCTTCGACATCCACCCCGACGTGGTGCCGAAGAAGGGCCGCCGCAAGGCCGTGCAGGAGCTGCTCGACCTCGTGGGGATGAACCCCGAGCACATCAACCGCTACCCCCACCAGTTCTCCGGTGGGCAGCGCCAACGCATCGGCATCGCCCGGGGCATCGCCCTGAACCCCAAGGTGTTGATCTGCGACGAGCCGGTCTCTGCGCTCGACGTCTCGGTGCAGGCCCAGGTCGTCAACCTCATGGAGAAGCTGCAGGACGAGCTCGGCCTGTCCTACATCTTCATCGCCCACGACCTGTCCGTGGTGCGGCACATCTCCGACCGCGTCGGGGTCATGTACCTCGGCAAGATGGCCGAGCTGGGGGACGAGGACGACATCTACAGTCGCCCGACGCATCCCTACACCCAGGCCCTGCTGTCCGCGGTCCCGGTGCCGGACCCCACCCTGCGGGACAAGCGCGAGCAGATCGTCCTCCAGGGCGATGTCCCCTCGCCGGCCAACCCACCCTCGGGCTGCCGCTTCCACACCCGCTGCTTCAAGGTCCAGGACAAGTGCAAGACCGACATCCCGATGCTCGAGATGCGCCCCGACGGTGCCGCCGAGCACCTGTCGGCCTGCCACTTCGCCGCGCCGCGCGAGATCATCGCCACCGTCGACGTGTCCGGCAAGCGACCGCCGGCCTTCGCGGTCAAGTCGATCCGGGACGAGTCCTAGTCGCGAGGTGAGGTCACCCATGGTGTCCTGACCGTCGACCAGCGACGCAGCCGCGGCGCCGCTCCCCAGGGGAGCGGCGCCGCGGCTGTCGTGTCCCGTGGCTCAGTGCGGTAACCGACGGTTGAGTGAGAACAGCCGCCCCAGTACAGGCATCAGCACGAGGTTGAGCCCGTGGAGCAGGCCGATGATCAGTAGGATCCCCGCAATGCGTTCCACCTCGAAGGTGAGCTGTTCGGCGGTGACCAGGCCGCTCAGGTCGTTGCTCCAGCCGGTTTGTGGTGCGAAGTGGACCGAGAAGAGGATGTAGGAGGAGAAGATCAGGTAGTACACGATGTCGGTGAGCACGATGTAGCTCTTCCCGGTCTGCGGGTTGTCATGGAAGACGTCCGCGGCATACGCCCGCCCGAACCGCTTGATGAACGGTCCGAGCCACGCGGCAATGGCCAGCAACGCCAGGTTGGCGGCGACTTCCAGGGTCCACCAGGGCATCTGCATTCCCTCTCTTCCTCTGGGGGTGAGCAGCAGGACGCTCACGACTGCGGTGGGCAGGGCGATGAGCCACGACACCACGACTCGACGGCGTCGAGCACGAGCGTCCCGATCGGCGTCGATGCTGCTCACGACTCGTGCGAACAGGTCCGGGGACGGGCCACGGCGCGCTCCCTCCGCCGCGAGGGCATCGTGCAGGCGGTCTTCCAGAGCGCTCATGGTCTCTCCTCCAGGCTGATGGCAAGGGCGCGAAGACCGCGTTGCAGGTGCGTCTTCACCGAGTTCGGGGACACGCCCACGGTGGCGGCGATCTGGTCGACCGACAGCTCCAGGTAGTAGCGCAGGGCGACGCAGTCCCGCTGGCGGCGCGGTAGGGCGCGCAGTGCCGCAACCACCTCGTGGCGAGCCTGCCGGGCGGCGGCGGTGTCCTCGGCGGACGGTTCGTCGAGCACGGCCGGCGGTCGGTGACGCAGCGAGACCAGCCCACGCCGGTTGTGGTCTCGTGCGAGGTTGATGACGATGGACCTCAGGTAGGCCGCGGAGCGTTCTCGGTCGTTGATCCGGTGACTGCTCCGGGACAGGCGGATGAAGGCTTCCTGCACCAGGTCCTCCGCGGCGGTCTTGTCGTCGACGAAGAACCTGGCCAGCGAGACGAGCCGGGCACCTTCCGCCCGGAACAACGCCGCGACCAGCGGCTCCGGGTCCGGCGTGCTCGCCGTCCCGGATGCCCTGCTCGTCAGCGTGCCCATGGACTCCATCACCTTGACAGACGAATGTGCCGGTGCCGTTGGGTGACAACGAAACTCGAGGAATATTGTCCCGGCCGACGGTCGCCTGCCGGCAGCGCCCGATCGTCCGTTCTTGTGACAGGCCATCTTCTCGCACGAAGGACGCATCATGAACCCATCAGCGCCAACCACCCGTCGTACCGCCCTGGTGGTCGCTGCCGCGTCAGGGCTCGCCATCGTCCTGCCGGTGTCCGCCGACGGAGCGGGGAGAACCCACGAGGGCCAGGCCGCACGTCACGCCCTCACGTTCCAGAGCCCGCTCAGTGATCTCCAACCGGCCACCCCCGGGCCGGTGGACGGGGCGCGGGCCATGCTGACCATCACTTCGGGACGAAGCCGGACCGTCGTCGTCCTGTCGGTCAGGGGCATCGACCGCGCCGCCTCCGGTGCGACCTTCGGAGCGCACCTGCACAGCGGTCCGTGCGTCCCGGGGGACGGCGCGGCTGCCGGGCCGCACTACAACAGCTCCTCCCCGCCCGTGGTCGACGGGGCGCACGAGGTGTGGCTGGACTTCCGGGTCACGAGCCACGGTGACGGGTACGCCAAGACCGTCCTGCCCTTCACGCCGGTCCATGGCGCTCGGTCCGTGGTCATCCACGAGATGGCGACCAACCACGACACCGGCGCTGCAGGGGCCCGGCTGGCCTGCTTCCCGGTGGTCTGGTGATGCGGACGGCAATGGGCCGCGCGGGGCTGGCTGGTTTCGTCGTGGGGGCGGGGTGGGGGATCGCCGCCAGGGGGTGGATGCGGCTGGTGTCACGTGAGCCGGAGTTCAGCTGGTCCGGAACGCTGCTGATCGTCGCGATCAGTGCGGTCCTGGGTTGGGGGGTCGGTGTGTCCGTCGCCGCGCGGCACACCACGGGTTGGCGACGGTGGATGCGGCTCGCGGTGGTGCCGGGGATGCTTCTCTTCGCCGGTCAGGGAGCACCGTTCCTCCCCGCGTTCATCGTCGCCGGCCCGCTCCTGCGTCGACGGAGCCACCTCGCCGGCTTGGTGGCCGGCACCGCGGTGCTCGCGCCAGCGGTGCTGCTGTGGTGGTCCGAGCGCTTCGACGAGGCCACGATGACCTCGGCGCCCCTGCGTGTTCAGTTGGCACTGCTGGTGGGGATGCCGGCGCTGGCCACCGTCGTGGCGTGGGCTGGAAGTCTCGCCTGGGGGCCGTCGACCCCTCCCGGTCAGTCCGACTCGCCGGACCTGGCCCGCAGCAGCCGGCGCAACGACTCGAGCCTCGACGTGCCGGCCGGGCCGGCCTGACCCGAGGCGACCCACTCGTCGAGGGCGCACTCCGGCTCGTCGTGGGTGCACCCGCGCGGGCAGCGGGCGGTGCCGGGCTCGAGGTCGGGGAAGTTGTCGATGATCTTGGCGGGGTCGACGTGGGCCAGCCCGAACGACCGCACGCCCGGGGTGTCGATGACCCAGCCGTCGTCACCGGGGAGCCGTAGCGCCACCGCCGAGCTGGAGGTGTGGCGTCCGCGTCCGGTGATGTCGTTGACGACACCGACGGCCCTCCGGGCGTCCGGGACCAGGCCGTTGACGAGGGTGGACTTGCCCACCCCGGAGTGGCCCACGAACACGCTGACCCGCCCGGACAGCCGCTCCTGCAGCGCCTCGAGCCCGTCGAAGCCGCTGTCGCCCGTGGCCGTGACGAGGCTGGGGACGTCGAGGGGGGCGTAGTTGGCCAGGAACCCGGCGGGGTCGGCGAGGTCGGCCTTGGTGAGCACGAGCAGCGGGTCGAGCCGGGCGTCGTAGGCGGCCACCAGGCAACGGTCGATGAGCCGCGGACGGGGCTCGGGGTTGGCCAGTGCGGAGACGATGACGAGCTGGTCGGCGTTGGCCACGATGACCCGCTCGACGGGGTCCGTGTCGTCGGCGGTCCGTCGCAGCACCGACCGACGAGGGGTGAGCCGGACGATGCGCGCGAGCCCGTCGCGGCCTCCGGAGACGTCGCCCACGACCTCGACGTCGTCGCCCACCACGATGCCCTTGCGGCCGAGCTCACGCGCCTTCATGGCCATCACGATGCGTTCGGGGAGTCCTTTGCCCCCAACGCCTTTCGCGAGGAGGACCGTGTAGCGCCCGCGGTCCACCGCGATGACGAAGCCGGGCACCGCGTCCTCGTGGGCGGGCCGGTCCTTCGACCGCGGACGGGAGCCGCGTCGGCTAGGCCGGATGCGCACATCGCTCTCGTCGTAGTCGGACGTGCGCCGGGTCATGCGCGGAGGACATCCTGACCGGGCGTCACCATCTGGTGCCACATCTGGACGAACTCCGGCAAGGTCTTGGCGACCGTCCCGGGGTCCTGCACGACCAGCCCCGGGGTGCGCAGGCCGAGCAGCGCGCCAGCCATCACCATCCGGTGGTCGGCATAGGTGCGGAACGGGCCGGCGGTCAGCGGTCGCGGCTCGATGCGCAGGCCGTCCTCGGTCTCGGTGACCAGCGCCCCACGGTCGCCGAGCTCACGGGCGAGGGCGGCCAGCCGGTCGGTCTCATGACCGCGGATGTGGGCGACTCCCCTGATGATGCTGGGGGAGTCGGCCAGCGCCGCCAGCGCGGCGACCACGGGCGTCAGCTCCGAGGCGTCGTGCAGGTCGATGTCGATCCCTGACACCTCACCGGTGCCCGCCACCGTGAGGCCGTCCCGGCTCACGGTGACGTCCGCGCCCATCGTGTCGAGGATGTCACGGATCGCGTCGCCCGCCTGGGTGGTGTGGTGGGGCCACCCGGGCACCGTGACCCGTCCGGCGGTCACGAGGGCGGCGGCCAGGAAGGGGGCAGCGTTGGACAGGTCGGGCTCGACCTGGACGTCCAGGGCATTGATCTCCGAGGGCTCGACGCGCCAGGTGTTCGGCTCGCTGTCGTCGACCACGGCGCCGACATCCCGCAACGTCTCGACGGTCATCTCGAGGTGGGGCTCCGAGGGCACCGGCTTGCCGTCGTGGTGCACGGTCACGCCCTGCTCGTAGCGCGCGCCCGCGAGCAGCAGGGCCGAGATGAACTGCGAGGACGAGGAGGCATCGAGGGTCACCGAGCCACCGGTCATGGCGCCGGACCCGTGCACGGCGAAGGGCAGTGTGTTGCGGCCCGCGTCGTCGATCTGCGCGCCGAGCACCCGCAGGGCCGCCAGGACGGGGCCCATCGGGCGGACCCGTGCCTGGGGGTCGCCATCGAAGCTGACGGTGCCTTGGGCGAGGGCGGCCACCGGCGGCAGGAACCGCATCACGGTCCCGGCCAGGCCGCACCGGATGTCGGCATCGCCCC
The DNA here is from genome assembly GCA_963757635.1 of uncultured Actinomycetota bacterium. GTDB lineage: Bacteria > Actinomycetota > Actinomycetes > Actinomycetales > Dermatophilaceae > Pedococcus. The sequence continues at coordinate 139,580 of CAVWSK010000004.1, read as the reverse complement.
GCAGGGTCGCCGGGGTGACGACCCAGTCGGGAGCGGAGCCGCCGTGCGCCGTGGCGTCGTCGACGCCGGCGCCCAGGTCCCGCAGGGCCTGGGCCATGAGCAGCGTGTCACGCGAGCGCAGGGGCCGGCGCAGGAGCGACGGGCCGTTCGCCAAGGCGGCCAGCACGAGGAAGCGATTGGTCAGGGACTTGCTGCCGGGCAGAGCCACCTCCGCGTCGACGGGGCCCGGTGCCGTGGGGGTCGCCCAGTCGGCTTCCGCGGGCTGCGCCGCCTGCGGATGGTCAGGTGAGGGCATCGTGCGCCTGGCTCGCGGCGAGCTTGGCCTCACGCCGGGCGGCTCGCGTCGCGTGCTTCGCCTCCCGCTTGGCCTTCTTCGCGCCGCGCTTCGCCGAGTCGCCCGCGAGCCCGGCCCGGTAGGCGAGGCCCGGCCTGCCCTCGGTGTCAACGGAGGCGAGCAGCAGTCCCCCGAGGATGCCCACGTTCTTGAGGAACGCAATGCGCTGGGTCTTCTTCGCCGTGGGGTCGGACTCGGACCAGAACTGGTGTCCCACATACGTGGTCGGCACCAAGGAGGCCGCGAGGGCGAGCGACGCGAGGCGGGGCACGCGTCCGGACGCGAGCAGCGCACCGCTGGCCACCATGGTGGCGCCGTTGGCGCGCACGAGCAGCTCGGGGTCGTTGGGCAGGCCGAGCGGCGCCACCTGCTGGGCGAACTTCTCCACCTTGCCTGCGAGGGCGCCAGGGTGGCGCAGCTGCTCGAGTCCCTGGACGACGAAGATCGCGGCCAACATCGGTCTGGCCACGCGGCGGACGAGGGTCATGGTCACTCCTGGAGGCGGTTCGCTGAGGGTTCGGTGCTCCCTTCCTACCGTATGGGCCGGTCACCGTCGCTGCGTACCCTGTCCACCATGTGCGGGCGCTATGCGGCAACAGCCAATCCTGACGAGCTGGTCGAGGAGTTCGAGGTCGACCAGGACCGCACGGCGGACCCCGCGCGCAGCATCCTGAAGAATCCCCAGACCCCGCCGCCGGGTGCCCCTGACTGGAACCTGGCGCCGAGCAAACAAGCGCCGGTGGTGCTCACCCGCACCCCGCGCCACGACTCGGGCGAGGCGACTGCCGACCCCGTGCGGCAGCTGCGGCTGCTCACCTGGGGCCTCGTGCCCAGCTGGGCCAAGGACATCAAGGTCGGCATGCGGATGATCAATGCCCGGGCCGAGACGGTCCTGGAGAAGGGCTCGTTCGCCAAGGCCGCTGCCTCCCGGCGGTGTCTGGTCCCCGCCCAGGGGTGGTACGAGTGGCAGAAGTCACCGGTCTCCACCGACGCCAAGGGCAACCCCCGCAAGCAGCCGTTCTTCATCCACCGCGCGGACGGGAAGGACGTGGCGTTCGCGGGTCTCTACGAGTTCTGGCGTGACCGCGAGATCCTCGACCAGGACGACCCGCAGGCGTGGCTCACGACGTTCACGATCATCACCACGACGGCCGAGCCCGGCCTGGACCGGATCCACGACCGCCAACCGCTGGTGCTCGAGCGTCGTGACTGGGCCACCTGGCTGGACCCCACGGTCACCGACCCGGCCGAGGTGGGGAGGCTGCTCGCCTTCGCCCTGCCCGGGCGCTTCGAGGCCTACCCGGTCGGGAGCGCGGTCTCCTCCAACCGCAGCAACGGGCCGCAGCTGGTCGAACCGGCGGGCCCCGACGAGCTCGACGGCGTCGTCGACCCGATGACCGGCGAGATCATCGGCGGCGCCTCGTGACCTCGCGCGAGACCCGCCCGCTCACGAAGGCTCCGACCGTGACCACGATCGAGGTCGAGACACCATTGGGCCCGGCGAGAGTGCACCTGAGCAGGCCGGCCAGGGCGCGCGGCACCGTCGTGCTCACCCATGGCGCCGGTGGGAACGTCCGGGCCGCCGACCTGCTGGCAGTGCGCGTCGGCCTCGTCGCGGACGGCTGGGCCGTGGCGCTGGTCGAGCAGGCGTGGGTGCTGGCGGGACGCAAGATGCCGCCCCCGCCCGCAACCCAGGACCCCGCCTGGTTCCCGGTCCTGCACAGGCTCTCCTCGGGCCGCGGCAGGCTACCCCGCCCCCTGGTCGTCGGTGGCAAGAGCAACGGCGCCCGGGTGGCCTTCCGGAACGCGTTCGACACGGGCGCGGACGCGGTGCTGGCCCTCGCCTTCCCGTTGCACCCGCCGGGCAAGCCCCACGTGTCGCGGGCCGGCGAGCTCCGCGCACCGCTGCCCCACGGCATACCGCTGCACGTGGTCCAGGGCGAGACGGATCCCTTCGGCACTCCGGACGAGGTGCGGGGGGAGCTGCCGGACCCCTCCTGGGTCACGGCCGTGAAGGGGGGCCACGGGTTCACCGCGAAGCCGGATGACGTGGTGAGCGCCGTGCGTGGCTTCCTCGCGTCCCTGGGGTAGGGCGGTCCTCAGGGGAGCACCCGCCACTGCCGGCCGTCGATGAGCTCTCGCGCCGCGTCGAGGTGCCCTGCGTGGGTGGCCGTCTCGGCCAGGACGTGCAGCATCACCTCGCGCAGGTTGTCCAGCCGCCAGTCGCCGAAGAACTCGGGCCACCAGGCCGGCGCCTGGTCCAGGGACATCGACTCGGCCACCCGCACGGCGCGGGCGGTCTCGGTGCGGTAGCGCTCGAGCACCTCCGCCGGGGAGGTTCCCTGCGCGACCACCCACGCGTTGTCCACCTCGTCCAGGCGGGCGATCTCGTCAGGGTCGCCGGCCATGACACAGCTGAACCAGAAGCGTTCGACATCGAGGGCGAGGTGCTGCACCAGGCCCAGCGGCGTCCACCCCGAGGGAAGTGCCGAGGAGTTCAAGGCCTCGTCGTCGAGCCCGTCGAGGATGCCGATGACGTGGCGGCGCTGAGAGGCCAGGTAGGCGCTGAGCATCTCGTGCTCGGAGTCCTGCGACTGGGTGGGCACGTCGTCCTCCAGGTCCGTCGAGGCTGCGATCGCGGGTGTCGCCGGTCGCAGGCACCGACCCTAGGGTTACCCGTGGAAGGACGCCACCTCGGCGGACCGGCGCCCGAGCGGGGTGTCAGCGTGGCCCGGTGGGTCTAGTTCCCCCGACCGCCGCCACCACCGCCACCGGCGCCGCCGACACCAAGACCGCCCCCGGTACCGAAGCGCCGGGTCAACAGCGAGTTCGCCGAGGGCAGGGGTGTGCTCGGGTCGGCCAGGACGACGGTCTGCCCGTGCGTGAGGCCGGTGAGGATCTGGGCACGGCCCTGGCCGACCGCACCCACGGTCACCCTGGTCGCGGTGGTCGACGCGCCCGTGACCACGGTGACCGACCCGGAGCCTGCGCTGACCCCGCCGAGGGCCGAGACCGGCACGGTGAGCACTCCGTCGACCGAGGCGAGCGTGATGGTCGCGCTGGCCGCGGAGCCGGTCGCGAGGGACAGGGGAGCCTTGGAGACCGCCACCACGACGGGGTAGGTCGGTGTGGTGGACGTGGTGGAGGCGGGGAGGACGCCGATGCTCTGGATGGCGCCAGCGACCGTCGTGGTGGTTCCTGCAGGCACGACGTCCACGCTCTGGGCCACCCGCAGGAGGCCGAGCTGGGACAGGGGCACCGTGGTGGAGACCAGTGCGGCACCCGAGCCGACGATGACGACGGCCGACGACGTCGAGGCGAGCCCACCGGCGGTGATCCCGACCGAGCCGACGACGCCCGTGATGGGTGACTTCAGGGCCGAGCCGGACAGCGCCTGCTGGGCGGAGGCGAGCGCGGCCTGCGCCTTGAGGACGGCCACCTCCTTGGTGGCGGTGCTCCCCGCGGAACCACCGCCGTTCCCCGCGGCGGAGCCGCCAGCCGGAGACCCCTGACCAGAGGTGCCACCGGCCGTGGCGCCGTTGGTCGTGCCCGCGGTGCCCGCGGTGCCCGAGGCGCTCGTCCCACCCCCGGTGGTGCCGGTGGCGGCCTGCTGCTGGAGCGCGGCCGCCGCCGTGGTCAGGGCCCGGGACAGCTGGGTGAGCAGGGCGCTGGAGGAGTGCTGGGAGGACAGCGCCGCACCCAGCGCGCCGATGCAGGCGTTCACCTCGGCCGCCGTGGGAGCCGACGGCCCGGGGTCGGTCGGCGGCGTCGTGGGTGAGGTCGTGGTTGTGGTTGTGGGCGTGCTCGGTGCCGAGGTCGTCGTGGTGGTGGGTGTGCCCGTGGTGGCGGAGGTGGTCGGTGAGGAGGTGGTGGTCGGGGTCGTCGTCGCGGTGGCGGTGGGAGTGGTGGTCGTGGTCGGAGTGGTCGTCGTCGCGGTGGCGGTGGGAGTGGTGGTCGCGCTCGTCGTGGTGGGGGACGGGGTCGGGGGGGTGCTGGGGCCGCCGCCCGGTCCGCCGCCCGGTCCGCCGCCGCTCGCGCCGGCCACCAGCGGGCGGCACGCGGTGTCGACGGCGGCCAGCAGGGCGGCGCTCGCCGAGACCGCTGCCGTCGCCTTGCGGGTGTCGGTGGGGGGTAGTCCCCCGCCGCCGGGGCCCGAGCCCCCGCCCCTTCCCGCGCTCGCCGAGGGGCTGGCTCCGGTGCCAGAGCTCGCGGACCGGGTCGCCGTCGTACCGCTGGCCGACGTGGCGCTCGTGGTCGTGCTGGTCGTGGCTGAGGCTGCGTCGTTGAGCGCGGCCTGGGCCGACACGAGGTTGGCCTCTGCGACGCGAACGCTCTGGGCGAGGCTGGTGGTGTCCATGGTGGCGAGCACCTGCCCGGCCTTGACCGGGTCGCCGACACCCACGGCCACCGACGTCACGGTGCCGGCGGCGGGGAAGACGGCGCTGACCTGGTTCACGCGGCTCACCGTGCCGGGCAGGGTGACGGTCTGCGCGACGTCGGCGGTCGTGACCAGGGCGGTGCGCAGCCCGTCGGTCGTCGCCGAGCTGCCGCCGGCATACGCCAGCTGGTAGGTCGCTGCTCCGACCAGCGCGACGGCGCAGCCCGCAGCCACCCGGCGCAGCACTCGGGGTGAGGGTCCCGGTCGGCCAGGGGGGTTCGGGAGGTCAGCCACGGCGCAGGCCGTTCGTGCACTGGCCGGCCACGGCCGGACTCAGCGACAAGGAGGTGGCCGCGACCGTGCCGACGTCATCGGTGGGGCCGATGGCCGTGACGCAGCCGCCCTCCTTGATGGCCCTGGCCGGGACGGCCTTGCTCGCCATGAACCTCGTGGTCCCCGTGTAGGTGACGGTGACCGTCCTGGGGCTCGAGGACGAGGCGGTGGCCTGAGGTCCGGCCGCCTCGGTGATGGTGAAGGTGTCCTTGCCCAGCGACGCCACCGTCCCGATGGCCCCGAACCCCCCGAAGCCACCGAAGCCACCCCCGCCCGGTCGACCCTCGCCCGTGCCGGTCCGGGTCGGACGGTCCGTGGGCGCCCCTGACGGAGGAGTGCCGGCGCCCCTGCCCCCCGCGAAGTCGCCGCGCCCGGCGGCACAGCTCGCCTGGCCGGTGGAGATGATCTGCACCGTCCCCGCGGCCACCGTGGTCGGCGCCGCCGGTGCGGTGGGCGCTGTTGCGCCGCTGGGCGGGGTTGCACCGTTCGCAGCAGCACCACCCGTCGTCGCCGGGCGGGCCATGACGCAGTCGCCCACCGCCAGTGCGCTCGCGGTCGTGGCGACCTGTCCGGTGATCTTCGTGGACTTCGTGTAGGTCACGGCCGTCTGCTCGGTGCTCGACTGCACCTGGAGCGTGGTGCCCTCCACGGCAGCGATGAGCCCGGTCACTCCGGGGGGCCGGCCGCCGACCCCGCCACCGGTGCCGCCGTTGACCCGGGCCGCTCCGGTCGTGCTCGCGCCGACGGGGGCTGGGGCGGCGCCGGAGCCGCCGCACCCGGCGAGCACCAGGGTGATGGCCGCGCCCAGGGCGCAGACGGCAAACGTGGTCTTGGTGGTGGTCATGGATTCACTCGCTCCTGAGGGCGTCGATGGGGGAGAGGCGGGCGGCGCGGTTGGCGGGGTAGACCCCGGCGATCACGCCGATGACGAGGGAGATGCCCAGGGCTGCGACCGCTGCGGTCGAGGACATGGTCACGGGCTGGTTGATCAGTGAGGGGAGGACCTTCGCGCCAAGCATCCCGAGCAGGATCCCGAGGACGCCGCCGGCCAGCCCCAGCAGGCTCGCCTCGGTGAGGAACTGCCGCAGGATCACCGCCGGCCTGGCTCCCAGGGCCTTGCGCAGCCCGATCTCACGGATCCGCTCGGTGACCGAGACGAGCATGATGTTCATGACGCCGATGCCGCCCACCAGCAGCGAGATCGCGGCGATCCCGCCCAGGAGCACGGTGAGGGTCTGGGCGGTGCTCGTCGCAGTCGCCACGATCGACTCCTGGCTGCTGATGCTGAAGTCGGCGTTCGCGGCGTTGAGGCCGTGGTTGGTCAGGAGGGCGTTGGTCGCCTCCTGGTATGCCGCGGAGAGGCTGTCGGGGCCGCGCGCCTGGAGGTAGATCGTGGAGACGCTGGTGCCGCTCGTCGGCGAGATGAGGTTGGCGTAGGTCGTCGCCGGCACGATGGCCTGGTCGTCCTGGTCGCCACCGACCGTGGAGCCCACGGCGGCAAGCTCACCGATGACGGTGAACGGCTGCGAACCGATGACCACCGACTGGCCGACCGGGTCACGGATGCCGAAGAGCTGCTGCGCGGTGGTCTGACCGAGCACCACCTCGGGCTGGGCGTCGGTGAGCTCCTGGTCGGTGAAGAACCGCCCGGAGGCCAGGGTGCGGGCCCGGACCTGCGGCCAGTCGGGCGTCGTGCCGACGACGCTGGTGGTCCAGTTGGTGCCGTTCGCCGTCAACGAGGCCTGGGTGTTGGAGGTGGGGGCGACCGCGAGGATGTCGGGGGCCACCACCGGGTTAGCGAGCGTCGCCGCGTCGGCCGTGGTCAGGGTCGTTGCCGAACCGCGTCCGCCACGCACCCCGGCCAGGCTGGTGGTGCTGCCGGGCGAGACGATGAGCAGGTTGGATCCGAGCTTGTCGATCTGGCTGGCCACCTGCTGCTGGGCACCCTGACCCAGACCGACGGTGAGCATGACGGCGGCGATGCCGATGAGGATGCCGAGCATGGTCAGGGCCGAGCGCATCCGGCGGGTCCGGATCGCGTCGAAGGCCGTGCGCAGTGTCTCGATCCCGGTCATCGCGAGCCGACCAAGGTCTGGGCGGAGTCGATGAAGCGGCCATCGCGGATCTGCACGCTGCGCCGGGCGCGGCTGGCCACGTCCGCCTCGTGGGTGATCAGGACGACGGTCCGGCCCTGGTCGTGCAGCTCGTCGAACAGGGCCAGGACGTCGGCGGTGGAGACCGAGTCGAGGTTGCCCGTCGGCTCGTCGGCCAGGATGAGGCGCGGGTCGGTCACCAGCGCGCGGGCCACGGACACCCGCTGCTGCTGGCCACCGGAGAGCTCGCCGGGTCGGTGGTCGACCCGGTCCGCGAGGCCGACCCGGGTCAGCGCCTCGATCGCCCGTTCCCTGCGCTCGGCGCGGGGCACCCCGGCATACACGAGGGGGAGCTCGACGTTGCGCCAGGCCGACATGGTGGCGAGGAGGTTGAACTGCTGGAACACGAAGCCGATCCGGCGGTTGCGGACCTCGGCGAGCTGCGCCTCGTCCATCCTGCTCACGTCCTCGCCAGCGAGGTGGTAGGTGCCGACGGTGGGGACGTCGAGGCACCCGATGATGTGCATGAGGGTGGACTTCCCAGATCCCGAAGGGCCCATCACAGCCATGTAGTCACCCTCGTCGACGGTCAGGGTCACCCCGCGCAGGGCCTCGACCTCGAGGGAGCCCGACGCGTACGTCTTGCCGACATCCGTCAGCCGGAGGATGGGTTCTGCCGAGGCGGGCGCGCGGGTCATCCGTTCCCCCCGCCGGCGCCCGGCGCCCCTCCCGGGGGCGGGCCGCCGCCGTTGCCGCCGAACCCACCCTCGCCGAACCCGCCTCCGCCGAACCCGCCACCGCCGAACCCGCCCCCGGTGCGTCCGGTGCCGTTGCCGGTGCGTCCGGTGGTGCCCCCGCCGGGGAAGGTGCGCACCTGCACGACCACCTCGTCGCCATCGGCAAGACCCTTGGTGACCTGCGTCGTGGCGCCGTAGACCCCACCGATGCTGACCGGGGTCGTCGTGACGACGCCGTTCTTGCTGAGCTGGACGGTCGTCTGGCCGCCGGTCGACGCGATGGCCTGCGTCGGCACGGTCAGCACGTCGGTGAGCTGCTTGACCGTGATGGCGACACTCGCCGACGTGCCCGCGTAGACGCCGGTCGGTGATCCAGTGACCTTGATGACGACTGGGAACTGCGCGGTGCCGGAGGAGGTCGACGAGGCGACCACCCCGACGCTCTGAACAGTGCCGAAGATCGGATCCGCGGAGCCGGTCAGCTCGATGGTCGCCTGGAGGCCCTTCTTCAGGGAAGCCAGGTCGCTGCTGGGCACCGTGGCATTGACGATCCAGGCCGAGGTGTCGACGATGACGATGCTCGCCGAGGACGAGCTGGAGCCGCTGGCCGCGGCGCCGCCCGATGCAGCGGCGGCGCCGGCGCCGCTTGCGGCCCCGTTGGCGCCCGATCCCGAGTTCGAGCCCCCGGTCGAGCCCGATGAACCGCCCGTCACGGCTCCCACGGTGAGGCCCACGCTCGCCACGACCCCGGAGATGGGGGACTCGAGCGTGGCTCCCTCGAGCGCCTGCTGTGCGGATGACAGCTGCTGTTGCGCCGAGGCGAGCTGGGCCTGCGCCGAGGCGGCGGCGCTGGTGCCCGCGGTGGCCGTGTCGACCTGGGACTGGGCGGCCGTGACCCCCGCCTGGGCGAGGGTGACGTCCTGCTCGAGCGTGGTGGGATCGAGGGTGGCGAGAGTGGCCCCCTTGGCGACCGTGTCGCCGACGGCCACGTCGACTGCCGTCACGGTGCCGGCAGAGCCGAAGGCGAGGGTGGCCTGGGTCCCGGGTTCGATGGTGCCCGTGGCCGAGACGGTCTGCTTGACGGTGCCGAGGCTGGCGGCGACCAGCTGGGTGCGCACCGTGGCCGCTGCGGCGGAGGAGGCGTCGGCGCGGTTGGACCACCAGATGCCACCGGCCGCCCCACCGGCCACCAGGGCGAGCGCCACGCCTCCGCCCAGGATCCGACGAGGCCAGGATGTCGCACGCTTCGGTCTGCTCACAAAGCCGGACGCTAGGACTGGGGGCTGCACCGTTCCTGACCGCAACCTGTGGGCAACCTGTGGATCTGGGTCCTGGTCCGCGCAGGGCCGGGGAATGCTGCTCCGGTTGGCGCCGTTGACGCTTAGGTCCGCTGATCCACAAGGAGTCGCCCCATGACCGTGCTGACCGATCCGCCGCTCGTGCGCGGCCCCGAGTCGTCGGGACCGGTCGGGTGGGGGAGACCCTCCCAGGACAGGAAGTCGGCGCCGGCCGACAGCGGACTAGGCTGGAGGGCGATGACTGAGACTCCTGCCCCCGACACCACGGTCGACGTGGACGCCGAAACGCCCGAGGCGCGCCAGGCGCGCTTCCAGCGTGAGGCCATGCCCCTGCTGGACCAGCTCTACTCCGCAGCCCTGCGTACGACGCGCAACCCGGCTGATGCGGAGGACCTGGTGCAGGAGACCTACACGAAGGCGTTCGCGGCGTTCCACCAGTACCGACCGGGTACCAACTTCAAGGCCTGGATGTACCGCATCCTGACCAACACCTACATCAACACCTACCGCAAGAAGCAGCGGCAGCCGCTGCAGTCCGATGCGTCCGACATCGAGGACTACCAGCTCGCGCGGGCCGAGTCGCACACCTCACGCGGGTTGCGTTCGGCCGAGACCGAGGCGCTGGACCACCTGCCCGACACCGAGGTGAAGCGAGCCCTGCAGGAGCTGCCCGAGGACTTCCGGATGGCGGTCTACCTCGCGGACGTCGAGGGATTCGCCTACAAGGAGATCGCCGAGATCATGGAGACCCCGATCGGCACCGTCATGTCACGGCTGCACCGCGGTCGACGCCAGCTGCGTGAGCTGTTGACGGAGTATGCCGCCGAGCGCGGCTTCGCGACGCAAGGAGTGGAGTCATGAGCAACCAGCAGGGAGTTGATCCCGTGGCCGACTCCGACTGCTCGCAGGTGCTGCACCGGGTCTACGAGTACCTCGATGGTGAGATGACCCCCGACGACACCGTCATGATCAAGCACCACCTCGACGAGTGCGGCCCGTGCCTGAAGCAGTACGACCTCGACCAGGCCCTCAAAACCTTGGTCAAGCGTTCCTGCGCCTGTGAGGAGGCGCCGGTGGAGCTGCGCACCCAGATCATGACCCGCATCACCACCATCCGGTACGAGATCTCCGAGTAGGTCCGCCGAGAGCACGCAACGCGAAGCGGGGCGGTCAGATCCACTGGATCCGACCGCCCCGCTTCGCGTTGCTGCGTCGTGGCGCTGGCTCAGGCGTTGGGCTTGCGGCCGTGGTTGGCCGCGTTGCCCTTGCGCGAGCGGCGCTTGCGGGCGCGCTTGCTCATGGGTCTCACTCCGTCGTTGCTGGTGCGGCGCGTGGAGAGCGCCCTGTCCGCCGCCAATTGTGTCACACCGGGCGCCCCCCGCTGTCCTGCGGAACTTGGGCGAGCGCCAGGAACGACATTTCTCCCACAACTACCTATAGATACCTTCTGGGTTTGGTCAAGAAAGGGCAAAGGTTCATGAAAGACAGGTGGTGGCGGGCATCATAGTCCTGCGACCGAGTGGCACCCCTGGCAACTCGGAGCAATGGGTAGCTCGAACTGGCCGAACGGATGAGTCGGCAGATCGGGCAGAAGGAGTATCCAGCCATGAAGGCGATCACCAGCATCTTCGAGACCATGCTCGGTCAGGACGACTCTCTCGTGTGGACGCCTGCAGGCGAGCCCACCGAAGCGACGCAGTTTGCGTCCCGCGGCTGGGGCTGGGGAGTCTGACATGGCTACCACCAAGAGTGTCCGCGGCTGGGGCTGGGGAGTCTGACATGGCTACCACCAAGAGTGTCCGCGGCTGGGGCTGGGGAGTCTGACATGGCTACCACCAAGAGTGTCCGCGGCTGGGGCTGGGGAGTCTGACATGGCTACCACCAAGAGTGTCCGCGGCTGGGGCTGGGGAGTCTGACATGGCTACCACCAAGAGTGTCCGCGGCTGGGGCTGGGGAGTCTGACATGGCTACCACCAAGAGTGTCCGCGGCTGGGGCTCGCCAGCCTGAATACCTGCGGCGGGTGTTGGCGCCCCCTACATTGGTGACGTGAGTACGGACGGCGGCGCCCGGGCGACGCCTGAGCGCATTCACAGCAGGGCGACGATCGCATATGTGACGTCGGTCTGGCTCGTTGCCCTGGGGCTCGTCTGGATCGGGCTGGTCGTCACGGGCCCTCCCCACAACCTCGCTGCCGTGGTGGTCCTGGCCGGACTCGGTATCGCCAGCTGGCTGCTGCGGGAAACCGATGTCGGGGCCCGTGTGCAGCTGTCCTTCATCAGCATCATCCTGCTCGCCGCCGTCGTCATCGTCGGCCCGCTGGGCGCCGCCGCCGTCGGTGCGCTGGCCACCATCCTCCAGTTCGAGCGACAACCGCTGATCGTCCGGTTGTTCAACATCGCCTTGTTCAGCAGCATGGGTTCCCTTGGGGGCCTGGTCTACGTCTGGGTGGGCGGGGATGCCGACCCGACCTCCGCGCAGTCCGCCACGACCATCCTGGTCATGGTCGGGCTGCCCCTCATCGTCGCCGACGTCGCACAGTGCCTGCTCAACGCGGTCTTCCTCGCCGGAGTCCTGCGCGTGGCGACCGGCACCCCCGTGCGCACCCAGATCATCAAGCTCCTGAGCACCACCGGCCTGGCCTACATCGGCTACGGAGTCATCGGCTTCCTGTTCGTGGTGCTGTGGCTTCCTGCCGGCGTGGGCTGGTTCAGCGCCGTCCTGGTGCTTGCCCCGCTCTTCGTGGCCCGCTGGGCCTTCGTCCAGTACGGCGACGAGCTGAGGGCGCATGACCGCACCCTGCGTGCCCTGGTGACCGCTGTGGAGACGAAGGAGCCACACAACGCGGGCCACAGTGAAAGGGTGGCACAGCTGTGCGAGTGGCTCACCGAGGCGATCGGCCTGACGCCCAAGGAGATCCAGGATGTGCGCACCGCCGGGATGCTCCATGACATCGGCAAGATCGGCCTCCCGACACGGCTTCTGCGGGCCCGCCACGAGCTCACCGACGACGAGCTCGTGATGCTGGCCGAGCACGCCCTCGGGGGAGTGGAGCTCGTCTCGGGAATCGACTTCCTGCAAGGGGCCCTCGACGGCATAGCGCACCACCACGAGCGGTACGACGGCCGGGGATATCCAGCCGGCCTCGTCGGCGACAAGATCCCCCTGTCCGCGCGCGTGGTCGCGGTCGCCGACGTGTTCGACGCGCTGACCACTGCGAGGGACTACCGCCCAGCCCTGTCCGTGCAGGACGCCCTCGGGGTCCTGCACGAGCGCGTCGGGACGCAGTTCGACCCGGCCGTGGTGACTGCCCTGGACAAGGCGCTGACCAGGCACGAATGGACGCCCACCGAGGGCACCCCAGAACTCTTTGCCGCCGCAGGAGCGGCGCTGGACCATGACGAGCCGCAGATGTCCGACCTCTTCGTCAGACGCGCGGACCTTCGTGCGCGCCTGCAGGGTGCGCCCGGCGCGCCCCTCGCGCGAGTCGGGGGCCGGGCATGAATCGCCTCAGAGCGGCGAGCCTGGACTTCACCCTGCCGATCATCGTTCTCGGCGTCGCCACCGCGGTCGGCAGCATCCTCACCGCACGGACGCAGGTATCAGGTCTCGAGGCGTCCGTCCTGCTGCAGCTCGCCATCTTCCTGGTCGCCATCGCGCTGGGTGAGACCGCGCGGCTGACGATCCTCACCGGGCGCGAGACGGCGCCCATGTCGACCGCGGCGGCCCTCGGGCTGTCCCTGTCGACGCTGAGCTCCGTGGACGGCGGCGCGATCGGGGCGGGCGTCGTCATCGCGACGATCTCCCTCGGGATGGTCCTCGGCGGCCTCATCCTGCGCGCCTTCAACGGATCCATCAGGTGGGCCGACTCCGCGGCACGCCTCGTGGGGGTGTCGGTCGCGCCAGTGCTCTTCCGTCACGTGACATTCGACGGACGTACCCTGATGCAGCTGCAGGACGAGTGGCACCGCCAGCGGTGGCTCGTCGGAGTGGTGATGCTGCTGGTCGGCACCGCCGCCATGCTGGTCGACCTCACGCTCGAGGCGATCATCCGGGCCAGCCGCGAGCACGCCCCCATGATCCGGGCGATCATCGACGAGATCCGGTCCGCAGCCGGGCTGGCGACAGCCCTCGTCACCTCCGGCGCCCTCATCGCGCTCGCCGAGTTCGCGATCGGCGTGGCGGCCCTGCCGCTGTTCCTGTTCCCCCTTCTGCTGACCTACTTCGCGGTGCAGCGGTACGCGACGATCCGGGCCACCTATCGGCAGACCATCGGCGCACTGTCCTCGCTCACCGACCGGGCCGGCTACACCGTCGAGCACCATGCAGAGCGCGTCACCCTCATGTCACTGGCGATCGGGCGCGACCTGGGTATGAGCCAGCGGGACCTCACCGATCTGGAGTATGCCGCCCTGCTGCACGACCTGGGGCAGGTGGCCCTTCGTGAGCCCATCCCCCACGGAGCCACGATGATGGCAGCGCCGGCCGACCAGCAGCGCATCGCCCACGACGGTGCGGAGATCGTGCGCACGACGGGTGTCCTGGACCGGGTCGCCGAGATCATGGAGGCCCAGAACACGCCCTTTCGCCAGGTCCGCGAGTTCGGTCAGGACCTCCCGATGGCCAGCCGGATCATCAAGGTGGCCAATGCCTACGACGACCTCAGCGGACCCGACGGAGCCGATCACGAGCGGGCGATGGAGCGGATCCACCTCGGCCTGGGCTACGAGTACGACCCCCAGGTCGTGGACTCCCTCACCCGCGTGCTGCTGCGTCGCCGCCGTCAGGCGGACCAGGGCAGGGGCCGGCAGGCCGACCTCGCCACCTCCTGACCGCACGCTGCGGACGGGGCGCCGGCATATACCCCAGCCGGTGGTGGGCAACGCGATCGGGCGGTGCCAGGACCAGGTCCTGGCACCGCCCGATGCGGTCGATCGACTCAGGTCAGGGTGAGCCGGTGGTGAGGTGCGCGCCCGTGGCGAGGTGCTTCTCGACCCGGGGGTCGCCCGCGTCGGCGAAGTAGTCGCCCTTGATCGTGTCGTCGGTGCCGGAGTCGACCTTGAGGGCCCTGAGGATGAGGGTGGCGACGACGGTGATGAGCAGGTTGAGCACGAAGGCTGTCACCGCGATGTAGCCCATCTTGCCGAGCATCGGGATCATCGCCAGGGAGCCGCCGAAGTGGCCCTTGGTGGTCGGGTTGATGACGTTGTAGGCCGCGATCGTGCCGTAGGCCATGCCGACCGCCCAGCCGCCGAGCAGCGCCCAGCGGTGGAACCACCGCGTGTAGAGCCCGAACACGATCGACGGGAGGGTCTGCAGGATCCAGATGCCACCCAGGAGCTGGAAGTTGATCGCGTTCTGCTTGTCCAGTGCGAGGACGAAGATGAGCGCGAACGCCTTGACCAGCAACGAGACGAGCTTGCCGACCTTGGCCTCCTGGGCATGGGTGGCATCCGGCTTGATCCAGTCGCGGTAGATGTTGCGGGTGAAGGTGTTGGCTGCCGCGATCGACATGATGGCTGCGGGCACCAGTGCACCGATGGCCACGGCCGCGAAGGCGACTCCCGCGAACCAGCTCGGGAACATGTCCTCGAACAGCTGGGGGATGACCAGCTGTGCGTTGGGCTTGCCGTCGAGGCCGATGGGCTTGGTGCCGGCCGCGATGGCGACCCAGCCGAGCAGGGCCAGCAGGCCCAGCACGAACGAGTAGGCCGGCAGGATCGAGGCGTTGCGTCGGATCGTGTTGCGGCTCGAGCTCGACAGCGTCGCCGTGATCGAGTGCGGATACATGAACAGCGCCAGCGCCGAACCGAAGGCCAGGGTGCCGTAGGCCCAGTACTGCTGGGCGTTGGGCACGAACGCGCCGGTCGGTTTGCCGGTGGTCGCGCTCGGGGTCGTCATCTTCTTCTCGGCGGCTCCGAAGATCGCGTCCCAGCCACCCACCTTGGACGGCAGGTAGATGACCGCCACGATGATCACGAGGTAGATCAAGGCGTCCTTGACGAAGGCGATCATCGCCGGGGCCCGCAGGCCGCTGGAGTAGGTGTAGGCGGCCAGCAGGGCGAACGCGATGAACAGGGGCAGGTCCTTGGCGAAGGCGTTGCTGCCGCCGACGCCGGCGACCTCGAGCACCGCCTGGATTCCGACGAGCTGGAGGGCGATGTAGGGCATCGTCGCGAGGATGCCGGTGACGGCCACCGCGAGGGAGAGTCCGCGCGAGCCGTAGCGGCCCTTGACGAAGTCCGCCGGGGTGACGTAGCCGTGCCGGTGGCTGACCGACCAGAGCCGGGACATGAAGATGAAGATGATCGGGTAGAGCACGATGGTGTACGGCACGGCGAAGAACCCGCTCACCGAGCCGAGGGCGAACATGGCCGCCGGGACCGCGATGAAGGTGTACGCCGTGTAGAGGTCTCCGCCGAGCAGGAACCAGGTCACCCAGGTGCCGAACTTGCGGCCGCCCAGGCCCCACTCGTCGAGGGACTCCATGCTGTCGGCCTGCCGCCACTTGCTGGCCCAGAAGCCCATGCCCGTCACGAGCGCGAACAGGAGGATGAGGACGGTCAGGGCGACGCCGTTGACGCCGGTCCCCGTCGCCGCGGGCACGAGGGCGTTCATCGGTCGGACTCCTGACGCGGTGCGGCGCTGGACATGGGCCGGTGCGGGCGGGCCTTGAGGACCAGGCGGTATGCCGTGTACGTCGCCGCCGAGCACAGGAAGACCCACATGAACTGGTACCAGATGAAGAACGGGAAGCCGAGGAACTTCGGGTCCGTCCTCGCGTAGCTGCTCACCCATGCCAGGGCGATCATGGGAATGGCCAGCAGGACGCCGGCGATGGCCAGCAGCGTCTTGTTGGCGGGTGGGACAGTGTCGTGATCGACCTCGGTGTCGATACTCACCTTGACCTCCGGATGAGAAGGGGCGACTGCGGGGCTGCAGTCCGCTGTGCACCGTATGCCCGACTCGTCGGTAACTGTGGGATGCCCACGTGCTTCGGTTACACGTCTGCCGTGGGCTGGTGGCCTCGTGCGGGTGTCGTGTCCACACGGCAGTGGTCCTGCGAGGTCGGAAGAGGCCGCCTCTACCCCGCTCGCGTCACTCCACCGGCACCAACAGCCGGTCAGCGTCACGCACCGCTGCCCGGACCGCGGACTGCAGCAGCCGTGGCCGGTCCAGGTCGGCCCACACCACGCGGACCACGAGCTTGCGCTCGCGCCGGATGCGGTCCTCGCGCTGCTTCTCCGCCCAGACGACCTCGTGGACCTGCTTCGAGGTGGCTCCGTCCGCGGCCCGGTACTTGACCCGGCCATCGAACTCGACGATGACGTGCTCGCCCACGAGGAAGTCCCCGCGGGCCCACACGGTGTCGACCTCGTCGCGGAGCTCGTACTGCGGGATCACCGCGGGCAGGTCGGGCATCGCCAGGAGAATCAGGCGCGTCCGACTCTCGCCCACCGACTCGGCCCGACCGTCCGCGAGCTCCACCGCCCGGCGCGCGCTGACCAGTCCGGGTCGGTGCCGCAACCGATCGAGCCAGGTGGTCAGCTCGGCCCGCGTGGTGAGGTTTCGGTGCAGGGCAGCGTCGGCTGCGACCACCCCTGCCTCTTCGCCGTTGAGCAGGGTGGTCCCGATGAGCGCGAGCGCGACGTGGACGCTGTGCAGGCCCGAGCGGGGTGAGGTGATCGTCGCAAACCCCGGATAGGCCTCGTGGATGACCAGCCCCTGTCGGCGACCGGAGGCCTTGCCCGTCAACCGGGCGACGTGCACCGTTCTCGCGTCGACCTGCCAGAAGGGAAGGTCGTGCAGCGCTGCGGCGGAGTGGTGGCTGCCCGCCACCCGACCATCGAATGACCGCAGGACCGCCATGGTCACCAGGCGATGCTGCTGCTCGTCTGTCGTCGCCGCGTGGTGGGCCTGCCCGAGGACGTAGGCCCGGGGGCCGACATCGATGACCGCGCCGCTCCTGACGAGGGAGTGCAGCTCGCGGGGGCCGAGCTCGGCAGCATCACGCCAGGCGAACGCCCCGCCGAGCGCGTGGGCCCGGGCGAGGAGGAGGTCTGACATGACACCAGGGTGGTGCCGGAGGGGCTGGTGACTGGGTCGGCGTGCGCCCCTGTGGATGGCGGCTCACGGTCGCAGCGGCTGTGCACGGACCCGATTCCCGTCGGCCCACATCTTGCGGGTGGCTGAGGCCACTGCCGTGTGAGGTGTTCACACGGCAGTGGCCTCAGCCCCACGGGAGTCCCCGGGGTGGAGCGGTGGAGCAGGGGGCCTCAGGCGGCCTTGGTCTCCGCGAAGATCGTGGCGATCTCGTCGATCTTGGCGAGCAGCTCGTCGGCCTTGGCCGCGTCGAACTCGCCCTTGGTGCCGGACGCGCCGGCCAGCTTGGTCGCCTCGTTGAAGAGGGTGTGCAGCTGGGGGTACTTCTCGAAGTGCGGCGGCTTGAAGTAGTCGGTCCACAGCACCCACAGGTGGTGCTTGACCAGCTCGGAGCGCTGCTCCTTGATGACGATCGCGCGGGCGCGGAAGTCGGGGTCGTCGTTGTCGGCGACCTTGGCGATGATCGCCTTGACCGACTCGGCCTCGATGCGGGCCTGGGCGGGGTCGTAGACACCGCAGGGCAGGTCGCAGTGGGCGCTGACCTCGGTGGGGGCAAAGAAACGGGAGAGCATGCGGATCCCTTCTGCGCTATGGATGATCACGTGCGCCTTCAACTTACCCCGCGCCGCCCGGCGTCGCACGAGGGGGCCCCTGGGGTATTCGCCCTGCTCAGAATGGGTATGCCGGGTGCTCAGCCACGCGCCGACCGGCGCCGGCCGGGCAGGCGCAGGCGCTGGGGGATGCGGAACAGCACGACCGCGGCGATCTGCTCGCGGGCCAGGGAGCCGATGCCCCCGGTCCACGAGTCGGCGAGCCCCGACTGGGCCTGGTTGTCGCTCTCGACCCAGTAGCGGCGCGAGTCGGCCGGGTCGCGCATGGTGACGCGCTTGATGGCCAGCGGTCGCGGCACACCGTCGTCGTCGGGTGGCAGGCGGACGATCGCCAGGCGACCCATCCGCGGTGGTGCCCCCCGCAGCACGACCATGCGGTCACCGGTGTGCAGCGTCGGTTCCATCGAACGTCCGCGCACGACGACGATGCCCAGCCCCACCGCCATCAGCCGTGCTCCTCCTGGCGCATGCGGCTCAGGAAGCTCCGCGTGCGCTGGTGCTGGGGGTTGGTGATGACCTCGCCGGGCGGACCCTGCTCGACGACGACCCCGGCGTCCATGAAGACGACCCGGTCGGCCACCTCGCGGGCGAAGCCCATCTCATGGGTGACGACGATCATCGTCATCCCGTCCTGGGCGAGCTGGCGCATCACCTTCAGCACTTCACCGACGAGCTCGGGGTCGAGGGCCGAGGTGGGCTCGTCGAAGAGCATCAGCTTGGGCTTCATGGCCAGGGCCCGTGCGATCGCCACGCGCTGCTGCTGGCCACCGGAGAGCTGGGCCGGGTAGGCGGCCGGCTTGTCGCCGAGGCCGACCTGGTCGAGCAGCGCCAACGCACGGGACCTCACGTCCTTCTTGCGTTCGCGCTTGACCTGGATCGGCGCCTCCATGACGTTCTCCAGCGCCGTCATGTGTGGGAACAGGTTGAACCGCTGGAAGACCATCCCGATCTCGCGGCGCTGGGCAGCCACCTGCTTGTCCGTGAGGTGATGCAGCGTACCCGCTCGGTCGGCGAAACCCATCAGATCGCCGTCGACCCAGATCCGGCCGCCGTCGATGGACTCGAGCTGGTTGATGCACCGCAGGAAGGTCGTCTTGCCCGAGCCCGACGGGCCGAGCAGGCACACCACCTCGCCGGGGGAGACATCCATGTCGATGCCCTTGAGGACTTCGTTGCCGTGAAACGCCTTGGTGACGTTGACGGCGTGCACCAGCGGCACGGGCGTGGTCGTCGCGTTCATCAGTGGTCCGCCGCGATCTCTGCCATCTTGCGCCGGGTGGCCTTGGAGGGAGCCCCGAATCCGCGCCCGTAGTAGCGCTCGAGGTAGTTCTGGCCGACCATCAGGATCGAGCAGACGATGAGGTACCACAGCGTCGCGGCCATGAAGCCGGGGACGATCTGGAAGCTGCGCTGACCGAAGCCGTAGGCCTGGAAGTAGAGCTCGGCGATGATCGATGCAGCGATGAACAGCGAGGTGTCCTTGACCATGGCGATGGTCTCGTTACCAGTCGGGGGCACGATGACCCGCATGGCCTGGGGGAGCACGATACGGCGCATCGTCCGACTGGGTGGCATGCCCAGGGCGTGGGCTGCCTCGACCTGGCCCTTGTCGACGGAGAGGATGCCGGCCCGGGCGATCTCGGCCATGTAGGCGCCCTCGGACAGGCCCAGCCCGAGGATGCCGATCCAGATGGACGATGAGATGTCGTTCCAGCTGAAGCTGAAGAAGGTGAGGTCGTTCGACAGGCCGAGGGCGTGCGACAGCTGTTGGCCGAAGGGGATCCCGATGTCGATCGGGTTGTAGAGCACCGCGATCGCACCGCCGAGGATGGCCAGCAGGACGTAGCGCGGCATCGCCCGGAAGAACCAGGTGTAGACGAATGCCACACCCCGCAGAACCGGGTTGTCGGACAAGCGCATCACCGCCAACGTGATGCCGATGGTGATCCCCAGCACCATCGCCCCGACGGTGCCGAGGATGGTGCCCTTCCACAGCCCGTTGATGACCGGCCGCTGCTGCATGATCTGGAAGGCGAAGGACCAGTTCCAGTTCGGGTTGGTGACGACCGAGCTCACCATCATCGCGACGACGACGAGGATGACGCCAACCGCCACCCATCGCCAGGGGTGCCGGACCGGCCGGGCGTGGATCACGCCGGGCCGATCCGTCCCCTCAGCTGAACTGGTGGACATCAGGGCTGCGGGTTCACGGCGAAGTCGTTGATGGCGCCGCCCTCGGTCTTCCACTTGGTCAGGATGGTCTTGTAGGTGCCGTCGGCGTCAAGGGCCTTGAGTGCATCGGCGATGGCCTGGCCGAAGTCCGTCTGGTCCTTCGGGAGGACGTATCCGTACGGCGCGGAGTCGTACTGGTCACCGAGGAGCTCGAGCTTGTCGGACGTCGTCGCGACGGCGCTGATGGCTGGCGGCAGGTCGACCAACATCGCGTCGGCCTTCCCGGTGAGCACCGCGGAGGTCACCTTGGCCTGGTCGGCGTCGACGATGGGGTTGATGGCCTTCTTGCCGGCGTCGGTGCACGCCTTGCTGCGCTTGGGCAGGTCCTCGTCCGCCTGGACGGTCGCCTTCTGGACAGCGATGTTGAGCCCGCAGGCGTTGTTGGGGTCGACGTTCTTCGGGTTGCCCTTCTGCGTGACCCACTGCGTGCCCGCCTTGAAGTAGCTGACCATCGTGGCCTGCTTCTCGCGCTCGGCATTGACGGTGAATGAAGAGACGCCCACGTCGTACTTGGCACTCGTGACACCGAGGATGATCTGGTCGAAGCCGGTGGGGACCCACTCGGTCTTGATGCCGAACTTCGCCATGACCGCATCGAACAGGTCGACGTCCATGCCGACCACCGTCTTGCCGTCCGAGTCGAGGTACTCGTTGGGCTGGTAGGTCGCATCGGTGCCGATCACGATCTTGCCAGCGTCCTTGATCTTGGCAGGCAACTTGGCCACGAGCGCCTGGTCCACGGCTGCGGGGGTCGAGGAGCTGCTGCTGGAGCTGCTCGTGGTGGTGGACAGGGAGTCCGAGCCGCAGGCGCTGAGGGCGAGTCCTGCGGTGGCCAGTCCCGCGATCATGACGGTGACGGGACGGAGGCGGTGGGTCATGCGATGAGGTCCTTCCTCGTATGCTGCGCGGGCGCGGCGGGGCGGCCGCCCCACGTGGGGGGATGTCCCGCATCCTGCCACTCCTGAACGCGATCCGTGTCACAGTCCCGTCACGACAGTGGTTCCTGAACGTCCCCTGTGCCACGATGAACTCGCGGGTAACCCCCGTCTTCCGCGTTTGAGCGGCCACACCCCGGCCCGACTGATCGTCTGGCTGCGTTGGCAGGCCCCGCGCAACTCTTCTGCTTGAGGTGGTTTCCCCATGTCTGCGACTGCTTTGTCGGCTCTGCACCCGCTCTTCGACCCCACCGACCCGGTGTTCCGTGCCCACGAGGGGGGCAAGCTGGGGGTGCACGCCACACAGCCGCTACGAGACCGGGCCGACCTGGCGCTGCTCTACACGCCGGGCGTGGCCGACGTGTCGCGCGCCATCGCCGCCGACCCCTCGCTCGCGGCCCGCTACACCGCCCGCAGCAACACGGTCGCCGTCATCACCGACGGGACCGCCGTGCTCGGGCTCGGTGACATCGGACCGCTCGCGGCGCTGCCGGTCATGGAGGGCAAGGCGGTGCTGTTCAAGCACTTCGGCGCCATCGACGCGGTGCCGGTGTGCATGGAGACAGGGACGGTCGAGGAGCTGGTCGAGGCCATCGCCCGCATCGCCCCGACGTACGGCGGCATCAACCTGGAGGACATCTCGGCGCCGCGCTGCTTCGAGATCGAGCGGCAGCTGCAGGAGCGCCTCGACATCCCCGTCTTCCACGACGACCAGCACGGGACGGCCATCGTCGTCCTGGCTGGGTTGCTCAACGCGGCCCGCGTGGTGGGGCGCTCGCTGGAGTCGCTGCGCGTGGTCGTCTCCGGGGCGGGTGCTGCCGGGGTCGCCGTGACGCGGTTGCTGGCGCGGGCCGGCGTCGCCGACCTCGTCGTCTGTGACTCGCGCGGCATCGTGTCCCCGGTGCGGACGGACCTCGCGGACCACAAGCGACGGCTGGCCGCGACGACGAACCCGCGGGCGCTCCACGGGGGACTGGCCGAGGCGCTGGACGGGGCTGACGTCTTCGTCGGTGTCTCCGGCGGCTCGGTGCCCGAGGCCGACCTCGCGCGGATGGCTCCGTCGGCCATCATCTTCGCGTTGGCCAACCCCGACCCCGAGGTCCACCCCGAGGTGGCCCGGCGGTATGCCGCCGTGGTCGCCACCGGGCGCTCGGACTTCCCGAACCAGATCAACAACGTGCTGGCGTTCCCCGGGATCTTCCGCGGTGCGCTGGACTCGGGGGCGCCCCAGATCACCGAGGCGATGAAGCTCGCCGCGGCACACGCGATCGCCGACCTGGTGCCGGAGCCCACTGCCGAGGAGATCGTGCCGAGCGTCTTCGCCGAGGGTGTGGCCGATGCCGTCGCCGCAGCGGTGTCGCGGGGCTGACGAGCCCGCGGTCCGAGCCGGTCAGGCCCGCCGTGTCGACCCGACGCGGCGGGCCAGCCGGTGCGTCGGCTGCTCGACCACGCGGAAGAACAGGTGGGCCGCCGGGAGGGCCAGGGCCACCGAGACCAGCAGGATGACCAGCAAAGGCGCCCGCCCGACCAGGAGGAAGCTGACACTGACCGCGATGGGCTCGTGGGTGAGGTAGAGGCTGAAGGAGATGGTGCCCAGCCAGCGGGCCACCCGGTTCTGCGCCAGCCTCGAGGCCGCGGGGGAGAGCAGGAAGAGGGCCACGATCAGGACGCCGCCCAACGCGACCAGGACGCGGGAGATCCGGCCCCAGTGGGGTGGCGCGTCGGCCCCGACCAGCCACGGTGACTCGATGAGCAGCACGCAGACGACGCCGAGCAGGACCCAATGCGCACTGCGAGCCCGACGTGCCAGGGCGAAGAGCGGCTCGCGCTGGGCTGCGAGGAGGACTCCGAGGCCGAACACCGGCAGGTAGCGCAGGCTGGCGTGCGCCGGTCCCCACGCGAGCATGATGCCGAGCAGACCGCCCCCTTGGACCACGGCCCACGCGGGTCGGCAGCGCCCGAGCAGCAGGTAGGCCGGCAGGGCCAGGGAGAAGATGACCTCCCAGCGCAGGGACCACAGGGCGGAGTTGAGGCTGTCGGTCCCGGTGACCAGGGTCACGCAGCGCACGATGGTCGACCACGGCAACGGGTCGTCGTGCGAGTTGAGCCACCAGCTCGCACTGGGGTTGCTGTCGCGGGGGACGAGGAAGTACAGGCCGACGGCCAGCGCGACCGACGCCGCGACCGGCAGGTAGAGGCGCAGCAGGCGCCCGGCGTAGTAGCGGGCCCAGCTGCTGGCGCCGATCAGCCGCTCGCCGGCGACCGCGAGCACCAGACCCGACAGCACGAAGAACACGGTGACCGCCGCCGGGCCGTTCCACAGCAGGTGCAGCGGGGTGAAGGTGAGCAGGGTCGCCGCGGTCCCCTCGGTGTCCCCTGGCCCGTAGGCCGCCGCCAGCGCCGGGGCGACGAGCACGCTGTGGTGCACGACGACCACGAGGGCGGCAAGTCCACGCAGGACGTCGAGGCTGCCGAACCGGGTGGATCGCCGTGGGGCCGGTGGCGCCTGGTCGTGGCTGGCGTCGTGGGGCCCAGCCCCCGGGAGCCCCTCGGCGACCGCCCCCGCGGGCACGGTCGTCTCAGGCTTCAGGGGCTGGGGCATCAGGGTCCTTGTGGTCGATCGGCCAGTCGGTCCCGGAACTCGCGACAGGCGGCATACGTCGGCAGTAGGCCGTCGGCGAGAGCCGAGGCGAGCGACGGCGCGGCCTGGTCCTTGGGAGACAGCAGCGGCTCGAGTTCGTCTGGGAGCTCCAGTCCGACCTCGGGGTCGAGGGGGTGGATACCGTGCTCGCGCTCAGGAGTATACGGGGCGGTGACGAGGTACATCGCCGTCGTGTCGTCCTCCACGGCGGCGAAGGCGTGCCCCAGGCCCTCGGACAGGTAGACGGCCCGGCGGTCGACGGTGTCGAGGCGGATGGCCTCCCACCGCCCGAACGTGGGGGACCCCACCCGGATGTCGACGACGTAGTCGACCAGGGCCCCGGACAGGGCGGTGATGTACTTGGCCTGCGACGGCGGTACGTCGGCGAAGTGGATCCCCCGGACCGTGCCGGCCGCGGACACCGAGACGTTGGTCTGCACGATGTGTGGCTGGTGGCCGAGGTGTTCGGCGAGCTGGTCACCGCGGAAGGACTCGAGGAAGACGCCTCGGCCGTCGGGGAACTGTCGCGGCGTGATCTCGAAGGCACCCTCGATGGACAGGGGCCGGATCTGCATCAGCGCTCGCCCCGCTGCTCGGCCAGCAGACCGCCCATGTAGCCGCCGTAGCCGCTCTTGGCCAGGGCCGTCGCGAGTGCCTCGAAGTGGTCGTCGTCGATCCACCCGTTGCGCCAGGCGATCTCCTCGACGCAGCCGATCTTCTGGCCCTGGCGCTGTTCGACGACGTGGACGAACTGGGCCGAGTCCATCAGCCCCTCGAAGGTGCCGGTGTCGAACCATGCGGTGCCCCGGGGGAGGACGGTGACCCCCAGGGTGCCCCGCTGGAGGTAGGCGTCGTTGACCCCGGTGATCTCGAGCTCTCCACGCGGGCTCGGCTGCAGCTCGCGGGCGATCTGGACCACGTCGTTGTCGTAGAAGTAGAGCCCGGGCACGGCGTAGGACGACTTGGGCCGGGCCGGCTTCTCCTCGATCGACAGCACGGTGCCGTCCTCGGCGAACTCCACGACGCCGTAGGCCGACGGCTCGGTCACGTGGTAGGCGAAGATCTGGCCGCCCTGGACCGTGGTGTTCGCCCGCAGCGCGGTGCCCAGGCCGGTGCCGTAGAAGATGTTGTCCCCGAGCACCAGGGCCACTGACTCCGAGCCGATGAACTCGGCCCCGATGATGAACGCCTGCGCCAGGCCGTCCGGACTGGGCTGCACGGCATACGTGAGCTCGATGCCCCACCGGGAGCCGTCGCCGAGCAGCCGCTCGAACTGGTCGCGGTCCTCCGGGGTCGTGATGATCAGCACCTCGCGGATGCCGGCCATCATGAGGGTCGACAGCGGGTAGTAGATCATCGGCTTGTCGTAGATCGGCATGAGCTGCTTGCTGATGCCGAGCGTGATCGGGTGCAGGCGGGTGCCGGAGCCCCCCGCGAGGATGATGCCCTTCATGCGTTCCACCCTAGTCAGGTGCGTGGCCGCCCTGCGCTAGCCTCGGCGGCGTGAGAATCCTCGTCACCGGCGCGGCCGGCTTCATCGGTTCGAACTTCGTCATCCGGGCCCGCGAGGTGCGTCCCGACTGGCAGCTGACCGTGCTGGACTCGATGACCTACGCGGCCAACCTCAGCTCCCTGGACCCCGTCATCGCCGACGTCGACGTCGTCAAGGGATCGGTCACGGACGCGGACCTCGTCGACGAGCTGGTGGCAGCGCACGACGTGGTCGTGCACTTCGCTGCCGACTCGCACAACGACAACTCCCTGGACGACCCCTGGCCGTTCATCGACACGAACATCATCGGCACCTACCAGCTGATCCAGGCGGTGCGCCGCCACCACAAGCGGATCCACCACATCTCGACCGACGAGGTCTACGGCGACCTCGAGCTCGACGACCCGGCCAAGTTCACCGAGTCGACCCCGCTCAACCCCTCGAGTCCCTACTCGGCCTCCAAGGCGAGCGCCGATCTGTTGGTGCGTGCCTGGATCCGGTCGTTCGGGCTCCGCGCAACGCTGTCCAACTGCTCCAACAACTACGGCCCGCGCCAGCACGTCGAGAAGTTCATCCCGCGCCAGATCACGGGGATCATCGACGGGGTCAAGCCCAAGCTGTACGGCGCCGGCGCCAACGTCCGCGACTGGATCCACGTCGACGACCACAACGACGCCGTGATCGCCATCCTCGAGCAGGGTCGGCTGGGTGAGACCTACCTCATCGGCGCCGACGGCGAGATGAACAACAAGGACGTCGTCGCCCTGGTCCTCGAGCTGATGGGCAAGCCGGCCGACTGGTTCGACCACGTGCCCGACCGCCCCGGCCACGACCTCCGCTACGCCATCGATGCGACCAAGCTCAAGTCCGAGACCGACTGGCGGCCGGCCCACCCCGACGTGCGGTCGGGCCTGGTCGACACCATCGCGTGGTACGAGGCGAACCAGGAGTGGTGGCGCACGGCCAAGGTCGTCGCCGAGGCCCGCTACGACCGGCTCGGCCGCTGATGACCCGGTGGCTCGTCACCGGCGCCGGCGGCATGCTCGGCCTCGACCTGCAGGTGGTGCTCGCGCTCGCCGGAGTGGCTGACAAGGACGTCACGGCGCTGACCCGTGCAGACCTCGACGTCACCGACGCCGACGCGGTGCGTGACGCGGTCCGCGGCCACGACGTGGTGGTGAACTGCGCGGCCTACACGGCGGTCGATGAGGCTGAAAGCCATGAGGGGCAAGCCTTTTCGGTCAACGCCGTGGGCGCTGGCAACATCGCCTCGGCCAGCCGAGAGGCAGGTGCGCGGCTCGTGCACTTCTCCACCGACTACGTCTTCGCCGGCGATGCCACCGAGCCGTATGCCGAGGACGCACCGCTGGCGCCCCTGTCGGCCTACGGGCGGAGCAAGGCGGCGGGGGAGTGGGCCGTGCAGGCGCACTGCCCGCGCGCCTGGATCGTGCGAACCGCGTGGCTCTACGGCGCGGGCGGACCCAACTTCGTCAAGACCATGGCGCGGCTGTCCGGTCAGTACGAGACCCTCGAGGTCGTCGACGACCAGCGCGGCCAGCCGACCTGGACGATGGATGTCGCCGAGGCGGTCCTGCGCCTCGTGGAGGCGGACGCACCGTTCGGCGTGTGGCACGCGACCAGCCAGGGGGAGACCACCAAGCACGGGTTCACCCGCGAGATCTTCAGCCTGCTCGGACTCGACCCCGAACGGGTTCTGCCCACCACGAGTGACGCCTTCCCCATGCCGGCGCCCCGGCCCGCCTACAGCGTGCTTGGCCACGACGCCTGGCGGATGGCGCGGATCGCGCCGCTGCCGCACTGGCGGGAGAGCCTGGCCAAGGCACTGCCGGACGTGGTCCCGAGCGACCAGCCGCCGGCCTAGCGCGCGCGCCTGCTCCGCCGAGCCACGTTAGGGTCGGTGACATGCTCGCCGTCTACGCCGCCAGCCAGTCCGCCGACGACCCCCTGTCCGGTCTCGAGGTCGGGGACCGGCCGGAGCCGGAGGAGCGCGAGGGCTGGACCACCGTGCGCCTGCGGACCGCGGGCCTGAACCACCATGACGTCTGGTCGCTGCGCGGCGTCGGCCTCCCCGCGGACCGGCTGCCGATGATCCTCGGCTGCGACGGTGCCGGTGTCGACGAGCAGGGCAACGAGGTCATCATCCACGCCGTCGTGCCCAGCGAGGGCTGGCGCGGTGACGAGACCCTCGACCCGCGCCGCACACTGCTCTCCGAGGTCCACGATGGCACCCTGGCCGAGCGGGTCGCGGTGCCGAGAGCCAACCTCGTGCCCAAGCCCGAGTCCCTGTCGTGGGAGCACGCGGCCTGCCTGTCCACCGCGTGGCTCACCGCCTACCGGATGCTGTTCACCAACGCCGGCCTCACGCCCGGGGCCACGGTCCTCGTGCAGGGCGCCGGCGGAGGCGTCGCCACCGCGCTGGTCCAGCTGGGCTCGGCAGCCGGATACCGGATGTGGGTGACCACCCGCGACGAGGCCAAGGGCGCCCGCGCCCTCGAGATCGGGGCAGACCGCGCCTTCGCCAGCGGCGAGCGGCTCCCCGAGCGGGTCGACGCGGTCATGGAGACGGTCGGGGCAGCCACCTGGTCGCACTCGGTGAACTCGCTCAACCCCGGCGGCACGATCGTCATCTCCGGCGCCACCTCGGGGGACGCGCCCGCCAAGGCCGAGCTGACCAAGATCTTCTTCAAGCAGCTGCGCGTCGTGGGTTCGACGATGGGCACCCGCGGCGAGCTCGAACGGCTGGCTCAGTTCGTGTCCCACCACCGCATCGACCCGGTCGTCGACACCGTGCTGCCGCTGGCCCAGGCGCGCGAGGGCTTCGCCAAGATGGCCGACGGTGACGTCTTCGGGAAGGTCGTCTTCACCGTCTCCTGACCGGGCTGGCTCAGCTCGGGGAGATCTGCAGCCAGTCGTACCAGCCGTTGTGCAGCACCAGCCAGGCGATCAGCCCGTAGCCGGCCTGGCCGGGG
Organism: uncultured Actinomycetota bacterium; assembly: GCA_963757635.1. Taxonomy (GTDB): domain Bacteria; phylum Actinomycetota; class Actinomycetes; order Actinomycetales; family Dermatophilaceae; genus Pedococcus. The sequence continues at coordinate 111,405 of CAVWSK010000004.1, read as the reverse complement.
TGGTGCTGCACCCGGCTCGCGGCCAGGTCGGTGCGCCACTGCTCGTGGCCCAGCAACGGGCGGTAGCAGTCGACGAAGGGCACGCCGCGACGCGAGCACACGTCAGCCTGCGCCTCCACGAGCACCTCGAGCTTGGCGTTGAGCTCGTCGTCGTCCGTGGGGGGCGGGCTGACGACGAAGGTGCCGATGCCGGCGCTCGTCGCGTCGTCGAGGATGTTGGCCAGGTTGAGCCGGTGCCGGGCCAGCGTGATGCCGGCGACGGCGTCACCGCTGCCGATCGACACGACCAGTCGCCGCTCGCCGCGGCCCTCCCAGCGCGGTGCGCACTCGGCCTTCCACCGGTCGAGCAGGTCGGCCGTGGTGTCGCCGCGCACGCCGAGGTTGTATGCGGTCAGCTCGAGCTCGGGGTGGTGGGTGCGTCCTACCACCCGCGAGACCCAGCCCTGGCCCTTCGGGTCGCCGACGCCGGCGACCAGGGAGGCCCCGATGAACACCAGCCCGAGATCGCGGGGACCCTCGGCGGCGACGTGGAACTCGGCGCTCGGGGTGAAGGTGGGCTCGCTGGTCACGCGTCAGTCCTCTTCGTCGTCGAGCCGGGCCAGCCAGGTGGCCAGTCGCTCGACGGGGGTCTCGAAATCGGGGTTGAGGTCCACGAAGGTCCGCAGCTGTTCGGCCAGCCAGTCGAAGGAGACCTCTTCTCCTCCTCGACGCGAGGCGAGCTCCTCGATGCCGCGATCCGTGAAGTACACAACCGCAAGGTTAACGGGGGTGGGCCGTGAGACGGATGAGGCCACGCGGCATACCGGGCACTGTGCTGAGGGCCACCCCGACACCGTTGACTCCCGAGAGGGTGGCAGATCGACCGCGGCGCGAGGCGCAAGGTCGATCTGCCACCCCCTCGAGTGGTCGGCGACGAGCCTCAGCGGGCGAACGCGCCCGCGATCAGCTCGGCCTGCTGCTCGGCGTGCCGCTTGCTCGACCCGGTGGCCGGTGAGGCCGAGGGCTTGCGGGACACCACGCGCAGGGCGCGGGTCTCACCGAGGTCGGCGAGCGCCTGCGGCAGGTTGAGCGCCATGAACGGCCAGGCGCCCTGGTTGCGGGGCTCGTCCTGCACCCAGACGACGTCGGCGTTCGGGTACTTGGCCAGCTCGGCCGCGATCTCGCGGGCCGCCAGGGGTGCGAGCTGCTCGACGCGGACGATGGCCGTCTGCGTGTCGCCGTTCTTGTCGCGGGCCGCCTCGAGGTCGTAGACCACCTTGCCGCTGGCCAGCAGGACGCGGGTGACCGCGCCCGCGTCGGGCTGGGCCCGGTCGGGCAGGACGGGCTGGAAGGTGCCGGTGGTGAAGTCCTCCGGCGCGCTCGCCGCCGCCTTGAGCCGCAGCATCGACTTCGGGGTGAAGACGATGAGCGGGCGGCGCGGGCGGGCGTAGGCCTGACGACGCAGCAGGTGGAAGTAGCTCGCCGGCGTCGAGGGGTAGGCGACCGTCATGTTGTCCTCGGCGCACATCGTCAGGAACCGCTCGATGCGGGCGGAGGAGTGGTCCGGGCCCTGGCCCTCGTAGCCGTGCGGCAGGAGCAGCACCACCGAGGAGCGCTGCCCCCACTTCTGCTCCGAGGAGGAGATGAACTCGTCCACGATCGTCTGGGCGCCGTTGAAGAAGTCGCCGAACTGCGCCTCCCACAGGACCAGCGCGTCCGGGCGCTCGACCGAGTAGCCGTACTCGAAGCCCATCGCCGCGAACTCGGACAGCAGCGAGTCGTAGACCCAGAACCGGGCCTGGCCCTCGCCGAGGTAGAGCAGCGGGGTCCACTCCTCGGCAGTCACCTTGTCGATGAGCACGGCGTGGCGCTGGACGAAGGTGCCGCGGCGGCTGTCCTGTCCGGCCAGGCGCACCGGGGTGCCCTCCATCAGCAGCGACCCGTACGCGAGCAGCTCGCCGGTGGCCCAGTCGATGCCGCCGTCTCGGGTGGACTGGGCCCGCTTCTCCATGGCCTGGAGCAGCTTGGGGTGGACGGTGAAGCCGGCCGGCGGGTTCACGAAGGCGTCGCCGATGTGCTCGAGCGTGTCCTTGCTGATCGCCGTGTCCTCCGCCGAGCGGGTGGCCTGGTCGGTGGCCTGCGCCTTGGGCGGCTCCAGCCCGGAATGGCCCTCGGCGTCGGTGCCGGCGAGGGTGTGGGCGCTCGAGTCGCCGGGCGTGGCCTCCTTGAGGGCTGCCTTGGTCTCGACGAACACGCGCTCGAGCTGCTGCTGGTAGTCGCGCAGCGCCGCCTCGGCCTCCTCCTGCCCGATGTCACCGCGGCCGATGAGGGCCTCGGTGTAGAGCTTGCGGACCGAGCGCTTGGCCTCGATGAGGTTGTACATCAGGGGCTGGGTCATCGAGGGGTCGTCGCCCTCGTTGTGCCCGCGTCGGCGGTAGCAGACCATGTCGATGACGACGTCCTTGTTGAACGTCTGGCGGAACTCGTAGGCCAGCTCGGCGACCCGGACGCAGGCCTCCGGGTCGTCACCGTTGACGTGGAACACCGGGGCCTGGATCATCCGGGCGACGTCGGTGGAGTAGGTGCTGGACCGGCTCGCGCTCGGGCTCGTCGTGAAGCCCACCTGGTTGTTGATGACCACGTGGATGGTGCCGCCGGTGCGGTAGCCGCGCAGCTGGCTGAGGTTGAGCGTCTCGGCGACCACGCCCTGACCTGCGAAAGCGGCGTCGCCGTGCATGAGCAGCGGCAGGACGGTGAAGTCCTCACCAGCGAGGTCGAGTCGGTCCTGCTTGGCGCGGGTGATGCCCTCGAGGACGGGGTTGACCGCCTCGAGGTGCGAGGGGTTGGCCGCGAGGTAGACCTTGGTCTTGCTGCCGTCCTCGGCGACGAACTCACCCTCGGTGCCGAGGTGGTACTTCACGTCACCGGAGCCCTGCACGGACTTGGGGTCCTGCTTGCCCTCGAACTCGCGGAAGATCTGCCCGTAGGACTTGCCGGCGATGTTGGCGAGCACGTTGAGGCGGCCGCGGTGCGGCATACCGATGCACACCTCGTCCATGTCGTCGGCGGCGGCACGGCACAGGATCCGGTCCAGGAGCGCGATGACCGACTCGCCGCCCTCGAGGCTGAACCGCTTCTGGCCGACGAACTTGGTCTGCAGGAAGGTCTCGAACGCCTCGGCCGCGTTGAGCCGCCGCAGGATGCGCAGCTGTTCGTCGGGGCCGGGCTTGGCGTAGCCGACCTCGATCTTGCCCTGCAGCCAGCGGCGCTGCTCGGGGTCCTGGATGTGCATGTACTCGGTGCCGATGGTGCGGCAGTAGGAGTCACGCAGGATGCCGAGGATCTTGCGCAGCCGCAGCATGGGTGCGCCGCCGAAGCCACCGGTGGCGAAGTCACGCTCGAGGTCCCAGAGGGTCAGGCCGTGGCTGGTGACGTCGAGGTCGGGGTGCCGGCGCTGGCGGTACTCCAGCGGGTCCGTGTCGGCCATGAGGTGCCCGCGCACGCGGTAGGCGTGGATGAGCTCCTGGACCCGCGCGGTCTTGTTGACGTCGTCGTCGTGGTGGGTCGAGATGTCCTGGACCCAGCGGACCGGCTCGTAGGGCAGTCGCAGGCTCTCGAAGATCTCGTCGTAGAAACCGTTCTCGCCGAGCAGGAGCTGGTGCACGATCCGCAGGAAGTCGCCGGACTGGGCGCCCTGGATGATGCGGTGGTCGTAGGTCGAGGTCAGGGTGAGGATCTTGCTGACGGCGTTGCGGTCGATGGTCTCCTGGCTCGCCCCCTGCCACTCGGCGGGGTACTCCAGCGCGCCCACCCCGATGATCGCGCCCTGGCCCGACATCAGGCGCGGGACCGAGTGCACGGTGCCGATCGTCCCGGGGTTGGTCAGGGTCAGCGTGGTGCCCTGGAAGTCCTCGACCGTGAGCTTGCCGCCGCGGGCCTTCTTCACGACGTCCTCATAGGCGGTCCAGAAGTGCCCGAAGTCCATCCCCTCGGCCGACTTGATGCTCGGCACGAGGAGCTGGCGGGTGCCGTCGGGCTTGGCCATGTCGATGGCGAGGCCGAGGTTGACGTGCCCGGGAACCAGCAGCGCAGGCTTGCCGTCGCGCTCCACGAAACCGTTGTTCATCTCGGGCATGTGGCCCAGCGCCTTGACCAGGGCGTAGCCGATGAGGTGGGTGAAGGAGATCTTGCCGCCGCGGGAGCGCTTGAGGTGGTTGTTGATGACCACCCGGTTGTCGATGAGGAGCTTGGCCGGCACCGCGCGGACGCTGGTGGCGGTGGGCACCGTGAGCGAGGACTCCATGTTGGTCACCGTGCGGGCGCTGGCACCGCGCAGCGGCTTGACCTCGTCGTCGTTGACCGGGCCGGCCTGCTTGGGGGCCTCGGGATCGCGCGGCTTGGGGGCCGGCGCCTCCTTGGGCGGCGCGGCCGTTTCCGTCGCGTCTCCCGCGGGGGTGGCCGGCTTCTCGGGGGCGGCCTTGGATGCAGCCGGGGCCGCAGCCGGGGCCGGGGCCGGGGTGGCGGTCGCGGCGGGCGCGGTGGTGGCCGGAGCCGCGGCAGGCGCGGCGGGGCGCGGGGCCGGCGGTCGCGACGGGCTGTCGGCGGTGGGCGCGCTCGCGGACCCTGCGGACCCGGCAGGGCTGGGGGCGCTGTTGCTTCCGTTGCTGCCGTTCTCACCGGGCTGGTAGTCCTCGAAGAAGGACCACCACCCCTTGTCGACGGAGTTCTTGTCGTGTTGGTACTGCTCATACAGCTCGTCCACGAGCCATTCGTTCGGCCCGAAGGCCGCCATGGGGTCGTTGGTCGGGGACTGGTCGGGCACGGCGGATACGCCTCTTTCATAGCGTCGACAATGACGGGGCAAACAGGTGCCTCCAGCCTATCCCCGAGCACGGCGCGCCGGGTGCCGGGGGCAGAGGTTTCCCCCCGCACCCGGCGTGACGTCCGGCACGCCCGCCGACCTGCGGGTATGCCGTGGGGCCGGCTCCCTGTCGGAAACCGGCCCCACGGTGTCGTGCCGTGCTAGCTGATGTCGCTGCGCACCGTGCGCCACGAGCCGAAGCCGGCCAGTACCGCGGCATACGCGATCAGCACCAGGGCGCCGCCCCACCACGCGAGTGGTTGCGCCGTGTTGTCCCCGCCCTGGGAGACCCCGTTGACCATCGACTGGGTCGCGGCCGAGGGCAGGTAGGGGACGATGTGCTCACGGCCGAAGGTCCAGAAGCTCAGCCCGAAGCCGGCGAGCGGCTCGACGATCCAGGCCACACCCACGGCAATGAGCAGGGCCGCCACCTGGTTGGGGATGAGGATGCCGGCCCCCAGCCCGATGAGCGCCCAGAGGCCCAGGACCAGCAGGCTCAGGGCCAGCGTGCGGAAGACCCCCGAGGTCGGGAAGGCCTCGAAGCCACGCGCGCTGAGCACGATGGACCCGGCGATGATCGACCCGACGAGCGAGATGATCCCGTAGATCGCGCCGATCCCCAGCAGGGCGATCACCTTGGCGCCCATCACCCGCCCGCGCTTGGGCACGCCGAGGAACGTGCTCGTGATCGTCTTGTGGCGGTACTCGGAGCCGATCTGCATGACGCCGATGACCAGGGTGAGCAGGTAGCCGATGCTGATCCCGCTCGTGTAGACGCTGTTGGCGATCTGCTCGGGGGTGCCGGTGGGTGCCCCCTGCCCGGCCCCGCTGGTGAACGAGTCGCTCGTGTAGAGGAACCCGAAGGCGACGGCGAGGCCGGCCCCCGCGATGAAGATGGCGATGGCCATGCCCCACCACAGGCGGGTGGTGAAGAACTTACGGAGCTCTGCGCGGACGGCGGCGGTCATTCGTTCGCCCCTTCCTGGCCGGCGATGGCATCTCGTTCGGGGGCGGTGCCGTCCCCGAGGTTGCGGTTGGTGCCCTCGGTGAGCTGGAAGAAGACGTCCTCCAGGTCGGTGGTCGCGCGACGGAGCTCGTAGATCGGCAGCCCCGCGCGCAGCGCCACGTCGCCGATCAGCTGCAGGTTGTCGGTGTCGACCATGACCGCACCGTCCTCGAGGGTGCTCGTGACGTCGGCCACGCGCAGCGCTCCGGCGAGGGCGTCCTGGTCGGTGGTGCGGACCAGCACGCGGGCGTCGCCGTGCAGGTCGGCCATCGCGCCCTGCTTGACCAGCCGGCCGTTGGAGATGATGACGACGTCGTCGACGGTCTGCTCCACCTCCTGGAGCATGTGGCTGGAGATCAGGATGGTCTTGCCCTGGGCGGACAGGTGGCGCAGGAAGCCGCGCAGCCACCGGATGCCCTCGGGGTCGAGGCCGTTGGCCGGCTCGTCGAGGATGAGGACCTGGGGGTCACCGAGCATCGCGGCCGCGAGGCCGAGGCGCTGGCGCATACCCATGGAGTAGCCGCCCGCGCGCTTGCGCGCCGCCGCGGGGATGCCGACGAGCTCGAGCATCTCGTCCACCCGCGCCGTGCCCACGCCGGCGGTGTCGGCGAGCACGCGCAGGTGGTCCCGGCCGGTGCGGCCGGGGTGGAAGTTCGTGGCCTCGAGGGCAGAGCCCACGGTCGCCATCGGCTGCTCGATGTCGTGGTAGCTGCGGCTCCCGATGGTCGCGGTGCCGCTCGTGGCGCGGATGAGGCCGAGCAACATGCGCAGGGTGGTGGTCTTCCCGGCACCGTTCGGGCCCAGGAAGCCCGTGATCCGCCCGGGCTCGACGGTGAAGGAGAGGTCATCGACCGCGGTGAACGTGCCGAACCTCTTGGTCAGGTGGGCCACCTCGATGCGGGCGCCCTCGTGCGGAGTCGTGGTCATTGTTCCCCCGGTGTGGTTGCCATGCCCCGCATCCTCCCAACTGACGTGGGGGGAGGGTCAACCGGGTTGTCGGCGCGGCACGGCGCCGGGACACGCTGCGACCCCTCCGGGACACGCCGTGTCCCGGAGGGGTCGCCGGTCGGGTCGCCCGCCGCGGACTCGGCCGCACGGCATACCCGACCCTAGGATGGCCGCACTATGACCGAATGGCTGCTGGTCCTTGCCGGCGTGGGACTGACGATCGGCACGGCCATCTTCGTGGCCACGGAGTTCTCGCTCGTGGCGCTGGACCGTCCGACCGTCCAGAAGGAGGTCGACGCCGGGGACGCCCGGGCCGAGATCGTCCTGGGTTCCCTGCGCAACCTGTCCACCCAGCTCTCCGCGGCGCAGGTCGGCATCACCCTCACCACGTTGATCCTGGGCTTCCTCGCGACGCCGGCCCTGGGCACCCTGCTGGCGACACCGTTCGCCGCCGTCGGGCTCGAGGGGTCGACGGGGGAGTCGGTCGCGGCCGTCGTGGCCCTCGTGCTGGTCACCCTGTTCTCGATGGTCTTCGGGGAGCTGCTGCCACAGTTCCTGGGGATCTCGGCGCCGCTGCCGACCGCCAAGGTCGTGGCCATGCCGGTGCGGGTCTTCGCCCTCGTGGCCCGCCCCCTCATCTACGTGCTCAACGGTTCGGCGAACCTCGCGCTGCGCTCGGTCGGCATCACGCCCCAGGAGGAGCTGTCGGGGGCCCGCACACCCCAGGAGCTGGCCTCGCTGGTTAGGCGCTCGGCCGATGCCGGCACGCTCGACCCCGGCACCGCGCGGCTGGTGACCAAGTCGCTGGGTTTCGGCGAGCAGACCGCCGCCGACGTCATGAGCCCCCGGGCCCGCTCCTCCTCCATCGAGCGGACCGCGACGGCCGAGGACGTCGTGCGGCTGGCGCGGCGCACCGGTCACTCCCGCTTCCCGGTCACCGGTGACGACTGGGACGACATCGACGGCGTCGTCCACGTCAAGCGGGCCATCGCGGTGCCCCACGAACGCCGCAACGACGTCCCCGTCTCCGCGCTCATGGTCCCGCCACTGCTCGTCCCCGAGACGATTCGGCTCGACCCGCTGATGCTCATGCTGCGCGAGCACGGGCTGCAGCTGGCCATCGTCGTGGACGAGTACGGCGGCACCGCGGGCATCGTGACTCTCGAGGACGTGGTCGAGGAGATCGTCGGTGAGGTGTCCGACGAGCACGACGTCTTCCGCACGACCGGACGCGAGTTCACCGACGGGTCCTGGACGGTGCCCGGGCTGTGGCGCCCCGACGAGGTGCGCGAGCGGCTCGGGGCCAAGGTGCCGGACGGGCCGGCCTACGAGACCACCGGCGGCTTCGTGATGGCCGAGCTGGGCCGGATCCCGGTCGTGGGCGACAACGTCGACATCCCCGGCTGGGAGATCACCGTCCTGGCGATGGACGGTATGCGCGCCGACCGGCTGCGCTTCCGTCCCGTCGACCCGGTGGACGAGTCCACCGACCCGCCCGTGCCCGGGTCCGGCTCCGAGGAGCCGCGGCGATGAGCGGCGCCATCTGGGTCACGATCCTGCTCCTGGTGCTCAACGCCTTCTTCGTGGGCGCCGAGTTCGCCGCCATGGCCGCCCGGCGCTCGCAGCTCGAACCGCTCGCCGCTGCCGGGTCCCGGCGCGCCCAGACGTGCCTGGCTGCCCTGGAGCAGATGGGGTCGGTGCTCGCGGCCGCCCAGCTCGGGATCACGGTCTGCTCGGTCCTGCTCGGCGCCGTCTCGGAGGCCGCCCTGCACCATGCGCTCGAGCCGGTGGTCCACCACCTCGGGCTTCCCACGGGCGTCACCGACGGCCTGGCGCTGGCCCTGGCGCTGCTCATCGTCGTCTACCTGCACGTGGTGGTCGGGGAGATGATCCCCAAGAACCTCGCGCTCGCCGGTCCGGAGCGGTCCGCCCTGCTCCTGGTGCCGGTGCTGCTCCTCTTCACCCGGGCGCTCGGTCCGGTGATCCGCGTCATGGAGTCGCTCGCCAAGTCCCTCGTGCGGTTGTTCGGCATCGAGCCGAAGGACGAGCTGACCTCGACGTTCACCGTCGAGGAGGTCGAGCACATCCTCGCCGAGAGCCACCACGAGGGACTCATCGAGGAGGGCCAGCACGGGCTGGTCGGCGCGGCCCTGGAGTTCAGCGACAAGGACGCCGTCGACGTGGCGGTGCCGCTGTCCGACCTGGTGACGCTTCCCCTGACCGCCACCCCCGACGACGTCGAGCGGCTGGTGGCCAAGCGCGGTTTCTCGCGCTACCCGCTCCTGGACCGGTTCGGCGAGCTCGCCGGCTACCTCCACCTCAAGGACGTCCTCTACGCCGACGACGCCGAGCGCGACATCGCCGTGCCGGTGAAGCGGGTGCGCAAGCTGGCCACGGTGCAGGCGGCCGACGAGGTCGAGGAGGTGCTGCGCACGATGCAGCGCACGGGCGCCCACCTGGCCCGGGTCGTCGACACCACCGGCAACGACATCGGGGTGGTCTTCCTCGAGGACGTCATCGAGGAGCTCGTCGGGGAGGTCACCGACGCCTCCCAGCGCTGACCACGTCGCCGGCGCGCGCACATACCGTCGATGGGGTAGGAAATCGACTCTCCCAGTCTGGCGACGGTCGATCTGCCACCCTCTCGACGCCGAGGTAGCGCGCACACCTGAGCAGCATCGCCCGCCGTCGCGGCGTGCTGAAGTAGTCGTTCCTGGTGAACTCGAGGTACTTCCAGTCCTCGTCCTCGACGAGCAGCCGCCGTGAGATGTCGTCGTCACCGCGGCGGAAGCTCTCGAAGTGGTCCGAGCCCTGATACTCGCCGATGACCCGCTGGCGCCGCCAGACGAAGTCGGACCGGCACACGAACCCACCCCCGGCGTGTGCCACCGTCTCGTTCAAGGCGGGTTCGGGCAGGCCGTGCCGACAGAACAGCAACCGGGCCCGGGTCTCCATCGGTGAGTCGGACCCGAGCCGGATCCAACGCAGTGCCTCGCGCAGGCCCCTGACACCCCGTGGTCGCTGTCGGGCCGCCAGCGCGTCTCCCAGGGGCTCGAGGCCGCGCACCCGCCGGGCCACCTGGTCACCGAGCACGATGAGGTCCTCCACGCCGAGCAGGCCGCCGAGGTCGACCCAGGTGTCGACCAGGCCGACCACCGGCAGCCCTTGGACGCAGTCGACGCTTCGCGACTCGAGCCCACGGTGGCTGCGCACCTGCGGGCGGTCGACCCTGTTGCGTTCCGTGGGCCGCGAGACGTGCAGGGGCACGGCGTGCTCGAGCCGACGCGGGAGCGGGAGGCCCCAGAGTGCTGCCGCGGTGCAGTGGGAGAAGGCGGCATCGGACGGAAGCACGAGCGTCGCGGCGTGGGCGAGGCCCCGCAGCTGCGCGAAGCCGGTGAGGTCAGAGGTGCTGCGGACTCCGTGCAGGGGCCGGGTGAGGTCGCCGCCGCGCAGTCGGCCCTCGCCGAGCCCCGATCCGGACACGAGGAAGGCGCCGTCGCGCAGGTGCTCGGGAACGGCGATCCGGGCCATCGGGTCAGGGTGACCCAGTCGAACGGGTTCCGAGGTCGCTCATCCACAGACCCGGACGAGGAGCGGGTGGCAGATCGATGGCCACGGACTCCGCAGCGTCGACCTGCCACCCTCTCGAGTGGTTCGGGCTGTGCCCCCGGCAGGATTCGAACCTGCGCCACCGCCTCCGGAGGGCGGTGCTCTATCCCCTGAGCTACGGGGGCCGAACCTGCACCCCCGTGAAGGGGTGCCCGGTGAGGGTAGCAGCCTAGGGTGTCCTGCATGGAACACGGGGGACGGGTGATCGTGTGCGACGACACCGAGCAGATCCGCCGTCTCATCAGGGTGAACCTCGAGCTCGAGGGTTTCGAGGTCGACGAGGCTTCTGACGGTGCACAGCTGCTCGCCATGCTCGCCGACGCCGCCGACCTCCCCGGAGTGATCACCGTTGACGCGCAGATGTCGCCCCGTGACGGCTGGTGGGCCATCGCGCGGATCAGGGCCGACGCGCGGCTCGCCCACATCCCCGTCCTGATGGTCACGGCCTCGGTCCAGCAGCACGACCGGGTCCAGGCCCGCAACTCCGGACTCGACGCGTTCGTGGCAAAGCCGTTCGACCCCGAGTACCTCGTCCACCTCGTCGAGGGCTACATGGCCCAGGGCCGGGCCTACCAGCCCGAGCCCTAGACTTGACCGGTGACCCCCGAAGAACTGTCCGCTGCCATTCGCTCTGCCCTCACCGAGGCCGTCGCCGCTGGCGACCTCTCGGTCGAGGTCCCCGCGGAGGTCCGGGTGGAGCGACCGAGGAACCGCGACCACGGCGACTGGTCCACCAACATCGCCCTCCAGCTCGCCAAGGGTGCGGGTATGCCGCCGCGCGACGTCGCGACCACCCTCGCCGAGCGCCTGGGCCAGGTGCCCGGGGTCAAGGCCGTCGACATCGCCGGACCCGGCTTCCTCAACATCACCCTCGACGCCGCCTCTGCCGGCGAGCTCGCCCGCTCGGTCGTCGAGGCCGGCACGGCCTACGGGCGCAACGACTCCGAGGCCGGCCACATCATCAACCTCGAGTACATCTCGGCGAACCCCACCGGCCCGCTCCACCTCGGGCACACCCGTTGGGCAGCCCTCGGGGACTCGATGCACCGCTTGCTGCGGGCTTCAGGGGCAGACGTCAAGGCCGAGTACTACATCAACGACGCCGGCGCGCAGATGGACAAGTTCGCCACCTCGATCATCGCGAGGGCCAAGGGTGAGCCGACACCGGAGGGCGGGTATCCGGGTGCCTATGTGGACGACCTCGCCGCCTACGCGCTGCGCCACCGCCCCGACCTGCTCGAGCTGCCCGAGGCCGACGCCGTCGCCGAGGCCCGCAGGCTCGGTTATGAGGCACAGCTGGTCGACATCAAGGCGACGCTGACCGACTTCGGCGTGACGTTCGACGTGTGGTTCTCCGAGACCGAGCTGCACGCCTCGGGTGCCGTGGAGTCGGCCGTCGATCGGCTGCGCGAGCAGGGCCACGTCTTCGACCTGGACGGCGCGGTGTGGCTGCGGACCACCGACTTCGGCGACGACAAGGACCGAGTCCTGGTCCGCGCCAACGGCGAGCCCACCTACTTCGCCGCCGATGCGGCGTACTACCTGAGCAAGAAGGATCGTGGCTTCGACGAGAAGATCTACCTGCTCGGCGCCGACCACCACGGATACGTCAACCGGCTCAAGGCCATCGCGGCGTGCGCCGGCGATGACAAGGAGCACAACATCGAGGTGCAGATCGGCCAGCTGGTCAACCTGGGTGGGGCCAAGCTGTCCAAGCGCGCCGGCAACATCATCGAGCTGCGCGACCTGATCAACTGGATCGGCACCGACTCGATCCGCTACTCGCTGGCGCGCTACCCCGCCGACAGCCCGCTCTCGCTCAACGGCGAGGACCTGCGCAAGCAGACCAACGACAACCCGGTCTTCTACGTGCAGTACGCCCACGCCCGCACGTCCAACGTCGCGCGGCTGGCGGGGGAGGACGGCGTGCGCCGCGCCGACGGATTCGACCCCTCGCTGCTCACCGACCCCACCGAGGCGGCGTTGCTTGCGATCCTCGGCGACTTCCCGCGCGTGGTCGCCCACGCGGCGCACCTGCGCGAGCCGCACCGGGTGGCGCGCTACCTCGAGGACCTCGCGAGCCACTTCCACAAGTGGTACGACACCTGCCGGGTCCGCCCGATGACCGTCGACGAGGAGATCACCGACGTGCACCGGTCACGGTTGTGGCTCAACGACGCCACGCGACAGGTGCTCGCCAACGGACTGGAGCTGCTGGGAGTCTCGGCACCCGAGCGCATGTGACCGCAGCAGCACCGGCCATGTGAGAGTGACCCGGTCGTAGGCAGGTAGGGAAGGCAGGACGAGGATGCGCGCTCACGAGGCTGGAGCACTCCACGCCGAGGGGTACGGCGGGCCACCGCACTGGTTGCCCTGGCCGAGCGACGTCATGGAGCTGCTGCCCCAGCTGTGGCCGCGGACCGTCGACCGCGACGAGGCCGGCCGGCTCACCGTCGGTGGCCTCGACGTGGTGAGCATCGCGCGCGAGTTCGGCACCGCGGCATACGTCATCGACGAGGAGGACTTCCGCACGCGGGCGCGGGCCTTCCGCGACGACTTCGCCGCGCCGTTCGACGAGGTCGGCGGGGTCGACGTCTACTACGCGGGCAAGGCGTTCCTGTGCACCGAGGTCGCCCGCTGGGTCGCGGAGGAGGGGCTCTGCCTCGATGTCTGCTCGGGCGGCGAGCTGGCCGTGGCGCAGCGAGCCGGATTCCCCGCAGAGCGGATCGGGTTGCACGGCAACAACAAGACGGTCGAGGAGATCCGCCAGGCGCTGGACTACGGCGTCGGTCGGATCGTCGTGGACTCGTTCGAGGAGATCGAGCGGGTGGCGGCCGTCGCCGCCGAGCTCGGGGTCCGCGCACCGGTCATGGTGCGGGTCACCGTGGGCGTTGAGGCGCACACGCACGAGTTCATCGCGACCGCCCACGAGGACCAGAAGTTCGGCTTCTCGCTGGCAGGCGGGCAGGCGGCCGAGGCAGTCGCCCGGATCGTCGCCCTCGCCGATGCGCTCGACCTGCGCGGCCTGCACTCCCACATCGGCAGCCAGATCTTCGACACCTCGGGATTCGAGGTGTCCGCCCGGCGGCTGGTCGGCCTGCACGGCGAGGTCGCGCGGGTGCACGGCATCCACCTGCCCGAGCTCGACCTGGGGGGTGGCTACGGCATCGCCTACACCTCCGAGCACACCCCCCTCAGCCCGCGTGAGCTCGGCGAGCAGATGGCCGACCTCGTGCAGCGGGAGCTCAAGGCGGTCGGTGACGGCGGCCCGGGCACGCCGACGCCGCGGATCTCGATCGAGCCCGGCCGGGCCATCGTCGGGCCGAGCACCTTCACGCTCTACGAGGTCGGCACCGTCAAGGACGTCGAGGTCGGTGGCGGCGCCAAGCGCACCTACGTCGCCGTCGATGGCGGGATGAGCGACAACATCCGCACCGCCCTCTACGACGCCGACTACTCCTGCACGCTGGCCAGCCGCTGCTCCGACGCGCCGCCCCGGCTGGCCCGGGTCGTCGGCAAGCACTGCGAGAGCGGCGACATCCTCGTCATGGACGAGTACCTGCCCGACGACATCGCCGCCGGGGACCTGGTGGCCGTCCCCGGAACCGGCGCTTACTGCCGCAGCATGGCGAGCCAGTACAACCACACGCCTCGTCCGCCGGTCATCGCGGTGCGCGACGGGCGGGCCCGGGTGCTGGTCCGTCGCGAGACGGTGGAGGATCTGTTGGCCCTCGATGTGTGCTGAGCAGATCCGCCGGATGACGCCGGGAGCCGCGGAAGAATGTCCGGATACCGGAACGTGCAGCGTCCACGGAGTGGCCACCGGCACGATGGCACCGTCCAGAACAGGCCCCTCGGGGCCGCTAGGAGCACGTGGTGAGTGACAGCCAGAACGCAACGTCCGAGCAGCCCCTGCGGGTGGCCCTCCTCGGGTGCGGGGTGGTCGGCTCGTCGGTCGCCCGCATGCTCACCGAGCACTCCGACGACCTCGCCGCCCGAGTCGGCCGGCGACTCGAGCTCATCGGCATCGCCGTGCGGCGAGCGGGCAAGGACCGGTCCGACCTCGGGCTCGACCCTGCCCTGTTCACCACGGACGCCGAGTCGATCATCATGCGGGCGGACATCGTCATCGAGGTCATCGGCGGCATCGAGCCGGCCCGCGGACTCATCGAGCTGGCGATGAAGCACGGCGCCTCCGTCGTGTCCGCCAACAAGGCGCTGCTCGCCGAGGCGGGCCCGAGCCTCTACGCCTCGGCCGCCGAGCACGGCGTCGACCTCTACTACGAGGCAGCGGTGGCCGGCGCCATCCCGATCCTGCGGCCGATCCGCGAGTCGCTCGCGGGTGACGACGTGCGCAAGGTCCTGGGCATCGTCAACGGCACGACCAACTACGTCCTCGACAAGATGGACACGACGGGCATGGGCTTCGCGGAGGCGGTCGAGCAGGCGCAGGCCCTCGGCTACGCCGAGGCCGACCCCACCGCCGACGTCGAGGGCTTCGACGCCGCGGCCAAGGCCGCGATCCTCGCCTCCCTGGCCTTCCACACCAGGGTCTCCAGCGACCAGGTCTACCGCGAGGGCATCACCGAGGTCAGTGCCGCCGACGTCCAGGCGGCTCGCGAGATGGACTGCGTGGTCAAGCTCCTCGCGATCTGCGAGCGCACCGAGGTCGCCGGGCCGGACGGTGTCCTCGCCGCCGGGGTGAGCGTCCGCGTCCACCCGGCGATGATCCCGAGGTCCCACCCGCTCGGCGGCGTGCGCGAAGCCTTCAACGCGGTCTTCGTCGAGGCCGACGCCGCTGGGCAGCTGATGTTCTACGGCAAGGGGGCCGGTGGCGACCCGACGGCCAGCGCGGTGCTCGGCGACGTGGTGGCGGTCGCCCGCCACCGGGTGGGCGGTGGGCGCGGACCCGGCGAGTCCGCCTACGCCGACCTTCCGGTCCTGAGCATGGGACAGGCGTTGACGCGCTACCACATCAGCCTGGCGGTGGCTGACCGTCCGGGCGTCCTCGCGCAGGTGGCGACGGCGTTCGCCGAGCACGAGGTCTCCATCGAGACGGTCCGCCAGCAGATCATCGCCTCGGGCGACGAGTCCGGCGAGACCACCGCCAACCTCATCGTCGTGACCCACACCGCACCGGACGCGGCGCTGGCCGCCACCGTGCAGGCGCTCTCGACGATCGACACGGTCCGCGAGGTCACCTCGGTGATGCGGGTGGAGGGGGCCTGATGGCGACCATGTGGCAGGGCGTCATCCGCGAGTATGCCGATCGCCTCCCGATGCTCGACGGTGCTCCCGTCGTGACCCTCCAGGAGGGTGGCACACCGCTCATCCCGGCGGAGTACCTCTCCGCCGTGACCGGGGCGAGCGTGTTCGTGAAGTACGAGGGCCTCAACCCGACGGGGTCGTTCAAGGACCGGGGCATGACCACGGCGATCTCGTTGGCGGCCAAGCACGGCGCGCGTGCGGTGATCTGCGCCTCGACGGGCAACACCAGCGCGAGCGCGGCGGCGTATGCGACCAAGGCCGACATGACCTGCGCTGTGCTCGTACCCGAGGGCAAGATCGCCATGGGCAAGCTGAGCCAGGCCATCGCCCACGGCGCGACGCTGCTCCAGGTGGACGGCAACTTCGACGACTGCCTCACCCTGGCGCGCAAGCTCGCCGAGGCCTACCCGGTCGAGCTCGTCAACTCGGTCAACCCGGCCCGCATCGAGGGTCAGAAGACGGCATCCTTCGAGGTGGTCGACGCCCTCGGCGACGCACCCGACATCCACTGCCTGCCGGTCGGCAACGCCGGCAACATCACGGCCTACTGGCGCGGCTACCGCGAGTACCACCGCGACAGCGAGCAGCCCGGCCCTGCCACGCGCCTGCCGCAGATGTGGGGCTTCCAGGCGGCCGGTGCCGCACCCATCGTGCTGGGCCACCCCGTCGACCACCCCGACACGATCGCGACGGCCATCCGGATCGGCAACCCCGCCTCGTGGAAGCAGGCCGAGGCTGCCCGCGACGAGTCAGGGGGCCGCATCGAGTCGGTCACCGACGAGCAGATCCTCGCCGCCCACCGGATCCTCTCCGCCGAGGAGGGCATCTTCGTCGAGCCCGGTTCGGCGGCCTCCGTGGCCGGCCTCCTCCAGGCGCACGAGGCCGGCCACGTGCCCGCCGGCGCGCAGATCGTCTGCACGGTGACCGGTCACGGGCTCAAGGACCCGCAGTGGGCCCTGAAGAACGCCGACGGCTCCGAGGTCCGACCCACGCGGGTGTCCGTCGACGCCTTCTCGGCCGCGCAGGCGCTGGGGCTGGACGGCTGATGGCCGAGCACCTCCACCCGGGCTCGGCGGTCGAGGTGAGGGTGCCTGCCAGCAGCGCCAACCTGGGCCCCGGGTTCGACTCCGTCGGGTTGGCCCTGGGTCTCTGGGACACCTGCGTGGCGACCGTCGCCGACGAGCCGGGGCTGCGCATCGAGGTCCACGGCGAGGGTGCGGGGGAGGTGCCCCTCGACGGTACCCACCTCGTGCACCGCACCATGGTCAGGGCCTGGCGCGAGCTCGGTGTCGAGCCGCCAGCGGGGCTGCACCTGCGGTGCGTCAACGCGGTCCCGCACGGTCGTGGTCTGGGCTCGTCGGCGACCGCGATCGTCACGGGAATCGTTGCGGCACAGGGACTCCACAACGTATGCCGCGGTGTCGCCGGCCAGCCGGACCTCGACTTCGCCAACTCCCTGGCGGCCCGACTCGAAGGGCATCCCGACAACTCGTCAGCCTCGGTCTACGGGGGGCTCACGCTGTCCTGGTCGGACCCGCCCGACGACAAGACCAGCACCCTGCGTCTGGCGCTGCACCCGGATGTCCGCGTCACGGTGCTCGTGCCCGCCGAGCAGCTGTCGACCGCCAAGGCGCGTTCGGTGCTCCCGACCCACGTCCGGCACGCCGACGCGGCGAGCAACGCGGCTCGGGCCGCGCTGCTCGTGCAGGCCCTCACGGCCCATCCGGAGCACCTCCTCGCCGGCACCAGGGAGTGGCTGCACCAGGAGTCGCGCAGGGAGAGCTTCAGCGCCTCGATGGCGGTGGTGGATGCCCTGCGTGCCCAGGGCTGCGCCGCCGTGATCTCGGGCGCGGGCCCGTCGCTGCTGGTCCTGACCGACCAAGACCGATCGGCCCTCATCGCCGAGACCGCTGGCGAAGCCTGGCGCATGCTGGAGCCGGGGGTCCCGACCACAGGTGCCCAGGTCACGCTTCTGACACGCTGAACCGCAATCTGGCCGGGGTGGACGAGGGGCACGATCAACGGTGTTACATTGTTGGAGCAGTCGCAGCCGATGCCACCTCTCGTGCATCCACCAGCGATCTGCACCCACCACATGTCGGCGGCCTTGATGCTGCTGTGGCCTTCGTGTGCCACATGTGACTCCATCGGTCGGTACCCCCCGGCCCACGCACCGGTCCGGATCTGACACGGACCGCATACGAGGGGGAAGGATCCTTCGTGACAGACACCACCTCTCTCGACACTGCGTCCCCGCAGGACGAGAAGCCGCGCCGTTCCGGCGCCCTGAGCACCATGAAGGTCGCAGAGCTCCAAGGGCTCGCCGCCAGCATGGGCATCACCGGCACGGCCAAGATGCGCAAGGGTGACCTGGTCACCGCCATCAAGGACCGTCAGTCCGGGGGCTCGACGCCGTCGCGGGCACCGCACCGCGCCGCCGAGGACCAGGGCGTGGCGCAGGCCCCGACCCGCTCCGAGCGCGCTCAGCGCGCCGAGCGGACCTCGTCGCCGGCCGCCGACGCGCAGGCTGCCCCGACGCGTGAGGCGCCGACCGGGCGACAGGACCGTGCCAGGGCCGACGGTGGTCAGAACGACCGCGCCACCCGCACGGGTGAAGCCCCCCAGCGGACGAGCGACGAGCGCGCCGAGCGGGGCGAGCCCAACGAACGCGGCGGGCAGAACGACCGCGGCCCGGGCAACCGCCGCGAGCGCAACCGCAGCGGTCGTGACGAGCGCGGGCTGGACGAGCGGCGAGAGCGCAGCGACCACGGCAACGACCGCATCGAGGACGACCGCGACCATGGTGACCGGCCTGCGGGCGACCGTGGGCAGGACGACCGTGGCGACCGCAACCAGAACCGTGGCGACCGTGGGCAGGACGACCGCGGCGACCGCAACCAGAACCGTGGCGACCAGGGCCAGGACGACCGTGGCCAGGACGACCGGAACCAGAACCGCAGCAACCAGGGCAACCAGGGCGGCTACGGCTCCGATGACGAGGACGGTCGCGGCGGACGTCGCCGCAACCGCAACCGCAACCGCAACCGCGACCGGGACAAGCGCGGCCGTGGCGGGCGCGAGTACGGCAACGAGGACG
Organism: uncultured Actinomycetota bacterium; assembly: GCA_963757635.1. Taxonomy (GTDB): domain Bacteria; phylum Actinomycetota; class Actinomycetes; order Actinomycetales; family Dermatophilaceae; genus Pedococcus. The sequence goes on along the minus strand of CAVWSK010000004.1, from coordinate 92,637 downwards.
ACCACGAGACCCCGGTGACCGACGAGGACGTCCTCGTCCCGGTGGCCGGCATCCTCGACGTCCTGGACAACTACGCCTTCGTGCGGACCTCCGGCTACCTGCCGGGCTCCGGTGACGTCTACGTGCCACTCGGCGTGGTCAAGAAGAACGGCCTGCGCAAGGGCGATGCCGTCACCGGCGCGGTGAAGGCGGTCAACGAGGAGCAGCAGCAGAACCAGCGGCAGAAGTTCAACGCCCTGGTGCGCCTCGACACCGTGAACGGGATGCAGCCCGACGAGGCCCGCAAGCGGGTCGAGTTCGGCAAGCTGACCCCGCTCTACCCCCAGCAGCGGCTGCGTCTCGAGACCGAGCCGCACATCCTCACCACGCGCGTCATCGACCTCGTGGCCCCCATCGGCAAGGGCCAGCGAGGCCTGATCGTCGCCCCGGCCAAGGCGGGCAAGACGATGGTCATGCAGGCCATCGCCAACGCCATCACGACGAACAACCCCGAGTGCCACCTGATGGTCGTCCTGGTCGACGAGCGTCCCGAGGAGGTCACCGACATGCAGCGTGCGGTGAAGGGCGAGGTCATCTCCTCGACCTTCGACCGCCCGGCCGAGGACCACACCACGGTTGCCGAGCTCGCCATCGAGCGGGCCAAGCGCCTGGTCGAGATGGGCCACGACGTCGTCGTGCTGCTGGACTCGATCACCAAGCTGGGTCGGGCCTACAACCTGGCGGCCCCGGCCAGTGGCCGCATCCTGTCCGGCGGCGTCGACTCCGCAGCGCTCTACCCGCCGAAGAAGTTCTTCGGCGCGGCGCGCAACATCGAGAACGGTGGCTCGCTCACCATCCTCGCCACGGCGCTGGTCGAGACCGGCTCGCGCATGGACGAGGTGATCTTCGAGGAGTTCAAGGGCACCGGCAACATGGAGCTCAAGCTCGACCGTGGGCTGGCCAACCGCCGGATCTTCCCTGCGGTCGACATCAACAACTCCGGCACCCGCAAGGAGGAGATCCTCCTCTCGGGCGAGGAGCTCAAGATCATGTGGAAGCTGCGTCGGGTGCTGGCCGCCCTCGACCAGCAGCAGGGGATCGAGCTGCTCATCGACCGGATCAAGAAGACCAAGAGCAACATCGACTTCCTCATGCAGGTCCAGCAGACGTCCTCGATGCGCCTCGAGGACCACGACGACGCCTGACCGCCGGGCCGGCTCGACCCGGCTCGCCCGACCTGACCGATGCCGGTCGGGTCGGGCGGGCCGGCCGTCCGCAGGGGACGACATGTCCGGAGAACGCCGGATTGGCGCCTCGGGAGCGGACTTGCCCGTACATTTGGTCTGACCGCAGGAAAGGCAGGAAAAACGATGGCGATGGACGCTACGGCGGGGACCCGGGTGCTGCTGGCCGACGACGACCAGGACATTCGCGACCTGGTCGAGTTCAAGCTCACCCAGGCGGGGTACACCGTGGTGTCGGTGGGTGACGGCATCGCCGCCTGGGAGGCCTTCCAGGCCGAGCAGCCCGCGCTGGTCATCCTCGACGTCATGATGCCCGGCCTGTCGGGGATCGACGTCCTGCGCAAGATCCGCGAGGGCTCGACCGGTCACGTCCCGGTGCTGCTCCTCAGCGCCAAGTCGCGCGACACCGACGTCGACACCGGCTTCGCCGTCGGGGCCGACGACTACGTCATCAAGCCATTCAGCCCGCGCGAGCTCCTGCACCGCGTCAACGGGATGCTGGCCCGGGCCCAGTGATCGCCACGCTGCTGGTCGTCGCGCCGGCAGTCGTCCTGGGAGCCTGCATCGGGCTGATCCTGCTCATCATCGGCACGAAGGTGACCCGGACGCGGTCTGAGCGACGAGCCGCTCGGCTGGTGGCACCGTTCCGGGGCCACCTGCTGGCCGTCTCCGCCGGCGAGGACGACGACGGGGAGCACCGAGCGGCGCTCATCTCCGCCCCCCGGGAGAGCCGCGAGGCGATCGACACCGCCATCCGCCAGCTGCTCAAGAAGGTGCGCGGGGTGCCCGCTGACCACCTGATCGAGGTGCTCGTCGCGCACGACGCCCCCACCCGGGCGCTGGCCGACCTGACCCACCGCTCCGCGGTGCGGCGGGCCCGCGGTGCCCAGCTGCTGGGCCTGTGCCGGGTCAACCACAGCCTCCCCGCGCTGGTCACCGTCCTGGGGGACCCGGCCGCCGAGGTCAGGGCCAGCGCGGCATACGCGTTGGGACTGATCGGCAACCCCGCCGGGGCCAAGGACCTGCTCGACGCGGTCGGGGCCGAGCGGAGCATCCCCGCCGGACCGGCCGCCGACGCACTCGGGGCCATGGGACTCGGCATCTCCGGCGCCCTCGCGAGCGCCCTGAACCACCCCAGCGCCACGACGAGGAACGTCGCGGCGCACGTCAGCGGGGACGGCAGCTTCACCCGCTCGACCCCGCTGCTGCGGTCACTGGTGTCCGACGACCCCGACCTGACGGTGCGGGAGGCCGCCGCACAGTCGTTGAGCCAGCTCGGACGCCGCGAGGACGTCGACGTCCTCGCCTGGAACACCACCCAGGGCCACCCGACCGAGGTGCGCCGGGCCTGCGCCCAGGCGCTGGGGGACCTGGGCGAGCCGCTCGCCGTGCCGCACCTGGCGCGGCTGCTCGACGACGAGGACCCCCGGCTGGCCGAGGTGGCCGCCACGTCGCTGCTGCGGCTCGGACCCACGGGGCAGGCGGTCGTGGCTGCCGCACCGTCCACGCCGGCCGTGGAGACGGCGCGCACGATGGCCCTGCTCCAGGCTGGTCACGGATGACCTTCACCAGCCTGGTCGACGCCCTGCGCGCGGTGGTGGTGGTCCTCACGGACATCACCTCGGCGCCGATCCTCGCGTACTTCCTGGTCATCAACTCGAGCTACCTGGTGCTGATCGTGCTCGCGGCGATCGACTTCCGGGCCCAGCACACCCGGCGCGAGGCGTCGGTCGGTACCTTCGGCGGCGCGCTGGTCCCGGGGGTGTCGCTGCTCGTCCCGGCCTACAACGAAGAGGTCGGGATCGTCACCTCGGTGCAGTCCCTGCTCTCGCTGCGCTACCCGCGCCACGAGGTGGTCATCGCCGACGACGGCAGCACGGACGGCACGTTCGAGCGGCTGCGCTCCGCCTTCGACCTGGTCCCGGTGCCGCGGGTGGTGCCCCTCGACGTGCCCATCCGCGCCAAGATCATCGACGTGCACGTGCCGCGTGACGGCCGCACCAGGCTCATCGTGGTGCGCAAGGAGAACTCCGGCCGGTCCGAGGCCATCAACGTCGCGCTCAACGCGGCCACCGAACCGCTCGTGGCGATCATCGACGCCGACTCCATCCTCGAACCGGACGCCCTGCAGCGCGTGACGCAGCCCTTCACGGACGACCCCGCCCGCATGGTGGCCAGTGGCGGTGCGATCCGCCCGGTCAACGGCTGCAAGGTCTCCTCGGGTCGGGTCGTCAACGTGCGGATGCCCAGCTCGTGGCTGGCCCGTGTCCAGGTGGTGGAGTACCTGCGTGCCTTCCTGCTCGGCCGCACCGGCTGGTCACGCTTCGGCGCCCTGATCCTCATCAGCGGGGCGTTCGGCCTGTTCCGGCGCGACACCATCGTCGAGGTGGGTGGTCTCGACCCGGACAGCATCGGCGAGGACTTCGAGCTGATGCTGCGCATCCACCGCCGGATGCGCGACGAGAAGCGCGACTACGCCGTCGCCTTCGTGCCCGAACCGGTGCTGTGGACGGAGGTCCCCTCGACCTTCGGGGTGCTGCGCAACCAGCGCGTGCGCTGGCACCGGGGGCTGTGGGAGACGCTCTGGGCCTACCGCGGCATGCTGTTCCGCCCCCGCTACGGGAGGATCGGGTTCGTCGCCCTGCCGTACTACTGGCTCTTCGAGCTCATCGCCCCGCTGCTCGAGGTCTTCGGCATCATCATCGTGCCGCTCGGCCTGCTGCTGGGCGTGGTGAACGTCCCCTTCGCACTCCTGTTCCTGGCGCTCGCCTACGGGCTGGCCATCCTCGTCACCCTCTCGGCCATGGCGGCAGAGGAGTGGTCCTTCCACCGCCACGAACGGTGGTGGGACCTCACCCTCACGATTGCCGCCTCGGTCCTGGAGAACATCGGCTACCGCCAGCTCACGGTGGTCTGGCGGCTCCAGGGCTGGTGGGCCAGCCTGCGTCGCAAGAAGCAGGTCTGGGGCGTCATGACCCGGACCGGGTTCGGGGAGGCGGGGGAGTGAAGCCCCTGCGGAGCAGGTCCGTGGCAGGGCAGCTGACCCTGATCGGGGTGGCGATCCTCCTGCTGTTCCCGATCGTGGCGGTCTCCTCCTTGTGGAACCTCAGCACCCAGAGCCGCGACATCCAGGGCCTGACCCTGGTCTTCGGCCCGGCCTTCGACGCCAACAACACCGCCCTGCTCGACATGACCGAGGCCAACGCCGGCTGGGACCAGACAGTGGGGGGCGGCCACCCCCTGACCCGGTACCGCCTCAAGCAGGCGGCCGTCGAGGCTGACCTGGCCCAGGTCGAGCGGGCCATCTCGTCCTCCCTGCTGTCCCAGCCCGACCGCGCGAGGTATGCCGCGCTGCTCGCCGACCAGCGCACGGCCGTGGCGCGGTGGTTCGACTCGGCGGAGGCCGCCGAGGAGGGCATGACCGGGTCCCTCACCGCGCGCAGCATCCTCGAGGCCGACACCCTCGACCGGTTCCGACTGTTCCGTGATGCCAACCGTGCCTTCAACGACGCGATCCGGGCGCAGCGCGACGACGCCAGCAACGGATCTCGTTCGTCGTTCGCCCTCGTGGTCGGGATCGTGGCGGTGACGGCCCTGCTGGCCATGGGGACCGTCCTGGGCGGTTGGCGGATGCTCCAGGGCTCGGTGAGTGGCCCGCTGGGCCGGTTGCGCTCGGTGGTGGCACGACAGCGCGACGGCGACCGCGACGCCCTGGCCGACGTCGACCACGGCGCGGACGAGCTGCGGGGCCTGGCCGCGGACTTCAACGGGCTGACCCGGTCCAACACGGTGCTGCGCGAACAGCAGACTGCGGTGCTGGAGGCCCACCAGCTGGCCCTGGACGTGGCACGGGTGGTCCACGGTGTGCCCGACATCGACTCAGCCGTCCACTCGGTCTGCGCCATGCTCGGGGAGGGCCTGTCTGCCGCCCGGGTGCTGCTCTACACCTTCGACGAGGCCGGCGACATCGACCAGCGCACCCAGTGGCACCGGCACGACCTGCCGGACCTGCCGCCACTGCCGCCGTCCCTGGCCCGGGAGGTGCAGGTCGTCAGCGAGGAGCTGCGCCGACAGGCGACCGTGTTCGTGGTGTCCGACTTCCTCGACCCCGTGGTCCAGGCGCAGGACCGGGCCGAGCGCTTCTACCGGGCGACCGGCTCACAGTCGCTGCTCATGGTCCCGGTGGGAGTCGGCGACCAGGGCCTTGGGGTGCTCTCGATCATGACCGTGGACGGGCCGCGGCGGTGGCGACGCTACGAGATCCAGGCCGTGCAGCAATGTGCCGGGTATGTCGCCCAGTCCATCGTCGCGCTGCGGCTGCGCCAGATGAAGGACCTCCAGGTGATCCAGCTCACCGAGCTCGACAAGCAGAAGACCGACTTCCTCGCCACCGTGTCGCACGAGCTGCGCACCCCGCTGACCTCGATCAACGGTTACCTCGAGCTCCTCGAGGACGGTGACTACGGAGACCTGACAGGAGAGCAGCGATCGGCCCTGTCGATCATCGAGCGCAACGCCACCCGGCTGCGCGGGCTCATCGAGGACCTGCTCGTCCTGAACAAGATCGAGGCCACCGGGCTGCAGTCCTCGCTGGAGGACGTCAACGTCGCCGACCTGGTCCACGGGGTCCTGGACCTGCTGCGGCCCGTGGCGGACGCCGGTCGCGTCGAGCTCGTGGTGGAGCCGATCGACCCGGCCCTGATGGTGCGGGTCGACCGCAACCAGCTCGAACGCACCCTGATCAACCTCGGGTCCAACGCGGTGAAGTTCACCCCGGCCGGAGGTCATGCCTCGCTGGGCGCCACCGGGGTCGAGGACCGGGTGGTCATCGACGTGACGGATACCGGCATCGGCATCCCCGAGCGCGACCAGGAGCAGCTCTTCGACCGGTTCTTCCGCGCCAGCAACGCCACCGAGGCGGCCATCCCGGGCACCGGGCTGGGGCTGGCGATCGTGCGTGCCATCGTCGAGGGCCACCACGGCCAGCTGCTGGTGGACTCGGTCGAGGGCGAGGGCACCACGGTGCAGATCGTGCTGCCGATGGCCGGGGTCCCAGCGGCGCTGGTGGGGAATGCCGGGCCCCCCGAGACCGTTTAGGAGATGTGCGCCGCTCTCTGGCACACTTGACCGCTGACCGGTTCACGGCACCAGGGCAGATCCCGCCGACCCGGTCTCATCACTCAAGGAGCACGTTTTGCGTCAGGACATCCACCCCGAGTACGTCGAGACCATGGTCACCTGCACGTGTGGTTCGACGTTCACCACCCGCAGCACCGCGACCTCCGGCAAGATCCACGCCGAGGTGTGCTCGCAGTGCCACCCCTTCTACACCGGCAAGCAGAAGATCCTCGACACTGGTGGCCGCGTGGCCCGGTTCGAGGCCCGCTACGGCAAGAAGGCCGCCAAGTAGCTTTCCCGATGCGCCGGTCCTGACCCTGTGGGGTCAGGACCGGCGCATTCGTTGTCGGTGGGGCCCTCGCCCCGCCTCCGCCCATCCCAGGGAGCCCGACATGTTGGAGTCCGCCGCCGCGCTGGTCCAGGAGCACGCCGACCTCGAGGCGCAGCTGGCCGACCCGGCGGTGTTCGCCGACCAGGACCTCGTGCGCAGGCTCAACAAGCGGTACGCCGCGCTGGGTCCGACCGTCGCGGCCTACCACGCATGGCACGCGGCCACCGATGACCTCGCGGCGGCCCGTGAGCTGGCCAGGGACGACGCCGGGTTCGCGGCCGAGGTGCCGGGTATGGAGGCGACCCTCGAGGCCGCCGAGGAGAAGCTGCGGCGCCTGCTCGTCCCGCGCGACCCCGACGACGATCGCGACGTGATCCTCGAGGTGAAGGCCGGAGAGGGCGGTGACGAGTCGGCCCTGTTCGCCGGCGACCTGCTCCGGATGTACCTGCGGTACGCGGAGCGGCGAGGTTGGAGGACCGAGCTGATCGACGCGACCGAGTCCGACCTCGGCGGCTACAAGGACGTCCAGGTCGCGGTCAAGGCCAAGGGCACGCCTGAGCCCGGGGACGCCCCGTGGGCGCGGCTGAAGTACGAGGGCGGGGTGCACCGTGTCCAGCGGGTGCCGGTGACCGAGAGCCAGGGCCGCATCCACACCTCTGCCGCGGGGGTCCTCGTGATGCCCGAGGCCGAGGACGTCGAGGTGACCATCGACCCCCACGACCTCAAGATCGACGTCTACCGCAGCTCCGGCCCGGGCGGACAGTCGGTCAACACCACTGACTCGGCGGTGCGGATCACCCACCTGCCCACCGGGGTGGTGGTGTCCTGCCAGAACGAGAAGAGCCAGCTCCAGAACAAGGAGTCGGCGATGCGGGTGCTCCGCGCCCGCCTGCACGCCCTCGCCAAGGAGGCGGCCGACGCCGAGGCCTCCGCCGCCCGGCGCAGCCAGGTGCGCACCGTCGACCGTTCCGAGCGGATCCGCACCTACAACTACCCAGAGAACCGCATCAGCGACCACCGCACCGGCTTCAAGGCCTACAACCTCGACACCGTGCTCGACGGCGAGCTGGACGCGATCGTGCAGTCGGCCGTCGACGCCGACGAGGCCGCCCAGATGGCCGCCGTGGCCGAGAGCTCCGAGTCACGGTGAACGACCTGCGTGCTGCCGTCCGCGCTGCGGCGGGCGCGCTCGCGGACGCGGGGGTGCCGTCCCCCGAGGCCGACGCCCTCGCGCTCGCCGCCCATGTCCTGCGCCGTCCGGTGGGCGAGGTGCGCAAAGCCATGGTGATGGGGGCTCCCGGGCCGGACCCCACGGCATACGGGGCCGTCGTGGCTCTGCGCGCCGAGCGCATCCCCCTGCAGCACCTCACGGGCCGGGCCGCCTTCCGTCGCCTCGAGCTGTCGGTGGGCCCCGGGGTGTTCACCCCACGGCCCGAGACCGAGTTCGTCGCCGGGCTCGCCATCGAGGCGGCCGCACGGCTGCGGCGACCCACGGTGGTCGACCTGTGCACCGGCTCGGGAGCCATCGCCCTCGCCGTCAAGGACGAGGTGCCCGACGCCCAGGTGTATGCCGTGGAGCTGGGCGAGGACGCTCACGCGTGGGCACGACGCAACGTCGAGGACACCGGGCTCGTGGTCGAGCTCGTCCACGGCGACGCCACGACCGCGTTCCCCGAGCTCGAGGGGGTCGTCGACGTCGTGGTGGCCAACCCGCCGTACATCCCCGTCGGCATGGTGCCGCTCGACCCCGAGGTCCGCGACCACGACCCGGAGCTCGCCCTCTACGGCGGCAGCGAGGACGGCCTGGCGATCCCGCTGGCCGTGGCCCGGCGGGCCGCCGTGCTGCTGGCCCCGGGTGGGTTGCTGGTGATGGAGCACGCCGACAGCCAGGGGGAGACCCTGCCGGCCGCGCTGCGCCGCACCGGGTCGTGGGCCCGGGTGCGCGACGCGGCCGACCTCACCGGTCGTCCCCGGTCCACCGTCGCCGTCCGCGCCTGACCCCGCCGGCCGCCGTTGTCGAACCTCCGGCGAGGCACGGCAGGGGGCGGAACTACGCTGGGCGCCATGAGCCCGGTCTACGACTGCACGACTGACGAGGGACGCACCGAAGGGATCGCGGCGGCCGTCGAGGCCATCCGCGAGGGCTCGGTCGTGGTCCTGCCCACGGACACCGTCTACGGAGTGGGGGCGGACGCGTTCTCGGCCGAGGCTGTGGCGTCCGTGCTCGCCGCCAAGGGTCGCGGGCGAGAGATGCCCCCGCCGGTGCTGGTGCCCAGTGTGCGCACCGTGGACGGGCTGGCCACCGACGTACCGGACTGGGCCCGCACCCTCATCGAGGCGTTCTGGCCGGGCCCGCTCACGCTGATCTTCCGGGCCCAGTCCTCGCTGATGTGGGACCTCGGCGACACCAACGGCACGGTCGCCGTGCGGATGCCCCGGGACGACATCGCGATCGCGCTGCTCTCCGAGGTGGGGCCGATGGCGGTCACGAGCGCGAACCTCACCGGACAGCCGCCGGCGACCACGGTCATCGACGCGGCGACCCAGCTAGGGGCCGCTGTCGCGGTCTACCTCGACGGCGGCCCAGCCCGGGGGAGCGAGGTCTCCACGATCGTCGACTGCACCGGCGAGGAGCCCGTGGTGCTGCGGCTCGGCGCGATCGGCCAGGCCGAGATCGACGCCGCCCTCGCCCCGGAGCCTGGCGACGACACCGTGCCGGACGCCGAGGCGGACACCGTGCCGGACGCCGAGCCGGAGAGCGTGACGGACGCCGACGAGGCCGTCTCGGACGAGGCAATAGAGTTGCCGCCGGATCCCCCCGCTGACAGCACCCCCTCAGGAGGCACCCATGAGCGCTGACACCTTCTACGGCTCCGACTTCGGCGCGCTGGAGTCCTTCGACCCCGAGATCGCCGGGGTCCTGGTCTCCGAGCTCGACCGCATCCGCAGCGGTCTGCAGCTCATCGCCTCCGAGAACATGTCCAGCCCCGAGGTGCTCACCGCCCTGGGGTCGACCCTGTCGAACAAGTACGCCGAGGGTTACCCGGGGCGCCGCTACTACGGCGGGTGCTCGGAGGTCGACAAGGCCGAGACGCTGGCCATCGAGCGCTGCAAGGCGCTGTTCGACGCCGACCACGCGAATGTCCAGGCGCACTCCGGGGCCAGCGCCAACCAGGCGGTCTACGGCGCGTTCATGCAGCCCGGCGACACCATCCTCGCCATGGCGCTGCCGATGGGCGGGCACCTGACGCACGGCACCAAGGTGTCGTTCTCCGGCAAGTGGTTCAACGCGGTGCACTACGGCGTCGACCGGCAGACCGAGGACATCGACTACGCCGAGGTCGAGCGACTGGCCAAGGAGCACCGGCCCAAGGTCATCCTCGCCGGCGGCTCGGCCATCCCGCGGCTGATCGACTTCGAGTTCTTCCGCAACCTCGCCGACGAGGTCGGCGCCATCTTCTGGGTGGACGCGGCGCACTTCATCGGCCTGGTCGCGGGCCGGGCCATCCCCAGCCCCGTGCCCTACGCCGACGTCGTCAGCTTCACGACCCACAAGGTGCTGCGCGGCCCCCGCTCCGGCGCCCTGGTCTGCAAGGCCGAGCACGCCGCGAAGATCGACAAGGCCGTGTTCCCGATGATGCAGGGTGGCCCGCAGATGCACACCATCGCCGCCAAGGCCGTGAACTTCAAGGAGTGCGCGACGCCGGCCTACCAGGCCTACGCCCAGCGCGTCATCGAGAACGCCTCGGTGCTGGCGACGGCGTTGGGCGAGCGCGGCATCCGTCCGACCACGGGCGGCACCGACACCCACCTGTCACTGCACGACCTCCAGGGAGTCGGGGTCACCGGCGCCGACGCCGAGGTCCGCGCCGACGCCGCAGGAATCGTCCTGAACAAGAACGCGATCCCCTTCGACCCGCAGAAGCCCAACATCGCCAGCGGCATCCGCGTCGGCACCCCGTGCGTCACCACCCAGGGGATGGGCACCGAGGAGATGGTGCAGGTCGCGGACCTCATCGCGACGGCGGTCACCCGCGGGGACGCCGACCCCGAGCACCAGGTCTCCAGGGAGGTCCGGGCGGGGGTGACGGATCTGGTGACCCGTTTCCCGGCCTACCCTCGGGGCGCCTAGGGCCCGGGTAGGCTCGGCTTCGTGGCAGCAAGTCCAGAACCGCACGGGGGCGACGACATCGCTCCCGCGCCGGTGGAGACGCCGAAACTGCTGACCAAGCTCAACCGGCACGGCTTCCGCATCGTCATGGTGCTCGACGCGGTGGCGTTGTTCGCCCTCGCGGTGATCATCATGCTCGTGCGCTTCGGCACCACGTGGCCGAGCTTCTCGGTGCCGATGTACTTCACCTCGTTCGCGGTCTCCGTCGCGATCTTCTCCGCCAGCTGGTACCTCGGCGGCCTCTACGACCGGGAGCCCCGACTCGGTGCGCCCCCGGTCCTGCCGCGCGCGGCCCGCCAGGCCCTGGCGGCCGGCAGCCTGGTGGCCCTGCTCAACCTGGGACTCACCGGACTCGCCCAGAGGCTGGGGCTGGTCACCCAGCGGGCCCTGCCGTTCCCCGTGGTCAACCTCGTGATCCTCATCGCCGCGGCCGCGCTGGTCGTCGTCGTCAACCGCGGGCTGGTCGACGCCGTCCGCACCCGCCGGGAGGGGCCACCGAAGATCATCCTCGCCGGTGACGCCGAGGACCTGCTCATCGCCCGCCGCCACCTGCTCATGGAGACGAGCAAGGTGGTCGTGGTGGCTGAGGTGTCGTCGGCCCACGCCATCATCCCGGCGGCCGCCGAGGGGTCGGCCACCGATGTCGTCCTGGTGTCCGCAGGATGGCTCGACGAGCTCTACCCGGACATCGTCGCGGAGCTGGACGCCGCCGACGTCACCACCCTCATGCGGGTCTCGGGTCGCGAGACGCTGCTCGGCCTGCGCCGCCTGCGCCAGATCGGTGGCCTGCCGTTCGTGCTCCTGCAGCCGCAGACCATCGCGCGCTCGCAGCTGCAGGCCAAGCGCCTGCTCGACCTCGTGGTGCTGGTCCTCACCTCGCCCGTGTGGGTGGCGGGGCTGGCACTTGCCGCCGCCTACCAGCTGGCGGTCGCGGGGTGGCCGCTGCTCTACCGGCAGGAGCGGGTCGGCGTCGGGGGCGAGACCTTCGACATGCTCAAGTTCCGCACCATGGCGGTGGATGCCGAGGCCGATGGTGAGGGCGCCCGGCTCTCCAGCCGTGGTGACGTGCGGGTCATCCCTGCCTGTCGCTGGATCCGGGCCACTCGCGTCGACGAGCTGCCCCAGCTCTGGAACATCGCCAAGGGTGAGATGTCCTTCGTCGGGCCGCGACCCGAGCGGCCCGAGCTCACGGCCGGGTTCGAGCGCCGCATCGCCGGCTACACCCGTCGACACGAGGTGCCGCCGGGCCTGACGGGGCTGGCCCAGATCCACGGGCGCTACCACACCGACCCCGAGTACAAGCTCGGCTACGACCTGCAGTACCTCGTCAACTGGTCCCCGGTGCTCGACCTCGAGATCATGCTGCAGACGATCTGGGTCGTGCTCGCCCGCCGCGTGTGATCACGCGCCCGGGCCGACCGACATCCCGAGTCGCTTCTGCAGCATGGCCCGCACCCCGGGCCACTCCTCGCGGAGCACGCTGAAGACCACCGTGTCACGCCACGTGCCGTCGGCGCGGCGGGTGTGCCGGCGCAGGACCCCTTCGCGGGTCGCGCCGAGCCCGGCGATGGCGGCCTGGGAGCGGTGGTTGACCGCGTCCGTCTGGAGCTTGACCCGTCCGAAGCCGCAGTCGAACGCGTGCCCCAGCAGCAGCAGCTTGCACTCGGGGTTGACCTGCGTGCCCCACCACCGCGAGCCGTAGAGCGTCCAGCCCAGGTGGATCCGCTCGTTGGCGAGGTCGAGGTCCCCGAGGGAGGACGTGCCCACGACCGTGCCCGGCTCGCCGAGCGCGCCTGCACCCGTGAGCCGCACCGTGTATGCCGTGCGTCCGCCTGCACGCGCGGCGACGTCCGCCGCTATGAGGTCCCGCGTCGCAGCGAGGTCGGCCGGGGGAGTGCGCATGACATAGCCCTGGGTGTAGACGGCCGCGTCGGTGTGGACCAGGTGCAGGCCCTCGGCGTCGGACGGCTGGACCACGTCGAGGCGGACGAACCTGCCCACGAGGGCGGCTCCGGTGGGGGGAGTGGCCGGCATGGTCGGCAGGCTACTCGGCCGGATTCCTCCGATTCCCGACCTCCGGCTCTCCCACGGTCAACAGCCGACGCGAGGAGTTGGCCTCTCGGGGCGCTTGTGATACCTTTCACAAGCGCCCCAAGGTGGGCGCAGACCCACCCTTCGCCAGGCACCGCAGCCCCGACGAACCAGGCAGGCCAGACCGATGAGCGCAACGCCGCACACTGCTCGCGACCCGTTCGCGGTGATGCTGCGTGGAGCGTTCGTCCCCACCCTTCTCGTCGGCCCGGTCGTGGTGGTCGCCGCAGCGGTTGCCGGCGGCGCCAAGGCCGCACTGGGCGCCTTCCTGGGCTTCGCGATCGCGATCGCCTTCTTCGCCCTCGGGCTGCTGGTCATGCGCAAGCTCGACAGCGCGGCCGACCCGCTGAGGTTCCTCGCCAGCGCGATGGCCGTCTTCCTCGGCCAGCTGTTCTTCCTCCTCGTGGTGATCATCGCGCTCAAGGACGCCCAGTGGCTCGACGCCACGGCGTTCGGGCTGTCCGCGCTCGCCGTCGCGCTCGTGTGGCAGGTGTTCCAGGTGGTCGCCTTCGTCCGTTCTCGGCGGCTCGCTTTCGACGAGCCCCGCGAAACCGGGCAGGATGGGGGTTCGGCCACATGAACCCAGGAGCTGAGCGTGACCACACCACCCTCGAAGCCGTCACCCCCGTCGGGGCCGACGCCGCTCGAGAAGGCCGACGCGGGCCATCTGCGGCTCGACGAGGCCCGGATGTGGAATGCGGTGTCCTACCTCATCTCAGGACCCGTCCTGTTCGGGGGGATCGGCTGGGGACTCGACCACTGGTTGGGCACGTCGTGGCTGGTGGCGGTGGGGATCGTCGGGGGGATGGCGCTGTCGCTGTACCTCGTGTGGTTCCGGTACGGTACGCAATGACTTCCGCAGAGGTGTCACCTGTTGGGTGCGCCGGGCGCGGGCTGGGCCACACGGTCCCCCGCCTCGACCGCGAAGTCCTGAACGCAAAGCTCGAGGAGAACCTGTGAGTCCACACCTGCTGGGTGCCGTGAACCTGGCTGCCGAGGGCGGCGACGGCGCGAAGTACCACTCGCCCACCCCCGCCGAGTTCTACCAGCCGCTGGTCGGCCACGGTGACTTCGCGCTCACCCGCCCGATGGTCGCCCTGACGATCTCGATCGCCCTGCTGGCATGGTTCCTGGTGGCCACGACCAAGCGGGCGTCCGTCGTCCCGGGCAAGGGCCAGTGGGTTACCGAGAGCGCCTACAACTTCGTGCGCAACGGGGTCGCCCGCGACATCATCGGCAGCCGCGACTTCCTCAAGTTCGTGCCGCTGCTGTTCAGCCTGTTCATGCTCATCCTGGTCAACAACCTGTTCGGCATCATCCCGCCGATCCAGTTCCCGACCATGAGCCGGATCGGCTTCCCCATCGCCCTGACGCTGCTGGTCTTCGTGATCTACCACGCGGTGGGAATCAAGAAGAGCGGCGCCTGGGGGCACATCAAGCACATGATCCCGCCGGGCCTGCCCAAGGGGATCTACGTGCTGATCATCCCGCTCGAGCTGCTCACCTACTTCGTCACCCGGCCGCTGACGCTCGCGCTGCGACTCTTCGGCAACATGTTCGCCGGCCACCTGCTGCTCCTGCTGTTCATCACCGGTGGCGAGTACATGCTCATCCACGGCAGCTTCGGGCTGAAGTTCGCCGGAGCCGGCTCGTTCCTCATGGCCTTCGTGCTGACCGCCTTCGAGGGCCTGATCGAGTTCCTGCAGGCCTACATCTTCACGCTGCTCGCAGCGACCTACATCGCCGGCTCACTGGCCGACGAGCACTGAGACCGTCCGGGCGGACCCGCCCGGTGCAGGACCCGCTCGACCACAACTGAATACACCAACCCACGAACGTCCGGGTGGCAAGTGCCACACGGAACCTCAAGAACGAAAGAGGACTCATCCCATGAACGGGACCATCAACATCGGTGGCAACATCGCCATCATCGGTTACGGCCTCTCCGCGATCGGCCCCGGTGTCGGCATCGGCCTCATCTTCGCGGCCTACATCAACGGCGTCGCCCGTCAGCCCGAGGCCCGCGGCATGCTCCAGGGCATCGCCATCCTCGGCTTCGCGCTCGCCGAGGCGCTGGCCATCTTCGGTCTGGTGCTCGCGTTCGTCTTCCGCAGCGCCTGACGACCGTTCGGCTCCGACTGATCCCCCTGGCACCACAGCACTAGGAGAACCCGTGCAGCACTTCACCGGCATCACGCAGGTGGTTGTCGCGGCCGCCGCCGAGGACACGACCGGCGATCGCCTGCCGATCCTGCCCCTCTGGGGCGAGCTGATCTTCGGCCTCGTCGCCTTCGGCATCCTCTACTGGGTGGTGGCCACCAAGGTCGTGCCCAACCTCGAGAAGGCGTATGCCGAGCGCACCGCCGCCATCGAGGGCGGTATGCAGCAGGCCGAGGAGGCCCAGCAGCAGGCCCAGGCTGCTCTCGAGCAGTACCAGGCCCAGCTGACCGAGGCCCGCGCCGAGGCGGCCCGCATCCGCGAGGAGGCTCGCGAGCAGGGTGCGGCGATCGTCGTCGAGATGCGCGGACACGCGCAGGCCGAGGCGACCCGGATCACCGAGGCGGCGCACAAGCAGATCGATGCCGAGCGCCAGCAGGCGGTCGTGTCGCTCCGCTCCGAGGTCGGTCGCCTGTCCACCGACCTCGCCAGCCGGATCGTCGGCGAGTCGCTGCACGAG
The DNA here is from genome assembly GCA_963757635.1 of uncultured Actinomycetota bacterium. Lineage (GTDB taxonomy): Bacteria > Actinomycetota > Actinomycetes > Actinomycetales > Dermatophilaceae > Pedococcus. The sequence goes on along the minus strand of CAVWSK010000004.1, from coordinate 77,026 downwards.
GAGACCCGCCAGAAGGGCATCGTCGACCGGTTCCTGGCTGAGCTCGAGGCCGGGGAGATCCAGCCCGAGAAGGTCGGGGAGGACGCCTGATGCGTGGTTCGTCGCGGGCGGCCGCACTCGTCGGGAGCACGGCACTGGATGCCGCGCTCGCCGGTGGGGTGGACCGCCAGGCCCTCGGTGAGCAGCTGCTCGCCGTCACGGACCTGATCGACGGCAACGCAACCTTGCGGCGGGCCCTCGCGGACCCGTCCCGCGAGGCGGCCCAGAAGCAGGCCCTCGCCGAGCAGCTGTTGACCGGCAAGGTGTCGCCCGAGGCCGTGGTCGTGGTCAAGGTCCTCGTCGGGCAGCGTTGGTCCACCGAGCGTGACCTCTCCGACACCGTCGAGAGCCTCGCGGTCGACTCGGTGCTCTCGGGGGCAGAGCAGCAGGGACACCTCGACCAGGTCGAGGACGAGCTCTTCCGGTTCGAGCGGATCGTCGCCGGCAACCCCGGCCTCCGGGACGCCCTGACCAACCGCCAGGGCGACGCCGACGACAAGGTCTCGGTCGTGTCCGCCTTGCTCGAGGGCAAGGTGGCGCCGGAGACGGCGTTCCTGGCCCGCCAGGCGGTGCACGCCCCCCGCGGTCGCAAGTTCGAGCGCACGCTGACCGAGTACCTCGCCCTCGCGGCCCGGCGTCGTGAGCAGCTGACCGCCGTCGTCACCGTGGCGCACGACCTCGACGCGAGCCGCCGGGAGCGCCTCGCCACGGCGCTGCAGGGCATGTACGGCAAGCCGGTCCTCATCCAGGTCGTCATCGACGCGGACGTCCTCGGCGGCATCCGCGTCCAGATCGGCGACGAGGTCGTCGACGGCACGGTGCTGCGACGGCTCGACGAGGCGCGTCGGCGCCTCGCCGGCTGACTCGACGGACCGCACCCGCAGCACCCACAACTGAAGAGCACCACCACACACAGCCTTCCGGTCCGAGCCCATCGGCACCGGCTACTGCACCACTACAGGGAGAAGAGATCAGATGACGGAGCTTTCGATCCGTCCGGAGGAGATCCGGGACGCACTGGACAACTTCGTTCAGTCCTACGAGCCCGGCACGGCCTCCCGCGAAGAGGTCGGCCGCGTCAGCGATGCCGGTGACGGCATCGCCCATGTCGAGGGCCTGCCCTCGTGCATGACCAACGAGCTGCTCGAGTTCGAGGACGGGACGCTGGGCCTCGCGCTCAACCTCGACGTCCACGAGATCGGCGTCGTCATCCTGGGTGACTTCTCCAACATCGAGGAGGGCCAGGAGGTCAAGCGCACCGGCGAGGTGCTGTCGGTCCCCGTGGGTGATGCGTTCCTCGGACGCGTCGTCAACCCGCTCGGGACGCCCATCGACGGACTGGGCGAGATCGAGACCACCGAGCGCCGCGCCCTCGAGCTGCAGGCCCCCACGGTGGTCCAGCGCAAGTCGGTGCACCAGCCGCTGCAGACCGGTCTCAAGGCGGTCGACGCCATGACCCCGATCGGTCGCGGGCAGCGCCAGCTCATCATCGGCGACCGCCAGACCGGCAAGACCACGGTCGCGGTCGACACGATCATCAACCAGAAGCAGAACTGGGAGTCCGGCGACCCGGAGCAGCAGGTCCGCTGCATCTACGTCGCCATGGGCCAGAAGGGCTCCACCATCGCTGCCGTCCGCGGCACCCTGGAGGAGGCCGGCGCGCTCGAGTACACGACGATCGTCGCGGCCCCCGCGTCCGACTCGGCGGGCTTCAAGTACCTCGCCCCCTACACCGGCTCGGCCATCGGCCAGCACTGGATGTACCAGGGCAAGCACGTCCTCATCGTCTTCGACGACCTGTCCAAGCAGGCCGAGGCCTACCGCGCCGTGTCGCTGCTGCTGCGTCGCCCGCCGGGCCGCGAGGCCTACCCCGGCGACGTCTTCTACCTGCACAGCCGCCTGCTCGAGCGCTGCGCGAAGCTGTCCGACGACCTCGGCGCGGGTTCGATGACCGGCCTGCCGATCATCGAGACCAAGGCCGGTGACGTGTCGGCCTACATCCCGACGAACGTCATCTCCATCACCGACGGCCAGATCTACCTGCAGGCCGACCTCTTCAACGCCAACGTCCGCCCCGCCATCGACGTGGGTGTGTCGGTGTCGCGAGTCGGTGGCGCGGCGCAGATCAAGGCCATGAAGGACGTCTCCGGGCGCCTCAAGCTAGACCTCGCACAGTTCCGCGCCATGGAGGCGTTCGCGATGTTCGCCTCCGACCTCGACCCGGCCTCGCGGGCCCAGCTCGCCAAGGGCGCCCGGCTCGTGGAGCTGCTCAAGCAGCGCCAGGCCGCGCCCATGCCGGTCGAGGAGCAGGTCGTCTCGATCTGGGCCGGCACCAGCGGCCAGCTCGACTCGGTCGCCGTCGAGGACGTGTCGCGCTTCGAGGCCGAGTTCCTGGACTACCTGCGTCGCGAGCAGGGTTCGGTCCTCGACGCGATCCGTGAGTCCAAGAAGTTCGAGGACGGCACCCGCGCGTCGCTCGAGAAGGCCGTGACGTCCTTCAAGGAGCAGTTCTCCGCGTCGGGCTCCGAGAACACCCCGGTGGGCCGCGAGGCCGACCCCGGTGAGCTCGAGCACGAGGTCGAGCAGGAGAAGATCGTCAAGCAGAAGCGCTGAGTCGTATGCCGGGTGCCCACCACGTGGGCGCCCGGCACCTCAACCGCAGCACGACCCCCCAGAACTGACCAGCGGCCCACCGCCGCAGCAACGATCGAGAGAGGCGGAAACATATGGGAGCGCAGATGCGGGTCTACCGCCAGCGCATCCGGTCCGTCCAGGCGACCAAGAAGATCACCCGCGCCATGGAGCTGATCGCCGCGTCCCGCGTGGTGAAGGCCCAGCAGCGCGTGCGGGAGTCCTCGCCGTACGCCCGTGCGCTCACCCGCGCGGTGTCGGCTGTCGCGACGTACTCCAATGTCGACCACCCCCTGACCACCGAGCACGACGACGTCCGCCGTGCGGCCGTCCTGGTGGTGACGTCCGACCGCGGTCTGGCCGGTGCCTACAGCTCGTCGGTGCTCAAGGAGAGCGAGCGGCTCATCGGTGAGCTGCGGGCCGACGGCAAGGAGGTCGTCCCCTTCCTCGTGGGTCGCAAGGCCGTGGGCTTCTACAAGTTCCGCAAGCGCGAGTTCGCCGACGAGTGGACCGGCTTCACCGACCAGCCCACGTTCGACGCGGCGCGGGAGATCGGCGACGCCCTCGTGGGTGCCTTCAACCGGGAGTTCAGCGAAGGGGGCGTGGACGAGGTCCACATCGTCTTCACCCGGTTCGTCAACATGGTCACCCAGGAACCCGACGTCATCCGCATGCTGCCGCTCGAGGTCGTCGAGGGCGAGGAAGCCCCCGCCGACGACGACGTGCTGCCGCTCTACGAGTTCGAGCCCAGTGCCGAGCAGGTCCTGGACGCGCTGCTGCCCAAGTACGTCACGGCACGCATCTACAACTGCCTGCTGCAGGCCGCCGCGTCCGAGCTGGCCTCGCGCCAGCGGGCCATGAAGTCGGCCACGGACAACGCCGAAGAGCTCATCAAGAAGTACACCCGGCTGGCCAACCAGGCTCGCCAGGCCGAGATCACCCAAGAGATCAGCGAGATCGTCGGCGGCGCCAGCGCCCTCGCCGACGCCAGTTGAGAAGGTAGAGAGACAACCATGACTGCCACTGTGACCGAAGAGACCACTGACACCCAGGAGCCCGGCGGCGTCGGGCGCATCTCCCGCATCATCGGCCCGGTCGTCGACGTGGAGTTCCCCGCCGACGCCATGCCTGAGCAGTTCAACCTGCTCACCACCTCGGTCGAGCTCGCGGGCGAGACCAAGAACCTCAACCTCGAGGTCGCCCAGCACATCGGCGACAACATGGTTCGGGCCATCTCGCTGCAGCCGACCGACGGCCTGGTCCGCGGCACCCAGGTGCAGGACACCGGTGGCCCGATCACCGTGCCCGTGGGCGACGTGACCCTCGGCAAGGTGTTCAACACCACCGGCGAGGTCATGAACCTCGCCGAGGGCGAGACGTTCGAGCCCACCGTGCGCTGGGGCATCCACCGCAAGGCTCCGGCCTTCGACCAGCTCGAGTCCAAGACCGAGATGTTCGAGACGGGCATCAAGGTCATCGACCTGCTGACGCCCTACGTCCAGGGCGGGAAGATCGGCCTGTTCGGCGGCGCCGGCGTGGGCAAGACGGTGCTCATCCAGGAGATGATCGCCCGAGTCGCCCGCGACCACGGTGGTGTTTCGGTGTTCGCCGGTGTCGGCGAGCGCACCCGTGAGGGCAACGACCTCATGGTCGAGATGGAAGAGGCCGGAGTGCTCGGCCAGACCGCCCTCGTCTTCGGCCAGATGGACGAGCCGCCGGGCACGCGCCTGCGGGTCGCGCTCTCCGCGCTGACCATGGCGGAGTACTTCCGCGACGTGCAGAAGCAGGACGTGCTGCTCTTCATCGACAACATCTTCCGCTTCACGCAGGCCGGTTCCGAGGTCTCCACCCTCCTCGGCCGGATGCCGTCCGCCGTGGGCTACCAGCCCACCCTCGCCGACGAGATGGGCACCCTCCAGGAGCGCATCACCTCCACGCGTGGACACTCGATCACCTCGATGCAGGCGATCTACGTGCCGGCCGACGACTACACCGACCCGGCCCCGGCGACCACGTTCGCCCACCTCGACGCCACCACCGAGCTGTCCCGTGAGATCGCCTCCCTCGGCATCTACCCGGCGGTCGACCCGCTGAGCTCGACGTCGCGGATCCTGGACCGCCGCTACATCGCGGAGGACCACTACAACACCGCCGTGCGCGTCAAGCAGATCCTCCAGCGGAACAAGGAGCTGCAGGACATCATCGCCATCCTCGGCATCGACGAGCTCTCCGAAGAGGACAAGATCCTGGTCAACCGGGCCCGCCGGATCCAGCGCTTCCTGGGCCAGAACACCTACGTGGCCAAGCAGTTCACCGGCATCGAGGGATCGACGGTTCCGCTCACCGACACGATCGAGGCGTTCACCAAGATCGCCGACGGCGACTACGACCACGTGCCTGAGCAGGCGTTCTTCATGTGCGGTGGCCTCGACGACGTCGAGCGCCAGGCCGCCGAGATCGAGAAGAACCTCTGATCCAGCGCACGAACCGAGCATGATCCGTGGGGCCGGCCGCACTGGCTGGCCCCACGGCATACCGGCGGAGGCGAAGGTCACCCCGTCGGCCCGTTAGACTCGAGCACACCGCACCACATGTGGAGGATGTCACCGTGAGCAACCTGCAGGTCGAACTCGTCGCCGCGGACCGCAAGGTCTGGGAGGGCGAGGCCGACATGGTCGTCGCCCGTACCGTCGACGGCGAGCTGGGCATCCTGCCCGGCCACACACCGCTCCTGGGGGTGCTCGTCGAGGGCGAGGTCCGCATCAAGGCCGGTGACGGCACGCACGTCGCCGGCATCGACAGCGGGTTCCTGTCCGTCGACCGTGACAAGGTCATCATCGTCGCCGAGGCCGTCGACGCCTCGCAGATCCCGGCCTAGCCGCAGAGGGGGTGAGCATGTCGCCCGTCATCTCTGCGGAGATCGTCGCCGGCGCGCTCATCCTGCTTGCGCTCGGAGCCCTCACCTACATCTTCATCCGGAGGCGCCTGCTGTCCTCGGGTGCGCCCCTGATGTTGTGCGCGCTCCAGCCCCATGGTCGGTCCCAGTACCGCCTGGGGCTGCTTCGGTTCTCCGGCAGCACGCTCGAGTGGTTCACCCTCGTGGGTCCCTCGCCCCGCGCCGCCCGCACGTGGGAACGCCCCACGCTCGAACTCGGGCCGCCCGAGACGTCCCACGAGGTCATCGCCGGGCTGCCCGAGGCCGTGACGGTCGCCTGCCACTACGGGAGCGACGAGTTCTCGCTCGCCCTGGCCCCTTCGGCCTACACCGCGATGCGCAGCTGGCTGGAGAGCTCTCCGCCGGGGTTCAACGTCAACGTCGCCTGAGTGGCGCCGGTCTCACTTCGTGGGTGCCTCGGCCCGTCCGCCGCCCGGCTGCCAGAGCACGTCGCCGCCCAGGGGCAGGTTGGCCACCCTCGCCATGACGAACAGCAGGTCCGAGAGCCGGTTGAGGTACTTCGCGGTGAGGACGTTCACCCCGCCCTCGCCCTTGGTCCCGGTGCCCGGCTGGTCGCCGTAGGCCTCGATCGCGGCCCACGCCGCCCGTTCGGCCCGACGCACGACGGTGGTCGACACGTGCAGGTGGGCCGACCCCACCGTCCCTCCGGGGAGGATGAAGGAGCGGAGCTTCTCGACCCGGGCGAGGTAGCGGTCGCAGTCCGCCTCGAGCTCGTCGACCCAGGCCTCCTGCACCCTCAGCGGCGGGTACTCGTAGGACTCCTGGAGCGGTGTGCAGAGGTCCGCGCCCACGTCGAACAGGTCGTTCTGCACCCGGGTCAGGGTCGCGCGGAGGTCCTCGTCGAGGTCACCGGCGGCCAGCGCCACCCCGATCGTCGCGTTGGCCTCGTTGACGTCGGCATAGGCCAGCAGCCGGACGTCGGTCTTGCTCGTGCGGCTCATGTCCCCGAGGTGGGTGTGGCCGTCGTCGCCCGTGCGGGTGTAGATGCGCGTGAGGTTGACCATGGGGACAGCCTCTCAGACCCGGCTGCACGGGATGCGGACGGTCGGCGGCCGTGCCTAGGGTGAAGGACACCGCTGAAGGAGATGACGTGAGCGACACCGACGAGCAGGGCACCGTCCTGACCATGATGCGCGACGCCCGGTTCTGCATGCTCGGCGTGCTGACCCAGGACGCGACCAGCATCCAGACCCGACCGATGACCCCGCAGGAGGTCGCCGAGGACGGCACCACGTGGTTCTTCGTCGACCGGACGTCCGACCACGCCGCCCTCCTGCAGGCGCACCCCGAGGTCAACCTGGCCTTCTCCGACTCATCCTCGTGGCTGTCGGTCTCCGGCAACGCCAGCCTCGTCGACGACCGTGAGCGCGTCGACCGGCTGTGGAACCCCGTCGTCGAGGCGTGGTTCCCCGACGGCAAGGACGACCCCTCGGTCGCACTCCTGCGCGTGGAGCCCTCGTCGGCCGAGTACTGGGACTCCCCGGGCGGCCGGGTGGCGTCGGCGATCGCGTTCGCCAAGGCCAAGGTCACCGGCAACCGCTACGAGGGTGACAGCGGCACCGTCGAGTTCTCCTGAGCCTGCCGGTCGGGGCCGCCGGGCTCCCCGCGGATAGGGTGAGCCGGTGGCTGAGCGATTCAGAGTTGTCGGTGGCACCGCCCTCCAGGGTGAGGTGGCGGTCTGGGGTGCCAAGAACAGCTCCCTGAAGCTCATGGCCGCCGCACTGCTGGCGGTGGGGCGCACCCGGCTGACCAATGTGCCCGCGATCCTCGACGTGACGATCATGGCCGAGCTGCTGCGCCGGCTCGGCTGCACCGTGGACTACGACGCCGCGGCCGGTGTGGTGGAGATCGACGTCCCGGAGGTCATCGGCCACCGGGCCGACTACGACCTGGTCCGGGCGCTGCGGGCCTCGACGGCCGTCCTCGGTCCGCTCGTCGCCCGATGCGGTGCCGCCGACGTGGCGGTCCCGGGTGGGGACGCGATCGGGTCCCGGGGTCTGGACCTGCATGCCGCGGGCCTCGAGGCCCTCGGGGCGCGGGTGCGCGTCACCCACGGCTTCCTCGTCGCCGAGGCACCCCACGGGCTCGACGGGGCCGAGATCCGCCTCGAGTTCCCCAGCGTCGGGGCGACCGAGAACGTCCTGACCGCCGCCGTGCTGGCTCGGGGGACCACCCGCCTCGAGAATGCTGCCCGCGAGCCCGAGATCGTCGACATCATCGAGATGCTCATCTCGATGGGTGCCCGGATCCACGGCGCCGGCACGTCGGTGATCGAGGTCGAGGGGGTCTCCGCGCTGTCCCCGACCGAGCACGCCGTGGTCCCCGACCGCATCGCCGCGGGGACGTGGGCCTTCGCGGCCGCCGCCACCCGCGGCGACGTCGAGGTCGTCGGCGCCGTCAGCTCCCACCTCACCGCGGCCCTCGAGCTGGTCTCGGCGAGCGGGGCCACGGTGACCGAGACGGCCCGCGGCTTCCGGGTCGACTCCGGTGGGCGCCGGCCCAGGTCCTTCGACGTGGCGACCCTGCCCTACCCCGGGTTCCCCACCGACCTGCAGCCCTTCGCCCTGGCGTGCAACGCGGTGGCCGACGGCTCGGCCATGATCACCGAGAACCTCTTCGAGGCCAGGTTCCGCACGGTCCAGGAGCTCAACCGGCTCGGGGCAGAGACCCGCATCGACGGCCACCACGTCATGGTGCACGGCGTCGAGCGGCTGTCCGGGGCGCCGGTGGAGGCCAGCGACATCCGGGCCGGCGCCGCCCTCGTCATCGCCGGGCTGGTGGCCGACGGCATCACCACGGTCAGCGGGGCGCAGCACATCGACCGGGGTTACGCCGGCTTCGCCGAGAGCATGCGCGGGCTCGGCGCCGATGTCACCCGCGAGCCCGACGACGACCCGTTCGTCTGAGCTCGCCCGACCTTTACCAGATCTTGATCTGATTGCTCACAACCCAAACCCCCGTCGTGCGCGTCCTTGTGGGTGAATGTGTTCACAGAACTTGGGGGTTCGGATGTCAATCAGCACGATCGGGGTACTGCCGGTGGAGGTGCGCTCACTGCGCACCGGCCAGGAGGTCGCCATCACGGGGCGCATCGACGTGCACTCCGTCCCCGACATCCGTCTCCTGCTCCACGACATCATCGACACCGGCTGTGGTGACGTCCACATCCGCCTGCTCGCCGCCGAGATCGGCGACGCGACCGGGCTCGGGGTCCTCGTCGAGGCCTACAACCGGGCGCGCCGGGCCGGCCGACGGCTGGCGGTCGTCGACATGACCGACCGCACCGCGCGCCTGTTGCGTGCATCACGCCTCGACCGCTCGCTGGTGCTCCGGGGCGCCGTGGCCGCGGACACTGTGGTGGCGGTCACCGGCTGAAGCCCTCCCGGGGGCGCCCGCCGCGCGGGTACCTTCGGCCCTATGGCCGAGCACACCGAAGCACCTTCGTCCGTCCCTGACGCGGCGCTCGCGCCCCGGCCGGAGCGGGACCGACCGTGGGTGATGCGGACGTATGCCGGTCACTCCAGCGCTGCGGCCAGCAACGAGCTCTACCGACGCAACCTGGCCAAGGGCCAGACGGGGTTGTCGGTCGCCTTCGACCTGCCCACCCAGACCGGCTACGACCCCGACCACCCGCTCGCCCGCGGCGAGGTCGGCAAGGTCGGGGTGCCCATCTCGCACGTCGGCGACATGAGGGCCCTGTTCGACCAGATCCCCCTCGAGCAGATGAACACCTCGATGACCATCAACGCCACGGCGATGTGGTTGCTGGCGATGTACCAGGTCGTCGCCGAGGAGCAGGCCGGCCTGGCCGGCTCCGACCCCGCGCACGTCGTCCGCGGACTGACCGGCACGACGCAGAACGACATCATCAAGGAGTACCTGTCGCGCGGGACCTACGTGTTCGCGCCGCAGCCCTCCCTGCGCCTGATCACGGACATGGTCGCCTACACCGTGGCCGAGATCCCGAAGTGGAACCCCATCAACATCTGCAGCTACCACCTGCAGGAGGCAGGGGCGACCCCCGTCCAGGAGCTCGCCTACTCCCTGTGCACCGCGATCGCCGTGCTCGACGCCGCGCGCGACTCGGGCCAGGTGCCGGCGGACCGCTTCGGCGAGGTGGTTGCACGCATCTCGTTCTTCGTCAACGCGGGGGTGCGCTTCGTCGAGGAGATGTGCAAGATGCGGGCGTTCGTCCAGCTCTGGGACGAGCTCACGCGGGAGCGGTACGGCGTGTCCGACCCCGCGCAGCGCAGGTTCCGCTACGGCGTGCAGGTCAACTCGCTCGGCCTCACCGAGGCCCAGCCCGAGAACAACGTCCAGCGGATCGTCCTGGAGATGCTCGGCGTCACGCTGAGCAAGGACGCCCGGGCCCGCGCGGTGCAGCTGCCGGCGTGGAACGAGGCCCTGGGCCTGCCGCGCCCGTGGGACCAGCAGTGGTCCTTGCGCATGCAGCAGGTGCTGGCCTTCGAGTCCGACCTGCTCGAGTACGACGACCTGTTCGAGGGCTCGCTCGTCGTGGAGGCCAAGGTCGCCGAGCTCGTGTCGGGTGCGCGAGCCGAGATGGCCCGGGTGGAGGAGCTGGGTGGTGCGGTGCCGGCCGTCGAGAGCGGCTACATGAAGTCGGCCCTGGTCGCCTCCCACTCGCTGCGCCGCCAGCGGATCGAGGCCGGCCAGGATGTCGTGGTCGGCGTCAACCGGTTCGAGACCACCGAGCCCAACCCCCTGACTGCCGACCTCGACACCGCCATCCAGGGCGTGGACCACGACGTGGAGGCCCGGGCGGTCGCCGCGGTCCGTGCCTGGCGCGAGCGCCGCGACGCCGACCCCGTGGGGCGCGAGCGGGCCGCGGCGGCGGTGGCGCGGCTGCGCGCCGACGCTGCCGCCGGCGTGAACCTCATGACCGCGTCGCTCGAGGCCGCCCGAGCCGGCGTGACGACGGGGGAGTGGGCCCAGGCGCTGCGCGAGGAGTTCGGCGAGTTCCGGGCCCCGACCGGGGTGTCCGGCTCCGTGGGCGTGGCCAGTGGTGGCAGCCAGGAGCTGCGGGCCGTGCGCGCCTCGGTGCGCCGCACCGAGGCAGAGCTCGGCGAGCGGCTGCGGGTGCTCGTGGCCAAGCCGGGTCTCGACGGCCACAGCAACGGTGCCGAGCAGGTGGCCGTGCGCGCCAGGGACGCGGGCTTCGAGGTGGTCTACCAGGGCATCCGGCTGACCCCGGACCAGATCGTGGCCGCGGCCGTCGCCGAGGACGTCCACCTGGTGGGCATCTCGATCCTGTCGGGGTCGCACATGGAGCTGGTGCCGGAGATCCTGGACCGGCTGCGGGCCGCAGGGGCCGGCGACATCCCGGTCATCGTCGGCGGCATCATCCCGGAGTCCGATGCCCGCGCCCTGAAGGCTGCCGGTGTCGCCGCGGTCTTCACGCCGAAGGACTTCGGGCTCAACGACATCATGACCGAGTTCGTATCGATCGTGCGGAGCGCTCGCGGCCTGGCGCCGGACACGGCGGTGGCGGCCGCGGCGGGCTAGGTCGGGCCGGTCAACCAGGCCCCGCGGCGCATGACGGCGCGCTGGTGCAGGTCCGCGTCCACGACCACCACGTCGGCCGCGGCCCCGGCCCGGAGCGCCCCGACGTGGTCCAACGACAGGGCCCGAGCGGGCGTCGCGGCGGCGGCGGCCACGGCGTCCCCCAGGGCGATGCCGAGGTCCTTGACGCACCAGCGCACCTGGTCCAGCAGGGTCGAGACGCCGCCCGCGAGGGACCCGTCACCAGCGAGCCTGGCCTCGCGCCCCCGGACCACGACCGGCCGCCCGCCCAGGCTGTAGTCACCCTCGGGCAGGCCACTGGCCGCCATGGCATCGCTGACGAGGGCGATGTGGTCGGCGCCGATGGTGTCGAACACCATGCGGACGGTCCCACCGTCGAGGTGCACGCCGTCGGCGATGACCTCCACCACGGCCTCGCCGCGGCCGGCTGCCGCGAGAGCGGCCGCCACCGGCCCCGGGCTCCGGTGGTGAAGGGGCGGCATGCCGTTGAACAGGTGGGTGACGAGGGGCACGCCGCCGCGGGCGCCGGCCTCGGCGACGGCGCGCAGGGCGGCGCTGGCGGTGGCGAAGTCGGCGTCCGTGTGGCCGACCGCCCCCAGCGCGCCGACCGCGGCCAACGCGCCCGGCAGGGTCGGTGCACCCGGCCGCTCGGGCGCGTAGGTCATCTGGGCGAGGCAGCCCTCGGCGGCCGAGGCGAGCGCGTCCACGAGCGCGAGGTCGACGTCGACCAGGGCTGCCGGGTCCTGGGCCCCGCACCGCGCCGTGGACAGGAACGGCCCCTCGAGGTGGATGCCCGCGAGGTGACCCGAGGCGACGAGCGGCGCCAGACCCTGTACGCCCGCGACGAGGGTCGCGGCCGGCGCCGAGACCAAGGAGGCCACCACCGTCGTGGTGCCCGAGCCGTGGTGGCGGGCGGCGGCCGTCAGGGCCGACGTCGGGTCGGGTCCGAACTCGCCGCCCCCACCGCCGTGGCAGTGCACGTCCACGAGGCCCGGCAGCAGGGTGACGTCGGTGCTCCAACCCTCGGGAGACCGCGCACCAGCCCACTGCGCGGGCAGGGCGGCGAGCTCGCCGGCATACCTGATGCGGTCGCCGTCGACCACCACCGCCCCGTCGTTCACCACGCCGTCCGGCGTGAGCACCCGACCGGTGAGCAGGTGGAGGCTGGGGCCGGCGGCGTCGGAGGTCACGACAGGATGATGGACCGTGACAGGTGCCTGGGTCGATCCGGGTCCACCCCGGCGCGTCGCGCCTTGAGCAGGCAGAGCCGGTGGACGCGCAGCAGGTCGGCCATGGGGTCGATGTCGCGGTGCTCGAAGTGCGCACCGGTCGCCGCGACGTCCTCGGCCAGCCCCGGGGGAACGGCACCGAACGCCCAGGTGGCCCGACCCTGCGTGGCGATGCTGATCGGGCCGTGGCGGTACTCCATGGCGGGGTAGGACTCGGTCCAGAACTGCGCCGACTCGCGCAGCTTGAGGGCCGCCTCGTTGGCCAGGCCGATGGTCCAGCCGCGCCCCACGAAGGTCAGCTGCTCGGCGTCCGCGACGCCGGCCAGGGCGGTGTCCTCGTCCTCGGACAGCACGGCCTCGGCGTCCGCGATGGCGGAGGTGAGGTCCTCGCCCAGCGTGGCGCGCAGCAGCGCCAGCGTCGTGGTGGCGAACCGGGTCTGCACCACGGACTGTTCGTCCACCGCCGCCATCGACAGCGAGTGGGTGCCCAGGGTGGTGATCGCCGTCTCGGGGGTGGCCACGATCGAGGTGGTCAGCTGGCCGCGCTCCCGCAGCGTCTCGAGGAGCTCGACGACCTCGGTCGTGGTGCCCGAGCGGGAGATGGCCACGACGTGGTCGTAGCTGCGCCCGAGGGGGAACTCGCTCGCGGGGTGCGCCTCGGTGCGGCCCTCGCCAGCCTGCTCGCGCAGTGCCGCGTAGGCCTGCGCCATGTAGAGCGAGGTGCCGCAGCCCGTCACCGCGACGTCCTGGCCGGGCCGGGGGAGCACCGCGCGGGCTTCCTCGACGCGCTCGACCACGACGCGCCAGTCGTCGGCTTGGGTGGCGACCTCGGAGGCCAGATGGCTGCTGTAGTCGTGCATCGGTGTCCCATCGCTGATTGATTGCGCTTGTAACAAGACCATAGCAAGCACGATCGATCAGTCAAGTGGGACCCGAAATGTCACGCTGTGCGCTGCTTGAGTGCGGGTAAACCCTTGACTCGAGCCACTTTCCGGTCCACTGTGTCCTGCATGCCTCGCATTGGTGAGTGAAGCGCTCTCCAAACGCTAGGAAACGATCAATGACTCTCGTGACAATGAGGAGCGACGTGGGCACCAGGACTTCAGGACAGACAGCGGCACTGCGCTGGGGCGGGCTCGCGATCGGCGCGAGCCTCGCCCTGGCCGCCTGCTCGGGCGGCACCGGGGCCAGTTCGGCCGACGGGGGCGGCTCGGGTGGCAAGGCGACGACCATCAAGCTGGTCGCCGCCGAGTACTCCAAGGACCACACCAAGGCCTTCTGGGACAAGTTCGCCAGCGACTACAAGGCCAAGACGGGTAACACGCTCGAGGTGCAGATCGTCAGCTGGGACGACATCGACCAGCAGAGCTCGACGATGGTCCAGAACAACAACCCGCCGGACATCCTCAACCTCAACGCCTACGCGAGCTACGCCAAGGACGACCTCCTCTACAGCGCCGACGACGTGCTGTCCCCGGCGGTGAAGTCCGACCTGCTCGACGCGTTCGTCAAGTCCGGCACCTACAAGGGCAAGATGTACGGCATGCCCGACCTGAGCTCGGCCCGGGCGATGTTCTACAACAAGGACATCTTCTCCAAGGCAGGCATCGCCGCGCCGCCGAAGACGTGGTCGGAGTTCCAGGCGGATGCCAAGAAGATCGCCGCCCTGGGCGACGGCTCCATCGGGTACGGGCTGCCGCTCGGCCCCGAGGAGGCGCAGGGCGAGTTCTCGATCTGGATGGCGAACAACGGTGGCGACTGGAAGAAGGACGGCGCGTGGACCATCAACTCGCCTGAGAACATCGAGACCCTCACGTTCCTCAAGTCCCTTGCGACCGACAAGCTGACGCAGAACAACCCCGGCAAGACCAACCGGCAGGACGCCTTCGACCTCTTCGCCTCCGGCAAGGTCGGCATGGTCGTCGGGTTCTCGCCGCTCGCCGCGACGCTCGACGCTGCCAAGAAGGTCAACTACGGCGTCGCGCCGATGCCGACCAAGGCCGACGGGGCCGAGCCGCAGACCTTCGGCGTCACCGACTACCTCATGGCGTTCAAGAAGAGCGGCAACCAGGACGCGGTCAAGGCCTTCTACGACCTGTACTACCAGAAGGACCAGGTCAACTCGTTCATCAAGGCCGAGGGCTTCCTCCCGGTGACGAAGTCGGGCATCGAGGCGTTCAAGTCCGACCCCAAGCTCGCCACCTACCTCGAGACCCTGCCGAACGCACACCTCACGCCCACCGACGACCCCACGTGGGACAAGGTCAAGCTGGCTGTCCAGCAGAACCTCGGCACTGCGGTCACGGGTGACCCCAAGGCGGTGCTCGACAAGCTGCAGTCGTCCGCCGAGGCCGGCGGCTGAGCGTGCAGCGACGAGGTCACACGTCGGCCCCAACCGCACTGCTGTGGTTGGGGCCGGCGCTCGCGCTCATCGTCGGGGTCGTGGTCTTCCCTGCAGTCATGCTGGTCAAGGCGGCCGTGTCGCGCTACTCGATCACGGGGCTGCGCAAGGGTGACGCCGGCCTCGACAACTTCACGGCGGTGCTGGGCAACGACTCGCTGCCGACCGTGCTGGTCAACACCGTCGTCTGGGTCGTCGCCGTCGTCGCGCTCACCATCCTGGTGAGCCTGGGACTGGCGCAGTTCCTCACCAAGGACTTCAGGGGCCGGCGCCTCGTGCGGTGGGCCGTCATCGTCCCGTGGGCGGCGTCGCTGGTCATCACCGCACGGCTCTTCACGTTGATCTACAGCTACTACTACGGAGTGCTCAACGCCGTGCTGCTCAAGCTGCACCTCGTCGACACCCCGATCGACTTCCTCGGCGACGATCGCTGGGTCATGCCCTCGATGGTCTTCGTGGGGGTCTTCGTCTCCATCCCGTTCACGGCCTACGTCTTCGTCGCAGGGCTCAACGCCATACCGGGTGACGTCTACGAGGCCGCCCGGATCGATGGTGCCTCCCCGTGGAAGGTCTGGCGGCTCATCACCCTGCCGCTGTTGCGGCCGGCCATCCTCGTGGCGAGCGTGCTGAACATGATCTACGTGTTCAACAGCTTCCCGATCGTCTATACGCTCAACGAGTCGAACCCCGGGTTCACCCACGACACGACCATCACGTTCATGTACAAGCTGGCGTTCAAGAGTGCCGAGAAGGACGTGGGCCAGTCGGCAGCTGCCGGCCTGTTCAACGTCTGCCTGATCATGGTGGCCGTCGTCATCTACCTCAGGATCTCGAAGTGGCGCGAGGAGGAGCAGTCATGACCTGGCGCAGGATCCGTCCGGCGGCGATGCCGGTCCTGGGGGCCGCGGTGGCCCTCGCCTTCCTCTGGCCCTACCTCGTGATGCTCCTCGACGCCTTCCGGCCCAGTGGCGACGTCGTCCGGACACCGGCCTCGATCCTGCCGCGGGAGTGGAAGTGGACGACCTTCACCGAGGTGCTCTCCGACGAGCGCTTCCTCAGCTGGCTGCAGACGTCGGTGATCGTGGCGCTCGCCTCGACGGTGATCGTGGTCATCGTGGCTGTGCCCGCGGCGTACTTCACGGCCCGCTTCCGCTTCCCTGGTCGGATCGCGTTCCTGTTCCTGGTCCTGATCACCCAGATGTTCTCTCCCACGTCCCTCGTGGTCGGCATCTACCGCGAGTTCTTCGCGCTCAACCTGGTCAACACCTACCTGGCGCTGATCCTCACGAACGCCGCGTTCAACCTCGCCTTCGCGATCTGGATCCTGCACGGCTTCTTCTCCTCCATCCCGAAGGAGGTCGAGGAGGCGGCCGAGCTCGACGGGTGCGGACGCTTCGCGCGACTGCGCCGGGTCATGCTGCCGCTCACCCTCCCGGGGTTGGTCACCGCGACGATCTTCACCTTCATCGCCGCGTGGAACGAGTACGTCGTCGCGCTCACCCTGATGCTGGATGACGCGAAGAAGCCGTTGACCGTGGGGATCAACTCCTACGTCACGGGATACGAGCAGAACTGGGACCAGATGTTCGGCGCCTCGATCATCGCGATCGTGCCCGTGGTCATCCTCTTCGCGATCATCGAGAAACACCTCGTCGGTGGGCTGACGGCGGGGTCGGTGAAGTGAGCGGCGCGAAGTCCCTCGACCGTGGTGCCCGCTGGGGCCGGCTGCTGGCGCTCCTCGCCGAGAGCGGCCGACTCAGCGTCTCCGAGGTCGTGGAGGCGCTGGGTGTCTCCGAGGCCACCGTCCGCCGGGACTTCACGGACCTGGCCACGCAGCAGCTGGTCACCCGGACCCACGGGGGGATCGTCGCGAGTGCGGTGGCCTACGACCTCCCGGCCCGCTACAAGCAGGCGGGTGCCGACACCGCCAAGGACCGCATCGCGGGCCGCGCCGCCGACCTCGCCGTCGAGGGATCGGTCGTCGGGTTCAACGGCGGCACCACGACCAGCGCCGTCGCTCGCCGGCTGGCGGCCCGGTCCGACCTGGCGATGTCCACGAGCCGCCCGGCCATCACCGTGGTGACCAACGCCCTGAACATCGCCACCGAGATGGTGCTGCGCCCCTTCGTGCGGTGCGTCTCGCTCGGCGGGGTGGCCCGCCCCGAGTCCTACGAGCTGTCCGGGCCGTTGGCGTCGATGGTCCTGGGTGAGCTCTGGCTCGACACGGTCTTCCTCGGGGTCGACGCCGTCTCGGCCGCGGCCGGCGCCACCTGTCAGCACGAGGGCGAGGCGGGCATCAACTCGCTCATGGTCCAGCGGGCCGAGCGGGTGGTGGTGGTGGCCTCGGGCGGCAAGGTCGGCCGCAGGGCCTTCGCGCGGATCTGTCCGGCCCCCCGCATCGACATCCTGGTCACCGACCACGACGCACCGGCGGAGGCGCTCGCCGAGCTACAGGCCGGCGGCACCACCGTCGAGGTGGTCTAGTCGTGCCCGGTCCTGAGGTCGTGGTCGCCGTCGACATCGGCGGCACCCGGGTCAAGGCCGCGCTGGTCGGACGGGACGGGGGTGAGGAGGTCGCACGCACCCTCCCGACGGCGACAGGTCTGGACCAGCCAGGGGTCCTCGTCGACCTCGTCGCGGACGTCGTCGACGAGCTCCGGGGAGCCGACGAGGCGCGCGCGGCGGCCCCGGTCGCCTGTGGGGTCGTGCTGCCCGGACTCGTCGACGAGCAGTCCGGCGTCGCGCTCTACTCCGCCAACCTGGGCTGGCGCGACCTGCCCGTGGTCGAGCCCCTGGCGCGACGACTGGGTATGCCGGTGGCCCTGGGCCACGACGTGCGCGCCGGACTCGTGGCGGAGGCCAGGCTGGGAGCCGCTCGCGGGGAGCGCAACGTGCTGTTCATGCCGGTGGGCACCGGGATCGCCGGCGCCCTGATGCTGGACGGACACGTCATCACGGCGGACGGCCGGGCCGGAGAGCTCGGACACGTGGTCATCGACCCGGCCGGCCCGCAGTGCGGCTGTGGGGCCCGAGGCTGCCTGGAGGCGATGGCCTCGGCCGCAGCGATCGAGCGCGCCCATGCTGCGCGGGTGGGCGCGCCGGAGGGCGGCGAGCGGCTCGGAGCCGACGGGGTCGCGGCCCTCGTGGCTTCGGGCGACGTCGAGGCCGGGATCGTGTGGCGCGATGCCGTGGCTGCCCTGGCCAGGGGGATCGCGACGACCGTCACGCTCACCGGGGTCGACCTCGTCCTGGTGGGAGGTGGGCTCGCCGAGAGCGGGGAGCTGCTCCTGGGGCCGCTGCGTACCGCGGTCTCGGAGCACCTGACGTTCCAACGCGTGCCGCGCATCGAACGGCCGCTGCTCGGGGACCGGGCCGGCTGCCTGGGGGCCGCCTGCCTCGCATGGGACCTTGCGTGATCCTCACCGTCACCCCGAACCCGGCCCTGGACGTCACGTATCGGGTGGACGCGTTGGTGCCGGGCGCCAGCCACCGGGTCCACGACGTCCGCGAGGTCGCGGGAGGCAAGGGCCTCAACGTCGCGTCGGTGCTCCGGTCCCGCGGCATACCCGTCATCGCCGCAGGCGTCGTCGGTGGTGGGACCGGCGACCGGGTGCTGGCCGACCTGGACGCCCGCGGCATCGCCCACGAGTTCCTGCGGGGCCGCCACGAGACGAGGCGTACGACGACAGTGGTCTCCGCGGACTCCGGGGGAGCCACGGCATTCAACGAGGCGGGGACCCCGTGGGACGACGCCGACTGGGGCCTGCTGGTCGACCACGTCCGCCGACTGCTCGCCACCGTGCGACCGTCGGTGCTGGTGGCCTCCGGTAGCGCGCCGCCCGGGATCCCGCGCGATGGTTACGCCCAGCTCACGGCCCTCGGTCGCGCGGCCGGCTGCCGCGTGGTCGTCGACGCCTCGGGCGAGGTGCTCCTCGGGGCGCTGTCGGGCCACCCCGACGTGGTCAAGCCGAACCTCGACGAGCTGAGGGCGGTGACGGGGACCAGTGACCCCGTCGCCGGTGCGAGGGCACTGCAGGAGCAGGGCGCCCGGCAGGTGGTCGTATCCCTCGGTGAGGCGGGTCTGGCCGCCGTCAGCCCCGAGGGGGTCGTGACCCGGGCCCGGCTCGGGACCGCGCTGCGGGGCAACCCCACCGGAGCCGGTGACGCCGCGGTGGCCGCGATCGCCGCCGGGCTGGCCGAGGGGACCGACTGGCAACCACTGCTGGTCGAGGCAGTCGCCTGGTCCGCCGCGGCGGTGCTGCAGCCGGTGGCCGGGTCGCTCGACGCCCACGACATCGACCGGCTGCGCGCCGCCGTCCGCACCACCGCGGAGCCTGCCGGCTGAACCGCCTCGCGCGGCACGGCCTGCTCGAGCGCTGCCAGGTCGCCGGCGTGAGCTGCCCGGGCGGGCAGCCGTCGATGCTCACGGCGACGGGCCGGTGAGGTCAAGTGCGTCCCGGCACGGTGGCCGGGCGCTCAGCCGAGCTGTTCGGCCACCAGCTTCGCCGCGTCCTTGCGCACCACCTTGCCGATGGGGTTGGTGGGCAGCTCCTCCAGCGCCACGAAGCGCCTCGGCACCTTGTATGCCGTGAGCCCGGCCCGGCAGTGCCGGCGCAGGTCGTCCTCGTCGAGGTCGACCCCGGCCTCGAGGACCACAGCGGCGCACACCTGCTCGCTCCCGTCGTCCCCGGCGACACCGACCACCGCGCAGTCGACGACCGCGGCGTGCTGGCGCAGGACCTCCTCGACCTCGGACGGGTAGACGTTGAAGCCCCCGGTGATGATCAGCTCCTTGATCCGGTCGGCGATGGTCAGGAAGCCGTCCTCGCTCATGGTCACGACGTCGCCGGTGCGGAACCAGCCCTCGTGGAAGGCCTCGGCGGTCGCGTCGGGCAGGTTGCGGTAGCCGGAGAACACCTGGGGCCCCCGCACCAACAACTCGCCGGGCTCGCCGAGCGGCACGTCGACGGTGAGGTCCTCGAGGTCGGCCACGCGGACCTGGGTGTCCGGCAGCGGCACGCCGATGCTGCCCGCCCGCCGCTGGGTCGACAAGGGGTTGCCGACGATGATCGGCGCCGTCTCGGTGAGGCCGTACCCCTCGACGAGCAGCCCGCCGGTCGCCGCCTCCCAGCGCTCGACCAGCTCCGGGGGAAGGGGCATCGCGCCCGAGAACGACCGGCGCACACCGCGCAGGGAGACGCCGCGCCGCTGCGCCTCGTCGAGGATCCGCGCATAGAGCGGGGGGACGGCCGGGATGAACGTGGGGGAGCGCGAGGTGATCGCGTCCATGAGGAGCCCGATCTCGGGCTTGGGGAGCAGCACCACCTCCGCGCCGATGGTGACGGCAGTCGTCACGCAGAGGGTGACCCCGTAGGCATGGAACATCGGCAGCACCGCGAGGAAGACCTCCTCGCCCTCGACCAGGTCGGGCGCCCACGCCCGTGACTGCCGCGCGTTCGCCACCAGGTTGGCGTGGGTGAGGGGTACGCCCTTGGGGGTGCCCGTGGTGCCCGAGGTGTAGAGCAGGAGGGCGACGTCGGCGCTGGTCGGCCGAGGCGCCGCGTCGTCGAGCGGGGCGGCGGACACCAGCTCGCGCCACGGGATGGCACCCGGGGCCGGGGTCGTCAGCATGGCCCTCGCTGCCCGGGCCTTCGGGAGCGGGAGCCGAAGGGCCAGCCGCTTGGTCCAGGGCAGCTCCTCGGTGAGGTCCACCGCCACCACGTGCTCGAGGACGCCGTTGCGGGCCAGCTCGTCGGCGACCGGGACCGCGGAGTCCCACACGATCGCGACCTTCGCTCCGTGGTCGGCGAACGGCCCACGCAGCTCGCGGGCCGTGTAGAGCGGGTTGTGCTCCACCACGGTCGCACCGAGACGCAGCACGGCGTAGAAGGCCACGAGGTTCTGGGGGCAGTTCGGCAGGAGGACGGCGACGCGGTCGCCGGGGCCGACCCCCAGTCGCTGCAGACCCGCGGCCACCCGCAGGATGCGCTCGCCGAACACGGCATACGTGGTGCCGGCGCCGAGGAAGTCGAAGGCCGGACGGGCGCCGTGGCGGGCGACGGACGCCTCCTGGAGGTCGACGAGCGTCTCGTCCGCGTAGTCGAGGGTGAGCGGGACCCCCGGCGCGTAGGAACCGGCCCACCGGGGCTGCACGCCAGGTGACATCTGACCTCATCTCTTCACGGACACCGGAACCGGCCCGGCACCCCCGACCCTAACGGGCCTAGCCTTGACCCATGGGAGACCTGCACTGCCCAGCCACCCTGCTGGTGGCGCGACCCGGTGAGGCGGAGAACGGCGGGACCTCCGCGCTCGCCGACGATGCCGGGCCGCTCTCGCAGCGCGGCGTCGAGCAGGTGCAGGCCCTGGCTGCCTCCCTCGCTCCGCGCAGGGTGGCGCACGTCTACACCAGCACGATGACGCGGGCTGCCGAGTCGGGAGCCCTGGCCGGCGCGGCCCTGTCGGTGGGGGTCTCCGAGGTCCACGGTCTGCAGGAGCTCTCCACCGGTGGGGAGGCCGCCGCTGACGCGGTGCACCGGTACCGGGAGGCGTTGCAGGCCATCGCCGACCTGCACCGCGGTGAGACCGTCCTGGTCTTCTCCCACGGCGGCGTCATGACGTTGGTGCTGCCCCGCATCTCGGGCAACGTCCGGGACGACCTCGCGAGGCGCACGTCCCTGCCCGACTGCGCCGTGGCCGAGGTCGCCGTCGACGCGGATGGTTTCGTGCTGCTGGCCTGGACCGGGGCGGCCGACCGCCCGGTCGGGTGAGCCTCAGAAGAGGCGGGTCGTCGTGTCGTCGATCCCGCGCAGTGCGTCGTAGTCGAGCGTGACGCAGCGGATCCCGCGGTCGGTGGCGAGGGTGCGCGCCTGGGGCTTGATCTCCTGGGCCGCGAAGATGCCCGTCACGGGCGCCAGGTGCGGGTCGCGGTTCATCAGCTCGAGGTAGCGGGTCAGCTGCTCGACGCCGTCGATGTCACCGCGACGCTTGATCTCCACGGCCACGCTCGCACCGCCGGAGTCCCGGCAGAGGATGTCCACCGGGCCGATGGCCGTCATGTACTCGCGCCGCACCAGCGTCCAGCCGTCACCGAGGGTGTGGATGTGCTCGGCGAGGAGCCGCTGCAGGTGGGCCTCGACGCCGTCCTTGATCAGGCCAGGGTCGACGCCGAGCTCGTGCGACGAGTCGTGCAGCACCTGGTGGATCAGCACCCGCAGCCGGTCCTCGGACTTCGCGTGCTGCACCTGCCAGACCGCGGTGACGCCGTCGGCCACCTCGTGCTCGTCCGGCTCGACCTCGGCCATGGCGCAGGGAGGCGACATCCAGTTCAGCGGCTTGTAGGAGCCACCGTCGCTGTGCACCAGCACCGAGCCGTCCGCCTTCACCAGCAGGAGCCGGGTTGCGAGGGGCAGGTGGGCCGACAGACGCCCGTCGTAGTCCACCGCACACATCGCAATCACCAGTCGCACGAGGCGTCACTCTACGGGCGGTGGCCGGCGCCGGACCACACCGGACCACACCCCGACCATGGCGTTGCCATGCCGTGCGGACGGGCGCACACTCGAGGTGGTGAGGTGAGCCCCATGACGTCCAGGGTGGAACGCGTGGCCCGGTGGGTGCGGTCGCGCCTGCCCCTGGGGCGCAGGCGTCGCCCCGAACCACTGCCCCCGGTGCTGCTGGCGCTCGAGGTGAGCCGCCTCGCCGAGCACGTGCGCCACGTGGAGGAGTCGGACCTGCTCCACAAGGGTGAGCGGCTGCTCGCGGCGAGGCTGGCCTACGACCTGGCGCTGCGGGACTACTGCCTGGCCGTCGGCGTCATCCTCCCGGACCGCCCGAGCACCGGGTCGAGCGAGCGCCGCTTCGACATGGAGTCGGCGCTCATCGGTGCCGGCCACGAATGGTGAACCCGGCCTCTACGGTGCTGGTCGACGACACGCCGGGGGGCCTTTCGAGCACCCCGAGGTGACGACACCGCCGTGGACCCACCAAGATCACCGCATGAGCGACCACGACCTCAACGAGGACGAGCTCGACGACGCGGTCGACCGCATCGTCGAGCTCGGCAAGCCCCGCCTGCACCGCAGCCTGGCCATGCAGATGCTGACCGGGGCGGTCGGGGGTGGGGAGCTCGGCTTCGGCATCCTCGCGCTGCTCGTCGTCGAGGAGGCCACCGGCAGCAAGCTCCTGGGCGCGCTGGCGTTCTCCATCGGCTTCCTGGCGCTCCAGCTCGGACAGAGCGAGCTGTTCACCGAGGGCTTCCTCGTGCCCGTCACGACGGTCGTGGCCAAGGAGGGCACCGTCCGTCAGCTGTTGACCCTGTGGGCGGGGACCTTCGTGGGCAACATGGTCGGTGGCGTCGTGGCCATGGGGCTGATCGTGCTCGGCTTCCCCGCCCTGCGCGGGCTCCTCGTCGAGGCCGGCGGCACGTATGCCGATGCTCGGTTCGGGTGGGGATCGCTGGCGCTCGCGGTGCTCGCCGGCGCCGCCCTGACCCTGATGACCCGCATGCACAACGGCACGGAGGACGACGTCGCCAAGGCGATCGCATCGGTGGCCATCGCCTTCGTCGTGGCCGGGACGGGCGTCCTGCACTCGGTGCTCGACTCGCTGCTGATGTTCGGCGGCATGCTCACCGGTGAGGCGCCGTTCGGGGTCACCGCCTGGCTCGGCTTCATCTGGTGGTGCGTGCTCGGCAACATGGCCGGGGGCCTGCTGCTCGTGACGGCCACCCGGCTGGTGCGCAGCAAGGAGAAGATCCGGGAGAAGGCGGCCCAGGGAGAGGTCCGAGAACGCCGCTGACGGGTGACCAGGCACCTGGAGGTGGTGACCGTCACGCCACGGGGGTCTCCACGTGGCATACCGGCTCTGCCAGACTCGCCGCATGGCTCGTGAGTTCAGCAAGGTCGCAGTGATCGGACTCGGCACCATGGGTGCCGGCATCGTCGAGGTCTTCGCACGCAACGGCATCGACGTCGTCGCGGTCGAGGTCGACGACGCCGCCGTGGAGAAGGGCAGGGGGGTGCTCGCGCACTCGACCGACCGCGCCGTGTCCCGGGGGAAGCTCTCGGATGAGGACCAGGCGACCCTGCACTCGCGGGTGCACTTCACCTCGAGCATGGACGAGCTCGCCGACTGCCAGCTCGTCGTCGAGGCGGTGCCGGAGCAGCTCGCGCTGAAGAAGGAGATCTTCGCCAAGCTCGATGCCATCGTCGGACCGGACGCCATCCTCGCGACCAACACCTCGTCCCTGTCGGTCACCGAGATCGCGGTGGCCACCGGCAACCCCAAGCGGGTGGTCGGCATGCACTTCTTCAACCCCGCACCGGTGCTGCAGTTCGTCGAGGTGATCCGCACCGTCGTGACCGAGGACGAGGTCTTCGAGGACGTCAAGGCGCTGGCCCTGCGGCTCGGGAAGCAGCCGGTCATCGTCGGTGACAAGGCCGGGTTCATCGCGAACGCCCTGCTCTTCGGCTACCTCAACCACGCGGTCTCGATGGTCGAGAGCAGCTACGCCAGCCGCGAGGACATCGACGCGGCCATGCGGCTCGGCTGCGGCTACCCGATGGGCCCGCTGGCCCTGATGGACCTCATCGGGCTCGACACCGCCTACGAGATCCTCGACACCATGTACAAGCAGGGCCGGGACCGACTGCACGCGCCGAGCCCGATCATCAAGCAGATGGTCAGCGCCGGGCTCAAGGGTCGCAAGAGCGGACGGGGCTTCTACACCTACGCCGAGCCCGGCAGCTCCCAGGTGGTCCCCGACCGCCAGACGCCCAGCGCGGCGGGGGAGTCTGGGCCGACCCGGCGCCCCATCCGCTCCGTGGGCGTCGTGGGCTCGGGCACCATGGCCACCGGGATCATCGAGGTCTTCGCGAAGGCGGGGCTCGACGTCGTCTACGTCACCCGCAGCCAGTCCAAGGTCGACGCCGTCACGGCGGCCATCGAGAAGTCCCTGGAGAAGGCCGTCCAGCGCGGCAAGCTCTCCGAGGAGGCCCGTCAGGAGGCGCTGGCCCACCTGCGCGGCAGCTCGTCCCTGGACGACCTGCGCGACGTCGACATCGTCGTCGAGGCCGTCGTGGAGGACCTCGCCGTGAAGAAGGCGCTCTTCGAGAACCTCGACGAGATCTGCAAGCCCGGCGCGATCCTCGCCACGACCACCTCCTCGCTGCCCGTCGTGGAGTGCGCGGCCGTGACCAGCCGTCCCGAGGACGTCATCGGGATGCACTTCTTCAACCCAGCGCAGATCATGAAGCTCGTCGAGGTCGTGCACACCGTCTCGACGAGCGAGGACGTGGTCGCGACCGTGCAGGACCTGTGCGCGACGGTCGGCAAGCACGCCGTGACCTGTGGCGACCGCTCGGGGTTCATCGTCAACGCCCTGCTGTTCCCCTACCTCAACGACGCCGTGAAGATGCTCGAGGCCAACTACGCCACCGCTGACGCCATCGACACGGCGATGAAGACCGGCTGCGGCCTGCCCATGGGTCCCTTCGAGCTGCTCGACGTCGTCGGCCTCGACGTGTCCCTGGCGATCCAGCGCGAGCTCTACCTCGAGTTCCGTGAGCGCGGGTTCAGTCCGGCGCCGCTGCTCGAGCACCTCGTCACCGCGGGCTACCTCGGGCGCAAGTCGGGTCGTGGTTTCCGCACGTATGCGTGAGGGCCGGTCTGCGAGACTGGCGGCATGCCCCGAGCCAACCGCCGCCGCCGCGACGAGGCGCCGTTGAACCTCGACCGCGCGGTCGGGGGAACCGCGCGGCGCGAGGGGTATGCCGGCGGCGAGTGGTTCGTGCGCCGCGTCTCGGGCGCGGGGGCGAGCCGGGCCTACCTCTGCCCGGGCTGCCAGCAGACCATCCCGATGGGCACTCCCCACGTGGTGGCCTGGCCGGCCGACGGCATGGGTGGGCTCGACGACCGGCGGCACTGGCACACGCCCTGCTGGGAGGCCCGGGAGCGACGGCATACCCGCGGCGCCATCCGCTGACCCCGCCCGACCCGCGACCCTTGACCTCCTGCCCCCGCATTTCGCAACCTTTGCTAGCACAGGTTGGCGAAGAGCGGACAGTGTGCACGGTGTCCACATTCCGCTAACCCTTGCTAGCAAAGGTTAGGGAGAGGCTCGGCGCAGGCGTCAGTGGCGGCGCTGACGGGGCAGCAGGACCTCTTCGTAGAGCAGCAGCAGGCCGGCCGCCACGGGGATCGCCAACAGGGCGCCGAGCACCCCGAGCAGGGTGCCGCCGGCCAGGGCGGCGACCACGGTGACGGCACCGGGAACGGACACGGTGCGCTGCATGATCTTGGGCGCGACGACGTAGTTCTCGAGCTGCTGGTAGACGACGTAGTAGACCAGGGCGATGACGGCCTTCCTGGGCTCGTCGAAGATGGCGACCAGGCACACCAGCCCGGCACCGATGGTCGCCCCGACCATCGGGATCAGGCCCAGGAAGCCCACCGCGACCGCAAGGACCGCGGAGTAGGGGATGCCGACGATCATCATCATGACCCACGAGCACAGTGCGTTGATCGAGGCGACGGCCACCTGACCGATGGCGTAGGACCCGGTGCGCCGCATGATCTCCTCGGACAGCGAGATCACCCGCGGCCGCCGTGAGGCGGGGATCATCGCATAGGCCGCCTGCTTGACCCTCGGGAACGAGGCGAGCAGGAAGAGCGTCAGCACCAGCACCGTGAAGGTCTGGAAGATCGCGCTGATGACGGCAGCGCCCACACCCAGCACCCCGCCGAAGACCTGGCTGAGGAACGTGCCGTCCGAGAGCCGCTTGGTGACCTCGGCCTGGATCTTGTCCACCACGCCATAATTGCGGTCGAGGTCCTTGATGAACGAGCTGTTGAGGACGTGGTCGAGGTAGCCGGGGGCGTTGCCGGCGAGCTCGCTGCCCTGCGTGCTCACCGGGGGGACGACCACGAGACCGAGCAGCGTGAAGACGAGGATGACCCCGGCGAACACCAGCGAGACGGCGAGGCCCCGTCGCAGCCCGCGTTTGGTCAGTGCCTCGACGAGGGGGTTCAGCGCCAGAGTGAGGAAGAACGCGACGACGACCAGCGTGATCGTCGTGCTGAGCCGGCCGATGATGTGCCACAGCATGAGTGCGGTGAGCACCCCGATGGCGCCGACGAAGCCCATGAAGAAGGGCGACTGCCGGTTGAGCGGGCGTCCTGCCTGGCCGTAGCGGCGCCCTGCCCTGCCCTCGGCGGTCTCCGTGCCGCCCTGGGAGTCGTCGCCAGAGCCGTCGCCGGAGCCTGACTGCTGCTCGCCGTCACCGTCGTCCGCACCGTCGTCGCGGTCGGGCAGGTGGGGCTTGAGCGCCGGCAGCACGTCGGCGAGCAGCTCGGTGGCCGACGGCCTGGACTCGGACGTGTCGTGGGGGTGGTTGCTGGCCTGCAGCGCAGCCAACTGGCTGCGCCGAAACTCGCGCCACCGCTCCAGCACCGACATGCCCCGAACCCTATGCCACGAGCGGCCCCCCGCAGCGCGACCTCGCAGGTCAGGCGTTGCGGAAGCGGTTGATGGCACCCTCCAGCGCGGCACGCTTGCCGGGGTCGCTGACACCGAGCCCCCCGTGCGGGGCGAGCGTGAGCACGCCGACCTTGCCCTGGTGCAGGTTGCGGTGCACGTCGTAGGCCGCCTGGCCGACCTCCTCCATCGGGTAGGCCTTGGACAGGGTCGGGTGGATGAGGCCGCGGTTGATCAGGTCGTTGGCCTCCCACGCCTCGCGGTAGTTGGCGAAGTGTGAGCCGATGATCCGCTTGAGGTTCATCCACAGGTAGCGGTTGTCGTACTCGTGCATGTAGCCGGAGGTCGACGCGCAGGTCACGATGGTGCCGCCCTTGCGCGCGACATACGTGCTGGCGCCGAAGGTCTCGCGGCCCGGGTGCTCGAACACGATGTCGGGGTCCTTGCCGCCGGTCAGCTCGCGGATGCGGGCGCCGAAGCGCTTCCACTCCTTGGGGTCCTGGGTGGTCTCGTCCTTCCAGAACCGGTAGCCCTCCGCGGTGCGGTCGATCACCAGCTCGGCCCCCATGGCCCGGCAGATGTCGGCCTTGTCGGGGGAGGAGACGATGCAGATGGGCGTCGCGCCGCCGGCCAGCGCCATCTGGGTCGCGTAGGACCCCAGGCCACCCGAGGCACCCCAGATCAGCACGACGTCGCCGAGCTTCATGCCCGCACCGTTGCGCGAGATCAGCTGGCGGTATGCCGTGGAGTTCACCAGACCGGGGGAGGCGGCCTCCTCCCACGTGAGGTGGGTCGGCTTGGGCATGAGCTGGTTGGTCTTGACGATGGCGAGCTCGGCGAGCCCCCCGAAGTTGGTCTCGAAGCCCCAGATCCGCTGCTCGGGGTCGAGCATCGTGTCGTTGTGGCCGTCGGCGCTCTCGAGCTCGACCGACAGGCAGTGCGCCACCACCTCCTCGCCCGGCTTCCACTTCTGCACACCGGGACCGACCCGCAGGACCACGCCGGCGAGGTCCGAACCGACCACGTGGTACGGCAGGTCGTGGCGCTTGGCGTACTCGGACGTGCGGCCGTAGCGCTCGAGGAAGCCGAAGGTGGACATCGGCTCGAAGATCGAGGTCCACACGGTGTTGTAGTTGATGGCGCTGGCCATGACGGCCACGAGCGCCTCGCCCGGGGCGAGCTCGGGAATGGGCACGTCGTCGATGTGCAGCGACCGCCGTGGGTCCTTGTCCCGGCTGGCCATCCCCTCGAAGAGGTCGACCTCGTCCTTGTGCACCGTGACGGCGCGGTAGGTCTCGGGCAGGGCCAGGCCCGCATAGGTCTCCTGGGTGCGGTCCCCGGAGAGAATGGCGTCGCGGATCTGCTGCATCGGGTGCTCCTCGGCGTCGTCGGCACGGCTGCGGCCGAAACTACTGTGCGGTAACGCGTCGTGGGAGCCAGTGAGACTCCGGTCACGCGGTGACCTACCTCACCTCGGCGGGGTCAGCCCCGGGGCCGCCCCTGCGGTCGAGCGGTCAGTGCGTCTCGTGCGCCGGTTGGACGAGCTCGACGAGCACGCCCCCGGCATCCTTGGGGTGGATGAAGTTGACGCGGGAGTTGGACGTGCCCCGCTTGGCCTCGTCGTAGAGCAGCCGCACCCCGCGCTCGCGCAGGAGCGCGCCCACGGCCTCGACGTCCTCGACCCGGTAGGCGACCTGCTGGACGCCCGGTCCGGAGCGGTCCAGGAACTTCGCGATGGTCGACTCGGGGGAGAGCGGCGCGAGGAGCTGGACGTGCGACCCGCTCGCGCCGACGGCCATCATCGCCTCGCGGACGCCCTGCTCCTCGTTGACCTCCTGGTGCGCCAGGGTCATGCCGTAGGTGTCGCGGTAGAACGCGATGGCCTCGTCGAGGTCGGCGACGGCGATGCCGACGTGGTCGATGGCGGTGAACAGGTCGCTGGGCACGGTGCTCATGGCGCCAGCGTAGGCCGGATCGACGTGGCGTGACGTGAGCCGTGCGTCACCCCGTGCGTCACCCCACGCGTGCCCGCAGCCCGGTGCGGGCGTCGTCCCCCGTGCTCGCGCCCCTAGACTGACCGCCATGTCTGCACTGTCCAGGGCCGACGTCGCGCACCTCGCCGGCCTCGCCCGAATCGACCTCTCCGACGCCGAGCTCGACCGCATGGTCGGCGAGCTGGGGGTCATCCTCGAATCCGTCGCCAAGGTGCAGGAGGTGGCCGCGGAGGACATCGAGCCGATGTCGCACCCGTTGCCGTTGACCAACGTCACCCGTCCCGACGAGGTGCGCCCGTCGCTGGGCGCCGAGGCCGTCCTCGCGGGCGCCCCGCAGCAGGAGCAGCAGCGCTTCTCCGTGCCGCGCATCCTCGCCGAAGACTGACCTGCGACAGACCAAGGAAACCCCGTGAACTCCGACCTCACCCGCTCCAGCGCCGCCGAGCTCGCCCACGCGCTCGACGCCCGGGAAGTCAGCTCCGTCGAGCTCGTCCAGGCCCACCTCGAGCGCATCGCCGCCGTGGACGGCGACGTGCACGCCTACCTCCACGTCGACGGTGACGGTGCCCTCGCTGCGGCCCGCGACGTCGACGAGCGCCGGTCGGCCGGCGAGGAGCTGCACGTGCTCGCCGGCGTGCCCATCGCCGTCAAGGACGTCATGGCGACCCGCGGCATGCCCACCACCTGCGGGTCGAAGATCCTCGAGGGCTGGGTGCCGCCCTACGACGCCACCGTGGTGGCCAGGCTGCGTGCGGCCGGTATGCCGATCCTGGGCAAGACGAACATGGACGAGTTCGCGATGGGCTCGTCGACCGAGCACTCCGCCTACGGTCCGACCCACAACCCGTGGGACCTCACCCGGATCCCGGGCGGCTCGGGCGGCGGCTCGTCGGCCGTCGTCGCCGCCTACGAGGCGCCGCTCGCGATCGGCACGGACACCGGCGGCTCGATCCGCCAGCCCGCCTCCGTCACCGGCACCGTCGGCGTGAAGCCGACCTATGGCGGGGTGTCGCGCTACGGCCTCGTGGCGTTGGCCTCCAGCCTCGACCAGGCCGGACCCTGTACTCGCACGGTGCTCGACGCAGCGCTGCTCCACTCGGTCATCGGCGGTCACGACCCGATGGACTCCACGTCGATCGACGCGCCCGTGCCCGCGGTCGTCGAGGCGGCCCGCCGGGCCGACGTCAAGGGACTGCGGGTCGGCGTCATCAAGGAGCTGGGCGGCGAGGGCTACCAGGCGGGGGTGCGGGCCAGGTTCGACGAGTCCGTCGCCCTCCTGGAGGGCGCCGGTGCCGAGGTCGTCGAGGTGTCCTGCCCCAGCTTCGACTACGCGCTCGCTGCCTACTACCTGATCCTCCCGAGCGAGGCGTCCTCCAACCTCGCGAAGTTCGACGCCATGCGCTACGGCCTGCGGGTGCTCCCCGACGGCGTCGACGACCCGAGTGCCGAGCAGGTCATGGCGGCGACGCGTGACGCCGGCTTCGGTGACGAGGTGAAGCGCCGCATCATCCTGGGCACGTACGCCTTGTCCAGCGGCTACTACGACGCCTACTACGGCCAGGCCCAGAAGGTGCGCCGCCTCATTGCGAACGACTTCGCGGCCGCCTTCGCCCAGGTCGACGTGCTGGTCAGCCCCACGGCGCCGACCACCGCCTTCAAGCTCGGCGACAAGCTCGACGATCCCATGTCGATGTACCTGCAGGACGTCGCGACGATCCCCGCCAACCTCGCCGGTGTGCCCGGCATGTCGCTGCCCAGTGGGCTCGCGGACGAGGACGGGCTGCCGACCGGCATCCAGATCCTCGCGCCGGCCACGAAGGACGAGCGGCTCTACGGCGTCGGCGCGGCGCTGGAGAAGATGCTGACCGACGCGTGGGGTGGGCCGTTGCTCACCCAGGCGCCCGAGCTCACCGCGAAGGGAGCGTGACCCGGATGGCCACCTCGGTGACCGAAGAGATCGTCGACTACGACGAGGCCCTGGAGCGGTACGACCCCGTCATGGGGCTCGAGGTCCACGTCGAGCTGAACACCGCGACCAAGATGTTCTGCGGCTGTGCCACCGGCTTCGGGGCCGAGCCCAACAGCCAGGTGTGTCCCGTGTGCCTCGGCCTGCCCGGTGCGCTGCCCGTGGTCAACGCCAAGGCGGTCGAGTCCGCGATCCGGATCGGCCTTGCGCTGAACTGTGAGATCGCGACCTGGTGCCGGTTCGCCCGGAAGAACTACTTCTACCCGGACATGCCGAAGAACTTCCAGACGAGCCAGTACGACGAGCCGATCGCGTTCGAGGGCTACCTGGACGTGGAGCTCGATGACGGGTCCACCTACCGCGTGGCCATCGAGCGGGCCCACATGGAGGAGGACACCGGCAAGTCCCTTCACGTCGGTGGTGCCACTGGCCGGATCCACGGTGCCGACCACTCGCTCGTCGACTACAACCGTGCCGGCATACCGCTCATCGAGATCGTCACCAAGCCGCTCACCGGCGCGGGGGAGCGTGCACCGGAGGTGGCCAAGGCCTATGTCGGTGCGCTCCGCGAGCTGTTGCGCGCGCTGGGGGTCTCCGACGTGAAGATGGAGCAGGGCTCACTGCGCTGCGACGCCAACCTCTCGCTGCGTCCACGCGCGACCGGCGAGCTGGCGCAGGACGACGTGCCCCTCGGCACCCGCACCGAGACCAAGAACGTCAACTCGTTGCGCAGCGTCGAGCGGGCCGTTCGCTACGAGATCACGCGTCACGCCGCGATCCTGGACCGGGGCGACTCGATCACCCAGGAGACCAGGCACTGGCACGAGGACACCGGGGTCACCACCAGTGGCCGGGAGAAGTCCGATGCCGAGGACTACCGTTACTTCCCGGAGCCTGACCTGGTGCCGGTGGCCCCCACGCGCGAGACGGTGGACGAGCTCCGAGGCACGCTGCCCGAGCCACCTTCCGAGCGCCGGCGCCGTCTCCAGAACGACTGGGGCTACAGCGATCTGGAGATGCGCGACGTCATGAACGCCGGAGCGGTCGCCCTCATCGAGGAGACCGTCGCGGCGGGCGCCACCCCGGCCGGGGCGCGCAAGTGGTGGACTGGCGAGCTCGCCCGGCGTGCCAACGTCGAGGGCAGGAGCGTCGAGGACTTCGGCGTGGCCCCGGGCGACATCGCCGCCCTGGACTCGATGGTCCAGGAGGGGCGGCTCAACGACTCGATGGCCCGCCAGGTCCTCGAGGGCGTGCTGGCCGGCGAGGGATCACCCGTCGCGGTCGCCGATGCCCGGGGCCTCGAGCTGGTCCATGACGACGGCGCCCTCGAGGCTGCGGTCGACACGGTGATCGCAGCCAACCCCGATGTCGCCCAGAAGGTGCGCGACGGCAAGGTGCAGGCTGCCGGGGCCCTCATCGGCCAGGTCATGAAGGAGATGCGCGGTCAGGCCGATGCCGGTCGGGCCCGCGAGATCATCCTCGCCAAGCTGACCTGAGGGCGGCGGGTCAGCGGCGCCCGCCGCCGAGCAGGCCGCCGAGCACGGAGCCGATGATCGACCCTGCGTCGAGTCCACCCTTGGTCTGACCGCCGTGCGTCGCGCCGCCGAGGACCTGTCCCAGGACGTCGCCCAGCCCGCCACCCCCAGCCTGGGCGGCGCCTCCAGCGCCGCCCATGACCTTCTTGGCCAGCCACGAGAGCACGATGGGCGCCAACAGCGGGATGACCTTGGCGATCAGCCCCTGGCCCGCGCCACCGGCCACCCCGCCCAGCTGGTGCACCACCTGCTGGCGCTGCTCGCCGAAGATGTGGTCGGCGATCTTGTCGCCCTCCTGGGGGTCGACCTGGTCGAGGTCGACGCCACCGTCGACCAGCGAGCCGTCGTGCTGGCCGAGGGCCTGGCCCAGCGAGGAGGCGCCGGCGGGGTCGGCGGCGTTGGCCTGCAGCCCCCCGAGCAGTGCAGGCAGCGCGGCGCGGGCTGCCTGCTCGACCTCGGCGGGGTCGGCCCCGACCTGGCGCGCGAGCTGGTCGAGGTCGATCGAGGACAGGATCTCGTCCACTGCTGACATGGGTGCCCCTCTCTGAGCGCCGCGAGCCTCCGTGGCCGCACCCGACACGGTAGTGGCCGAGGGTGGTGGGTGGCGACGCCCCGGATCAGGCCAGGTCGGCCAGCGGCAGGGCGAGCACACGGTCGTCCCCGGGCCTGGTCTGGCCGCGAAAGGTGTTGCTCGTGACCACCCAGAGTCGGCCGTCGGGCGCGAGCCTGGTCTCGCGCAGCCGACCGTACCTGCCCTGGAGGAGTCGCTCTGGCGTGCCGATTCCATTGCTGGTCAGCGGAATCCGCCACAGGGACTGTCCCCGTAGGGCGGTCATGTAGACGGCGTCGTCGGCGACGGCGATGCCGCTCGGAGAGGCGTCCGAGGTCCGCCACTGGGCCAGCGGGTCGATGAAGCCGGCCAGCCCGGCTCGACCCTCGACGGTCGGCCACCCGTAGTTGGCCCCCGGCGTGATGAGGTTGAGCTCGTCCCAGGTGTTCTGCCCGAACTCGCTGGCATACATCCGTCCGTCGGGCGCCCAGGCGATGCCCTGCACGTTGCGGTGGCCGTAGCTCCACACGCGCGAGCCGCCGAACGGGTTGCCCGGTGCCGCCTTCCCGTCCTGCGTCACCCGCAGGATCTTGCCGCCCAGCGAGCCCTTGTCCTGCGCCCGCGCGGTCGTGCCTGCGTCACCGGTGGTGACGTAGAGGTACCCGTCCGGTCCGAACGCCAACCGACCGCCGTTGTGGTGGTCTGACTTGGGTATGCCGGTGAGGATCGGCACCGGTGTGCTTGCGTTGCCCTCGGTGAAGGTGAGGCGAGCCACCCGGTTGTCGGCCTTCGCGGTGTAGTAGACGAAGACGCGGTGGTCGGTCGCATAGCCGGGGGAGACCGCGACCCCGAGCAGGCCACCCTCGCCGTCGGGGCGGACGCCCGGGATCGTGCCGAGGGTGACCGGCGCGGACCCGTCGCGCAGGTGCAGCAGCTGCGCCTTGTCGCGCAGGGTGACCAGTGCCGACCCGTCCGGCAGGAACGCCAGGCCCCATGGGACGTCGAGACCCGTCGCCACGGTGCTCGCGGCCGCGGCGGCGGCCGGCGCCGACGTAGGGGTGGTCGTCGTCGAGGTGGTGGCCGACGGGCTGGCCGAGGACACCGAGGGCGCGTCGACGGGCCGGGGGTCCTCACCAGCACAGGCGCCGGCCGCGAGGAGGACTGCTGCGAGGGCCGCCCACGCGGGGGCAGGACGGGGCGTCGGGCTGTGGTGGCGCATACCCCATTGTGCGCGAACCGGACACCCACGGCACGGAGTCCGGCGCCCCGGCTAGCGTGGACGCATGACCTTGGTGACCCTGCCTGCGCAGGAGTGGATCGATGCCGTGGGCCCGGTGGAGGGCCTGGAGTTCGCCGTCTGGGGGCTGGAGGGGCCACCGGAGCGCGCCGACGAGATCCGCGTCGTGGTCCCGCCCTACATGGGGTCGGGGCGCTACATCCCAGCCATCGCCCACGCGCCCCACGTCGAGCTGGTGCAGCTCCTGACCGCCGGCTACGACGACGTGCAGGCCGCCCTGCCGTCGGGGATCGCCCTGGCGAACGCGACCGGCGTGCACGACGCCTCGACGGCCGAGCTGGCGGTCGCCCTGGCCCTGGCCTCCTTGCGCGACTTCCCGGACTTCTTTGCCGCGCAGCAGGACGGGCGCTGGCTGCCGTCCTCGGTGCACACCGCGTTGGCGGACTCGCGGGTGCTGATCGTCGGCTACGGCTCGATCGGCCGGGCGATCGCCGAGCGGTTGGCCCCCTTCCAGGTGGGGCTGACCGCGGTCGCGAGCCGCGCCCGCGCGGGGGACGAGCTGGTCGGCGACGTCCACGGGGTCGACGAGCTCCAGTCGCTGCTGCCCGACCACGACGTGGTGGTCCTCATCCTGCCCCTGGGGCCGCACACGACGGGCCTGGTCGACGACGCCTTCCTGTCGGCGATGCCCGACGGGAGCCTGCTGGTCAACGTCGCCCGGGGTGGGGTCGTGGACACCGACGCCCTGGTGAAGCACGCCGCGGCTGGGCGCATCCGGGCCGCTCTCGACGTGACCGACCCGGAGCCGCTGCCGCAGGACCACCCGCTGTGGTCGACGCCCGGCGTCATCATCACGCCACACGTCGGCGGCGCATCGACGGCGTTCATGCCCAGGGCGGTGCGCCTGCTGCGCGAGCAGCTCGCTGCGTATGCCGCGGGGCGCCCGTTGCGCAACCTGGTGGGTTGAGTCCGGGGGCTCCCCATTGTCGGTACCCCCTGCCACTATGAACGGATGAGGCAGACGATCGTCGGGGTGGGCACGCGCAAGGGGCTCTGGTTCGCCAGGAGTGCGGATCGCCGGACGTGGGAGCTGGACGGCCCCCACTTCCTGATGAGCGAGGTGCTCTCGCTCCTGTTCGACACCAGGCGGACGACGCCCCGGGTGCTGGTCGGCTTCCGGTCCTCGCACTGGGGCCCGGCGCTGCAGCACTCGGACGACCTCGGCGAGAGCTGGGTCGAGCACCCGGAGGGGTCGATCCGATTCCCGGACGACACCGACACGGCGCTCAAGGCCACGTGGCAGCTCGTCGCCGACCCGCACGACGACCAGGTGGTCTGGGCCGGCACCGAGCCGCAGGGGCTGTGGCGCAGCGCCGACGCCGGCGAGACCTTCGAGCTCAACCGGGGGCTGTGGGAGCACCCGCACCGCCCCCAGTGGGGTGAGGGGTTCGGGGGAGGCGCGATCCACACGGTGCTCCCGAGCCCCGCCGACCCGGCCTCGATGCTCGTGGCCATGAGCACCGGCGGCGTCTACAACACCCGGGACTCCGGCAGCTCGTGGGCGCCCGGCAACACCGGCATCCATGCCTACTTCATGCCCCACGACCCGTGGCCCGAGTTCGGGCAGTGCGTCCACAAGGTCGCCCGCGACGCCGCGACGGCCGGGCGGCTCTACGCGCAGAACCACAAGGGCGTCTACCGCTCCGACGACGACGGCGTGACCTGGACCTCGATCGAGGAGGGGCTGCCGACGAACTTCGGCATGACGGCAGTGGCGCACCCCACGCAGGGCGACGCCCTCTGGTTGGTGCCCATCGCCTCCGACGGCGAGCGGATCCCACCGGAGGCCCGTCTGCAGGTGCAACGCACCGACGACGCAGGAGCCACGTGGCGCACCCAGGCGCAGGGCTTCCCCGCTCGCAGCTACACCAACGTCCTGCGTGATGCCGCTGGCACCGACACCCACGACGAGGCCGGCCTCTACCTCGGGACGCGCAACGGCGAGGTGTACGCCTCGACCGACGGCGGCGACTCCTTCACCTGCATCGCCGACCAGCTACCGGACGTGCTCTGCGTGCGGGCAGTCACGCTGCCATGACGGCCAGGGTCGTCCTGCCCGGGCTGCTGCGAGACCTGGCCGATGGTGCGGCGGAGCTCCCGGTCGAGCTGGCCGAGGCATCGCCCCTGTCTGCGGTGCTCGACGCGGCCTTCGCGCCCTGGCCGATCCTCGGGTCCCGGGTGCGTGACGAGCGGGGCGAGATTCGCCGCCACGTCAACGTCTTCGTCGATGGTGAGGACGCCAAGCGGGCCCAGGGTGTGCAGACGCCGGTCGGCACGGGCTCGACGGTCCACGTGATCAACGCCGTCAGCGGCGGCTGACGGCGGCGGCCGGTTTCGTCACCGCCGCGATGAGCAGCGGCAGGAACCGGCGTTCGAGGGAGCCTGCCGGCACGTGCTCGGGGTCCAGCAGGTGCTGGCCCAGGCCACCCTGGAAGATGACCGTGAGCAGCCGGACGAGCTCCTGCGCGTCCACGGTCAGGCGCAGACCCTGGGCGGCGGCGATGCCCTCGACGAGCGCGGTGAGCTCCTGGCGCAGGGCCCGCTGCAGATCCGACCAGGCGCTGCGCGCCGACTCGTCGCGCAGGGCGTGCAGGGCGAACTCGCTGGTGAGCAGGTGCCAGTGGTGGCGACGCTGCGGTTCGTCGGTCCAGATGTCGAAGACGCCCTCGAGGACCTGCTCGAGCGAGAGCCCCGGCTGGTGGGCGAAGTCGCTGATCCGCCGACGAAGCACGGCTGCGTGCTGGATGTAGAGCTCGAGCACCAGCTCGTCCTTCGAGGAGAAGTTGGAGTAGAAGGCGCCCCGGGTGAAGTCGGCCCGCTCACACAGGTCCTCGACGCTCGCGCCGTGGAAGCCGCGCTCGGCGAAGACCTCCTCCGCGGCCGCGAGCAGGCGCGCCCTGGTCGCCGCCCGACGGGCGGTGGGCGCGCGTCCTGCCGTGGTTTTGCGCCCCGCCGTGGGGGTGGTGGCGCGCCCCCCCGTGGGGGTGCTGCCGCGCCCCGCCGGGGTGGTGGGGATCACGGCCTGCTGGTTGGCATCGGGCATGGCCTGAAGAATACACTCCTGTATTGAATACATGTGTGTATCGAAACGAGCGGTGCGCCGCTCCCGACCCAAGGGCACCACGATGGAACTCCTCGCCGACCAGGTCAGCATTGCGGGGCTGCACGGCCCGCTCCTGCTCCCGACCACCCTCACCGCCCACCCGAGGCGGGTGACGCTGGTGACGGGCGACCCCGGGTACGGACACCTCGCGCTGGCGCTGGCGCTCGCCGGGCGGGTGCCCCTTGCGGCCGGTGCGGTGACCCTCGACGGGGACCCCTCGGTGGCCCTGCGACGGCGGCACGTGGCCCTCGTCGACGCTCCCGACGTGACCTCGCCGGAGGACGGGCTGAGCGTGCGTGCGGCCATGGCCGAGCAGCTGGCCCTCGCCGGTCGCCCGTCGAGCCGTGCGGCGACCCGCGCGCTGCTCGCGGCGCACGGTGTCCGGGAGCTCGAGGGCGAGCGCTTCGAGGCGGTGGCACCCGAGGTCCGGGCCGTCCTGCTCATGGAGGTCGCAGCCGCCCGGGCCGCGACGCGCGTGCTGGTGCTCGTCGCCCCGGACCGGCTGGGGGGAGACCCTGACCCGTGGTGGCGGACTGCCCACCGGCTGGCCGAGGAGGGCCTGACCGTGGTCGTCCAGTGCGCCCACGCGACCGCCCGTCAGCTCGACGTGACGGCCCCCTTCGAGCTGGGGGTGGCAGCGTGACCGCGGTCCACCTCGCCCTCACCGAGCTCCGGCGCCTCACCGCCGGCCGCCTCCTGCGGGTGGCGCTCGCGGCGCTGGTGCTCGTGCCCACCCTCTACGGCGGGCTCTACCTCTACGCCAACAAGGACCCCTACGGGGGCCTGGAGCGGGTGCCCGCAGCCGTCGTCGTCGAGGACCACGGCACCACCCTGGCCAACGGGGAGCGTCTCGCCGTGGGCGATCGCGTCGCCACCGAGCTCGTCGACTCGCACAGCTTCGGGTGGCACCGCGTGACGAGAGGAGCCGCAGACCGAGGGGTGCGCGATGGCGACTACGACTTCGCGCTCGTGGTGCCCGCAGGGTTCTCGGCCGACCTTGCCTCCAGTGCCGAGTTCTCCCCGCGCCAGGCCCAGCTGGAGGTCGTCACCAACGACGCCAACAACTACCTGGCCCGCACCATCGCCAACCAGCTCGTCGCCCAGGTGACCAGGTCCGTTGCGGCGCAGGTGAGCTCGACGGCGGCCAACCAGCTGCTGGTCGGCTTCACCACCATCCACGACCAGGTGGCCAAGGCGGCTACAGGGGCCGGGAAGCTCGCCGATGGGTTGGCCTCGGCCGACTCCGGGGCCAGGACGCTCGGTGCGGGAGCCGGTCGGCTCGCCGACGGTGAGAAGAAGCTCGTCACCGGGGCCGACGAGCTGTCCGCCGGTGCCGCGAAGGCCGCCGACGGGGCGCAGGGCCTCGCGAGCGGGGCGACGCAGCTGAGCAGCGGGCTGGGCACCCTCGACCAGCGCACCGCGACCCTGCCCGCCGACACACAGGCCCTGGCCCGGGGCGCGCGGCGCGTCGCGGACGGCAACGCCACGGTGGCGGCGACCGGCGACCAGGTGGCGACGGCATCCGCTGATCTCCTGGACACCCTCACCTCCACCCAGGGAGACCTCGCGGACCGGCTCCGGGCGGCAGGCTTCACCGAGGAGCAGGTGAACCAGGTGCTTGCCGCAGCCAGCCGCGTGGGCGGACCGGTGTCCCAGGCCAACACGCAGGTGCAGACGGCGGCGCGTCAGCTCGGCGAGCTCTCGAGCGGCGCCGCCCAGGTGGCCGACGGAGCCAGTCGTCTCGCCGCTGCCGCTGGCCCCCTCCATGCCGGCATCCACGACGCCAGCGCGGGCAGCGACCGGCTCGCGAGCGGCGCCACGACCCTCGCCGACGGCAATGCCCAGCTGGCCTCCGGTGCCGCCGACCTCGCGGCCGGCCAGCGGTCGGCCCTCCAGGGTGCCGAGCGGCTCGACGAGGGGGCGGGTGACCTCGCTGCGGGCCTGGACCGCCTCAGTTCCGGGGCGAAGGACCTCCAGGACGGTCTCGCCCAAGGGCTGCGGTCGATCCCTGACCCCAGCGTCGAGGCACGGACCGCGGTCGCGCAGACCCTCGGGAACCCGGTCGGCGTCAAGGGGCTGTCCCTGGCCTCCGCCGCCAGCTACGGGGCCGGACTCGCACCGTTCTTCCTCAGCCTCGCGCTCTGGATCGGCGCCTACGTCCTGTTCCTGCTCGTCACACCGCTGTCCGCCCGCTCCCTCGCGGCGGGGCAGCCCAGCTGGCGCACGGCCCTCGGGGGCTGGCTCGCGCCGGCGCTCCTCGGCCTGGTCCAGAGTGTGGTCGCGTATGCCGTGGTCGTGCGGGTCGTGGGTATGCCGACCCCGCACCCGGTGCTGCTGCTGCTCTTCCTCGCCGCGGTCTCGATGACCTTCGTGATGATCCTGCACGCGCTCGCAGCCCGGTTCGGCGCGCCCGGCAAGTTCCTGGGGCTGGTCCTGATGGTGCTCCAGCTCGTCAGCGCAGGGGGCACGTTCCCCTGGCAGACGCTGCCCGAGCCGCTGCACCCGCTCCACCACGCGCTCCCGATGACCTATGCCGTCGACGGGGTCCGGCGGCTCATGTACGGCGGGTCGTTGGCAGGTCTCGGCCCTGACCTCGCGGTGCTGGCGGCCTACCTCCTCGGCGCGTTCGTCGTCTCGACGGTGGCGGCCCGCAGGGGCGGCACGTGGTCGGCGCTGCGGATCAAGCCCGAGCTGTCCATCTGAGTGCGGGCCCGGACTTGGCTGTCGCGGCCGGAGAGGGCCATGCTCTGTGGCATGACCCTCGCCGGCGAAGACAAGGTCCTCATCCTGCTGCGTCATGCGAAGGCGGAGCAGGACGGCCTCAAGCCCGACCGGGAGCGGACCTTGACGCCCAAGGGTGAGCGGGACGCCCGAGCGGCGGGTGCGTGGCTGCACGAGCACGGGTTCGGCCCGGAGCTGGTGCTCTGCTCGCCCTCGACCCGGACCCGCCAGACGTGGACGGCGGCGGCCGACGCCGGTGCGTGCGGTGAGAGCGTCGACTTCGAGGACACCATCTACAGCGGGGGTGTCGAGACGGTGCTCAAGACGATCCGGGAGACGGCGGACGACGCGCAGGTGGTGCTCGTGGTGGGGCACAACCCCACGATGGCGGCGCTGGCCAGCGGGCTCTCCGAGGGCGGCGGTTCGACCGCAGCCCACGAGTGCCTGGCCGCTGGGTTCCCCACCGCAACGGTCGCGGTGTTGCGGTACGCGGGCCCGTGGGCAGGGCTGGGTTTCGGCACCGCCGAGCTCGAGCGCTGCCACGTCGCCCGAGGGTGACGCGCCCGAAGGTGTCGCCGAATGGGCCTGAGGGGCTCCGGGGTGCTAGCGTCCTCGTGGTTGCTGTTCCAGTCCTCGCAGGTGGGCTCGCCACGACTCGGGCTCTTCACCAGATGTAGGACCGTCCGAGGCTATGGCGTTCGGCAGCCTGGGGTCTCCACACGGGAGACTTCGTTGGCTAACAAGAATGAGGCAGCACCAGTGGCTACAGGCACCGTGAAGTGGTTCAACTCCGAGAAGGGGTTCGGTTTCATCGAGCAGGACGGCGGAGGCGCTGACGTCTTCGTCCACTACTCGGCGATCGACAGCGGCGGTTACCGCGAGCTCCAGGAAGGCCAGAAGGTCGAGTTCGACGTCACGCAGGGCCCCAAGGGCCCGCAGGCGGAGAAGGTCAAGCCGGTCTGACCCGAGCACCACTCGGAAGACCCAGAGTCTTTCGCCCGAGGCCCCCGACCACACGGTCGGGGGCCTCGCGGCATGTTCAGGGGCCTTTCGTCCGGGTTCATGACACCATCGTGCGCGGCGGCCACGGGGGGCCTTGTACGCGAGGGGTGGGACCGCAGGATGCGCATCGGCGGGACAGGGGCCGCGTTCGTGGGTTTCGGGGTCGGCTTGGTCATGATGGTCCTTGCGAGCATCTGGGCGCCGGCCCAGCCTGAGGTGTGGATGGACGGGGGTGCCTGCGAGGTCGACGTCTGCGGTGCCCTCGAGGACCCGTCGCGCTGGCGTGCCGCGTGGGTCCTGTGGCTGGTCGGGGCGCTCTGCACGCTGGCCGCCACGGTGGCGCACGCCCGACCTCGGCCCGGGACTGCGCTGCTGCGGGCGGGACTCGCCGCACTCGCACTCTGCTGCCTGCCGATCGTGGTGATCGTCGCCTACCTCACCTCCTTGGGCACGTCTGCTCAGGGGTTCGCCACCGTGGTGTGGCTCTTCACCGCCGTGCCGCTCGTGGCGACCGCGACGCCCACCCTCCGTGGGCTGACCCGTCGAGCGCACCTGACGCGGCGTGGCAGGGCGTAGCCACCCGAGGGCGAGGTCTCCTACGCTCGATCCACGACGGCTCGCCTTCGGCCGCGAGCCGGGGCACCGGCACCGCACGAGGACGGAGGAGGCCGACGATGCCTCGACATCGGATCTTCGCCACCAGCTTCGCCAGCATCTACCCGCTGTACGTCACCAAGGCCGAGCGCAAGGGTCGAAGCAAGGACGAGGTGGACGAGGTCATCTCGTGGCTGACCGGCTACGACGCCGAGGGCCTGGGGAAGGTCATGGCCGACGACGTCGACCTCGAGACCTTCTTCGCCGGCGCTCCGGCGATGAACCCGCACGCATCCCTCATCACGGGCATGATCTGCGGCCATCGGGTCGAGGAGATCGACGACCCGCTGATGCAGAAGATCCGCTACCTGGACAAGCTGGTCGACGAGCTCGCCAGGGGGAAGAAGATGTCGGCGATCCTGCGAGGCGGGTAGCGGCTGGGATCAGTCGTCGAAGGCGTGCCAGCAGAGGTCGTTGCGCAACCGCTGGTCGTCGAGGACCAGCTCGCGGATCGCCGCAGGCAGCTGGTCGCGCTGCCATCGGCACTCGAGTCGCCCCGCGGCCCCGCCCTGGCCGACCGGTCCGCCCGCCCGCGCGGCCTTGATCGCGTAGGCCGCTGCCCCGAGCTCGTGCGCGGCGACGTGGGCCACGGCGCCGGCCTGACCGGCGGCGTAGGCGGCGAACCGGGCCGCCCCGCGCAGGTCCCTGGCCGCGCCCATGGCATGGCCACCTGCCGCCCGTGCCTGCATCATCCCGACCTCACCACGCGCCCACGCCCGGGCCTGCTCGATCGCCTGACGCGGTCGGGCGTCCGCCGGCTGGGCGGACTCGAAGTGGCCGAGGACGTGCTCGGCGCAGGAGGCCGCCCACAGGGCGAGCAGGTGGTGGTCGGTGTCGGTCAGCGTGCCGCCACGCCGGATCGTCACGAAGCGCGGGTCGCGGACCTTCGGGAGGATCACGGGTCGGCTCCTTCAGCCGGAAGGTCTCCCAGCGCATACGCACTGTAGTCGGCACGCCAGCGCGCAGGTCGCTCCCGGCGCCCGAGCGCCGGCAGTGAGGGGCACGCCAGGTGAGACCGACGTCCCACGTGCTGGACCCGGGTTCTAGACTTCCGGCCATGACGACCCACGAGCCCACCACCGACGGCGTCGACATCAAGCCGCGCAGCCGCGACGTCACCGACGGCCTGGAGAAGACCGCGGCGCGCGGCATGCTCCGCGCCGTGGGAATGGGTGACGACGACTGGGTCAAGCCCCAGATCGGGGTGGCCAGCTCGTGGAACGAGATCACCCCGTGCAACCTGTCCCTGGACCGGCTGGCCAAGGCCGTCAAGGACGGCGTCCACGCGGGTGGGGGCTATCCGCTCGAGTTCGGCACCATCTCGGTCAGCGACGGCATCTCCATGGGTCATGAGGGGATGCACTTCTCCCTGGTGAGCCGCGAGGTCATCGCCGACTCGGTGGAGACCGTGATGAACGCCGAGCGCCTCGACGGCTCGGTCCTGCTGGCGGGCTGCGACAAGTCCCTGCCGGGCATGCTCATGGCCGCGGCGCGCCTCGACCTCTCGTCGGTGTTCCTGTATGCCGGGTCCATCCTCCCCGGGATCGCGAAGCTGTCCGACGGGACCGAGAAGACCGTGACGATCATCGATGCGTTCGAGGCGGTGGGCGCCTGCTCGCGTGGCCTGATGTCGCGCGAGGACGTCGACGCGATCGAGCGGGCGATCTGCCCGGGCGAAGGCGCCTGCGGCGGGATGTACACCGCCAACACCATGGCCTCGGTCGCCGAGGCGATCGGCATGTCCCTGCCGGGTTCGGCCGCGCCGCCGGCCACCGACCGCCGTCGCGACGGGTTCGCCCGCAAGTCCGGCGAGGCCGTGGTCAACCTGTTGCGCCAGGGGATCACCGCCCGGGACATCATGACGAAGGAGGCCTTCGAGAATGCCATCGCCGTCGTCATGGCCTTCGGGGGTTCGACCAACGCCGTGCTCCACCTGCTGGCGATCGCGAACGAGGCCGAGGTCGACCTGACGCTTGACGACTTCGTGCGCGTCGGGGCCAAGGTGCCGCACCTCGCCGACGTGAAGCCGTTCGGGCAGTACGTCATGACCGATGTCGACCGGGTCGGGGGAGTGCCGGTGGTCATGCGTGCGCTGCTCGATGCCGGTCTGCTCCACGGCGACTGCCTCACCGTCACCGGACGGACGATGGCCGAGAACCTCGCTGACATCGCGCCGCCGGACGTCGACGGCAAGGTCGTGCGGGCGATGAAGGAGCCGATCCACAAGACCGGCGGCATCACCATCCTCAAGGGCACGCTGGCCCCGGAGGGCGCGGTCGTGAAGTCGGCAGGCTTCGACTCGGACGTCTTCGAGGGCACGGCGCGCGTCTTCGACGGCGAGCGCGCCGCGATGGACGCCGTCGAGGACGGCTCCATCGCCGCCGGTGACGTCGT
Source organism: uncultured Actinomycetota bacterium (assembly GCA_963757635.1). Lineage (GTDB taxonomy): Bacteria > Actinomycetota > Actinomycetes > Actinomycetales > Dermatophilaceae > Pedococcus. Next base: position 32,538 of record CAVWSK010000004.1, on the reverse strand, counting down.
CGTCATCCGCTACGAAGGGCCCAAGGGCGGACCCGGGATGCGCGAGATGCTCGCGGTCACGGGAGCGATCAAGGGGGCGGGTCTGGGCAAGGACGTGCTGCTGCTCACCGACGGTCGGTTCTCCGGGGGCACCACCGGGCTCTGCGTCGGCCACGTGGCGCCCGAGGCCGTCGACGCGGGCCCCATCGCCTTCGTCCGGGACGGCGACCGGATCACCCTGGACGTCGCGAAGGGCGTGCTCGACCTCCAGGTCGACGAGGCCGAGCTGGCCCGCCGGGCCGAGGGTTTCGAGCCCCCCGCCCCCAAGTACCCCAGGGGCGTGCTGGCCAAGTACCGCAAGCTCGTCGGCAGTGCGAGCGGCGGCGCCGTCTGCGGCTGAGCCCGAACCTCGTGGTCCGGACCTGTGACTGAGACGACAGGTCCGGATCGCGAGATCGGCTGTCTCGCACGTTGACACGCCGCCGCCGCGGCGGGAGAGTGCACGTGTGGCACGAATTCTCGTACTTCCCTAGCGCGCAGGCCCTCATCACCGAGAGCCAGCGCGCTGCCCTCCGTCGTCCCGTGCCGGGACTGGAGGGTTTTTTTGTGGCCCGATACCAGCGAGAAGCGAAAGCGGTAGTGAAGTGAGCGACGCGAGGACGACGCCGGCCCCCAGCCCGTCCCAGATGGCCCAGCAGGCAAGGGCGAAGGCGCCCTCCGAGGTCACTGGGGCCCAGAGCCTCGTGCTCTCCCTCGAGGCCATGGAGGTCGACACGGTCTTCGGGATCCCCGGTGGCGCCATCCTGCCGGCCTACGACCCGCTCCTGGACTCCGTGAAGGTCCGCCACATCCTGGTGCGCCACGAGCAGGGTGCCGGCCACGCCGCCGAGGGCTACGCCAGCGCGACCGGGAAGGTCGGCGTCTGCATGGCCACCTCAGGGCCGGGTGCGACCAACCTCGTCACCGCCATCGCGGACGCCTACATGGACTCCGTGCCGATCGTCGCGATCACCGGCCAGGTCAGCTCGGCCTCGATCGGCACCGATGCCTTCCAGGAGGCCGACATCCGCGGCATCACCATGCCGATCACCAAGCACAACTACCTCGTGACCGACGCCGCGCAGATCCCGCGGGTCATCGCCGAGGCCTTCCACATCGCCTCCACGGGCCGTCCAGGACCCGTCCTCGTCGACATCGCCAAGGACGCCCTGCAGGCGAGGACCACCTTCAGCTGGCCGCCGAAGTTCGACCTTCCGGGCTACCGCCCTGTCGCCCGGCCGCACAACAAGCAGATCCGCGAGGCCGCCCGGCTCATCGCCCAGGCCAAGCGTCCCGTCTTCTACGTCGGCGGCGGCGTCGTCCGCGGACGTGCCTCCGAGGCGCTGCGTGAGTTCGTCGAGCTCACCCAGATCCCCGTCGTCACCACCCTGATGGCGCGGGGCGCCTTCCCCGACAGCCACGCCCTGCACCTGGGCATGCCGGGGATGCACGGCTCGGTGGCTGCGGTCGCGGCCCTGCAGAAGTCCGACCTGCTCATCACCCTGGGTGCGCGCTTCGACGACCGGGTCACCGGCCAGCTCTCGACCTTCGCCCCCGACGCCAAGGTCATCCACGCGGACATCGACCCGGCCGAGATCTCCAAGAACCGCACCGCGGACGTGCCGATCGTCGGCGATGTGCTCGAGGTCATCGGTGAGCTCCACAAGGCGGTCGCCGCCGACCTCGACGCCGGCAGCCCTGGCGACTACGCCGCCTGGCGCCAGCAGACCGCCGGCTGGAAGACGACCTTCCCGCTCGGCTACTCCACCCCCGAGGGGGAGGAGTCCTGCGCGCCCCAGCACGTCATCGAGCGCATCGGTGCGATCAGCGGGCCGGAGTCGGTCTACGTCGCCGGCGTGGGCCAGCACCAGATGTGGGCCGCGCAGTTCGTCCAGTACGAGCGCCCCAACGCCTGGCTCAACTCCGGGGGGCTGGGCACCATGGGGTATGCCGTGCCCGCCGCCATGGGCGCGAAGGTGGCCCAGCCCGACCGCACCGTCTGGGCGATCGACGGCGACGGCTGCTTCCAGATGACCAACCAGGAGCTCGCCACCTGCGTCATCAACAACATCCCGATCAAGGTCGCGATCATCAACAACAGCAGCCTCGGCATGGTCCGCCAGTGGCAGTCCCTGTTCTACAACGAGCGCTACTCCAACACCGACCTGCACACCTCGGTGGGCAGCCGGATCCCCGACTTCGTCAAGCTCGCCGAGGCATACGGCTGCGTCGGCCTGCGGTGCGAGCGGCCCGAGGACATCGACGCGACCATCAAGAAGGCCATGGAGATCAACGACGTGCCCGTCGTGGTCGACTTCGTCGTGCACCGCGACGCCATGGTCTGGCCGATGGTGCCCGCCGGGGTGAGCAACGACGCGATCCAGGTCGCCAAGGACACCGCACCCGCGTGGGACCGTGAAGAGGACGAGGCGACCTCGCAACCCGAGGACACCGACGGAGACGGGAAGTAGGAGACATGAGCAAGCACACCCTGTCGGTCCTGGTCGAGAACAAGCCCGGTGTCCTGGCCCGCATCGCCGCCCTGTTCTCGCGGCGCGGCTTCAACATCGACTCCCTTGCCGTCGGCCCGACCGAGCACCCGGAGATCTCGCGGATGACCGTGGTGGTCGACGTCGACGCACTCCCGCTCGAGCAGGTCACCAAGCAGCTCAACAAGCTCGTCGAGGTGCTCAAGGTCGTCGAGCTCGAGCCGTCGGCCGCCGTCCAGCGCGAGATCCTGCTCGTCAAGGTCAAGACCGACCTCCAGAGCCGCAGCCAGGTGATCGAGACCGTCCAGCTGTTCCGTGCCAAGGTGGTCGACGTCGCCAGTGACACCCTGACGATCGAGGTCACCGGCAACCGCGACAAGCTGGCCGCGTTCCTCGAGGTCCTGGCGCCCTTCGGCGTCAAGGAGCTCGTCCAGTCGGGAATGGTGGCCATCGGCCGCGGTCCCCGCTCGATCACCGACCGCGCGCTGCGCAGCGCCTAGCTGGCCGGGCCCGCCCGAGGCGGGCACGCGGCATACCCGCACCGAACGCACGACCCCCAGAACCCAGCAGCAGACAACCTAAGGAGTGGCCACCGTGGCCGAGATGTTCTACGACGACGACGCAGACCTGGGCGTGATCCAGGGCACCAAGGTGGCCGTGATCGGCTACGGCAGCCAGGGCCACGCACACGCACTGAACCTGCGCGACTCGGGGGTCGACGTCCGCGTCGGCCTGGCCGAGGGCAGCAAGAGCCGGGCGAAGGCGCAGGCCGAGGGCCTGACCGTCCTGTCCGTCGCGGAGGCCGTCAAGGAAGCCGACCTCGTCGTCATCCTGACGCCCGACCAGGTGCAGCGGACCGTCTACGCCCAGGAGATCGCCCCGAACCTCAAGGAGGGCGCCGCCCTGCTCTTCGGTCACGGCTTCAACATCCGGTTCGACTACATCAAGCCCGAGGCCGGCTCCGACGTCCTCATGGTCGCCCCCAAGGGGCCCGGGCACCTCGTGCGCCGCGAGTACGTCGACGGGCGCGGTGTGCCCGTGCTCCTCGCCGTCGAGCAGGACGCGTCGGGTCGGGCCTGGGACCTCGCGAAGTCCTACGCCAAGGCCATCGGTGGCCTGCGGGCCGGCGGCATCAAGACCACCTTCACCGAGGAGACCGAGACCGACCTGTTCGGTGAGCAGGCCGTCCTCTGCGGTGGCGCGAGCCAGCTGGTCATGTACGGCTTCGAGACCCTCGTCGAGGCCGGATACCAGCCCGAGGTCGCCTACTTCGAGTGTCTCCACGAGCTCAAGCTGATCGTCGACCTGATGATCGAGGGCGGCATCGCCAAGCAGCGCTGGTCGGTCTCCGACACGGCCGAGTACGGCGACTACGTCTCGGGCCCGCGCGTCATCGACCCGCACGTCAAGGAGAACATGCAGGCGGTGCTCGCCGACATCAAGAACGGCGCGTTCGCCCAGCGGTTCATCGACGACCAGGACGCGGGCGCCCCCGAGTTCAAGGCGCTGCGCGAGAAGGGTGCCCAGCACCCGATCGAGGGCACCGGCCGCGAGCTGCGCAAGCTGATGAGCTGGGTCAAGACGTCCGACAGCGACTACGTCGAGGGCTCTGCGGCGCGCTGACCCCGGACTCACCCCCGCAAAGCGGCGGTTGCGTCACGAAACGGCAGGTACAACTCCCGTCTCGTGCAGCAACTGCCGCTTTGTCGTGTCGCGGGGCGCGCGTGCGTGGCGCTCGTCACCCGTGTCACATTCCGAGCGTTGCCATCCACATAGTGAACCGGGTCGTATGCTGTCGCCCGGGCACAGCGCGGTGCCGACCCCCTATCGCGACCCACAAAGGACTGACCCTTGAGCAAGCCGATCGTGCTGATCGCCGAGGAACTCTCGCCCGCCACCATCGACGCACTCGGACCCGACTTCGAGGTCCGCACCGTCGACGGGGCCTCCCGTGAGGCGCTGCTGCCGGCCCTCGCGGACGTCGACGCGGTGCTGATCCGCTCCGCGACCAAGATGGACGCCGAGGCGATCGCCGCCGCGAAGAACCTCAAGGTCATCGCCCGCGCCGGGGTCGGCCTCGACAACGTCGACGTCCCGGCCGCGACGCGGGCCGGTGTCATGGTCGTCAACGCGCCCACCTCCAACATCACCTCGGCGGCCGAGCTCGCCGTCGGCCTGCTGCTCGCGACGGCGCGCAACATCGCCCCCGCCAACCAGGCCCTGAAGGCGGGGGCCTGGAAGCGCAGCAAGTACGGCGGTGTCGAGCTGCTCGACAAGAAGGTCGGCGTCGTCGGCTTCGGCCGCATCGGCCAGCTGGTCGCCGAGCGGCTCAAGGGCTTCGGCATGGAGATCCTGGCCTACGACCCGTACGTCTCCGCCCAGCGGGCCGGGCAGCTCGGCGCGCAGCTGGTCACCCTCGACGAGCTGCTCGAGCAGAGCGACTTCATCACCGTGCACCTGCCCAAGAGCCCCGAGACCCTCGGCCTCATCGGCAAGGAGGCCTTGAGCAAGGTCAAGCCCACCGTGCGCATCATCAACGCTGCCCGCGGCGGCATCGTCGACGAGGAGGCGCTGGCCGAGGCCCTGCGCGAGGGCCGGGTGGCCGGGGCCGGGATCGACGTCTTCGCCACGGAGCCGACGACCGAGAGCCCCCTGTTCGAGCACGAGTCCGTGGTCGTCACCCCGCACCTCGGCGCCTCGACCGAGGAGGCCCAGGAGAAGGCCGGGGTCGCGGTCGCCAAGTCCGTGCGACTGGCCCTCGGCGGCGACCTCGTGCCGGATGCCGTCAACGTCTCCGGGGGAGCCGTGCCCGAGGAGGTCCGCCCCGGCATCGCGCTGGTCGAGAAGCTCGGGCGCATCTTCACCGCGCTCGCCGGCTCGGTCCCCGTGCAGCTCGACGTCGACGTCAGGGGAGAGATCACCGAGCACGACGTCTCGATCTGGAAGCTCGCCGCACTCAAGGGTCTGTTCGCCGACGTGACCGAGGACCCGGTGACCTATGTCAACGCGCCCCTGCTCGCCGAGCAGCGTGGCTGCGAGGTGCGGCTGCTCACCGACCCGAGCAGCCAGGACTTCCGCAACGTCACGACGCTGCGCGGCACGCTCGCCGACGGCACGACCGTCAGCGTCTCCGGAACCCTCACGGGGCCACGGATGATCGAGAAGATCGTCGGCGTCAACGGCTTCGACCTCGAGGTCCCGCTGTCCGACCACCTGGCCTTCTTCACCTACGCGGACCGCCCGGGCGTCATCGGCTCGGTGGGCGTCCTCCTCGGCGACGCGGGGATCAACATCGCGGGCATGCAGGTCGCGCGCAACGAGCCCGGCGGCCAGGCCCTGGTCACCCTGACCCTCGACAGCCAGGTGCCTGCCGACGTGCTCGCCGCCATCGCGGCCGAGATCGGCGCCGAGGTCAGCGTGGTCGACATCAGCGCCTGAGCCCACCACCGCACCAGGTATGCCGCCCGCTCACCAGAGCGGGCGGCATACCTGCGCCTGGCGCGGATCGTCGACCCGCCGTCCAGAGGCATCTCACTGAGTGGGAAACGGGTACCAGATAGTTGGACGTCCACGTAATCTCGAAGCATGACGCAGCAGGTCGTAATTCTTATCTGCCGCGGCGAGTTCAGGTAGTCAGCCCACTCGCCGCGGAGATCCCGCGTGCGTGGCTGACAGCGGCACCCCGACAACCGGGTGAGTGCCCACTGGACCCCATTCCAACCGGCCCTGTTGTTGCACAGGGAAACCCACCAAGGACTGATGATGATGAGCGAAGAAGCACAGAAGGCACGCCAGGCACTGCAGGAGTCGATGGACCTGCGTGAGCAGGGTCACTCCGACGACTGACCTGCACGTCCCCTCAGGGGATCCACGAACGGCTCCGGGGACCACCGCTCCGGAGCCGTTCGTCATGTGAGACGCAAGTATCAGATTGCAAGACCACTTCTAGGCTGGTGGACATGGCTCCCGACGACGCTCGCCCCGACACCGTCAACCTCGCCGTCATCGGTGGTGACGGGATCGGACCAGAGGTCGTGGCCGAGGGTCTGAAGGTCCTCGAGGCCGTCACCGCGGGCTCCGGCCCGAAGTTCCAGGCCACCGAGTACGACCTGGGGGCGCGGCGGTGGCACGCCACCGGGGAGACCCTCCCGGACTCGGTGCTCGCCGAGCTGCGCGACCACGACGTCATCCTGCTCGGGGCGATCGGTGACCCGGGGGTGCCGAGCGGTGTCCTCGAGCGCGGGGTGCTGCTGCCCCTGCGCTTCGCCCTGGAGCACTACGTCAACCTGCGGCCGGCCAAGCTCTACCCGGGCGTCCTGAGCCCGCTCGCCGTCGACCGCGTGGCCCCGGACGGCATCGACTTCGTCGTCGTCCGTGAGGGTACCGAGGGCCCCTACGTGGGCAACGGCGGCAGCCTGCGCACCGGGACGCCGCACGAGATCGCCACCGAGGTCAGCGTCAACACCCGGTTCGGCGTCGAGCGGGTCGTGCGTGACGCGTTCGCCCGGGCCCAGGCGCGACCGCGCCGGCACCTCACCCTCGTGCACAAGCACAACGTCCTGACCCACGCCGGCCACCTGTGGCGTCGGACCGTCGAGGAGGTCGGCGCCGAGTTCCCCGACGTCGAGACGGCCTACCAGCACGTCGACGCCGCGACGATCTTCCTGGCCACCGACCCGGGCCGGTTCGACGTCATCGTCACCGACAACCTCTTCGGCGACATCATCACCGACATCGCCGCCGCGATCGCCGGGGGCATCGGGTTGGCCGCCAGTGGCAACATCAACCCCGAGCGCACCGCCCCCAGCATGTTCGAGCCCGTCCACGGCTCCGCTCCGGACATCGCCGGGCAGGCCAAGGCCGACCCGACCGCCACCATCCTGTCGGTGTCGATGCTGCTCGACCACCTCGGTCTCGCCGCCGAGTCGGCTCGCGTCGAGCAGGCCGTTGCCGCCGACCTCGCCGCCCGCGGCAGCACCGTACGCTCCACCTCGCAGGTGGGCGACGCGATCGCCGCCCGCCTCTGATCGACGGCCGCGCCCATCTCTCCTGCCGGAGGCGCCATGCCGGCAGGTAATCTCGGCAGGAGACCCGCACCGACGCAGGAGGACTCCATGAGCCAGACCACCGCCCCGCTGACCTTCGAGGTCACCCGCCGCACCGATCCGCGGTCGGACGCGGAGCGCGAGGCAGTACTGGCCAACCCCGGGTTCGGCACCACCTTCACCGACCACATGGTCACGGCCACGTGGACCAGGGGGCAGGGGTGGCACGACGCCAAGGTCGTCGCCTACGGCCCGATCACCCTGATGCCGTCGGCCGCTGTGCTCCACTACGCCCAGGAGATCTTCGAGGGCATGAAGGCCTACCGCCACGCGGACGGGTCGATCTGGACCTTCCGCCCGGAGGCCAACGCCCAGCGGATGATCCGCAGCGCCCGGCGGATGACCTTGCCCGAGCTGCCTGCCGAGGACTTCATCGCCTCGCTGCGTGCACTGGTCGAGGTCGACCAGGCCTGGGTCCCCTCCGGCGACGGTGGCGAGGCCAGCCTCTACCTGCGTCCCTTCATGTATGCGTCGGAGGCCTTCCTTGGGGTTCGCCCGGCCAGCGTGGTCACCTACTCGGTGATCGCCTCACCCGCGGGGGCCTACTTCCCCGGCGGCATCAAGCCGGTGACCCTGTGGCTGTCGACCGACTACGCCCGGGCGGGGGAGGGTGGCACCGGCGCGGCCAAGTGCGGTGGCAACTACGCCTCGAGCCTTGCCGGACAGCTCGAGGGCATCGAGAACGGCTGCGACCAGGCGGTCTTCCTCGACGCCTCGACCCATACCACCGTCGAGGAGCTCGGCGGCATGAACCTCTTCTTCGTGACCCGCGACAACCGGCTCATCACCCCGGAGCTGACCGGGTCGATCCTCGAGGGGGTCACCCGCAGCTCGGTGCTCGAGCTGGCCAAGGAGATGGGCCTGGAGCCCGAGGAGCGACGCATCCCCATCCAGGAGTGGAAGGACGGCGCGGCCAGCGGAGAGATCACCGAGATCTTCGCCTGCGGCACGGCCGCCGTCATCACCCCGGTCGGGGAGCTGCGCTGGCAGGGCGGGTCGTGCGACCACCGTCGCGGCGTCGACTACGGCGAGGTGACCCGCTCGATCCGCGAGCGGCTGCTCGACATCCAGTACGGCCGCACCGAGGACACCCACGGTTGGCTCACCCGCCTGGCCTGACTTCTCGCGCCCTCACGGTCGCCCCCGGGCTCGTCAAAGGTTTGCGTTTGGACCATTGACATGACGAGTCCCGGGGGTGAAGCATCTGCTCAACGTCGCGTGAGGACTAGGAGCCGGGAATGGCCAGCATCAGCGAGTTGTCCGACGACGAGCGCCGCCTAGCGGAACTCGGCTACAAGCAGGAGCTCGACCGGTCGTGGTCGGGCTTCTCGAACTTCGCCATCTCGTTCTCGATCATCTCGATCCTGGCGGGCTGCTTCACGACCTTCGGCCAGGGCTTCAACAACGGTGGCCCGATTGCCATCTCGTGGGGCTGGCCCATCGTGGCCGCGCTCATCCTCATCATCGGGCTGACCATGTCCGAGCTCGTCTCGGCCTACCCGACCTCGGGTGGGATCTACTGGTGGGCGAGCAAGATGGGTGGCCCCAAGGCCGGATTCTTCACCGGCTGGCTCAACCTCATCGGCCTCGTCGCGGTCACCGCGTCGGTGGCCTACGGCTGCGCGACCTTCATCGACCTGACGCTGAGCACGTTCTCCGAGTCCTACGCCGGGGGCTACTCGCTCACCCGCGTCTTCTGGATCTTCCTGGGGATCCTGGTCCTGGCCTCGGTGCTCAACATCTTCAGCGGCCACCTGATGGCCGTGATGAACAACGTGTCGGTGTGGTGGCACGTCGTCGGCGCCGCCATCGTCGTGCTGATCCTCGTCTTCATCCCCGAGCACCACCAGAGCTTCTCCTACGTCTTCACCGAGCGCTTCAACAACTCCGGCTACAGCGGCGGCTCGACGAGCTCGCTGAAGTACTGGTTCCTGGTGGTCCCCTTCGGGCTGCTGCTGACCCAGTACACGATCACCGGCTACGACGCCTCCGCCCACCTCTCCGAGGAGACCTCGGCGGCGTCCGAGGCGGCGGCCAAGGGCATCTGGCAGTCGATCTTCTACTCCGCCATCGGCGGCTGGATCCTGTTGCTGTGCTTCCTGTTCGCGGTGCCCAACGCCGACAACGGCACCCCCGACAATGCCGGGGTCGGAGGTGGCGGGGTCGCCTACATCTTCACCCATTCCATGACCACGAGCTGGGCCACGGCGATCCTGTTCATCTCGGCGGTGGGCCAGTTCTTCTGCACGACGGCCTGCATGACCAGCGCCTCGCGGATGACGTTCGCCTTCAGCCGCGACGGTGCGATCCCCGGGTCGCGGCTGTGGTCGAAGCTCTCGGTGAGCAAGGTCCCGGCCAACGCGGTCATGCTCGTCGCGGTCGTGAGCGCGCTCATCACCCTCCCGGCCCTGGTCGAGGTCGACATCAACGGCGCACCGGTGCCGGTCGCCTTCTACGCGGTCGTCTCGGTCGCCGTGATCGGGCTCTACCTCGCCTTCCTCATCCCGATCTGGCTGCGGTGGCGGATGGGTGACGCCTTCGAGGCGGGCAGCTGGACCAACGGTGCCCGCTACAAGTGGATGAACCTCGTGGCGGTCGTCGAGATCGCCATCATCTCCATCTACTTCATCATGCCGTTCACCCCCGCGGCGGTGCCGGGCAACAAGGACTTCGCCTGGAAGTACGTCAACTATGCGCCGATCCTCACCATCGGGTCGCTGCTGGTCCTCGCGATCTGGTGGCAGGTCTCGGCCCGCAAGTGGTTCACCGGCCCGAAGCACACCATCGACCAGGCGGTCGTGGAGGCATTCGGCGAGTGAGCCCGGGTCTCACCCTCGACCAGGCACTGGCGCAGCTGCCGGCCCTCGGCAGTCCGCGCGAGGTCACCGAGCTCCCCGGCGGCCTCACCAACCACAACTACCGGGTCCGGACGACGACGCACGACGTCGTCGTCCGGATCTCGCCACCGACCACCGAGCTGCTCGCGGTGGACCGCGAGCAGGAGTGGTGCAACAGCCGGGCCGCGGCCGAGGCCGGGGTCGGCGCGCCGGTGGTCGACTACCTGCCCGGTCAGGGCGTGATGGTCGTCGAGTTCCTGCCCGGTCGCACGTACGGCGCGGAGGACGTCGCGGCGAACCTCGCCCGGATCGCGGCGGCGGTCCGGCGGCTGCACGCCGGTCCGGCCTTCGTCGCCAGGTTCGACATGTTCGAGGTGCAGGAGCGCTACCAGGCCATCGTCTCCGACCGCGGCTTCGCGGTGCCGCAGGGGTATGCCGAGCTGGGCGACCCGGCGGCCCGGGTCCGCCGGGTCCTCGAACGGCACCCCGAGACCCTGGTGCCCTGCCACAACGACCTGCTCGCGGCCAACTTCATCGACGACGGCGACGACGTCCGCATCATCGACTACGAGTACTCGGGGATGAACGAGCCTGCGTTCGAGCTGGGCAACCTGGTGAACGAGTCGCAGCTCGGGCACGAGTCGCTCGTCGAGGTCGTGGGGGCCTACTACGGCCGCGTCGACGCCCAGCTGCTCGCCCGGGCCGAGCTGTGGGGGTTCGCGGGTCGCTACGCCTGGACGCTCTGGGGTGCCATCCAGCACGGCGTCTCGGACGTCGACCACGACTTCTGGGGGTTCACCGTCGAGCGGTTCGAGCTGTGCTGCCAGCTCATTCGCAGCGGCCGCCTCGACACGCTCCTGGACCAGGCAGCCACGCCGGGCAGGGCCTCGTGAGCGACCTCCCGAGCCGCGCCCGGGTCGTCGTCATCGGTGGCGGGGTGATCGGCTGCAGCGTCGCCTACCACCTGGCCCAGCTCGGCTGGACCGACGTGCTGCTCCTCGAGCAGGGCACGCTGTCCTGTGGCACGACGTGGCACGCGGCCGGTCTCGTGGGACAGCTGCGCGCCACCGAGGCGAGCACCCGACTGGTGCAGTACTCCACCGACCTGTACGCCCGGCTGGGGGAGGAGACCGGCCTGGCCACGGGCTACCGCGTCTGTGGGGGGCTGACCGTCGCCCGCACCCCCGAGCGGATGACCGCGCTGCGGCGCACGGTCGCGAGCGCCGCGGCATACGACCTGGAGTGCGAGCTGCTCACCGCGCAGGAGGCCCACGACCGCTACCCCCTCATGCAGGTCGAGGACGTCCTCGGCGCCATCTGGCTCCCCGGCGACGGCCGCGCCGACCCCGCCGACCTCACCCAGTCCCTCGCGAGGGGGGCTCGGATGCTCGGGGCCAGGATCGAGGAACGGGTGCGCGTCACGGGCGTGGACACGGTCGAAGGGCGGGCGACCGGCGTCCGGACCGACCGCGGCGACGTGGAGGCCGAGGTCGTCGTCAACTGCGCGGGTCAGTGGGCCAAGGCGGTGGGCGACCTCGCGGGGGTCAGCGTGCCGCTGCACTCGGCCGAGCACTTCTACGTCGTGACCGAGCAGGTCGACGGGGTCCACCGCGACCTGCCGATCCTGCGCGACCCCGACGGCTACACCTACGTCAAGGAGGAGGTGGGTGGGCTGCTGGTCGGCGGCTTCGAGCCGGTGGCCAAGCCGTGGGTCGCCCCGGACGCGATCCCGTACCCGTTCGAGTTCGCCCTCCTCGATGAGGACTGGGACCACTTCGAGATCCTCATGGACAGTGCGGTGCACCGGATCCCGGCCCTGGCCGAGGCGGGCATCCGCAAGTTCTACAACGGTCCCGAGAGCTTCACCCCGGACAACCAGTTCATCATCGGGGAGGCGCCCGAGGTCGCGGGCTTCTTCGTGGCGGCGGGCTTCAACTCCGTCGGCATCGCCTCGGCAGGTGGGGCGGGCAAGGCCCTGGCGGAGTGGATCGTCGAAGGTGAGCCGACGATGGACCTGATCAGCGCGGACATCCGCCGCTTCGCCCCCTTCTCCGGCAACAACCACTGGCTGCGCCAGCGGGTGGGGGAGGTGCTCGGCCTCCACTACGCCGTCCCGTGGCCCAACCGGGAGCTCGAGACCGGGCGCGACGTGCGCCGCTCACCCGTGCACCACCTGCTCGTGGAGCAGGGTGCCGGCCTCGGCAGCCGCAACGGCTGGGAGCGGGCCAACGTCTTCGCGCCCCCCGGGGTCGAGCCGGTGCTCGACTACTCGTGGGAGCGGCCGCGGTGGGTGGACTGGTCGGTGCGCGAGCAGCGGACCACGCGCGAGGCCGTGTCGGTCTTCGACCAGACCTCCTTCTCGAAGTACCTGGTGGTGGGGCGCGACGCCGAGCGGGCCCTGCAGTGGCTGTGCACCGCTGACGTCGCGGTCCCCGTGGGGCGGGCCGTCTACACCGGGGTGCTCAACGCGCGAGGCACCTACGAGGCCGATGTGACGGTGACCCGGACGGGAGCCTCGGAGTACCTCGTGGTCAGCAGCGCCGCGACGACCGTGCGCGACCTGTCATGGTTTCGTCGCCACGTGCCGGACGGCGCCGAGGTCGAGTTCGTGGACGTCACCGCGGGGTATGCCGTCTTCGGCGTCATGGGGCCACGCTCCCGAGCGCTCCTCACCGCCCTGTCGCCCGACGACTTCTCCGACGCGGCGTTCCCGTTCGCGAGCAGCCGCGAGGTGCGGATCGGGCGAGGGACGGCCCGCGCGACCCGGATCACCTACGTCGGTGAGCTCGGGTGGGAGCTCTACGTGCCGTGCGACCTCGCCGTGGGGGTCTACGAGGACCTCTTCGAGGCGGGACGAGAGCTCGGGGTGTCGCCGGCCGGCTACTCCACGATCGAGGCGATGCGCCTGGAGAAGGGCTACCGGGCCTTCGCCCGCGAGCTGACCAGCGACACCGGCCCGCGGGAGGCTGGGCTGACGTTCGCCTGCAAGCTCGCTGGCGACGTGGACTTCCTCGGCCGGGCCGCCCTGGAGCGCGCGCGCCAGGCGCCACCGCGCCGGCGGGTGGTGTCCTTCGTCGTCGACGACCCGGCCGCCTACCCCTGGGGCGGTGAGCTGGTGCTGCGGGACGGCGAACCCGTCGGGCAGGTGACCAGCGCCGCGTGGGGCGCGACGGTGGGCTCCGGCGTCGGCCTCGCGCTGGTCGGGGACCGGGCCAGTGGGAGCGCGACGACCGACTGGCTGCGGGCCGGCGCCTACGAGATCGACCTCGCCGGTCGGCGGTTCCCGGTGTCGGTCGGGCTGCGGGCGCCCTTCGATCCCGAGGGCGCCAAGCTGGGCCGCGGACCGTCGTCGTGACAAATGGTTCTTTCGCAGACCATTGACGCGGCAGGGTGGGGGGTATTGGATCGGGGGGTGAGCGCTCGAGACCTCCAGACGTCGTTGCCGCAGGTCGTCCTGCGGCCGACCTCGGGCAATGCCTTCGAGGTGACCGTGGAGCAGCTCGCGACGGCCATCCGGCTCGGGGTCTTCACCGACGGCGACCAGCTCCCACCCGAGCGGGAGCTCGCCGAGCGGCTGGGCGTCAGCCGCAACACCCTGCGCGAGGCCATCGCCGCCCTGCGCGACTCGGGGCTGGTGACCACGCGCCGCGGCCGCGGTGGCGGCACGGTCATCACCTACTCGGGCTCCGAGCCCGGCAGCGGGACCGCGAGCGTCCGCACGGGGGCCGCCCTCGCCGATGCCCTGGAGTTCCGCAGGGTCGTCGAGCCGGGGGCCGCCGCCCTCGCGGCCACCCGGTCCCTCGCCGCCGACCAGCGGGCCTGGCTGCTGGACAGCTGTCGGGCCGCACGGGAGGCGCCCGACAACGCCGCCCACCGCCTCGCCGACAGCCGCCTGCACCTCGCGGTCGCCACCCTCTCCGGCTCCCCGATGCTCATCGAGGCGGTCACCCGGGCGCAGTCCGCCCTGCACGAGCTGCTCACCGCCATCCCGGTGCTGCCGTTGAACATCGCCCACTCGAACGACCAGCACGAAGCCGTCGTCTCGGCCATCCTCGGCGGGGACGCCGAGGCGGCGAGGGCCACCATGGAAGAGCACTGCGATGCCACAGCCGCGCTGTTGCGCGGGCTGCTCGGCTGAGCCGCGACGAGGAGACACCGTGACCAGACCACCCCAGCTGACCATCGAGGAGCTGACGGCCGACATCGAGTCCGGCGCCGTCGACACGGTGATCGTCGCCTTCACCGACATGCAGGGCCGGCTGCAGGGCAAGCGCCTGCACGGCCACTACTTCCTCGACCACGCACTCGCCCACGGCACCGAGGGGTGCAACTACCTGCTCGCGGTGGACGTCGACATGAACACCGTCGAGGGCTACGACATCAGCTCGTGGTCACGTGGCTACGGGGACATGATGTTCGACCTCGACCTCGCGACGCTGCGTCGCACTCCGGGACAGCCGGGCTCGGCGATGATCCAGTGCGACCTGTCCTGGCTGGACGGCAGCGGCCCGGTCCGCCCGTCACCGCGCTCGGTCCTCAAGGCCCAGATGGACGCGGCCCACGAGATGGGCTTCGTGGCCCTGGCCGGGACCGAGCTGGAGTTCATCGTCTTCGAGGAGACCTACGAGCAGGCCTGGGACAGTCGCTACCAGGGGCTCACCCCCGCCAACCGCTACAACGTCGACTACTCGATCCTCGGCGGCACCCGGGTCGAGCCCCTGCTGCGCGACATCCGCAACGAGATGTATGCCGCGGGGGCCACGGTCGAGAGCGCGAAGGGGGAGTGCAACCACGGCCAGCACGAGATCGGGTTCCTCTACGACGACGTCCTGCGGACCTGCGACGTGCACGCCGTCTACAAGAACGCGGCGAAGGAGATCGCCGCCGCACACGGGAAGTCGCTGACCTTCATGGCCAAGTACGACGCCCTGGAGGGCAACTCCTGCCACGTGCACCTCTCGCTGCGTGGTGCCGACGGGGCCATCTCGTTCGCCGACTCCTCCCGGGAGGGTGGGCGCAGCGAGCTCTTCGACCACTTCCTCGCCGGCATGCAGGCGACGCTGCGCGAGTTCACCTGCTTCTACGCCCCGAACATCAACTCCTACAAGCGGTTCCAGTCGGGCAGCTTCGCGCCCACGGCGGTCGCGTGGGGCACCGACAACCGGACGTGTGCGCTGCGGGTGGTGGGTGAGGGAGCCGGCCTGCGGGTCGAGAACCGGGTGCCCGGGGGAGACATGAACCCCTACCTCGGCGTCGCGGCCATGCTGGCCGGTGGGCTGCACGGCATCCGCGAAGGGCTCGAGCTCGAGCCCGCCTTCGAGGGGAACGCCTACGCCTCGGATCGCGAGCGCGTGCCGGGCACGCTCGCGGAGGCGCGGGCGCTGCTGGCCGGTTCGCAGATTGCGCGCGACGCCTTCGGCGAGGACGTGGTCGCGCACTACGTCAACCACGCCGACGTGGAGCTGGCGGCCTTCAACGCCTCGGTGACCGACTGGGAGCGGGTCCGGGGGTTCGAGCGCCTGTGAGCACCAGCAGCACGCACCAGGTCGTCAACCCGGCCGACGAGGCGGTCGTCACCGAGGTCACCCTTGCCGGGCTCGAGGAGGCGGATGCGGCCATCGCCGCGGCCGAGCAGGCTGGGCCCTCCTGGCGTGCCGTGGCGCCCGCCGACCGTGGGCGGTTGCTGCGCAGGTTCGCCGAGGTCGTCGACGACCACCTCGAGGAGCTGGCCCGGCTCGAGGTGGTCAACGCCGGGCACACCATCGGCAACGCCCGCTGGGAGGCCGGCAACGTCCGCGACGTCCTGAGCTACTTCTCGGCAGCCCCCGAGCGGCTCTTCGGCCGCCAGATCCCCGTGGCCGGCGGGTTGGACGTGACGTTCAAGGAGCCCTTGGGCACGGTGGGCATCATCGTCCCGTGGAACTTCCCGATGCCGATCGCGGGCTGGGGATTCGCCCCGGCCCTGGCCGCAGGCAACACGGTGGTGCTCAAGCCGGCCGAGCTCACCCCGCTCACGGCGATCCGCCTCGGTGAGCTCGCCCTCGAGGCAGGCCTTCCCGAGGGTGTCTTCACCGTCATCCCCGGGAAGGGGTCGATCGTCGGCGAGCGCTTCGTCACCCACCCGGCGGTGCGCAAGGTGTGCTTCACCGGCTCGACGGCCGTGGGGCAGCGGATCATGCGCGGGGCGGCCGACCAGGTCAAGCGGGTCACCCTGGAGCTGGGTGGCAAGAGCGCCAACATCGTCTTCGCCGACAGCGACCTCGAGCAGGCTGCCGCCTCGGCCCCTGCCGGTGTCTTCGACAACGCCGGCCAGGACTGCTGTGCCCGCAGCCGGATCCTGGTGGAGCGCAGCGTGTTCGACCGGTTCATGGAGCTGCTCGAGCCCGCGGTGCGCGACTTCGTCGTGGCCGCCCCCGGCGAGGAGTCGACCGAGATGGGTCCGCTCATCAGCTCCGGGCAGCGCGACACCGTCCGCTCCTACGTCGAGGAGGCGGCCGAGTCCGTGGACATCGCCTTCCGCGGCAGCGCCCCCGACGGTGCCGGCTGGTGGTACCCGCCGACCGTGGTGCTGCCCCGCTCGACCCAGGACCGGGTCTGGCAGGAGGAGGTCTTCGGTCCCGTCGTGGCGGTCATGCCGTTCGACGACGAGGCTGACGCGATCGCCAGGGCCAACGACACGGCATACGGGTTGTCGGGGTCGATCTGGACGCGTGACGTGGGTCGGGCCCTGCGGGTGGCCCGCGGTGTCGAGGCCGGCAACCTGTCGGTCAACTCGCACAGCAGCGTTCGCTACTCGACACCGTTCGGCGGGTTCAAGCAGTCCGGCCTCGGCCGCGAGCTCGGCCCCGACGCGCTCGACTCCTTCACGGACGTGAAGAACGTCTTCATCTCCACCGACTCCTGAAAGGACCATCCATGGCAGGCAGGCTCGACGGCAGGGTTGCCGTCGTCACGGGCGGGTGCAGCGGCATCGGCCTCGCGACCGTACGACGCTTCGCCGAGGAGGGCGCGAAGGTCGTCATCGGCGACCTCGACGACGTCACCGGCCCCACGGTTGCCGACGAGGTCGGTGGTGCCTACGTCCACTGCGACGTCACCGACCAGGCCGAGGTGGAAGGCCTGTTCCGCGCGGCCAAGGAGCGTTTCGGCAGCGTCGACATCGCCTTCAACAACGCCGGCATCTCGCCGCCCGACGACGACTCGATCCTGACCACCGAGCTCGAGGCCTGGCGTCGAGTCCAGGAGGTCAACCTCACCAGCGTCTACCTGTGCTGCAAGGCGGCCCTTCCCTACATGCTCGAGCAGGGGCGAGGGTCGATCATCAACACCGCGTCGTTCGTGGCGGTGATGGGTGCGGCCACGAGCCAGATCTCCTACACGGCCAGCAAGGGCGGCGTGCTGTCGATGTCGCGCGAGCTGGGGGTCCAGTTCGCGCGACAGGGCGTCAGGGTCAATGCCCTGTGCCCCGGCCCGGTGAACACCCCACTGCTCCAGGAGCTCTTCGCCTCCGACCCGGAGCGAGCCGCCCGCCGGATGGTGCACATCCCCCTGGGTCGCTTCGCCGAGCCGTCCGAGATCGCCAATGCCGTGCTCTTCCTGGCCAGCGACGAGTCGAGCTTCATCACGGCGTCGCAGTTCCTCGTGGACGGTGGGATCAGCGGCGCGTACGTGACCCCGCTCTGATGCCCGCTCGGCGCCGCCCCGTCATCGGGATCACCACCTACGTCGAGCCGGCCTCCTGGGGCGTCTGGTCCGACGTGCCTGCGGCCCTGCTGCCGCACGGCTACGTCCGCCACGTCGAGGACGCCGGTGGCCTGGCGGTGCTGCTGCCGCCGCGGCTCGACGCCGACGAAGCCCTGGCCCACGAGATCCTCGAGCGGCTCGATGGCCTGGTCCTCGCCGGCGGCGCGGACGTGGAGCCGGTGCGGTATGCCGCCGTGCCCCACGGGTCGGTCCAGGCGCCGCGCCCGGATCGCGACACCCTGGAGCTCGCCCTGGCCCTCGCCTCCGCCGAGCGCGGGACCCCGGTCCTGGGCATCTGCCGTGGCATGCAGGTGATGGCGGTCGCGGTCGGGGGCTCCCTCGAGCAGCACCTGCCGGACCGGGTCGCCCACGAGGACCACTCGCCGGGTGCCGGTGTCTACGGCAGCCACGCCGTGTCCACGGTGGCGGGGACCCGGGTCGGTGCGCTGCTGGGGCAGCGGGTCGTGGTGCCGTCCTACCACCACCAGTCCGTGCTGACCCACCCCGGCTTCGTGCCCTCCGCGTGGGCCGAGGACGGCACGCTCGAGGCGATGGAGGACCCCGCGGCGTCGTTCCGGCTCGCGGTGCAGTGGCACCCGGAGGCGGGCTCCGACCCCCGCCTGTTCGAGGCCCTCGTGCAGGAGGCCTCGACAGCCGGCTGACCACGATGCGGACCGGGGGTTCAACCCGTGGGCGCGCCGTGCCACAGTGAGCGCGTGACCTCCTGGCACATGGCTACCACCATGGTGATTATCGACTAGCGCGACGAGACTTGCTCGTCGCGCAGACCTCCCACACCCGGGGGGTCTTTTGCTTTGTAGGGCAACGTCGTCGGCCACCACCCCCGTGCCGGCGCCGGGCGACGGGGGAGAATGCACCACCAGGACCAGCAGGACGAAGAGCCGACGGGAAGACACCACGATGAGTGACCTGCACGTGTACGACACCACCCTGCGCGACGGTGCGCAGCAGGAGGGGCTCAACCTCTCGGTGTCGGACAAGCTCGCCATCGCGGCGCACCTCGACGAGCTCGGGGTCGGCTTCATCGAGGGCGGTTGGCCGGGCGCGAACCCCAAGGACACGGAGTTCTTCGCCCGGGCCCAGCGTGAGCTGACCCTGTCGAACGCCACGCTCGCGGCGTTCGGCGCGACCAGGCGGGCGGGCGGGCGCGCCGCCGACGACGTCCTGGTCCGCGCCCTCGTCGAGTCCGGGGCGCCGGTCGTCACCCTGGTCGCGAAGTCCCACGTGCGCCACGTCGAGTCGGCGCTGCGCACCACGCTCGAGGAGAACCTCGAGATGGTGCGCGACACCGTCTCCTTCCTGCGTGGTGAGGGACGTCGGGTCTTCCTGGACGCCGAGCACTTCTTCGACGGGTACGTCGCCGACCGCGCCTACGCGCTCGAGGTGGTCCGGGCGGCGATGGAGTCCGGGGCCGAGGTCGTCGCGCTCTGCGACACCAATGGCGGCATGCTGCCCGACCAGATCGCCGACGTGGTGGCGGATGCGGTGGGGACGACCTCGGCCCGCGTCGGCATCCACTGCCACAACGACACCGGCTGCGCGGTGGCCAACTCGATGGCCGCGGTCGACGCCGGGGCCACGCACGTCCAGGGCACCATCAACGGCTACGGCGAGCGCACCGGCAACGCCGACCTGCTCACCGTCGTGAGCAACCTGCAGATCAAGCGCGGTCTGCCCCTGCTGGAGTCCGGTCGGCTGCGCGAGGCCACCCGGATCGCCCACGCGATCAGCGAGGTCACCAACGTGCCGCCGTACTCCCGGCAGCCCTACGTCGGCGCCAGCGCCTTCGCCCACAAGGCCGGTCTGCACGCGAGTGCCATCCGGATCGACCCGGACCTCTACCAGCACACCGACCCGGCCACCGTCGGCAACGACATGAGGATGCTGGTGTCCGACATGGCCGGTCGTGCGAGCATCGAGCTCAAGGGCCGCGAGCTCGGCTACGACCTCTCGGGTAACGACGAGCTGCTCAGCAGGGTGCTGGCGACGGTCAAGGACCTGGAGCTGCGGGGCTACACCTTCGACGCGGCCGACGCCTCGTTCGAGCTCCTGCTGCGCAAGGAGGTCGAGGGGCCCCAGGTCCACGACTACTTCGCGGTCGAGTCGTGGCGGGTCATCACCGATGCGCGGGGCGAGCAGAACGCCCTGTCCGAGGCCACCGTCAAGGTGGTGGCCGGGGGCCAGCGAGTCGTCGCGACGGGCGAGGGGAACGGTCCGGTCAACGCGCTCGACCACGCGCTGCGCCAGGCCCTGACGCCGGCCTACCCCGAGCTGGCGAAGTTCGAGCTGATCGACTTCCGGGTGCGCATCCTCGATGCCGCGCACGGCACCGATGCCGTCACGCGGGTGCTCATCGAGACCTCGGACGGCCAGACGTCGTGGGAGACCATCGGCGTGGCGGGCAACATCCTCGAGGCATCCTGGCAGGCGCTGGTCGACGGCGTGACCTACGGCCTGGTGCGGGCCGGCGTCCCCGTCCGGTAGCCCGCCCCGCCCCGGCCCGATGGTGCAAAGCGGGGGTTGCGTGCCAAAGCGGGGCGTATACGCCCCGTATCGGCACGCAACCCCCGCTTTGCCGGGGCAGGTGGGACGGTGCGGGTCAGTCGGTGCCGGACTCCATCGCGGCCCGGTCGAGCGCGTCGTCGGTGTCGTCGCCGGCCGCGACCGGGTTGGAGGAGATCGCCTTGGCGCCACCGGGCTCGAGGTCGCCCACGAGGTCCTGGTGACGGGCCACGAGCTGGCCCTGCGCGGCATACTGCTCGAGCTTGGCGCGGGAGTCGGCGATGTCGAGGTTGCGCATCGTGAGCTGTCCGATCCGGTCGACGGGGCCGAAGGCCGCCCCCTCGGTGCGCTCCATCGAGAGCTTCTCGGGGTGGTAGCTGAACGCCGGGCCGCGGGTGTCGAGGATCGAGTAGTCCTCACCGCGACGCAGCCGCACGGTGACCTCGCCGGTGACGACCGAGGCGACCCAGCGCTGGATCGACTCGCGGAGCATCAACGACTGGGGGTCCAGCCAACGACCTTCGTAGAGGAGCCGGCCGAGGCGACGGCCCTCTGCGTGGTAGTTGGCGATGGTGTCCTCGTTGTGGATCGCGTTGAGCAGCCGCTCGTAGGTGAGGTGCAGCAGCGCGAGCCCGGGGGCCTCGTAGATGCCGCGGCTCTTGGCCTCGATGATGCGGTTCTCGATCTGGTCGGACATGCCCAGGCCGTGTCGCCCGCCGATGGTGTTGGCCTCGTCGACCAACGCGACCATGTCGGGGAACTCGCGGTCGTTGATGGCCACCGGGCGACCCTGCTCGAAGCGGACCGTGACGTCCTCGGTGGCGATGGCCAGCGACTCTTCCCAGAAGGGGACGCCCATGATCGGCTCGACGATCTCCATCGAGGCGTCGAGGAACTCGAGGGTCTTGGCCTCGTGCGTCGCACCCCAGATGTTGGCGTCGGTGGAGTAGGCCTTCTCGGTGCTCGCGCGGTAGGGCAGGTCACGCGCGGTCAGCCACTCGGACATCTCCTTGCGCCCGCCGAGCTCGGCGACGAAGTCAGCGTCGAGCCACGGCTTGTAGATGCGCAGCGACGGGTTGGACAGCAGCCCGTAGCGGTAGAACCGCTCGATGTCGTTGCCCTTGAACGTCGACCCGTCACCCCAGATGTCGACGCCGTCCTCACGCATGGCGCGCACCAGGAGCGTGCCGGTGACGGCCCGGCCCAGGGGAGTGGTGTTGAAGTAGGTGCGCCCACCGCTGCGGATGTGGAAGGCACCGCAGGCGATCGCGGACAGGCCCTCCTCGACCAGGGCCGAGCGGCAGTCGACCAGCCTGGCCAGCTCGGCGCCGTACTGGCCGGCGCGGCTGGGCACGGTGTCGATCTCGGGCTCGTCGTACTGGCCGAGATCAGCGGTGTAGGTGCAGGGAATCGCCCCCTTCTCGCGCATCCAGGCGACAGCGACAGAGGTGTCCAGACCGCCAGAAAAGGCGATCCCGACACGCTCACCAACAGGCAGGGACGTCAGAACCTTCGACACGGTACGTCAGCGTACGGGGCGTCCCGGCCCGGTCGCCCGGCGGACCACCTGTCGACACCGCAGCCGGCCTCGACCCAGCCGCCCTTGACAATCGATATATCGATGACGGAAGATATCGATATATCGACCAGCCGTCCGGAGGGTCGAGCCGCCCGGCCTCCGGCCCGGCGCACCCACCGCGGGGCGACCCTGCACCGTGGCCCGTCAGCGCACCGCGCGACCCGGCCCGGGGCGCAGGCGTCGCGGCCCCGCCACCCCCGTCGAGAAGAGACACCCATGAAGACTATGAACCACACCCACCGCAGGAGCCCCGTGGCCCAGCCGTCCCGCAGGTCCCGCCGCGCCCCGGTCCTGACCGACGAGGGCGACGAGCGGCCCCGCGGTCGGGGCAGGCGCGGCGAGGGCCGCCCCCGCGGCTTCGGTCCGGGCTTCGGCCCCGACTTCGCCGACTTCGCCGGCCCCCACGGCCACACCGGCCACGGACACGGTGGCCACGGCCGCGGACGCGGCGGCTTCGGCCCCGGAGGTCCCGGAGACCCCGGTGGCCCACGCGGCGGACGCGGGGGCCGCGGGGGCCGCGGGCCCCGTCGCGGTCGTCGCGGCGAGGTCAGGCTGGCGATCCTGGCCCTGCTCGCCGAGCAGCCCATGAACGGCTACCAGGTGATCACCGAGGTGGCCGAACGCTCGGACGGCGTCTGGCAGCCCGGCCCCGGCTCGGTCTACCCCGCCCTGCGGCTGCTGCTCGACGAGGGCCTCATCGCCCCGGACGAGTCGGACACCAGCCGGCGCAAGGTCTACGCCCTCACCGACGAGGGCAGGGCGCAGGTCGAGGAGCGGGCCGACGAGCTCGCCCAGGTCTGGGACCAGGCGACCCGTCCGCATGACGACTACCGCGAGATGCGCACCGAGTTCGCCACCCTGGGGGCCGCGGTCGAGCAGGTCGTCGCGACCGGGACCGCGCAGCAGTTCGCCGCTGCGCAGCGCGCGCTGGGTGAGGCCCGTCGGGCGATCTACGCCATCCTCGCGGCGCCGGCAACCGACCCCGGCTCGACCGACCCGGGCTCGACCGACTCGGACTCGACCGACCCCGACTGACCGGTCACCACGTCTATCGCGGCCAGCAGCCTTCCCCGCAGGGCCTGGCCGCGATCGGCGAACCCGCGCTGCGCCGCGGCATACTCCGCCCGCCCGGCGGGGGTCTCGATCGCCACGGGCTGGTAGCCGAGCGCGCCCAGGTCGTAGGGGGAGGCCCGCATGTCGAGCTCGCGGATCTCTCGGGCGAGGTCGAAGCAGTCCATCACCAGCTCGCTGGGCACCGCCGGGGCCAGCTTCATGGCCCACTTGTAGAGGTCCATGCCGGCGTGCAGGCAGCCCGGCTGCTCGAGGGCCACCTGGCTCTCGCGGGTCGGCTGGAGCAGGTTCAGCGAGCGTGCCGGAGGGGTGTAGAAGCGGAACGCGTCGTAGTGCGTGCAGGTGATCTGCAGGCTGTCGACGACCTCGTCGGTGCCCTGCGCGCCGAGCCGCAGCGGCCAGTCGCGGTGGCGCACCTCGTCGGGGGAGGCTCGGTAGACCATCGCCCACTCGTGCAGCCCGAAACAGCCCAGCCTGGCCGGTCGCGACGACGTGGCCGAGAGCAGCTCGCGGACGAAATCCACTGTGCCGGAGCGGGACTCGAGGTATGCCGTGACGTCCAGCTGCACGTCCCGACCCACCGTCCGGTAGTGGCGCCACCCGGCGCGAGGCTCGGAGCCCGAGTCGACGAGCCGCACCCCGGGACCCGGGTGCCAGCGGCGCAGGAGCGCGGGCCGGAACGGGTAGTAGGTGAAGAGGAAGTCCTCGACCGGGTGGGGCACGCCGTCCTGGCGGCGCGCGCGGTGACCCGCCGTCGCCACCCGGGCGCGCTCCTCGTGGGCGGACTCCAGGGCTCGCCACGTCGTCTCCTCGAGCACCCGGACAGCCATCTCCTCAAGGGTATCCGTGAGGGTGGCGCCACGGGACGCGGCGTGCCACGGTGAGCCCACCACCGCATCCCTGGAGGAACCACCATGCAACGACGCATCCTCATCCCACTGCTGGCCGCCCTGGCCCTGCTGGTCGCCCCGGCGACCGCGCAGGCCAGTGACCACGGGGGGCACGACGACCACGGTTCGAAGGGGACGGGCTGGTACCTCGCGCTCGGCGACTCGCTCGCCGCCGGCTACCAGCTGGGGGTGGACCACCCCACCGAGGGCTACGTCGGGGCGACCCTCGATGCGGTACGCGTCGGCGACCGCAGCACGAAGCTCACCAACCTCGCCTGTTCCGGTGAGACCACCACGTCGATGATCCAGGGCGGGAAGTGCACGTACAGCCACGGTTCGCAGCTGGCCCAGGCCGTCCGGTTCCTGCACGCCCATGCGCGCCACACCCGGCTGGTCACCATCGACATCGGCGCCAACGACATCGCGGGCTGCGGCTTCACCGGCCTGCAGGACACCTGCATCGACCCGGCCCTGGCGACCCTGTCCGCGAACCTGCCGACCATCGTCGGCCAGCTGCGCGCCGCCGCCCCGGGGGTGCGGATCGTGGTGCTCAACTACTACGACCCGTTCCTGGTCTACGGACTGTCCGGCGCTGCCGGTCTACCGCTGGCCCAGAAGTCGGTGGTCGTCCTCGGGCGGGTCAACGCCCTCATCGCGGCGAGCTCGGCGGCCAGCCACGCCCGCGTCGCCGACGTCGCGACGGCCTTCGACACCCTCGACACCACTCCTGTGGCCGTCCCGGGGGTCGGCACCGTGCCGACCAACCTCGCGCGGATCCTCACGTGGACGTGGATGGCCCCGCCGCGGCTGGACTTCCACGCCAACGACGCCGGGTATGCCGTGCTGGCCGGGGCCGTCGTCGCCCAGCTCGAGCGGCGGCACGGCCAGCACGACTCCGACGACGACTGAGCTGCGCTCAGGCGTGCCGGGCCAGCGCGTCGTGGAGCACGCGGTCGACGTCGTGGTCGAGGTCGGTGAACAGGATGCTGGAGTCAGCGCCGTGCGGGGCACGGGGGAGCTGACGCGTGCGGCGGTCGTGCCGTTCGAGCGACACGACCAGGGCGGTGGCCAGGGCCAGGAGCAGGATGATTGTCATGTCTGTAATCATGCGCTCACCATGATTCCGCCACGAGTGGCAGATCTGACCGGTATCGCTATTTTTCTGCCATACTGGCGCCATGGCACTGCGTACCGTGGCCGCGCTCGCGACCAACCCGATGGCGATGTTCGAGATGGCGGTGGCGTGCGAGGTCTTCGGCCTCGACCGCACCGACGACGGCGTGCCGCCCTTCACCTTCCTCACCTGCGGTGAGCGAGCGGGTGAGGCGGTCGAGACCACCAGCGGCGGGCAGTTCGTCCCCTCGCACGCCTGGGCCGACGCCATCGGCGCCGACCTCGTGGTCATCCCGGCCGGCGGGGTCCGGGCGAGCTACCCCGAGGAGCTCCTCGAGACGATCCGCGCCGCGCACCGCCAGGGGGCGACCATCCTGTCCATCTGCACGGGGGCGTTCGTGCTCGCCGAGACGGGGCTGCTCGACGGTCGCTCGGCGGTCACCCACTGGCGCTACGCGCAGGAGTTCGCGCGCCGGTTCCCGCGCACCCAGGTCTCGATGGACGTGCTCTACCTCGACCAGGGCTCGATCGTCACCGGCGCCGGCACGGCTGCGGGGATCGACGCGTGCCTGCACCTGGTGCGTCGTGAGCTCGGCTCCGCCGTCGCCACGCGCATCGCCCGCCGGATGGTGGTGCCGCCGCAGCGCGACGGCGGCCAGCGACAGTACGTCGAGAGCCCGGTGCCACAGGTCGAGTGCGAGAGCATCCAGCCGGTGCTGGAGCACATGACCCAGCACCTGGACGCCGCCCACCCGGTGCCGCAGCTCGCCCGGCTCGCCATGATGTCCGAGCGGACCTTCGCGAGGCGGTTCGTCGCCGAGACCGGCACCACCCCGCACAAGTGGCTGGTCCAACAGCGGGTGCTGCGGGCGCGCGAGCTGCTCGAGCAGACCGACCTCCCGGTCGAGTCCGTCGCGACCCACAGCGGCTTCGGGTCGGCCGCCCTGCTGCGCACCCACTTCCAGTCGGTGGTGGGCACCTCGCCCCAGCGGTACCGGCGCGAGTTCACCTGCCGCTGAGTTCGGAGCACGGTGAGCCGTGTGTGTAGATGAGCCAGACTTGGCTGACCAAAGGGAGCCGGCTGCGGAGCACTTGGCGGTGGAGTGACTCATGGGCTCGTCGTGAGCGTCAGCCTCTCGGTCCCGTGGGCGACAAGCGGAACTATGAGGTTCCCTCGTGGCCGATCGCTATCAGGCGTGAACCGTGCACCGGGCAGGATATGAGCCCGCCGAGTGCGACAAGTCGAGGACATCGACATGTCGGAATGCTCGAAGATCTCCTACTGCAGTCGCGGCCCTGTTCGCGATGCGTGTCATTGCCCGTGCTGATCGGGAGCGCGGAGGCACCGGTCCGAGAGGCACCTATTTCTGCGGTTCGGGTCGATGCTGGCACCTGACATCACGAGTCGGAATGAAGAGGCCTCCTTGGGAGAAGGATGAAGGGATCGCCCCAAATGCCCGCGGCAAACGGGTGGGGTAGACGTCCCTCAGACGCCAGCGACGTAGGCGGTGAGGAAGTGGACGCCGTGTCGGTCGAGGTTGCCTCGGGCGCGGTCGTAGTGCTCGGTGGTTCTTGGGTCGGCGTGCCGCGCGAGGATCTGGGCGTCGCGCAGCGGGACGCCGGCGTCCAGAGCGTTCGTGATGGCGGCGTGCCTCAGTGAGTGCGGGCTGATGTGTCGCGGGATGCTGGCGCTCTTTGCGATACGGGCCACCATCCGGTAGACGTCGCGCCGGTCGATGGGATTACCGGTCAGCGGCCGAAGGATCAGAGGCCCGGTGGTTCGTTCGCCGCGGCAGGCCTCCAGGACTCGCAGAACTGGGACGGTGATCGGCATGGTGGCGGGCTTGTTGCCCTTGCCCACCAGGTGCAGCACCCGGTGTCCGCGCAGGGTCTCGGCGTAATCCTCGATTCGCACCGCCGCCGCCTCTGACGCGCGCAGCGCATTGATGCCCAACAGGAACGCCAGCGCGCCGTGATGGACGGTGATCGTCTGGGAGACCTGGAGGAACCGGATCAGTTCAAGCCGGTCCAGGCCTTGGGTGCGCGACTCGTCGCGGTGCACCTTGGGCAGCCGCGCGTACACAGCCGGGTCAGACGGGACCAGGCCGTCGATATGCGCGAACCGGAAGAACCCACGCACGCCATGCATCATCGTCACCACCGAAGAGTCCATCAGCCCGCGGTCACCGAGCTGGCGGATGTACAACTCAACGTGCGCCCGCTGTACGCCCATCAGGGGGTCTAAGCCGTGCACCTCGCACCAGGCGAACCACTCCCTGAGCTGATAGGCGTATAGGGCGTGCGTGTGCCCCGAGTAGCGGGCCAAGTACGAGACCGCGGCCAGCTGCGCAGTCGACATCGATGCAGGCTGGAACGGCAGGAGAATTGTCGAACCCGACATGGCGTCACCTCACGCGGCGGCACAGCGAAAGCCCGACCCCGCCCGCCGCCAACGCGGTCAGGCACTCGGACCACACGAAAGTAGACCCAGCCCGGTATCGACCAAGGGGCCAGACGCGGCGGACTACCGCATGGTCATGCCTGCATGTCACCGAGGGTCAAGCGGTCGCTAGATCTGACGCATTGCCGGGCGATGTCCGCAATCGAAGGACTATGTCGTCGGGTCGTCTCTACGCTTCACAGGTGACCGGATTCGAGTATGACGAGGAAGCTAGTGCGGTTGAGCACATGGACGTGGTGCACGAGATATTGGAGTCCAAGCCCGTGCCCGTGACCCGATGGGTCGAATCAATGCGGCGGCTGAATGCCATCCAGGATCCCCTTGCCCGAGGAGTCCTCGCACTCCACCGGGACTGCGGGTCCGGCACTGGGGTTTGTGACAGCGACGCAGACGAGCTGGTGGCGATCGCCAATCGATCAGGCTGGGGTTGCGAGACGACGGAGATCATTGCTCGGCACTTCGGCGTTGACTATCCCGAGCCGCCCCGGCAGTGAGGAGGACAGTTTTCGGGTCATGGCACCGAAGGCGGTCGCCTCGCGGCGGAGTGACGCAGGTGTCGCGGCACTTAGCTCGCCGTGGCTTCCACCAGTTGAGGTGTCAGCAGTGCCATCTACGCTGCCAATCATGTGGGAGAGCCCTCAGGAGTTGTGGCGTCGCCTGAAGTTGGGTCGTGAAGAGTTCCTTCAGCGCGTGCTGACGACGCTGATCGTGGGTGGCGATCCACCTCCGTGGAATACCGCACGGAGACCGAGCGAACAGGGCGTTCGTTTCATGCACCAGTTGGATGCCTTGGCCCACGGCGACGTCGAGGCAAATGCTGGCCACACGTGTTCCGGATGCCTTTGTCGACGAATACCTCCTTCCGAAGGTTGAGGAGTTAGCCATGAACGGCTGGCCCGACTGGGCGGTGCTTTGGCCGGACCGAGTCTGGGTGATCGAGCTGAAGTCCGAGCCGGGAAGCCACCGACCCGACCAACTTCCGTACTACCTGCGCCTCGCGGCGGCGGCGCACCCATCGTGCCGAGTCGACCTGACGTACATCACGGGGCCGCTGGCCAAGCCCGCGCCGGCTCTGGGCGAGGGTCAGCGATACAGCACCTGCAGTGGACCCAGGTGCTGCCACTGATTGAGGACGTGTGGGGCAACGATGGGCGCCCAGAAGTCCGTGCCTGCGTCGAGGCCGCCAGCGCCGTTATCGAGAACCTCGGCGTTCTGCGACCCTCCGAACAACGGGCGGCGATCACGGGTGTGCTGGCGGCCGTCCCGATCCCAACTGCGCAGCCCGAGCCGGGTACTGAAGCCGCCGGGCATCAAGTCGCCCGCGCCATCAGTCGCGGCGGAGCCTCGAACGCGGACGGCTTGCTCGCTCTAGCTCAGGCGACGGCCGCCGACGGCCGCCAACGCGGTACAGGAGCCACGAGCCCAGCCGATCTCGAGCACCTTCGCGACCAGGCCCGAACCCTGATCAGCACCCTGCCGGACGACGACGCAACGCGCTTCGTCATGCCCTGGCTATGGAAGTCCGAGAGCACGACGGGCAGAGCGCTCACCCCTGAAGGCAATGAGTTTGGTTACGAGCTAGGTTTTCGCGCTACAAGACCGTTCAGGTCAAGCCGTGACCGCTTGCGGATAGCCGTCAGGCGGCGGTTAGAGGCACGTGCGGATCGCCCTGAACCGACGCCGAGAGTAGGTTGGGCTCAGAACATTTCGTCGCAGTCGAGGCAACGCCGCTCCGCGACGCGGTGCGTGTTGCCCTGAGTGGCGTGCACCGAGTGAGCTCCGATTCGAGACCAAAGGTCGGCCGACTCCGTCCAACCCCATTTCGGCGGGACCGCCACGCGTACTCAGGGAGGTGCTGGCATCCAAGGCGATGAGCGAAGCCTGTAGCTGAGATGAGGATCGAATCCGGCCCAGGGCGCGGTCCGTCGTAGTCCGGCTCCTCAGAGGCCACCCACTGCGCGGGTCCCCTCCTAGGGGCAGAGCACTCGGGCGGACACTGATAGCGGGGCCACTCGTGAATCGGGCAGAGCTCTTGTTCGCTCACGAGATGAGGCTATCCCGCGGCTGGACACCTACTCGCAAGCGCCGGGCACACGTCGTACTTAGGCGAGCCGGACTGCGGAGGTTGGCCTGTGCGGCAGGCCGTGCCTGTGTTCGTGGCCTGAGCTCATGCAACGGGTTTGCGTACTTGCCCAGCGCAGGCCCTGTCGCGGCGAAACGCCGCACCCGATCTCGCCGTGCGGTGGCTAACGCTGTGGCGGACAGTCCAGCGTTCTCTAGGACTCGTTGTTGGGATGATGTCAGCCTTGGCGTGCAGCATTCGGAGGGGTGATGGATTCAGACTACTCACGTGGTGATCGGAGCCGGATTGGCAGGTGCTTCGACTGCCTGGCACCTAGCGCGGCGGGGCTTGGATGTGGTGGTCCTGGAACGGGACCGTCCTGCGTCCCGAGGCGGCAGCTCTTATGGTTCGGCGCGCATATTGCGTTATGCCTATCCCGATGCCCTCTACACAGAGCTGGTCCAGCGGAGTGAGCCCTGGTGGGAGGAACTGGCGGCCATCTCTGGCCGTGACCTGATGGTGCGGACCGGCGGGCTCGACCACGGCACGGTGGCCGCGACGCGTGAGCTTGCTGCAGTTCTCGGCGCCCTCAGCGTGCCGCATGAGGTGCTGGGCGCCTCGGAGGCGAGCGAGCGTTCGCCGCAGTTCCGCTTCGAGTCCGAGGTCCTGTTCCAGCCTGGCGCGGGTGTACTGGACGCCGAGTCGACGGTGTTAAGCATGATCGATGTGGCGCAACGTCTGGGCGCGGAGCTACGCATCGGGTGGACAGTGACCTCGGTTGAGTCGGACGCTGGCGGCTACCTACTTCGCAGCGCTCAGGGTGACGAGCTTCGCGCGCAGCAGATCACGGTGGCCGCCGGTGGGTGGCTGCCCGAGCTGCTGCCCGGTGCTGCCCCTGTGCACAGACCTTCCGCAGCGCCCTCCCGCCGTTCGAGGTGACCCAGGAGCAGGCATTCCACTTCCCTTATGACGATGGCTTCCCGGCGGGGACCTGGCCGACCGTGATCCACAGGGCGCCGGGCGCGCTGTCCTACGCGCTGCCCGGGGGCCGGGACGCAGGGTCTCGCGGCCTGAAGATCGCCGGTTGCACGCCGGGAAGCGATTGCCCTCCGCAGCGCACCAGGACCGGGTCATCACCGGTTCCGCGAGGGCCCGGATGGTCGAGACGGTGCAATCGCTGTATCCGGGACTGCGGCCAGAGCCGTACGCGGAGACCACGTGCCTGTTCACGATGACACCCACCGAGGACTTCGTCATCACAAGCCACGAAGGGATCACCATCCTGTCGGCCTGCTCGGGTCACGGCGCGAAGTTCGCGCCCCTACTCGGGGAACTGGTCGCCCAAGCACTTCTCGCCATGTGCCGTTGCCTCGTCAGTTCCAGGTACCCAGCACCCTGAACCGGTCGTAGGCCACAGCAATAGAGAGAAACTTCATCACGTTCCAGGGCAGCCCAGACCCGATAACGTCGCCTCCAAGATGTCGCCGGCTCGCGGCGGAGTGACGCACAGCAACGCCGACGTCCGAGCGGCTCACCTGACCGAGCTTGTGGCTAGGACTTCTGCTCTAGGGGATTCCCGGGCAGGCGGCTGAGAATCTGCAGCAGCCGGAAGGAAGGTGAGTCGCTGTAAGCGGTAGTTCGCCGGGCGAGAGTCGCGAGTTCCCGCACTCTGGCTGAGTATTGGTCGTTCGCAATCAGCGATACGTCCCCATGTTGAGACCACACCGTCTCCAGTTTGAGCAGCATGGCTGGTGCGACTTTGGGTGACCACACTTCGATGTGTCGGGGAACGCTTGGGAAGGTTGTGTCGGCATACCTCTTCACGGACTCGACCTTTGTCCGGAATTTGCCTGCGACGTCCCCTCCGTATCCACCGAGCCCGCCAGTATGCGTACTTACCTCGCAGAGCCATTCTTCCGAGACTCGGGCCCCCTCAAGCTGCAGGCCCACCACGTCAATTATCGCGCCCTCGGGCACTTCCAGTTCGGACGTTGAACTGCACGACGGAGCAACCCACGACCCGGCTCAGATACGCCCCCACAAGGTCCTCACCGATGTCGATCACCCCTCGACGCTACCTGGGACCCGACTCTGGCGTGGCGATGAGCCAGCGCTCTGAGCGGCATCGCCATGATGACGCGGGCTCTGGCGGCGGTGAGGCGCACGATTTGGGTCGCATCTTGCCGCAGGGATGTACTCTAGAGCTCCGAGCGCGGAATGGTGCAGCATGGAGAGATGGCACTGGCTCCCGGCACGTATCGAGTCTCTGACGAATCTGGAGTCGCGTTCTCCGAGGCGCTGAATCTGTGGGTACCCCTCGCCTATGACTGGCTGATCAAGACCGCTCAGCGATACAACGGCTGGACCACATATCTCGAGTTGACCGAACACGTGCAGCAAACCTCAGGCGTCAGGACCCGGATGCTGATCGATATTTGGAACGACCAGTATCAGAGCCGGTCGCGCCCGCTCGCCACCGACCGAGGCGAGGTGCCGCTGACGTCGCTTTGTGTCCATCAGGACGGCACCATCGGGATCGGATATCTGCGCGCGCCGAAGTCAGTCGACGTCGATCCAGCAGCCGACGTCGACGAGCTGGCTGCGGCTCACCGACTGCTCTGCTACAAGAAGTACGCATCCGATCTGC
>CAVWSK010000003.1:0-15554 GCA_963757635.1 uncultured Actinomycetota bacterium | reverse complement strand
GGTCGTGGACGTGCGGGCCGATGAGCTGGAGGTAGGTGTCCTCGAGGGACGGACGGGTGACGGTGAGCTCGGGCACCTCGCCGGGGAAGCGCGCGGCCAGGGCGGCGACCTCGGCCGTGGGCGTCGCGGTGCGGACGGTGCGCCGGGCACCCTCCTCCTCCCACGACACGGTGGCCTCCTCGCCCTGGCGGCCCCCGAGGTCGGCCGGCGTGTCGAGCGCCAGCAGCCGGCCGGCGGCGATCACCCCGACCCGGTCGGCGAGGTGCTCGGCCTCGTCGAGGTAGTGGGTCGTGAGGAGGATGGTCGTGCCGTCGGTGGCCAGGCCCCGGATGAGGCCCCAGAAGTCGCGGCGGGCCTGGGGGTCGAAGCCAGTGGTCGGCTCGTCGAGGAAGAGCAGCTCGGGCCGGCCGACGATGCCGAGCGCGACGTCGAGGCGGCGGCGCTGGCCGCCGGACAGCCCCGTGACCCGGGCGTCGGCCTTCTCCTGCAGCCCGGTCGCGGCGAGCACCTCGTCGACGTCCTTGGGGGTCCGGTAGCACTTCGCCGTGCTGCGCAGGACCTCGCGCGGGGTGAGCAGGTCGAGCCCGCCCGAGCTCTGGAGCACGATGCCGATCCGGTCGCGCCAGGCCAGCGGCGCGCCGTGGGGGTCGGCGCCGAGCACCGAGACCTCCCCGCCGTCGCGGTCGCGGAAGCCCTCGAGGATCTCGACGGTGGTCGTCTTCCCGGCGCCGTTCGGGCCGAGGAGGGCGAACACCTCGCCGGTGTGGACGTCGAGGTCGAGGCCGTCGACGGCCCGGTGGTCGCCGTAGGTCTTGGTGAGCCCGCGGAGGCGGATGGCTGGGGTCATGCCTCCAGCGTGCTCGCAGCCGGCTCGCGGCGGGACGTCCGGCCGGTGGATACCGCGTCCACCGACCGGTGGACGCGCCAGGCCGCCACCGCCGCGACGAGGAGGGTGCCGACCCCGGCCACCAGGTAGGCGGCGCGCGGCCCGGCGAGGGTGCCGACCGCCCCGCCGAGGACCAGGGCGACGGCCCCCGCGGCGCGCGACAGGCCGCTGACGAGGGCCACGACGGCGCCGCGGTGGGTGCTGTCGAGCTCGTCGAGGAGCAGGCCGAACACGAGGGCGTTGACGACGCCGAGCACCACGCCGAGGCCCAGGCCCAGGGCGAGGTAGCCGAGGTAGCCCGGAGCCAGGGACTGGCCGGTCTGGCCGAGGCCGATGAGCCCGAGGGCGACGAGCACGAGCCGCACCCGGGCCGTCCGGCTCGTCGCCACCCCGGAGGCCAGCGCACCGAGCACGGCCGCGCCGCCGTGCACGGCCTCGGCCAGCCCGAACTGGGCAGGGGTGGCGCCGAGCACGTCGCGCAGCATGAACACCTCGACGGCGTTGACCGACTCCAGGGTCACGACGACGGGAAGGAGGGCGAGGACGAGGACGGCGAGCACGGGGTCGGCCCGCAGGGCGGTGACCCCGTCGCGGGGGACGAGGCTCTCGGCCCAGCCCACGACCCGGGCGGCTCCGTCGGCCACCACGGGGGCGACACGGGGCAGGGTGAGGGCGGCGGCGCCCAGGGCCACGAAGGTCACCGCGTCGAGGAGCAGGGCGGCCCCCGGGCCGCGCCACTGGACGAGCACCCCGCCGGCACCGGCGCCGAGCGGGCCGGCCACGCCCCGCAGGGCCTGCTGGAGGGCGACGACCCGTCCCGCCGTGCCCGGCGGGACGAGGCGCGGGACGACCGCCGTCCACGCCGGGTTGCCGAGCGCGAACCCGGTCTGCAGGACGAGGACGAGGACGAGGGTGGCGGCGAGCCCGTCGACCACGGCGAGCGCGGCCGCGGCACCGGCCTGCACGAGGGCGGTGACCGCGAGGAGCCGACGGGGGTCGGCCCGGTCGGCCAGCGCGCCGGCGACCCCCATCGTCGCCACGACCGGCAGCGCGATGGCGCCGAGGAGCAACGCCACGGCCCACGGACCCTGCCCCGAGGCGTGGACCCGCAGCAGGAGGGCGACCATCGCGGCGGAGTCGCCCGCGACGCTCACCGCGGCGGCGAGGAGCACCGTGCGCACCGCCCGCACGGCCAGCACCTGCCGATAGTTGCGAAGCACTTGTTTCATAAAATGTGAAGGTAGTACTTCAGATACCCGGCGTCAA
This sequence comes from uncultured Actinomycetota bacterium, assembly GCA_963757635.1. Lineage (GTDB taxonomy): Bacteria > Actinomycetota > Actinomycetes > Actinomycetales > Dermatophilaceae > Pedococcus. The sequence continues at coordinate 13,402 of CAVWSK010000003.1, read as the reverse complement.
CTAGCATCGGCGCCATGGCCGCGCCCGACCGCTCCGAGCTGCGGATCACCGACCCCCGGGCCCTGCGCGTCCTCGCCCACCCGGCCCGCCAGCGGCTCATCACCGAGCTGTTCTCCGGCGAGGTGCTCACGGCCACCGAGGCGGCGGAGCTCTGCGGGCTCACCCCGTCGGCGATGAGCTACCACCTGCGAGCCCTGGAGAAGTGGGGCATCGTCGAGCGCGACGAGAGCGCCGACGGCCGGGAGCGCCCGTGGCGGGCCACCGCCGACGGCATCACCATCACGCCCGAGGCGCACCGGGAGGCCGGGGCCGCCACGAGCCGGCTCTCCATCCACACGTGGTTCAGCGACCTCGAGTCCGACCTCGAGCGGATGGCCGGCGCGGTGGGCGATGGTGAGAACCACGGGATGACGTCGCGCGGGCGGGTGTGGCTCAGCGATGCCGAGGAGCGCGAGCTGCGCGACCGCCTCATCGACGTCGTGCGCGAGTACGGGGGCCGGACCCGCCGGGAGCACCCCGAGGGCGCTCGCCCCTGGAACGTGTACTCCCTCGTCCTGCCCGCCGAGCCGCTGGGCGACTGACCCCCCGCGCGCCGCCGGGGTGTGGCAGCGTCGGTCGCGGGGTAGCACCCCGTCGTCGTCGGCCCCGACCCCAGGAGTGACCGTGCCCGGACACCACCCCCCGGAGCCCGCCCTCGCCACGCTGTGCCACGACCCGTTCTTCGAGGACGGCTGGCTCTACGAGCGCAAGCTCGACGGGATGCGGGTGCTCGCCGAACGGCGCGGCACGAGCACGACGCTGTGGTCGCGCAGCGGGCGGGACGTCACCGAGAGCTTCCCGGAGGTGGCCGACGCGGTGACCGCGGGCACCGACGCCGACGTCGTCCTCGACGGCGAGGTGGTCGCGTTCGACGGGGCCCGCACGAGCTTCGAGCGCCTCCAGCCGCGCATCCACGCCCGCGGGGCGGCGGCGGCGAGGGCGAGCGCCACGGCGGTCTTCTTCTACGTCTTCGACGTGCTCGAGGTGGCCGGCGAGGACGTGCGCCGCGAGCCGCTCACGGCGCGCAAGCGACGGCTGCGGGGCTCCGTGCGCAGCGGCGGCCCGCTGCGGCTCACCCCGCACCGGGTGCACGCCGACCCGTCGGTGCTGGGCGACGCCTGCGCCCGCGGCTGGGAGGGGCTCATCGCCAAGCGCGCCGACTCGCGGTACGAGACCGGGCGGACGAAGGCCTGGCTGAAGTTCAAGTGCGAGGCCGGTCAGGAGCTGCTCGTCGTCGGGTGGACGGACCCCGAGGGCTCGCGGTCTGGGCTGGGTGCGCTCCTCCTCGGGTACCGCGACCGCCCCGGGGGTGACGAGCTCGTGTACGCCGGCAAGGTGGGGACCGGGTTCTCCGAGAACGTCCTGCGTGACCTGCGCGAGCGGCTCGACGACCTGGCTCTGGACTCGTCGCCGTGCACGCGCGGGAAGCCGCCGACGGCGGGGGTGCACTGGGTGCGACCCGAGCTCGTCGCCCAGCTGGCCTTCACCGAGTGGACGTCGGCGGGTCAGCTGCGGCACCCCCGCTTCCTCGGGTTGCGCACCGACAAGGACCCTGCCGACGTCGTCCGGGAGGCATGAGGGTGGCCGACACCGTGACCGTGCACGGGGTGGAGGTCAGCCACCCCGACAAGGAGCTCTGGCCGGGCATCACCAAGGCCGACCTCGCCCGCTACTACGCCGACGTCGCCGAGGCGATGCTCCCCCACCTGCGCGACCGTCCGGTGAGCATGCAGCGCTTCCCCGACGGCATCGACGGATCGGGGTTCTACGAGAAGAAGCTGCCCGGCCACTTCCCGGAGTGGGTCGACCACGTCACCGTGCCGACGACGGACGGCGAGCAGGAGCAGGTCGTCGTCGGCGACGCGCGGACGCTCGTGTACCTCGCCCAGCAGGCCTGTGTCACACCGCACCCGTGGCTCAGCCGGCGGCCGGCGCTGGACGAGCCCGACCTTCTTGTCGTCGACCTCGACCCCCAGACCGACGACCTGGCGGCCCTGCGCCGGGGTGCCCGCATCGTCGGCGAGCTGGTCGACGACCTCGGTCTCGTGCCGTTCCTGCGCACCACCGGGTCGCGCGGCTACCACGTGACGGCGCCGCTGCGGGCGGAGGAGGGCTTCGACGACGTCCGCGCCTTCGCGACCGAACTGGCCGACCTGCTCGCCGAGCGCGAGCCGGGGCTGTTCACGCGGGCCGCCCGCACCGCCGACCGCGGTGACCTCGTCTACCTCGACGTCCTGCGCAACGGGTACGGGCAGACGGTGGTCGCCCCGTGGGCGCCGCGGGCCCGGCCGGGTGCGCCGGTGTCGACTCCCATCGAGTGGGACGAGCTGTCGCGGGTGCGCCCGGACGGTGTCGACCTCGCCGGGGCGCGTCGCCGGATCGCCGCCGGGCGCGACCCGTGGGCCGGGATGCGTCGTCGCGCCCGAGGACTTGGGAGGCCTCGCGAGCGCCTCGCCCGCCTCCGCGGCTGACCGCCCGGGTCCGGCCAGTCTCAGGCGGCGAGGAGCGCCTCGAGGTGTCGTTCGAGGGGTGAGCCTGGCGTTGCGCGTTCCCGCTCGGGGTCCAGGCCCGGTGGCGGGTCGGTGCCCCAGCCGAGGAGGGGTGGGGACGTGGAGGTGTACCGGTGGCCGGTCGGGGTGGTGGTCTGCAGGACCAGTGGCGAGCCGCGGACGGTCCGGACGTGCCAGCCGGGGGCTTCCTTGACGCCGTTGCAGCGGGCACACCGGCCGCCGCCGTTGACGTAGCTGGTGGGTCCGCCGGCGTGGGCGGGATGGGTGTGGTCGGCGTGCACGACCGGCGCGTCGCACCACGGGGTGGTGCACACGTCGTCGCGGAGCACGAGCATCCGGCGCAGCAGGCCGGTGAAGACCCGGCGGCGGGAGTCCATCGCGACCAGGTCCCGCCCGTCCGGTCCCGTGTACAACCGGCGGAGCCACATCGACCCCTGCGCGGCGTCGCGGACCCAGGCGCGGGCCACCGGCGCCGGCACGGACCCGTGGCCCGGGATGCGGGCCGGCTCGTCCACCGAGCGTCCTTCGTCGCCGGTGCCGAGCAGGGCCCGGTCGGTGACCACCAGATGCACCTCGACCGGCTGCACCTGCCCCGGCCCGAGCCCGGCCGTCAGCCGCAGCGCCGTGTCGGCCGCGACCGCGCCCACACCACGACCCTCGGCCGCTTCGTCGTCGCACTGGCCGCCGACCACCGCGCGCGCCCGCTGCTGGAGGGCGGCGTACGCGCCGACGACCTCCCGCAGCGGCCCGAGCACACTCAGGTAGGCCATGCCGTCCGGCGCCGGCCGCACGCTCACCCGGCGACTCGCGACCGCGGCCTCCATCCGCCGCACCACGCTCGCGGCGTCGAGCTCGGCCGCCACCCGGCGCGCTGCCCGCCCCAACGCCCGCGGCGACAACGAGGCCATCACCGGTCCGAGCCGGCGGTCGACCTCGGCCCGGTCCGGCAGCGAGAGGGTCGCGGTCTCCCGGGCCAGCTCCACCGCGTGCCGCTCCACGACCTCCCCGGCCTCCAGCCGGGCCATCGTCTCGGGCAGCTCCTCGACCAGGGCACGCGACAGGCCCACGAACCGGTCCCCCAGCGTGGGCGACTCCCGCCGCGCCAACGCCACCTCGGACCCGACCGAGCGCGCCGCGTCCCGCGGGCAGCTCTCCTCACGCGCGACACGCACCGCGTGCACCGCCCGCGCCTGCGCTGCGGACGCGGCACCCTTGAGCCGCTCCAGCTCCGTCACCAAGGCCAGCCGCTGACGGTCCGACATCGACGCGATGTCGATCTCCGACAGCCCATCCCGCACCGAGGCCAGGCCACGCTCCGCGGCGCTCGCTGACTCCACGACCGGTCCCCGGTCAAGCCTCGCGCTGCGGTTCCCCTCCATGAACCAAACCTAGACGCGACCACCGACACCCACCCGACGTCGTCCCCACGCCCGCACTCGACACGCGCTCAAGCCGATGAGCTCTCGTTCGTAGGAGCTCCACATCCCGCCCGCGTCCCACCGATAGGGGCCGCGACTTGGGCCCGAGGCACCTACACGATGACGGCGAACAGGAGGCTGTCGCGCCATGCGCCGCGCACGAGCAGATGGTCGCGGAGTCGACCCTCGAGACTCAATCCGGCCTTCTCCAGCACTCGCACGGACCTCGCATTGTTGGGATGGCACGTCGCCTCCACGCGGTGCATGCCGAGCGTCTTCGCAAACCCGACTAGGGCTACAGCGACTTCTGTGGCGTAGCCACGCCCCCAGCATTCCGGGTCGAGCATGTAGCCGAAGGACGCGCGCTGATTGCCGGGACTGGTCACCTCAAGTCCGGCGGAGCCGATACCGCTTCCGTCCGGCAATGTGACAGCCCACGTGAACTCGTCCGGTCCGCTCCCAGGCTGTGACGCCGCATCGAGGAACGCGCGCGTCTGCTCTGGCGTGTTCGGACCCCAGTCCGTGTAGCGCGTCACGTCCGGGCTGGCTGCAATCGGGTGGAGCCATGCGAAGTCCGACGTGGTGAATGAGCGTAACTGCAGTCGAGGCGTGTTTACCGTCACGAGGACCACCTTGCCCTGCTTGCCCGCGACGCTGTCACTCGTTTGTTCCTCGATCCCGACCAGCGACCCGTCGGATCTCCACCGACTGGGTGGCCCGTACCAGTTGCGCGCGACTGTCGACTCGACGAGCACGATGCTGTGCATGCACAGTGACGAGCGATCCACCAGCGACCGGGCCACGCCTGCCGGACTCGTGGTCGAGCGCGCCGAGGAGTCTGTATGGGAGAACGTCAAGGCGGTTCGCCTCGCTGCACTGGCGGAGTCACCTCGTGCCTTTGGGTCAACCCTGGCGCGAGAGCGCGAGTATGGCGAGGGTGACTGGCGTCAGTGGTGCCGGGACACGGCTACCTTTCTCGCCGTCCAGGATGGGGTTCCGATCGGACTCGCGGCAGGGGTCCGTGGGACCAGCCCAGACGAACGCAAGCTCATTGCGATGTGGCTTGACCCCGGGCACCGGGGGACAGGAGTGTCGACGGCGCTCGTCGCTGCGGTGCGCACATGGGCTGTGAACGACGGAGCGACCCGGCTGATGCTGTGGGTGACGCGCAGCAACCAACCTGCAGCCAACCTCTATCGGCGAGCCGGATTCTCCGAGACCGGCGCCTGCAAGCCCCTGCCAAGCAACCCAGCTCTCATTGAAGACCAGCTGGCCCTCGACGTGCGGTAGCCGACGACTGCTAGGCACAGCCGACATCAGCACGTCGCCACCCTGGGGTTCGAGGGTGTCTCCGCCAGCAGATCAACTCCGACTGGTCCAGGCGGATGCTCGGCGCCGGGCAACGTTCCGTTGCGTCCACGGTGGGTGGCAACCCGCCCTCTTCTGCCGCGAGCGGATCAATCCAGACCATCGATTCGACTGGCAGTCTCGTTCCAAAAGGGGGCCACGTCGCCGACGAGGAACCGAATCTGTGGCCATGGGTCGTCACCGCTCGACGTCACTGAGATCTCCAGCGTAAAGGTGCCCTTCGTTCCGCCGGCCTGACGCTCGATATCGATCACTACTTCAGCGGCGCGGTTTCCGCCAAGGACCACTTGGTGAGGGAACTCATCGTTTCGCCGCAGAGCGCGTGCCCAGTCCTGGAAGTCGCGGAGGGTGAAGATGGTTTCCACGGTGCCGGCGAAGGGGTAGGCGGCGACGGCAATGGCCGTGTCGAACCACGAGTCGTCGTGGACGCCGGGGACGTGATGCGGAGATGCCGTCACCCGGAGGCTGCACCCGGACCCCACGACATTCAGCAGTTCAACTGTCTCGGAGGCCATGACCGGACCTTAGCGAGGAGCGCGCCCACGCTGACCGGCAGTTGCTGCTCATGCCGCTGGTTGTGCCGTAGGGAGGCGTTGTGCTCGCGCTGAAACTGCGCCTGTGTAGCTAGGTTCCGTCCATGCGGACAATCACCTCTACGCGACTGCTCCTCAGGCCCTGGGAGGCCGAGGACGCTGACTTCCTCCTCGACCTCGAGGGCCGCTGGGAAGTCGTGCGCTACCTCGGGGTCCGCTCATCGACCATGACCTCACGCGATGAGGCGCTCGCCTCGATCCAACGCCGTCGCGCCATCAGCGAACACCCCGTTCACGGGATCTGGATCATCACCGACCAGACCGGGGAACGGCTCGGCAACCTCCTGCTCAAGCCGGTGCACTTGTCCGCCGGCGAAATCCCATCGGAGCCCGGCGACGTGGAGGTCGGCTGGCACCTGCACCCCGACGCTTGGGGCAACGGATATGCAACCGAGGCGGCGAAAGCCGTCGTCTCCGACGCCTTCTCCCGCGGCCAACACCGAATCATCGCCGTCACCCACCCTCACAACAAGGTTTCGCAGGCGGTCTGCCGACGCGTCGGGATGCGCCACCTGGGCAGCACCACCCGATACATGGACATGTCCTGCGAGCTCTTCGAGCTGGTCGACGGTCAGTGACCGCATCTGCGGCGAAAACGCGCTCGCTCGATGACGGTTGTGTGTGGATATTCTCTCGCGATGACTGCGAGGATCGTGCTCCACTTCCATCCGGGGTGGGCCTTCGGCGAGGGCACCGTCCTGGACTCCATCGCGGCCTCTGGGGTGTATCGCAGCCAGTGGGAGACCGGCACGTCCAACGGCGGCCTGACCGCCTTTCCCGGGGGTGACCGGTGGCGCTGGGAGAGCCGGCTCTTCCAGGGACGATACGACGAAGCCGACGCTGGAGGCCGGCCCGTGTACGGCGCCTGGAACCGCCATGACGACCCGTACGGCGCGTCGTCGCGGTTCGGATCGGCGTATCTCAGGTTGCGTCCCGAAGTGAACGACCGTGCCACCTTCTGCTGGCCCGACAGTGTCTTTGACCCGCAGGCCGTCGGGGGTTCCGAGCGACTCGAGGAGCTGTGTCGACTCGCCGATGCCGGTGTCCTCGACCCGTCGTTGCTGCCAGAAGCTGCCAAGGACCTACCGCTCGATGACCCCTTGAACGACTACGTCGAGGCCCATGTCCATGGTGGCCTGGTGATCGGTCGTGACGTGGAGGCACTCGTCATCGACCCCGCTGATCGTGAGGCACATGAAGGAGTGCTCGACCAGCTCGACTGCCCTGTCGAGGAACACCGCGGCTATCGAGTGACCGCCGAGTCGATTGATCCTGCCTACCGTGGGCCGGTGCCGGTGGAGCTGGCTCGGGCCATCGGCGGCGAGATCACCCCCTCCCGGCTAGCCGCAGCTTCCAGCACGGCAGATCCCCAGGCGGTCAAGTGGCTGTGGCACTGCCTGGCCCGGTTCGGACGACAGTGGGTGGAGTGAGCCCACTAGAGACTTCCGCTATTGCCGCAGATCGTGCCGATGTGCGGAGGCCAAGGCCAGGGCCGCGCGCCTGGCAGTGCTGCCGGTCGGCCACTCGGGGCCAGCCATTGCGGATGCCCGGTCCGCAGAAGCAGCTCGTGTCAGGATTACCCCATGCGGAAGGGCGCTGATCGAGTGGCGGCGTGGCTTCTGTACGTGGCCACTTGCGCGGCGCTCATGGCTGCGTTCATGTGGGGCTTTCGGCTCGCCGACTTCACCGGCCTCGGGGCCATGGCGGTCTCACTTGCGTTGACCGTAGGCGTGGTTGGGATGGGTGCTCGCGCGGTGAAAGGCGCGTGGCTTCCTTGACCGGCGACAGGCACCAGTTGGCCGACGCCCTCCAGTGGGTGACGCTCTTGTCGCCTCCCGCGGATGTGTGCTCGCGCCGCAGAGCGGGCACGATGCTGCGGTCCTCATCGAGGGCGCGGGAAGCGCCGCGCGCGCCTGTCCACCTCGTCCCGCCGACCGGTGTCTTCCTCCCAGATGCAAGCCGCGCAACGAGTTGAATCTTGTCGGTCCGGCCAGGGATGGACCGACTCATCGGGCCCGCTGTCTGGGCACAAGCTGTCCACCACAGGGGTACTGGGCGGCCGCACACGGCGCCAGCAGCGCATGGATCCAGTGTCGACCGGGTGGGCCCCCCGAACATCCGCATCTGCCGCGGTCAGGGGAATCTGCCCACTGCCGAGAGGGGATGTTCAGCGCGGCGTGTCACCGGAGCGTGGCGTCGATTGCGATGCGGGGTGGCCACCGCCCTGTCGCATTAGACGATGAAGAGGAACGCTCGTCTTCGGATCGGTCTCTGCGCGCGTCGGATGCCTATCCGGAAGATCGCTTGTAGGCACGCGTAGATGAGAAGCGGCGGAAGCAAGGAGAGTGGCTCGCTGACGCGGATTCCCGACGCGAGGTAGCCGGTGGCCAGCAGGCAGGTGATACCGAAGGCCTGGACGGTGAGGTGCTCTCCTTCCTTCGTGGGACGCGGAGGCCAACTTCGCGTCATCCGGCGATTCCTGGCGACCCGCAGAACGAGATCTCCTGGCCCACCCGCATAGCCTCGGCCCGCTCGTTCCTCCATTCTTCGTTTGCGTGGCCCTCTGGGATCGGAGCTCCGGCGAACTGGAGGAGGCACTCGTAGAAGTACGGGGCCGAGTCTGACGAGGCGGCCTCCCTGAGGGTGTGGCACACAGCTGCTGTCACCGGCTCGTCGCCCAGGGAGAACGCTCGGGAGTGCTTCAGCACCAGCTCGGCTACAGGTCGTGGGTCCACCTGGTGTTGGATGCGCCCCCAAGTGAGGAAGAAGCGTTCGCCTCCGCCGCGCAAACCAACACGCACCGCCACAACGTTGTCCATGCGCGAAGTCTGACATCACACCGCGAATGGCCGCGCTCGAAGCTTCCTCTTCTGCCGCCAGCCGTGCCGATGAGCGTGATCTCTACCGTTTGGGTGTGTCGCGCCGAAGGAGCGTGCAGTTAAGTGATCCGGATCGCCGGCTGGCGCAACCGAGCGCAGCGTGGCATTCCAGACTCATCGGTGAGATCGACGTCGACGGTGACCTCAGCAGCATCGGCGGGAAGGTCCGCCAGCATGAGCTTCGCACGACGGAACATGCTGAAGGAGTCACCATCAACGGTTCCCCAGGTGAGGTAGACAAACCGCTTGCCCTTCCTGCCCTGCACGGCCGGACCACGGAAGTCCCCATCGTCGGTTCGGATCTCGGCGACCCACTCGGCTGCAGCCGCATCAGCGGGGACCAAATCGACCGGCTGGCTCTTGACCTGAAGCCCGACGTGAATGTTGCGGTAGGGGCCACACGTCAAGCCGGGTAGTTGGTGACCGCGGATGGTCAGTCGCATGGCCCGAGACTACGGGCCGCGTGCACTCATTGCCGCGCACCGGTAAACCACGCTCGCCCAAGCCGCGGTCCGCCTAGCTGCGCTAGCCGAGGCCTCCGGAGATGTGGCCGCCGAGACCGGCGGCACCGGCCGACTTGCTCGCTCCAGGCTCCTCGTGTCCCCCGTAGACGGCATCGATCTCGTCCCACCACCCGGGTGGGTGACGGAGCCAGTGCCAGCCGCGTCGGATCCCGTGGACTCCCTTCATGAGGAGGGAGCCCACTCCATGGGCGAGCAGACTCGGGGTCATGCCTCAAGGGTAGGCGGCGAGGGCCGTCCTGCACTGGGATCGACGCTTTCATCACGTTGGTGACGGAACACGATCAGCGCATGCGAGTCGAACTCGCAAGACACTGGTAGATCATCCGCAGGTGCCGCAGATCGCGCGCTTCTTCGGCTCTAGTCGAGGAGGGCGACCTCGAGGTCGTAGGCCAACACCACGGCACGGGCCAGCTGCGCTTCCTGCTCGCCGCTGAGATGCCCAACGGTGCGTCCGAGTGCATCGACGGGGACGGTGAGGACATTGTCCAGGGACACCGCGCACTCCTGCTCCAACCCGTTGTCGGGCCCCACCAGGACCTCGCTGGTCAAGCCCTTGATGGTGCTGGTGATCGGGGCAATGGTCACCTTGGTCATCGCGCCCCGAGCAGCCTCCCGCGTCAGGACGAGCGCCGGCCGCGACGTGTCGAGGCGGACCACACAGATCTCTCGCACCCGATCAGTCCTCGACCACGGCATGAGCGCCGGTCCACTCGACCAGGTCGTCGAGCTCATCTGCCGCACCCTCGGTGCGAAGGATCTGCGCGTCCTGCTCGGCAGCCAGGCGACGCATCTCGCGTTCCAGGGCCGACGCCACCAGCGCGGCCCTGCTTGGCGCCTTGCCGGTCGCAACGCTGCGATCCGGTCGTTCGACTGGCGGCGAAGGTCCGCACCCTGGCGGACAGCTTCGGTGGCACGTCCAGGACCTGCTCGCCGGCGGCGACCAGGCGGGTCCATCCCGATGACCACACCCGCTGTTGGTCTGGTTCCACGGTGCCTGCTCCTGTCCTCGAACCAATGGGTGCTCGAGCGCGGAGGGCACCGCTACTTCCGGCAGCACGGTCCCTTCGTCAGTCTCTCCGGCCCTGCGGTGCCGGGGCGGCGCATGCCATGTGGGAGTCACGACCCGAAGGAAGGACAGCCGCAATTGAGAGCGGCCAACCCCGACACCTGAACCGAGCCTGCGCGGGCACCGATCCTGGGTCAATGAAACGAGTAGCCGCAGGTCGGGAGCCTCTGCTCGGCGGCTGCCCGGATGGCGAGACAATTCTCGAGTGGTCCCGCTACGGCGAGACAGGCTGGAAGGAGACTCGGGAGTCGCGTCGCGAAGCCCCGGTGGTCGAGTGATGCCGCCACGGCCATGCGCAGGCTTGCGGGTTGTCCGAGCGCAGCGAGGTCCCTCACCTCACTGTCAGTCGAAGACCCACATGGCGAGCACGAGCGCGCAGACGAGCACCAGCGCGAAGCCGTTCGACACCGGCATGCCCCACCAGGCTCCGGCTGCCTTCGTGGGCGGCCTGTCGGGGCTCGGTGGCCCAGCCCCCGATCCGTCCGCTCCGATGCCCGCTCGCGACGCAGGCGCCGGCACGGATGTGCGCGCGCGTCAGCCCGGCCACGTTCCCAGCCTCCCCGGCTCACGAGCGGACGAGGCGCACCCCCGTCGCGACCAGCCAGACGAGCCAGGCGGCGAACCCCGCGAGCCCGACGAAGACCAGCGCCGAGCCGTCGGCGACCGCGAGGTTCCCGACCCCCGCGACGACCAGCAGTCCACCGCCCACCAGGCCCAGCAGGCGCTGCCACGCCGGAGTCAGCCCGCTCGCGTGCGCGGCGAGGGCCGTTCCGACGAAGGAGGCGCCGAGCATCGGCAGGGCCAGGGCGAAGGCCGCCGCGTGGACGTGCCAGACGAGCTCGAACGCCTGCGTCGGCCCCGTCGCCCCTCAGCCCACCGGCGGAGACCGCGAGCCCGGCCTGCAGGACGTTGACGACCACGAAGACGGCCGACAGCGCGGCGGCCGCGGGCACGGCGAGGCGCGCCCAGTCCGCGCCGGCTCCGCCCCGCCGCTCCACGAGGCCCTGGAGCCCCGTCACGACCACGAGGAGCAGCGGCAGGTACAGGGCGACCAGCCCGGACGCGATGGCCACCGAGCCGCGATGGTCCGCGTAGTAGGCGAGGACCTCCTCGATCGGGGTGGAGAAGCTCGGGGCGCCGGTGCCCGCAAGGACCGCGTTCTCGGCCACCACCAGCACCGCCACCGCCAGGGCTGCCGCGCCGACGAAGGGGCCTCGGACGGACCCCGGGGATCCCGACGTGGCGGGGGTCGTCGTCTGCTGTCTCGTGCTCATGTTCGTGCTCCTGGAGGTGGTTCGGTTGGGTGTCGCTGTGGTGGGCTGGCGGTGTCGCGTGCCGCGACGCCGCTGGTCTCGTACTCGGCTGTGGGACAGGCTCGTCCATCAACCGCCGAGGGACGCCACGAGCGCGGGCACCGGGTGCGCCCACGTGCTGGCGTTGGCCATCGCGACCAGGAGGAAGAAGCCTCCGGCCGCGCCGTACAGGGCGGCCTGCAGGGGCCAGGTCGGCCGCCGATCCCGACCCGGACCGGGGAGCCGCCACCGCCGCCACACCGCGCGGCCGGCCAGGGCCATGAGCACCGCACCGGTCAGGCCCGCCAGCACGGCGAACACGGCGTGGTACAGCGTGAAGTCACCAAGGAGGTCGCTCGCGACTCCGCCTGCGGCAGAGGGCGTGCCGGCCTCGACCGCGCCCCGCAGGTCGCCCAGGACGCCACCCAGCCGACCGGTGCCTCGTCCGGACGGCAGCAGCGAGGCCACCGACGCGAAGGGGGCGATCGCTCCCTGGACGTTCGCGAGCAGGACCGTGAGCGCGCCGAGCAGCCAGACGACCACCCCGCCGTAGGCCGCCGGCACCGACCACCGTCGACGCCCCGGCCCGGCGACCTGCGCCCCGCGGCGCACCCGCGACGCCAGGCCGATGAGGACGAGGACGAGCAGGCCGGCGAGCACGGCCTTGAGGAGGTGGAACTCCCGCCACACGGCGGTCAGCTCGGCCAGCGCCTCCGAGTCGGCCACGGGACCCGACAGGTCGGCGCGGACGAAGGCCGACTCGGAGGCCGTCACGAGGGAGGCCTCACCGGCGAAGCCCCGGAGCGCGACGAAGCCGGCCGGGACGAGGAAGGTCGCCGAGGTCAGCAGGAGCGCCCAGAGTCGTGCCGACGGGATCGTCATGGGTGGCCGAGCGGTCACGGGTGGTCCTCTCCTCGCAGCTTTACGTCGTAAAGAACGGTACTTTACGACGTAAAGAAGCAACAGCCCCCACGACCGGAGTCAGGGATGGATCAGGGACAACCCTCAGTCCGCGGTGCGCTGACCGTGCAGCTGATCGTCGAGGAGGCGATGGCCCTCGCCGACGACCGTGGGCTGGCCGGGCTGTCCATGCGAGCCCTCGGGCGACGCCTCGGCGTGGAGGGGATGGCCGTCTACCACCACGTCGCGAACAAGGAGGCGCTGCTCGACGCCCTCGTCGACGAGGTCTTCCGCGAGATGGCCCTGCCCGAGGGCGAGGACTGGCGGCACGGGCTGCGCACGAGGTCGGTGTCGGAGCGCCTCGTGCTCCGCCGGCACCCCTGGGCCATCGGCCTCGTCGAGTCCCGCACGGCGCCGGGCCCCGTCGTGCTCGGGCACCAGGACCGCGTCATCGGCTACCTGCGCGAGCGCGGCTTCACGGTCCGGGCGGCCGCCCAGGTGCTCGCCTTCCTCGACGCCTACGTCTACGGCTTCGTCCTCCAGGAGCTGGCCCTGCCGAGCGACCCCACCCCGCTCACCGAGGTCCTGCGAGGCCGTGAGGAGCCGAGCCCGTTCCCCCACCTGCAGGCCGTCGTCGTCCAGGTCGTCGACGCCGGGTACGACTTCGCCGACGAGTTCGAGGTCGGCCTCGACCTGCTGCTCGACGGGATCGGCGCCCTGCGGGGTTGAGCGACGGCGTCGAGGCGCCCGCCTCGGCGGTGCCCGCCCACTGACTACTCGGAGTCGTCGGCCGCCTCGGCCGCGACCTCCTCG
>CAVWSK010000002.1:0-1067990 GCA_963757635.1 uncultured Actinomycetota bacterium | reverse complement strand
CAGGAGCCGAAGACCTCGGGGAGCGTGCGGGTGTGGGCGTCCCTGAGCTCGGCGATCGTCACCGTGCACAGGCCCTGGACGTCGAGGCCGTCGGTCTCGTCGTCGACGACGCCGATGCGGGCATGCAGCTGTCCCCGGGCGGTGCACATGTCGGTGAAGCGCACCTCCTCGGTGCGCGGCACGGACACCACCACCCGCGCGGTCGACTCGCTGAACAACAGCGTGAACGGGTCGACGCCGTCGCGCTCGCAGACCGCGTCGAGCCAGATGCGGGCGCCGACACCGTGACGCAGGGTGCCCTCGGCCAGGGCGATGGCCAGGCCACCGTCGGACAGGTCGTGCGCGGCATCGACCAGGCCGTCGCGGCTGGCGTTGACCAGGATCTCGCCGAGCAGCCGCTCGGCCTCCAGGTCGACTGCCGGCGGTCGGCCGCCGAGGTGCCCGCGCACCACATGGGCCCACTCGCCGCCATCGAGCTCGGGACGGGTGGCGCCCAGCAGGTAGAGCACCTGGCCGGGGGTCTTCCACCCGGACGGCGTGCGCCGCGAGACGTCCTCCATGACGCCCAGCACGCCGATCACGGGCGTGGGGTGGATGGCGACGTCGCCGGTCTGGTTGTAGAAGCTGACGTTGCCACCGGTCACCGGGATGCCCAGCTGCTTGCAGCCCTCGGCGATCCCCTTGATGGCCTGCTCGAACTGCCACATGACGCCCGGGTCCTCCGGGGACCCGAAGTTGAGGCAGTCGGTGATGGCCAGGGGGGTGGCACCGGCGGTGGCCACGTTGCGGTAAGCCTCCGCGAGCGCCAGCTGCGCGCCGGCATACGGGTCGAGCTTGGCGAACCGGCCGTTGCAGTCGGTCGAGACGGCGACCCCGCGACCGGTCTCCTCGTCGACGCGCACCACCCCGGCATCGTCGGGCATCGCCAGGGCGGTGTTGCCCAGCACGTAACGGTCGTACTGGTCGGTGACCCACGACTTGTCGCACAGGTTGGGAGAGGCGAGCAGGGTGAGCAGGTCGGCCTTGACCGCGACGCCACCGGTGGGCCGGTCGGCCGACGGGAGCCCGCTGTCCTGCAGGACGTCGAGGTAGTCGGGGCGGGCGAGGGGCCGGTGGTAGACCGGCCCGTCGTGGGCGACCGAGCGCGGCGGCACGTCGACGATGACCTCGCCGTGCCACGTGATGACCAGGTGGTCGCCGTCGGTGACCTCGCCGAGCACCGTCGCCTCGACGTCCCACTTGGCCGTGATGGCGAGGAACTCCTCGAGCCGACCGGGCTCGACGACCGCCATCATCCGCTCCTGGCTCTCCGACATGAGGATCTCCTCGGGGCGCAGGCTCGCGTCCCGCAGGGGCACCCGGTCGAGCTCGACCCGCATGCCGCCGTCACCGTTGGAGGCCAGCTCGCTGGTGGCACACGACAGCCCCGCCCCGCCCAGGTCCTGGATGCCGTCGACGACGCCCGCGGCGTAGAGGTCGAGGCAGCACTCGATGAGCACCTTCTCGGCGAACGGGTCGCCGACCTGGACCGCGGGCCGCTTGGTCGGGCCCCCCTCGTCGAAGGTCTCGGACGCGAGCACCGACACCCCGCCGATGCCGTCGCCGCCGGTCTTGGCGCCGAACAGGATGACCTTGTTGCCGACGCCCGAGGCCTTGGCGAGGTGGATGTCCTCGATCCGCATGGCCCCGACGCAGAGGGCGTTGACGAGGGGGTTGCCCTGGTAGCAGTCGTCGAACACGACCTCGCCGCCGATGTTGGGCAGGCCGATGCAGTTGCCGTAACCGCCGACCCCCGCCACGACGCCCGGCAGCACCCGCTGGGTGTCGGGGTGGTTGAGGTTGCCGAAGCGCAGCGGGTCCATGATCGCGATCGGCCGGGCGCCCATCGACATGATGTCGCGGATGATGCCCCCGACCCCGGTGGCCGCACCCTGGTAGGGCTCGACGTAGGACGGGTGGTTGTGCGACTCCACCTTGAAGGTCACGGCCCACCCGTCACCGATGTCCACGACACCCGCGTTCTCACCGATGCCGACGAGGAGCTTCTCCTTCATCTCCTCGGTGGTGTTCTCGGCGAAGTGGCGGAAGTGCACCTTGCTCGACTTGTAGGAGCAGTGCTCGGACCACATGACCGAGTACATGGCCAGCTCGGCGCTGGTGGGACGGCGGCCGATGATCTCCCGGATGTTGGCGTACTCGTCGGGCTTGAGGCCGAGCTCGGACCACGGCTGCTCGGTGTCCGGGGAGCCCGCGGCGTGGCCGACGGTGTCGACGGCGGGGCGTTCGACCTGGGCCGTCATGCCGAGACCACCTGTCGCAGGATGGAGGTGAAGAAGGGGAGACCATCGGTCGAGGGGCCGTAGCCCTCCTCGACGCAGTGCTCCGGGTGGGGCATGAGACCGACGATGTTGCCCCGCTCGTTGGTGATGCCCGCGATGGCGCGGTAGGAGCCGTTGGGGTTGTCACCGGCATACCGGAAGGCGACCCGCCCTTCGCCCTCGAGCTCGTCGAGCGTGCGCTCGTCCGCGACGAAGCCGCCCTCGCCGTTCTTGAGCACGATGGTGATCTCCTGGCCGGCCGTGAAGTCGCGGGTCCACGCGGTCTCGGCGTTCTCCACGACCAGTCGCTGGTCGACGCAGTTGAACTTGCGGTGGTCGTTGCGGATCAGCGCCCCCGGCAGCAGGTGGGACTCGCACAGCACCTGGAAGCCGTTGCAGATGCCGATGACCGGCAGTCCGCCGCGGGCCGCCGGGACGAGGGCGTCCATGACCGGCGCGAAGCGGGCGATGGCACCGCAGCGCAGGTAGTCGCCGTAGGAGAACCCCCCGGGCAGGATGACCGCGTCGACGCCGCGCAGGTCGTCGTCGCCGTGCCAGAGACTGACCGCCTCGGCGCCGACCGCCCGCACCGCGCGGGCCGCGTCACGGTCGTCGAGCGAGCCCGGGAACGTGACGACCCCGACCTTCACTGGTCGGGGTCCTCGACACCGCGGACGCTCACGACGTCCTCGATCACCGGGTTGGACAGCAGCTTCTCGGCCGCGTCCCGGGCCGCCGAGAGCACCTCGTCGGTGACCTCGCCGTCCACGGTGAGCACGAAGCGCTTGCCCTGCCGCACCTCGGTGAACTGCTCGAAGCCCAGGCGGGGGAGTGCCCCTCCGACGGCCTGCCCCTGGGGGTCGAGGATCTCTGGCTTCAACATGACGTCAATGACGACGTGGCCCATTCGGGTGTCTCCTGGGGGCTGGCGCGGGGGAAGGAAGCCTCCGCAGTCTATCCGGGCCCCGGGCCCCGGCCTGCCGCTGCCCACCCATCGGTCCCCTCCCCCAAACCCCAGCTTTATCGGGTCTAGCAGGAAGGTTGACCTTCACCCCGGAAGCGTTCCGGGGTGAAGGTCAACCTTGTGGGGTCAGGCGACACCGAACGTGCGCCCCGTCAGCCGCTCGTATGCCTCGACGTACTTCGCGCGCGTGCGCTCGACGACGTCGGTGGGCAGGGGCGGCGGCGCCTCACCGGACGCCCGGTCCCACCCGCTCGCGGGCGAGGTCAGCCACTCGCGCACGAACTCCTTGTCGAAGGACGGCTGGGTGTGACCGGGTTCCCACTGGTCAGCGGGCCAGAACCGCGAGGAGTCGGGCGTGAGCACCTCGTCGGCCAGGACCAGGCCGCCGTCCTCGACCCCGAACTCCACCTTCGTGTCGGCGATGAGGATGCCGCGCTCCGCCGCGACCTCGTTGCCCCGCGCCAGGATCCGCACGGTGAGGTCCCTGGCCCTCGCGGCAAGGTCGGTCCCGATCTCCCGCTCCACGTCGGCATACGGCATCGGTTGGTCGTGCTCGCCCACCGGCGCCTTGGTGGAGGGGGTGAAGACGGGCTCCGGCAGCCGCGACCCGTCCACGAGCCCGTCCGGGAGGCGCATCCCGCTCACGTGGCCGTCCTCGCGGTACTCCCTGAGCCCACCGCCGGTGAGGTAGGCCCGGGCGACGCACTCGACGGGCAGCATCTCCAGCCGCTTGACCAGGACGGCGCGACCGGCGACCTCGGCGGGCACCTCGCTCGAGACCACGTGGTTGGGCACCAGGTCGGCGAGCTGCTCGAACCACCACAGCGACATCTGGGTCAGGACCGCACCCTTGTCGGGGATCGGGCTGTCGAGGATGAAGTCGAAGGCGGAGAGCCGGTCACTCGCCACGAGGAGCAACAGGTCGTCCCGCGTGCCTCCCGCGTCGTCGAGGGGTGCGTAGAGGTCGCGGACCTTGCCCGAGTAGACGTGGGCGTATCCGGGCAGCTCGAGCGGCTGGGAGGACGTCATGGCGACATCCTCCCAGCCGCGGCGCCCACCCGGGGCGCTGCCACCCCCGTCCTCGCTCCCTGCAGCTTGACTTCAAGTGAACTTTAGGTTTGAGCATGGACCCATGACCGCGACCACGGCCCCGAGCCGCCCACCCAGCCTGTTCACCCGCGAGCACCTCCCCTTCGCCCTGGGGGCCGTGGCCCTGGTGACGCTCGGGGCGTTCGAGAACCGCGCCACCATGACGGTGCTGCCGACCGTGGCGGGCGACCTCGACGGCCTCTGGCTCTTCGGTGCCGCGAGCGCGGCACCGCTGGTCTCCTTCGTCTTCGCAACCGTGGTGGCCGGCGCCTGGGCCGACCACCGTGGGCCGGTGCCGGTCCTCCGCCTCGGCATGGCTGCGTTCGCCGTGAGCCAGGTGGCGATGGCATGGGCACCCGGGATGCTCGTGTTCGTGCTGGGGCGGCTCGGGTCCGGTGCCGCCGAGGCACTGATGGACATCGCGCTGACGGTGCTGCTGGCCCGCGCCCTGCCGGAACGGCTGAGGGCCAAGGTGTTCGCCGCCTTCGCCGCCGCGTGGGTGCTGCCGTCCCTGCTCGGCCCGTCGGTCGCGGGCATGATCACCGAGACCTTGACGTGGCGGGCCGTCTTCGCGGTGGGCATCGCCCTCCTGGTCCCGGCCTGGCTGCTGCTGCGACCCGCCATCCGCGCAGACACAGGGCACCGACGCCCGACCTCGACGTGGAGCGCCCGAGAGCATCGATCCGTCCGGGCGGCCGCCCTGGCCGCGGCCGGCCTCGCCTCGCTCACGGCCGGGGGGTCCCTTCTCAGCCGGACCGGAGCGGTCGCCGTGGGTGGCGCGGCCCTCCTCCTGCTGGGGGCCACCGCCCTCGTTCCTGCGCTGCGCGCGGTGCTGCCCCCGGGCACGCTCCGGCTCGCGGCCGGCATACCGACCCTGGTGGCCCTGAGGGGACTGGTGGCGGCCGCCTTCGGCACCGCCGGGGGGCTGATCCCGCTCATGCTCACCACCACCCACGGCTTCGGGCCCACCGCTGCCGGCGTGAGCCTCACGGTGACCGGGCTGTGCTGGGCGGCCGGCTCCCAGCTGCACGGTCTGGACCTGGTGCAGCGGCGGGTGGGGGCGGTCCACCGGCTGCGGTTCGGTTTCAGCCTGGTCAGCGTCGGCATCCTGGGCCCAGCCCTGGTCAGCGCGGACCTCGCGCCGGTCGTCCCGGGGCTGGTCCTGTGGGGCGTGGCCGGGCTCGGGATGGGGGTGGTCTCGCCCACCTTGTCGACCCAGCTGCTGCACCTCGTGCCCGAGGGCGACCGGGGGCGGGTCATCGCCGCCTCGAGCCTCACCGGCTCGGTCGCGCAGGCAGTGGCGCTGGCGGGCGCGGGCGCCGCCATCGCGTGGCAGGCCCCCGACCTGCCGGGCTGGCTCTTCGCGGCCACGATGCTCGCCAGTGCCGGCCTCGGCGCGGTCGGAGTCGCCGGCGCTGCGCGCGCGGCGGGCTAACCGATGTGCAGCTCGTCGCGCTCTGCTGCCAGCGCGATGTCGCTGCGGTGGTGGGAACCTTCGAGCTCGATCGCCTCGACAGCCTCGTAGGCCCGCGCCCGGGCCTGGCTCAGGCTCTCGCCCAGGGCCACGACCGACAGGACGCGGCCCCCCGCCGAGACGAGCATCCCCTGGTCGTCGCGCCCGGTGCCGGCGTGCAGGACGTAGGCACCCTCGACCTCCTGCGCGGCGTCGATCCCGGAGACCACATCGCCGACCCGTGGCGGGCCCGGGTAGTTGTGCGACGCCACGACGACCGTGACGGCATGCTGGGGGGACCAGTGGAGCACCGGGGCGCCGTCGAGCTCACCACGGGCCGCTGCGCGAAGGAGGCCTCCGAGCGGGGTCTGCAGGCGAGCCAGCACCACCTGCGTCTCCGGGTCGCCGAAGCGGGCGTTGAACTCGATCACCCGCGCCCCCCGTGCGGTGAGGGCCAGACCCGATGAAGAGCACGCCGACGAACGGGGTGCCCCGGCGGTGCATCTCGTCGATGGTGGGCTGGGCGACGCGGGAGACGAGCTCGTCCACCATCGAGGCGGGCGCCCAGTCGAGGGGGGAGTATGCGCCCATGCCTCCGGTGTTGGGCCCCCGGTCGTCATCCCCCACCCGCTTGAAGTCCTGGGCCGGCGCGAGCGGCACCACGGTGCTGCCGTCGCACAGGCAGAAGAGGGACACCTCGGGGCCGTCGAGGAACTCCTCGATGACGACGCGTCCCCCGTCCTTGGCCAGGCAGGCCTCGGCGTGCGCCAGCGCCTCCGCCCGGTCGTCGGTCACCACGACGCCCTTGCCGGCGGCCAGCCCGTCGTCCTTGACCACGTGCGGCGCACCGAGCGCATCGAGCGCGTCAGTCACCTCGTCGAGCGTGCCGCACACGTGGGCCAGGGCGGTCGGCACGTCGGCGGCGGCCATCACCTCCTTGGCGAAGGCCTTGCTGCCCTCGAGCCGGGCGGCTGCGGCAGAAGGTCCGAAGACGTCGAAGCCCGCCTCCCGGAGCACGTCGGCCACTCCCGCCACGAGGGGCACCTCGGGTCCGATGACCACGAGGTCGACGGCGTGGCGGGTGGCCAGCTCGAGGATCGCGTCGGCATCGGTGACGCCCCCGGGCAGGGCCTCGCACAGCGCGACCGCATCCATGCCCGGGTTGCCCGGCGCCACGATGACGGCCTCCACGTCGCCGTCAGCCCCCAGGGCTGTGACGATGGCGTGCTCGCGGGCACCGGATCCGATGACGAGAACCTTCACGGCGCCAGCGTAGAGGCAGAGCGCGCCACCCGCCGGACCTCGTCCTGGGATGAGTGCGCGGCGTCCCGGGGAGGCAGGGGGGACTACTCCCGGGGACGCCGCGCAGCCGACGTGCGGTCGCCTGGCGGGGGAACCTACGACACAGCACGTGGGTCGACGTGGTCGACTGGTCCCAGAGTGGACCATAAATGACCGGCACGTAAAGCCTTCCCGTGTCGGAACTGCGTCATTGACGGAATCTCGACAGGCCACGACCATGGGTCGTGCCGCCCGGGTACCGGGTCAGGACCGAGGGGAGGGCGTTCGCCGATGGACGAGCTCGCCACCCCGCTGTCGCTCGGACTGGCCGACCACCAGGCCGGGGGGGCTGTCACGAGGGTCTACCTCGCGATCCTCCAGCACGCCGAGCCCACGAGGTCGCTGCTCGTCGCCCAGGGCATCCACGACCGCCTGGTCGACCGCTCGCTGGACGTCCTCGCCGAACGGGGGCTGGTGCGCCTGCACCCCGGCGGGGTCATCGAGGTCCTCCCCCCGGACATCTCGCTGCCGGCCCTCGCACTGACCTACGAGCGCCAGGCCCGCGACACCCGGTCCGCCGCCCACGAGCTGGCCCAGGTCTACTTCCAGGCCCGGTCGGCCACGACCACCCCGGCCGACAGCACGGTGCGCATCCTCAACTCGCTGGACGAGATCGCGGCCGTCACCGCCGAGGCGGTGGCCGCGGGCACCCAGGTCGTGCGCAGCTTCCGCTCGTTCTCCCCACGCACGCAGGCGATCTTCGCCAGCCCGACCCACAGCCACGAACAGCCCACCACCGGGCTGGCGGGCAAGGTCCTCGAGACGCGGACGGTCTACGACACCAAGGTCCTCGAGATCGAGGGCGCACTCGGGGTGCTGCAGAGCCGCGAGCGCGGCGGCGAGCTCTCCCGCTTCACGGCCTCGGTCCCGTTCTCGGCCGTGATCGTCGACGACTCGGCCGCGGTCATCGACGTCAGCGCTTACGACACCACGGGATTCGGGTCGGCCCTGATCGGCGCCCAGTCGATGGTGCTGGCCCTCATCGCGATGTACGACTGCCTCTGGGACCTCGGCTCCCCCCTCGACCGCGGCGCCGGGGGGCCGGCCGCCCAACGGCGCGACCAGATCATCCTGTCGCTGCTCGCCGCCGGTGCGCCTGATGCCACGATCGCCCGTCAGACCGGCGTCTCCCAACGCACCGTCGAACGGCGCGTGCGGGCGCTGATGGACCAGCTCGGGGCCACGACCCGCTTCCAGGCCGGCGTCCAGGCCGCGCGGCGCGGCCTGCTCTGACCTGCGAGGTATGCCGGGTTCAGGGGATCGGACGACGGCTCGTCCGTGGCACTGAGTAGACTCGTGCGTTCTCCGCCGAGAGCCCCGTCGTGACCAGAGGAAAGCCCACACCGTGACTGGTTCGGACCACTCGACCGCTCGTGCCACCACTGCCGAGG
The DNA here is from genome assembly GCA_963757635.1 of uncultured Actinomycetota bacterium. GTDB lineage: Bacteria > Actinomycetota > Actinomycetes > Actinomycetales > Dermatophilaceae > Pedococcus. The sequence goes on along the minus strand of CAVWSK010000002.1, from coordinate 1,059,434 downwards.
TCGCCCGCGAGATCGCCGTCGAGCAGGCCCACGTCGACCTCGTCTACGCCGAGCTCGTCAAGGCTCAGGTGCGCGCCGGGCTCGTCGAGGCCGACGGCCTGGCCCGTGGACGCACCGACCGCACCGGGGACGTCCGCGACGAAGAGCTGACCGGGCTGTTCGAGCGCGACGCGCTGGTCTTCAACGCGGCTCGACGACGCTCCACGCTCGACACCCAGTACGAAGGCCTCGTCTTCGGCCGGCTCGACCTCGACCACGCCCTCGCCCGCGAGGGCGCCGACCCCGACCGGGAGACCCGCTACATCGGCCGGCTCGGTGTCAGGGACGACGACTACGAACCACTGGTGGTGGACTGGCGGGCCCCGGCCGCCGCCGCGTTCTACCGCGCCACCCCCGTCGAGCCCATGGACGTACTGCGCCGCCGGGTGCTGCGCTGCAAGGGCCCGGACGTCGTCGGCGTCGAGGACGACCTGATGGTCACCGACGCCCCCGACGACCTGGTCGTCGTCGGGGACGGTGCGCTGCTGGCTGCCCTCACCCGCAGCCGCGGGGCCCAGATGCGCGACATCGTGGCCACGATCCAGCGCCACCAGGACGAGGCCATCCGCGCGTCGGCGCGGGGTGTCACCGAGATCACCGGCGGCCCCGGCACCGGCAAGACCGTCGTGGCCCTGCACCGCGCGGCCTATCTGCTCTACTCCGACCGGCGCCGCTTCGAGTCCGGCGGGATCCTCGTGGTGGGGCCGTCCTCGGCCTACACGGCATACATCGAGCGGGTGCTGCCCTCCCTCGGCGAGGAGTCGGTGGTGCTCCGGTCCGTGGGTGACGTCGTCGACGGGGTCACCGCCACCCGGCTCGACCCGCCGCACGTGGCGGCGCTCAAGGGCTCCCTGCGGATCCGGCGACTGCTGTCCCGGGCCGCCGCCGACGCCCCTCCCGGGGCGCCCCACCAGTTCCGGGCCTTCGTGGCCGGGCACGCGGTCAGGGTCGACCAGCCGGCCCTCGACCGCATCCGCGCGCAGGTCCTGCGCAACCACCAGCGCAACGTCGCGACCAAGGCGGTGGAGTCGGCGCTCGCCGAAGCCGCCTGGGCCACCGTGCGCGAGGGCGACCGGGCCGAGTTCATGGACCGCTTCCACGACCACCTCGAGGTCGAGGCGTTCCTGGCGGCCTGGTGGCCCCAGGTCGACCCGCGCGAGGTGCTGCTGTGGCTCACCGACGCCGACCGGGTCCGCAGCCACGGCCACGGGGTGCTGTCCACGGGCGAGTGTGACGACTTCGCAGCCTCCATGGCCCGGGCCCTGGAGACGGGCACCTGGTCGGTGGCGGACGCCGCCCTCATCGACGACCTCGCTGCTCGGCTCGGGCAGGTCCAGGACGCCCCCAGCGAGGAGCGCGGCTTCTACCAGATCGAGGAGTACGAAGACGTCTCGCAGTACGGCGTCGCCGAGGTGCGCGCCTCGCGCCAAGAGGCTGCCCAGCGGGCCGGCACGTTCTCCCGGATCGCCCCCACGGACGCTCGCGAGCGCCTCCTGCACGGGCGGGTCGACGGTCCCGGGGAGTACGCCCACGTCCTCGTCGACGAGGCGCAGGACCTCTCACCCATGCAGTGGCGGATGCTGGGTCGGCGCGGCCGCTACTCCTCCTGGACCGTGGTCGGCGATGCCGCCCAAGCGTCCTGGCCGGATGCCGACGAGGCCAGGCGGGCCCGCGAGGAGGCGTTCGGATCCCAGGAGCGACGCCTGTTCCACATGGACACCAACTACCGCAACGCCCGAGAGATCTTCGACTACGCGGCCCGGGTCGTGCGTGCCCAGGTGCCTGACGCCGACATCCCCCAGGCGGTGCGCGAGACCGGGGTCGAACCGGTCGAGACCACCGTGGCCGACGGCGAGTGGTCGCGGGCCGCCACCGACGCTGTCGAGAGCCTGCTCGAGGAGGTGGAGGGGTCGATCGCCGTCATCACCCCCTCGGCCCACACCGTCGACCTCAGCGCCGTCACCGCCCTCAGCGACCGGGTCGTGCTCATCGACCCCATGTCGACCAAGGGGCTGGAGTACGACGCCACGGTGATCGTGGACCCGGCCGAGATCACGGCAGAGTCCCCCGGGGGCATCCGCGTGCTCTACGTGGCCCTGACCCGGGCTGCCCACCGCATGACCGTGCTGCGCCCCAGCTGACCCGCCAGGGCCCCTCAGGGCTCAGCCGTTCATCCTCTTCGGCGCACCTTTCAGCCGACGTTCTTTACCATTTGCTTACCTTCTCTTGACCATACGCGAAGGTTCTCTTGACCAGTTGTTGAGGAACTATCGGACTTCGCGCCGGGCTAGAGAGCATCGCCATGAGAATGACACGGAGTAGGACCGCCGCAGTCGCCGCGCTCGCGGGGGCGTCGTTCTTCGTCGTCCCAGGGACCGCGCAGGCAGCAGAGTGCGGAGCACCGGCGCGACCCGCCGTCTACCAGACCGTCACCATCCCGGCCATCGACGCGACGTACCGGACCGAGGTCGAGTGGACCCGCCCGGTCCTTGACCAGGCGGCCTACACCGGCTTCGGCTGGAGCCGCCGGCTCAGCGAGTACAGCTACAGCGACTACGCCTGGATGCGCCACGTCGTCGACGTGGCCTTCGAGGCCGGCCGGCCCGAGGTGTCCCACACCCGGTACGAGTGGATGCGCGAGATCACGCACGTCCAGCACCTGTGGCGCTACCGGGTCATCGACCGGCCCGCCGGCTGGACCAGCGTGCACCACGACGCGGTGTCCCACGAGGAGTTCGTGTGGCAGCGCACCGTCATCGACACGCCTCACCAGCAGGCCGTCCCGGAGCAGGGCCATGACGAGACCCAGTACTCGCGGCGAGTGGTCGCGACCCCGGAGTCCACCCAACAGCGCCTCGTCAAGGCCGCCTACGACGAGCAGGTCCTCGACCAGGCCGCGCACACCGTGCACCACCCCGCAGTCACCCACGTCGTGCACCACGACGCCGAGTACAAGACGGTCGTGACCGAGCGGGAGTACGGCAAGTGGAACGGTCGCGGCTGGACCTACAAGTGGTACCCCGCAAGCGCCAACCCGCAAGGGTGGATCCTCACCGGCAAGACCAAGACCGAGCAGCAGCTGGTCAAGGGAGCCTATGACGAGACCGTCACGGACAAGGCGGCCTACGACGAGACGGTGCCAGCCACCTACAAGACCATCCACCACGACGCCGTGTTCGAGACCGTCGTCGTACCTGCGACCTACACGACGGAGTACCTGTGGGCGCCGACCGCGCCGGGAGGCGCATGGACCACCACTGGTGGGACCCGCCGCGTCGTGACGCAGGAGGCCCGCCCGGAGGTGCCCGAGGTCTCGCACGTCGAGAAGTCGGCCTACCGCCCCGCCTCCCCCGACGGAAACGGCTGGGAGCGCACGTCCGAGTCGACCACCGTGGTCGACCAGCCTGCCTACGAAGAGCGCGTGCGCACCAAGGCCAAGTCGCACTGGGTCAAGCAGTGGTCCGAGGACAAGCCGGACCAGGACCACGCCTGGGTGCAGACGAAGAAGAAGCGGACGCTGCCCTCCACCGTGGAGCTCACGTACGTCGACGGTGCTGCCACCCCGGACGGCGACGGGTGGTCGACGTCCGGCAAGACCTGGGAGGTCGTCGACCAGGCCGCGGTGCCCGAGGTGCCCGAGCAGGGCCATGACGAGTTCGGCAGCACCACCTCGGCGACCGCCGGGCCGTGGGCCGACACCACCAACGAGGGCTCGCTCACCGGCACGACCGCGGTGCACACCCAGGACTCGTATGTGCCGCTCGCCAGCCCGTACGAGGCGACCGGGTTGGTCCGCGACCTCCACGTGGCGACCGAGGTCGCCTGGACCCGCGACACGACCACGTCGCCCGACGGCGAGGGCTGGTCGCTGACGGGCGAGGAGATCTCCCACGATGCAGTCACGCACGCCGAGACCATCTGGATGGTCTCGGGTCAGGCGCCGGAGGGCGACGGCTGGAGCGCCACCGATGTCAGCCGCCGAGGCGCCCTGCTGACTCCCGGCACGCCTGCGAGCACCGTGGACGAACTCGTCAGCGCGGCCGTGCCAGCCGGTGCACCGTGCGCGCAGGTGCCCGTGGCCGCACCGGTCGTCGCGACCGGTGGCAAGGTCGGCGGCAAGGTCGACACTCCTGCCCGGACCCGCACCCGCGTGCCTGCCAGCACCCTGGCAGTCACCCGGGCTGACGGTCCGGCGGACACTCCGGTCGTCCTGCTTGCCGCCACGCCCGTTGCGGAACCAGCCGAGGGTGGAAGCGGTGGCATCGTCCAGCCGGCACCGCCTGTCGCGGCGGCACCGGCAGCCTCGAGCGCCCCGCCCCTCGAGGCGGGCAGCGTGGGTAGCACGTACCAGCTCCTCGGCCTGGCCGGCCTGGCCGGGCTACTGGCCCTGGCCGGCGTCCGGATGCAGCGGGTCCTGCGGCGACGAGGCTGAGCCACGGGATGGTCGCCGAGCGCGACGATCCCGACCTCGCCACGGCCGGCTCCCTCCTCGGGAGGGGCCGGCCGTTGCGTTTCCACTCGGGGTGCTATGCCCCGAGCAGGTCGATGAACTGGGCGCGCCACCCGTCCGCCAGCCTCGGGGAGAAGTGCGCTGCGCCCGCAGCCAGCTCGTCGGCGACCCTGACGCACTCGGCCAGGGCCTGTTCGGCGACCTCTGCCGGGTAGCCGTAGCGGACCCGGTGCTCGGCGAACTCGTCCTCGTCGAGCACCTCGACCCGGCCGTCCCAGTGCTCCACGACATCCAGATCGAGGTCGTGGGCGGTCAGGCCGCCGTCGGGCGTCCACATCGGCACCGAGGTGATGTCGACATACAGCCGGTAGTCCAGCGTCGGGTGCTGCTCGTAGAACATCACCGTGTGACCACGTCCGCGGGGCACGAGCAGCACGTCACGGGTCGGGGTGCTGAAGGTGCGACCGTCCCCGCGCACCCACGCGGTGCCCGCGGGATCGCCGAGCCACCACCCGAACTCGTCCTCCCCGAGCCAGGTCGGCGAGGACGTCCAGTGCTGCGAACCGCCCCACTTGGTGAAGCCGACCCGCACCGGGTCGCCGGGCACGAGCCGCGGTGGCGGTGCGAGCGGGTCAGTCACCGAGCAGCGAGTGGCGGCTGATGATCTCGTCGCGGCCGGGGCCGACGCCGATCGCGGAGACCCGGGCGCCGATGAGCTCTTCGAGGCGCAGCACATAGGCCCGGGCGTTGGCCGGCAGGTCCTCGAAGGTGCGGCAGGTGGAGATGTCCTCCCACCAGCCCGGCAGGTCCTCGTACACGGGTCTCGCGTGGTGGAAGTCGGTCTGGTTGACCGGCATCTCGTCGTGCCTGACCCCATCGACCTCGTAGGCCACGCACACGGGGATGGTCTCGAGCCCGGTGAGGACGTCGAGCTTCGTGACGACGAAGTCGGTCACCCCGTTGATCCGCGTCGCATAGCGCCCGACGACCGTGTCGACCCAGCCGCAGCGCCGCGGACGACCGGTGGTGGTGCCGTACTCCGCACCGGTCTTGCGCAGGAACTCACCGTTCGCGTCGAACAGCTCGGTCGGGAACGGGCCCTCGCCGACCCGGGTCGAGTAGGCCTTGAGGATCGCGATGACCCGGTCGATGCGGGTCGGGGGGATCCCGGACCCGGTGCAGGCGCCACCGGCGGTCGCGTTCGAGGAGGTGACGAAGGGGTAGGTCCCGTGGTCGACATCGAGCAGGGTCGCCTGCCCGGCCTCGAGCAGGACGGTCCTGCCCTCGTTGAGGGCCTGCTCGAGCACCAGCGAGGTGTCGGCGACCATCGGGCGCAGGCGCTCGACGTACCCCAGCAGCTCGTCCATCACCTCGTCGACCTCGACGGCCCGGCGGTTGTAGATCTTGGCGAGGATCTGGTTCTTGAAGGCCAGGGCCGCCTCGACCTTCTGGCGCAGGATCTTCTCGTCGAACAGGTCCTGCACCCGGATTCCGTTGCGCGACATCTTGTCCGCGTAGGTCGGTCCGATGCCGCGACCGGTCGTGCCGATCTTGCGCGAGCCGAGGAACCGCTCGGTGACCTTGTCGATGACCCGGTTGTAGGGCGCGATGATGTGCGCGCTGGCGCTGACCAGCAGGCGGGAGGTGTCCACCCCGCGGGCCTCGAGGCCGTCGAGCTCCTCGAAGAGCACGGCGAGGTCGATGACGACGCCGTTGCCGATGACCGGCGTGCAGGTCGGGGTGAGGATGCCGGACGGGAGCAGGTGGAGGGCGTACTTCTCCCGCTTGCCGTCCTTCTCGATGACAATGGTGTGGCCGGCATTGTTGCCACCGTTGAACTTGACGACGAAGTCGACATCGCTGCCCATCAGGTCGGTGGCCTTGCCCTTGCCCTCGTCGCCCCACTGCGCGCCCACGAGCACGATTGCAGGCATAGCCGCACCTCTCCCATCACCAACGTCGTCCAGCGGTCATGCAGCAGGCCCGTGGCGCGGTGGCGCACGGGGCCCGTACCGGTGAAGGCTATCGGTCCTTGCCATCGGTGACGGTAGCCAGATCCAGCTGGGCCACTGCGACACCGAGCTGGAAGCGGGTCTGGACGCCGTACGTCGTCATCAGCGAGGCGACTCTGCGCCGCACGGTGCGCAGGCTGCACCCCAGGTAGCGGGCGATGGACTCGTCCTTCAGACCCAGCCCCAGCAACCGGACCAGGCGCAGCTGCTCGTCGTCGGTGACCTCGTCCGGGGTGACCGGGAGGGCGCGCGCGAACGACCGGTCGAAGAGCTCGGTGAACGCCGCGATGAGCATCGGGTCACGGATCAGGACGTAGTCGGAGCCGGGGTCCGCCCACCGCGCCACGGCGACCACGGCCACGTCGTCGAAGACCGCGAAGTCGCTCGGGGGGACGATGCTCAGCCGCTGCTCCTCCCCCACGTCGGCCCACGACCGCACCCAGGCCCGGCCGTTCGCGGACTCCATCACCGACATCGGGTAGATGGTCCGCTGGCGGAACTGGCCGGCGACGAGGCGGCCCTGGTTGTGCCGCACGTTCTCGGGATCGAGACCGTGCCCGACCTCGAGGCTGACCGCGCAGCTGCGCACCACGTCGGTGGCCGCCTCGACCAGGTGCCGGAGCAGGGCTGGCGCCAGGGCGGCCGAGAGCCGCTCCACGGCTGTCTCGGCCCGGTGCCGCTGCGCGCCGGCGCGGGCGACCAGCTCGGAGAGGGCGACACGCACCTCGGTGAGCTCGTGGCGACGCAGCTCCAGGTCCTGCTCGCCGCGCTCGAGGATGGCCTGCAGCCGGTCCAACGGCTCGGCGAACAGGCGAGCTGCGCTGGCCGAACGGACATCGTCGCTGGTCACGGGCCTTCACCCACTCTCGGTCATCATCTGTCCAATGGCAGCATAGTGCCAGCGAAAAGACGCCCCCTCGGGGCACAATGGTCCCGCCGACCCCGGCGCTGAGCAGGGGACGAACTGCGCAGGGTCGGCTCCCGCGGGCTCCGGCCCGCGACAGGGGGCGATGCCGGGGGACCGGATCCGAGTGGATCTGGTCCCCCGGCGTCACTGTCTGCGCCGCTCCCGATCGACCGGCCGGAGCAGGCAACCTCCCGGGCCCGGGTCGCGTCACAGCCAGAGAAGCCCACGACCAGGAGGCCTGAGCATGACCCTTGCACGCCGGAGCACTGCGCTGTTCGTCACCGTCGCCGCGTCAGCGGCGCTCGGGGCCTGCGGCGATGCCACGCAGGGCGCAGGGAGGACGGTGTCGACAACGGCGACCTCGACCGCCGACACCACGGGTAGCGCCACCGACCAGCCGACCCTGCCGTCCCTGCCGTCCCCGAGCATCACGGCTCCCGGCAAGCCCAACACCACCCTCACGGTGCCGCCGCCCGCCCGCGACCCCGACCCGATCCCCGACAACGCCCAGGACTACGGCGCGGAGTTCGTCAAGGCGTGGGTCGACCGCGACCGGGTCAGGGCTGCCCAGCTCGCCACTCCTGCCGCGGTCGACCAGGCTTTCGCCTCGACCGCGAAGAAGACCCCGACCTTCAGCGGGTGCGAAGGCGCGGCCGGGTCGGTCTACTGCCGTTGGGAGGGCGTCGAGTACACGATGACCGTCCGGATCGCGAACCAGAAGGCCGCGCAGGCCCTGCCGGACGCGGTCAGCGAGGTGACCTTCGGCCACTGAGTGACCGCCGAGCCCCTCTCCAGCGGTCGGTCAGAGGCCGAGCTCGCGCGCCCCGGTGATCGAGGAGTCGCGCAGGAACTCGGTGCAGCGCCGCTCCTCCTCGGTCTCGCCGATCTCGCCGGCCGCCTTCGCCAGGGCGGCGAGCGCCCGGAGGAAGCCGCGGTTCGGCTCGTGCTCCCACGGCACCGGACCCTGACCGCGCCAGCCGTTCTTGCGCAGCGAGTCCAGCGCACGGTGGTAGCCGGTGCGGGCGTAGGCGTAGCCCTCGACGGTGCGTCCGTCCGCGAGCGCGTCCTCGGCCAGCGTGGCCCAGGCCAGCGACGACGTCGGGTATGCCGCGGCCACCTGGTCGGCGGCGACGCCGTCGGCGAGCTTCGCAGCAGCGGGGTCGACGGGCAGCCGGGTCTCGGGGATGCCGAGGAGGTTGTCCGTCACGCGTGGGTCCCAGCCGAGCGCAGGTTCTGGCAGGCCTCGACGATGCGGGCCGCCATGCCGGCCTCGGCCTCCTTGCCCCAGGCGCGGGGGTCGTACTGCTTCTTGTTGCCGACCTCGCCGTCGATCTTGAAGACGCCCTCGTAGTTGGTGAGCATGTAGCCGGCGACGGGGCGGGTGAAGGCGTACTGGGTGTCGGTGTCGATGTTCATCTTCACCACGCCGTAGTCGACCGCGGCGGCGATCTCCTCGGCCGTCGACCCGGAGCCACCGTGGAAGACCAGGTGGAAGGGCTTTGCGTCGTCCGTGCCGAACTCGCGGTGCACCGCGTCCTGGGCTGCCTTGAGCACCTCGGGACGCAGCTTGACGTTGCCCGGCTTGTAGACGCCGTGGACGTTCCCGAAGGTGAGCGCGGTCATGAAGTAGCCGTTCTCACCGGTGCCCAGCGCCTTGGCCGTGGCGATGGCGTCCTCGGGCGTGGAGTAGAGCTTGTCGTTGATCTCGTGCGCGACCCCGTCCTCCTCGCCACCGACGACGCCGACCTCGATCTCGAGGATGACGTTCGCCGCCTTGCAGGCGTCCAGGAGGTCGCGGGCGATCTCGAGGTTCTCGTCGAGCGGTACGGCGGAGCCGTCCCACATGTGCGACTGGAACCACGGCGTGCCACCGGCCTTGACGCGCTCCGCCGACGCGGCGAGCAGCGGGCGGACGAAGCCGTCGAGCTTGTCCTTGGGGCAGTGGTCGGTGTGCAGGGCGATGTTGACGTCGTAGTTCTTGGCCACCTCGTGGGCGTAGGCCGCCAGGGCCAGCGAGCCCGTGACCATGTTCTTCACCGTCGGCCCGGAGAGGTACTCGGCACCACCGGTGGACACCTGGACGATGCCGTCGCTGCCCGCCTCGGCGAAGCCGCGGATGGCGGCGTTGAGCGTCTGCGAGGACGAGACGTTGATGGCCGGGTACGCGAAGGAGCCTGCCTTCGCGCGGTCGAGCATGTCGGCATAGACCTCGGGCGTGGCGATGGGCATGGCTTCTCCTTCGAGCGGGTCCTGAGTCGATCCCGATCCTTGCACGATCTGCAGGCCGCATGACACCCGTGTCTCAGGCCGGTCCCTGCTCAGGGCGGCAGGCCCGCGAGCCGTTGCCCGAGCAGCGACCGCTCGGCGTCGTTGGCGCAGCGCTCGATCGCGACCCGGTATGCCGCGGCGGCACCGTGGACCTCGCCCGCCCGCGCCAGCAGCTCGCCCCGGACCGCCGGCAGTCGATGGCTGTGCGGGAGCACGTCGTCCAGTCCCTCGAGCAGTTCCAGGCCTTCCCGTGGCCCCTGTGCCTCGGCGACGGCCACGGCCCGGTTGAGCCGCACGACTGGCGACCCGGTGAGCTCCTCCAGCTCGGCGTAGCGCTCGGCGATGCGGTCCCAGCGGGTGTCCGCGGCGGTCGCCGCGATGGCGTGCTCGGCGGCGATGAGCGCCTGGAGCTGGTACTCGGCCGCGGGCCCGGTGAGGCGACGGGTCGCCAGGGGCGCGACCAGTCCCAGTGCGGAGGCGATCTCGCCCTGGTGCCACAGCCGCCGGTCCTGGTCGGGCAGCAGCACGGGCAGCCCCGCCTCGTCCGTCCTGGCGTCCCGGCGCGAGTGCTGCAGGACCATCAGGGCCAGCAGGCTGGTGAGCATCTCCTCGCCCGGCATCAGCTCGCAGAGCAGCCGCGTCAGCCGGATCGCCTCCCCGGCCACGGCGGTCCTGGTGACGTCACGGCCGGTGCCGGGCGCATACCCGGCGGTGAACGCGAGGTAGGCCACCGACGCCACCGTGGGGAGCCGCTCCACGCGAGCCGCCCCCACCGGCGACTCGAACGGCACGCCCGTGGCGGCCAGCCGGCGCTTGGCCCGGGTGAGGCGAGCGGCCATCGTCGGCTCCGGCACGAGGAAGAGCCGCGCGATGTCGGCGGTCGTGACGCCGAGCACGAGGCGCAGCGACAGGGCTGCGGCCGAGTCGGGGGCCAGGGAGGGGTGGGTGCAGAGGAAGACCAGCCGGAGGCGTTCGTCGGCGATGAGGTCACCGGGGTCGACCCTCACCCGGGCCGCCTGCTGGGTGAGCTGGGCGTCCACGACCAGGAGCGGCTCCTTGCGCGCGGCCACCGCCTCCGCCCGCAGGCGGTCGAGCACCCGCCGGCGCGCCGTGGTGAGCAGCCAGGCCGCCGGGTTGCGCGGCACCTCCTCCTGCGACCAGTGTCGGGCAGCCGCCTCGAAGGCGTCGGCCAGCCCGTCCTCCGCGAGGTCGAGGCGGCGGAACTGCGCGACGAGCAGGGCCAGCAGGCGTCCCCACTCGTCGCGGAAGACCGCCTCGACCTCGGGCCGGGTCACTGGGCCTCGAAGCCCTCGATCTGCACCACCGGACGGATCTCGACCGAGTAGGGCTTCGGGAGCAGCTCGCACAGGCCGGTCATGACGTCGAGGTTGTCCGCGTCGATGAGGTAGAAGCCCCCGACCACCTCGGTCGTCTCGGCGAACGGACCCTCGGTGAGGGTCGGTCGACCATCGACGTGGCGCAGGGTCGTGGCGGTGTCGGCGTCGGCCAGCGCCTCCCCGGCCACCAGCGTCGCCCGTTGCCCCACCGCCTCGTGGAACGCCAGGTGCTCGGCGTGGTACCTCTGCTGGACCTCGGGGCTCGCGTCCGCCCACACGGAGGGCTCGTAGGCCAGCGTGACGAAGTACCTCACAGCATGGCCTCGCGCTCGGAGGAGGTCACGACGCGGCGGACCTCCAGGGCCTTCTCCACCCCGTTGAGGGTCTTGCAGACCTCGAGCAGGTCGTCCAGGTCGTCGCTCTCGACCATGTAGAAGCCGGTCAGCTGCTCGACGGACTCCGCATAGGGCCCGTCGGTGACCGTGCTGCCGCCATCACCCCTGCGCAGGGTCCGGGCCTCCCGCGAGTGGTGCAGCTCGGCGCCGCCGGTGACGCTGTGACCCCGCTCGGACAGGAGCGCGGCGAACTTCTCGTGGGTGCCGTAGATCTCTCGGCGCTCCTCGGCCGTGCTGGTGTCCCAGTACTCCTCGTTGCCCGGGATCAGGATCAGGTAGGTGTCCATGGCAGTCCTTTCAGTCGCGGAGGGCCCGATGCGCCTCCATCAGGATGACGGGCGAGCCACCGCCGGATCGACAGGCTGACCGAAGACGTGGCGCCGCACCCACGCATGCATCGCGATGGCGGCAGCCGCACCGGCGTTGACCGACCGGGTCGAGCCGAACTGCTCGATGTGCAGCACCACCGTGCAGGCGGCCCGCATCTCGTCGGACAACCCGGGCCCCTCCTGCCCGAAGACGAGCACGCACTCCTGCGGCAGCTCGTGCTGCTCCAGGGACAGGGACCCTGGCAGGTTGTCGATCCCGATCAGGGGGAGTGCCCGCCCCCGGCTCCCGGCCGTGGCTGCCCAGGCGACGAGGTCGGACACCGTGGCGTGGTGGTGCTCGTGCTGGTAGCGGTCCGTGACCATCGCGCCGCGGCGGTTCCAGCGCCGCTTGCCGACGATGTGGAATGCCTTGGCGTTGAAGGCGTTCGCGGTCCTGATGACCGAGCCGATGTTGAAGTCGTGGCCCCAGTTCTCGACGGCCACGTGGAAGTCGTGGCGGCGGGTGTCGAGGTCGGCGACGATCGCGTCCAGGCGCCAGTACCGGTAGCCGTCGAGGACGTTGCGGCGGTCGCCGTCGCGCAGGAGGTCGGGGTCCCAGTGGTCCCCCTCGGGCCAGGCGCCCGACCACGGGCCGACCCCGATCTCCTCGTCCACGGACGACACCCTAGGCGTCCGCTGCGCCGTCGAGCTCCTGGAAGAGGGTCAGCTGCACTCCGGCGGGTGCGTCGAGACGCGCATTCAGGGACCGCCAGGGCGTCTGCGTCGGTGGCGCCACCAGCTCGGCTCCCGCCGCCACCGCCGCCTGCGTCGCGGCCTCGGTGTCTGGCACCTCCAGGGCCACCCGGAGGTGCGGCGCCACCCGGCGGCCGACCTCCACCGCGTCGATCATCTCGACCTGCGCGGTGTTCGCCAGCTCCAGGGTGGCCCGCCCCGCGTCGAGGATCGTCACGTGCGCGCCGCCGTCCCCGGCATACGCCTCCTGCTCGGGCATGCCCAGGACGTCGCGGTAGAAGCGCAGCGCCTCCTCGTAGTCCTCGGCGTGGACGACCAGGCGCAGCTGGCGGACAGGGCGGGGGGCGTCGGAGCTCATGACCGGTCAACGCCACCGGTGGCATGGCTCTTCCGGGCCAGCCCTCCTGAGTAGCCGTGCTCAGGCGGGGCCCGGGCCCGGACCGCCACGCTCGGGTCATGGACCCTCGTGCCCTCGCCGCCGCCACCCCCACCAGCCGCAACCGGGTCGTCGACCTCCTGCGTGCGGTCGCCATCCTGACCGTCGTGCTCGGCCACTGGCTGATGGCCGCGGTCACGGTGCGTGATGGGGACCTCGTGCCGAACGCCGTGCTCAACATCGCCCCGTGGAGCCACCCGCTGACCTGGGTCTTCCAGGTGATGCCGGTCTTCTTCCTCGTCGGCGGCTACGCCAACGCCCTCTCCTGGCGCTCATCCGCCCATCGCGACAGCACGTATGCCGGCTGGTTGCGGTCCCGGCTCCAGCGGCTGTCCGCGCCCGTCCTCCCGCTGCTCCTCGTGTGGCTCGGCATCGTGGCGGTCGCCACCGCCGCCGGACTGCCGACCGCCACGGCTCGCACCGCCTCCCAGGTGGCCCTCGTGCCGACGTGGTTCCTGGCGGCGTACGTCGTGGTGGTCGCGGTCGCCCCACTCACGCTGCGGCTGTGGGAACGGTGGGGGTGGTGGAGCGTCGCTGCGGGACTCGCTCTCGGAGGGCTGGTGGACTGGTGGAGCATCGGCGGGGGCAACCGCTGGGTGGGGTTCGCCAACTACCTGGTCGTCTGGGCGACGGTGCACCAGCTGGGCTACGCCTGGCTCGACGGGTCGCTCGCCGGTCGGCGGCGGCGGGTGGGGCTGGCCGTCATCGGCGTGGGTGGGCTGGCTGCCCTGGTGTGGCTCGGGCCCTACCCCGTGTCGATGATCGGGGTCGACGGCGCGGTCCTCAACAACTCCTACCCGACGCGGGTCACCCTCGGCTTCCTCGGGCTCCTCCAGGCCGGAGTGGTCCTGCTCCTCGAGCGACCGCTGACCAGCCTGCTCCAGCGCCCGAGGGTCTGGGCGGCGACGGTGGCGGTCAACCTGCGCATCATGTCCCTCTACCTCTGGCACCTCACCGCGATGGTGCTCGCCATCGGCGCCTCCCTGCTGCTGGGCGGTTTCGGGCTGCGGCCGGCGCCACTGAGCAGCAGCTGGTGGGCCACCCGCCCGGTGTGGTTCCTGGTGCTGGGGGCGGTGACCGCCGGGCTGGTCCTGCTGGTCGGGAGGTTCGAGCGTCCCGCGCCCGACGACCGACCGCCTCCGGCCCTGTGGCGACCCGCCGTGGCGACCGTCGCGCTGTGCGGTGGCCTGGGCGTGATGGCGGCCGCCGGTCTGGTGTCCGAGTCCGGGGTGCACTGGCTCTGGCCGCTGCTCCCCGTCGCCGGAGTGGTCGGGCTCGGCATCCGGCCCCCTCGCCGGGGCAGACTCACAGGAGGAGCACAGGCTCGCTGATGCGGGCTGGCGCGACTCCACGGCATACCCTTGACGCGTGATGCACTCCCTGAGCACCAACTGGATGGACCCCCAGTGGCTCCTGACCCACTTCGGCTCCGCCTTCTTCTGGGTCAGCATGGCCATCGTCTTCGTCGAGTGCGGACTGTTCTTCCCGATCCTGCCCGGTGACTCGCTGCTCTTCGCGATCGGCCTGTTCATCAGCACCGGCGACTTCAGCATGAACCTCGTCGTGGCCATGGTCCTGCTCAGCATCGCCGCCTTCGCCGGCAACGTCGTCGGCTACGAGATCGGCCGCGCCATCGGCACCCCCCTCTACCAACGCGAGGGCCGCTTCCTCAAGAAGAAGTACTTCGACGACAGCCACGCGTTCTTCGAGAAGCACGGCGCCAAGGCCCTGGTCATCGGCCGGTTCGTGCCCATCGTGCGCACCTTCATCACCGTCGTCGCCGGCGTCAGCCGCATGGACCGACGCCACTTCTTCGTCTGGAGCGGTGTCGGCGCCGTCCTGTGGGTCTGGGTCGTCACCCTGCTCGGGTACTTCCTGGGCAACGCCTTCCCCGCCCTCAAGGACCACCTCGAGCTCGCCATCCTCGCCGTCGTCGCCATCTCCGTCATCCCCATGGGCATCGAGATCATCCGCGCCCGCCGCGGGACGACCGCCACCGAGACCATCGTCGAGGAGACCGAAGAGGCTGCCGCGGACCTGCGCGACGACCGGGTCTGAGCGCCCCCGCCTCGCGAGTTTGAAGGCTGGTGGAGGTCCTGACCTCCACCAGCCTTCAAACTCGCGGGGTGGGGCAGAAACTCGGTGGGGCGACCGGTCTCAGAGGTCGATGATCCCGGCCCTCAGGGCCGCCGTGACGGCAGCGGTGCGGTCGTCGACGCCGAGCTTCTCGAATGCCCTGAGCAGGTGGGTCTTCACGGTGGCCTCGCCGATGTGCAGCTCGCGCCCGACCTGGGGGTTGGACAGCCCGCGGGCCACGCAGCGCAGCACCTCGGTCTCGCGGTCGGTGAGCACGGGTGCGGCCCGGGCGCGCATCCGGCTGGCGAGGCGGGCCACCACGGGCGGTGCCAGCACCGTCTCGCCGCGGGACGCCCTCCGGATGGCGTCGGCCAGCACCTCGCGGGGTGAGTCCTTGAGGAGGTAGCCCGTCGCCCCCGCCTCGACGGCCCGCACGATGTCGGCGTCGGTGTCGTAGGTGGTCAGGACGAGCACGGCCGGCGGGCACTGGCTCGCGCGCAGCTGCGCGGTGGCCTCGGCTCCGTCGACACCGGGCATCCGCAGGTCCATGAGGACGACATCCGGGCGGAGGGAGGACGCGAGCACGACGGCCTCGGCACCGTCGGCCGCTTCCGCGACGACCTCGAAGTCCTCGTGCTCGGAGAGCATCGCGACCAGACCCATCCGGACCACCGGATGGTCGTCGACGACCAGCAGCCGCAGCGTCACCGCGGCACCTCCATCCGCAACCGGGTCCCGTTCCCGCTGGAGCTGTGGACCTCGAAACGACCACCGACGTCGGCGGCCCGGGCCGTTGCACCGTCGAGCCCGAACCCGCGCGCCGGGTCGTCGGGCTCGAAGCCGACGCCGTCGTCGGTGACCTCGAGGCTCACCGGTGCGTCCGCCGCATACGTGAGGAGCACCTCGAAGGAGGATGCACCGGAGTGACGGCGGACGTTGGCCAGCCCCTCCTGTGCGGTGCGCAGCAGCACCACCTCGGAGTTGGCCGACAGCACGAGCGGCTCACCGTCGACCACGAGCCGGCCGACCATGCCGGACTCCGTGGCGACGGTGTCGACCAGGCGCCCCAGGGCCTCCGGCAGGGTGCGGGACTGCAGGTGTCCCGGCGTCATCTCGGCGACGATGAGGCGCGCCTCCGACAGGTTGTCGGCGGCGGTCGCCTCGATGAGCCGCACCCGCTCGCGCACGGTCTCCAGGTCGCCCCGCTCGAGGGCCGCCTCGGTCGCACGGGCGAGGGTGAGCACGGACGTGAACCCCTGGGCCAGGGTGTCGTGGATCTCGCGGGAGATGCGCTCTCGCTCGCCGGCCACGCCCTGGGCCCGCTCCGCGGCGGCGAGCTCGGCCTGGGTGCGGTGCAGCTCGTCGATGGTGCGAGCCCTGGTGTCGGCCTCGGAGATGATCCGGTCGATGAACAGGCCGAGGGTCAGCGAGAGCGCCAGCATGATGGCCGTGCTGATCGCGATGCCCACCGCACCGTCGCCCGTGCGGGGCGCCTGCCACCACCGGACGGCGGCGATGAGCAGGATCGCGGTGACGACGGCGCCCGCCGCCCGGTTGCGCGGCAGGATCGCCCAGGTCTGGGGGAAGAGGCCGAAGGTGAGGATCCACGCGGTGCCGGTGCCGTCGAGCGCCAGCAGCACCACCATGAGCGTCCAGGCCACCGCCACGTAGGTCGCACCGGCGCGCGGGTCGCGCTCCCCCATGCCCCGACGTCCCCACACCACGTAGGCCAGCGCCACGCCGACCACGCAGGCGACCTGCCAGACCAGCTGGTCGCGGTGCTCGGCGACCAGCACCACGACGGTGGTGACAGCCAGGACCGCGAAGAAGACGTGCCACCACACCAGCTGGCGACGCCACATCTGGTCCAGCTCGCGCGCGGAGCTTCCCTCGGGCGAGCACGACCACCCCAGGTCCTGGTCGGCGCTCATCGGTCCATCATGTCGTGCCGCGCTTGGTCCAGCGGAACGTCCGCGCACACAGCACGAGTCCGATCACGAGCCACAGACCGAGCACCAGGGCAGTGCGCCCCGGCTCCCACGTGCCGGCCATCTCCTGGCTCTGCCACGCGTCGGGGAAGAAGACCGAACGCATGCCCTGGGCGATCCACTTGAGCGGGAAGATGGAGGCCACCTGCTTGAGCCACTCCGGCAGGTCCGTGAAGGCGAAGTAGACGCCGGAGATGAACTGCAGGATCAGCGTCGGCGCGATGACGATGGCGCCGACCGAGCGCGCCGAGTTGGCCATCGACGAGTAGGCGATCCCCAGCACCGTGCCGCAGGCCACCCCGAGCGCGAAGACCCAGAGGAAGACCAGCCAGCGGCCGGCATCCGTGGGCAGCTGCACCCCGAACCCGAGTCGGGCGATGAGGATCAGCAGCGCGAACTGCGCCAACGAGGTCGAGGCGACCAGCCCGACCTTGCCCAGGAAGTAGGACACCGGCGGCATGGGGGTGGCGCGCAACCGCTTGAGGGTGCCGTCGTCGCGCTCGGCCGCGACCGACAGCGCCATCGACTGGAAGCTCGTCAGCATGACGCCGGCAGCCACCATGCCCGGGAGGAAGAACCGGGCTGCGTTGACGTCGGCGGTGTCGCCCTCGCCGAACTGCGGACCGAAGATCACCGCGAACATCGAGAGCATGAGGATCGGGAAGGCGAAGGAGAAGAAGACCGCCTCCTTCTCGCGGAAGTACATCTTCAGCTCGAGGACCGTGCGGTCCCAGCCGATGGCGGTGGCGTTCATGCGCTGACCTCCACGAGGGGTTCGTCGCTGGCGTCGAGATGGGGGGAGATGAGGCTCAGGTAGGTGTCCTCGAGCGAGGGGCGGGTCACCGTGAGCTTGGGGACCTCACCCAGTCGCGCCCCCAGGCTTGCGACGAGCTGCGTGGGCGTGGCGGTCCGCTCGGTATGCCGGCGACCGTCCTCCTCCCACGTCACCGTGGCCTGGGAGGACGCCCGTCCCCCCAGGTTGGCCGGGGTGTCGAGCGCGAGCATCCGGCCGGCGGCGATGACGCCCACCCGGTCGGCCAGGTGCTCGGCCTCGTCGAGGTAGTGGGTGGTGAGCAGGATCGTCGTGCCGCCGTCGGCGAGGGAGCGGATCAGCTCCCAGAAGTCACGCCGGGCCTGCGGGTCGAACCCGGTCGTCGGCTCGTCGAGGAACAACAGCTCCGGCGAGCCGACGATGCCCAGGCCGACGTCGAGCCGGCGGCGCTGGCCGCCGCTGAGCTTGCCGACCCGGTCGTCCGCCTTGTCGGCCAGCCCCACCGCGGCGATCACCTCGTCGACGTCCCGCGGGTTGCGGTAGACCTTGGCCGTGCTGCGGATCGCCTCCCGCGGGGTGATCAGGTCCAGGCCCGTCGAGGTCTGCAGCACGATGCCGAGCCGGTTGCGCCAGCCGAGCCCTGCCGTCCCGGGGTCCTCGCCGAGCACGCTGACCTCGCCGGCGTCCCTCTGCCGGAACCCCTCGAGGATCTCCACGGCCGTCGTCTTGCCGGCACCGTTGGGCCCGAGCAGGGAGAACACCTCGCCGTGCTCGATCGTCAGGTCGAGGCCGTCGACCGCGTTGCGGGTTCCGTAGGTCTTGCGCAAGCCGCTCACGCGGATGGGTGCGTCCATGGCTCCAGCATGGCCTGAACCGGCGTCGGCGCGTCAGCACTGCCCGGTGGATTCGGCGTCCACCGACCGGTGGACCCCTCGCCCCAGCTTCATCGGGTCTGGCAACAACGTTGACCTTCGCACGAGAACCGTTCCCGTGCGAAGGTCAACCTTCTCGAGCGAGGCAGGCGGTCGGCGGTATGCCGGGTGCTACGGCTGGGCGGGCGGCGCGCCAGGTGCGGGCGTCTCGGTGGGACTGGGCGCAGGTTCGGGGGCGACCGGCGGCGGTGCGGCGGGGAGCCCCGCCTCGGTGCCGGCGGCATACCCGCTCGGCGGGGGGATCGTCGCGTCCCGCTGGCCGAAGTCGACCTTCACCGGGTCGCGCTCCTCGCCCTGCACCTCGAAGTACTCCTCGCGGTGGATGTTGAACATCCCGGCCACGATGTTGGACGGCACCGTCTCGACGCGGGTGTTGAGCTCGCGCACGTTGGCGTTGTAGTAGCGCCGGGCGGAGGCGATCCGGTCCTCGGTGGAGGTGAGCTCCTGCTGCAGGGCCAGGAAGTTCTGGTTGGCCTTGAGGTCGGGGTAGGCCTCGGCGACCGCGATGAGCCGCCCGAGCGCCTGGCTGAGCATGCCCTCGCTCTGGGCCTGTTGGGCCGGGGACTGCCCGCCGGCCATCGCCGAGGCCCGCGCCTTCATGACGTCCTCGAGGGTGCCCCGCTCATGGGCGGCGTAGCCCTTGACCGTCTCGACGAGGTTGCCGATGAGGTCGTGCCGGCGCTTGAGCTCGACGTCGATCTGCCGCCAGGCCTCCTGCACCAGGTTGCGCAGCTTGATCAGCCCGTTGTAGACGCCGACCGCCCAGAGCACGAGCAGGACGACGAGCACGATGATG
Organism: uncultured Actinomycetota bacterium; assembly: GCA_963757635.1. Classification (GTDB taxonomy): domain Bacteria; phylum Actinomycetota; class Actinomycetes; order Actinomycetales; family Dermatophilaceae; genus Pedococcus. The sequence goes on along the minus strand of CAVWSK010000002.1, from coordinate 1,039,965 downwards.
ACGATCAACCAGATCATGAGATTCCCCTTGGGTCAGTGGCGACGATCCTAGCGATCTTCGAGGGCGCGGAACGCCTGGTCGACGTGCTCGGCCAGATCGCCGCCGTGCGCCGCCCAGTGCTCCACCGCCACCCCGAGGGCTGCGGCCATCGCCGCGGCGAGCGCCTGCACCACCAGGCTGTCGGCGTCCTGGGACAGCCGCGGGGCCACGGCCGAGGCCAGCGCTCCCCGGGCGCCGTCCAGCTGCTCGCGGACCCTGGCCCGCAGGGCGGGGACGGAGAGCAGCAGCCGGGTCCGGGTGCGGACCACCGCCATCTCGTCCTCGCCGATCTGGCCGAACACCGCGCCGATTCCCCGCCGGGCGGCCAGCAGGGGGCCCTCGCGCAACGGACGGGCCCGGATCGCCGCCTCGATGGCCGGGTCGTAGTCGTCGGTGAGGACGACGTCCTCCTTGGTCGGGAAGTACCGGAAGAACGTCGCGGGTGAGACCTCGGCGGCGGCGGCGATCTGCTCGCAGGTGGTGCGCTCGTAGCCCTGGCGCTCGATCAGGACCAGGGCAGCCTCCTGGATGGCTGCCCTGGTCCGCCGCTTCTTCAGCTCACGCAGGCCGGTCGACATGGGCCCCAGTATCGCGTGCCATCCCCGACCGCCGCGGCAGGAGCAGCGCCAGGGCCGCTCCTGCGAGCAGTAGGCCGGCACCGGCATACAACGCCAGCGTCCGCCCGGCGACCAGGGCCTCCACGGCGGCCTGACCGGCCGCGACGAGCGCGCGGGTCCGAGCGGTGGCGACCGTGGCCAGCACCGCGATCCCCAGGGCGCCGCCGACCTGCAGGGCGGTGTTGTAGAGACCGCTGGCGATGCCGCCGTCAGCGGACTGCTCGCCGCCGGGGATGGCGGTCACCGTGAGGGAGACGAAGGCCAGCCCGAGGCCCAGCCCGGTGACGAACAGGCCAGGGAACAGGCTGGTCCAGAAGGGTTGCCGGCTCGCGGACAGCCCCAACGCGGCCAGCAGCGCCAGCCCGCCCCCGCAGGTCGCCATGCCCGCGACGAGGACCGGGCGCACCCCCACCCGCGGGACGAGCGGCGATGCCGCCCCGGCGGCGAGGATCAGGCCGCCCACCAGCGGGAGGTACGCCCAGGCCGCCTGGAGCGGGGTGTAGCCCAGCACTTCCTGCAGGTGCAGCGAGACGAAGTAGAAGGTGCCCAGCAGGCTGGCGCCCGTGAGCATCGCGCAGCCGTCCGACACCAGGACTGCCCGGTCGTGCAGCAGCTCGGCCGGCACCAACGGCGCGCTGCCGACCCGCCACGCCCGGACGGCGAGCAGGAGCGCGAGCAGCGCCGCGCCGCCGACCCCCAGGGTCCGCGTGCTCCACCAGCCGTGGTCAAGCGTGCCGTTCAGCGCAAGGACGCCTCCGACGAGCGCCAGGGTCGCGAGGAGGGCACCGAGAGGCTCGATGCGCACCGTCCGGCTGCCGGTCCCCCCGGGCAGGAGCGACCGGACCGACAGCCCGATCAGCACGGCGACCACCGCGTTGCCGGTGAAGATCCAGCGCCAGCCGAGGTGCTCGGTGACAACCCCACCGATGACGAGCCCGAGGACGGTCCCGACACCGGTCACCGCCCCCCACAGCCCGAGCGCGCGACTGCGTTCCGAGGGCTCGGAGAACGTGTGCACCAGCAGGCTCATGGCGGCAGGGGCGAGCAGGGCTGCCGCCATCCCCTGGCCTGCGCGTGCGGCCATGAGCAGACCCGGCGTCCCGGCGAGCGCCCCGCCGACCGACGCCAGGACGAAGACGCCGATCCCGCTCAACAGGACCGCTCGGTGGCCGTAACGGTCGGCGAGCCGTCCACCCAGCAGGAGCAAACCGCCGAAGCAGAGCACGTAGGCGTTGACGGCCCACGGCAGCTGGGCCGGGGTCAGCCCCACATCGCCCGCGATGCTGGGCAGGGCGATGTTGACGACCACGTCGTCGATGTCGACGAGCAGCTGGCCGAGGGCGAGGGCCGTGAACGCCATCCACACCAACGGGGCGGTGCGCGACACCGAGCCTCGCCCGGTCGGCTCGGGGTGCGCGTCAGCTCCTGCGCCCCCACGGGCGATCGGATCGGAAGCCTGAGTGCGCGCTTCGAGGTCGAACATGACAGTCATCCTTTGATAGTCGCTATGAAAAGATAGTGACTATCATTTCGATCTCTGTCAACCCTCCCTCCGCCGAATCGGCGGGGACCACTCGCTGGCCGGCGGCGTGCCGCTCAGGCCAGGCCGAGCTCGGCCAGCCCGTAGACGTGGCGGTACTCCAACCCCGCCTCGGCGAACTTCTCGGCAGCACCGGTGGCGCGGTCGGCGATGGTGGCCACGGCGACCACCTCGGCGCCGGCCTCGCGGGCGGCGGTGGCCGCCTCGAGCGGGGAGGAGCCGGTCGTCGAGGTGTCCTCGACCACGACCACGCGGCGGCCCGAGATCGACGGTCCCTCGATGCGCTGCTGCAGCCCGTGCGCCTTGCCCGCCTTGCGGACCACGAAGGCGTCCTTGCGGTCGCCGGCGGCCGCGCTGGCGTGCAGGATCGCGGTGGCGACCGGGTCGGCCCCGAGCGTCAAACCCCCGACGGCATCGAAGTCGAGGTCTGCGACCAGGTCACGCATGACCACCCCGACGAGTGGGGCGGCCTCCCCGTCGAGAGTGATCCGGCGCAGGTCGACGTAGTAGTCCGCCTCCTTCCCGGACGAGAGGGTGACGCGGCCGTGGACGATGGCCTTGTCCTTGATGATCTCGAGCAGGCGGGCACGGGCGGCGGAGGTGTCGGTCACGGTTCGCCAGCCTACCGAGGGACGGCCACCCCACGGGGTGGGCCGGGTATGCCGCGCAGCCGGGTGCGCGGCATACCGCTCAGGTCCGGGGGCGGTGCGCGGAGCGCGCCCGCGAGCGCACGAGGCCCCGCGGGACGAGGCGCAGGGCGGTGACGATCGCCTTGTACTGGGGACCGGGAACGGAGAGGACCTTGCCCTTGGCCACGTCGTCGAGGCAGTCGCGCACGAGGCGCCGCGCATCGAGCCACATGAACTCGGGGATGCTCGACATGTTCACGCCCGCCCGCTGGTGGAACTCGGTGTGCGTGAAGCCGGGGCAGAGCGCCGTGGCCGTGACCCCCGAGCCGGCGAGCTCACCGGCCAGGCCCTCGGTGAAGACGGTGACGAAGGACTTCTCGGCCGAGTAGGTGCCCGAGGTGATGAAGCTGGCCACCGACGAGACGTTGATGATGGCGCCGTGTCGACGGGCGCGCATCGCCCCAGCCGCAGCGTGCGAGAGGACCAGGACCGCGCGACACAGCACGTCGAACAGCGCTTCCTCCTCGCTGATGTCGTTGTCCAGGAACCGCTTCTTGAGCGAGTAGCCGGCGTTGTTGACGAGCAGGTCCACCGGGCGGGCGAGGTCTGCGAGGCGCTCGGCGACCTTGCCGGTGTCGGCGCGGTCGGCCAGGTCGGCGACGAGGATCTCGGTCGTCACGCCATAGCTCGCGCGCAGCTCGTCGGAGACGTTCTCGAGGCGCACCCGGTCGCGGGCGACGAGCACCACGTCGTGCCCGCGCTCGGCGAGCTGGTGGGCGAAGGACAGACCGATGCCGGCGGTGGCGCCGGTGACCATGGCGGTGCTCATGCCAGCCACTCTATGTCGGGTCCTAGGCTGGCCCGGTGCGTATCGCTACCTGGAACGTCAACTCCATCAGATCCCGCATCGACCGCGTCGAGGCCTGGCTGCAGCGCAGCGACGTCGACGTCCTCGCGATCCAGGAGACCAAGGCGACCGACGCCCAGTTCCCCTTCGAGACCCTGCGCGCACTCGGCTACGAGGTGGCCCACCACGGCCTCAACCACTGGAACGGCGTGGCCATCGTCTCCCGGGTCGGCCTGGGCGACATCGAGCCGTCCTTCCCCGACGCCCCGGCCTGGGGCGACCCGGCCGTCGTGGAGGCGAGGGCCCTGTCTGCGGTGTGTGGCGGCATCCGCATCACGTCGGTCTACGTCCCCAACGGCCGCCAGCTCGAGGACCCGCACATGGTCTACAAGCTCGACTGGCTCGCAGCGCTGCGCCAGCGGGCCGCACAGTCCGCCGCGGCCGGTGAGACCGCCGCGATCATGGGCGACTGGAACATCGCGCCGCAGGACGAGGACGTCTGGTCGATGGAGTACTACCTCGACAAGAGCCATGTCTCCCCCGCCGAGCGAGCTGCCTTCCAGGCGATCCTCGACGCGGGGTACCTGGACGTCGTGCGACCGCACACCGCGGACCCGGGCACGTTCACCTACTGGGACTACACGCGGCTGAGCTTCCAGAAGCGGCGTGGCATGCGGATCGACTTCATCCTCGGCACCCAGCCGTTCGCCGACCGCGTCATCGGGGCGGCGATCGACCGCGAGGAGCGCAAGGGCAAGGGCGCCTCCGACCACGCCCCCGTCGTCGTCGAGCTCGAGGACTGACGTGACCTCGCCCACCCGCACCTTCACCGTGTCCGCGCCCGACGGCGTCCTGCTGCGCGTCCAGGAGTATGCCGCCGCGGCACCTGCGCCGGCCTACTCCCCCACCGTCGTGCTGGCCCACGGCTGGACCCTCACCCACGCCTCCTGGCAGCCGGTCGTCGAGCGCCTCGTCGAGCGCGGGCTCCGGGTGGTGACCTGGGACCAGCGTGGGCACGGCGGCTCCGGTCCACTGAGGGGCACCGCCTCCGTCCGCGCCCTGGGCGACGACCTCGCGGCCGTGGTCGACGTCGTGGCGCCGGAGGGCCCGCTCGTCCTCGGCGGCCACTCGATGGGCGGCATGACGGTGATGGCCTACGCCGGGCTGCACCCCGAGGCCTTCCGGGCCCGGGTGAGCGGGGTCGTCCTGGTGTCCACGTCCTCCGGTGACCTGCGCCACCGTCTCTCGGCGGTGCAGGCAGGGGTGATGCGACTCGCCGCCCGGCTGCCACGCATCCCCGCCGGGAAGGTGATCACCGTCGGCGGCCAGCGCAGGCTGCTGTTCGGCGACGACGCGGATCCCGACCACGTCAAGCTCACCCGCGACCAGGTCGCAGCCACGACGCTCCCCTCGATGGGCCAGTTCTTCACCGCCCTCGGCGACCACGACGAAGCCGAGGCGTTGCGCTACTTCGACGGCATCCCCACGGTGGTGCTGGCGGGCGAGAAGGACCACCTGACCCCCGTGCGGCACTCGCGCCGGCTGGCCGAGCTGGCACCCCATGCCGACCTGCGGCTGCTGCCGGGCCGTGGGCACATGCTGGGCTACGAGGCGACCGACGAGGTCGTGGCGGCCTTCGACTCAGTGCTGGACGCGGCGCAGGCCGAGGCCGGCTGACGCCACCGCCCCGAGCAGGGCGGCCACCGCGGCGCCGGTGAAGACGGTCTGCACCTGGACGAGCCCGGCAGCGACCAGGGCCGTGGCGTCGGTCTGGTCCGGGAGGCCGGCCACCGTGTCGTAGTAACGGTGCAGGCCGATCGCGGTGAGCAGCGCGAGCCCCACCACCATGCCGATCATCCGCGCCACCACCACGAGGGCAGAGGCGACCCCGTGCGCGTGCGCCGGTGAGCCGGCGAGGGCGGCGTTGTTGACCGGGGCGAGGGCCAGCCCGATCCCCAGACCGACCGCGACGAGCACCACCGTCGGCCAGGGACCGTCGAGGGCGCCCACGCCCCAGCCGCTCATGACGAACAGCCCCGTCGAGGCGAGCAGCAGCCCGACCCCGCTCACCACCCCGTCACCGAGCCGGCGCAGCGACCAGCCACCCACGAGGGCACCCACCGGCACCGCCACGAGGAAGCGGACCAGCACGAACGCGGCGACCGTCTGGGAGTCGGTGAGGACCAGTCGCGCCAGCACCGGGATGTCGACCACCACCGAGACCAGGGCCGCTCCGACGAACAGGCTGACGACGAGGGCGGTGCGGGCCCGACCGCGGACCACCCCTCGGGGCACGAGCGGCTCGGCCGTCCGCCGGTGTCGCCACAGGTAGAGCCCCAGCGCCAGGGCGGCGACGGGCAGCAGCGCCAGGCCCCACGGACCCACGACCTCCCGCTCGGGGTTGCTCGCGGCGAAGGTGAGGACCACGGCGCCGAGCGCCGCGCCCAGCAGGAGGGCGCCGGGCAGGTCCGCCCGGCGCAGCAGGGTCCAGGACCGCGGCGCCACCATCCCCAGCCAGGCGGCTGCGAGGACGAGTGCTGCGACCCCGATCGGCGTCGCGACGCGGGATGCGGAGTCGCCGAAGGGGACGAAGGGGGTGCCGAGGGTGATGTCGGTGGCCAGGCGTTCCGGGGCCACCAGGGCCAGTGCGCCGACGACGAGCGCGAGCCCACCCACCACCACCGGCCCGGGGCGCGGACGGGCCGGCCGCTCACCCCCGACCACGAGCACGACGCCGGCCAGCACCAGGCCCGCGACGACGTTCAACCAGAAGATGGTGCGCCACCCGGAGACGGCCAGCACGGCCGCACCCAGCACCGGGCCCAACACGCTGCCGAGCTCCTGGACGGCGCCCACCACGCCGAGTGGGGTGCCTCGTCGGTCGGCCGGCCACAGGCCCGCGACGATGGCGAGCGTCGCGGGTACGAGACCCCCACCACCCACCCCCTGCAGGACCCGACCCGTGACGAGGACCGGCAGCTCGACCGCGAGTGCCGTGATCGCCGAACCCAGCACGAAGATCATCAGACAGCCGAGCAGGATCCGTTGTCGGGCAACGAGATCCGCAAGCCGACCGATGAGGGGCAGGACGGCGACGTAGCCGAGCAGGAACCCCGAGATGATCGGCGTGGCCTTCTGCAGCGCGTCGATGCCCAGACCCACTCCGGTCATCATGTCGGTGAGCGCCAGCACCACGACGTAGGTGTCGGCAGCAGCCAGCGCGACCGCGACCGAGGCGGTGGCCAGCAGCGCCCTAGGGGCGGGTGATCGCAACGGGGCTGGCCAGGCCGGTGAGGTGCACGGTGTAGGTCGCGGTCGAGCCGGCGTAGAAGGGGCCCTTGAGGACCACGGTGCGCAGCTCCTTGGTGCCCTCGGTGACGCCGTAGGTCACGTCGAACGTGCCGCTGCGGTCGCCGATCACGAACAGGTCGGCGACGGCGTCACCGGGCACCGTGCCCGTGAAGGTCTGCAGGACGTCGGAGCCGTCGCGCTGCTTGGCGGCCTGCACGGGGTTGGTCGTCCTGGGGATGAGGCTCGTGACCCCTGTCTGGGTGTTGAACAGCTGCGCGGGGTTGGGCGCGCCGTACGTCGCCGGGTCGATCTTGTTGTACCCGGGGGTGAAGAACTTCATGTAGACGTCCTGCTCCACCGCGATCACCTCGACCGTGCCGGTCACACCGCTGATGGTGGCGTTGAGCGTGCCCTTGAAGGAGGGCGGGTCGAAGACACCGGTGCCCTTGGCCCCGGACACCCCGACGGCCTTGCCCGGCAGCCCGGTCGACTCGAGGGTGAAGGTCACCGCCGCGCTCTTCTCGAGGTTGGCGCGGGCCGTGGCGAGCTGCTCCCCCGGGGACACGGTCACGGTCTTGGTGCCAGAGCTCGACCCTCCGGAGCAGCCGACCATGGCGAGCACGGCCAGGCCCGTGACGGCGATCCCTGTGACACGCATGGGCCGAGCGTAGCCGGAGGGGACTGCTCCCCATGGTCGCCACACCCCCGCACCCCTGGCGTCCGCAACGATCCGGCGCTCGCCGGCATACCAGGGAGCGCGTCGGTGGCGGGGGCTCAGCCGTCCGGTGTCGCCTCGTGTCCGGGCCGTCCGGGAGTGCGCCGGTCAGCCTTCATCTCCGCCTCGAAGACGTGCCGGCGCCCGTCCATGAGCTCACCACGCACGACACGCTCGAGGCGCTGGAAGTCGGCGTAGTAGCCGTCGTCGAACTCCTCGACGAGCTGGAAGGTCCACCGGCCGTTGACCACGTTGCGCCCCACCAGCTCGGACTCGAGCCGGTCGGCGAGGGCGTCGTGGCCCGCCTTGCGCAGCAGGTCACACGCCTCGCCCAGGGCCAGGTCGGCCGAGCCGGTCAGCCGGTGCAGGCCGTAGAGGCGACCTCGCATCTCCTCGATGGTCTCGAACGCCTCGCTCAGCTTGCCGACGGCCTCGACCGTGGCGTCGCTGACGCCGTCAGGGCGACGGTCCAGTCCTTCTTCTCCCTCGTGCATGCGATCCAGTCTGGGTCGTCAGTCGGCGGTCCGCACCACGAGGTGGTCGTCGGCGGCGTCGCGGTCGACGACCACGCCCTGGCCGTCGCGGACCTCTCCGGAGAGCACCGAGCGGGCCAGCCGGTCGCCGATCTCCTTCTGCACCAGGCGGCGCAGGGGGCGAGCCCCGTAGGCCGGGTCGAAGCCGGTGATGGCCAGCCAGTCACGGGCCGCAGCAGTCACCTCGAGGGTGATCCTGCGGTCGGCCAGCCTGGTGGCCAGCTCGCGGACCTGGAGCTCCACGATGTGGCTGAGCTCCTCGGAGGTCAGGGCATCGAAGATGACGACCTCGTCGAGCCGGTTGAGGAACTCGGGCTTGAAGCTCGCCCGGACCACGCCCATGACCGCCTCGCGCTTGGCCTGGTCGTCCATCAGCGGGTCGATGAGGTACTGGCTGCCGAGGTTGCTCGTCATCACCAGGATGACGTTGCGGAAGTCGACCGTGCGGCCCTGGCCGTCGGTGAGCCGACCGTCGTCGAGCACCTGGAGCAGGATGTCGAAGGTCTCCGGGTGCGCCTTCTCCACCTCGTCGAGCAGCACCACGGAGTAGGGGCGCCGGCGCACCGCCTCGGTGAGCTGACCGCCCTCCTCGTAGCCGACGTAGCCGGGAGGAGCGCCGATGAGGCGGGCCACGGCGTGCCGCTCGGCGTACTCGCTCATGTCGATGCGCACCATCGCGCGCTCGTCGTCGAAGAGGAAGTCGGCCAGGCTCTTGGCGAGCTCGGTCTTGCCGACACCGGTCGGCCCGAGGAAGAGGAAGGATCCGGTCGGGCGGTCGGGGTCGGCGAGCCCGGCCCGCGACCTGCGGACGGCGTCGCTCACGGCCTGGACCGCGGCAGCCTGGCCGATGAGCCGCGAGCCGATGATGGACTCCATCGAGAGCAGCTTGGCCGTCTCGCCCTGGAGCAAGCGCCCCGCAGGGATGCCGGTCCACGCCGAGATGACCTCGGCGATGTCGTCGGCACCGACCCGTTCCTTGACCATCAGGTCGGCCCCGCTCTGGGCCACCTCCGCCTCGTTGGCGGCGGCGAGCTGCTTGTCCAGCTCGGGGATCTCACCGAACTCGATGCGGCTGGCGGTCTCGAAGTCGTACTCGCGGCGCGCCTTCTCGAGGCGGGTGCGGGCCTCGTCGATCTGCGACTTGAGGTCGCCGACCCGGTTGAGGCCCGACTTCTCGGACTCCCAGCGGGCGTTGAGGACCGCCAGCTCCTCGGACCGGTCGGCGAGGTCCTGGCGCAGCCGGGCGAGCCGCTCGACCGAGGCCTCGTCGGTCTCGCGCTCGAGGTGCAGCTCCTCCATCCGCAGCCGGTCGACCGCGCGGCGCAGCTGGTCGATCTCGACGGGCGAGGAGTCGATCTCCATGCGCAGCCGGGACGCGGCCTCGTCGACGAGGTCGATCGCCTTGTCGGGCAGCTGGCGCCCGCTGATGTAGCGGTCGGACAGGGAGGCGGCGGCGACGAGCGCGGCATCCTCGATCTCGACCTTGTGGTGCGCCTCGTAGCGCTCCTTGAGCCCGCGCAGGATCGCGATGGTGTCCTCCACCGACGGCTCGCCGACGAAGACCTGCTGGAAGCGGCGCTCGAGGGCCGGGTCCTTCTCGATGTGCTTGCGGTACTCATCGAGGGTGGTGGCGCCGACCAGGCGCAGCTCACCCCGGGCCAGGAGCGGCTTGAGCATGTTGCCGGCGTCCATCGCGCCCTCGCCGGACGCCCCGGCACCGACGACGGTGTGCAGCTCGTCGATGAACGTGACGACCTGTCCGTTGCTCTCACGGATCTCCTCGAGCACGGCCTTGAGCCGCTCCTCGAACTCGCCGCGGTACTTGGCGCCGGCCACCATGGCAGCGAGGTCGAGGCTGATGAGGCGCTTGTCCCGCAGGGACTCCGGGACGTCGCCGTCGACGATGCGTTGGGCGAGGCCCTCGACGACAGCGGTCTTGCCGACACCGGGCTCACCGATGAGCACCGGGTTGTTCTTGGTGCGGCGCGACAGCACCTGCACGACCCGTCGGATCTCGGCGTCGCGGCCGATCACCGGGTCGAGCTTGCCGTCGCGGGCGGCCTGGGTCAGGTCGCTGCCGTACTTCGCCAGTGCCTCGGAGGTGGCCTCCGGGTTCTCACTGGTCACCGCGTGGCCTCCCCGCAGGACGGGGATGTGGGCCTCGACGGCCGGGCCGTCGGCCTTGACCACGCCCTTCTCGACGAGGGCCAGCAGGAGCACGTCGGTCGACAGGAACGTGTCACCCATGGCCTGCATGAGCGTGGTCGCGTGCTGGAGCACCGCCAGCGCCGCCTGGCCCAGGCCTGGAGTGGGGACCGTGCTGCCCGAGGTGCGCGGCAGGGTGGACAGCGTCGATCGCGCCGCAGCGGCGACCGCCTCGGCGCTGGTGCCGCCGGCAACCAGCAGGGCCGGGGTCGTGCTGTCGGCCTGCTCGGCGAGGGCCAGGGCCAGGTGGGCGGGGGTGATCTCGGGGTGGCCGCTGCCCTGCGCCTCGCGCTGGGCGACGGCGAGGGCCTCCCCCACGCGGGCGGTCGGCTTGAGTTCCATACGAGTCTCCTGTGCTCACGGGGCGCCATCGGTACGTCGATGTCAAAGTTGAGTCTACCTCACTCAAGATTGTGCTGGCACCGAGCCGACAAGGGAGCACCCCTGGCCAGTGGCAGCCGTCGCCGCCGAGATGGATGCTCGTCACACGACACGCCGACGAAACGTGTGACGAGCATCCATCTCGGCGGAAGGGAGGGGGTGCAGGGGTCAGGCGGGGCGGGTGGGGTCGGGGTCGTACCAGCCGCCATGGGTCTCGGCGAGGTCGGCGAACCGCTCGCGCAGCCCGCCCTCGACGGGACCCGTCTCGTCCTCGACCATGTCCTCGCGGACGTAGACCGCCCAGTCGTGGTCGAGCGAGTCGTCCTCTCCCGCCAGGGCGTCGCGCACGACGCGCACCTCCGAGAACCCCTCGTCGGCGAGCGACTGCGCGACCTCGTCGGCGGTCTCGCGGTCGGGGAAGACCAGCAGGTGCTCACTCACACCACGGGAGTATGCCCGGTGGCCGGCTCGGGTGCCCGCCCGCCTCAGAACAGTCCGACGACCTGGCCGTCCTCGTCGATGTCGATGTCGACGGCAGCCGGGTGGCTGGGCAGCCCGGGCATGGTGCGCATGTCGCCGCTGATCGCGTAGACGTAGCCGGCCCCCACCGCCGCCCTGACCTCCCGGACCGGGAGCCGCCACCCCCGCGGGGCGCCACGCAGCGTCGGGTCGCTCGAGATGGACAGGTGGGTCTTGGCGATGACGACCGGGAACTCGCCGTAGCCGAGCAGCTCGAACCGGTCGAGGTCGCGCGCTGCCGCCGGGGCGAAGTCCACGCCGTCGGCGCCGTAGACCCCGGTCGCGACGGCCTCGATCTTCTCGCGCAGGGTGGCGTCGAGCTCGTAGGTGTGGCGGAAGGCGTGTTCGTCCCCGCAGGCCTCGACCACGGCCTCGGCGAGCGCCCGAGCCCCCGCCCCGCCGTCGGTGACGTGGGTCGAGACCGCCACCCGCACACCCTCCGAGTCGGCCACCTCCCGGATGACGTCGTGCTCGGAGTCGAAGTCCGACGGGAAGGCGTTGACGGCCACGACCGGCGAGATGCCGAACGACCGGACGATCTCGATGTGGCGCCTCAGGTTGTCGGTGCCCGCGCGCACGGAGCGAGGACTCTCCGTGAGCATCTCTGGTGGCAGCGGGCGGCCGGCGACCACCTCGTAGTTGCCCGAGTGCGCCTTCAGCGAGCGCACGGTCGCGACGAGCACGGCGGCATCCGGCTCGAGGCCCGAGACCCGGCACTTGAGGTTGACGAACCGCTCGGCGCCCATGTCCGAGCCGAAGCCCGCCTCGGTGAGCAGGTAGTCCGAGGTCCGGATCCCGAGTCGGTCCGCGATGACCGAGGAGTTGCCCGTCGCGATGTTTCCGAAGGGACCGGTGTGGACCAGGACGGGGGTGTTCTCGGTCGTCTGGAGCAGGTTGGGCTTGAGCGCGTCCTTGAGCATCACCGTCATGGCGCCTGCCGCCGAGAGGTCGTCGGCCGTCACGGGCCGCCCCGCCACGGTGAAGCCGACGACGATGCGCCCCAGCCGCTCGCGCAGGTCGCGCAAGGAGGTGGCCAGCCCGAGGACGACCATCACCTCGCTGGCCGCGGTGATGTCGAAGCCGCTCTGTCGGGGCACGCCGTCGATGCGGGCGCCGAGCCCGGCCACGATGTTGCGCAGGGCCCGGTCGTTGACGTCCAGCACCCGGCGCCAGGCGATGCTGCGCACGTCGAGGTCGAGGTGGTTGCCGTGGTGGAGGTGGTTGTCGACCATCGCGGCCAGCAGGTTGTGGGCAGCCGTCACCGCGTGGAAGTCTCCGGTGAGGTGCAGGTTGAGCATCTCCATGGGCAGCACCTGGCTGTAGCCCGCGCCGGCCGCGCCGCCCTTGATGCCGAAGGTGGGTCCCATGGACGGCTGGCGCAGGGCGAGGGTGGCACGGTGACCCAGCGCTGCGAGGCCCTGCGCGAGACCGACCGCGGTGGTGGTCTTGCCCTCGCCCAGGGGCGTTGGGGTGATCGCGGTGACCACGACATACCGTCCGGCTGGGCGGTCGGCGACGTCGTCGACGGCCGCGAGGTCCACCTTGGCGACGTGGCGCCCGTAGGGCTCGAGGTGCTGCTCGGGTATGCCGGCGGCGCGCGCCACGTCGGCGATGGGCTCGAGGTGCGCGGCCCTGGCGATGGCCAGGTCGGACGGCAGGGGCGTGGTCACCCTGACAGTCTGCCCCCGCGGCTCAACGCTGGCGCGGACTCCAGACCACCAGCGCCTGCGAGCGCTCGATCCGGGGACGCTGACCCGCGCGGACGGCGACCACCTCGCCGCGCGGCCCGACCGCGAACACCCGGTTGGACGAGGCTCCCGCGCGGGCCAGGGCCAGCTCGAGCTCACCCTGCAGCTCGACGACCCGCGCCTGGAGGGCGCTCACGTGGTCCTCCAGGTCGAGGATGCGCTGGATGCCCGCGAGGCTGATGCCCTCCTCCTGGGAGAGTCGCTGCACCTCGCGCAACAGTGCGACGTCGCGCGCCGAGTAGCGCCGGCCGCCGCCGCGGGTCCGCGAGGGGGTGACCAGGCCGAGTCGGTCGTACTGCCGCAGGGTCTGGGCGTGCATGCCGGCAAGGGTCGCGGCCACCGAGATGACGAACAGGGGGGTGTCGTCGTCAGGGCCGTGGCCACTCCGCTTCGCCACCACCGGTCACCTCCGGGCGTTCTCGAACAGCTCGGCCCTCGGGTCCTGCCCGTCGTCCTGCGCCTGCAGCGCCTCGACGGCGGCGCGGGCGTCGTCCGAGAGCCGCTGCGGCACGACGACGACCACCTTGACCATGAGGTCGCCGGGCTTGTCCTTCTTCGGCACCCCCCGGCCCTTGACCCGCAGGACGCGCCCGCTCGGCGTACCCGGGGCGATCCGGACCTTGACGGACTCACCCGCGAGGGTGGGCACCGACACGGTCGCGCCGAGGGCGGCCTCCGCGAAGGTCACCGGCAGGTCGACGGTGAGGTTGTCACCGTCGCGCCCGAAGACGGGGTGCTTCTCGACCGCGACGGTGAGGATGAGGTCTCCGGCCGGGGCGCCGGACTCGCCCGTCTGGCCCTTGCCCCGGAGCCGGATCTTCTGGCCGTCCTTGACCCCCGCGGGGATCCGCGTGGTGATCTGGCCGCCTCCGCTGGTGCCGAGGGTGACCGTCGCGCCCTCGACGGCGTCACGGAACGGCAGGCTCGTGCGGGCAGTGAGGTCGGCACCCTTGCGGGGCCCCTGGGGGGCCCGGAAGCCAGTGCCACCGTATGCCGGACCCGCGCCACCGCCGCCGAACATCCCCCCGAGCAGGTCCTCGAGGTTGGGCTGCGCCCCACCGCCACCGCCGGTCGAGTAGCGCACCCGGGTGCCGCCGCCACCGCCACCACCCCCGAACATCGAGGAGAAGACGTCGTCGAACCCACCGGCACTGCCGCCGGGGCCGCCCGCGGTGAAGCGGGCCCCGCCGCGGGCCATCTGCCGCACGGCGTCGTACTCGCGTCGTTGCTCGGGGTCGGCCAGGACCGAGTGGGCCTCACCGATCTCCTTGAAACGCTGCTCGGACGCCGGGTCCCCGGCGTTCTGGTCGGGGTGGTGCTTGCGGGCGAGCTTGCGGTACGCCTTCTTGATCGCGGCGGCATCGGCATCCTGGGGGACGCCGAGGATCGCGTAGAAGTCCTTCTCGAACCAGTCCTGGCTGGCCATACGGCGCCCTCCTCTCAGCAGTGCGGGTGGTGCGGGGACCGGATGGTCACTCCGGGTCTGCGACGGCCACGCGAGCCGCCCGCAGGATCCTCTCGCCCGCACGGTAGCCCGGCTGCAGCACCTGGACGACGGTGGTGGCGTCGCCGTCCGCGGACAACGAGCCGTCAGCGGGCCAGCTCGTGTGCATGAGCGCCTCGTGCAGGCTGGGGTCGAACGCCTCGCCGGCCGCACCGTAGGACTGCAGGCCGAACTTGCCCAGCACCCCCTCCAGCTTGTCGGCGATGGAGGCGAACGGACCGCCCTCCAGGTCGCCGTGCTGGCGCGAGGCGCTGATGTCGTCGAGCACGGGCAGCAGCGACTCGAGCACCGAGTGCACCGCCAGCTCCTGCACCACGGCGCGGTCGCGGTCGACCCTGCGCTTGTAGTTGACGTACTCCGCCTGCAGGCGCTGCAGGTCGGACAACCGCTCGGCAGCCAGGACGGTGTCGGGGTGCTCAGCGTCGGCGCTCACCTCCGCAGGCGCCTGCGGAGCCACGGCCTCCTGCTCGGCCTCCGGCACGGCGTCGACGTCGAGCGGCTGGTCCGCCGCGGGGGCGGTGGGCCCGGTCTGCCCCGAGCCCACCACCTCCTCGGTCCCCTGGGGGGTGGAGTCGCGCTCCGTCACTTGGTCTCCTCGTCGTCCTCGACGACCTCGGCGTCCACGACGTCCTCCTCGGACCCCGCGTCAGCGCTGGGCGCGGCACCGTCGGTGTCCTCACCCGTGGCGCCGGCCTGCTCGGACTCGGCGGCCGCGGCATACATCGCCGTGCCCACCTTCTGGGACTCCTCCGAGAGCTTCGCGCTCTTGGCCGAGATGTCGTCCGGACTCGCACCCGACTCCGGCTTGAGGGCGTCCTTGAGGTCCGCGAGGGCCGTGTCGACGTCGCCACGGCTGTCGGCCGGGATCTTGTCGCCGTTGTCGGCGAGGAACTTCTCGGTCGAGTAGACCAGCTGCTCCGCGGTGTTGCGGGCCTCGGTCTCCTCGCGCCGCTTCTTGTCCTCCTCGGCGTGCGCCTCGGCCTCCTTGACCATGCGCTCGATCTCCTCCTTCGGCAGCGCGGAGCCGCCGGAGATGGTGATCTTCTGCTCCTGGCCGGTGCCCCGGTCCTTCGCGGACACGTTGACGATGCCGTTGGCGTCGAGGTCGAAGGTGACCTCGACCTGCGGCACGCCACGGGGCGCGGGCGCGATGCCGGTCAGCTCGAAGGTGCCGAGCTGCTTGTTGTGCTGGGCGATCTCGCGCTCACCCTGGAAGACCTGGATGAGGACGCTCGGCTGGTTGTCCTCCGCGGTCGAGAACACCTCGGAGCGCTTGGTCGGGATCGCGGTGTTGCGCTCGATGAGCTTGGTGAACAGTCCACCCTTGGTCTCGATGCCGAGCGAGAGCGGCGTGACGTCGATGAGCAGGACGTCCTTGCGCTCACCCTTGAGGACACCGGCCTGCAGCGAGGCACCCACGGCGACGACCTCGTCGGGGTTGACGCCCTTGTTGGGCTCCTTGCCACCGGTGAGCTCCTTGACGAGCGAGGACACGGCCGGCATGCGGGTCGAGCCGCCGACGAGGACCACGTGGTCGATGTCGGACAGGGCGATCCCGGCGTCCTTGATGACGTTCTGGAACGGCTGCTTGGTGCGGTCGAGCAGGTCCTTGGTCAGCTGCTCGAACTGCGCGCGGCTGATCGTCTCCTCGAGGTGGATCGGGCCGTTCTCGGACATCGAGAGGTACTGCATGCTCACGTTGGTGGACGTCGAGCTGGACAGCTCCTTCTTGGCCTGCTCCGCCGCGTCGCGCAGGCGCTGCATGGCGATCTTGTCCTTGGACAGGTCGACGCCCGAGGTGTTCTTCACCGTGGTGAGCAGGTGGTTGACGATGCGCTCGTCCCAGTCGTCGCCACCGAGCTTGTTGTCACCACTGGTGGACCGGACCTGGATGGTCGAGAAGCCGTCCTCGGGGTCCTTGCCGACCTCGAGGAGGGACACGTCGAAGGTGCCGCCACCGAGGTCGAAGACGAGGATGAGCTCGTCCTCCTTGCCCTTGTCGAGGCCGTAGGCCAGCGCCGCGGCGGTGGGCTCGTTGATGATGCGCAGGACGTTGAGGCCCGCGATCTCACCGGCCTCCTTGGTGGCCTGGCGCTCGTGGTCGTCGAAGTACGCGGGGACGGTGATCACGGCATCCGTGACGTCCTCACCGAGGTAGGCCTCGGCGTCGCGCTTGAGCTTCTGCAGGATGCGGGCGCTGATCTCCTGCGCGGTGTAGCTCTTGCCGTCGATCTCGCCGGACTTCCAGTCGGTGCCGATGTGGCGCTTGACCGAGCGGATGGTGCGGTCGACGTTGGTGACGGCCTGGCGCTTGGCGATCTCGCCGACCAGGACCTCCCCGCCCTTGGAGAAGGCGACGACGGAGGGGGTCGTGCGACCGCCTTCCGCGTTCGCGATGATCGTCGGCTCGCCGCCCTCCAGGACGGCGACAGCCGAGTTGGTGGTACCGAGGTCGATCCCGACCGCACGTGCCATGTGATGCTCCTGTATGTGCTCGAGGTTGAGTTTCCTGGGCTCAAGTTATGCCGTGCGCCCCCGGGAGGGCAAATCCGTGCGGCGGAACTTGAGTTCACTAGGCTCAACCTTGGTCAGGGCGCCGTTGTTCCCGGCGGCGCGGACCGATCAAGGAGCGGAGTCGCCGTTGGTCCTGCGTCGGCGCTCGGCGTCGGGGACGCCGGCGGTGTAGACCAGCTCGTGCTCGTCGCTGGTCCCCACCAGGGGCATGCTGCCGAGCTCACGGTCGATCACCAGGCCCTGCCCGTCGAGCTCCACGACCGTCGGCGCATCGGGGGCGACCGAGACCCGCCGGCCCCGCACCACGACCTCCATCGAGCCGCCTTCGAGCACGGTGAACGTGATCGCGTCGGACTCGACGGCCACGGCGATCTTCGTGCCGTGGACCCGGATCCGGAACTCCAGCCGCGGCCACCCCGCCGGTAGGCGCGGGTCGAAGGTCAGGGTCCCGTTGTGGTCGCGCATGCCGCCGAAGCCGTAGACGGCCGCGTTCCACACGCCCCCGCACGAGGCGATGTGCGTGCCGTCGGAGGCGTTGCGGTGCAGGTCGGCGAGGTCGACGAACAACCCGGCCCGGAAGTACCGCAGGGCCAGGTCCTGGTAGCCCACCTCGGCGGCGACGATCGACTGCACGACCGCCGACAGGGTCGAGTCCCCCGTGGTGATCGGGTCGTAGTACTCGAAGTCGGCGCGCTTCTCCTCGGTCGTGAACAGGTCGCCCTGCAGGAACAGGGCCGCGACGACGTCGGCCTGCTTGAGCACCTGGAAGCGGTAGATCACCAGCGGGTGGTAGTGCAGCAGCAGGGGTCGCTTGTCGGGAGGCGTCGCCGCCAGGTCCCAGACCTCGCGCTCGAGGAAGTGCTGGTCCTGCGGGTGGACCTTGAGGTCCGCGTCGTAGGGGATGTGCATCCCCTCGGCGCACCGGGCCCACTCCTCGACCTCGTCGTCGTCGAGACCCAGCCGCGCGACCATCCGGGCGTAGTCGTCGGGCCGGCGGTTCTTGAGGGTCGTCGCCCAGCGCGCCGCCTGGCGCAGGTTGTCGCGGGCCATCACGTTGGTGAAGAGGTTGTTGTTCACCACGGTGGTGTACTCGTCCGGGCCGGTGACCCCGTGGATGTGGAACTGCGGGTCGCCACGGCCCAGCCAGAAGCCGAGGTCGGCCCACATGCGGGCGGTCTCGACGAGGATGTCGATCCCCTCGCGGATCATGAAGTCCTCATCGCCACTGGCGACGACGTACTTGCACAGGGCGAACGCGATGTCGGCGTTGATGTGGAACTGCGCGGTGCCTGCGGCGTAGTAGGCCGAGGCCTCCTCACCGTTGATCGTGCGCCACGGGAAGACCGCCCCCGGTTGGGACAGCTCGCGGGCCCGCCGGCGGGCGGCAGGCAGCATGTGGTGGCGGAAGCGCAAGGCCCCCCGCGCCATCCAGGGAGAGGTGTAGCTGAGGAAGGGCACGACATACGTCTCGGTGTCCCAGAAGTAGTGCCCCTCGTAGCCGGAGCCGGTCACGCCCTTGGCGGCGATGCCGGCCTGCTCGACGCGACCTGCGGCCTGGGCGAGCTGGAAGAGGTTCCAGCGGATCGCCTGCTGCACCTCCGGCTGCCCGTCGACCACCACGTCGGAGTCCGCCCAGAACCGGTCGAGCCAGCGGCGCTGCTCCGCGAACACCTCGGGGACCCCGACCTCCCGGACCCGGTCCAGGGTCCGACGCCCGCGGTCGACCAGCTCGCGCACCGGCACCCCGCGCGAGGAGTGGTATGCCGCGGTCTTGGTGATCCTGATCGGCACCCCCTCGCGCGCCGTGACCCGGTAGACCTTCTTGGCCAGGTCCTCCTCGGCGTGGGAGAGCTCCTCGTAGTCGTTGTCGGTCTGGATCTCGTGGTCGACCGCGACGGCCACCGTCATCCGGGAGTTGGCGCACCGGAAGCCGAGGATGGCCCGCCGCTCGCTGCACCAGTGGCTCTGCGGCTCGAGCACGCGCTCGCTGAGGTTGCTCGCCTTGCGGGGGTCGAAACCGGCGCCCATGGCGGCGGACCGCACGTGGTACTCGTCCTGGCCGTCCTGGCGGTTGAGCACCTGGGACGAGATCGCCACCGGGGCGTCGCCGTCGAGCATCGTCACGTCGAAGGTCATCACCGCGAGGTGGCGCTGCTCGAAGGACACCATGCGCCGGGACTCGACCAGCACCCGCTTGCCGGAGGGCATGCGCCACACCAGCGAGCGGTGCAGGACACCGTCGGCGAAGTCGAGCGAGCGCTCGTAGTGCTCGAGGTCGGCCACCGAGAGCAGCAGGGGCTCGTCGTCGACATAGAGCTTGATCGTCTTGACGTCCGGGACGTTGACGATCGTCTGGCCGGTGCGCGCGAAGCCGAAGGCCTCCTCGGCGTGACGGATCTGCCACGTCTCGTGGAAGCCGTTGATGAAGGTGCCGTGGGCGTACGTCTCGCGCCCCTCCTCGGGGTTGGCCCGCATGCCGAGGTAGCCGTTGGCGACGGCGAACACGGTCTCGGTGACGCCGAGGTCCTCGCTGGAGTAGAACGTCTCGGACCAGCGCCACTCGTCGACCGGGAACCGGGTGCGGTCGATCGGGTCGGTGACCGCGGGCTGCTGCAGGTCGGTGCTCATGAACCGATCAGCTCGTCGAGCTCGCGGACCACGACATCGGCCCCACCGTCGAGCAGCGGCTGGACGCCGGCGCCGCGGTCGACACCGACGACGAGGCCGAAGTCGCCGGCCCGGCCCGCCGCGACACCGGACAGGGCGTCCTCGACGACGACGGAGCGCTCGACCGTGGCACCCACGCGCTCAGCCGCTCGGAGGTAGGTGGCCGGCGCCGGCTTGCCCGCCAAGCCCTCGGCTGCGGCGACCGCGCCGTCGACGACGACCTCGAAGCGGTCAGCCAGGCCGGCTGCCTCGAGGACGGCCGGGGCGTTGCGGGAGGAGGACACGACGGCCACGGTCGTGCCCCGGGCGGCCAGCCAGTCGAGCAGGGCCACCGAGGCCGGGTAGGGCTCGACACCCTCGTCGTGCAGCACCGCCGAGAAGGTGGCGTTCTTGCGGTTTCCGAGACCGCACACCGTCTCCATCGCGGGGTCGTCCTCGGGGGTGCCCTCGGGCAGGTCGATACCCCGGGAGTGCAGGAACGACCGGACGCCGTCGTAGCGCGGCTTGCCGTCGACGTGGGCGAAGTAGTCCTCGTCGGTGTAGGGCGCGTCAGCCTCCATCCCCCGCTCCGCCAGGTAGGCGTTGAACATGACCGACCAGGCGTGCATGTGCACGTCGGCCGTCGGGGTCAGCACGCCGTCGAGGTCGAACAGCACGGCGTCGTAGTCGCTCCAGTCCACCCGCGAAGCGTAGAGCCCCGCGGTGACCCATCGGGACGCGATCCCACCACCGGCAGCGGCCAGCGCCCGGTTGCGCACCAATTGCGAGGTCCCGTGCGGTCAGGGGGCGGGTCAGCCCGCTGCGGCGACCTCCCGGGCGAGGGCCGGTGGCATGTAGTCGTAGCGGACGAACTCGCGGGTGAAGGACCCCGTGCCGTGGGACACCGACCGCAGGTCGACGGGATACCGGGACAGCTCGTGGGCCGGCACCTCGGCGTGGATGAGCGTGTGGCCGGTCAGCTGGCCCGGTTCGGTGCCGTGCACCTGGCCGCGGCGGCCGCGCAGGTCCGCCAGCACGGCGCCGACCGCCTCGTCGGTGGTGTCGATGTGCACGGCGTCGACGGGCTCGAGCAGCGTCATCGTCGAGTCGTTGGCGACCTCGCGCAACGCCATCGCTGCCGCCGTCTGGAAGGCCATGTCCGAGGAGTCGACCGAGTGCGCCTTGCCGTCCACCAGCGTGATCCGCACGTCGACGACCGGGTAGCCGGCGAGCACCCCCTTCTCGAGCTGGGTCCGCGCGCCCTTCTCCACCGAGCCGATGAAGTGGCGGGGCACCGAACCCCCCACCACCTTGTCGACGAACTCGATGCCCGCGCCCCGCGCCAGCGGCTCGACCTCCAGTCGGCAGATGGCGTACTGCCCGTGGCCGCCCGACTGCTTGACCAGCCGGCCCTGGGCGGTGGCCGGGCGCACGAAGGTCTCGCGCAGCGACGTGCGGACGGGCTCCACCTCGACCGGCACGTGGTAGCGGGTCTCGAGCATCGAGATGAGCTGGTCGACGTGGGCCGGCCCCATCGCCCAGATCACCAGCTGGTGGGTCTCGGCGTTGTGCTCCAGCCGCATCGTGACGTCCTCGGCGACCAGTCGCTGGATCGAGTGGGCCAGCTTGTCCTCGTCGCCCTTGGACCGGGCGTGGATGGCCACCGGGAGCAGCGGGTTCGGCAGCACCCAGGGCTCGACGAGCGCCGGGCGGTCCTTGCGCGACAGGGTGTCCGACGTCTCGGCAGCCGCGATCTTCGACACCAGCACGATGTCTCCCGCGATGCCGGCCGCCGTGGGGTGGGTGTCGTCGCCGACGGGGCTGGACAGCGGCCCGATCCGTTCGTCGTCGCTGTCGTGGTCGGCATGCTCGTCCACGAGATGGGTGGCGAAGTGCTGCAGGTGGCCCGAGACGTGGATCGGCTCGTCGGGGCGCAGGGTGCCGGAGAACACCCTGACCAGGGAGAGCCGGCCGACGAAGGGGTCGGTCGTCGTCCGCACCACCTCGGCGATGAGCGGGCCGTCCGGGTCGCACGAGGCGGGGCCGAAGGCCGCGCCCGCCGGGGTGTAGACCGTGGGCAGGGGCAGCCCTGCCGGCGAGGGGAACCCCACCTCGCAGAGCTCGAGCAGGGCCTCCACCCCGACCCCGTTGCTGGCATGGGTGGGCAGGACGGGGAAGAAGCGGGCGGTGGCGATCGCAGCCCTCAGGTCGGCGGCGACCGAGGCGGCGTCCACCTCCTCGCCCCCGAGGTAGCGCTCGAGCAGGCCCTCGTCCTCGGACTCCTCGATGATCGCCTCCACCAGCTCGGCACGCTGTGCCTCGATCAGCACGGACTCGTCGGCGCTCGGCTCGCGGTCGATGACCTGGGCGCCGTCGTGCTCGGTGACGGTGCGGCCCATCAGGTCCAGCAGTCCGCGCACCGAGCCGTCGTCGATGAGGGGCAGCGCCAGCGGCTGCGCTGCGCCGAAGGCGCGCCGGCAGGCCGCCACGGTGCCCTCGAAGTCCGCCCGCGCCTGCTCGAGGCGCGTCACGGCGACCGCGCGCGGCATACCGAGGACCTCGCACTCGCGCCACAGCAGCCGGGTCGGTTCGTCGACCCCCTCGGCGGCCGAGACGACGAAGACCGCGGCATCGGCGGCCCGCAGCCCCGCCCGCACCTCGCCGACGAAGTCCGGGTGGCCCGGGGTGTCGAGGAGGTTGAGGGTGACCTCGCCGAGCGGGATCGCGGCAGCGCCCAGGGACAGCGTCGCACTCGAGTCCCCGTCACGAGAGCGGCGGCCCGCGATGCGGGCCGCCACCATCCTCTCGAAGAGCGCCGTCTTGCCGGCGCCGCCGGCTCCCACCAGCACCACGTTGCGGATCGCCCCCGGCGTGGAGGGCCCGGCGTCGCCGACTGGGTTCATGGGGCCACGATGCTCCGCCGGGGCAGCGGGCACAAGACCTGCATGGGCTGGGTGCGGGCCAAACGGGGGCCGCACGGCTATCCGACGAGCGCGACGACCCCCGGCAGCAGCGCGGCCGTGACCAGCACCGAGTCGGCGACGAGCCAGGGAGCGGGGGCGGCCCAGGTGCGCCGTTGTGCCCGGGCGAAGCCACGGGCGTCCATCGCGACCGCGAGACCGGCCGCGGCCTGCAGCGACCGCACCAGCATGCCCAGGGTCAGGGCCCACAGCTCGGCGAGCACCGATTGCGGCGACCGGGTCGTGGCGGCGATCCCACGCACTCGTCGCGCCCGCGAGATCTCGGCCCACGTGTCGCCGAAGGAGTGCACCCGCTGGAGGGCTGCGGCGAGGGCGACCACGGGCCGGGCGGGGAGTCGCAGTCGCTGCGCGAGGTGGTCGCCGAGGGCGTCGGCATCGATGTGCTGCACGAGGACTGCCGACGGGATCACGATGATCATCACCCGGAGCCCGGCGGTGAACGCGACGGACACGTCGTGCGACCCCAGCAGCCACGTGGACCAGGCCACCGACAGCGCCCCGAGCAGGCCGGGCGCGAGCCGCACCACGACCGCACGGGTGCGGCCCCGCGGCGGGGCGCCGTGGCCCGGCGCACTGAGGCCGATGACGGCCAGGACCGCCTGGGTGGCGATGACGGCCAGGCTCGTGGTCCAGTGCGGCGACAGCACCCCCGCAGGGATCGCGAGCACGGATCCCAGCAGGAGCGAGAGCGGACCGCAGCGCGCGACCAGTGGCGCGCGGGTGGTGGGCGGGGCGGGGGGCTGCGCGGGGCGGGCGATGGCACTCACCCGATCGGCCCGAGCCGTCACCGCGTCGTCGTGGGTCGTCAGGACGACACAGGCCCCCGAGTCGCGCAGCGCCTCGACGACACCGAGGACGGCGGCCCAGGTCAGGCGGTCCTGGCCGACGGTGGCCTCGTCAGCCAGCAGGATCGCGGGCTGGTGGACCACGGCGGAGGCCATCGCGAGCCGACGTTGTTCCCCGCCGGACAGGTGCCGCGGGTCGACCTGCTCCAGCGAGGCGAGACCGAGGACCTCGAGCAGCACTCGCGCCCGGTGCAACGCCTCCGACTCCACCAGCCCGATCGCCCTCGAGGTCGTCATCACCTCGTCGAGCACCGTGGTCGCCACGATCGTCGAGCTCGCCCACTGGGGCACCCAGGCGAGGGTGCGGGCGAGGTCGGTGGTCGCCCATCGCCGTGGGTCGCGGACCCCGTGGACGGCCAGGTCCGGGTGCACGCGGACCGTCCCTGCCGAGCGGTCGATCAGTCCGGCCAGGGCCAGGACCAGGGTCGACTTCCCCGAGCCGCTCGGACCCACCAGGGCGTGGACCTGCCCCGCCCTGGCCTGCAGCCACTGGTCGGCGACGGCCACGGTGGTGCGGGTGGAGCCATCGAGCCGGCGCACCGTGCGCGTGACCGTCACGTCGGTCGCGTCGAGGGCAACCAGGTTGGCCCCCAGCCGTGCGGCGTCGAACGTGCCGTGGGGTATGCCGTGTGGCGTCGGGTCAGGACGCCCCGGCACCCAGATGCCCTGCGCCAGCAACGCGTCACCATGCTCGGCGAGCACCGTCTCGGGCGCACCGTCGGCGACCAGGTGCCCGCCGTCGTCCAGGACGACGAGCCGGTCCGCGAAGTCGAGCCACGGCCCCAGCCGGTGCTCGACCACCACGGTGGTGAGGGCGCGCGCCTGCGCGACCTCCGCCACGCTGCGCCGCACGGAAGCGGCGTTGTCGGGGTCGAGCATCGCGGTGGGCTCGTCGAGCAGCAGCAGGCTGGGCTGCAGGGCAAGGGCCCCGGCCAGCGCCAGCCGCTGCTGCTCGCCCCCGGACAGGGCATGGGTCGGCGTGTCCTGCGGCATGTCCAGCCGGACCGCCTCGAGCGCGGCCGTGACGTGGATCGGCATGGCAGCGCGAGGCAGGCCCGTGTTCTCGAGGCCGAAGGCCACGTCACGGCCGATGGTCGCGGCCACCACACCAGCGCCGGGCTCCTGCAGGACCAGACCGACTGCACCGGCCCGGGTGCCGGGTTCGGCACCGTCCACGAGCACGGTGCCGCTGCGCTCACCGGAGTCGGCGACCTCGAGCAGGCCGGCGAGGCCGCGCAGCAGCGTGGACTTGCCCGAGCCGCTCGCCCCGACGAGCAGGACCCGTTGACCCGCCGGGATGGTGAGGTCGAGCCCGGGGATGACCGGGGCGCGACGCCCGTAGGGGCGCCAGGCCAGCCCCCGGACCTCGACCTGCCCGGGGCCCTCAGACAGCGCGCAGCTCCCGTGCCTCCTGGCCCGCGGGGAAGGCTCCGAGGGCACCAGCTCTCGCGAGGGCTCGGGTGAGCAGCCAGCCGACGCCACCGGCGACCACCGCGCCGGCCACGGTGAGGATGCCGGCATACGCGAGCTTGTAGCCCAGGTCCCAGTCGGTCCAGTAGACCTGCCACTCGTAGAGCGCCTCCAGCGGCGCCGCCAGGGCGCCGGCGAGCACGGCCGCGCCCACCCCGAAGACGGCGTAGCCGAGCAGCAGGAACGCGATCTCGGCGCCGAGGCCCTGGAGGATGCCCGAGATCAGGGTCGCCGAGCCCCACTTGGTCCCCGGCAGCATCGAGACCAGGGCCGCGACGACCTCGCACAGCAGGGCCGCGCCGGGTCGTCGGATCACCAGCCCGCCGACCACGCCGGCCATCAGCCAGGGCGCGCCGGTGATGCCCTGCAGGGGCGGGAAGACCGCCTCGAGACCGGCGGCAGGCGCGGTGTAGGCCAGGCCCCACGCCCAGTAGGCGATGCCGAAGGCGGCGCCGAGGAAGGCGACGGTCAGCAGGTCTACGGTGCGCCAGGCCCACAGTGGTGACGTGGCGCGCAGGCTGCGCCGGCGGGTCGAGGTGGTCTCGGTGGTGGCGGTGGCCGGGGTGTTGGTCGTGCTCATGGTGTTCCTCCCGTGGAATCCGATGGATGCCGAGGGGGTTGCCACTGCCGATCGCCGCACCCGGGGGTCCGGCGACCGACAGGTGCTTGAGATTTCTCGACTCCCTACGCCGGTGCGAACCGGATCAGGTGTGAGGGTCTGCGGTTGCCCGCACTCTCAGCGCTCACGCGCTCCCCTGTCGTTACGGTGCCCACGCTACTCCACCCTGTGACAGGGTGGGATCTCGACCGGAGACGACGAAGGAGAGGGCCACCATGGGTCCGATGGTGTGGCGGGTGCTGGGGACGGGCTCCGCGGTGCTCGCAGGGGTGGTGGCCAACAAGCTGGTCACGGTGATCTGGAAGAAGGCCGGCCGGGACGAGGTGCTCGACCCCCGCGACCCGCGCACCCCGTGGAAGGACGCGGTGGTCTTCGCCGCCCTGACCGGGCTGGCCGCGGGCGCGGCCAAGGTCGCGGCGACCCGCAAGGCAGCCCAGTACTACGAGAAGTCTGCGGGCCACCTGCCCAAGGCCATGCAGGAGGGCGACGCCTGACGGTTGCCCGACCCCACTGGCAACCTGGGCACGCGAGGGCATGCCCAGGTTGCCAGTGAGGGGGGTCGAGGGGGCGAGCCGACACGGGCCTAGCCCCCGAGCAGGTCCTCGCCGCCGAACAGCTGGGCCGCCGCACGCGCGGTGGGCGTGCCTGCATCGGGGTCGGCGCCGTGCTCGAGCAGCACCCGAACGACCGCGTCCTCGCCCTTGAAGACCGCGCCGGCCAGCGGGGACTGACCGCGGTCGTTGAGCCGGTCCACGTCGGCGCCGGAGCCCGCCAGCGCCCCGGTCGTCTCCGCATGCCCGTGGTAGGCGGCCAGCATGAGCAGCGTGTTGCCCGCCGCGTCGGTGAGGTCCACCGGCACCCCTTGCGCGACGTAGGCCAACAGCCTGGTGGTGTCCCCCTCGCGCGCGAAGTCGAAGCAGGCGTGGGCGATCTCGACGAGCTCAGGACTCGGCTCGGTCATGCCGTCTCCAGCTCGAGGGCTCGGGCGATCGGCACCCCGGCACGATAGGAGAGGTGCACGTGGGACGGTGCGTCGAGCACGGTGAGGTCGGCACGAGCACCCACCACCAGCCGACCGATGTCGTTGCGCCGCAATGACTTCGCGGAGCCGGCTGTCGCGGCATACACCGCCTGGCCGGGGGTGAGACCCATCTCGCGCACCGCGAGGGCGATGACGAACGGCATCGAGGAGGAGTAGCACGTGCCGGGGTTGCAGTCGGTCGCGAGGGCGATGGACACCCCGGCGCGCAGCAGGGCCGCCGCGTCCGGGTAGGGCGAACGGGTCGAGAACTCCACCCCGGGCAGCAGGGTCGCAACCGTGGTGTCGGCGGCACCGGAGAGGGCAGCCACGTCGGCCTCGGAGAGGTAGGTGCAGTGGTCGACGCTGGCCGCACCGAGCTCCACGGCCAGCTGGACCCCCGGCCCGTGACCGAGCTGGTTGCCGTGCACCCGCAGCTCGAGGCCAGCGGCGCGTCCCGCGAGCAGCACCGCGCGAGACTCCTCCGCGGTGAAGGCGTGCGCCGAGTGCGGCTCGCAGAAGACGTCGATCCAGCGAGCGTGCGGCGCAGCCTGGTCGAGCATGGCACCGGTCACGAGATCGACGTAGGCCGCGCGGTCACCGGCGTACTCGGCGGGCACCACGTGGGCACCCAGGAAGGTCGTCTCGGGAGTGAGCTCGCGCGCGATGGCCAGGGCGCGGACCTCGTCGCGGACGGTCAGGCCGTAGCCGCTCTTGATCTCCACGGTGGTCGTGCCCTGCGCCCGCATCTCGGCCACCCTGGCCCGCACCAGCGCCCGGAGCTCGTCGTCCGTGGCGGCACGGGTCGCAGCGACCGAGACGCCGATGCCACCACCGTCGTAGGGCGTACCGGCCATCCGAGCGGCGAACTCGCTGCCTCGGTCACCGGCGAAGACGAGGTGGGCGTGGGAGTCGACGAACCCCGGGAGGACCGCCCGGCCACCCACGTCGACCCGGCGGTCGGCCGCAGGGGCGGCGGTCGCATCGCCCAGCCATGCGACGATCCCGTCCTCGACGAGCACGGCCGCACCGGACCGGGTGCCGAGCCGGTCGGGGGTCGAGTCGTCACAGGTGACGAGCTCGCCGATGCCGGTGACGAGGGTGCTGGTCACCGGTGGCCCCTGACGCCGACGAGGGCCTTGGCGAGCAGGCCCGAGACGTCGCCGAGCCGGTGCTGGCCGTCGGCGACCACGGTGCGGCCGCCCACGACGACCCGGTCGACGTCGTTGCGGGTGGCGCAGTAGAGGACCTGCCCCGCCTTGGCCCCGGCGGTGTTGACGGTGTCGGTCCGCACCACGACGAAGTCGGCCGGCTGACCCTGGGCGATCTCGCCGGCGCCGTGCCACCCCAGGCTGCGGTAGCCGTCGACGCTGGCGGCTGCGAGCAGCTCGTCGGGCGTGAACCTACCCCGCTCGTTGCTGGCCAGGCGTTCGTGCATCTCGAGCCCGCGGAGCTCCTCGAACGGGTCGATGACGGCCTGCTGGTCCGAGCCCAGCGACAGCCTGGCCCCTGCGGCAGCCAGGGCGCGGGCCGGGCCGATGCCGTCGGCGAGGTCGCGCTCGGTGGTCGGGCAGAAGCAGGCGGTCGACCGCGCCCGGCCGAGCAGAGCGATGTCCTCGTCCGTGAGGTGGGTCGCGTGCACGGCGGTGAACTCCTCCCCCAGCATCCCCGCCTCGGCGAGCAGCCCCGTGGGGGTGCCTCCGTAGAACATCTGGGTGGCGAGGTTCTCGGCGGGCTGCTCGCTGACGTGGGCATGGACGACCCTGCCTCGGGCGGCCTCGGCCATCGGCGCGAGCTGCTCCCGTGGCACGGCGCGCACGGAGTGGACACCCGCGCCGATGCGGGTCGTCTCGTCCGGGACGAGGGCGCCGACCCGGGCGGCCCAGGCCTCGACGTCGCCATCGGAGAACCGTTGCTGCACCTCGTCGAGCGGCAGGTGTCCGTCGCTCGTGAGCCCGCCCGAGAGGTAGCACGTGTCGAGCAGGGTCAGGCGGATGCCGGCGTCGTGGGCCGCCGCGATGAGGGCGTGGCCCATCGCGTTGGGATCGGCGTAGGGCCGACCGTCGAGGTCGTGGTGCACGTAGTGGAACTCGCCCACCACGGTGGTGCCGGAGAGCGCCATCTCCGCGAACACGGCGCGGGCCAGCGCCAGGTAGGTGTCGGGGTCGAGGTGGCGCGTGACGGCATACATCTGCTGTCGCCACGTCCAGAAGTTGCCGCCGTCGCCGTGGGTGCGGCCGCGCAGCGCGCGGTGGAAGGCGTGGCTGTGGGCGTTGGCCAGGCCGGGCAGGACCACGCCGTCGAGGCGCTCGTCACCGGGCTCCCGCCGAGCCCTGCGCTGGACCGACGCGAAGACGCCGTCGACCACCTCGAACCGGACGTCGGTCGCGAGACCGGTCGGGAGCCAGGCGTGCTCGGCCCAGTAGGCGGTCACGCGGCGTCGCCCGCGAGGTCCTCGAGGACCGCACCCAGGGCGGCCACGCCCTCGAGGCAGTCGGACAGCTCGGCGTGCTCTCGCGGGGAGTGCGATACGCCGGTGGGGTTGCGGACGAAGAGCATGGCCGTGGGGACACCGGCGTTCGCGAGGATGCCGGCGTCGTGGCCGGCTCCCGTGCCGAGCAGCGGTATGCCGCCGAGCCGGGTCTGCAGGCGGGCGGCCAGTGCGGGGTCGAAGGCGGTCGACGGCGTCCACGACTCCTCGGTGACCTGGCCCCCGGCCTGCTCGACCATGGAACGGACGTCGGCCACGGCACGGCGAACGGCCCTGGGGCTGGTGCCCCGCGCGTCGAGCCACCCGGTGACCGAGCTGGGGATGGCGTTGACGCCTCCGGGGACCACCGAGACCTTGCCGATCGTCGCCACGCACCCGTGGGTGATGGCGGCCTCGCGCGCGGCGAGGACCGCGCCGGCATACCCGAGCATCGCATCCTGGCGGTCCTCCAGGCGGGTGGTGCCTGCGTGGTTGGCCTCCCCCGGGAAGTCCAGGCGCCAGCGGCCGTGCGGCCAGATGTCGGTTGCGACGGCCACGGGGTGCTCGAGGTCGACCAGGCCACGGCCCTGCTCGACGTGCAGCTCCACGAAGGCGCCGATCCGCCCCACGGTCTCGTCGTCGCGACCGATGGTGTGGGGGTCGCGCCCCGCCGCCTTGAGCGCCTGCGCCATGCTCACGCCGTCGACGTCGGTGAGGCTGCGGGCGCGACGCGCCGTCAGGGCCCCGGTGATGACCCGGGAGCCTGCACAGGCCACCCCGAACCGAGCGCCCTCCTCGTCGACGAAGTTGACGATGCCGATGGGGCGCCGAGGCTGAAATCCCCTGTCGCGCAACGCATCCACGGCGGCAAGCGCGCTGACGACACCGAGCGGGCCGTCGAAGGCGCCGCCGTCCGGCACGCTGTCGAGGTGGGAACCGGTGACGACCCCCTTGTCCCCAGACCGTGCGGCCGCGTCCGGGTCACCCCACCAGGCCCACTGGTTGCCCATGCGGTCCTCGGTCAGGTCGAGCTTGCGGTCTGCGCACTCCCCCGCGAACCACTCCCTCAGGTCGTGGTCCTCGCGCGTCCAGGCGAACCGCTGGTACCCCCCCGACTGCGGGCTACGTCCGACGGGTTGCAGCTGCGCCCACATCGACTCGAAGCTCACGGTGCCCTCTCTGCGAAGTTTGGTGCCGGTCAACCGACGAGACCATTGCACACCAGCAGGCGGCCCGCCGGGTGGGGTCTTCGGTGTTTCCGTCTCGGATCCAAGACTGGAGTATGCCGGGGGCGCCGGTTGCGCAGGGGTTCCGGGGCCCGGGCGGGCGGCGTCCGGGACTCCTAGGCTGGTGCGCATGAGCACCGACGAGCCCGCCGACAGAGCCGCCAAAGCGCTGGCGGCGAGCGGCATCGCCCACTCCATCACCCGTCACGGGCGGGTCGGGTCGCTCGAGGAGGCAGCCGCTGCCCGCGGCGTGCGCCCCGAGGACATCATCAAGACCCTCGTGGTGCGCCGCGCGCAGGGTGACTACCTGTTCGTCCTCGTGCCCGGTGGTCGCGAGATCAGCTGGCCCAAGCTGCGTGCGCACCTCGGCGTCAACCGCATCTCGATGCCGGACGCCGCGACCGCTCGGGATGCGACCGGCTACGAGCGCGGGACGATCACGCCGTTCGGCTCCACGACGGCCTGGCCGGTCGTGGCCGACGTGACGATGACCGGGCGGACGGTCTCGCTCGGCGCCGGAGCGCACGGCGTGGCGGCCACCCTCGAGGCGGACGACGCGATCACCGCACTGGCTGCCGAGGTCGCCGACGTCACCGACCCCGCCTGACCCCGGCAAAGCGGGGGTTGCGTCCCGATACGGGCGGCATAACCCCCGTATCGGCGAGCAACCCCCGCTTTGCTGGGGCGGGTGATGCCGGCGCGCCGGATCAGGCCTCGCGCATGGGGATCCGCACCCCGTGCTCGGTGGCCGTGCGCTCGGCGATGTCGTAGCCGGCGTCGACGTGGCGGATGACGCCCATGCCCGGGTCGTTGGTGAGCACGCGGGCGAGCTTCTGGGCTGCCAGGGGGGTGCCGTCGGCCAGCGAGACCTGCCCCGCGTGCAGCGACCGGCCGATGCCGACGCCGCCACCGTGGTGGATCGAGACCCACGACGCGCCCGATGAGGTGTTGACCAGGGCGTTGAGGAGCGGCCAGTCGGCGATCGCGTCCGAGCCGTCGAGCATGGCCTCGGTCTCGCGGTAGGGGCTGGCCACCGACCCGGTGTCGAGGTGGTCACGCCCGATGACCAGGGGCGCGGAGACCTCGCCGCTGGCCACCATGTCGTTGAACTTCAGGCCGGCGACGTCGCGCTCGCCGTAGCCCAGCCAGCAGATCCGCGCCGGGAGGCCCTGGAACGCGATCCGCTCCTGGGCACCGCGCATCCACTTCTGGAGCCGGTCGTTGTCGGGGAAGAGGTCCATCACGGCCCGGTCGGTCGCGTAGATGTCCTTGGGGTCGCCCGACAGCGCCGCCCAGCGGAACGGGCCCTTGCCCTCGCAGAACAGCGGCCGGATGTAGGCGGGGACGAAGCCGGGGAACTCGAAGGCCCGCTCGTAGCCGCCCTGCCGGGCCTCGTCACGGATGGAGTTGCCGTAGTCGAAGACCTCTGCCCCGGCGTCCTGGAACTCCACCATCGCCTGCACGTGCCGAGCCATCGACTCCCGAGCACGGTCGGTGAACTCCTCCGGCTTCTTCTCCGCGTACTCGTGCCAGTCGCCGAGGTCGATGCCTTCGGGGAGGTAGGACAGCGGGTCGTGCGCCGAGGTCTGGTCGGTGACGATGTCGATCGGGACACCGCGGCGCAGCAGCTCGGGGAACACCTCGGCGGCATTGCCGACCACGCCGACCGACCACGCGCGACGCTCGTTCTTGGCGGCGACCGCCTTGTCGATGGCCTCGTCGAGCGAGTCCGCGACCTCGTCGAGGTAGCGGTGCTCCACGCGGCGCCGCAGCCGTGACTCGTCGACGTCGACGATCAGGCAGGCCCCCTCGTTCATGGTCACGGCGAGCGGCTGGGCCCCGCCCATGCCACCGCACCCGGCGGTGAGGGTCAAGGTGCCGGCCAGGGTGCCGCCGAACCGCTTCTCCGCGACCGCCGCGAACGTCTCGTAGGTGCCCTGCACGATGCCCTGGGTACCGATGTAGATCCACGACCCCGCCGTCATCTGGCCGTACATCGTCAGCCCCAGGTGCTCGAGCCGCCGGAACTCCGGCCAGGTCGCCCAGTCGCCGACGAGGTTGGAGTTGGCGATGAGCACCCGCGGCGCCCACTCGTGGGTCTGCATCACCCCGACGGGGCGCCCGCTCTGGACGAGCATGGTCTCGTCCTGCTTGAGGGTCGTCAGGGTGCGGACCATCGCGTCGAACGACTTCCAGTCCCGCGCCGCCCGGCCCGTGCCGCCGTAGACGACAAGGTCATCGGGCCGCTCGGCGTTCTCGGGGTCGAGGTTGTTCATCAGCATCCGCAGCGGGGCCTCCGCGCCCCAGTGCTGGGCGGTGAGCTGGGTGCCGCGCGGTGAGCGGACGGGGCGGGCGCCTTCCATGTCGTTCTCCTTCTGTCTCTTACTCTTCGCCGAGATGGATCTGAGTCACAGGTTCTGTCGGCGTGTCGTGGTGCTGGGATCCATCTCGGCGAGATGGGGGGCGGGAGCTGGGGTATGCCGGGTGGGTCAGTCGAGGGGGCCGGTCACCGACTCGGCGGCGGCCACCGCCGCGCCGTTGGCGACGAACTGCACGGCCGTCTCGATCTCGGGGGCCAGGAACCGGTCCGGCCCGGGAGCCGGGGCGCCGGCCGCGCGCAGTGCTGCGACCACCGCGCCGGTGGCAGGCGCCGGCGACAGCGGCGCCCGCAGGTCGAGCCCCCGCGCAGCCGTGAGCAGCTCGACGGCCAGCACCCGGGTCAGGCCGTCGACGGAGCGGCGCAGCTTGCGCGCCGCCGACCAGCCCATCGACACGTGGTCCTCCTGCATGGCCGAGCTGGGGATCGAGTCGACCGACGCGGGCGCGGCCAGCCTCTTGAGCTCCGAGACGATCGCCGCCTGGGTGTACTGCGCGATCATGTGGCCACTGTCCACGCCCGGGTCGTCGGCCAGGAAGGCGTTGAGCCCGTGGCTGCGGGTGGCGTCGAGGAAGCGGTCGGTGCGGCGTTCGGAGATCGAGGCCAGGTCGGCGGCGACGATGGCCAGGAAGTCCAGGACGTAGGCGACCGGCGCCCCGTGGAAGTTGCCGTTCGACTCGACCCGTCCGTCCGGGGTCACGACGGGGTTGTCCACCGCCGACGCGAGCTCGAAGCCGGCGACCTGTGCCGCGTGGTCGACGGTGTCGCGGACGCCACCGGCCACCTGCGGGGAGCACCGCAGCGAGTACGCGTCCTGCACCCTCGTGCAGGCGTCGGGGTCGCGGTGGCTGTCGCGGATCGGGCTGTCCTGCATGAGTCGGCGCAGGTTCGCCGCGGAAAGGGCCTGGCCTCGCTGGGGGCGCAGGGCGTGCAGGTCGGCGGCGAAGACGTCGTCGGTGCCGAGCAGCCCCTCCACACTCATCGCGGCGGTGATGTCGGCGACCTTGACCAGGTGGCGCAGGTCGGTGATCGCGAGCACCAGCATTCCGAGCATGCCGTCGGTGCCGTTGATGAGGGCCAGTCCCTCCTTCTCGCGCAGCTCGACCGGCGTGATCCCGGCCGCGGCCATGGCCTCGGCGGTCGGCATCCGCGACCCCTCGGCGTCGCGCACGACGCCCTCACCCATGAGCGCCAGCGCGCAGTGCGACAGCGGTGCGAGGTCGCCCGAGCAGCCCAACGAGCCGTACTCGTGCACGACCGGCGTGATCCCGGCGTTGAGCAGGGCCACGTAGGTGGTGAGCGTCTCCTCGCGGATGCCGGTGCGGCCCGTGGCCAGGGTCGAGATGCGCAGCAGCATCAGTGCCCGCACCACCTCCCGCTCGACCTCGGGCCCGGAGCCGGCGGCGTGCGAGCGCACGAGCGAGCGCTGCAGCTGCGCCCGCAGGGCGGTGGGGATGTGCCGCGTCGCGAGGGCGCCGAAGCCCGTCGAGACGCCGTAGTGCGGCTGGCTGTCGTCAGCGAGCGCCTCGATGACCGAGCGCGTGCGGCGCACCTCGGCCAGCGACTCCGGCGACACCTCCAGGCGCGCGTCGTGGCGGGCCACGGCGACGACGTCGTCGAAGGACAGCGGGCCCAAGCCGACGGTGACCGTGGCGACGGCGGGAGTGGCAGTGGAGGACATGCCTCCATTGCAGCGGAGGGATGCCGTGTGCGGATGGTGCGCGCGCGGCATACCGTCTCGGATGCGAGACGATCGGTCAGGCGCGCGTGACCAGGATGCCGTCCAGGTCGGCCCACAGCTGCTGGCCGGGGACGAAGTCGACGCCACCGAAGGTGACCGTCACGTCGCGCTCGCCGACACCCTCCTTCGCGCTCTTGCGCGGGTTGGATCCGAGCGCCAGCACGCCGACGTCCAGGGTGCGCAGGACGGCGACGTCCCGGACCGAGCCGTGGATCACCACGCCGGCCCAGCCCTGCTCGACCGCCGAGCCGGCGATGAGGTCACCCATCAGGGCGGACTCCAGGGACGCGCCGCCGTCGACGACCAGGACCCGACCGTCGCCCGGCTCGGCCAGTGCCGCCTTGACCAGGGCGTTGTCGCGGTGGCAGCGGATGGTGCTCACCCGCCCGCTGAACTCCGTGCGCCCGCCGTACTGGCGGAACTGCACCGAGCAGGACTGGAGGGCCTCACCCTGCTCGTCGTAGAGGTCGGCCGTTGCGGTCACGTCGGGTCCCTTTCAGGTCGGCTTCACGGCGAGCACGGGGCAGTGCGCGTCGAGCAGGATGCGTTGGGCGCTGGACCCCATGAGCAGCTTGCCCACCGGGCTGCGGTGCCGCAGCCCGATGACGATGACGCTGGCGCCGACCTCCTGCGCCACGTCGAGCAGTGCCTCGGCGGGGTCGCCCCCCTCCTCGACACGCCGCACCTCGAAGGCCGTACCCAGCTCGGCCAGGTCACGCCGCACCCGGTCCAGCTCCTCGTCGCCCGCGCGGTGGGCGTCGACGAGGACGTCGTCGCGCGACATGTTCACGACCAGGAGCGGCTCTGCCCGTCGTTGGCACTCGGCGACGGCGGCGGTGAGCGCCGCCTCCCCGAAGGCGTTGGGCACGTATCCCACGAGCACGGTCATGTCAGGCCTCCGATGAGTTGGCGCCGGCGCCGGATGAGGCCGACGACCGGCCACGCGATGGCGACCACGATGAGCACGTAGCAGACCCAGGCCACCGGTCCGCCGACGAGTCCGGACAGGTCTCCACCGGTGAGCTGCAGCGAGCGACGCCCCTGCTTCTCGACCAGCGGTCCGAGGATGACCCCGACGATGAGCGGCAGCACCGGCAGGCCGAAGCGACGCATGGCGAAACCGAGCAGCCCCAGCCCGAGCAGCAGCCACAGGTCGAACGGCTGGGAGTTGACGGCATACGCCCCCATCGAGGCGAAGAAGAGGATGCCGGCGTAGAGGTAGGGCCGAGGGATCTGGAGCAGCTTGGCCCAGGCCGGCGCGAGCGGGAGGTTGAGCAGCAGCAGCATGGTGTTGCCGATGAACAGGCTGGCGATCAGCGCCCAGACGAGGGCCGGCTCCTTGGTGAGGAGGAGCGGACCCGGCTCGATGCCCCACCCCTGCAGGGCTGCGAGCATGATCGCCGCCGTGGCATTGGTGGGCAGGCCGAGGGCGAGCATCGGCACGAGGGTGCCTGCAGCCGAGGCGTTGTTGGCCGCCTCCGGTCCGGCGACTCCCTCGATGGCACCGTGGCCGAACTCCTCGGGGTGCTTGGAGAGCTTCTTCTCCGCCGTGTAGGACAGCAGGGTCGGGATCTCGGCGCCACCGGCAGGGAGCGCTCCGAAGGGGAAGCCGAGGGCGGTGCCACGCAACCAGGGCTTCCAGGAGCGGGACCAGTCGCTGCGGCCCATCCACGGCCGTCCCACGGGGATCACCTCGCCTGAGGTGCGACGGAGGTGGGCAGCGACCCACAGGGCCTCACCCACGGCGAAGATGCCCACCGCGACCACGACGACGTCGATGCCGTCGGCCAGCTGGGGTAGCCCACCCGTGAGGCGCTGCTGACCGGTGACGAAGTCGATGCCGACGATGCCGACGGTCAGGCCCAGCAGCAGCGCGGCAAGCCCCCGGATGCGCGACGCCCCGAGGACGGCGGTGACGCCGGTGAAGGTGAGCAGGATGATCGCGAGGTACTCCGGCGCCCCCAGGCTGATCGCGAACTTCACCACCTGCGGCATGAGGAACACGATGCCGAGGGTGCCGATCGTGCCGGCGATGAACGAGCCGATGGCCGAGGTCGCGAGCGCCTGGGAGGCCCGGCCGGCCTTGGCCATCTTGTTGCCTTCGATGGCCGTGACCACCGAGGACGACTCGCCGGGGGTGTTGAGCAGGATCGAGGTGGTCGAGCCGCCGTACATGCCGCCGTAGAAGATCCCCGCGAAGAGGATGAGGCCCTGCGTCGGCTCCATGCCGTAGGTGATGGGCAGGAGCAGGGCTACGGTCATGGCCGGGCCGATGCCGGGAAGGACACCGACCCCGGTGCCGACGGTGACGCCGAGCAGGGCGATGAGCAGGTTGATCGGCGACAGGACGTCGCCGAAGCCGCCGATGAGGCTGGTGAGGTTGTCCATCAGAGGATTCCCTGGAGGATGCCGGCCGGCAGGTTGACCCCGAGGCCGATCGCGAAGGCGTAGAACGTCACGAGGGACAGGACCACGCCGAAGGCCAGGCCGCGCACGTGGTGGCGGTTGCCGAGGGCGAAGGCCGATCCCCAGAAGAGCAGTGCGCCGCTGATCACCCAGCCGAGGGGCTCGATGAGCACCGCGTTGACGGCGAAGGCGGCCATGAGCAGGCCGATGGTGCGCCAGTCGACGCCGGTGGAGAGGTCGACGTCCTCGCCCTCCTCGGCCTCCCCGGAGCCACCGCGCGCGACGTCGACCGCGTAGAAGATGGCGACGACGATGAGCAGCACCCCGAGCAGGATCGGCATGGGCTTGGGGCCCACCGGGTCATTGCTGCTCGACACGGCGCCGATGCGGCTGGCGTCGACCAGGACGTAGGCCCCGAGGAGGCCCAGTCCCGCGCACATGCCGTACTGCGCGCGGTCCTGGCTCCCCGGACGGGTGTCGGGGTGCTGCTCACTCATACGAGACCGAGCTCCTTGAGGATGTCGGCCACCGCGGTGTCCTGCTCCTTCAGGAAGGTGCCGAACTCGTCACCGGTCTGGAAGGCGTCGGTCCAGCCACGCTTGGCCTCCTCGTCCTTCCAGGCCTGCGAGTCGTGCATCGCGGTGAGCGCGTCGACCCAGACCTTGGTGTCGGAGTCCGAGATGCCAGGGGGCGCCACGATGCCGCGCCAGTTGGTGAAGACCAGGTCGATCCCCTGCTCCTTGAGCGTCTTGACGTCCTTGAGCGCCGCGATCGGCTGCTCGCTGGTCACCGCGAGCACCCGCACGTCGCCGGCCTCGACCTGGTCGAGGAACTCGCCGAACCCGCTGGCACCGAAAGCGATCTTGTTGCCCAGCAGGGCCGGGAGCAGCTCGCCACCACCGTCGTAGGACACGTAGCTCACCGCCTTCGGGTCGATGCCGACCGCCTTGGCCAGCTGCATCGGCAGCAGGTGGTCGGGACCGCCCGGCGAGGACCCGCCGCCGACCGCGAGCTTCTTGGGGTCGGCCTTCCAGGCGGCGACGAGCTGGTTGATGTCCTTGTAGGGGGAGTCCTTCGGCACGACGATGGCGCCGGCCTCCTCGATGAGCTTGGCGATCGGGGTCGTCTCGTTGAGGGTCGCCTTGGACTTCTGGGTGTAGGCCGCGCCGACCACCCCGAGGCCCATCTGCATGGCCAGCTTGCCGTTCCCCTTCTCATTGACCACGCGCTGCAGGCCGACGGTGCCGCCCGCCCCCGGGAGGTTGAAGACCTGCACCGAGGTGGTGATCTTCGACGCCTCGAGGACCTTGGCGGCGGTGCGAGCCGTGGTGTCGTAGCCGCCACCGGGTGAGTTGGGGACCATGAGCTGCAGGCCGCTCGCCGGCTGGGCGTCGCCACTGGTACCGGCGTCGGTGCCCTTGGAGGCGGTGGCGCCGCAGGCGCTGACCAGGAGGGAGGCCACTGCTGCCGCGGCAGCAAGGCCGGTGAATCGAGCTCTCATCGTTGAGGCCTCTTTCGCGTTGGTTGGGTCGAGCGGGATGATCGTGGCTGTTGAGTGACGACCCCGTCGCCCTTGTGTCACCAGAGAAGGTTGAGTTCATAGTGGTCAGGCGTGCGATGCCCCGACGAACCCTCGCCGGGCAGCTCCTCGTGCTGCAGCTGGGCATCATCACCCTCGTCCTCGTGAGCGTGGGCGCGGTGTCCCTGGCACAGTCCGAGGCCACCTTCAACCGCGTCGAGGGCCGGCGCGTCTCGGCCCTGGCGGAGCAGCTCGCGACCAACCCGCTCGTGCGAGGCAACCTCACCGTCCCCGAGCAGCGCACCGGACTGGCGACCCTCGCCCTGCAGCTGGTCGCACAGTCACGGGTCACCACGGTGACCATCGCCGACGCCGACGAGCAGGTGCGGGTGTCGACCGACCCGTCGCTCGAGCGGGCGGCGCTCCCCCTCGGTGCGCCCAACGTCGGTCAGGGCGCGAGCTGGTCGGGTCCACTGTCCATCGACGGCAACCGGATGCTCGTGAGCCAGGTGCCGGTGCTGAGCATCGCCGACGACCACGTGGGCGAGCACCTCGGCACGGTGATGATCGCCGAGGACTTCCCCTCCGTGTGGGAACGGCTGCGGGGCGCCTCCTCCTACCTGCTGACCTACCTCGGGATCGCCCTGGCGCTCGGGGTGGCCGGGTCCTGGCTGCTGGCTCGTCGCATCAAGCGCCAGACACTCGGCCTGGAGCCGCACGAGATCACCGGACTGGCCGAGCACCGGGAGGCGCTCCTCTACGGCATCGCCGAGGGGGTGCTGGCCCTCGACCCCCACCTGCGCATCACCCTCGTCAACGACGTGGCCCGCCGACTGCTCGACCTGCCCGAGCACGCTGTCGGGATGAACCTGCGCGACCTCCGCGTCGAGGGCCAGCTCTACGACGTACTCGCCGGCCACGACGACGACCCGCCCGCGTCGGTCCCCCGTGACGACATCGTCATCCGGCGCGGCCGGGTCCTGGTGATGAACCGCATGAGGGTCACCAAGGACGGCCGGCACCTCGGCACCGTGACCACCCTGCGCGACCGCACGGAGCTCGCCCACCTACAGCGCGAGATCGGTTCCTTCCGCAGCACGACCCAGCTGCTGCGCGCCCAGACCCACGAGTTCGCCAACCAGCTGCACACCATCAGCGGCCTCATCCAGCTCGGCGAGTACGACGACGTCGTTCGCTACGTCGACGCCGTGAGCGCCCACCGGCACTCGCTCGACCTCACGGTCAACAGCCGCGTCGGTGACCCGGCCGTCGCGGCGCTGCTCATGGCCAAGTCCTCGCAGGCAGCCGAGCGACGCGTCGAGCTGCGGATCTCCGAACACACCTCGCTGGAACGGCTCGAGGCCGAGGACTCCGCCGACCTCGCCATGGTCGTGGGCAACCTCATCGACAACGCGGTCGACGCCGCCGCCACGCGCAGCGCCCCGGGCGCCGAGGGTTGGGTCTCCGTCGAGATCAGGCAGGACTCCTCGAGCGTCGAGGTCATCGTCGACGACTCCGGGCCCGGTGTCCCTGCGACGATCCAGGACGACGTCTTCGACCAGGGGTTCTCCACCAAGTCCGTACCGAACGACGACCGCGACGGTGAGCGCGGTTTCGGCCTGGCCCTGACCCGGCTGGTCTGCCAACGGCGCGGCGGCGAGGTCCGGGCCACCAACACCGGGACGGGCGCGCGCTTCACCGCCCAGCTGACCGTGCACGCTGTTACCGAGGCGGTCCGGTGATCCGGGTCCTCATCGTCGATGACGACTTCATGGTCGCCCGGGTCCACCACGGGTTCGTCTCCCGAACAACGGGATTCGAGGTCGTCGGCGTCGCGAACACCGGTGCCGACGCACTGCGGATGGTGGCCGAGCTGCAGCCGGACCTCGTGCTCCTCGACCTCTACCTGCCCGACCTGTTCGGACTCGAGGTGCTCGCGCGGTTGCACGCCGAGGACAGCGCCAGCGACGTCATCGTGATCAGCGCGGCCAAGGAGGCCGAGGCCGTGCGCGGCGCGCTGCGCCGGGGCGTGGTCGACTACCTGCTCAAGCCGTTCGGCTTCGACGACCTTCGGGAGCGCCTCGAGCGGTATGCCGCGCAACGGACCGCCCTCGATGTCGCCCAGGTGCGCGGGCAGGAGGACATCGACCGAGTGCTCGAGCGGCGACCCACGACCCTGACCGCGGCCGCGTTGCCCAAGGGCATGAGCCCCCAGACCGCCTCCCTCGTGGCGACGGCCCTGCGTGAGTGCGACACCACGGCGTCGGCCAGCGAGACGGCCGAGCAGGTGGGCATCAGCAGGGTCAGCGCAAGGCGCTACCTGGAGTACTTCGCCAGCATCGGCCAGGCTGAGGTCTCGTTGCGCTACGGCTCCACCGGCCGCCCCGAGCGCCGCTACCGCTGGGAACCCTGACCGGGCCCCGTCCCCGGCACGTCTCGCACCTGAGACACTGGAGTGGTGGCCAACGCCCCCGCCGCACGGCACACGCTCGAGCTCCTCACGCTTCTGGCCAGGCACACCGAACCCCTGCCGGCCGGGGCGATCGCGCGCGAGCTCGGGATCCCCCGGTCGACCACCTACCACCTCCTCGCAGTGCTGCGAGACCACGGCTTCGTCACCCACCTCGAGGAGGAGCGGCGCTACGGGTTGGGCGTGGCGGCCTTCGAGCTCGGCTCGGCCTACCAGCGACAGGCTCCGCTGCAACGGATCGCCAGACCACTGCTGGGCAGGCTCGTCGACACCACGACGCACAACGCGCACCTCGCGGTGCTGCACGGGCGCGACGTCCTCTACGTCATCGAGGAACGCGCCCCGGGACGACCGCTGCTGGTGACCGATGTCGGGGTGCGGCTCCCGGCCCCGCTGACCGCCACTGGCCTGGCCATGCTCGCCGAGCTCCCGGCGGCCCAGCTGCGCGCCCTCTTCCCCCACCGCGACGCGCTGGTCCAGCGCGACGGCCACGGCCCGACCACGGTGACCCAGCTGCGTCGCGAGCTCACCACGGTGCGCACCCGCGGCTACGCGCTGGAGGACGACTCGGTGAGCCCGGGGCTGTCCTCGGTCGCCCGGGCCGTGCTCGACCACACGGGGCACCCGGTGGCCGGGATCGCCCTCACCTTCCCGCACGACGAGGTGGACGACGCCGAGCGCGGTCGACTGGTCGCGGCCGTCACACGCGCGTGTGCCACGCTGACCGCCCGCATCGGTGGGGTCCGCCGGCACCCCTGAGGGCCGGTTGCCCGCTCACCGGTTGCGG
This sequence comes from uncultured Actinomycetota bacterium, assembly GCA_963757635.1. Lineage (GTDB taxonomy): Bacteria > Actinomycetota > Actinomycetes > Actinomycetales > Dermatophilaceae > Pedococcus. The sequence goes on along the minus strand of CAVWSK010000002.1, from coordinate 998,308 downwards.
TCCCGGTTGCGGTCCCTGCCGCCGCCACGTCCCGGGTCCCCGCCCACGAAGCCGGGGCCGAACGCCCACCAGAACCCGACCACGACGCCGGGGATCGCGACGGACCACGATGGCACCGAGGTGTTCCCGGCGATGATCGCCCAGATGACCAGCACCAGGGTCAGCAGCCGCGCGACGTTGGCCGCACCCCCACAATGGGACCGTGACCGGCCCGGGACGTGCAGAGGTGACCGCCGTGGTGCTCTGCGGTGGGCAGGGCCGCCGTTTCGGCGGTGACAAGACCCGGGCCGTGCTCGCCGGTCGTCCCCTGCTCGACCACGTGGTCGGCGCCCTGCCGCTCTCGTGGGACGTCGTCTGCGTCGGCCCCGAGCGGGCCGTCGATCGTCCCGTCGTCTGGTGCCGGGAGATCCCCCCGGGAGGCGGACCCGTCGCGGCGATCGCCGCTGCCCTCGCCCACGTGTCCAGCCCGGTGGTCGTCCTGCTCGGCGGCGACATGCCCCACGCACCGGCGGGTGCGCCCGCCCTGGCCGACCGCCTCCGTGCCGAGCCGGAGGCCGAAGCGGTGCTCGCACTCGACGGCCAGGGTCGCCGCCAACCGCTGCTCGCGGCATACCGCACCGAGGCCCTGCGGGGGGCCATGCCCCCCACGGCTGCGGGGACGCCGCTGATGCGGTTGCTCGACACCCTGCGCGCGGTGGTCGTCCCCGTCGCCGACCCGGTCGCGACCGATGTCGACACCCGTGAGGACCTCGACCGGGCGCGGCTTAGGCTCGAGCCATGAAGGCGATCACGCTGCCCACCCACGGCGACGCCTCGGCGCTGGTCCTGGCCGACGTGCCCACCCCCGAGCCGGCTCGCGGGGAGGTGCGCATCCGCGTCACCGCCGCGGGGGTCAACCGTGCCGACGTCATGCAGCGGATGGGCTTCTACGAGCCCCCGGCGGGTGCCTCGCCCTACCCCGGGCTCGAGGTCAGCGGCACCATCGACGCCCTCGGTGAGAACGTCGACGGCTGGGTGGTCGGCGACGAGGTGTGCGCCCTGCTCAGTGGCGGCGGGTATGCCGAGCAGGTCACCGTCCCGGCGGGGCAGGTGCTGCCGGTCCCCGCGGGGATCACGCTGGCCGACGCGGCGGCCCTTCCCGAGGTCGTCTCCACGGTCTGGAGCAACGTCTTCATGACCGCCAACCTGCTGCCCGGCCAGACACTGCTGGTCCACGGCGGCTCGTCCGGCATCGGCACCATGGCGATCCAGCTGGCGCGGGAGGTCGGCGCCCGCGTCATCGTGACCGCGGGCTCGTCGGAGAAGCTCGAGGTCTGCAGCGAGCTCGGCGCGGACGTGCTGGTGAACTACCGCACCCAGGACTTCGTCGAGGAGGTGCGGTCCGCGACGGGTGGCCACGGCGCCGACGTCATCCTCGACAACATGGGTGCGAAGTACCTCGCCCGCAACGTCGAGGCGCTGGCCACCAACGGCCGCCTGGTCGTCATCGGGCTCCAGGGTGGGACCAAGGCGGAGCTCGACCTGGGGCAGCTGCTGCGCAAGCGGGCCGCGGTGATCGCCACCTCGCTGCGCGCGCGCCCCGATGAGGAGAAGGCCACCATCGTGGCCGCCGTGCGCGAGCACGTGTGGCCCCTGGTCGAGGCAGGACGAGTCCGCCCGGTCATCCACTCCCGGCACCCGCTCGGTGACGCGCCCGCCGCGCACCGCGAGATGGAGGCCAGTACCCACATCGGCAAGATCCTGCTGTCACCCTGAGGGCATGGAAACCGTCGCCGTCCTCCTCGTCGCGCTCGTCGCACTGATCCACGTCTACATCGTCGTGCTGGAGATGGTGCTCTGGACCGGCCCGCGGGGGCGGGCGGCCTTCGGGCTCGAGCCCGACTTCGCGGTGGCCACCAAGGCGCTCGCCGCGAACCAGGGCCTCTACAACGGCTTCCTCGCGGCCGGGCTGGTCTGGGGCCTGGTCGGTCCGGGCGAGCTGCGGTTCGGGTTCCGGGTGTTCTTCACGCTCTGCGTCGTGGTCGCGGGCCTCTACGGCGCGGCCACTGCCAGTCGGCGCATCCTGCTCGTGCAGGCCCTGCCCGGTGCCCTCGCACTCGGCGCGGTGCTCGCGGCGGGCTGAGCCCCCGAGCAGCGGTAGGATTGGCCCCGTCCAGCGCTCCGGCGCTGGCTGCAAAGGGTTCCTGTGCGCCTCGGAGGCGGGTTCGGCGCACGCCAGCTGTGCCATGCCCCGGCACCTGCCCAGAACGAGAACCCGTGTCACCGATCGCCTCCTACCGCACTCTGTTCCGCCTCGCGGGACCGCTCTACGTCTTCGTCGCCTTCATCGGTCGACTGCCCCTCGCCATGAGCCAGATGGGCGCCCTCCTGCTCGTGTCGACCACGACCGGTTCGTATGCCGCCGGCGGGCTCGCCGCCGGCACGCTGGCCGTCGCCAACGCCGTCGGATCGCCCCTCGCCGCTGCCCTTGCCGATCGCATCGGGCAGCGTCCTGTCGTGCTCGTCCAGTCACTGGTCGGTGGGACGGGGCTCGCCACGCTGGTCGCGCTCGCCCACGTCGGGTCCACGCCCGCGGTGCTGGCGAGCACCGCCGGCGCCGCCGGCCTGTTCCTGCCCCAGGTCGGCCCCCTGGCCCGCGTCCGCTGGCGACCGATCACGCGTGACTCCGGTGAGCACCAGCCCCGGCTGGTCGAGGCGGCCTTCTCCTACGAGGGCGCCGCCGACGAGGCGTCCTTCGTCCTGGGGCCAGCGCTCCTGGGGCTGCTGATCATCGTGGCCGACCCCGGCGCAGGCCTGCTCGTGGCGGCCGGCCTCCTGGCGCTGTTCGGGTGCGCCTTCGCCCTGCACCCCACCGCTCGACTGGCGCACACACCGCGCGTGCCCGGGAGCAGCGCTCGCACCCTGACCCGGATGCTGGCGGTGCTCATGGTCGCCCAGGGCCTCATCGGGGCGCTCTTCGGCTCGGTGCAGACCGGCACCAGCGTCCTCGCGACGGCCGTCGGCCAGCCCGGTGTGGCCGGACTGGTGCACTCGGTGCTCGGGGTCGGCAGCGTCGTGGCCGGCCTGGCCCTGACGGCGGTGCCCGAGCGGTTCGGCTTCCCCCGCCGGATGCTGGTCACGGCCGCGGGGCTGCTGCTGCTCTCGCTGCCCTTGCTGGCGGTCGGCTCGTTGCGCAGCCTGGTCCTGGTGGTGCTCGTGCTGGGGTTCTTCGTGGCGCCCTACATGATCAGCAACTTCACCATGGCCGAGCGGGTCACCGCCCCCACCAGGGTGGGGACGGCGATGACCCTGCTCGCGGCGGCGACGGGACTCGGCTACGCCGTCGGCTCGGCGGCCGCGGGTCGTCTCGCCGATGATCACGGTCACACCGCGGCCTTCGCGGTGACGGTCATCGCTGCGGGGGGCGCCCTGCTCGTCTCCCTCCTGGCCCAGCCGCTGCTGCGCCGGCACGTGCGACCGGCCAGCGGCTCCGCGACCGCCGCACCCGGGGTGCCAGCAGACGGAGCCTCTCCTTTCCTGGCCCTCTGACCTGCCCCGACACCACGGCCGCCGGCAGCCTCTTGACCGCGACCCTGATACTCGGTATACATCTCTCACCAGTAGCAATACCGGGTATCAGGGGACGCAACAGGGGTCTGGCGGTCGCCACGGCCCGGGGACACGGTGAGAGGGGCAGCCCATGTCGGTCAGGCAGGGGCTGCTCGCGCTGTTGGCGCAGCAGCCGATGTACGGCGCACAGCTGCGCTCGGAGTTCGAGTCCAGGACCGGGGGGACCTGGCCCCTGAACGTCGGACAGGTCTACACGACCCTGGCCCGGCTCGAGCGCGACGGCCTCGTCGAGGCGGTGGGGGAGGACGACGAGGGCCGGATCAGCTACCGGCTGACCCGCACCGGCCGCGCGGAGGTGGCCCAGTGGTGGCTCTCGCCGGTCGACCGGCAGGCCACTCCTCGCGACGAGCTGGTCATCAAGCTCGCCCTCGCGGTCACGGTCCAGGGCGTCGACGTCAACCGGGTCGTCCAGACCCAGCGCACCGCCACCCTGCGCCACCTGCAGGACCTCACCCGGCTCAAGCAGCGGGCCACCGAGCACCACGAAGCCGGGCACGAGGGCGACGGCAACGTCGACCTCGCCTGGCTGCTCGTGCTGGAGAACCTCATCTATGCCGGCGAGGCCGAGGTCCGGTGGCTTGACCACGTCGAGGCGCGGCTCATCCGCGAGAAGGCCCGCCCACGCCGTTCGGCACCGCGCACGCCATCCACCCCGGCGGACGCACCCGTCGGCACCACCACACCAGGGGGAACGTCATGACCACCGAGATCATCCTTCGCCTCGACAACGTCACCAGGGTGCACGGCACCGACACCACCGCGGTGCGGGCCCTGGCCGGAGTGAGCCTGGACGTCCACGCCGGGGAGCTCGTGGCCGTGATGGGCCCGAGTGGCTCCGGCAAGTCCACCCTGCTCAACCTCGCCGGCGGCCTCGACGCCGCCACGAGCGGACAGGTGCTCATCGAGGGGGAGAGCATCGGCACGCTGGGCGGTGACGCCCTGGCCCGACTGCGGCGCCGTCGCGTCGGCTTCGTCTTCCAGGACTTCAACCTCATCCCGTCCCTGACGGCGGCGGAGAACGTCGCGCTGCCCCTGGAGCTCGACGGCCAGCGCGTGGGCCGAGCCCGCCGCCGGGCCATGGACGCCCTCACGATGGTCGGTGTCCAGGACCTCGCCGACCGCTACCCGGACAAGATGTCCGGCGGCCAGCAGCAGCGGGTGTCCATCGCCAGGGCGCTGGTCGGTGACCGCCGCCTCGTCCTGGCCGACGAGCCCACGGGAGCCCTCGACTCGCACACCGGCGAAGGGGTGCTCCGCGTCCTGCGCGAGCGCTGCGACGCCGGCGCAGCCGGGCTCCTGGTGACGCACGAGGCCCGCCACGCCGCGTGGGCCGACCGCGTGGTGTTCCTGCGCGACGGCGTCGTCGTCGACAGCACCGGCACGGTCGAGTCGGCCGAGACCCTGCTCGACCCCGCCGTCTGAGGCCGCCGTGAGCACCGTGACCGCCTCGCGCACCGACACCTCACCCTCCCCCGCCGGCACCGGCGACGCCCGGTCCACCCGGTTGTCCCGCTGGCGTGCCTCCTGGCGCATCGCCCTGCGGATGGCCCGCCGTGACGTCCGCCGCCACAAGGGACGCAGTGCCCTCGTCTTCGTCATGGTCTCCCTGCCGGTGACCCTGATCGTGGCGACCGCGTGCTTCGGCGCCACCGAACAGACCAGCCCCGTCGACCTCGTCCCGGCCCGGATGGGACCTGGCCAGGCCCTCGTCCAGGGACCGGCCGGCGGACCTGTCACGCAGTCTCCGGACGCGCGCAACACCGGCTCCACCGACGCGACGGCGACCCCCATTCCCGGTTACACCGAGGGAGCCGACAACGCGGCGGCACTGGCGGCCCTGCTCAAGGGCACCGTGGTGGCGACCTCGGAGACAGAGGCCCGGTTCGTCCAGGGCGACCGCCGGATCCGCACGACCGGCCTGGTGCTCGGCGACCTCAGTCGTGACCTCGCGCCGAAGGCGGTGCTGCTCTCCGGGCGCTGGCCCGCAAACAGTGAGGAGGTCGCCGTCACCGCTGCGGGCACGGCCAAGGGCATGCCCTCGAAGGGCACCATCACGATGTCCTCGCAGGGGACCGACCACACCGTCACCGTCGTCGGCACAGCCAAGGGCCTGACCCAGTGGAGCAGCCTGCCGGACTACCTGACGACCGCCCCCCTGGCGCCGACATCCGGCGCCGACGCCTACGGCTCCGCGCAGTGGATCCTGCTGCGGGACACCCCGGTGACCTGGTCGGAGGTGCTGGCGCTCAACCGCTACGGCCTCACCGTCGAGAGTGCCTCCGTGCTGCGCGACCCGCCGCCGGACAGCGAGGTGCCCCAGGACGTGCGGGCGAGCCAGAGCTTCGCGCAGGACACCTCGCGGCAGGTCGCGATCCTCGGCGCGGTCATGCTCTTCATCATCACCACCCTGCTCGTGGGGCCCGCCTTCGCGGTCAGCGCCTCCCGCTCCCGACGCACGCTCGCGCTGGCTGCGAGCAACGGCGCCGAGACCCGCCAGCTGCGCCGGACCGTGCTCGCCCAGGCCCTGGTGCTCGGTGTCCTCGCGGCGCTGGGCGGTTGCGTCGTGGGAGGGGTTGGCATCTGGGCGGCCCTGCGCGTGTACAGCTCCGCGAACCCGGGCTGGTCCGGGGCCACCCTGGCCTTCGACATCCCCTGGACCGCGATGGCGATCCTCGTTCCCTGCGCGGTGCTCAGCGCCGTCGTCGCGGCCCTCCTCCCCGCGCTGCGCCTCGGCCGGCTCGACATCGTCGGGGTGATGCGCGGACAGAGCGTCTCACCCCGGCTCAACCGCATCCTGCCCGTGCTGGGCCTGCTCGTGGCGGTCGGTGGCGGGGTCTGGCTGGTCACCGTCGCGGCGAGCGGCGGTCGCGAGTTCGCCGTTGCCGTGGCCGCCATCGCCCTGGTCCTCGGCACCCTCCTGGTCATCCCGGCCCTGCTGGTCGGCTTCGGGCGTCTTGCCTCCCGGCTCCCCGTGGCCGCACGGATGGCGACCCGCGACGCCGCGCGGCACCGGGCCCGGGCGACCCCGACGGTGGCGGCCATCCTCGCCGCGGTCGCCGCCCTGACCGCCTTCAGCATCGGGCTGGCCAGTGACACCAAGCAGCGGATGGCCGAGTACGTCCCCCAGGCCCTCGCCGGCGAGGGTTTCGTGTCGACCTACGACGCCGAAGCCCGGATTGCCGTCGACGCTGCGCTCTCCACCGAGGCTCCGGGGCTGGTCCGCGTGCCGCTCATGATGGCCCGGTCGGCCGATGACCCGTATGCCGCGGGCCCGGCTGCGCCCCGACCGGCGGGATTCGTGGCCGCCCTGCCCCGCGGGTGCGCCCTCGGGACGACGCTGAGCCCCGTCGACCAGCAGAGCGAGAGCTGCAACGTGCTCGGGTCGCAGGCCTACAACTCCGGACAGGTCGGGGTCCTGCCCACCGCCGAGATCGTCCGACGGCTCGGGCTCGACGCCGAGCAGGGCAAGGTCATCGCCGACGGCGGCATCGCCGTGGCGGTGCCCGCCTTCTCGACGCAGCCCACCCTGGAGATGGTGTCGGGAACCTTGACCCCTGACCCCCAGACCGGGGCGATCAGCGACATCAAGGTCGTGCGTACGACGACGATGCCGGTGGTCGCCGTCCCCGCGCAGGCGCGCACCACCGGAGTCCTGCCGGAGTCGAGCGGGGCCCTGGTGAGCACCGACACCGCGCAGCGGCTGGGCTGGCCGCTCGCGCAGGACCTCGTCCTGCTCCGCGACCCGAACGGCGCCATCGACCCTGCGGTCCAGAAGCGGATCGACGAGCGGGTCGGGGACACCGTCGCCGTCTACGTCGAGCGAGGTTTCCAGCGTGACGACAAGATCGTCATGGAGATCATGTTCGGCGCCGCCGCCCTGCTGATCCTCATCGTCACGCTCATCTCGACCGCGCTGTCCCTGGCCGAGCAGCAGGCCGACATGGGGACCTTCGCCGCGGTGGGCGCCACCCGCCGCACCCGCCGTGGCCTGGCCGCAGCGCAGGCGATGGTGGTCGGCTTCCTCGGCTCGGTGCTCGGCATCGCCGTCGGTCTGGCGCCGGGGATTGCCGTCGCCTACCCCCTCACGGCGCAGTCGTACGACCCCCTCACCGGTGCGGGCAGGACCGTCGACCCGACCCTGGTGGTCCCGTGGCTCCCCCTGACCCTGGTCGTCGTCGGGGTTCCCCTGCTCGCGGGCCTGCTGTCCGCCGCGGCCATCCGGCGCGCCCCGGCGATGACCCGCCGGGCCGACTAGAGCCCGGTGGTCGGCGTGAGCCCGGTCGGGGGGCCAGGTCACGCCGACCACCGCCCGTCCGCCGCGTCTACTCTGGGACCATGGGCCTCTGGGACGAGCTGCGCTGCCGCGAAGCGGACACCAACGCCGTCCAGCGCGGCCTGGCCCGGCTCGTGGCGAGCAGGCCCGGCGCGGCGGTGGCCAGCAGGGTGCTCTCCCCGGTGGACTCCGCCGTGCGACGGGCGACCCGGGGGCGCACGACGGCGTCCGAGGCCCTGACCTCGCTGCCCACCATCACCGTGACGACGACCGGTGCGCGCAGCGGCCTGCCCCGGCACACCCACCTGCTCGCCATCCCCCACCACGGCGACATCGCGGTGATCGGGTCCAACTTCGGCGGTCCCCGGACCCCGGCGTGGGTCCACAACCTGCGCTCCGACACCCACGCGGAGGTGTCGCACCTGGGCCGCACCGCCCGTGCCGTTGCCCGCCCGCTCGCGGGGGACGCCGCCGCGGAGGTGTGGGAGCAGGGGTCGAGGATGTATGCCGGCTACGCGGCATACCGCGAACGCGCCGCACACCGTGAGATCACCGTCTGGCTGCTGGAGCCTGAGCCCACCTGAGGCAGGATGGACTCATGAGCGAGCACACCGAGCACACTCCCCAGGACGGCGACCAGCAGCGCGTGGTCATCGTGACCCAGGACGGCATGGGCGTCGCGCCACACGACGAGTCCACCGATGGCCGCACCAACCCGGCCGACCTGGTCGAGCAGCCGGCCAAGGTGATGCGGATCGGCTCGATGATCAAGCAGCTCCTCGAGGAGGTGCGGGGGGCGCCGCTGGACGACGCCGGTCGTACCCGCCTCGCCGAGATCCACCGACGCTCCATCAAGGAGCTCGAGGACGGCCTGGCCCCCGAGCTCATCGACGAGCTGGAGCGGATCGCGTTGCCGTTCAACGAGGACCACGCCCCGACCGACGCCGAGCTGCGGATCGCCCAGGCCCAGCTGGTCGGCTGGCTCGAAGGACTCTTCCACGGCATCCAGACGGCGCTGTTCGCCCAGCAGATGGCCGCCCAGCAGCAGCTCGCGCAGATGCGGCGCGCCCTGCCCCCCGGCCAGGAGGCTTCGGGTGCTCCAGGAGCCCCCGGAGCGATGGGCATGCCCGGCAGCCCCGGCATGCCGGACCCGTCCTCCGGCCCCACCGGCCAGTACCTCTGACTGAGCGCCCGCCCGACCATGCGCATGACTGCTGAGCGCCCTCTCGACGGTGGCATGGTCGAACGTGAGTTCACCGTCGACGGGGTTCCGGGCTTCCTGTGGACGCCCACGTCCGCGACGCCGTCCACCCCGGTTCCGTTGGTTCTCCTGGGTCACCCCGGTGGGCTGCGCACGATGTATCCCCGTCTGGTGGCTCGAGCACGACATTCGGCAGCACTGGGTTTCGCGACCGTGACCATCGAGCTGCCCGGCAGCGGGGACCGGCCGTCCATCGGCGTCGAGCAGGCCCGCGCCGATCTGCGCCGGGCGATCCAGGCTGGGGAGCGGCCGGCCGAGGACGTCATCGACCGGCTCATCCTTCCGCTGGTCGAGCAGGGCGTTCCGGAGTGGCGAGCGGTCCTCGACTCGGTTCTTGCCCTGCCCGAGGTAGGCGGCCCGGTCGGACTCTCCGGAGGCGTGACCGCCATCGGCGTCCGGTTGGCCGTGGTCGAGCCACGCCTCGTGGCCGCTGGCCTCTTCGCGGGGAGCTTCCTGCCCCGCCAGACCATCGAGGAAGCCCGCCGGATCACCATCCCGCTGCATGTCCTGCTCCAGTGGGACGACCACGGGAACGACAGGCAGAGGGCCCTGGACTTGTTCGATGCTGTCGGGTCCACGGAGAAGACGCTCCAGGCGAACATGGGTGGGCACACCGGCATTCCGTGGTTCGCCGCGGACGATGCTGGTCGCTTCTTCCTCCGCCACCTGGACCGGTCGGACCGACCGGGTCGTGGGTCGCACGACGGATAATCGGCTGCGCCCGGGGTCGCAGTTCCGAAAGGCTCCTGCCTGTGGCAACGACGATCCAGACCCTCCAGGAGCTGATCACCCGCGAGGCGCCGGGCTCCCCCGTGGCCATGTACCTGACCGGCTCGTACTGTGACGGCGGGCTGCGGCCCGACAGCGACCTGGACGTCCTGCTCGTCACTCGCGTGCCGCTGCAGACCGGCGAGCGTCGCACTCTCGTCGAGCACCTCTTGGCCCACTCGGGACGACGTGCCACCAGGCAACCAGGGCGACCAGTCGAGCTGACCTCCGTCGTCCTGGACGACATCCGGCCCTGGCGCTACCCGGCCACGCGCGACTTTCTCTACGGCGAGTGGCTCCGCACGGAGTACGGCTCCGGCTTCCTGTCCCACCGCGAAGCCGACCCCAACCTCCCGGTCCTTCTCACGTCCGCCCGCCGACGGTCCTCCGTGCTGATGGGTCCGCCGCTGGCCGAGCTCACCGACCCCGTGCCCCGGGCGCACCTGGCGCAGTCGATGTTCGACGCCCTGCCCAGCCTGCTCGACGACCTCGTCGGTGACGAACGCAACGTCCTTCTCACGCTGGCTCGCATCCTCTTCACGCTCCGCACCGGCCTCATCGCACCGAAGGATGTGGCGGCGGCAGACGTCTGTCCGGTCCTCGCGACGAACCACGCGATGACCCTGGACCTCGCCGCCCGGGGTTATCGCGGCGAGGTCCGCGACAACTGGACCCAGCTCCAGAGCGAGGCGTCAGCCGCGGCAATCGCCCTGGCTGGGCGCATCGAGGCACTCCGGCCCTGACACCCGATCAGCGGCATGGGCCATACTCCCCGGCATGGGTCTGTTGGTTCGCCGCGCCGGGCCGCAGGACGCACCAGCGGTCGCGCGGGTTCACGTTGCCTCTTGGAAGCAGGCCTACCAGGGGCTGCTGCCACAGGAGTACCTGGACTCCCTCTCCATCGAGACCCGGACAACGACCTGGGCGGAGAGGTTCAGCCAGTCGACCGACCATGCCTCGACCACCCTGCTCGGGGAGCTGGACGGCCAGATCGTGGGGTTCGCCTGCGTCGGCCCGAGCCGTGACGCTGACACGGACACGGCAACTGGTGAGCTCTGGGGGCTCTACCTGGATCCCGCGCACTGGGGCGCCGGACATGGCCGCACGCTGCACACCGCGGCCCTGGACGTCGCACGGGCATCCGGGGTGGCCGTCGCAACCCTGTGGGTCCTGACGACCAACCAGCGTGCCTGCCGCTTCTACGAACGTCACGGCTGGGCAGCGGACGGCGCCGTCAAGACCGTGTGGCGCGGTGACGTACGACTCGACGAGACCCGCTATCGGCACTCCTTGGGGTAGGGCCACTGACACCTTGACCGCCCCGCAAACCCGAGCGCGGTCGCCCGCACTGTCCTGCCCGGTGCGGGTCCTCGGTAACGAGCTTCGCGGCGGATGCGGCCGGGGGCTGAGATCATCGAGGGCATGCACGGACGCCTGCACCACGTCATCCTCGACTGTCCCGACCCGCGTGCACTGGCGCGGTTCTACTCCGCGCTCCTGAACCACCCGATCACCTACGCAAGCGACGATTTCGTGGTCGTCGCGGCCAACGACACGACCTCGGGGCTCGCGTTCCAGCTCGCTCCTGACCACCGCCCGCCTACCTGGCCGGACGCGGCCGCGTCCCAGCAGATGCACCTGGACATCATGGTCGAGAGTGTCGCTGACGCGACGCCCTACGTGCTGAGTCTCGGCGCCACCAAACTCGACGGCGAAGGAGTGTTTGCCGATCCGGCCGGGCATCCGTTGTGCCTCGTCAGGCGTCCCCATGGGCCGAGCCCATCTCGGAGTGATCGGCACGCACCGCTGCTGATCGCTCACCCGTCGCGGCGGATCGAGGAGGGCGACGGGGGGGTCGGCGGCGCACCGAGCCGACCCTGCTGCGGGGTTCGGCGCAGGGCGAGGATGGGAACGACCATCGCTACGAGCAGAGGGGCGGCGGCGACGAGGTACGGCACGGCAGTCCAGAGGGTCGAGTTGCCTTGGGCCGCCGGGGCGGGGGATGACCGGCCCTGGGTCTCGAGCGCGATCGTCGTGCCGAGCTGGGCGACGGCGCTGGCCAGCCCAAGGCCGGCCAGGACGGCCGTGACGACCAGTCCGCTTGCCCTGCCTCGCCAGGTCAGGACCGCGCCGGCGAGTGCGACGACCCCCACCGGGACGAGCACGACGACCAAGACCGCCCCGAAGACGATCGTCATCCCCTCGGGCACCTCCTCGACGGGTGCGTGGTAGTCGTGCCACGACCGGTGCCCGGCGACCGCTGCCAGCCCGAGGATGCCCAGAGTGAGCAGGACGGCGAGGACGCCGCTTGCGCGCCACCACGGCCGCACTCCTGGAGGGATGGCGCTCCACATGGGCGGGCCTTTCCGTCAAGGAGGGTTCTGGGTCGGACGATAGGGCGCCGGGCCGGGTGGCACCCGTTCGGTGGCGGGATCGTGACGTCACCGGAACCCTCCCGTGACCACCCATCGAGGTCGGCCACGGCTCACCTGCGCCGTCTGGGGCTCAAGGCGACGCCAGGATGGGGTGCGCGGTCAGGTCGGCACGGGCGCGTCCTCGACCGTCGACGTTCTCGCGATCCGGCGGAGGGGCGAGCACCAGGCGTAGCCGGCTGCCACGAACCCGAGCGACACCAGCCCGACCATCGCGCCACGCACGGAGAACGCGGTCGCGAGCACCCCGCCTGCCACCGAGCCCAGCGTCCAGCCCAGGCCCCAGGACAGCATCCGGCCGGCGGTGTTCACCCGTCCCAGCAGGTGCTCGGGCGTGACCTCCATCCGGTAGGACAACGAGGTGATCAGGACCAGCTGGTAGGCGACGCCCCAGACCACCATGCCGACGCACGCCAGCGCCCAGTGGGGCGCGAGCGCGGTCGCCAGGCCCGCGACGGCGGACACCGGGATGGCCCCGAGGGTGACGCGGGCGACGGGGAACCGGCGCAACAGCGGCGGGGTGAGCGCCGACGCCGCGACCCCACCCAGGCCCCACACCGCGAAGACGAGACCGAACCGCCAACCAGAGGTGCCGATGCCGAGCACCCGGTCGGCCCACGGCACGAAGAGGGCGACGAACCCGGCCCCGCCAGCCGACTGCAGCGCGCCGACGATGGTGTTGGACCTGACGCCCTCGTGCCGCCACAGGAACCCGACGCCCTCGCGGACGTCGGCGAGCACGACCCGCGGTCGCAGCGGTGCGAGGTTCTCCCGGACCGTGGACAGCGCCCGGCGGATCGAGCGCACCAGCAGGGCAGAGACGAGGAAGGTCAGGGCGTCGACCGCCAGCAGCGTGGCCGGGTGCACCACGGCCAGGGCCAGCCCCACTCCGGCCGGCACCACCAGGTCGAGCACGCCGCCCACGCCCCAGATCGAGGCGTTGGCCTCGCCGATCCGCTCGCGGCCCACCAGGACCGGCAGCGCGCCGAAGTTCGCCCCGTCGAAGAAGGTGAACAGACCCTGGGCCACCAGGCCCGCGATCAGCACGTGCGGAACCGTGAGCACCCCGAAGAAGTGCGCGGCGGGCACCGAGCCGATGACCAGGACGTTGGCGAGGTCGGCGATGACCATGACCCGCTTGCGGTTCCAGCGGTCGCTCAGCGCGCCGGCGAACAGGCCGATCACGAGGTAGGGCAGCGCATCCAGCGTCGTGGTCAGCGCCGTGAGGGCCGCCGACCCGGTCAGCGTGTAGACCAGCACGGGCATCGCGACGACCGTGATGAGCGATCCCGTCAGCGAGACGATGCGCGCTGACCAGTAGAACCGGAAGTCCCGGTCGTCGCGCAGCCTCGGCGCCTTCACCCCTCCACCCACGACGACAGTATGCCCGCGCCCACCGCGGGCGGTTGGTCAGCCGACCGCGGCAGCCGCCGCCCGGCCAGCCACCCGGCCGGAGAAGATGCACCCGCCGAGGAAGGTGCCTTCGAGCGCGCGGTAGCCATGCATCCCGCCGCCGCCGAACCCAGCCACCTCACCCGCGGCATACAGGCCGGGCACCGGCTCGCCGGTGGAGGAGAGCACCCGGGCGGAGAGGTCCGTCTCGAGGCCGCCCAGCGTCTTGCGGGTGAGGATGTTGAGCCGCACGGCGATGAGCGGCCCCGCCTTCGGGTCGAGGATGCGGTGCAGCCCAGCGGTGCGGATCAGCTTGTCGCCGCGGTAGTTCCGGGCGCCGCGGATCGCGGTGACCTGGGCGTCCTTGCAGAAGTGGTTGTCGACCTGCCGGTCGCGCTCGACGATCTGGCGCTCGAGGTGGGCCAGGTCGAGAGGGGCGTGCGGCGTGAGCGCGTTCATCTTCGCGACGAGGTCCGGCAGGGTGTCGGCCGAGACGAAGTCGGCACCCTTGTCGAGGAACGCGCGCACGGGCCCGGGCATGTCGGTGCGAGCCCTGGCGATCACGTCCTTGACGGACTTCCCGGTGAGGTCGGGGTTCTGCTCCGAACCCGAGAGCGCGAACTCCTTGCCGATGATCTTCGCGGTGAGGACGAACCAGCTGTGGTCGTGGCCGGTGCCGCGCAGGTGGGCCAGCGTGCCGAGGGTGTCGAAGCCAGGGAAGAGCGGCGCAGGCAGCCGGTCGCCGTTGCCGTCGAACCACAGCGAGCTCGGCCCGGGCAGGATCCGGATCGCGTGGCCCGGCCAGATCGGGTCCCAGTTCTCGATGCCTTCGACGTAGTGCCACATGCGGTCGCGGTTGACCAGCCGTCCACCCGCCTGCTGCGTGATCGCGACCATGCGGCCGTCGACGTAGGCGGGGACACCGGTGAGCATGTGCTCCGGGGCCGACCCCAGTCGTCGCGGCCAGTTCTCGCGGACCAGGTCGTGGTTGCCACCGATCCCCCCACTGGTGACCACGACGGCCTGTGCGCCGAGCTCGAAGTCGCCCACCACGTCGCGGTTGGTGGGGCGGCCCCTGGCAGCCCCGTCGTCGGCGAGCAGCGTGCCCCGCACACCCGTGACGGCCCCGTCGGTCGTCACGAGCTCGTCGACGCGGTGGCGGTGCCGCAGCTCGACGCGACCGGCAGCGACGTGCTCGGAGACCCGCCGCAGGAACGGGGCGAGCACCCCGGGTCCGGTGCCCCAGGTGACGTGGAAGCGCGGGACCGAGTTGCCGTGCCCTGAGGCCGACCCGTCGCCCCGCTCGGCCCAGCCCACGACGGGGAACCACCGCATCCCCTGCTCGTGCAGCCAGGCGCGCTTCTCGCCGGCGGCGAAGTCGACGTAGGCGCGGGCCCACTGGACGCCCCATCGGTCCTCGTCCTCGAGCCGGTCGAAGCCGGCGCTGCCCATCCAGTCCTGGAGCGCGAGGTCGGTGGAGTCCTTGATGCCCATCCGGCGCTGTTCCGGGCTGTCGACGAAGAACAGCCCGCCGAAGGACCAGAACGCCTGTGCCCCCAGGTTGACGGGGCTCTCCTGGTCGACGACCAGGACCCGCCTGCCCGCGTCGGCCAGCTCGGCAGTGGCGACCAGTCCGGCCAGTCCTGCCCCGACCACGATGACATCAGCGTCCATCAGGACAACCTACGACCGTTCCGCCCGGCGGCGCAGGTGGACGCGGCCACCTTCGAGGCGGAACTCCACCTCGGCGAGGGTGTCGACGACCGCGTCGGCGAGCAGGTCAGAGGGGTCGGTCGTGGTCGTCACGGCCATGGTCGCGCAGCCGGCGGCCCGGGCCGCCTCGAGCCCACCCGGGGCGTCCTCGACGACGAGGCAGTCGGTCGGGTCGACGCCGAGTCGGCTGGCCGCGAGCAGGAACGGGTCGGGGTGGGGCTTGCCCTGGCGGACGTCGCTGGCCGTGACCACCACGGCAGGGGCGGGCAGCCCGGTGGCGGCGATGCGGGTTGCCGCCAGCCCGGCCGTGCACGAGGTGGCGATCGCACAGTGGTCCGGCTCGCCGGTGAGGGCGGCCAGCGCGTCCAGCGTGCCCGGCAGGATCGTGATCCCCTCGGTGTCGGCCATCTCGATCGCCTCGATCCGCTCGACCGCGGCAGCCACCCGCTCCGCCGGGAGCAGCCGCTCTGCCACCCCACGGGCCGGCACCCCGTGGAAGCCCGCCAACCGGTGGGGGTCGACGCCCTCCTCAGCGGCCCAGCGCAGCCAGCTGCGGATCACGACGGGAATCGAGTCGATGAGGGTCCCGTCCATGTCGAACAGCACGGCGGCGAACGAGCGCCCCTCCAGGGATCCCAGCGTGTCCGGCATACTGCTCAGGGTAGGCAGCGACGAGGCGGTTACGGTGAGTGGGTGAGCGCAACCCCCCCAGGCCCGGCGCCGCCGCCGCGGGTGCCCAGATGGGCCGTCACGGCCGTGGCCCTCGTGCTCCTCTTCGCCGGCTGCGTCGCCGGCGGCATCGCGGCGACGACCTTGTTCCCCACCACGGTGGAGACGCTCAACTACAGCGCCAGCCTGCGGTTGTCGGCCAACCCCGAGGACATCTCGACGCTGAAGAGCCCCACGCTGTTCGGTGACATCCACCTCGACTTCTCCACCCCGGTGCCCACCCCCGGCGTGCTCGCGACGGTCCAGGTCAAGGAGCGCATCAGCGACCTGCTGGCGCGACCCAACATCTCGGTCCGCTCCCTGCAACCCGGTCCCCTCGAACTGGAGGCGGCGGCCCGGCACGCAGCCATCGGGCTCGCGTGGCGCTTCGCCGCCGGGGCCGGGGCCGTGGCGCTCCTCACGGTCGCGGCCTACGCGGAGTGGGCGCACGCCCTCCCTCGTCCGAGGCGGATCGCCGCCGCAGCGGGTTGCTGGGTGCTGGCCTGCCTGGTCACGATGGCCAGCATCGGCCTCGGCTACCGACCGGAGCGGCTGGATGCCTTCCGCACCACCGGCATCCTCGGCGCGGTCCAGCGCAACGCCGACCTGCTCGCCGGTGTCGAGACGAGAGCCCAGCAGACCACGCCCTACCTCAAGAACCTGTTGGCCCTGTCCTCTGCCCTCCAGGACAAGTACACGCCCCAGTCGCTGACCCGTCCGGTAGCCGCCCGACTGCTGCTCGTCTCTGACATCCACGGCGGCAACCAGTACCCCCTGATGAAGACGATCGTGGACCAGGAGCAGATCGAGGCCGTCATCGACTCCGGCGACCTGGTGAACTTCGGCAGCGTGGCCGAGGCGGACGCCGCGGGGATCTTCAAGGGAATCGAGTCCCTCGGCGTCCCCTACCTGTTCGCCAAGGGCAACCACGACGCCTCGTCCGCCACCGACCGGGCCCTGCTCGACCGGCTGGCCAAGGTGCCCAACGTCGTCCTGCTCGAGCCGGACGCGCAGAGCTACACGGTGCAGAGCGTGGGCGGGGTCCGCATCGCAGGGTTCAACGACCCCCGGTGGTTCGGTGACGACAACAAGAACAACGCGGCGAAGCAGAAGGGGCCCGCCGCTCGCTTCGAGGCCTCGATGGCCGACCTGCCGGCGCCGGACGTCGTCGTGGCGCACGAGCCCGGTGCCGTCAGTGCCATCACGCGGGCCGGCATCAAGGTGCACGGCCACCTGCACTCCACGCGTCTCGAGGCGAACACCATCGGCGTCGGCACGTTCACCGGTGGCGGCCCCTTCAGCCACTTCCTCGCCGGCGGCCAGGGCGAGGAGCTCACCGGCCAACCCTCTGCCTTCGACGTCGCCGCGTTCGGTGAGGACTGCCGGTTGGCCTCCCTCACGCGCTACCAGTTCCGCAACGTCATCGAGGGCCGCCCTGCCTACGACGACGTCAGCCTCATCAACGGCGCCCGCATCGAGCAGGACGCACCCGCCCCGGCGGTGGCGGGCGACGTCAACGCCGCCGCTGGGGACGTGAAGCCGCGCTCCTGCTCCCAGGGCCTCGGGCTCACGACAGAGCACGTCAACGCCGTCGCCCCCTGACGCTGGGGCCGGGTGGTCGGACCGGTGTCGCAGGTCGGCGGCTGCTATGGACTTGGCAAGGGTTGTGCAGACGGCATCGCCACGCCCGCCGCGCCGGTCCTAGGGTGCGAGCACCGACCTACTGGACCCAGGAGTGATCAATGGCGATGACCCGGTTGTTCAGCGCGGTGGCGGCACTTGGTGCTGCTACGGCGCTCACGATGGTGGCAGCACCCGCACAGGCAGCGAACTCATATGTGGCGCTTGGTGATTCGTACTCCTCGGGGACGGGGACGCGCAGCTACCTCAATGACGGCACCTCCTGCCAGCGCTCGGTCTACGCCTATCCCTCGCTCATTGCGGCGAGCAAGGGCCTGACCCTCAACCTGCGCGCCTGCTCCGGCGCCACCGTGTCCGACGTGACCAACACCCAGCTGAGCGCCCTCACCGCGTCGACCACGCAGGTGTCGATCTCCGTGGGCGGCAACGACGCCGGCTTCGCCTCCGTCCTCACCGAGTGCGCCCAACCGGGTTGGCTGAGCAACTGCAACCGGGCCATCGACAACGCACAGGCCGTGGTCAACAACGTCCTACCGGCCCGCCTGTCCACCCTCTACTCCGCCATCCGCGCCAAGGCACCCCAGGCCAAGGTCGTGGTCGTCGGGTATCCGCGGATCTTCAACGGCGAGGACTGCAACGCCCTCACGTGGTTCTCCCCCTCCGAGGAGAGCCGGCTCAACGCCATGGCCGACCTGCTCAACAGCAGGACCGCTGCCCAGGCTTCGGCCAAGGGCTTCTCCTTCGCCAACCCCACGAGTCGGTTCCTCGGGCACGCGGTGTGCGACAGCCTCGAGTGGCTCAACGGGCTGTCCTACCCCATCAGTGAGAGCTACCACCCCAACCGGTCCGGTCACCTCGACGGCTACGCGCCGGTCGTGAGCGGACCGCTGACCGGCAGTGTCTTCACCGTGACCGCGGCTGCCACGCGCAAGGCCCAACGCGCGGGCGCCTCGCAGGCCAGGCTCCAGAGCCGATACGCGGCGGTGGACTCCACCATCACGCCCGAGGCGTTCCAGGTCCCGGACCTGACGACGCCACGCGCGAAGGCCGCCGCCAAGCGGGCCGGAGTCGACCTGTCGAGTCGGGCCAGCATCGACGCCGCTGACCGGGCGTGGTCCCAGCGCCAGGCCGCCGAGGCGGCCACGTCCCGCTGACCCTGCACCACGCACGAGGGGTATGCCGGTCACCCGGCATACCCCTCGTGCGTCGCGCTCCGGTCAGGCCCGACCGTGGGCGACGCGGCTGCGGCGGCTCAGGGAGTCGACGGTGACCGCCAGCAAGAGCACGGCGCCGGTGATCATGTAGCGCTCCGGGGAGCCCAGGTTGACCAGGCTCAGGCCGTTGGAGATGGACTGGATCACCAGGATGCCGAGCAGTGCGGAGTACGCCGTGCCCCGGCCACCGAACAGCGAGGTACCGCCGATGACGGCCGCTGCGATGGCGTTGAGGTTGGTGTCGGTGCCGCCGCTGCCCTGGTTGGCGGAGGCCAGTCGGCCGGCCGCGAGCAGGCCGCCGAGGGCAGCCAGGCTGGAGCAGAAGACGAACACGGTGACGTAGATCCGGCGCACGTTGATACCGGCCCGCCGCGCCGCCTCGACGTTGCCGCCGATCGCGAGCACCGAACGGCCCCAACGGGTGCGGCGGATCACGAAGTCGAAGATGACGACCAGCGCGACGAAGAGCAGGAACATGTAGGAGACACCGCGGTCGCGGTTGAGGACGTAGACGGGGATCGCCAGCAGGAGCAGCATGGCGACCGCGCGGATCGCGAGCGTGGCGACGGGGAGCGTCGACAACCCCGCCGTCGTCCGCCGCTGGTTGGCCCGCAGCCGGGTGGCGACGTAGACACCGACGATGACCACCACGAGCACGTAGGCCGCGGCGTCGGACAGGAAGCTGCTGGTGGCGAACTTGACCAGCGCCGAGTCGAAGGGGATGTTGATCGACCCGGTGTCGCCGAGCACCTTCAGCTGCAAGCCGAGGAAGCCGAGCAGCCCGGCCAGGGTGATCACGAAGCTGGGCACCCCGAACCTCGTGAAGAGCAGGCCGTAGATGGCGCCGACGGCGGCACCGGCGGCCAGGGACGCGATGACCGCCAGGGCCAGCGGCCAGCCATGGCCCACGAAGCCGACGGCGAGGATCGCGGCGGAGAGGCCGCTCATGGAGCCGACCGAGAGGTCGATCTCACCCAACAGCAGGACCAGCACGATACCCAGGGCGATGGTGCCGGTGGCAGCGCTCTGCTGGGTGAGGTTGACGAGGTTGCGGGCGGAGAGGAAGGCGTCGTTCTGGCTCTGGAAGACGCCCCAGATCACGACCAGGCCCACGACGACCGGCAGCGAGCCGAGGTCACCGCTGCGCAACCGGGAGACGAAGCCCTTGAGGAAGCCGCCGAGCCCGGCGGAGGCGATCAGTCGCTCGTCCTGCATGTCCGACGGCAGCGCCGCGGTGACATCGGTGGACCCGTCGGGCGGGGTGGTGGGCTCGCTCATGACTGCTCCTCCTGGGGGGTGCGACGGGCGGCCCGCTGCGAGACGGCGTTGGTCGTCGCCCCGGTGATGGCGGCGATGATCTCC
This sequence comes from uncultured Actinomycetota bacterium, assembly GCA_963757635.1. Classification (GTDB taxonomy): domain Bacteria; phylum Actinomycetota; class Actinomycetes; order Actinomycetales; family Dermatophilaceae; genus Pedococcus. The sequence goes on along the minus strand of CAVWSK010000002.1, from coordinate 977,935 downwards.
TGGCTGGTGGTCTGGCTGACGGTGAAGGTGCCGTTGTTCCGGCCGAGCCGCAGGACCATGACCCGGTCCGCCACCGCCATCACGTCCGACATGTTGTGGCTGATGAGGATCACGCCGAGGCCGTTCTCGCGCAGCCGCTCGACGAGGTTGAGCACCTCAGCGGTCTGGGCGACCCCGAGCGCCGCGGTGGGCTCGTCGAGCATCACGACCTTGGGCGCCCCGAGCAGGGACCGGGCGATGGCCACGGTCTGTCGCTGGCCGCCGGAGAGGCTCGCGACGGGGATCCGGACGGAGGGGATCTTCGCGCTGAGCTGCCGCAGCAGCCGCCACGACTCCTGCTCCATGGTGACCTCGTCCAGGGCCCGGCCCAGGTAGAGCTCACGCCCGAGGAAGAGGTTGGCGACGACGTCGAGGTTGTCGCAGAGCGCGAGGTCCTGGAAGACCGTGGCGATACCGAGGTGCTGGGCCTCGGCGGGGCTGGCCACCGAGGCCGGCTTGCCGTCGAAGCTCATGGTGCCCTCGTCCGGGGTGTAGACCCCGGCGATCGTCTTGACGAGGGTCGACTTGCCCGCCCCGTTGTCCCCGACGAGGGCGACGACCTCACCGGAGTGGACGTCGAAGCTGATGTCCTTGAGGGCCTGGACGGCCCCGAAGCGCTTGGAGACCCCGGTCAGCGACAGCACGGCTGTGGTCGGGGGCGAGAGCGTGGCGGTCATGTCAGTCCTTCTCGTAGCAGGTGTCCGTGGGCGGGCGCCTCGGGCGACTCACCCGGGTCGTGTCCCGCGGCATGGGGGTCGCGTGCCCGCGGGTGGGAGGTCGCCTCTCGGCGAACGCTCCCACCCGCGGGTCGAAGGGGATGCGTCAGCTCAAGCCTGCCGCAGCACATGCGGCAGCGAAAGAGCCAGCGCAGATGTCCGCGACCTTGTAGACGCCGTCCTTGACGATGGTGTCCTTCACCGTGTCCTTGGTGACGGGGATCGGGTCGAGGATGGTCGAGGCGACACCGTCGGTGGTGGTGGTCGACTCGGGCTTCTGCTTGTTGGCCAGCGCGATGGCGGCCTTGGCAGCGGCCTCGGCCTCCGGCGGGATGGGCTTGTAGATGGTCATGGCCTGGTCGCCGGAGAGGATCCGCTGGATGGCGGCGAGCTCGGAGTCCTGACCCGTGACAGGCGGCAGCGGGTTGACGCCGCCGGCCTTCAGGGCGGCGATGGCGCCACCCGCGGTGCCGTCGTTCGCGGCGTAGACGCCGACGAGCGTGCCCTTGACGGCCGAGATCTGGCCCTCCATCCACGCCTGGGCCTTGTCAGGGCTCCAGTCCGGGGTGTCGTACTCGGCCGCGATCTTGAAGCCGCTGGAGTCCAGGACGCTGTGCGCGCCCTTCTTGAAGCTGCCCGCGTTGGGGTCGGTCGGCGAACCGTTGATCATGACGATGTCGCCAGAGGTCTTGCCGTTCTTCTTCATGATGTCGACCAGGGTCTGGGCCTGGATCTTGCCGACCGTCTCGTTGTCGAAGGACACGTAGTAGTCGACACCAGCGATGAAGCGGTCGTAGGCGACGACCGGGACGCCCTGGCTCTTCGCGCTGGCCGCGATCGCCGCGGCGGCCTTGCCGTCCACCGGGTCGAGGACCAGCACGTTGGCGCCCTGGGTGAGCGCGGCCTCGGCCTGCTGCTGCTGCTTGCTGGCGTCCTGGTCGGCGTTGCTGTAGATGAGCGAGCAGTCCGCACAGCCCTTCTTCACAGCCGCCTCGAACAGCGGCCGGTCGAAGGTCTCGTAGCGGGTGGTCTTGGACTCGGGGAGCAGGAGCGCGATCTTCTTCGCGCCCCCGCCGGCACTGCTGCTGGACGAGCTCGAGCTGTCGCTGGAGCCGCCGCCGCACGCCGCGAGCGAGGCGATGCCGAGACCAGCCACGAGAGCGGCCCCGGTGAGACGAATGGAACGAGTGGGCATTACTTGACTCCCTTGTCAGGCGCCGGCAACCACGTTGGTGCGGCCATGTGCCGAGTTAAGCGTCACGCGACCTTGACGTCAAGGGTTGAATTCAAGAAATGGATGCGGCGCCGGCCAGAACGCCCTCGCCGGCCGGCAGCAGGGCCGCCGCCGCCACGAGGGCACCGACCACGTCGGCGTCGGTGTCGAGCTCGCTCGACCGCAGCACGACCGTCGCGGCGGCACTCGGGATCGCGCATCGCTCGAGGGCGGCGCGCATCGGGACGGTGATGATGTCGCCCACCTTGGACAGCTGTCCGCCCAGCACGATCATCTCCGGGTTGATCAGGTTCACCAGGCCCGCGACGGCCACCCCGAGGTGGCGCCCGGCATCCTCGAGGACCCGTCGACAGCCGGGGTCGCCATCCATCGCCCGGGTGAGCACGTCGCGCAGGCTGAGCGGACCGTGCGACCCGGCAAGCGCGTCGAGCAGACCCCGCGAGCCGATGTAGGTCTCCAGGCACCCCCTGTTGCCGCACCGGCACACCGGCCCGTTCTCGTCGATGGTCAGATGGCCGATCTCCCCGGCCGTGCCGGCCGCGCCCCGGAAGACCTCGCCGTGGAGGATCAGGCCCGCTCCGACGCCGTAGGACAGCTTGATGTAGACCCCGTGCTGGATCCCTTGCATGGCACCGCATCTGAGCTCACCAAGGGCTCCCAGGTTGGCGGTGTTGTCGACCGTCACCGGTGCCTTGAGACGGCCCTGCATCTCCTCGGCCACCGACACCCCACGCCAACCGGGCAGGATGTTCTCGCTGCCCACCTGACCCGACAGACTGTCGACCGGGGCGGGGACGCCCACCCCCACGGCCCGCACGTCGCCCATCGTCTTGCCGGCCTTCTCCACGAGGTCGAGCAACAGCCGCACCGCTCGGTCCATGCCCTCGTCGGCCGGGTGGTCGGCAGGGAGCGGCATGCGCTGGCGACCGACGATGTCGCGCGGGCCCGTGCCGAGGGCCACCCGCACATCACGGTCGCCGAAGGCGATCCCGGCGAGCAGCGTGTTGCCCGTGGCGAGCGAGACGAGCACGGCGCGGCGGCCGTTGCGGATGCTGGGCTCGAGCTCGACTGCGCCGGCACTGTCGAGCTCCTTGACCATGTTGGAGACGGTGGCGGGACTCAGCCCCGTGAACCCCGCGATCTCGACCTGGGTCATCGCCCCCTGGTCACGCAGGGCCTCCAGGACGCGCAGACGGTTGGCTTCACGCAGGGAGGCCTGCGATCCGGGAGCCGCCTGGGTTGAATTCACGGCCTAAACATAAAGGGTCGCGCCGTCAAGCGGTAGGTGCAATCTGGAGCCCGTGACCGAAGGCGAACAACGGGTCGTCGTACCCCGGCACGTCCTCGCCGTGGCGCCGCACCTGCTCCATCGACCTCGGCAGGTCGAACGGCAGCCGGCCCTGCGGTGCGATGGTGCAGGTCAGCGCATCGAGCAGCGCCGCGTCACTGCTGCCGTAGGAACCCACCACAGCGGTGGCCAGGGGCAGCAACGGGGTGAGCACGGCGGGGCGGTCCAACACCACGTCGAGCACCAGAGGGCAGTGCTGTGCCACCCGGGCCAACCGGGCCACCAGGCCGGGGGGAAAGTCGAGGGAGCCCTGGTGGAACCACGACTCGAGGAAGAGGTCCGAGCGCGGCTCGAACGGGGCCGCGAGCCGCACGATGGCCACCTCGGCGTCCTCCGGCCGCTCCACCCTGGTCCCGATGGCCGCCACTGCCTCGTCGGAGACGTTCTCCGCGTAGACCCGCTGTCCCCTGGCAAGGGGCAGGACCCCTGCACCGTCCGCCCCGCCGTCCTGCAGCACGGTCACCGACCGGGCCTGCGCGGCATACCCGGCCTCGCGGAAGTCGGCTCGACCCACCGTCAGGGCCGCCCGGTCCTCGTCGACGTAGGGGTTGTCGAACAGCCCGAGACGGAACTTGACCGCGAGCAGTCGCCGGGCTGACTCGTCGACCCTGGCCTCGGACACCCGGCCTTCCTTGACGAGTTCGACGAGCAGCTCGACGCACTCCTCGCCACCGAACTGGTCGGCCCCCGCCTCGAGGATGCGCTGCATCCGCGCGTGCGGGTCGAGGTGCTCGACCCCCCAGGCGCGGGCCGGGAGGACCTGGTCACCGACGTGGTTGTCGTTGACCAGCTCCCAGTCGGTGACCACCACGCCGTCGTAGCCCAGCTGCTCGCGGAGCAACCCGGTGACGACCTGGCGGTTGTAGCCGAAGCCGACCTGCTCTATCTGGACGCCGTCGACCTCGAGCCCCACCGGCATGCCGTAGTAGGGCATGATCGCCGCGGCGCCGGCGGCGATGATGGGCGGGAAGGGCGCGAGGTGGTCGGCGAAACGGCCGCCGGGGTAGACCTGCTCGCGGCCGTAGGGGAAGTGGGCATCCTCGCCGTCCTTCTGCGGACCGCCGCCCGGGAAGTGCTTGGCCGTGCACGCCACGCTCTCGGTGCCGAGCGAATCGCCTTGGAAACCAATGAGATACGCGACACCGAGCTCAGTCACCAGAGCGGGGTCCTGGCCGAACGTACCCGCCTGGCGGGCCCAGCGCGGCTCGGTGGCGAGGTCGAGCGTGGGGTGGAGCGCGGCGCGGATCCCGACCGCGCAGTACTCCTGGCGCGCGATGTCACCGAACTCCCGCACCGCCGCCACGTCCCGCAGGGCCGCGAGTCCGAGGGGCTCGGGCCACTGCGAGAAGGCCTTGGCGGTGAAGGAGACGCCGGCGTTCTCGATGAACGCATGGCGGGGGTCGGTGGAGATCGTCACGGGGATGCCGTGCGGCGTCTGCGCGGCGATGGCCTGTAGGGCGTTGTGCCAGCGGGCTGCCATCCGCGCGTCCTCCAGGACGTGCACGTTGAAGTGGTTGAGGTGCTTGTCCCGCACCACCACGCTCGTCGGCGACTTGCTGATCGCGCCCTGCGCCTCGACCAGGGTGCCGTCGGCGCCCGCCTCGATGACGGTGTGGAACATCAGCCCCACCTTCTCCTCGAGCGTGAGCCGGGCGACGAGGTCGTCCACCCGCTCGGCCACGGACAGCCGGGGGTCCTCGAACGGGTCCATCCGACCGTTGCCGTTGAGGTCGCGGTAGGCGACTCCCTCCGGTGACGTCTCCCTGACGGGCTGCATGGTTTCCTCTCTCGGTGATGGGTCCGGGGCCAGTGCCCGGCGCGCGTCAACGCCAGGCACTCGCCCCGGGGGTCGGTCAGACGATGCCTGCGCCGAACTCTTCCAGGCCGATCACGGGACGCAGCCGGCGCTCCACGTCCCGGGTGCTGAAGGCCTTGCGAATCACGTTGTCCGCCAACACGTTGCCGATGGCGCCCATGACCATTGCCTGGTCCAGCGCGAGGTAGCGCCGGGCCACGGTACCCGACCGCACCGCGACGGCGTCGAAGAAGCCACCCCGGCCGTACGCCTTGAGCTCGTCCTCGATGCCGGCCAGGTTGGCGAAGGCCTGTCGGGGCTCGTGCATCATGGCGAGGAACGATGCGTGCGGGGTGACCACACCGTCACCGAACGTCGGGGTCGGGTTGGTCCCGGCGCGGCAGTCGCCGAAGCCGGCGTCGACGTTGGTCATCTCCTTGTCGGAGAAGTACCCGTCCGGGTTCATGCCGAGCTGGTCCACGCCGTACTCGCGGTAGTTGGCGAAGGGGTCGCTGGACGGCGAGAAGCCCCAGTAGCCGTAGCCCGCCTCGACCAGGCCGTGCTCGCGTTGGGCGCGGACGTGGAGGGGGTGGTTGAGTCCCCAGCTGTGCGGCGCCCAGCTCGACTCGGGCACGAACACGTCGGGCATGAGCTCCTCGAACATGCTGCCGCCCCAGCCGGGCACGATGTGCATGCCGCGGTAGGTGTAGGCCCCTTCGTAGACGTCCAGTCCCAGGTAGGTGCGGTGCTCACCCACAGGCTGCATCTCGGGCCAGGCCCAGTCACACGTCTCAGGGAAGGTGCGCCACATCGCGTAGTAGTGCTGGCCCGGCACCTGACCGGTGAGGATGCCGAGGTAGCTGGTGATGCGCGTCTCGGAGACCGTCGTGTCGTAGTGGTGGTTGGTGTACCAGACGTCGGGCCCGACCCCGATGTGGTTGCCGGTGTAGCCGGCGAACCCGGGCGGCGGCGGCGCGTCGTAGAAGCCACCGTGCATCAGGCCACCCGGACGGACCCCGGGGTGTGCGGTGTCCGCGTCGTAGAACATGTCCCAGCGCATCCGGTCGAAGACGCGGCGGGCCAGGGGGGCCGCGCCACGGTCGGCCGACATGACCACGCGCAGGGCCGCGCCCAACCAGCCGTTGTCGACGCTGGACAGGAACGGGTAGACCCGGTCCCCCGTGCCCGGCCAGGACGTCAGCACCTCGGCGGAGGCCTCGTCGTACCAGTTGTAGTACATCCCGCTCGGCGTGTGGTGCTTCATGCGCAGCAACGAGTGCAGGGTCTGGGTCAGCCGCTTGGTGCACTCGCCCCGGGAGATGATCCCGAGGTCACGCGCCACGACCGCAGACCACAGGTAGCCGCCGATGTTGGTGGGCGAGGTGTAGCCCGAACGGTCACCCGCCGCCAGCGACTCCGGGATGTTGTCCGCGGGCAGTCCGGTCTTCGCGTCGGTCATCGAGACCAGGCTGCGCCAGGTGTCCTGGGCCCAACGCCGAACCCGCCGTTGCTGACCGTGTGGATCGGTGGAGTGCCCTGCCAGGTATGCCGGGGAGCCGGGCGCCGTCGTCAGGGTGCCGGCCGTGGCCCGCCCGGCGGTCAGGCCGACGGCGGCGGTGGCCGTCGCGCCGACGAGCAGCTGTCGCCGGGTGGCCGTGGAGGTCGTGGGGATCTGCAGGCGTGCCATGAGTGGTGCTCCTGTCGCAGTGGTCACTTGATGCCGGTCGAGGCGATGCCCTCGATGACGCGGCGCTGGAAGATGATGAAGACGGCCAGGATCGGGAGCACGACGACCGTGGCTCCCGCGAGCAGCAGGCCGTACTGCGTGCTGTTCTGCCCGGTGGAGTAGAGCGCCAGGGCCACGGGCAGGGTGTACTTGTCCTCGGTCTGGGCCACCACGAGGGGCCAGAGGAAGTTGTTCCAGCTGCCGAGGAAGGTCAGGATGCCCAGGGTGGCCAGCGCCGGCCCGCACAGGGGCAGGAAGATCCGGGCGAAGATGCGGATCTCACCCGCGCCGTCGACCCGACCCGCGTCGAGCAGCTCTTTGGGCAGTCCGAGGATGAACTGCCGCATGAGGAACACCCCGAAGGGGCTCACGAGGAACGGCAGGATCAAACCCGGCAGGGTGTCGATCAGTCCGGCGTTCGCGACGAGGACGAAGAGGGGAACGAACGTCACCACGCCGGGGATCATCAGGGTGCCCAGGACCAGCGCGAAGAGCGCTCGCTTGCCCTTGAAGTCCAGCATGGCCAGGGCATACCCGAGCATCGAGCAGAAGAGCAGGTTGCCCGCCGTCACCGCGATGGCGACCACTGCCGAGTTGAGGAAGTACCGGCTGAAGTTGAGGCGGGAGAACAGCTGGGTGTAGTTGTCGAGTGAGCCGGTCTGCGGCCACCACGTCGGCGGCGACTGCAGCAGCTCGCCCTGGCTCTTGAAGCTGCCCAGGACCATCCACACGAAGGGTGAGAGGACGATGACGAGGGCGAGGGTGAGGACGCCGTAGAGCAGGATGCGGCCTCGGGACTGGGTAGCGGTCATGACCTCACCTCAGGTGTTGTCGCGCAGCAGGCGGAACTGGAGTGCGGTGACGACCGCGATGACCACGAAGATGATGTAGCTCATCGAGGCGGCGTATCCGTAGTTGCCGAAGCCGAACTGCTTGTAGGTGTACATCGACATGGAGATGGTGCTGTTCAGCGGTCCGCCGCTGGTCATCACGAAGGGCTCCTCGAAGAACTGCAGGTAGCCGATCGAGCTGGTGACCGTGACGAACAGCAGGGTGGGGCGCAGCATCGGCAGGGTGATGTGGCGGAACCGCTGCCAGGCACTCGCCCCGTCGATGGCGGCCGCCTCGTGCAGCGACCACGGCACGGCCTGCAGCCCGGCGAGGAAGATGATCATGGCGGTGCCGAAGTTGCGCCAGGAGGCCATCAGGATCAGGCCCGGCATGGCCCAGTGCGGGTCGCCCAACCAGTTCGGCCCCTGGATCCCGATCCAGCCGAGTGCGGTGTTGATGAGCCCGAAGTCGCGCTGGAGCAGGAAGCGCCAGACGACGGCCACGGCGACGATCGAGGTGATGACGGGGGTGTAGAAGCCCAGCCGGAACAGGCCCCTGAACCGGTGGATCCCGCGGTCTAGCGCCACCGCAGCGGCCATGGCCAGGGTGAGCGTGAGCGGGATGCCCACGACGACGAAGTACGCGGTGTTGAGGGCCGCCTTGCGGAAGATCGGGTCGGAGAAGGCACGCGTGTAGTTGCCGAAGCCGATGACGTTGACCGAGAAGGGCGAGCGCAGGTCCCTCGACGAGGTGTCCGTGATGCTCATGAAGAGCGACTGGATCACCGGCCACAGGGTGAACGTCAGGAACAGCAGGCAGAACGGCAGCGCCAGGGCCCACGCCGCTCGTCCCTCCCGCAGGGCGGACCGTCCGCCCGTGCGGGGCTCCCCGCCAGGGGACCGGCCGGGCTGGCCGGTCTCCCCGGACGGGGTGACCTTCGCGGTGACGGTCATCGTTACTGCCCGGTCCCGATCGACTCAGCCTGGGCCTGCACCGCCTTGAGGGCGGCTGCGGGGTCCGCGCCGGTCTTGGTGACCTTCTCCATCTCGGTGTCGAGGTTGGCCACGACCTGCTCCCACGTGGAGAACGTCGGCGGCGCCTTGGCCGTCTCGAGCTGCTTGCCGAACACCGCGAGCTTCTCGTCACCGCTGATCGCGGGGTCCTTCCAGGCGGAGGACACGGACGGCAGGTCGGTGGAGGCCTGGTACCACTTGGCCTGGACCTTCGGGTCGGCCAGCCACTGGACGAACTTCCAGGCGCTGTCCCGGTTGGGGGACTTCTTGAAGACCACGAAGTCCGAGCCGCCGACGAACGAGGACGAGATCTTCTTGGCGGGGATCTGCATCACGTTGTACTTGTCCTTGAACCCGGGGCCACCGACCTTCTCGACCGCAGACATCTCCCACGGACCGGACACGAACATCGGCACCTTGCCGCTGACGAAGTCGGGCTCGGTCGTGGGCGTGGCCGGGGCGGCCTTGTCGGAGATCCCGTCGGTGAAGTAGGACTGGTAGTACTTCGCCGCCTCGAGGAGCTCGGGGCTGTCGAAGTTGTAGCCCTTCCCGCCGTCCTTGGTCAGGTCGGCGCCGTTGGACCAGGCGAACGGCATGACCGTCTGCCACGAGCCGGTGCCGCCGGCCTGGAAGCCCATGCCCCACTTGGCGCCGGCCTTGGTCTGCATGGCCTTGGCCATCGACTTCAAGCCGTCCCAGTCGGTCGGCGGGGTGGCGTAGCCCGCCTTCTTGGCGAGGTCGGTGCGGTAGTAGACCAGCCGGGTCTCGACGTACCAGGGGATGCCGAAGGAGGTCCCGTTGACCTCGGTCGTCTTCTGGGCGCCGTCGAAGAAGGCCGACGTGTCGATGGAGGACGGCGTCGGGTCGAGCGCGTCGAGGCCGGCGAACTCACCCATCCAGGTGGTGCCGACCATGGCCGCGTCGGGGGTCTTCCCGGCGGTGATGGCGGTGGTGAACTTGTCGTGGGCGGAGTCCCACGGGATCGCGGTGACCGCGACCTTGACGCCCGGGTTCTGGGCCTCGAACTCCTTGGCCAGCGCCGGCAGGTTCTGGCCCTCGGCGCCCATCGCCCAGACGGTGATGGTGCCGGTGGCCTTCCCGCTGCTGATGGACTTGGCGGTCTCGGCGCCGGCCGAGCCACCTGAATCTCGTCCGCAGGCTGCCAACGTCAGGGCAGCGGCTGTCAGGGTCACGACCGCGACGACGGGGGTGCGTCTCATGGGGATCTTCTCTTTCCTTTGGGGGGCGGGGGCAGGGGTGTCCTGGGCAAATGGCGGCCGGGGCGGGTGGCAACCCGGCAACAGGGGGTGTTACCGGTCCGGGTCAGGTGGGGGATACCGACCCGGACCGGCAGGCGTGCATCCGCAGGAGGAGCGGATGACGAGCTCGGTGGGGATCACGCGGGTCCCGCTGTCGGAGCGGACCCCGGTGGTGCGCTGGTGGAGCAGGTCGGCGGCGATCACGCCCAGCTCGCGCACGGGCTGGCGCACGGTCGTCAGGCCTGGGTCGACGTAGCGAGCAGTCATGACGTCGTCCCACCCGACGACCGCGATGTCCTCCGGTACCCGACGCCCCCCTGCACGGAGGCGGACCATGATCGACAGGGCCAGCTCGTCGTTCGCGCACACGAGCGCGTCCGTCTCGACCTCGCCCGCGAGCAGCCGGTCGGCGAAGGCGGCGCCGTCGCCCTCCCGCAGGGCGATCCGGACCGGCGGCGCCGCCTCGCGGCGCGCCGCCACGTGGGCGGCGACGAAGCCGGCATACCGGTCGCGCACGTCGGGACCCGAGTCCGGGTCGCCGACGAAGACCAGCCGGGTCCGGCCGTGGGTGAACACGTGCTCGGTGATCTCGCGGGCGCTCTGGGTGTTCTCGGAGGTGACCGTGTCCACGTCGGGCCGTGGGTCGCCGGCGATCAGCACGACGGGCTTGCTGCCGCGCAGCGCGGTGACCGTGCTCTCGGGGATGGCCGCCGAGCCGAGCATGGCGAGGCCGTCGACCCGGGTGGCCAGCTTGCGGACGGCAACCGACAGGTCGTCCTTGCCCTCGGCGAGCATGAGCACGACGCTCTGGCCGAGCTCGGCGGCTCGGGACTCGAACCCCATGAGCAGCTCGGAGTAGTAGGGACCCGAGAGCTCGGGCAGGACCAGCCCGTGGGCCTCGTGGTGACGGACGGCGAGGCTGCGCGCTGCGGCGAGGGGCACATAGCGCAGCTCCTCGGCGGCCTTCAGGACCAGGTCGCGGGTCTTCTGGGACACGGCCGTGGAGCCCTGGAGCACCCTCGACACGGAGGCGATGGACACGCCGGCACGCTCGGCGACGGAGTAGATCGTCGCCTTGCTGCCGAGTCCGGGATCCGTTGTCACAGGGTGTGCCTTCCACGTTGAAAGCGCTTACATCTGACACGACTATGCCCGCCGCCGAGCGATCGCGCAAGGGGTGGGGCGGCTTCGGTCAGTTGGCGAGCAGTACTTCGGCCAAGGTCGCGTCGACCACCAGGCCCTGGATGAGGCGGCCGTTCAGGGCTGCCTTGACAGCCGCCGCCTTCGAGGCGCCGGAGACCACGGCGATCACCTCTGGGATCGCGATGAGGTCGTCGGGGTCCATGGTGATCAACCGCGCAATCACACTGGGACGCAACGGTTTTCCCTCCGAATCGAAGAAGACACCAGCGACCTCCCCGACCACGCCACACCGGGTCAGCTCGCCCTGCTCGGCAGGACTGAGGAGGTCGTGGATCGTGGACTCACCAGGTGCCCAGAGACCGACGCCGACCACCGCCGTGGTCACTGCCGAGGCCCGGGCCAGACCCTCCGCGACTGCGGGCTGTCGTCGTAGCGTGTCGGCACTGGCCCGGGTGTCCATGATGAAGGGCGCGTAGAAGACCCGGGCCAGGCCGCCGGACAGCCGCGCGGCCCGTCGGACGATGTCGACGGCGCTGCTGTCGAAGTCCGACAGCTCGATCGCGCCGGTGAGCTGGACGACCTCCACCGTCGGCAGGCTGGTCAGCGCCCCGACGACGGCATGGACGTTGCGCGACCACGGCAGGCCGAGCACGTCGCCCTCGACGAGGATCTCAGTGAGCAGGTCCGCCGCCGCACGCCCCAGCAGGTGCCTGGCCGCCGCGACGTCGGACTCGCCGGTGTCGACCACCACGGCGTGGGCGAGGGCGAACCGCTCCTGCAGGCGGGCCGAGGCATCGATGTCGATCACCCCCTGGCGGACGATCTCGATACGGACGAGGCCGCGCTCGCGGGCCGACTCGAGCATCCGCGCGACCTTGAAGCGGCTGATGCCCAGCTGGGCGCCGATCTCGATCTTCGACTGGTTCCCGAGGTAGTACCGACGCGCCACGGCGGCGAGCAGGACGAGCTCGGCGGGGCCGTCAGTCGCCATCGCCACCGCCGCGGCCGGACGAGGGGCGCGGTCGGAGCCACCCACCGAAGACCCGTGTTCGCTCATCTGAGCAAGGGTAGAGCCTGTCGCCGGGGGCATTGACACGTTCAGCCCATCCCGCTTTACTCATATGGGCACTCTGTCGCTCGAATGAGCAATGGTCAATGGTCAATGGTGATCCAGGAGGAACGATGTCTCGCAGCAAGTTCACGGCGCTCGTCGGCGTCACGGCGGTAGCGGCGGTGAGCCTGGCCGGCTGCTCGGGCGCCGGTGGCGGCGGTTCGGCGGGCGGCAGCGGTGGTGGTGGGTCGGTCAACGTGTTGATGGTCAACAACCCCCAGATGGTCGACCTGCAGAAGCTCACGGCAGCCAACTTCACCAAGGACACCGGCATCACGGTGAACTTCACGGTGCTGCCGGAGAACGACGTCCGCGACAAGATCAGCCAGGAGTTCTCCTCCCAGGCCGGTCAGTACGACGTGGCGTCGCTGAGCAACTTCGAGATCCCGATCTATGCCAAGAACAAGTGGGTCGCCCCCTTGGACGACTACATCGCCAAGGACACGGCCTTCGCCCAGGACGACATCCTGAAGTCGATGACGACCTCGCTGTCCAGCGAGGGCAAGGTCTACGGCGAGCCCTTCTACGGCGAGTCCTCGTTCCTCATGTACCGCAAGGACGTGCTGGAGGCCAAGGGCCTGACCATGCCGGCCAAGCCGACCTGGGCGGAGGTCGCCGACCTGGCCGCCAAGCTCGACGGTGCCGAGCCCGGCATGAAGGGCATCTGCCTGCGCGGCCAACCCGGGTGGGGACAGCTGTTCGCCCCGTTGACCACCGTGGTCAACACCTTCGGCGGCACCTGGTTCGACAAGGACTGGAACGCCAAGGTCAACGCCCCGGAGTTCAAGGCGGCCGTCAACTTCTACGTCGACCTCGTCAAGGCCCACGGTGAGGCAGGGGCGCCGCAGGCCGGGTTCACTGAGTGCCTGAACAACACCACCCAGGGCAAGACGGCCATGTGGTACGACGCGACGTCCGCCGCCGGGTCGCTGGAGTCCGCGGACTCGCCCACCAAGGGCAAGTTCGGCTACGCGCCGGCACCGGTCAACAAGACCGACAGCTCTGGGTGGCTCTACACCTGGGCCTGGTCGATCCAGAACGCGAGCAAGAACAAGGACAACGCCTGGAAGTTCATCTCCTGGGCCTCGTCCAAGCAGTACGAGGAGCTCGTCGGCAAGGAGCTCGGGTGGTCGCGGGTCCCGGCGGGCAAGCGGGCCTCCACCTACACCAACCCGGACTACATCAAGGAGGCGTCGGCGTTCGCCGACGCGACCAAGAGCGCCATCGAGAATGCCGACCCCGAGAACCCCGGCGTCCAGCCCCGACCGGCACCGGGCATCCAGTTCATCGACATCCCCGAGTTCCCTGACCTGGGCACCAAGGTGAGCCAGGACGTCAGCTCGGCCATCGCCGGTCAGACCACGGTGGACGCGGCCCTGGACAAGGGCCAGGCCCTCGCCGAGGCCGTCGGCAAGAAGTACCAGAAGTAGGTATCGGTCATGTCGACAGCCACTGACGCGGGTCGACGACCGGGTAGGAGGGCGAGCCTGCGCCGCTCGGGCGACTGGGCGCGCCGGGCTCCCCTCCTGCCGGCACTGCTGCTGGTCATCGTGGTCACGCAGCTGCCGTTCCTGGTCACGATCTTCTCCTCCTTCCTCAACTGGAACGCCTACTACCCCGACGAGCGCGGCTTCACCGGGTTCACCAACTTCCAGACCGTCCTGTCCGACCCCTCAGCCCGCGAGGCCATCGTCGTGACGGTCCTGCTCACCGCATCCGTGGTGCTCATCTCGCTGGCACTGGGCCTGGGCATCGCGCTGCTGCTGGACCGCAAGTTCCTCGGGCAGGGCATCGTGCGCACCATGATGATCACGCCGTTCCTGGTGGTCCCGGTGGCGGCGGCGCTGCTGTGGAAGCACGCCCTCTACAACCCGGAGTACGGCCTGTTCAACGGGATGCTCACCAAGATCTTCGGTGCCGGTGCGGCCCAACCGGACTGGATCAGCCAGTACCCGTTGTGGTCGGTCATCTTCGCCATCGTCTGGCAGTGGACGCCGTTCATGATGCTCATCATCCTGGCGGGCCTGCAGAGCCGGCCCATGGACGTCATCGAGGCCGCCCGGGTCGACGGCGCCAACCCCCTGCAGATCTTCACCCACATGACGCTGCCGCACCTGCGCCAGTACATCGAGCTCGCCGGCCTGCTGGGGTCGATCTACGTGGTCCAGAACTTCGACCACGTCTTCACCATCACCTCCGGCGGCCTGGGCACCGCCAACCTGCCGTACTACATCTACCAGACCTTCTACACCGCCCACGACTACGGGCTGGCCTCTGCCGCAGGCGTGGTCGTCGTGATCGGCACCATCATCCTGGCCACCCTTGCACTGCGCACCGTGTTCACGATCTTCACCGAGGAGACCCGATGACCGCCACCACCACGCGCAGCGGACAGGGCCAGCAGGCCAGCACCAGCACCCAGCAGTACCGCCACCACAAGCCACCGCGCCGGGCCATGCTCCTGTCCGGCCTGGCCTGGGTCATCGGCCTCATCTTCGTCTCCCCCGTCCTGTGGATGATCCTGACGTCCTTCCACAAGGAGACCGACGCGGCGACCAACCCCCCGTCCTTCACCGCACCCCTGACCCTCGACGGCTACCGCGCCTTCTGGGACGCCGGCCCCATGCCCGCCCTGATCAACTCGACCATGGCCAGCGTCGTGTCGACGATCTTCGTCCTCCTGCTGGCCTTCCCCGCCGCCTACGCCCTGTCCATCCGCCCGGTCCGCAAGTGGACCGACGTGCTCTTCTTCCTGCTCTCCACCAAGTTCCTGCCCCTGGTCGCGGGACTGCTGCCCATCTACCTGTTCGCCCAGAAGGTCGGGCTGCTGGACAACATCTGGCTGCTGATCCTGCTCTACACCGTGATGAACCTGCCCATCGCGATCTGGATGCTCCGATCGTTCCTCGCCGAGGTCCCCGTCGAGATGCTCGAAGCAGCCCAGGTCGACGGCGCCGGCCTCATCCGCACCCTGCGCCAGGTGGTGGCCCCCGTCGTCATGCCCGGCATCGCCGCCGCCGCGCTCATCTGCTTCATCTTCTCCTGGAACGAGCTCCTGCTCGCCCGGGTCCTCACCGGCACCGTCGCCGGCACCGCTCCTGTCTTCCTCACCGGCTTCGTCACCAGCCAGGGACTCTTCCTGGCCAAGGTGTGCGCTGCCTCGTTCATCGTCTCCCTGCCCGTCCTCGCGGCCGGCTTCGCCGCGCAGGACAAGCTCGTCCAGGGCCTGTCGATGGGCGCCGTCAAGTGAGCGGACGCACGGTCGTCCGCCTGGGCGGCGGCACCTTGGGCGACCTCGACGAGCGGGTGGGCCGACCGGCATACGACCGGTCGAAGGTCACCGCCGGCATCGTCCACTTCGGCGTGGGCGGCTTCCACCGAGCGCACGAGGCGATGTACCTCGACACCCTGATGAACCAGGGCGAGGGGCTCGAGTGGGGGCTGTGCGGCGTCGGGGCCCTGCCGCACGACCGCCGCATCATCGACACGCTGCGTGCGCAGGACGGGCTCTACACGCTGGTCGTCAAGCACCCTGACGGCCACCGCGAGCCGCGGGTGATCGGGTCCATCGTCGACCTGCTCTTCGCCCCCGACGACCCCGCTGCCGTCGTCGATCGGCTCGCCGACGAGCAGACCCGGATCGTCTCGCTCACGATCACCGAGGGGGGCTACCTCGTCAACCAGTCGACGGGGGAGTTCGACGCCGAGGACCCCTCCATCCAGGCCGACCTGGCCCCGGATGCCGTGCCCAGCACCGTGTTCGGCTACCTCACTGCCGGCCTCGCGCGCCGTCGGGCCGAGGGCCGCCCGCCGTTCACCGTGATGAGCTGCGACAACCTGCCGGACAACGGCGACGTGGCTCGGCGGATGCTCTGCGCCTTCGCCCGGTGCAAGGACCCCGAGCTCGCCGACTGGATGGAGGCCCACGTCCCCTTCCCCAACTGCATGGTCGACCGGATCACCCCGGTGACGACACCGGAGGACACCGCGCTGCTCCTCGAGGAGTTCGGGGTCGAGGACGGGTGGCCCGTCGTGTGCGAGCCGTTCACGCAGTGGGCGCTCGAGGACCGCTTCGGGCAGGGGCGTCCGCCGTTCCAGGACGCCGGGGTGCAGATGGTCGAGGACGTCGTGCCCTACGAGCTGATGAAGCTGCGGTTGCTCAACGCCGGTCACCAGTCGCTGTGCTACCTCGGCTACCTTGCGGGGCACCGCTACGCCCACGAGGTCTGCCAGGACGCGCTCTTCGTCGACTTCCTCCTGGCCTACATGGAGCGCGAGGGCAGTCCCACCCTGCCCGAGGTGCCCGGGGTCGACCTCGACGCCTACCGCCACGAGCTCATCGCACGGTTCGCCAACCCCGAGGTGCGGGACACCCTGGCCAGGCTGTGCGCCGAGTCCTCCGACCGGATCCCCAAGTGGCTCGTCCCCGTGATCCACGCGAACCTGCGCAACGGCGGCGAGATCGAGCGGTCGGCGCTCGTCGTGGCCGCCTGGGCGCGGTATGCCGAGGGGACCGACGAGCAGGGCGAGCCGATCGAGGTCGTCGACCGGCTCAAGGCGCGGGTCATGGCCGCGGCGGCGAAGCAGGGCGATGACCCCCTGGCGTTCATCCGTGACCGCGACCTCTTCAGCGACCTCGTCGACGACGACCGCTTCACCGCCGCCTACACCCAGGCGCTCGCGCAGTTGCACCGCGAGGGCGCCCGGGCAACGCTGGAGGCCCGTGCCGCCGCCGACGCCCGTCCCTGAGGCGCGGCCCGCACCACTCCCGTCAGAAAGGACCGCATGACCGGCCCCGAACCCACCCTCGTAGCGGGGGTGGACTCGTCCACGCAGTCGACCAAGGTGGTCGTCTGCGACGCCGAGACCGGCGCGGTGCTCCGCGAGGGTCGAGCCCCCCACCCCGAGGGCACCGAGGTGCACCCCGAACGGTGGTGGGAGGCGTTCGGGCAGGCCACCGGCGGGGGGCTGCTCGACGGCGTCAGTGCGATCTCGGTCGGGGGGCAGCAGCACGGCATGTGCGCCCTCGACGAGCACGGCGAGGTGGTCCGGGACGCGCTGTTGTGGAACGACACCCGGTCGGCGCAGGCCTCCCGCGACCTCGTGGGGGAGCTGGGCGGACCGGCGGCCTGGGCCGAGCGGGTCGGGTCGGTGCCGGTGCCGAGCTTCACCGTGACCAAGCTCCGCTGGCTGGCCGAACACGAGCCGGAGAACGCCGCCCGCGTGGCGGAGGTCGTCCTCCCCCATGACTGGCTGACCGGTCGGATCCTCAAGCAGGGCAACGCGTTCCACCATCACGTCACCGACCGCGGCGACGCGTCCGGCACCGGCTACTTCTCCGCGGCGACCGACCGCTACGTCCCTGAGGTGCTCGAGCTCGCCTTCGGTCGCTCCGTCGGCACGCCCACGGTGCTCGCACCGCACGAGGTCGCGGGCCGGACCGGTTCTGGGCTCGTCGTCGGCCCGGGCACCGGCGACAACATGGGCGCCTCGCTGGGCCTCGGGCTCGAGGCCGGGGACGTCGTGGTCTCTCTCGGCACGAGTGGCGCGGTCTTCGCCGACCACGACCACCCGGTGCACGACCCGAGCGGCGACGTCGCCGGCTTCGCGAGTGCGACGGGGGGCCACCTCCCGCTGATGTGCACGCTCAACGCTGCCCGCGTCCTCACCGCGGCGGCCCACCTGCTCGGCACCGACCTCTCGGGGGTGGACCGGCTGGCCCTGGCCGCGCAGCCCGGTGCTGGTGGGCTGTCGCTGCTGCCCTACCTCGACGGCGAGCGCACCCCCAACCTGCCTGATGCGACCGGCACCCTCGGCGGGCTGACCCGCACGAACGCCACCCCCGAGAACCTCGCCCGGGCCGCCGTCGAGGGCATGCTCGCGAACCTCGCCGCCGGGGTCGACGACCTGCGCGCGCTGGGGATCCCCGTCGAGCGGGTCCTGCTCATCGGCGGTGCCTCGGCGTCTGCAGCCGTGCGCGCGGTGGCGCCGTCGCTCTTCGGTGTGCCGGTGGCCATCCCAGCCCCCGGCGAGTACGTCGGTCTCGGTGCGGCGCGACAGGCAGCCTGGGTGCTCAGCGGCACCGAGCGGCCGCCCTCCTGGACCGTGACCATCGAGGAGACCCTCGAACCCCACGAGGACGGCCGCGGTGCGGACGTACTCGCGCGGTATGCCGCCCTGCTCAGCTCTCGCCACGGCGCCTGACCCCGCTCCGACCCACCCCCCGAAACCCGCAACCTGGGCATGCCATCACGTGCCCAGGTTGCGAGTCGGGGGGTGGGTCCGGGGTGGGTCGAGAGGGCAGGATGGTGGCCATGTCCTACCCACCACCGATCTACGACCGCGACACCGGTGAGGTCAGCGCCACCACCCGGCTGGCCGACGCCACCCCCCAGGTCGTCTACCCCAACGGGAACCGGGTGCACTACCTGTCGACCGGGGCTTCGACGGGCGGCCTCTTCGGGCTCTACCGCTGGGAGTTCTCCGGCGCCCTGAGCGGACCCGACGCGCACTTCCACAAGACGATGACCGAGTCGTTCTACATCCTGTCCGGAGAGGTGCGGATCTTCGACGGGCGGGCTTGGCAGACCACCCGTCCCGGGGACTACGCACACGTGCCGGCCGGGGGCCTGCACGGCTTCCGCAACGAGTCCGGCGCCGAGGCCTCGATGTTGCTGCACTTCGCCCCCGGCGCACCGCGCGAGGCCTACTTCGAGGGGCTGGCCCGCCTCGCCGCGGGCGAGACGATGACCGAGGCGGAGCGCGACGAGTTCATGCGCCACCACGACAACTACTGGGTCGAGGACTGAGCCTCGGCAGCTGCTGCCAGCTGCAGCCGCACGGCCAGCCGGACGACGGGGTCGGTGAGGTCCAGTCCCGCGAGGTCGGCGATGCGGTTCAACCGGTAGCGCAGGGTGTTGGCGTGCACGTGGATGGCCTTCGCCGCCCGGGCCGGCGCACCAGGGTGGTCCAGCCAGGCGGCGAGGGTCCGCACGTGGTCGGTGTGGTGCTCGGCATCGTGGGCCCGCAGCACCTCCACCGGTCCGAGCACGTCGCTGTCCGTGAGGGCGGCCACGGCCCGCGCGACCGTCACCTCCGCCCAGACCTGCTCGTGGTCGGTGACCGCGACGCCTAGGGGCACCACGCGGTCGACCTCCTGCGCCTCGGCACGCGAGCGCTCCAGGTCGGCAGGTCGGAATGCCGCGCGGCCGGCTCGGGCGGTCAGCGACAAGGACTCGTCGCGCGCGTGCTGCACCACCGACGACAGCCAGCCCCAGGACCCCGGTGCGAGGTCGTCGGTGTCGCGCACCACGGCATACGCACGGCCGTCGAGGTCGGCGAGCAACGGGTGGTTCCAGGCGTGACGACGGCACACGGACTCCCACAGGTCGAGGCGACCCGAGACCCCGGTGTCGCCACCGAGGGCGACCACCCGCCACGGGCCGGGCGGCAACCACGCCGCGGCACCGGCGTGGGTGCCGGACAGGACCCCGCGGAGTCGGTCGGCGGCCAGCCGACGCGACAGGTCCGACTGGGCACGCAGGCGTAGCAGGTGCAGCGCCACGACCGAGGACGTCTGCACCAGCTCGGCCACCAGCTCGGCGGGAGGACGCTCCTGCACCACCGCCCAGATCGAGCCCAGCCACTCGCCTCCCGCCCGCACGGGGACCACCAGGCGCGGCAGGGTGCCGTTGGGGTCGGCCGGCACGAAGATCGGCTCGGCCGACCGCGCGAGGCGGCGGAAGACCCCGCGGGCGCGCAGGCTCGCGAGCACCTCGTCGGGGACCCGGCGCCCCACGATGGTCGAGACGCGGGCGGGGTCGGTGACGTCCTGGCGCGAGGAGTAGGCCAGCACCCTGGACTGCGCGTCCTCGATGGTCACGGGGGCATCCACCAGGGCGGCCGCCGCGTCGGCCAGCCCGAAGAGGTCGTCCTGGGCGGGGCCATCGGGTCCGCGTGCCTCCCCCGCCGTGGCTGCGCGGTCGATGACCCCCCGCAGCAGCCAGACGAGGTGGGCCCAGGACGCCTGCTCGGCCAGCTCGACCAGGGCGGTGCCGTCCTGCCTCGCGCGGGCGCGGACCACCTTGCGCCGGGCCAGTCCACGGCGCAGCACGACGGCTGCCGCTCCCGCGGCCCCGGAGGCCGCCAGGAGCTCCACCGCCGCGGCCTGCGACTCGATGCCGACGCCCAGCACCAGGTCGCCGGGTTGGCCGACGACACCGTGGCCCGGCTCGGCGATGGTGACGTCGTCGACCTCGGCCCCCGCCGGGTCGAGGCCGATGGTGAGCAGCCCCGCGAGGGTGGCCGTGAGGTCGGCGACGGAGAGCATGGCGCGAGCATGGCGGTTGTTGTGCCCACTCCACAAGTCAGCGGGGTGGATTTGTGCTTCTAGGCCAGTGCGACCACTGCTGCGCGCGGGCACTCTCAACTCATGGCTCCCATCACCGCCGCCGGCCTCCCCGTCCCCCAGCGTGTCGCCGTCGTCGGCGCGGGCATGGTGGGCCTGTCCACTGCCTGGTTCCTCCAGGAGCACGGCGTCGAGGTGACCGTCCTCGACCGCGAGGGCGTGGCCGCAGGCGCCTCGTGGGGCAACGCGGGCTGGCTGACGCCGGGCATCGCGACCCCGCTGCCGGAGCCGGCCGTCCTCAAGTACGGCATCCGTGCGGTGCTGTCGCCGTCCTCGCCGGTCTACGTGCCGCCGAGCGCCGACCCCAAGTTCCTCAAGTTCGTCGCGGGCTTCACGGCCCACTCGACGATGAAGGCCTGGAAGAAGGCCATGGGCGCCCTCGTGCCCGTCAACGACCTGTCGCTGGAGAGCTTCGACCTCCTCAAGGCGGGCGGCGTCCAGGCCGACACCCGTGAGGCGAAGTCGTTCCTGGCGTCCTACCGCACCGAGGCCGAGCGGGTGACCCTGCTCGAGGAGATCGAGCACATCCATGCCGCGGGCCAGGCCATCGAGTTCGAGGCGCTGACCGGGGACCAGGCGCGGGCCATCGAGCCGAGCCTCTCCGACGAGATCGGCGCCGCGATCCTGCTCAAGGGCCAGCGGTTCATCGACCCGGGCAGCTACGTCCACGCCCTCGCCGACTCGGTGCGCTCACGGGGCGCCAAGATCCTCGACGCCGCCACCGTCGCCGACATCCGCGACACCGGGACCGGCGTGGTCGTCACCACCGCCGAGGGCTCCGTGGAGGAGTTCGACGCGGCGGTTCTGGCGACCGGCGCGTGGCTGGGCACCCTGGCGCGCAAGTTCGGCGTCAAGAACGTCGTCCAGGCCGGCCGCGGCTACTCGTTCTCGGTCGACATCGACCACGTGCCCAACGGCCCGGTCTACTTCCCCGCCCAGCGCGTCGCCTGCACGCCGATCGGCGACCGACTGCGCGTGGCCGGGATGATGGAGTTCCGCAAGCCAGAGGCGGCCCTCGACCACCGCCGGGTCCAGGCCATCGCCGACGCCGCACGTCCCCTGCTTCGCGGGGCCAACCTGGACGACCGCCAGGACGAGTGGGTCGGCTCGCGGCCCTGCACCGTCGACGGCCTGCCGCTGGTCGGTGCCACCAAGAGCCCCCGGGTGTATGCCGCGGGCGGGCACGGCATGTGGGGTATCACCCTGGGCCCGGTCACCGGTCGGCTGCTCGCGCAGGCCATGGTCACGGGCAAGCAGGTCGACCAGCTCAAGCCGTTCGACCCTCTGCGCTGAGCCCGGGCCAGCAGAAGCGGACACCCCGGCACCCCGGCACCCCGGCACCCCGGCATACATAGCCCACCGGTCCGCAAAGCGGGGGTGGCGTCCCAATCCGGCGGTAATGCCTCCCGTAAAGGAACGCAACCCCCGCTTTGCGGGCAAATACCCTAGGGGGGTAGGGTGTGGGCATGAGTGCGACACCCGGATACCACTCCGAGAAGGACAACCACCTCAAGCGGCTGCGCCGGATCGAGGGCCAGGTCCGCGGCCTGCAGCGGATGGTCGAGGACGACAAGTACTGCATCGACATCCTCACCCAGGTCTCCGCGGCCACCAAGGCCCTGCAGTCCTTCTCGCTCGAGCTGCTCGAGGAGCACCTCGCCCACTGCGTCGTCGATGCCGCCCGCCAGGGTGGACCCGAGGCGCAGCTCAAGGTGCGTGAGGCGTCCGACGCCATCGCCCGCCTCGTCCGTTCCTGACCCCCGACCGAAGGAGACCACCATGGGCGCCACCACCCAGACCTACGCCGTCGACGGCATGACGTGCGGCCACTGCGCGACCGCCGTCATGCAGGAGCTCACCGCCCTCGACGGCGTCGAGGACGTCAGCGTCGACCTCGTGGCCGGCGGCACCTCGTCGGTGACCGTCACGGCCGCCCGCATGCTCGACCAGGGCGAGGTCGTCGAGGCCCTCGACGAGGCGGGCGACTACCGGCTCGCACCGTGAGCACCGGCACCGCGACAAACACGGTCGAGCTCGACATCGGCGGAATGACCTGCGCCTCCTGCGCCGCCCGCATCGAGAAGAAGCTCAACAAGCTCGACGGCGTCGAGGCGACGGTCAACTACGCCACCGAGAAGGCCAAGGTCGCCTACGTCGGCGAGGTCACCGAGCAGGACCTGCTCGACACCATCAGCGCCACCGGCTACACCGCCACCCCGCCGGCGCCTGCCCCGGTCGACGACGGCACGCTGCCCGGTGGCGACACCTCCGGGGGCGACGAGCTCGCTGCCCTGCGGCACCGCCTGCTGGTCTCAGCGACCCTGGCGCTGCCGGTGATCCTCATGGCCATGGTGCCGGCCCTGCAGTTCCGCAACTGGCAGTGGGCCTCCCTCGCCCTCGCCGCACCGGTGGTCGTGTGGGGCGGTTGGCCGTTCCACCGGGCCGCGTGGCTCAACCTGCGCCACCGCCAGACCACCATGGACACCCTCGTGTCGGTCGGCACCATCGCGGCCCTGGGCTGGTCGCTCTACGCCCTGTTCATCGGCACCGCAGGGATGCCGGGCATGAAGCACCCGTTCGAGCTGACCGTCCAGCGGTCCGACGGAGCCGGCAACATCTACCTCGAGGCCGCCGCCGGGGTCACCACGTTCATCCTCGCCGGCCGGTATGCCGAGGGGCGGGCCAAGCGCCGCGCCGGCGCCGCCCTCAGGGCGCTGCTCCACCTGGGCGCCAAGGACGTCGCCGTGCTCCGGGGCACGGGCGAAGGGGCCCGCGAGGAACGGATCCCGTTGTCGCAGCTGGTCGTCGGCGACCGGTTCGTCGTCCGCCCGGGGGAGAAGGTCGCCACCGACGGCATCGTCGAGGAGGGACGCTCCGCCGTCGACGAGTCACTGCTCACCGGCGAGTCGGTCCCCGTGGACGTCGAGCCGGGCGCGACCGTCGTCGGCGCCACCGTCAACACGTCCGGGCGACTGGTCGTCAGGGCCACCCGGGTCGGCGCACAGACCCAGCTGGCCCAGCTCGCGCGGCTCGTCGAGGACGCCCAGAACGGCAAGGCGCAGGTGCAGCGCCTCGCCGACCGCATCTCGGGCATCTTCGTCCCGGTCGTCATCGGCCTGTCGCTGCTGACCCTGACGACGTGGGTGCTCGCCGGGGGCGGCTTGACCGCAGCCTTCACCGCGGCGGTGGCGGTGCTCATCATCGCCTGCCCCTGCGCGCTCGGTCTCGCCACGCCCACCGCCCTCATGGTCGGCACCGGTCGCGGCGCCCAGCTCGGCCTGATCATCCGCGGCCCCGAGGTGCTCGAGTCCACCCGCCAGGTCGACACGATCCTGCTCGACAAGACCGGCACGGTCACCACCGGGCAGATGGCCGTCGAGGACGTCGTCGTCACCACCGCGGAGACTGTCGAGGAGGTCCTGAGGTTCGCCGGCGCGGTCGAGGACGCCTCCGAGCACCCCGTTGCCCGCGCGATCACGGCTGCGGCACGGGGGGCCGGCGACAGGCTGCCCACCGTCGAGGACTTCACCAACCTCGAGGGCCTCGGCGTGCAGGGTGTCGTCGAGGGCAGGGCGGTCGTCGTGGGCCGCCCCCGACTGCTGGCCGACTGGTCGGTCCCGGTGCCCGCGGACCTCGCGGCGGCCGCCGACCAGGCGCAGCAGGAGGGCGCGACAGCCGTCGTGGTGGCCTGGGACGGCGTCGCCAGGGGCGTGGTCCGGATCGCCGACACGGTCAAGGAGAGCTCCGCGCAGGCTGTTGCCGAGCTCCGGGCCCTCGGGTTGGAACCCGTCCTCCTCACCGGCGACAACGAGGGTGCCGCCCGCCACGTCGCCGCCCTCGTCGGCATCGAACAGGTCGTGGCCGAGGTGCTGCCCCAGGGGAAGGTCGACGTCGTCCGGCGGCTGCAGGCCGAGGGCCGCGTGGTCGCCATGGTCGGTGACGGCGTCAACGACGCTGCCGCCCTGGCCCAGGCCGATCTCGGGCTTGCCATCGGCACCGGTTCCGACGTCGCGATCGAGGCCAGCGACCTCACCCTCGTCCGAGGCGACCTGCGCTCCGCGCCCGACGCCATCCGGCTCGCCCGGCGCACCCTGGGCACCATCAAGGGCAACCTGTTCTGGGCCTTCGCCTACAACGTGGCTGCCATCCCCTTGGCGGCCCTCGGCCTGCTCAGCCCCATGATCGCCGGTGCGGCGATGGCGCTGTCGTCGGTCTTCGTGGTGACCAACAGCCTTCGGCTGCGCCGGTTCCAGCCGGGGCCGAAAACCACCTGACGGCCCCCGACCGCGTCCGTAGGCTCGCTGGGTGAGCGAACACCCGATCCGCGCCGCCCTGCGAGCCGCCCTCCCCGCCGCGATGCGGGCCCGGGACAGGCCGACCGTGACCGCCCTGCGGTCGGCGCTGGGCGCGATCGACAACGCCGAGGCGGTACCCACCCCGACGCACCTGCGCCCGGCCGAGACCCCAGGGCCCGCACCGACGGTCCAGGACGGCCCCATCGCCGGTGGCACCCTGGGGCTGGGCGCCGGCGAGACGGCCCGCCGCGCCCTCGGTGAGGACGAGGTGCGGGCCATCGTGCAGGTCGAGGTCGACGAGCGGCTCGTGGCGGCCACGGAGTACGACGCTGCCGGTCGCACCGAGCGCGCCGAGCTCCTCAGGGCCGAGGCTGCCGCCCTCGCCCCGTTCGTCGCGACCTGAGTGGCGGTCAGGGAGCCAGGGTCGGGCGGCGGTGCAGCGACCAGGCAAGCATCGACAGCCCGCCCACCGGGATCTCCATCCCGAAGGTGAACGCCCGGTAGAGCAGCACACCCGCCGCGGCCGAGGTGGCCTCGACCCCCAGCGCGACGAGCACGCCGGTCATGCCCACCTCGACGAGCCCGGTCGCCCCCGGGGTGATGACCGCCATCGACAGGATCCGCTCCACCGCGAAGGCGGCCAGCACCACCGCCGGGTTGAGGTCCGCGCCCAGCACCCGCAGCGACAGCCACAGCAGGCCCGCCTGCAGGACGGCATACGCGAGCTTGCCGAAGGCCATCCGGCGCCACCCGGCGGCGATCAGGCCGGCGCTGTCACGGCGGAAGGCCGTAGCCCTCGCGGCGCACCCCTCGGCCGGTGGCTTGAGGACGTGCACGTGGGCGCAGACCCGGTCTGCCCAGCGCCCGATCGTGCGCACCGCGCGGTCGTCGCGGGCCAGCACCCAGACCCCGAGCGACACGGCGGTGAGCAGGGCCAGCCCGACGTAGGCGGCGGTGCTCACCCCATTGGTGGCCTGCACCCCGGCGGCTGCGAGCCAGACCAGAGCCACCCCGGGCAGGATGAGCTTGAGTGCGGTGTCGAAGAGGTTCGTCACCAGTGCCCAACGGGCGAAGGCCGGCGAGGCGAAACCCCAGGAGCGCGCCATCCGCCAGTTGGCCACGGTGCCGGCGGCGCCCCCTAGGGGCAGCAGGTTGGACACGAACGAACCGGTGAGGTTCAGCAGCAGGGCGCGGCGGTGCGACAGCCCGGGCAGCGCAGCGGTGAGCGCGGGCGTGTGCACCCACAACCCCGCCAGCCAGACCACGGTGAGCAGCGCGAGCTGGGCGAGGGTCAACCCGGCGAGCGCGTGCCCGATCGCGGGCCAGCCGGCTCCGGCGACCCTGGGCAGCGCCACGGCGAGGATGCCGGCGGCCAGGACGAACGAGACGAGCAGCTTGGCGGCCCTCCCCCCGCCGCGGCCCCCCGGCACGCGGCGGGCGACTCGGTCCACAGGGATGGCCGACGGCGCGGACGCGGTCGGGACCAGCGGCGGGCGCAAGTCGTACTGGAGGGCCATGGCCCCACTGTGGCGGCGGGGTGACCGGCGCCACATCCGGGCAGATACCCAGATCGACCCCGAGCCGGCGACCCGTTCTCAGGGTTGACCCTGACTCAGTGGACGTGGTCCGCCCAGTCGTCCGGGACCGCGCCGCGCGGTCCGGGCGTGGGCTGGTCCAGCGGGTGGTGCAGCGGGGGGGCGAGCTGCGGACCGAGGAAGCCCTCCTGCCGACCGAAGTCCCAGAACCACTCCTCGCCGGGCTCGAACGACCGGATCACCGGGTGGCCGGTCTGCTCGTGGTGCCGGGTCGCGTGCTGGCTGGGCGAGGAGTCGCAGCACCCGATGTGGCCGCACTGCGCGCAACGGCGCAGGTGCACCCACCAGCCCTGTGCCGCAAGGCACTCCAGGCAACCGGTGCCGCTGGGGGCGACGGCGGGGTCGATGCCGTCAGGGTGCTCGTCCACGGGGACCTCCTCGGTTGCCGCCAAGGTACTCCGCACCCGGGCGCCGCGCCGCTCGAGGGCCTAGCGTGGAGGGATGCGCCACCCCTCCCCCGATCCCGCCGGCCCCGGTCAGGAGTCGGTCTGGGACTACCCGCGCCCGCCTCGGGTCGAGGCGAGCACCGAGCTCGTCGAGGTCTGGCTCGGCGGTGAGCGGATCGCCGCGACCACCTCCTCGTGGCGGGTCCTGGAGACGAGCCACCCCCCGACCTACTACCTTCCCCGGGGCGCCTTCGTGCCGGGATCCCTGCGTCCGGCGGCGGGGTCGTCATTCTGCGAGTGGAAGGGAGCGGCCTCCTACCTCGACCTGGTGGGCGGCGCTGCCGTCGCGCCGCGCGCGGGGTGGTTCTACCCCCGCCCCACCGCCGGCTTCACGGCGATCACCGACGCCGTCGCCGTCATGCCCGGGTCGGTGGACCGGTGCGTCGTCGACGGCGAGCCGGTGCGCCCCCAGGAGGGCGGCTTCTACGGCGGCTGGGTCACCGACCGGGTCGTCGGCCCCTTCAAGGGTGGTCCGGGCAGCCTCGGCTGGTGATCCGTCAGTCCCCGGTGGGCTGGCCCTCCAGCTCCGCCTCGGCGGTATGCCGCGCGGCCTGCGCCGCCTTGCGGCGCCGCACTGCGTCGGTCACCTGCTCCAGGGCCCGTTCGTCGGCCTCCCGCGCCTTGGCGAGCTGACGCTCGACGACATCGAGCCGTTCCCTCGTCTGCTCGGCGCGGGTGCGAGCCGCGTCCACGGCGGCGGCGGCGGTCGCCAGCTCCTGGTCGGCTCGCTCGAGGGCGGCGACCGCCTCGGCCCGTCGGGTCGAGGCGTCGGGCTCAGGGCCCGGCTGGTCCTCGGTGTCCGGTGACTCGAGGTCCGGCGGGCGTCGGGGGACGAGGGACAGGATCGCGCCGGACGAGGTGCGCGCCACCGCCTCCGACAGGTCCACCTCACCGAACCCGCTGTAGGACAGGGCGCGGGTGAGCTGGCCCGAGGTCACCGCGATCGTGGCGACCTCGTCGGCGAGGGCAGCGATCACGGTGGCCCGGACGTCCTGCTCCACGGTGGCGGACAGGGACCGCCCGGCCCGCTTGACGACGTCCCGGGCCGCCTCGACGAAGGCGGCCACGACCGCGTCGCGCTCGGGGCGCAACGAGGTCAGGGTCGCGGTGTCCAGCCGGCCCTGCGCCACACGCATCCGGGCGCCCAGGTCGGCGAGGTCGGTGACGACCCCCGGGCTCTCGCGGGCGACGAGGTTGACCGCCCAGGCAGCCAGGCTCGGCTTGCGGAGCTTGCCGATGGTCGACCCGGCGTTGCCGTCCCCCGCCGCGCGAGCGGTGGCGGCGAGCTCGGCACGCACCGTCATGAACTCGTCGGGCGAGGCGCCGTAGAGGCGAGTCATCGCCTCGGCGAGGCCGTCGGGGTCGCGCGGTGCCGGCACAGCGGTGACGCTACGGCATACCTCTCCGGCCCGTCGGGGAGGCGCCCGGCCGGGCCCGATGAGTTCTGTGCCCCAGCTCGGTCCAATGTTCAGGAGGTGGGCGACCGGCCCACCCGGACGAAGGAGCAGCCATGCCTCGCACGTACCCGTGCCTGTGGTTCGACGACGCCGCCGAGCAGGCCGCGCAGTTCTACACGACGGTCTTCCCGAACTCCTCCATCGGCACGGTGGCCCACTACCCAGAGGGGTCCGGCGACCGTGCCGGGCAGGTGCTCACCGTCGCCTTCGAGCTGGACGGGGTCCCCTACGTCGCGCTCAACGGTGGTCCGCAGTTCTCCTTCGACGAGGCGATCTCCCTGACCATCGACTGTGCCGACCAGGCGGAGATCGACCACTACTGGGAGGCCCTCACGGCCGACGGGGGCGAGGAGGGGCCGTGCGGCTGGCTCAAGGACAGGTTCGGGCTGTCCTGGCAGGTGGTGCCGGAGGACTGGGACCAGATTGCCAGCGGCGAACCCGACCGGGCGGCCAAGGTGTTCGCCGCGATGATGGGCATGAAGAAGCTGGACATCGCCGCGCTCGAGGCGGCCGGCGACGCGTGAGGATCAGTCGTGCACAGCGCCGTCGAGGGCCTTGGTGATGCCTTCCACCGTCTCGTCGCCGAGCTTCTCGAAGACCCGCTGCATGAGCGGCTCGGCAAGCTTGGCGATGCCGTTGAACTCGATGATGGCGTGGTAGGTCACCCGGCTACCGGCACCGTCAGGGACGACCGTGATGTCGTCGGTGGAGGTGGCCGTCTTGTTGGTGCCGCGCAGGACGACGTGGTCGGTCTCGAGGGTGACGAGCTCGTAGTCGAGCTCGGTCTCGCGGCCGAGGACCTTGGAGACGTTCTTCCACCGCGCCCCCACTCCGACCGGCCCGTCGTCGAGACGGGTGCAGGTCACCGTGCCCGGGTCCCACTCCGGGGCGTTGGAGAAGTCGGCGAGGTAGGCGAGCACCTCGGCCTGCGGGCGGGCGAGGGGGAACGTGCGGGTGACATCGACCATGACACGACGCTAACCCGCCCGGTGCCGCACGGCATCCCCGGCCCCGGTCCGGGACCCTGAACGTCGCCGAGGCCCGCTGACCTGCGCCGACAAGGGCGCCGACTCCGGCGCCGGACCGACGCCTCGAAAACGAGGGGCGCACTGTCGGTGCAGACCCCTAATCTCGAAGAAGCCGCGCGCCGTGCGGGGAGCGCGTGCCCCACCACCTGAGAGGAATCCCTGTGTCCACCCACACCACGGCACCCGTGGAGTACCCCGAGAAGATCGACGCCGCTGTCCTCAAGGTTGCCGGCGTCGTCGTGCTCGGGGCGATCATGTCGATCCTCGACATCACCGTCGTCAACGTCGCGCTGCCGGTCTTCCAGAACGTCTTCGCGGACGACCCCACCAGGCCCCTGGACTACTCGACGGTCGCGTGGACCGTCACCGCCTACACGCTGTCGCTGGCGACGGTCATCCCCCTCACCGGCTGGGCCGCGGACCGGTTCGGCACCAAGCGGCTCTACATGCTCGCGCTCCTGCTCTTCACGGCCGGCTCGGCGCTGTGCGCGACGGCCACCTCCATCAACATGCTCATCAGCTTCCGCGTCCTGCAGGGGCTCGGCGGCGGCATGCTCATGCCCCTGGGCATGACGATCATGACCCGGGCAGCCGGCCCGGCACGCATGGGGCGGCTCATGGCGATCCTGGGCGTGCCCATGCTCCTGGGTCCCATCCTCGGGCCGATCCTGGGCGGCTGGCTGATCCAGACCCAGAGCTGGCACTGGATCTTCCTCATCAACGTGCCGATCGGGGCCGTCGCCCTGGGCTACGCCTACTTCGCCCTCGCCAAGGACCACACCGAGCCGTCCGAGTCGCTCGACCTGCTCGGCGTCGCCCTGATGTCACCCGGGCTCGCGCTCTTCCTCTACGGCATCTCCTCGATCCCGGGCAAGGGCACGATGAACGACCCGAAGGTCTACATCAACATGACCATCGGTGTCGTGCTGATGGCAGCGTTCGTGTGGCACTCCTTCCGACCCAAGCACCCGTTGCTCGACCTGCGACTGTTCCGCAACCGCAACCTGACCGTCAGCACGGTGACGATGTTCATGTTCGCCGCGGCCTTCTTCGGGGGCCTGCTGCTCGTGCCGACCTACTTCCAGTCGGTCCGTGGCGAGTCGACCCTGCACGCGGGGCTGCTCGTCGCCCCCCAGGGCATCGGCGCCATGATCACCATGCCGATCGCGGGCACCCTCGTCGACAAGATGCCGGTGGGCCGGATCGTGCCGTTCGGGCTCGTGCTCATCATCGGGGGCATGTTCGGGCTCACCCAGCTCACCTCGACGACGTCCTACTCGACGATCATCGTGCTGCTGTTCATCATGGGTCTGGGCATGGGCGGCACCATGATGCCGATCTTCACCACCGCCCTGAAGACGCTGACGCACCACGAAGTGGCCCGGGGGTCGACACTGCTCAACATCACCCAGCAGATCGCGAGCTCGGTGGGGGTGGCGATCATGTCGGTGCTCCTGACCAACCACTTCAAGGAGTCCGCGCTGGCCCGGCCGGCCATGGCAACCTTCCGCGACCCGTCCCTGATCGACAAGATCGGCGGACCGACCGCAGTGACCCAGGGCCTGGCCGAAGCCGCTGAGGCGTTCGCCAAGACCTACTGGGTCGCCGCGAGCCTGGTGGCGCTCACGCTCATCCCGGCCTTCTTCCTGCCGCGCAAGCGGGAGGTCTCGCACCTGCTCGACGACCAGGAGGGTGCACCCCCGGTGCTGCTGCACTGACGGTGTCCCCTGACCACCGGGCACGCCGAGGAGTTCGGTGTCACCCGTCGTCGGCGCCCGGCCCGTGGGGCTGGGCGCCGGCGCGCGAAACCGGCGCCAGGCAGGGGCGAATCGTGCCGACCCAAAGGCGGCCGCGGCTGCCCGGGTCACCCTGACAGACTGTGCGGGTGACCGGAACCCCCCACCGCCAGCTGCCGACCGACCTCCCCTCCGGGTGGTCTGCCCGCCTCCCCCTCCCCGACGACGTGCCCGCGCTCGCCGCCCTGCTCGAGCGCCACCAGGTCGCCGCCAAGGGGTCTGCCTCCGTCGACGAGGACGCCATCACGCTCGCGGTCGCCGGCCACGCCTCGTGGACGCGGCGCCAGGTGCTGCTCGCTGACGACCAGGACCACGTCCGGGCCTGGGGCACCGTGCACGACCGGGCCGCCGGCCGGACCGTGGTCGAGGTCACCGTCGACCCACGAGCCGACCTCGCCGACGCGGCGGCCCGGTCGCTCTTCGCCTGGGCCGAGGAGACCGCACTGGAGATCGCCGCCCAGCGTGGCCTGGCCGGCACCCAGCTGGACTCGGGCTCCTACGTCGACGACCCGCGCCAGGCGGGATGGCTCACCGCGGCGGGCTACGAGCACGTCCGGACCTGGCTGCAGATGAGCCGACCGGTCGCGTCCGACGACGGCGACGAGGGTGCGTTGCCCGCCCCCAACGCCGGGGTGGTGGTACGTCGGGTGGCCACCCACGGCGACGGCCTGCCGGTCGCCGGTGACCTGCAGACGGTGCACCAGATGCTGGAGGAGTCCTTCGCCGACCACTTCAACTCCTACCGGGAGAGCTTCCCCGAGTTCGTCCAGCGGTTGCGCGAGGACCCGGGACACCGCTGGGACCACTGGTGGATCGCCGAGGTCGAGACCGATGGCGTGGTGCTTCCGGGTGGGGCGATCGTCAGCTCCGTGCTGTCGTCCGACGCCACCGGCGCAGAGGGCAGCTACGTCGACTACATCGGGGTGCACCGACGGTCTCGTGGCCGCGGGGTCGCCAAGGCCCTGCTGCGCACCGTGATCCGCGACGCGGCCCAGCGCGGTCGCAACCGGGTCAACCTCGAGGTCGACGCGGACTCGCCCACGGGGGCCGACGGCCTCTACGTGTCGATGGGCTGGGAGACGTCCTACCGCACCCGGTCCTGGCACCGCGACGTACAGGTGCCCACCACCGCGTCGTGACCCGCGCCGGTCCGGTAGCCAACGGCGCAGGACGGCCGGCGGCTACTTCTTCTGGCGCCGGCTGCCGCCGTGCCAGTCCTCCTGGGCCCCGACACCATTGCCCTCGACCCCGAAGGACCTCAGCTGGGGCTTCTCGCGGAGGCTGCGCTTGAGCTCGGCGAAGCCAGGGAACGTCGCCAACCCCACCACGTGGTCCCAGAGCCGGCCGGCGTCCTCCTCGCTCGGCAGCCGACTGATCACCGGCCCGAAGAACGCGGCACCCTCGGGTGGCGCGATGTGCAGGATCGGGGTGCCGACGTCCTTGCCGGTCAGGGCCAGCGCCTCGTCGGTCTCGGCCTGGATCTGCCCGTCCCGGCTCTCGTCGTCGAGGAGGTCCGCCAGCGAGGTGGGGAGCCCGACCTCCTCGAGCGCGGACACGACGAGGGCATGGGCGCCCTCGACGTGGTCGCGCGAGTGCTCCGGGTCGACGTCGTCGAAGACGCGCGAGCTCAGCGCCGGGTAGAGACGGGCGACCGCCTCCGGGCCGTGGTCATCGCGCACGTGGGCGCAGACGCGCAGCATCCGGAGCCCCGCCAGGTGGCCGGCTTCGTACTCCGGCGGGAAGTGGGCGTCGTAGTCGATGTGCGTGTTCAGCAGCCGCAGGGAGATGAACCGCCACTCCACGTCGTAGGAGCGCTGCGCCTGCACCATGCGGACCCACTTGCTGGTCATCCAGGCGAAGGGGCAGACGGGGTCGAACCAGAACCGCACGTCGGGCTCGGCGTTGCTGCGGTGGTCAGGGCGCGGCTGGGTCGAGGTGGTCACACTCCATTGTCACCGACCGGGGCCCGGCCGGCAGCGCTCCACCGACCAGGCAGCTAGCGTGGCGGGTATGAGCACCCCCTGGACCGCACACGACATCCCCGACCAGAGCGGGCGGACGTTCGTCATCACCGGCGCCAACTCCGGCATCGGGCTGAGCGCAGCCGCCGCCCTTGCCGAGCACGGTGCCCACGTGATCTTCGCCTGCCGCAGCGTGCCGAAGGCCGAGGCCGCGCGGGCTGGGCTGCCCGGCAGCCACGAGGCCCTCGAGCTCGACCTGGCCGACCTCGACTCGGTGCGCAGCTTCGCCGCGGGGCTCGAGGGCCGGCAGGTCGACGTGCTCGTCAACAACGCCGGCATCATGAACGTGCCGCACGCCAAGACCAAGCAGGGGTTCGAGAGCCAGTTCGGCACCAACGTGCTCGGCCACTTCCTGCTCACCGCGCTGCTGCTGCCGCAGGTGACCGACCGGGTGGTGACACTCTCCTCCGGGGCCCACCGGATGGGGCGCATCGACCTGGACGACCCGAACTTCGAGCGCCGCACCTACCGCGGCTGGACCGCCTACGGGCAGAGCAAGCTCGCGGACCTGATGTTCGCCTACGAGCTGCAGTGGCGGCTCACCGGCGCCGGGTCCGCGATCCGGTCGATGGCCGCGCACCCCGGCTACAGCGCCACCAACCTCCAAGGTCGCTCGGGCACCTGGCAGGACACGGCGATGGACTTCCTCAACCGCTTCCCGGCGATCGCTGCGCCACCTGAGCAGGGCGCACTGCCCACGCTGTACGCCGCGACCGTCCCGGACCTGCCCGGTGGCAGCTACGTCGGTCCCGGCGGTTTCGGAGAGATGCAGGGCCCACCGCGCCTGGTGTCCTCGAGTGCTGCCTCCCACGACCGAGAAACCGCGCGTGGCCTCTGGGAGCTGTGCGAACAGCTCACCGGTCAACGCTTCGTGGTCTGAGCCCGGCGTACGCGAGGGGCCGCCCGGCAGCGTGCCGAGCGGCCTTTCGCGTTCGCGTCGGTCAGCGGTTGGAGACGCGGACCAGCTTGGCGTTGACGAACTCCTCCATGCCCCAGGGGCCGAGCTCGCGGCCGAAGCCCGAGCGCTTGACCCCGCCGAAGGGCAGGCCGGGCAACGTCGTCCCGTGCTCGTTGACGAAGGCCATGCCGACGTCGAGCCGGTCGGCGACCGCACGGGCAGCATCGAGGTCGCTGCCCCAGACCGAGCCGCTGAGGCCGAACGGGCTGGCGTTGGCCAGCTCGACCGCGGCATCGGTGTCGGCCACCTTGAAGACCAGTCCGACCGGACCGAAGATCTCCTCGCGGAACGCGTCCATCTCCGGGGTGACGTCGGTGAGCAGGGTGGCCTCCATGAAGGCGCCCGGGCGGTCGAGGGACCGGCCTCCGGCCAGTACGGTCGCGCCCTGCGAGACGGCGGTCTGGACCTGCTCGACCACGGTGTCGCGGGCACTCGACGAGGAGAGCGGCCCCATGGTGGTGCCCTCCTCGAGCGGGTCACCGGGGGTGATGGCCGCGAAGGCCTGCGTGACCCCGGCCACGAACTCGTCGTAGACGCTCTCGAGCACGATGTACCGCTTGGCCGCGTTGCAGGCCTGGCCGGTGTTGGACAGCCGGGCCCGGGTAGCGGACTTCACCGTGCTGGCCACATCGACCGAGTCCAGCACGATGAACGGGTCTGACCCACCGAGCTCGAGGACGGCCTTCTTGAGGTGCTTGCCGGCAACCTCGGCCACGGCCGCGCCCGCGCGCTCGCTGCCGGTCAGGGAGACCCCTTGGACGCGTGGGTCAGCGATCATGTCGGCGATCTGGTCGGTCGAGGCGAAGGCGTTGACGTAGGCGTCCTCGGGAAGGCCGGCCTGCTGGAGGATCTCCTCGATGAGCAGCGCCGACTGCGGGCAGCTCGAGGCGTGCTTGAGGACGATGGTGTTGCCCGTCATCAGGTTGGGGGCCGCGAACCGCGCCACCTGGTAGTGCGGGAAGTTCCACGGCATGACCCCGATGAGGACGCCGATGGCCTCCTTGCGGACCACCTGGTCGTCCGAGCCCGGCACGTCCAGGGCCCGGTCCGCGAGGAACTCCGCCCCGTGCTGGCCGTAGTAGGCGAAGATGTCCGCGGACAGCTTCACCTCGCCGTGGGCCTCGCGCAGGGTCTTGCCCATCTCCAGGGACATCACGCGGGCGAGCTCGTCGGCGCGCTCGCGGTAGATCTCGGCGGTGCGGGTCAGCACGGCGGCCCGGTCCTGCACGGGGGTGGCGCGCCACCCGGCATACCCGCGGTGCGCGCGGGCCAGGACGTCCTCGACACCGGTGGCGTCCAGGGTGGCGAACTCCTGCAGGGTCTCGCCGGTGGCGGGGTTGACGGTTGCGTAGGTCGACATGTCCCTGCCAACACCGACTTCCGCCTCGGCCTTCCCTCGGCGGGCGGCGCCCAGCACGGCGGTGTGACATGTCCCATTCCAGTGGCTGCGCGGGGAACAGCGCGGCAGGGGACGTGGTTGCCGCCCTTGGTTGAAATCGTCACTACCAAGGAGATGTATGCCTGTGTCCCGTGCGTTCCAGACCGTCACCGTCGGCTCCTGGGAGCTCCCCCAGCGCTTCGTCATGGCTCCGCTGACCCGCAACCGGGCGGGTGACGGTGGCGCCCCCGGCCCGCTGAACGCGCAGTACTACGGCCAGCGTGCCGGTGCCGGGCTCATCATCAGCGAGGGCACGCAGCCCAGCGCGGTCGGCCAGGGCTACCTCGACACCCCCGGCATCCACAGCGAGGAGCAGGTGCGCGGCTGGGCCCAGGTGGCCGAGGCCGTGCACGAGGGCGGTGGCCACATCGTCATCCAGCTCATGCACGTCGGGCGGATCGCCCACCCGGACAACAAGGGTGGCCTCGAGTCCGTGGCACCCAGTGCCCTCGCGGCTCCCGGCCAGATGGTGACCGCGGACGGACAGAAGGACCACGTCGTGCCGCGCGCCCTGGAGACCGACGAGCTGCCCGGCATCGTCGCCGACTTCGTCGACGCGTCACGCAAGGCGGTCCGGGCCGGTGCCGACGGCGTCGAGATCCACGCCGCCAACGGCTACCTGCTGCATCAGTTCCTCGCGCCGACCACCAACACCCGTGAGGACACCTACGGCGGCACGCCGGGGAACCGAGCCCGCCTGGTCATCGAGGTGACCCGCGCCGTCGTCGACGCGATCGGGGCCGACCGGGTCGGCATCCGGATCTCCCCTGCGCACAACATCCAAGGAGTGCTCGAGGAGGACCCGGCCGATGTCGCCGCGACCTACGAGACGCTCGTCGAGCAGATCGCCCCCCTCGGCCTGGCCTACCTCAGCATCCTGGCCGACCCCACCTCCGACCTGGTCCGCGACCTGCGCAAGCGCTTCGGCGGCCCGGTCATCCTCAACAGCGGCTTCGGCAGCATCACCTCGCTCGAGGACGTCGAGCAGCTGCTCGAGCAGGACCTGGGCGACCTCGTCGCCGTCGGCCGGCCCTACCTGGCCAACCCCGACCTGGCCCACCGCTGGCGCGAGGGTCTCGAGCTCAACGAGCCCAACCCGGCCACCTTCTACGGCGGCGGGGCCGAGGGCTACACGGACTACCCGGCAGCCTGACCACGGCACCACCACCGAGCCCGCCTGCGACGGATCAGCCGATCCCGAGCAGGCGGGCTCCGTTGTGCCACAACACCTTCCGCATCCACTCGTCGCCGAGGTCAAGGCGGTGCAGTGCCTCGACCTGGTGGGCGTAGGCATAGGGGATCTGGGGGAAGTCCGACCCCAGCACCACCTTGTCGGACAGTGCCGCCAGGCGCGGCAGGTAGTCGGCCGGGAGGGGCGCGAACTCGTTGGTGAAGTCGGTGCCGACCATGGTCGTGTCCAGGTGGACCCGGGGGTAGCGCTCCGCGAGGTCGGCGAAGGCGTGGTACTCGCCCATACCGAGGTGGGCGATGACGAGGGTCAGGTCGGGATGGCGCCGCAGCACCTCGTGCACCGCCTGCGGCCCCGTGTGCCGACCGGGCAGGGGCGCGGACCCCGCGTGGAGCACCACCGGCACTCCGGCCTGCTCCAGCAACGCCCACGGCCGGTCGAGCATCGGGTCGAGTGGGCTGTAGCCGCCCACCTGGACGTGCATCTTGAACAGGCGCGCGCCCGCGGCGAGCGCCTCCGCCACCACCTCGTCGACACCGGCCTCGGGGAAGAGCGTCGCGCAGTGGACGGCGTCGGGGACCCGGGACGCGAAGTCGGCACTCCAGTCGTTGAGCCAGGCGGCCATCCCGGGCTTGTGGGGGTAGTTCAGCGCCGGGATCGCGCGCACCCCCAGGTCTCTCAGGACCTGCACCCGGGTGGCCTCGTCATGGCGGTAGCGCACGGGCCAGGCCCGCCCGTAGTGCGCCTCCGCCTGGTCGAAGTAGGCCCAGACCTTGCGCTGCACGGCAGCGGGCATGAAGTGGATGTGGAGGTCGACGAGGCCGGGGAGCCCCAGGGCCTGCCAGTAGGCCGGGACGTCCCGGTCAGCGAGCGGGGCCGGGATGGTCGACACCACGGAACGCTATCGGGCGGCGACGGGCAGCAGCCGACGGTCCCCGTCGGGCCACGCCATGGGGTCGGGACCGAGCGCTGTGAGCAGGCGGACCTGGGTGACGCACCACGGTGAGACGGCCCGCCGCCCGGCCAGGACCTCGGCGGCGAACCGCTCCCAGCCCACCCAGGTGGCTGCCTCGACCTCGGCCGGGTCCAGGTGCAGGGCACCGGGGTCGGCGATCCGGCCGACGTGGACCGGGCAGAGCTCGTGCTCGACGACCCCGTCCATCTCAGCCCGGTAGGCGAACTCCGGCAGGACCAGACGCAGGTCAACCACCTCGGCCCCGACCTCGGCGCGGACGCGACGGGTGATCGCCGCGGTCAGCGCCTCGCCCGGTAGCGGGTGCCCACAGACCGAGTTGGTCCACAGCCCGGGGAAGGTCGCCTTGTCCAGGGCACGTTGGGTGAGCAACAGGTCGCCGGCCGGAGAGAAGAGGTAGGTCGAGAAGGCCAGGTGCAGGGGGGTGTGGCTGTGGTGGACCTCGCTCTTGGCGGCAGTGCCGATGGCCTGCCCCGCCTCGCCGAGCAGCACCACCTCTTCGGGCACCACCTGGTCGACCATCACCGGACCCTGCCCAGCTCGTGCACGGCCGCCGCGAAGACGGGCCTGGCGGTGGCGGCCAGGGGCACGATGGCCCGCCTTGCCCAGGCGGGGCCGGTGGACCTCACCAGCGCCGAGGTGAGCAGGGTGTAGCGCCAGCTGGCCCGACGCCACCCACGCTCATAGGCCTCGGGTCGCCCTGCGACCAGCGCGGCCACGGCCTCCTGGGCCTGGGCCAGGCCGAGCGAGATCCCCTCACCGGTCAGCGCGTCGACATAGCCACTCGCGTCGCCGACGAGCAGCACCCGGCCGCTCACTCGACGACTCGACCGTTGTCGCAGCGGGCCAGCCCCCCTGGTCGCGGTCATGGTCGCGCAGCCGGGCGCGCCACCGAGCCGCTCCACCAGGCGCGGGAAACCGGTCAGCTGCTCCTCGAACGAGCCACCTGAGGTGCTGAGGATGGCGACCCCCACCTCGGTGGCCGACACCGGCGTGACGTAGGCCTCGCCGCGCGTCCCCCAGTAGACCTCCACATGGGTGGACCAGGGCGCCACCGCGACGTGGCGGCGCAACCCGTAGCGCCGCGGGCCCCGGGTGGGGGCGTCCAGGCCGAGGGCCCGCCGCACCGGTGAGTGCAGGCCGTCCGCGGCCAACGCGTACCGCGCGGCAACGGGGGCGCCCGCGCTTCCGCCTGGTCCGCGGGTGCGCACGACCACGCCACGCTCGCCGTCGACGACCTCGGCGGCGGCGAGCGGCAGTACCGGCACCCCGGCGGTGCGCACCGCAGCGGCGAGGGAGTCGTGCAGCGTCGTGCGCCGCACACCGCGGCCACGCCCGTCGCGGAAGTCGGCCCGCGCCTCGCGGCCGCCGGACTGCGCCCCCAGGTAACGGATCCCGTCGAGCGGCCAGCCCTCCGGGTCGACACCGAGGCGCGCCAGGGCTGCGACCGCCCCGGGCATCAGGCCCTCGCCGCAGGCCTTGTCGACGGTGCCCACCCGTGGCTCGAGCACGACCGCGGAGAGACCCGCGCGAACGGCCAGGAGGGCGGCGGCGAGGCCGACCGGGCCACCCCCGACCACGACGACGTCGGTGCTCACGACCGGCGCCCCGACGGGGTGGCCGGGGCCAGGGCGCGCAGGGCATCCTCCTCCGAGCGCAGGCGCACCCGCAGCAGGGCGGCGTTGAGCACGGTGAACACCCCCGCGGTCACCCACGCCGCGTGGACCAGTGGAAGGGCGAGGCCCTCGACGACGACCGCGACGTAGTTCGGGTGGGAGAACCAGCGATACGGTCCACCACTGACCCGGCCGAGACCGGGCACCACGATGACCCGGGTGTTCCACTGCGGGCCGAGGGTCGTGATGCACCACCACCGCAGCACCTGCGCGGCGACGACGAGCACCAGCATCGCCCAGCCGAGGCCGGGGTGGAACGGCCGGTCCAGGAGGACCGCCTCGGCGAGCGCCCCGACGAGCAGGCCGGTGTGCAGCACCACCATCACCGGGTAGTGGCCGAGCCCCGTCTCCACCCCGCCGCGGGCGAACGCCCACGCCGCGTTGCGCTTGGACACGACCAGCTCGGCGAGCCGCTCGAGCCCGACGGCGCCGAGCAGCACGGCATACAGCGTGAGGGAGGTGCTCACGCGCCCGCCCGCAGCAACACCATCTCGAGGCAGAAGCCCGGACCCATCGCCATGAGCACGCCGGGCGAGCCCGGCGCCGGCGGGCGGTCGCGCAGCGTGTCGGCGAGCACGTGCAGCACGGAGGCGGAGGACAGGTTGCCGATGCGCGCGAGGCTCTCCCACGTCAGTCGCAGCGCCTCGTCGTCGACCTCGAGCGCCTCCTGCATCGCCTCGAGCACCTTGGGGCCGCCCGGGTGGGCGACCCACCAGCCGATCTCCGCCCGGCTCAGGCCGTGGTCGCCGAGGAAGCCGTCGATGTCGCCGCGGAGGTGGTCGCGCACCAGGTCCGGGACCTCGACCCCGAGCACGATCCGCAGGCCGGTCGCCCCGACGTCCCACCCCATCGCCCGCTCGGTGTCCGCATACATCCGGCTCCTGGTGGCGAGCACGCGCGGCATGCCCGGACCGCCACGGTTGGCCCCCAGCATCACCACGGCCGCGGCGCCGTCGCCGAAGAGGCCGCTGGCGACCAGGTTGGCCATCGAGGTGTCGTCGCGCTGGACGGTGAGGCTGCACAGCTCGGCGGACACCAGGACGGCCACGTCGTCGGGATGACCCAGCAGGTAGTCGTGGACCCGGGCCACACCGGCCGCCCCCGCCACGCACCCGAGCCCGACCAGCGGCAGTCGCTTGACGTCGTCGCGCAGGCCGATCCGGGCCGCGATCCGGGCCTCGAGGGAGGGCACGGCCAAACCCGTCACCGTCGTCGACACGATGAGGTCGACGTCGTGCGGTGTCAGACCGGCGGCCGACAGCGCCTTGCCGACGGCATCCGAGCCGAGGTCGACCGCGGCAGTGATGAACTCGTCGTTGGAGGCCCCGAAGTCCGGCAGGTCGGGGTAGCGCTCGAGGGGGAGCGCGAGGTGGCGGTGCTCGACGCCGGCGTTCCCGTGGAGGCGGTCGAGCACGGCGCGGTTCAGGCCGTGGGGCGCCAACACGCCCGCGAAGACCTCGGTCACCTCGGCCTGGGTGTACCGGTGCTCAGGGAGGACGCCGGTGACGGCTGCAAGGTGGCTCACCTGCTCAGCGTAGGCACTGCCGGGGCGAGCCGCGCGCGGCCTGCGCGGCCAGCGCACGCCGGTCGCCGCACCTAGGCTCTCCCGCATGGACACCGGCCGGGATGGCGCACTGCTGGCCCTGTCGCTGGCCTCGGTCCTGCACGCCGGCTTCCAGGTGGCCGTCACCGTGCTGGTCTACCCCGCGCTCGCCCGGCAGGACGACGAGCACTGGGCGGCCGCGCACGACGCGCACAGTCGCGCCATCGTGCCGCTCGTCGGGGTCGTCTACGGCCTGCTCGTGCTCGCCGGTGGCTGGGCCCTGGCCACTGCGGGCTCGGATCCGTGGGTGCTGCTGGCGACGGCCGCCGGTGGGGTGTCGCTGCTCGGCACCGCGCTGGTCGCCGCACCCACCCACGCCCAGCTGGGTCGGGGCCGACGTGACGACCTGGTGCACCGGTTGATGGTCGTCGACCGGGTGCGCGCGGGTGGCGCCGTGGTCTGCGCCCTGGCGGCCCTGGTCGCCGTCGCCTCATAGGCTCGGGCGCGTGCCCCCACGAGCGAGTCCGACCGCCCTCGTCGGCGCTGCCCACCCCGGGCCGGCCGCAGCGGTGACCACCCTGACCGCCCTCCTCGCCATCGGTGCCGGACACCACCTCGGCACCGCGGTGCTCGTGACCGCGGCCGTGGGCACGGGACAGCTGGGGATCGGCTGGTCCAACGACCTCATCGACGCCGCCCGCGACCGACGGGTCGGGCGCACGGACAAGCCCATCGCGCGGGGAGCCGTGTCGGCCCAGGCGGTGCGCACGGCCACCGCTGTCTCGCTGGTGGCCTGCGTGGTGCTGTCCTTGGCCTGCGGACCCGCGAGCGCGGCCACCCACCTCGGGCTCGGAGTGGCCTCAGGGTGGGCGTACAACCTCGGGCTCAAGCGCACCCGCTGGTCCGCCCTGCCGTATGCCGTGGCGTTCGGCTCCCTGCCCGCCGTCGTGTCGCTCGCCCTCCCCGACCCGGTGCTCCCGCCGCTGTGGATGGTGGCCACCGGCGCGGTGCTGGGGGTGGGGGCCCACCTGCTCAACGCCCTGCCGGACCTCGATGACGACGCCGCGACGGGCGTGCTCAGCCTGCCCCAGCGCCTCGGCGCGCGAGCGGTGCGCGTGGTCGCACCCCTGGTGCTGCTGGGGGGTTCGGTCGTGGCGCTGCTCGGGCCGTCCGGGCCCGTGCCTCCGGCGGCCTGGGCGGGCGGCGGGCTGTGTCTGCTGCTCGCGGGTGTGGCGCTGCTCGGACGGGGCCGGGTGCCGTTCGTCGCGTCGATCGCGATCGCCGCAGTGGATGTGGTCGGTCTGGTCGTGCGCAGCTGACGCCGGCGCACGGTGGACAGGGCACGGCATACCGGCGAGCATCGGTCGTACCCCCTGCAGGCAGGAGAACCGCATGCACGCCACCCGCATCACGCCGAACCTCCCGGTGGGCGACATCGAGACGGCGAGGAGCTTCTACACCGGCTTCCTCGGGCTGAGCACCGAGGAGTTCGACCTGGGATGGGTGGCCCGCTTCACCTCCCCCGACACCGGGGCGCACGTCCAGCTGGTCTCGGGCGACGCGACCGCACCGGAGGACTCGGTCGTCTCCGTCCACACCGACGACCTCGACGGCGCCTATGCCGAGGCCCAGCAGCTCGGCTACGAGATCGTGCACCCGATCACGACCGAGCCCTGGGGCGTGCGGCGCTTCTTCGTCCGGGCACCGGACGGCAACGTCCTCAACATCGTGGACCACCGGGACTGACCCCAGCGCCGTCGCTGGGATGAGCAGAGGGGCTGGTGACGACGAGCGGGTCCGGACCGTCGAGACGCATCGGCCTGTGGGGAGTCGTGGCGATCGGCGTCGGCGGGATGGTCGGCGGCGGGATCTTCGCAGTCCTGGGGCTCTCGGTGCAGATCGCGGGGGGCGGGGCGCCGGTCGCCTTCCTCATCGCGGGGCTGGTGGCCCTGCTCACGGCGCGCTCCTATGCGCTGCTCTCGACGTCGTACCCGAGCAGGGGCGGGACGGTGACGTTCGTCAACCAGGCCTTCGGGACGGGGCTGTTCTCGGGTGGCATCAACGTGCTGCTGTGGCTCAGCTACATCGTGATGCTCGCCCTGTACGCCCAGGCCTTCGGCGGCTACGCGGCCAGCTTCCTGCCGGCCGCACAGCACCAGCTCGGCAAGCACCTGCTCCTCACCGCCGCGGTCGTCCTCATCGCGGCGCTCAACGTCGCCGGGGCCTCGACCGTGGCGCGGGCAGAGCGCTATGTCGTCGCCATCAAGCTCACCATCCTGCTGGGGTTCGTGGTGGTCGGGATGTTCGGGGTCTCCGGCGCCCGCCTCAGCCCCGACCAGTGGAGCCCGCCGCTGTCACTCGTGGCCGGCGGCATGATCGTGTTCCTCGCCTACGAGGGCTTCGAGCTGATCGCCAACGCGGCCGAGGACGTCGTCGACCCGGGGCGGACGCTCACCCGGGCGTACTACGTCTGCGTGCTGTTCGTCATCGTGCTCTACGTCCTGGTCGCCGTCGTGGCGGTCGGGTCCGTACCGGTGTCGGAGCTGGTGGACGCCAAGGACTACGCCCTCGCCGTCGCCGCGCGACCAGCCCTGGGGTCCGCCGGGTTCGTGCTGATCGGCATCGCCGCGATGCTCTCGACGGCGTCGGCCATCAACGCGACGCTCTACGGCTCCGCCCGCATGACGTACACGATCGCCAAGGCGCGAGAGCTCCCGGCCCAGCTCGAGCGACCGATCTTCAACCAACCGCTGGAGGGGCTGGTCATCACGGCCGCAGCGACCCTGGTGCTCGCGAACGTCCTGGACCTGGAGAGCATCTCCACGATGGGCAGTGCCGGGTTCCTCATCATCTTCGCGACGGTCAACCTCGCGGAGGCGCGCACGTCGAGGCAGCGGGGTGCCGGGCGCCCGTGGATCTCGGTCCTCGCTGCGG
Source organism: uncultured Actinomycetota bacterium (assembly GCA_963757635.1). Taxonomy (GTDB): domain Bacteria; phylum Actinomycetota; class Actinomycetes; order Actinomycetales; family Dermatophilaceae; genus Pedococcus. Next base: position 933,964 of record CAVWSK010000002.1, on the reverse strand, counting down.
TGGCGTGCGCCGGGGCACTCGCGGCCCTGCTCGCGAAGAGCAGCCTCGGCTCCGCGACGGTGCTGGCCGCGATGGTCGCGGTGTCGTTCGGGATCGAAGCCGTCTTCCGGCAGGTCAGCGGGCGTGGGCTGCGGACCTGAGGTGCCGGCATACCGAGCACCCGAGGTGCGTGGACGGCGGCCGCAGGTTCAGGAGGTCGCGGCCTTCACGAGCTCGGTGACCTTCTTCTCCACCGCCGGACTCCACCGCATGAGCGCGTACGACACCGGCCACAGGTCGCCGTCGTCGAGGTTCGCGGTGTCCTGGAAGCCCAACGTCGAGTACCGGTAGTTGAACTTGCCCGAGTCCTGGAAGAAGACGACGGCCTTCCCGTCCGCGGTCGCGTAGGCGGGCATGCCGTACCAGGTCTTGGGCACCAGCTCCGGGGCGGCAGCGGTCACCGTCACGTGCACCCGCTCGGCCAGCGCCCGGTCCTCGGGACCCATCTTCTCGATGGCGTCGAGGACCGCCTGCAGGCCATCGGCCTTCTTGGCCCCCTTCTTGCCCTCGGCCCGCAGCTCGGCGGCGCGCTCCTTCATCGCGGCGCGCTCCTCGGCGCTGAACCCCTCGGTCACAGTGCTCTTCGCAGCCATGCTCGCGTTTCCTTCCTCGAGGTGGCGCGGCGGCGGCCGGCCATCCGTCGTCAGGCTAGGCCCGGCGCGCGGCGGTCCGCTTCTCGATTCCTGACCGGTTCGCCGCAGGCGAACGGGCCGAGCGATCCGCCGCGTGCCTGCAGCGTGCTCGTGGCGTGGAGGGATGGTCGGCGAGCTGGGCCACTGCCAGTCAGGACGCCCGTCGCCCTCAGGCGTCCGGTTCGTCGACGGGAGCCCGCAGCTTCTCGAGCCTGGCCCGCAGCAGCGCCTCGCGGTGGGCGTTGCCGTGCAGCCCGAGGTACCGCGCGCCGAAGACCGCCAGGAGGGCGTCGTCGAGGCGGCGGACCGCGCCGGCGGGGTACCGGTAGCCCATCCGCGCGTCGATCGCGTCGCCGTCGATCGAGGTGAGCAACCCGGACAGCTCGTCGAGCGAGGTGATGCCCAGCTCGAGCAGCAGCCCGGAGATCCAGGCGTAGTGGTCGGTGCGCGACCAGCCCGCGTCGGCGTAGCGGCCGGCGAGGAAGGTCGCCAGCTCCTGTGCGCCGATCCGCGGGTCGCTGTCGTCGCCGCCGGTGGGCTGCTCGGCCACGGTGTCGCGCAACCGGTCGCGGATCGTCGAGAACTCACGGTCGGCGAGCTCGAGCAACCCGGCGGCCAGCGTGAACCGCCGGTCGAAGTCGCGGGCGTGCTCCTCGGGGATGGTGCCCTTGTAGCGGATGTCGTGCTCGAACTCGGCCCACGCGTGCTGCAGGACCGTGCGGATCTGCACCTGGGCGCTGCGACCGCCCAGCTGGGCGTATGCCGCCGGCCCACGTCGGGCGTCGAGGGCCACGAGGAGGTGCCGGCTGGCATACCCGAAGCGTCCCTCGCGGGCAGTCTCCTGACCCATGTCGCGGTCGTCGAGGACGGTCAGCTGGTCGGCGAGCAGATCGGCCACGGCAGCCACGTCGCTCTGCAGGTAGGCGATCACCCGCACCCCGATCTGGTCGGTGATGTCGTGCAGCGGGTCGGGGTAGAGCAGCTGGCCGTCCACGGTGCGCTCTGCCTTCGCGGCGAAGGACGCCACCGCCTTCGCCCGGCCGGTGACCGTCAGGTAGTTGATGCCGGCGTCGTCGAGCAGCGTGGTGACCAGCGCGACGAAGTCGTCGGTGGCCCGGCTCAGCTCGGCGTGCTGCGCGGCATACGCCCGCACCCCCTCCTGGGCCACCGAAAGGGGGGCCGCTTCCACGTGGTCTTGCGGCACGTCGGCCGGTGCGCCCGGGCGCAGGCCGTCGGGGAGGGTGGGGGTGAGGATGTAGCCGGTGGCGAAGTCGCCGTAGGTGGTGGTGTGCTCTGGCTCGCGCTCGGCGTAGAGGGCGACGTAGGCACACACCACCGCGTCGACCAGGTCCTCCGCACGCCGCAGGTCACTCTTGCGCGTGGCACCCTCGACCTCCGACACCAGGGAGTCCCAGTCCGTCCGGCCCCTGAGCAGCATCGGCGTGGGAGCTTCGGCCAGGCCCTCGAGCAGGCGCATGAGCCGCACCAGCTCGCCGCGCAGCTGGGCCAGCGAGCGGCCTGGCTTGTTCTTGTACTTCAGCGTGCGCGGCAGGTGGAACAGGGCCACGGTCGCCGGGTGCGGATGGACCTCGATCGCGCGGCGGGGCGAGTCGGACCGCGGGTCGATGTCGAGCTCGAGGGAGCTGGCGAGCTGGGCGCCCCGCGGCACGCCGCTGAACTCGGCCTTGCCCGTGTTCGCCGGGTGGGCCCCCGCCTCGAACGGGCGGAAGTCGCGGTTGAGCGCCGCCTCGCCGGGACGTTTGCCGGTGGGGTTCACGACGATGAGGGGAGCGTCGATCGCGACCAGGCAGGCCCCCTTGACCCACCGCGCCAGGGCACTGGCGATCGTCTCGTCCGTGGTCTGCGCGGACAGGTGGACCAGCCGCCCGCGACCGTCGAGGACCGCGAGGCCGGTGGGCCGCTTCTCGCCCCAGGCAAGGTCCACGCCCACGAAGTGCATGCGCCCACTGTGCCGTACCCGGGCTACCCTCGGTGGCGATGCGGCACACCCTCTGGCTCTGGATCCTGTGCGTCCTGCTCGCAGGATGCTCCGGGGACGGCTCGGGCAGCCCGAGCGCAGCGGCCCCGGTCCCCAGCACGACGACGCCGACCCCGTCGACCACGGCCACCACCTCGACGCGGACGACGACCACACCGCCGAAGACCACGACCAGGCCCACGGCCAAGGCGAAGCCCAAGCCGGCTCCCAAGCCCTCGGTGCGTACCAGCCTGACTGGCGACCGACGCAACGCGTTCGCGTTCGCCCCTCTGGGCAACCCCTCCGCGGTGACCATCGAGGGCTCGGTGCCGAGCAGCCGGGCCTGGTCGACGTCCAAGGTGCTGGTCATCTCGGCGTTCCTCGACACCGTCGTCGACGGCGACCCTGCCAAGCTCACCTCCTCGCAGCGCAGCCTCGTCAGGCGGGCTCTGACCGCGTCCGACGGGGATGCCGTGGTGGCGCTGCGGGGCCAGATCCCGGGTCGGCCCGGCGCGGCGATCAACCGGGTGCTGCGCTCGATCGGCGACACCCGGACCTCGGCCCCGGACACCTCGCAGGGGCTGATGCAGTGGTCGGTGCGTGAGCAGGTGCGGTTCATGGCCGCGCTCAGCTCCGGGAAGGTCGTCTCCCCCGCCGCCAGCGCCTACCTGCTGGGCGCCATGCACCCGATCAGCGCGCACCGGTGGGGCCTGGGCACCATCGGCGCCGGCCCGTTCAAGGGCGGCTGGCTCCGGTCGACGACGGAGACGCGCCAGATGGGCATCGTCGACGGGTATGCCGTGGCCATCATCACCGACCACGTCGGACCGGCGGTGCTCCAGACCGACGGGGACTCGGCGCACGTGCAGCAGATGAACTACCTGGCTGCCGTGCTCAAGGCTCGGCTGGCCAAGGAGTCCGGCCGCTCCTGACCGGCGACCCCGCAGCCCTCGACCAGCGGCTCGGCCCGGAGTAGGTTCGGGCGATGGTCACCGCCTTCACCTCGGTCGACGACTACCTCGCCTCGCTGCCAGAGGCCGTGCGGCTCCGGCTCCAAGAGGTCCGCGAGACGCTGCACGCCGCGATCCCGGGCGCGCAGGAGACGATCAGCTACAACATCCCGACCCTGACGGTCGGCGGACGCCGCGTCATCCACTTCGCCGGGTGGAAGCACCACGTCAGCCTCTACCCCGTGCCCGAAGGCGACGCGGCCTACGCCACCGCGATCGGTCCCTACGTCGGTGGCAAGGGCACGGTGAAGTTCCCGTTGTCCGAGCCACTGCCGGTGGACCTGGTCACCCGCACCGCCCAGCTCCAGGTCGGCGAGGCCCTCTAGGACGCGGCGCAGGGACGGGCGGGCCCAGGACCAGGTCGTGGTCCCGGGCCCGCCCGGTGCTGCCTGCCCCGGACTCAGCCGAGGTAGGTGCGCCAGGGGCCGGTGATGGCGAACGTGTGGCCGGGCTCCTGGACGTTGGCGAACAGGACCAGGCCGTCGGGCGAGAAGCACGGTCCGGTCATCTCGCTGTAGACGTCGGTGCCCGAGGAGTTCTGCTCCTGCACGATGAGGTTGCGGGCGATGGCCTGGGCGCCGGTCTCCCGGCTCCACGACAGCAGGTGGTTCGCGGTGTTGCCGTCCTCGGTGAGGACCAGGCTGCCGTACGGCGAGACGTGGCAGCCGTCGGGGCCGTCGAAGGCCAGGTCGCGGCTGAGGCCCAGGCCCTTCTCGGGGTCCACCGTCTCGCTGTGCAGCAGGGCGTTGTAGGGGAAGTAGGCCACCAGGGTCAGGGTCTCGGAGGCGTACTCGTAGTACCAGAGCTGCCCGTCGTGGGGCGTCGCGTCGCTGGGGATGTCCGCGGCGAACGCGAAGCTGGACACGAAGTACATCCCGCGACGGTCGCCCCAGGCGCCCTCGAGCTTCTTCGAGTGGGTGACCGCACCCTCGGCGAACTGCTTGCGCAGCGAGGTGTCCCGGGCCTGGCGGTCGGGCACCCTGACCCACCTGGTCTGCAGCGGTCGGCCGATCTGCGCCGAGGTGATGTAGGCGAGGTCGGGCAGCACGCCGCCGTCGGGCGCGACGACCGCGAGGGCGTCGAGGCGTCCGTCGTTGGCACCGAGGTGGTCGGCGATGTGCGGGCGCAGCGTGTAGCCCGTGGGGGCGGTCCAGCGGTAGACGAGGCCGGTGGGCTTGCTGGCGTCCTCGGTGAGGTAGACCCGGCGACGGTTCGGCTCGATGACGACGGCCTCGTGCGGGGCGCGACCCCAGGCGGCGATGGGCTTGGGCGTCTGGGCGGCCGGCTTGTCGGCGAAGACCTCGAAGACGTAGCCGTGGTCCTTCTCCAGGGTGCCGGTGCCAGCCTTGGCGTCGGTCTCCTCGCAGGTCAGCCACGACCCCCACGGGGTCGGGCCGCCGGCGCAGTTGCTGATGGTCCCGGACAGGCCCACCCACTGCGACTCGCGCTTGCCACTGCGGTTGGTCTCGATGACGGTGCAGCCACCGCCGAGGGCACCCCGGTCGTAGACGGTGCCGTCGACGAAGGGGACGGGGGCCGCGCTGCCAGGGCTGGCCTCGTGGTTCTGGACGAGACGGTAGCCGCGACCCGCCGCGACGGCCAGCGTGCCGTCGGGTCGCTCCGGCGTCGTGCCGATGGCCTTGCCGGACCCGTCGTGGATCTCGGTCTCACCGGAGACGGCGACCGTGGTGGAGCGGAACCCGCGGGGCAGGGCGAGCAGGTCGCCCGAGCCGGACTGCAGCGGGGGGAAGAGCTTGGGCGAGCGGCCGGAGCCGTGCGCCGGGGCAGCAGCCGGCGCGGCCGAGGCGGGCTGGGCGGCGATGCCTGCGGCGAGCAGACCGGCACCGGAGGCGGCGCCGGAGGCGAGGAGGGTGCGGCGGGACAACGGCATGGGGGACTTCCGATCTCGAGGACGTCGGGGTTGCCCTCTGACCTCACTCCCGCCACCTGAACGTGGCTTGAACTCGAGGCGAAGACCGCGTGGCAACGGGCGGTCCGAACGGCCCCAGCGTGTATCTGCGCGGCTCCTTGCGCCCTCCTGTCAACGGGGGCCCCTGGCCCCACGCGACCGACGAAGGGAATCCGATGGGCGGCGGGAGCGCCATGGGCGTGTTCGTTCCGGCGACCCTCCTGCTGCTCGCCGTCCCCGGCCCGTCGGTGCTCTACGCCGTGGCGCGCACCGTCGCCGCCGGCCGGTCGGCGGGCCTGCTGTCCGTGGTGGGCCTCGAAGCGGGGCTGCTCGTCCACGTCCTCGCGGCGACCCTGGGGCTGTCAGCGCTGGTGGCCTCCTCACCCGGGACCCTGACCACCCTGCGGTATGCCGGGGCGGGCTACCTGTTGCTCCTCGCGGGCCGACAGCTGGGGTCGGGCCCGTGGTGGCCGTCCGGGCGGCGGCAGGCACCCCGGGTCGCACCGGCGGCACCGGCCCTGGCGCTGTCCGGCCGCTGGCTGTTGGTGCGGGACGGGTTCGTCGTGGAGGTGCTCAACCCCAAGACCGGCCTGTTCTTCCTCGCCTTCCTGCCGCAGTTCGTCGCCCCTGGACGGGCTGCGGGCGGGCAGCTGCTGGTGCTCGGGGGCTTCGTCGTGGCCCTCGCCTGCTTGTGCGACAGCACCTACGTCGTGGTCAGCGCCCACCTGGCGAGGCGACACCGTGGTGCCGGCCGGTGGGGGTCGGCGCCGTCGCGCGGCGTGCTCCGGGTGACGAGCGGGGTCTACGTCGGGTTGGCCGCCTTCGCCGCCCTGGGTTGAGCCGCCCGGGGCCGAGCACCGGCCTCGGATGTCGAGGGGTGCCCTGTCAGCCCCGGAGGAACGCCGTGAGTCCGTCCAGCAGCCGGTCGACGTCGTCGTCGTCGGTGTAGGACGCCAGGCCGATGCGCAGCGCGCCGGCTTCCCCGAGGCCCAGGGCACGGGACGCCTCCAGGGCGTAGAACGAGCTCGCCGGGGCGTTGACCCCCCGCGCGGCGAGGAACCGGTAGGCATCCTGGGTGTCGTGGCCCTCGAAGTCGACCAGCAGGGTCGGGGTGCGACGGGCGGCGCGCGAGTAGAAGGTGGCGCCGGGCAGCTCGCGCAGGGCGGCCTCGATCCGTTCCCGCAGGACGGTCTCGTGGTCCTCGACCGCGGCGAGCGAGCGCTGCAGCCGCTCGCGCCGGGAGCCCGCCCCGGCGACCACCCCGGCGAGGAAGTCGACCGCCGCGGTCGTGCCCGCCATCAGCTCGTAGGGCAGCGTCCCGAGCTCGAACCGCTCGGGGACCGACTGCGCCGACGGCACCAGCTTGTCGGGGCGCAGCGTCTCCAGGAGCTCGACGCGCCCGGCCACCGCGCCGCAGTGCGGGCCGAAGAACTTGTAGGGCGAGCACGCGAAGAAGTCCGCCCCGAGGGCAGCCATGTCGACGTAGGCGTGCGCCGTGTAGTGCACCCCGTCGACGTAGAGGAGCGCTCCCGCGGCATGGACGAGGTCGGCGATGGCGCGCACGTCGGGCATCGTCCCGATGAGGTTGGAGGCCGCCGTCACGGCCACCACGCGGGTCCTGTCGGTAAGGAGCTCACCCACGGCCTGCGGGTCGAGCTCACCCGTGGCCGGGTCGAAGTCGGCCCAGCGCACCACCGCCCCGACCGCCTCGGCGGCCAGGACCCAGGGTCGGATGTTGCCGTCGTGGTCGAGCCGGCTGACGACCACCTCGTCGCCCGGCTGCCAGTCCTTGGCCAGGGTGCGGGCGAGGTCGAAGGTCAGCGAGGTCATGCTCCGCCCGAAGACGATGCCGGCCGGGTCCGCCCCGATGAGGTCACCCAGCGCCGCACGGCCCTCGCGCACCGCGGCGTCGGCGTTCTGCTCGGCCGCGGTGACGCTTCCCCGCGTGGACATCGGCGCGGTCAGCGTTCGGGCGATCGCCTCCGCCACGGCCCGGGGCGTCTGCGAGCCCCCCGGTCCGTCGAAGTGGGCGGCCCCTGCGTCGAGCGAGGGAAAGTGGGCCCGCAGGGCGGCGACGTCGTAGGGCGCGGTCGGCATGGGTGGTGGTCCTCCACTCGGGGGCGGCTGGGTCGACGGCGGCGCGACCGCTGCCAGCCTGCCACGACCCCACGGCATACACGGGTGTCGGGTTGGCGGGGGGCGACGTAGATTCGAAGCATGACCCAGACCGACCGCCCGGCCACCGTCGGGGAGCTCACCGCCAGCGGCTACACCCACCGCTCCGTCAAGGAGGAGATCCGCGCGAACCTGCTGGAGCGCCTGCGCGGCGGCCAGGAGGCCTTCCCGGGCATCGTCGGCTTCGACGACACCGTCCTGCCCGAGCTCGAGTCCGCGCTGCTGGCCGGCCACGACCTGGTGCTGCTCGGTGAGCGCGGCCAGGGCAAGACCCGGGTCATGCGCACCCTCGGACAGCTCCTCGACGAGTGGTCGCCCGCCGTGGCCGGCTGCGAGATCAACGACGACCCGACCGCCCCGGTGTGCACCCGCTGCCGGCTGCTCGCCACCGAGCTCGGCGACGACCTCCCGGTCGTGTGGCGCCACCGCACCGACCGGTATGCCGAGAAGCTCGCCACCCCGGACACCAGCGTCGGCGACCTCATCGGTGACGTCGACCCGGTCAAGGTCGCCCAGGGACGCACGCTCGGCGACCCCGAGACCGTCCACTACGGCCTGGTGCCCCGGGCCAACCGCGGGGTGTTCGGGCTCAACGAGCTGCCCGACCTCGCCGAGCGGATCCAGGTGGCGCTGTTCAACGTGCTGGAGGAGCGCGACATCCAGATCCGCGGCTACTCCCTGCGGCTGCCGCTCGACCTGCTGCTGGTCGCCACCGCCAACCCCGAGGACTACACCAACCGCGGCCGCATCATCACGCCGCTCAAGGACCGCTTCGGCGCCGAGATCCGGACGCACTACCAGGAGGAGGTCACCGACGAGGTGCGCCTCATCTCCCAGGAGGCCGAGCTCGTCGCCGAGGTGCCCGAGCACCTCGTCGAGGTCATCGCCCGGTTCACCCGCGGGCTGCGGGAGTCCTCCGCCGTCGACCAGCGCTCTGGGGTGTCCGCCCGGTTCTCCATCGCTGCGGCCGAGAGCGTGAGCGCCTCGGCGCTGCGCCGCGCCGCGCGGGTGGGTGAGCCGGCCGCCGTGGCCCGGATCTGCGACGTCCCGACCGTGGTGCCGACCCTGCTGGGCAAGGTCGAGTTCGAGATGGGCGAGGAGGGTCGCGAGCGCGACGTGCTGGACCACCTGTTGCGGGTCGCGACCGCCGAGACGTTCCGGGCCCGGCTCGCCGGGCTGGACCTGTCGGGCTTCACCGACCTGTTCGCCGAGGGTTCGGTGGTGGAGACCGGCGAGCTGATCCCGGCGTCCGAGGTGCTGTCCCAGATCGGCTCGACGCCGGGCCTGTCCAAGGTGTTGGACCGGTTGGGCCATGGCGACGACGCGGCGCCCGGCGAGGTTGCCGCGGCCGTCGAGTTCGTCCTCGAGGGCCTGCACCTGACCCGGCGCCTGGACAAGGACACCGTCGCGGGTCGCACCGTCTACGGGGCCTGACCATGGCCTCGCAGTCCCCTCACTCCCACGGCGACCGGTTCCGCTACGGCCCCTGGCACGGGGGGGCCGACCCGTTGGCGCCGCCGTTCGACGCCCGGGCGGCCCTCGACCAGATCGGCCGTGACGTCCTGGCCGGCGGGTCGGCGCGGGAGGCGCTGCGCGACCTGCTGCGGCGGGGGGTCGACGGGCGCCGCGGACTCGACGACCTCGCCGCCCGGCTGAGGCGCGCCCGCGACGCCGCGCGGCGCAGGGGTGACCTGTCGGGCACGCTCGACCAGGTCCGGGCCGCGCTCGACCAGGCGCTCGCGGCGGAGCGGGACACCCTGGCTGGCGAGGAGGGCGACGACGCCAGGCTGGCAGAGATGGACCTGGCCACGATCCCCGACGACGTGGCGGGCCAGGTGCGGGCGCTGGCCTCCCACGAATGGCACTCCCCCGAGGCCGGGGCCATCTACGCCTCGATCGCGCAGATGCTCCAGCGCGAGGTGCTCGACGCGCAGTTCGCGGGGATGGCCCAGGCGCTGGCCGACCCCGACCCCGAGGCGATGGCGGCGGTGCGCGACATGCTCGCCGACCTCAACCGCCTCCTCGCGGCTCATGCCCGCGGCGAGGACACCACCGACGCGTTCCGGCAGTTCATGGACCGGCACGGTGCGATGTTCCCCGAGGACCCGGAATCCGTCGACGAGCTCATCGACGCGCTGGCCCGCCGACAGGCCGCCGCGGCCCGGATGATGGCCTCGCTCTCCCCGGAGCAGCGTGAGCAGCTCGGCCAGCTCATGAGCGACGCGCTCGCCGACGCCGACCTGGCCTCGGAGATGGCGCAGCTGTCGGACAACCTGCGGGCGCTGCGTCCCGGCCTCGACCGGGGCAGCCCGGTCGGCATGCAGCCGGGTGGCGAGTCGCTGGGCTACAGCGCGGCCGTCGAGGCGGTGGCCGAGCTCGCCGACCTCGAGGCGCTGGGTGAGCAGCTCGGCCAGTCGTATGCCGGGTCGAGCCTGGACGACGTCGACGTCGAGCGCCTCGAGCAACACCTCGGCGGCGACGCCGCACGGGACTTCGAGGCGCTGCGCCAGCTCGAGCGCGAGCTCGAGCGCCAGGGCTACCTCAGCCAGGGCGACGACGGGCTGCGGCTCACGCCTCGCGCCGTGCGGCGGCTCGGGGAGACCGCGCTCAAGCGGGTCTTCGACGGCCTGTCTGCCGACGGGCGGGGCGACCACGACGACCGGCGCAGCGGGCACGCGGACGAGCCGACCGGACTCACCCGCGCCTGGGAGTTCGGCGACGAGCAACCCCTCGACGTGCCGCGCACGGTGGCGAACGCGTTGCGGCGGGCGGGGATCCAGCCCGGTGCGGTCACCCTCGACGTGGCCGACTTCGAGGTGGTCGAGACCGAGCGACGCACCACGGCCGCGGTCGCGCTCTGCGTCGACATGTCGTTCTCCATGGTCAACGAGGGTAGGTGGGGGCCGATGAAGCAGACCGCACTCGCCCTGTCGCACCTCGTGCAGACCCGTTTCCGCCAGGACGCCCTGCAGATCATCGGCTTCAACATCGCGGCACGCCGGCTCTCACCGGTGCAGCTCGCCGACGCGGAGCCCGAGTGGGTGCAGGGCACCAACCTCCAGCACGCGCTCATGCTCGCCTCGCGCCACCTGCGCCGCCATCCCCAGGCCCAGCCGGTCGTCCTGGTGGTCACCGATGGTGAGCCGACCGCGCACCTGGGGGACGACGGCATACCGCAGTTCCAGTGGCCGACCACGAACGCGACGCTGCGTGCGACCGTGGCCCAGGTGGACGAGCTGCGGCGCAGCGGGGCCGCCCTCAACGTCTTCATGCTCGGGGAGGACCCGGGGCTGGCCCGCTTCGTCGACGCGATCGCCCGCCGCGCCGGTGGACGCGTCTTCACCCCCAGCGTCGACCGGCTCGGCGAGTACGTGGTCAGCGACTACCTGCGCGCCCGGCAGGGTCGCCGCCGGGCGGGCTGAGGCGCGCGGACCGGCGCTGTCCGGAGGGCTCGCTACGCTCGCCGTGTGGCGGTGCACCAGCTGAGCCGGGAGCAGGCGCGTCGCATCGCGGTGCGCGCCCAGATGCTCGACCTGCCGCGCCCCGGTGACCTCGTCGAGGTGGTCCAGCAGCTCGGCCTGGTGCAGATCGACCCCACCGCCCCCCTCGCACCGAGCGCCGACCTGGTCCTGTGGAGCCGGCTCGGGGCAGGCTACCGACCCGCCGACCTCCAGCAGGTGCTCGACGACCGGACCCTGGTCGAGTTCAACGGCATGGTCCGGCCGATGGAGGACCTCGCCGCCCACCTGGCCGGCGCCGCGTCGTGGCCCTCCCGGGAGGCACAGCGGGCGTGGTTGGACGCCAATGCCTCCTTCCGCCGCGATGTCCTCAACCGGCTCGAGCAGTCCGGGCCCCTGCTCTCGCGCGACCTCCCGGACACCAGCGCAGTGCCCTGGCCGTCGTCGGGGTGGACCAACAACCGCAACGTGACCCAGATGCTGGAGTTCCTGGTGATGCGGGCCGAGGTCGCGGTGAGCGGGCGCCGGGGGCGGCAGCGCCTCTGGGACCTGGCCGAGCGGGTCCACCCCGACCTGCCGCCGATGTCGGTGCAGGAGGCGCGACGGCTGCGCGACGAGCGCCGCCTGCAGTCGCTCGGGATCGCGCGAGCCAGGGGGCCCGCCATGCCGAGCGAGCCGGTCGATGTCGGCGAGGCGGGCGAGCCGGCCGAGGTCGAGGGCCTGGCCGGAGCCTGGCGGGTGGACCCGGCCGTGCTCGAGCGCGACGGCGCGGGCGACTTCCGCGGTCGGGCCGCCCTGCTGTCGCCCTACGACCGGCTCGTCTACGACCGGGCACGGGCCCAGGAGCTGTTCGGCTTCGACTACGTCCTGGAGGTCTACAAGCCGCGGTCGAAGCGGCGGTGGGGCTACTACGCCCTGCCCATCCTCGTCGGCGACCGCCTGGTCGGGAAGCTCGACGCCAAGGCCGACCGCAAGCAGGGCACCCTCGAGGTCCACGCCCTCCACCAGGACGTGGCCTTCACCGACGCGATGACCGCCGCCGTCGAGGCCGAGATCGCCGACCTGGCGCGCTGGCTCGACCTGGAGGTGCCGCGGTGACTGACCAGACCGCGGCGCAGGCGGCGGCCGACCTGGCCGCCCGCGCCGCCGAGCTCGCGAAGGTGGTCGCGACCTCCGACGAACAGGCGCCCGGTGGGGCCCAGCGGGAGGTCGTCGACGCGATGGTCGAGGTCGCCCACGGCCTGACGCGGTTGGGCACGGCGCTCGGGATCACCACGCGCGTCGAGGTCGGCGACGGCGGCGCGGCCCGCCGAGCGCCCTCCTCGGCGGACGCACCGGCGACCGGCCCGCAGCCGGCGCCGCAGGTCGAGGTGACGGTGCCCGTCCTGGGCGTCGATGCCTGCCCTGCCGGCTGGGTGGGGGCGATCCTCGAGCCCGGTGCACCCCGCCCACGGATCGCGGTGGCCGAGACCATCGCCGAGCTCGTCGAGACGGTGCGGCAGTCGCTCGGCATCCAGGCCGTCGGCGTCGACATCCCCATCGGTCTGCCCGACGACACGACCAGACAGGCCGACGTGCTGGCCCGGCGATCCCTCAAGGGCAAGGCGTCCTCCGTCTTCACCACGCTGACGCGAGCTGCCTACGCCGAGGCGTCGCGGGCCGAGGCCGACGCCGCCAACCGCGCCCGGTCCGGGCAGGGCGTCGGCGCCCAGGCGTTCGCGTTGCGGGCCAAGATCCTCGAGGTCGACGCATGGGTGCGCGGTCGCCCGACCGTCGCGGTCCTCGAGGTGCACCCTGAGCTCAGCTTCGCGACGATGACGGGCTCGCCGCTGCTGACCAGCAAGAAGACCGACGAGGGCCGTCGCGAGCGGTTGGCCGCCTTGGCGGCGGCCGGCATCGCCTCACCCTCCGTGCTGACCGGCAGCGGGTATGCCGCCGACGACGTCCTCGACGCCTGCGCGGTCGCGTGGACGGTCGCCCGCCGCACCAGTGGCGTGGCGCGACCACTCCCCGACCCGCCCGAGGTCTTCTCCGACGGCATCCCTGCCGCGATCTGGGCCTGAGCGACCCGGGAGGCCGTTGTCGGCCCGGGTCGGTAACGTCGACGTGCCATGCCACCGGACGAGAGCGAGCTCATGGCCCACCGCTACCGCGACCTGCTGCCCGACGACTTCAGCCAGCGCACGCTGCGCGAGGACGTCCTGGCTGGGCTCACCAGCCAGCCGAAGACCCTGCCGCCGAAGTGGTTCTACGACAAGGTCGGCAGCGAGCTCTACGAGGAGATCACCCGGCTCCCGGAGTACTACCCGTTCGAGGCCGAGCGCGAGATCCTGCTCTCCCGCGCGGCCGAGATCGTCGACCGGGCGGCCTGCACCTCGCTGGTCGAGCTCGGCTCGGGGTCCTCCGAGAAGACCCGCGCGCTCATCGAGGCGCTGCTCGAGCACCCCACCGCCGACGAGCACGCCCGCTACCGCGCGATCGACGTGAGCGACAGCGCCCTGCACGCCGCAGCCGACGACCTGGCCAGGCGCTACCCCGGGCTCGGGCTCGAGTCGGTGCGCGCCGACTTCGAGCACGGGCTCACGGCGGCGCTCGGGCCGGCTGACGACACCGACCCCACCACCGGCCGGCTCGTGGTGTTCCTCGGCGGCACCATCGGCAACCAGACCCCCGTCCAGCGCCGGGCCTTCCTCGCCGACCTGCGCGACGCCCTGCACCCCGGTGACACGTTCCTGCTCGGTGCCGACCTGGTGAAGTCCCCCGAGGTGCTCGTGCCGGCCTACGACGACGCGGCCGGGGTCACCGCGGCCTTCAACCTCAACGTGCTCGACGTGGTCAACTCCCGGCTCGGGGCCACCTTCGACCGCGAGGACTTCCGGCACCTCGCCGTCTGGGACGCCGAGCAGGCCTGGATCGAGATGCGGCTCGCGGCCCAGCGCGACGTCACGGTGCGGATCGACGAGCTCGACCTCACCATCCACTTCGCCGAGGGTGAGCAGCTGCGCACCGAGATCTCGGCCAAGTTCACCCGCGAGCGACTGGAGTCCGAGTTCGCCGACACCGGGTTCGACGCGTCGGGGTGGTGGACCGACGAGGCCGAGCGGTTCAGCGTGTCCCTGTGGTCACCTGCCTGAGCGCGCGGCTCACCGCCAGACGAGGACCTCGTCGAGCGGCTTGCGGGCGATGTCGGGCACCGTCGCGTCGTCGGCCGGGTAGCCGACCGGCACGAGCAAGAAGGGACGCTCCTCCGCGGGGCGGTCGAGGATCTCGTTGAGGAAGCGCATCGGGCTCGGGGTGTGGGTCAGCGTCGCGAGTCCGGCCTCGTGGAGCGCGGCGAGGAGGAACCCGACCGCGATGCCCACGGACTCCTTGGGGTAGTAGGGGCGGGGGGAGTGCGGCCCCCGGTGCACCTCGAAGACGGCGATGACGACGGGCGCCGTCTCGAGGAACGGCTTGCGCCAGTCGGTGCCCAGTGGCGCCAGGGCGCCCAGCCACTCCTGCGAGGCACGACGGTCGTAGAACTCCCTCTCCTCGGCCTCGGCAGCTTCGCGTAGCCGCGCCTTCGTGGCCGGGTCGGCGACGGCGACGAAACGCCACGGCTGGAGGTTGGCGCCGCTGGGTGCGGTACCGGCCGCGCGGACTGCCTCGGCGACCACTCCGTCCGGGATCGGGCGGTCGCTGAACTCACGGATGCTGCGCCGGGTGGCGACCCGGTCGGCGAAGGCCGCTGCCGCATCCCGGCCCCCACCGGCAGGCACGGGATAGCGAGGTGCGGGGCGGGTCGCCTGGTCGGCGTGGGTGGTCTCGTCGTTCGGCACGAAGCCAGTGTGCCGAACGACGGATGGGTCAGGGAGTCGCGGTGCCCGTGCAGAACCACGCCCAGGGTCGGGCCGGGCCCGGCGCCACGAAGCGCGAGCGGAGGTCGGTGACCGCGAAGTCGGCTGCAGCGAGCTCTGCGGGGATGTCCCGGTCCAGGTGGCACCCCCCGGCCAGCGGACCCCACCGCGGCTGGAGCGCCCGTTGCGCCCGGGCGACCCTGGGGTCCGGTGCCAGCGAGTGCTCGACGAAGTGCAGCGCCCCCCCGGGGCGCAGCACGCGGCGCACCTCCGCGAGGGCGGCCGTCAGGTCCGGGATGGTGCACAGGGTCCACGTCGAGATGACGGCGTCGACGCTCGCGTCACCCACGCCCGCCAGCGACGCGCCGTCGAGTCCGACCCGGTCGACCCGGCCGCCGAAGTCTGCGATCCGCGAGCGCGCCCTCTCCCAGGCCAGGTCGGACGGCTCTACGGCCAGGACCCGGCTCACCATGGAGGGGTAGAAGCCCAGGTTGCGGCCGGAGCCGAAGCCGACCTCGAGCACCTCGCCAGTGGCGCCTGCGCACACCTCACGGCGCCACCGGCCGGCGACCCGATCCGCGAGGACGACGTCCATGAGGAGGGGGAGGGCCCGGCCCTCCCACCAGCGCGCGACCGCAGAGCCCGCAGGCGACACCGCCGGCCCTCCAGGTCCTTCGAGGTGATGGTGAGGAATGGATACCCCATGGGGTATCTTTCTATCATTCTTCACACGCCTAGGGAAGGAGTGACCGTGCGCGGTCCTCGTCAGCTCATCTGGACGGTCGCGGCGATCGTCGCCGTCGTCGGCCTCTCCGCCTGCTCCGACTCCTCGGTCGCGCCGAGCGCCACCGCCGGGCCGGTGGCCACCGCCGCGCCCGCACCGGGCACCGCACTGGACGCCTCCGCCTTCGCCGCCGCGCTCAAGCGGCCCGGCACGACGGTGGTCGACGTCCGCACCCCTGCGGAGTTCGCCGAGGGCCACCTGCCGGGTGCCGTCAACGTCGACGTGAGCTCACCGAGCTTCGCGACGACCATCGCCGCGCTCGACCCCGCAGCCCCCTATGCCGTCTACTGCAAGTCCGGCAACCGGTCGGCCGTCGCGCTGCAGGCCATGCAGGGAGCCGGTTTCGGCGCCGCCTACCACCTCGCCGGGGGTATCACGTCCTGGACCGCCGCCGGGGGCGCCGTCGTGCGGTGACGAGCTCGGACCGCATCGGCGCGATCCCGCCCAGCCCCGGACGCGCTGCGGCTATCGTGACCTGACCCTTGGCCACCCCGCACGACAGGACGCGCCGATGACTGCCGCGATCGCCACCCGGCCCGCCCCGTCCACCCAGCGGGCGCGCACGGCATACGCGCTCAATGCGGGCCTGGCGTGGCTCGGGGTCGTGCTGACCGTGGTGATCTCCGCACTCGACGGCTATGTCGCCACCATCCCGGAGCCACACCTCTACGGCCTGCATCCCGACGGGTTGGCCGGCGCCGTGTCACGGGTCAGTGACACGGTCAGCTACTTCACGATCTGGTCCAACGTCGTCGTGGCGGTCGTGATGACCATGCTGGCCCACCGCCCGGAGCGCGACAGCCCCCGGTTGCGCGTCGCGCGCCTGGACTCGGTGCTCATGATCACCATCACCGCGATCGTGTATGCGGTGCTGCTCGCGCCGAGCATCGACGTCGAGGGGTGGTCACTGCTCACCAACCCCCTCCTGCACATCGTCACGCCCGCCGTGACGGTGCTCGTGTGGGCGATCTACGGGCCACGGACGTGGATCACCGGCCGGACCGTGGTCGCATCCCTGGCCATCCCCGTGGCGTGGGTGGTCTGGATGCTCGTGAGGGGCGCCGTGGTCGACTCCTACCCCTACGGCTTCACGAACGTCGCGACGCTGGGCTTCGCGAAGGTGGCTGCGGTCCTCGGCGTCATCCTCGTCTTCGGCCTGGTGGTCGCCGCCGCGTTCTGGGGAGCCGACCGGGCGCTGGGCCGCACCCGGCGGGTCACCCCGCCGACTCCGCCTGCGTGAGGCGCCCCTCCAGCGCGAACAGCCCGTTGCGGATCATCGCGCCGTAGCCGTCGTCGCCGAGGGCGTCCACCGTGGCGAGCCCCGCCTCGAGCTCGGCGCGCGCGTCGGCCACCCGCCCCTGCCGCAGGTACCCGTCCGCGAGGTTGAGGTGCAGGCTCGGTGCGAGCCCGACCGCCGAGGGGATGCCGACGGCCGCGAGGTCGGACTCCCCGACCTGCGCGTAGGCGGCGAGCGCCTGTTCGTCCCAGCCCACCTCGGCGGCGAGGTCGTCCTGCACGTCAGCGAGGTAGTGCGCCAGCACGCAGCGCTGGGCGGCATGGCCCTCGTCGGTGTCACGCCAGCAGGCGTCCAGCTCGCGCCGGCCGCCGTCGCGGTCGCCACCCAGGGCGGTGCCGATCGCCGCCGTGACCTGCGCCCAGTCCGTCATCGCTCCATCACCGTCACCACTGCTCGGTCCCGATCGGTTCGCTCACACCTGCCATCCTGCCGGAGGGTCCTCCCCCGTGAGCCCGTCCACGGCCTCACGCAGCAGGTCGGCGTGGCCGGTGTGCCGTCCGTACTCCTCGATGAGGTCGCAGACCAGGCGGCGCAGGCTGGCGTGGCGGCCATCGGGCCAGGCGACGTGCACCGGCTGGTCGAGCCCACCATCCGCCAGGGTCGCCGCGAGCGTGGTCCGCGAGCGCGCGACGGCGCCGTCCCACAGCGCATACAGGTGCTCCGGCGAGTCCTTGGCCGCCGAGGTGAACTCCCAGTCGTCGTCGTCGGCCCAGTCCTCGGCGCGCCACGGTGGACCGAGCGGGTCGCCCCGCAGCTTGGTGGTGAAGGTGTAGTCCTCCGCCACGGCGAGGTGCTTGAGCAGGCTGGCCAACGTGAGCGCGGACGCGCCGATCCGGGTGTGCAGCCCAGCCGCATCCAGGCCGGCGGCCTTCCAGCGGAACGTCCAACGCAGGCGGTCGAGGGCGCCGGTGAGGTGCTCGACCTCGGTGCCGGCGGCGGGAGGCTCCCACGGGGTGTCGGTGGTGGTCATGACCAGACGATAGGGAGCATTGCGGACGGATCGCGACCGCAAAGCGTGCGACGATGCCGGCGTGGACACCGCCAACCCGACCGCACGCGCACTGCTGGCCCTCGAGGTGCTCCAGAACACGCCGGGGATCACCGCAGACCGGCTGGCCGCGCGGCTCGGCATCTCGGGGCGGGCGGCCAGGCGCTATGTGGCGGTGCTCCGCGAAGCCGGCATCCCGGTCGAGTCGACGCGCGGCCCGTACGGCGGCTACCGCGTGGGTCGGGGGCTGCGGATCCCGCCCCTGGTGTTCACGGCCACCGAGGCGCTCGGCCTGGTGATGGCCGTCCTGGACGGCCACCACGACGCGGCCGACCCGACCAACCCGGTGGGCAGCGCGCTCGGCAAGATCGTGCGTGCCCTTCCGGCCCCGGTGGCCCGCCAGGCGGAGGCGGTCCGGCGCACCACCGCGCCGGCACCCGACCGTGCCGCCGCACGACCGGACCCGCAGATCACGACCGACCTGGTCCAGGCGTGCTCGGACCAGCGCCGTGCGCGCATCGAGTACCGCTCGGAGGCGGGCTCGCAGTGGGAGGTCGACGTCGACCCGTGGGCGGTGGTGGTGCGCCACGGGCGGTGGTACCTGTTGTGCTGGTCGCACCGGGCCGAGGCACTGCGCTCCTACCGGGTCGACCGGGTGAGCGCGGTCGAGGTGCTCGACCACACCTTCACCCCACCCCAGGACCTTGATCCGGTCGCCGCGCTGGAGGAGCAGCTCGCCGTGGGCTGGGAGTTCGCCGTCGAGGTGCTCATCGAGGCACCCGTCGAGGTCGTGGCCCGCAGCCTCCCCCGGGCGCTCGGCCGCCTGGAGGCCGTCGACGACACGACCAGTCGCCTGGTCGCGAGCACGAGCAACCCCCGGTGGTATGCCGAGCAGCTGGCGGCGCTGCCCGCGGCATACCGGATCGTGCAGTGCGCCGAGCTGCGCGAGGCGGCGCGGGCCATCGGGCAGCGCATGGTCGAGTCGGCCGCCCCCTGACTGCACTCGAGGTGCGGGGTCCCCTGTTCTGGATACGCTCGAGCGATGCCTGCACCGGTGCCTTCGACCGAGCGTGAGCGACCACCCGAGGACGGCGGCGAGTGGGAGACGCTGACGGTGCTGCTCGACTTCCTGCGCGCGACCGTGGTGACCAAGGTGGCCGGGCTCACCGACGAGCAGGCGGCGCGGGCGGCCGTCGCGCCGTCGACGCTGACGCCCGCCTCGCTGGTCAAGCACCTGACCGGCGTGGAGCGGCACTGGTTCAGCATCGAGTTCGCGGGCGACGACCTGCCCGCACCCTGGACGAGCGACGACCCGCACGGGAGCTTCCGACTGTCCGCGGCTGACACCCTCGAGGCGGTCGTGGAGGGCTACCGGGCCGAGTGCGAGCGGTCGCGGGCGGCCGTCGACGGGGCCAGCCTCAACGACCACGCGCAGGGCCGGGACGTGGGGTTCACGCTGCGCTACGCCATCGCCCACATGATCGAGGAGACCGCGCGGCACTGCGGACACCTGGACCTGCTGCGCGAGGCCATCGACGGCACCACCGGGGAGTGACGGCGCCCGACCCAGGTGTCAGGCGATCGGGTTGCCGACAGAGACGGCCCGGCTGCGACGGCCGGCCAGGTGGTCACGTCGAGGGGGCGGTGCCGGGCTTGACCTTGACGCAGGGTCAGGGTTGCACGCTCGTGTCATGACCACGCCACACGCCATCGAGATCGATGGGCTCACCAAGTCCTACGGCGACCAGGCGGTGCTACGGGGCGTCGACCTGAGCGTCCCCTCCGGCAGCATCGTCGCCCTGCTCGGCTCCAACGGTGCCGGCAAGACCACGGCGGTGAAGATCCTGTCCACACTGCTCAAGGCCGACGGCGGGACCGCCCGGGTCAACGGCCACGACGTCGCCACCGAGCCGGCGAGGGTCCGGGAGTCGATCAGCCTCACCGGCCAGTTCGCCGCCGTCGACGAGATCCTCACCGGTCGCGAGAACCTCGTCCTCGTCGCCCAGCTGCGACGCCTCCAGGACCCCGGGCGGACCGCTGACGACCTGCTCGCGCGGTTCGCCCTCACCGACGCAGGCGGGCGGAGGGCCGCGACCTACTCCGGCGGTATGCGCCGTCGGCTCGACATCGCGATGAGCCTGATCGGCGACCCGGCCGTCCTCTTCCTCGACGAGCCGACGACCGGGCTCGACCCGCAGTCGCGGCTGGAGGTCTGGAAGACCGTCCGGGAGCTCGCCGGCCAGGGCACGACCGTGCTGCTCACCACGCAGTACCTCGACGAGGCCGAGCACCTCGCGAACAGGATCGCGGTCCTCCACGAGGGCCAGATCATCGCCGACGGCACCCTCGCGGAGCTCAAGGCGATGCTTCCGCCGACCGAGATCGAGTACGTCGAGAAGCAGCCGAGCCTCGAAGACGTCTTCCTCGCGATCGTCGGCCACGACGGCACCCACCACGAAGGAACGACCGCATGACCACCTTCTTCGTGCACGACACCACCGTCCTGCTCAAGCGGTCACTGCGGCACATCCTGCGCAGCCCGGACACGATCATCACGACCGCCGTCACGCCGATCGCCATGCTGCTGCTGTTCGTCTACGTCTTCGGGGGCGCGATCAGGGTCGGCAGCGGCAGCTACGTCAACTACCTGCTTCCCGGCATCCTGCTCATCACGGTCGCCTCAGGCGTCGCCTACACCGCCTTCCGCCTGTTCACCGACGTCTCGGGTGGCATCTTCGAGCGGTTCCAGTCGATGCCCATCACCCGGTCCGCCGTGCTCTGGAGCCACGTGCTGACCTCGCTGGTGGCCAACCTGACCTCGCTCGTGCTCGTCGTGGTCGTCGCGCTGGCGATCGGCTTCCGCTCCGGTGCCGGGGTGCTCGCCTGGCTCGCCGTCCTCGGGATCATGGTGCTGTTCACGCTGGCACTGACCTGGTTGGCCGTGATCCCCGGGCTCACCGCGACGTCGGTCGACGGCGTGAGCGGGTTCTCCTACCCGCTGATCTTCCTGCCGTTCATCAGCTCGGCCTTCGTACCGACCTCGGGCATGCCCGGCCCGGTGCGGTGGTTCGCCGAGCACCAGCCGGTCACCTCGATCGTCAACACCATCCGAGCCCTCTACGCCGAGCAGCCGGTCGGCAGCGCGGGCTGGATCGCCCTCGCCTGGTGCGTCGGCCTGCTGCTCGTGGCGTACGCGCTCGCGATGCGGACCTACCGCAGCAAGCTCGCGTGAGACCTCACCGCGGCGTCGCGGTGAAAGCCGAGCAACAGAAAGGCGTCGACCTTGCAGAATGGAGCCATGCTGACCATCAGCCAGCTGGCGTCGTATGCCGGCGTGACGGTGCGCGCCGTCCGCCACTACCACGCCAAGGGCCTGCTCGCCGAGCCCGAGCGCGACCACTCCGGCTATCGCCGCTACGACGCCGCCGCGGTCGTCGAGCTCGTCAGGATTCGCACGCTGGCTGACGCCGGCGTCCCGCTGTCCCGCGTGCGCGAGCTGCTGGGCGCGGGGGCCGAGGAGTTCGATGCGGCGGTCGAGGACATCGACCGTCGTCTCCGGGCCGAGATCCGCGAGCGTCGGCACCACCGCGAACGGATCGCCCGGCTCGCGGCCGGCGACAGCCTGGCGCTACCGCCCGAGGCGGTCGCCTACCTGGGGCGCCTGCGCGAGCTGGGGATACCGCAGCGGATCATCGACGGGGAGCGGGACGGCTGGATCCTCGTGGCGGCACAGCTGCCCCAGTGCATGGCGACCTACATCGCGGACAAGAACCGGCAGGTCGAGGACCCTGCCGTCGTCGAGGTCTACCGGGAGCTGGACGAGGTGATCGACTGGCAGCCCGGGGACCCGAGGCTCCCGGCGCTCGCCGACCGGCTCGTCGCCCAGCTCGAGGCCGCCGACGACGCGGAGTGGAGGGCCTTCGCCGATGGCGGCATCTCCGACGACCTCGCGTCACTGCTCGACTCGATGTTCGTGGACCAGGTGCCGGTCGCCCGCGAGCTCATGCGGCTCCTCGAGGAGCGGGGGTGGACCGGCTGGACCATCCTCCGTCGCGTGGACCCTACGGGGTGATCCGGCGGCAGGACGCGGGCCGCGACCGGATCAATGGCTCGGCACCGGGCTGCGCGCCACCACATGGGTCACGGGGAGGTCGTAGGTTGCGCGGGCCCGCTCCACGACGTCGAACCTCAGCCACGCCGACCTGTCGACCGGGAGGGTGCAGATGACGAGCTGGTCAGGATCGAACGCGGCAACGGCGTCGGCCAAGGCGCGCAGCGGGCGGTAGTCACCGAGGGCACCGTCGACCGTCAGCCCCGCGTCCTGCAGCGAGTTCATCGTGTCGTCGAGCCGCTTCTGGGCGGCCTCGACGGTGGCATCCCAGATGTAGACCGCACCCTTGTACTCGGCCTGGCCGGTGTCGACCGGGTTGACGGGCACGCAGATCCAGTACTCCGCGCGCCCCTCCGCGTCGATCCGGTGCAGCTCGTCGCGCAGCTCCTGCGCGATGATGGTCTCGTTGGCCAGGACGAGCACCCGCTGGGCGCTCCCACTGGGTTCCGGTTCGGCGACCGAGCCTGCGTCCACCGAGCCTCCGCGCCAACGGGTGACGAGGTAGAAGGCCAGGACCGCCGCCCACGCGAGCAGGCTGAGCACCAGTTGCGAGCGCGTCGAGGCGATCGCGCCCATCTGCACCAGGACCGCGACGATGCCGACGATCGTGAGCAGGGACAGGCCGGGGAAGAGCCACATCTTCACCCGCAGCTCCCCAGGCGGGGTACGTCGGCGCAGGATGACCTGCGAGATGCAGATCAGCAGGTAGACGAACAGGATGATCGCCCCGGAGGAGTTGAGCAGGAAGAGGAAGACCTTGTCGGGCGAGACCGCCGCCGCGATGACGCAGAGGAACCCGACGACGGTCGAGGTGAGGATCGCCGCCATGGGCACGCCGCGGCTGTTGACCCGGATGAGCTGGACCGGGGCCTCCCGCCTGGCTGCGAGGACGAAGAGCATCCGCGAGGCGGTGTAGAGGCCGGAGTTGAGGCACGACAGCACCGCAGTGAGGACAACGGCGTTCATGATGTGGTCGGCCGCCGGGATACCCATGGCCTTGAATGCGGCGACGTAGGGCGAGGCCCCCACCTCCCCTGAGTCCCACGGGTTGATGACGGCCAGGAGGAACAGGGAGCCCACGAAGAAGATGGCGATGCGGGTGATGACCGAGTTCGTCGCGCGGGCGATGGCGCGCTCGGGGTCGGGCGACTCGGCCGCCGCGATCGTCGCGATCTCAGCGCCGACCATGGAGAAGATGACGACGACGATCGCCGAGAAGATGGCGCCCGGTCCCTTCGGGAAGAAGCCCCCGTGTGCCGTGAGGTTGCTGAAGTCGAGGCTGTGACCCGGCCAGAAGCCGACCACGAAAAGGGTGCCGAGCACGAGGAAGACGACGATCGCGGCAACCTTGATCCCGGCGAACCAGAACTCGAACTCGCCGAAGGAGGACACCGAGAACAGGTTCGTGGCAGTCATCAGGAGCATGAGCGCGAGCGAGAGCAGCCACAGCGGCGCACCGAACCAGTAGGTCAGCACCTTGGCGCCGGCCACCGCCTCGAACCCCACGACGATCACCCAGAAGTACCAGTAGAGCCAGCCGGCCGAGAAGCCTGCCCAACCCCCGAGCGCCTTGCGGGCGTAGTCGGTGAACGAACCGGTCGAGGGGTTGGCAGTCGCCATCTCCCCGAGCATCCGCATCACCATGATGATGAGGACCCCGGTGATGGCGTAGCTGAGGAACGCGCCCGGCCCCGCGTCGTTGATGACCACCCCGGAGCCGACGAACAGGCCGGCTCCGATCACACCCCCGATGGCGATCATGGTCAGGTGGCGCTGCTTCAGACCCTTGTGGAGCTCGGCCGGCGGTGCTCCCATGACGACTCCTCGTGTCGGCCCGGTCGGGAGACTGCCTCGAGACGGGCGGCGCGCTGGGCGGGCGCCCACGCACCGTCGCCACCCTCCCACGCGGGGGCTCACCTCGCCACGCGAGCGGGACCGATGCGGTCGTGGCCGGGCCGGGCGGAGGGAGGCGGTATCACTGGGGGCACTCGCTCCTCTTGACCTGCGACGGCCCGTATGCCGCCAGAAGAGTGGAGGACCTCATGGCCCGGAACCCCGAGCAGGAGATCTCGTCGGCAGGTGCCCTCCTGCAGATCGAGCCGGTCGCACATCGCCACGGCATCGAACTCGACTATGGGGCGACGATCTCCGAGTCCGCGTTCGTGTCGCCGGTCATCGCGGGATTCTTCTCGGGGCTGCTGGCTCGCCAACGCACCCCCTGGCTCGTCGTCGTCATTCGCTTCAAGGACGACCCGCCGATCCTGGCACTGGAGAGGTTGCCCAACGGCACGAAGGTCGACGTGCTCGCGCACCACCGACGGCTCTTCACCAAGGCCGGCACAGGCACCATGAACCTGGTCGACTACTTCCTCGACAACAGCCACGGCAAGATCGACGTCTCCGACTCGGAGGTCGTCGGCGTCTACACCATTCCCTACGAGCGCGCCGACTACATCGGCAACGTGCCACCGCAAGCAGGGAAGATCAACCGCGGCGGGGTGCTCAACGCCGGCAGGGCCGCGGCCTCCGCCCACAAGATCGACCTCACCGCCTACTCGGGGGTCGTCGTGTGTGGGTACACGCCGCTCGACCTGTGCGGGTTCGTCGGCGGGATGGCCGCGCTGTGCGACCTCAACTCGCTGTCGCCCGACCTGCTCGGGCAGGAGATGGGCCACGGATACGGCTCGGACCATTCCGGCCTCGACGGCTCCACCGCCGAGTACGGCGACCCCTGGGACACCATGAGCACCTGGAGTCCCTTCAGCGCGGCGAACGCGGACTACTCGCGGATCGGGCCAGGGCTCAATGCCGTCAACATGCGTCTACGAGGCTGGCTCAACGAGGACCGCGTCGTCGTGATCTCGCGAACCGAGCCCGTCGCGTGCGACATCACTCTCGGACCGTTGCACGACCGTGGCCTGCAGGCTGCAGCGCTCGACGTCGCCGGGTTCCTCGTCGAGTTCCGGATGAACGACCGGTGGGATGCCGGCATCCCGCGGCCCTGCGTCCTGGTCCACCGGGTGCAGGGCAACCGCTCCTACCTCATGGCGGCCAAGGACGCTGCCCACGACCTCGTTGCCGGCAGCGTCTTCGAGAGCCTCTCGGTGCTCGGGGCGAGCGTCACGGTGACCGTCACCTCCATCGACGAGAAGACGCGGCGTGCGACGCTCCGCGTCGAGCAGACCGTACGGCGCCTGCGCCTCCCGGACGAGGCGGTCGCGGAATGGCCACCGCACCTGGGTGGCCCCGGACCCGTCGAACACGTGAGCGATGACCCCCGCATCTCGAGGCTGCGCGAGCGCCTCGATCGATACGCCGTAGCCATCGAGGTCGCCGACCACTTCGGGACGCCGGACCTCGCGCTGAGGTCACTTGCGGAGCTGGCGGAGGAGATCGGACGCCAGACCGCGAGGGTCGAGGTCACGACGTTCCACGAGGGGTACTCCTTCCACGACGGGTTCGCGCAGGGTGCGGTCGACGTCCGTGTGCCGAACCAGGAACACGATCACGGCGGCCATCACGCCTAGCGGCGGCCCCGGTGAGAGTCTTGGGCTCCTCTCCTTGCGACACCGCGAGTAGCGTGACTCGACGTGAGTAACCACCCCTCCGTTGTGCTCGACGGGCTCGTGGCCGCCGGGAGGGAGCCGGGAGGTGCGGTGGCAGTCGTGCGCGACGGGGCGGTCGAGATCGACCACTGCGCCGGCACGCGGGACGGGGTCACGCCGTGGGCGTCGGACACCCTCGTGATGACGTTCTCGGTCGCCAAGCCGTTCGCGGCGCTGGCGTTCCTCGACGCCGTGGCCGAGGGCCACCTCGGCCTGGACCAGTCGGTCGCCTCGGTCTGGCCCGCGTTCGGGAGGGCCGGCAAGGAGACCACGACGATGCGTCACCTGCTCTCCCACCAGGCCGGCCTCCCTGCCTTTCCCAAGGAGGCGAACCGGGTCGACTACGGCGACCGTCAGGTGCTCGTCGACCTCCTGGCAGCAGCAGCCCCGGTCCATCCGCCCGGCGCGGGGGTCGCCGAGCATGCCCTGACCTATGGTCACCTGCTGGACGAGGTGCTGCGCCGAGCCACCGGTGAACCACTGGTGGAGAGGTTCACCCGCATCGCAGCCGCTGCCGGATGGGACCTGCACCTGCGCGTCGCCCCCCATGACCTGGCGCGCGTGGCGACCCTCGTGGAGCCCAGCGGACGGTGGCGGTCGGGCTACCTCGACGACCCACGGTGGGGCCCGGCACTGGGCCGGCCGCCGGGACTGCTCGAGCCGGAGATCCTGAACTCAGCTACCTTCCGGAGCACACCGTTCCCCGCGGTGGCCCTGCACGCCACCGCGCTCTCCCTGGCGTTCTTCTACGACGACGTGATCAGACCCGACGGTCTGGTCGCCACCCGGCTCGGCCACGACCTGTGGCGCGCGTACGTCGAACCCGCGGCGACCGGTCACGACCTGGTCCTCGACCGACCCGTCACCTGGACGCTTGGCTTCCAGGTCGACGAGGAGGACGGTCGGGTCGATCTGGGGATGGGTGGCGCCGGCGGCTGCTCGGCCTGGGCCGAGCAGGCAGCGAGCTATGGGGCCGCCTACCTGACCAGGGGACTGGGGGGTCACGACCGCGGCGACATCATGTGGGAAGCCATCCGGGCCACCTTCTGACCCCCCCCTCTGCCGGTAGGTGACATGGCATCGAGCACGTCTCTGCTCCCAGCGCGTCCCACTGTGGCTGCACCTCGTCAGCCCGACACCGTGTGTGGGCGGCGGACCTGCGCTCGACTCAGCCGAGCACCGTGGCGGCAAGGTGCGCAGCCTGGAGTTCGGGGGTTTCTTGACCGGTGTCGACATCACCCTTATGGCGGAGGACGTCGCCAGACCCCGGGTATAGACCGGAGCGACTAGGCCCCGGGAGAGGGCTGCGAGAGAGAGTCGAATGCTCATGGAGAAGGTAAAGCGCCTCAGGATTCTGGGATCCCTCGCCGTTGCGGCAGCGCTTGCGCTCCCAGCGGGAACGGCGATGGCTGGCGAGTCCCACCGGCACGGGCACTGGCCGATGGCGTACACGTGCAGCGGTGGTGAGATTCCTTCCGGGAACTATTCGCGCGTCACGGTCACAGGCGAGTGCCAGGTAGCGGCCGGTGCCGTGATCCGCGTCGTCGGCAACGTCTACGTCGCCGACGGCGCCGTGCTCGACGCGCAGAGCGCGCCGTCGACCATCAGCGTCGGAGGCAATGTCACCGGTGCTCGGGGCTCGACGGTCGGCCTGGGTTGCCAGCCGCCCTCAGCCACGGGCAACTCGGCACATGAGTGCGCGCTCGATCCAGCGGGGCAGTCCACCATCACCATCCACGGGAACGTCACGGCCACCAAGGCTGTCCTCGTGGCGTTGAACGGGATCACGGTCAAGGGAAACGTCACGCTCATCGGGGGAGGTGGCCCGAACTACTGGTCGGTGAAGAACAACAAGGTCGGCCACAACATCACCGTGGGCGGGCAGACGGTCGCCTGGATGGGCGTGATGTTCAACGAGGTCGGCGGCAACGTGACGTTGGTCCACATCACGGTGAACGACGAGCACCCGGGTGCGCCCGGCGTCTACGTCGTGAGCAACACGGTCAGGCGTAACCTGTCCTGCTGGGGCCTGGCCCCGGGGGTGTCTGGGGGCTTCGTCCCGGGCGCGGTCAACGTCGTCGGCGGGCACGCGCTCGGACAGTGTGCGTCTCTGGTCTGACGTCGTTCAGGCAGCTGAGGTCTGCCACCCCCTGATGCGGGGGTGGCAGACCTCGACCGCGATCGGTACTGCGGGCTCCGACACCCGCCCCCTGACCACTGCCCTCTTGTGGAGCGACGTGAGCGCGTCACCACCTCACGACGCGCGGTGTCATCGGTGACACCTCGCGTCACTTGTTCACAGGCCATTCGTCGCCCAACGCGCAGATGCTCATGGCCTGCGACCTACATCACCTGCGGCTAGACGCGGAACTGTGCCCGCTCGCCGCACGCCAAGTACCGGTTGCAGTCGTCGAACTCATTGAGCAGGGTCCCAGTCGAGCACCGCGTCGCGGAGTTCCTCACGCGTCAACGCGCTGTCTAGGCGTAGCACTGGCTTGTCGAGACGCTGCAACCAGGCGTCGTGGGCGAATCGACTGCGACCTTCGAAGGATGGATCGTCGTATCCACGCGCCCAGTCCAAGAACGCGTCCCATGCCGGTGACACTCCGGTGTCGCTGCACACCACTGCCATCCATAGTCCGAGGGACAGCTAGAAGTTCTGGGCCATGTTCGCGAACCGCGCGTAGTGGCCCTGGAACGCCAGGACCATGTCCTTGGTCGGGCCGTTGCGGTGCTTGGCCACGATCACGTCGACCTCACCCTCACGGCCCTCGAGCTTGGGCTCGCGGTGCAGCAGGATGACCATGTCGGCGTCCTGCTCGATGGAGCCGGACTCACGCAGGTCGGACATCGCCGGCCGCTTGTCCGCGCGCTGCTCCGAGCCACGGTTCAGCTGGGAGATGGCGATGACCGGGACCTCGAGCTCCTTGGCCAGCAGCTTGAGCGCACGGGAGAACTCCGAGACCTCCTGCTGGCGCGACTCGACCTTCTTGCCCGAGCTCATCAGCTGCAGGTAGTCGATGACCACGAGACGCAGGTTGTGCTGCTGCTTGAGCCGCCGGCACTTGGCGCGGATCTCCATGAGCGACATGTTCGGCGAGTCGTCGATGAACAGCGGGCTGTCGGAGATCTGCCCCATGATCCGGGCGAGCTTCTTCCAACCGGCATCGCCGATGGTGCCCTTGCGCAGGTCCTGCAGCTGGATCTGCGCCTCGGCCGAGAGCACGCGCATGGTGATCTCGGAGCGACTCATCTCCAAGGAGAAGACGGCGGTCGCCATCTTGTGCTTGATGGCCGCGGCCCGGGCGATGTCCAGGCCCATCGTCGACTTGCCGACGGCCGGACGGGCCGCGAGGACGATCATCTGGCCCGGGTGCAGCCCGTGGGTGAGCTCGTCGAGCTCGATGAACCCGGTCGGCACCCCGATCATCTCGCCCGAGTCGCGCCCCGACGCCACCTCGATCTCGTTGAGCGTCTCCTCGAGCACGTCGCCGAGGGCGACGTAGTCCTCGCCGCCCCGCTTGTCGGCCACCGCATAGACCTCGGCCTGGGCTGCGTTGACGATGTCCTCGACGTCGCCGTTGCCCTGCTGGTAGCCGAGCTGCACGATGCGGGTGCCGGCCTCGACGAGCCGCCGCAGGACCGCTCGCTCACTGACGATCTCGGCGTAGTAGCCGGCGTTGGCCGCCGTCGGCACCGCCTGGATGAGGGTGTGCAGGTAGGCCTGGCCACCGATGCGCTGCAGGTCGCCGCGCTTGGACAGCTCGTCGGAGACGGTGATCGCGTCGGCCGGCTCACCGCGGCCGTAGAGGTCGAGGATCGCGTCGTAGATCAGCTCGTGCGCCGGGCGGTAGAAGTCGGTGCCGCGCAGCCCCTCGACGCAGTCAGCGATCGCGTCCTTGGACAACAACATCCCACCGAGCACCGACTGCTCCGCGTGGACGTCCTGCGGCGGGACCCGCTCCTGGCTCCCGGGGGGCCCGTCACCGCCAGCCGCGAACGCGCTGGTGCTCAACTCCGCAAGCGACACTCGCACATCTCCCTGTCACGACGATCGGACGGACCACACCCGTGTGATTCGAGTACACCAGCATCCGCCGACAGCGCCACCAGAACCCCTGATCGGCTCACCGTATGGCGCGAGCCGGGGCACCTCAAACCAGCCCTGTGGACAGGCTGGGGACAACGTGTGCGCAACGCCCGGATCGCTTGTGCACAGCCGGGGGATAACTCTGTGGATTTCGCGACGAACCGTCCCGGATGGGACTCCTGACCTGCGACGACGTCATCCACCGGGTGTGGACCGCAAAAATTCCCGGGCGTGTCGACATCGATGTCAGGATTCGCCACCCCTGTCCACCATCGGGCCCTCCGACGTACCCTGCTGCCATGTGCCGGAACATTCGCCAGCTGCACAACTTCGAGCCGCCTGCCACCTCCGACGAGGTCCGCGCCGCCGCCCTGCAGTACGTCCGCAAGGTCAGCGGCAGCACCCGTCCGAGCCAGGCCAACCAGGCCGCGTTCGACGCCGCGGTGGCCGAGGTCGCCCACGCGACCGCGCACCTGCTCGAGCACCTCACCACGGCGGCGCCGCCCAAGGACCGCGAGACCGAGGCGCTCAGGGCCCGGGCCCGCGCGCAGGCGCGCTACGGCGTCGCCTGACCGGACGGCATACCGCATCGGTATGCCGCCAGGCGACTCCCGGCCCGCGCGGCACGGCTCGCTGGTCCCTGTGGACAACGCCGGGTGAGGGTCACCCCCCGCTGCCAGAGTGGTTGCACCACGCGGCGAACACGGAGGGGACCATGGCGCACCACCCATCACCGGAGCCGGAGCCGGAGCCCGACTGGGGAGCCCGGTGGCCGGACCCCCTCGACGAGGAGGCCTTCGACGACCGCGACCAGCGCCGTGACCGACCCAGGATCACCCACCTCGTGCTGGTCGACGGCCTGCCCGCCGACCACTGGGTCGAGGAGGGTGCCGACGGCCGGTGGGAGTCCCGGACCGGCCGCCTCGGTGCACCGTGGCGCAGCGGTCCGGTGCGCCCGCCGCACGAGGTCGAGCTCGACTGGCTCGACTCGCTGGTGGGCGGTCGCGAGGCGCTGCTCGTGCTCGACGCGGCCGCGCCCCCGGACCGACCGCTCGACCTCACGCCGCTGCCGGACCTGGTCCGCCCGCGGGCGCGTGACGTCGCGGCCAGGGCCGAGCGGCGCGCGGTCGAGATCTTCGAGCAGCCCGAGATGGCCACGGTCGTGCGCCGCGTCGTCGAGGCGGTGCTGTCCGCCGACCCCGGCACGATGGTGCGCAGCGAGCGCGACGACACCCTCACGGGGGCCGTGGTCTGGATCGCCGGCCACGCGAACGGGCTCATCGGCATCGAAGGCCTCGTGCTCACCCGCGACCTCTGGGCCCGCCTCGGGATCGCGTCGAGCGCAGGGTCGCGAGGTGCCAGCCTGCTGCGCCGGCTGCCGTTCAACCGTGACCCCGGCCGGATCGATGCCCAGGCCCCCCGCGGTGCCCCCCGGCTCAAGCCCACCGGCCTGCCGGGTGCCCTGCTCACCTCGACCCGCGAGCTGCTCGTCGTGCGGCGGGATGCCGCCCTGCGAGCGCGAGAGCGCCAGCACCGATGACCCCGACCGGCCACGGTGGATGCTGGACCCATGAGCGCCCCCGTCGTCGAGGCCATCCGCGCCGCCCTGGCAGTCGCGGGCGATCCCGAGCGGGCGGTGGCCCAGCAGGCCTACATGAAGTCGGCGATGCCCTACCGCGGGCTCACCGCCCCGCAGCTCAGGACGCTCCTGCGCCCGCTGCTGGCCCACCCCGACCTGCACCTCGCCGACCGGCCCGCCTTCGAGCACGCGGTCCGTGACCTGTGGGACGGCGCCACCCACCGCGAGGAGCGGTATGCCGCGACCGCCCTCACCGGCCACCGCGCCTACCGGCGCTGGCAGGACCCAGCCCTGGTGCCGCTCTACCGGCACCTCGTCGTCACCGGCGCCTGGTGGGACCACGTGGACGAGCTGGCGAGCCAGCGGATCGGCCCGATCCTGCTCGCCCACTCCGCCGCGATGACCCCTGTCGTCAGCGGTTGGGCGACCGACGAAGACCTCTGGCTGCGCCGCACGGCGATCCTCAGCCAGCTGACCTTCAAGGAGCGCACCGACACCGACCTGCTGCGCACGGCCATCGAGCCCAACCTGGCCGACACCAGCTTCTGGATCCGCAAGGCCATCGGCTGGTCCTTGCGCCAGCACGCCCGTACCGACCCCGACTGGGTGCGCGAGGCGGTGGCGCAGTGGGGTGGGCGCCTCTCCGGGCTCAGCCGCCGCGAGGCGCTCAAGCACCTCGCCTGAGCAGCCCGGCCACGGCCAGCCCCACCAGCCCCGACCCGCCGGCGACGAGGAAGGCCACGGCGGTCCGGTCGGCGTCGGACAGCAGCCCGGCGGCTGCCGCACCGATCGAGCTGCCCACCAGGAACGCGCTGATGACCCACGCGAACGCCTCGGTGGTCGTTCCCGCGGGCGCGAAGCGGTCGACGAGGCGAAAGACGCAGGTGAGGGTCGGCGGCAGCGCCACCCCGCTCGCGACCGACAGCACTCCCATGAGCAGCGGCTGCGACGGCAGGGTCGCGAGCGCCGCATACGTCACCGCGAGCACCGCGAGTCCGCGCGAGAGGTCCTGGAGCGGGTCGCGCAGCGGAGCCCGACCGCTGTAGGCGAGCCCGCCGGCCAGCGCCCCGAGGGCGTTCGCCGCCACGAGCCACGGCGCCCAGCCTGCTGACCCGACCTGCTCGGCATAGGCCACGAGCGCCACGGCCGGCACCCCGACCGCGAGCCCGACCAGCACGACCACGCCGTAGAGCACCACCAGCCGCCGCGAGCGCAGTGGCCCGAGCCAGTGTCGCTCGCCGGCGTGCACCGGTGGCACCCACACCCGCGAGACCGACGACGACGCGAACCACGCGGTGCCCGCCAGCCCCAGCACCGCGGCGGCGACCAGTCCACCGCCCGCACCGAAGCCCTGGGCCAGCAGCACCACCAGGGGACCCACCACGAAGATGAGCTCCTGGGCGGCGGCGTCGACCGCGAAGGCAGCGGGCACCTGCCCGAGCGGCAGCACCGAGGGCCACAGGGTGCGCAGCGCCGGTTCCAGTGGCGGCGTCGCGATGCCGGCCACCAGCGCCAGCGCCAGGCCGCCGAACCCCGGTCGGAAGGGGACCAGCGCCAGGGCCAGCGAGGAGACCGCGCCACCCACGACGAGGGTGACGCGCTGGCCCCGCGCATCCATCACCCGTGACAAGCCGGGGCCGCCCACGCACGAGCCGAGCGAGTAGGCCGCGCTCAGCAGGCCGGCACGGTGGAAGTCGGCGCCGCTGGCCCGGGCGAACAGCACCAGCGCGAGCGGCACCATCCCCGAGGGGATCCTGCCCACCAGCGCCGAGACGAGCAGGCGCGCGACGTGCGGACGGCGCAGGAGCTCGGCGGGACCGAGCGGCGCGGCCGCCGCGTCAGTCACCGAAGGGCCACCCGGGTCGCATCCCCGGGGGCCGGCCGGCCTCGATGTAGTGCTCGGACCCGAAGAAGGCTCCGAAGAACTCCTCGGGCATCGAGAGCATCCCCTCGATGTCCGTCGCCTGGCTGCGGTGGGCCTCCAACGACGCCCGCCGCTGGACGAGGTAGCCGCTCACGTCGACCTGCCAGCTGATCTCGGCCTCGGGGGTCCCGAGGGGGTTGCCGTCGTCCATCGGGCTGTCCGGGTTGAAGGCCTGGTCCTCGGACCCGGCGGCGAGCGCGGCCTCGTAGAACCGTCGGATGAGGTCGCGGTTCATCGTCGACTCGAGCAGGCGCGGGCGCCGGGCGGCCAGCTCGGCGGCCCGGTGCACCACCGCGTGCACCCGCACGTGGTCGGGATGGCCGTAGCCACCGTGCCAGTCGTAACCGACGAGGAAGTCCGCGTCCTCCTCGTCGAGCACGGCGGCGAGCCGGCCCGCGGCCTCGTCGAGGTCCGCGGAGTGGAACGCGCCTTCGTGGTGGTTCTGCTCCCAGCCGGTCATGCCCGAGTCGCGGTAGTCGAGCCACGCGATCCGGTGCACACCAAGGACATCCGCCGAGGCCTGGGCTTCACGACGGCGCCAGTGCACCAAGGTCTCGCCGTCGGGCAGGCCGCCGGACGGGAGCTCGCCGTGGTCGCCGTTGGTCGCGAAGACAGTGACGACGCGATGCCCTTCGGCGGCCGCTCTGGCCATCGAGCCCGCGGTCTGCGAGGCCTCGTCGTCGGGGTGGGCATGGAGGAAGACGATGGTCGACACGGCCACCATCATGCCCCGCCCGGAAACCGGCGCGAAGACCGCTGCGTCAGGGCGCCGGGGCGAGCACCCAGAGCAGCTCGCAGGGCTGGTCCTGCGAGGCGTTGCGCCAGGTGTGCGGGGCGCGACCGGGGAAGGTCATGGCGTCACCGACCGCCAGCCGCTCCTCGCCGGTCTCCAGCACGACCGTCACCGCTCCGGCGATGACATAGGCGAACTCGACGTCGCAGTCCAGGGTGTAGAGGTCGGCACCGCCGTTGCCGCCGGGGTCGATCCGGGCATGGATGACCTCGAGGGCCTGCTGGGTGCCCGGCGTGATGAGCGCCTCGTGGGCCCCGGTGCCGCCGAAGTTGATCGGGCGACCTTCACCAGCGCGGATCACCGCCGACTCCGGCGGGTCGAAGAGGTCGCCGACCCGTAGCCCGAGCACCTCGCAGACGGTCACGAGGGAAGCCACCGAGGGCGAGACGTCGTCGCGCTCGAGGCGGCTGACGAAACCCTTGGTCAGGCCCGCCGAGTCGGCCACCTGGGTGATGGTGAGGCTGCGCGCCTGGCGGGCGGCCCGCAGCCGCGCGCCGATCCGGACCTGGGACTCGGGGCGCCCGCCCGGCGCCCGGGTCACCGGGGTCCGTGTCGTCATGGGACCAGTTCTACCGCAACGGCCCGCACCGGTGCCCCGTCGGCCGCCTCCAGCCGGATCGGCAGGCAGGAGATGAACGGGTCGGCGAAGTCGATGCCGTCCAGGCCGCGGAGGTTCTCGATGATCACCCCGCCGACGGCGGCGATGAGGTGGTGGCACGGGAAGCCGACCCCGGGGTGGTCCTCGTCCGGCGTCTCGTCCAGGTTGATGGCGTCCAGGCCGATGGTGCGGACCCCGAGGTCGAGCAGCCGACCGCAGGCTCCGGCGTCGAGGTAGGGGTTCTCGAAGTAGGCCGGAGCGCCGTAGTGGCGGTCCCATCCGGTGCGCAGCAGCACGATGGTGCCGGGGCGGATGTCCTCGACCGCGGGTGCGAGGTGCTCCCACGTCACCACCCCGCGGGGACCGAGGCCCGTGGCGTCGACGACGACGCCGGGGCCCGCGAACAGCCCCAGGTCCAGCTCGTCGATGCGGGCGCCGTCCTCCTCGAAGTGGTACGGCGCATCGACGTGCGTCCCGGACTGCGACCCCAGGTGCACGTCGAGCAGGTTGAAGCCGTCGCGCTCGATGGTGCTGTGCACCGTCAGCGACGGCCGCGGGTCACCGGGGTAGGTGACCGTCTGCGGGCCCACCGGTACCGACAGGTCGACGATCCGTTGGACTCTCATGGGCAACAACTATTGCATCCCAGTAAACCCAGCGCTAGCGTTCCGCGCAATCTCCCCCGTCCGAAGGGCCCACCATGAGCGCCGAGACACCCCTCACCCCGCAGGCGACGCAGGTCGCTCCGCGCCGTCGCATCACCGAGGTCGAGCAGCACGGCATCGACACCATCCCCGACGCCGACCGCACCTCGCGCCCCCTCGACCTGTTCCGGATCCAGTTCGGCGGGGCCAACACGTTCGCCACCGTCATCCTCGGCACCTTCCCGATCCTGCTCGGGCTCTCGTTCTGGCAGGCCGTCGGCGCCACCCTCGCGGGTGTCGTGGTGGGCGCCCTCTTCCTCATGCCGATGGGCCTGTTCGGGCCCCTCACCGGCACCAACAACGCCGTCTCCTCGGGTGCCCACTTCGGCGTCCGCGGCCGCATCGTCGGCTCGTTCCTCTCACTGCTCACCGCGATCGCGTTCTACTCGATCTCGGTGTGGGTCAGCGGCGACGCGGTCGTCGGTGCGCTGGGCCGGCTGTTCGGCGTCCCTGACTCCGACCTCCTGCGCGGTGCGGTCTATGCCGTGCTCGGCGCCATCGTCATCGTGGTCGTCGTCTACGGCTTCCAGTTCATGCTGCTGGTCAACAAGGTCGTCGTCATCGGCAACACCGTGCTGATCCTGCTCGCGATCGTCGCCTACGCCTCGGTGTTCGACCCCGGTTACGACCCCGGCCCCAGCGCCTACGCCCTCGGCACGTTCTGGCCCACCTTCGTCCTGTCGGCGCTCATCGTCATGGGCAACCCCGTGTCGTTCGGGGCGTTCCTCGGCGACTGGTCGCGCTACATCCCGGCTGCGACGTCACGCAGGTCGTTGCTGGGGGCCACCTTCGGCGCCCAGCTGATGACCCTGATCCCCTTCATCTTCGGTGTCGCCACCGCGACGCTCGTCGCGGGCGAGGTGGACTACGTCGTCGCGTTGATCAAGATCTCCCCGATCTGGTACGCGGTGCTCCTCATGGTCGTGGCGTTCCTCGGCGGGCTGTCGACCGGTGTCACCTCGCTCTACGGCACCGGCCTGGACTTCTCATCGGTCTTCCCCCGGCTGAGCCGGGTGCAGGCCTCTCTGTTCATCGGCGTGCTGGCCTTCGTGTTCATCCTCGTGGGGCGCCTGGCCTTCGACCTGATCGGCAGCGTCAACGCCTTCATCGGCGCCATCGTCATCTGCACCACGCCGTGGATGGTCATCATGACGATCGGGTTCATCGTGCGGCGCGGCTACTACCGCCCCGCCGACGTGCAGGTGTTCAACCTCGGCATGCGCGGCGGCGCCTACTGGTTCCGTGACGGCGTCAACTGGCGCGGCATGGTCGCGTGGATCCCCGCGGCCGTCGCCGGCCTGATGTTCGCCAACTACCCGCCGCTCATCGAGGGCCCGTTCCGCACCGCGGTGGGTGGTGGCATCGACATCAGCCTGCCCGTGGCCATCGGGGTGGCAGCAGTGCTCTACGTCGGCCTGCTGTATGCCGTGCCCGAGCCCCGCTACGTCTTCGGACCCGACGGCCCGCGGTTCGTGCCGGCCGCCGACGGCCAGGAGCCGGCCGTCTACCCGGACCCCTCCGCGTCGGCCCACCGCCTGGCCAAGCGCCGCGACTTCGACCCCGTGGTCGAGCAGGAGCTGGAGGCCAGGGTCGATGGCTGAGTACGACCCGGCGCTGCCCCGCATCACCGAGGGCGGGCGGATCGGGCAGGTCGACGCGACCCTCGTGCCGCGCTTCGCCGGTCCACCGACCTTCGCCCGGCTGCCACGGATCGACGAGGTGTCCGACGTCGACATCGCGGTGCTGGGCGTGCCGTTCGACGCCGGGGTGTCCTACCGGCCGGGCGCCCGCTTCGGCCCGGCGCACATCCGGGAGTCGTCGCGGCTGCTGCGGCCCTACAACCCGGCGCAGGACGTCTCGCCGTTCGCCGCCCAGCAGGTCGTCGACGCCGGCGACCTCGCGGTCAACCCGTTCTCCATCGAGGAGGCGGTGCAGACCATCGAGGCCGGCGCCCGGTCGGTGCTCGAGCGCAGCACCCGGGTGCTCACCCTCGGTGGCGACCACACCATCACCCTGCCCCTGCTGCGGGCCCACGCAGCGGCCCACGGCCCCCTCGCCGTCGTGCACTTCGATGCCCACCTCGACACCTGGGACACCTACTTCGGGGCGCGCTACACCCACGGCACACCCTTTCGCCGGGCGTCCGAGGAGGGGCTGCTCGACCGGGAGGCGTGTCTGCACGTCGGCTCGCGGGGCCCGCTCTACTCGGCGCAGGACCTGGACGACGACGCCACGCTGGGCTTCGCCATCGTGCCCAGCA
Source organism: uncultured Actinomycetota bacterium (assembly GCA_963757635.1). Classification (GTDB taxonomy): domain Bacteria; phylum Actinomycetota; class Actinomycetes; order Actinomycetales; family Dermatophilaceae; genus Pedococcus. The sequence goes on along the minus strand of CAVWSK010000002.1, from coordinate 896,194 downwards.
TCGAGATGGACGACCTCGGGGTGCGCGGGGTCATCGAGCGGATCCACGACCGCGTCGGCGACCGCCCGGTCTACGTCTCGATCGACATCGACGTCCTCGACCCGGGCTTCGCTCCCGGCACGGGGACGCCCGAGACCGGTGGCCTCACCGGGCGCGAGCTGCTCGCCATCATCCGCGGCCTGTCCTCGGTGCACCTGGTCGGCGCCGACGTCGTCGAGGTGGCCCCGGCCTACGACCACGCCGAGATCACCGGGATCGCCGCCTCGCACGTCGGCTACGAGCTGCTCAGCGCGATGGCACCCCGCGCCACCGCGACGGGGACCGGGGCATGAGCACCGAGCAGGAGGTCCTGGACGCCGCCGCCGCCCTGGTGCGCGCGTTCGCCAGCGGCGACAGCGCGGCATACTTCGGCTGCTTCGCCCCGGAGGCGACCTTCATCTTCCACACCACGGCGCAGCGGCTGGGGAGCCGCGCGGCCTACGAGGCGCTGTGGGCGCAGTGGGTGGAGCAGGACGGGTTCGCGGTGCTGGAGTGCGAGTCCACCGGTGCGGCGGTCATCCCGCTCGGCGCCGATGCGGCGGTGTTCGCCCACGACGTGCGCACCGTCGTCGAGGTCGGTGGCGAGCGCGAGACCCTCCACGAGCGCGAGTCGATCGTCTTCGTCCGCCGGTCCGGGGGTTGGCTGGCGGTCCACGAACACCTGTCGCCGGCACCTTTGGTCCAATAGACCCCGTGACGAGCGACGCGGGGCGGGGGCAGAGCCGCGAGATCCTCCGGTTGGCCGTGCCCGCCTTCCTCGCCCTCGTCGCCGAACCGCTCTTCCTGCTGGCCGACTCGGCCATCATCGGGCACCTGGGCACCTCCCAGCTCGCCGGGTTGGGGGTCGCCAGCGCGACGCTGCTCACCGCCGCCAACCTCTTCGTCTTCCTCGCCTACGGCACCACCTCGATCGTGGCCCGCCAGATCGGGGCCGGCAGCGAGCGCGGTGCGGTCGAGGCGGGCATCGACGGCACCTGGCTGGCCGTCGCCATCGGCGCGGCGACGAGCGTCGCGGTGGCCCTGGCCGCCGAGCCGCTGTGCCGCCTCTTCGGCGCGTCCGATGCCGCGATCGGGTATGCCGTGACGTACCTGCGCATCTCGGCCCTCGGCATCCCGGCGATGCTCGTCGCCCTGGCCGCGACCGGCGTGCTGCGCGGGCTGCAGGACACCCGGACGCCGCTGGTCGCCTCGGTCACCGGTTTCAGCGCCAACATCGGGCTCAACGTGCTCTTCGTCTACGGGTTCGGTTGGGGCATAGCAGGATCCGCCTGGGGCACCGTGCTCGCCCAGACCGGCATGGCGGTCGGCCTGGTCACGGTGATGGTCGGCCACGCTCGGCGTGCGGGCGCCGGCCTGCACCCGCATCCCGGACGCGTGCTGGTGGCGGCGTTGACCGGCATACCGCTGCTGGTGCGCACCCTCGCGCTGCGCGCGATCCTGCTGCTGACCACGTGGGTGGCGGCAGGCCTGGGCGACGTGCCGCTCGCGGCGCACCAGGTCGCGGCGACGGTGTGGTCGTTCCTGACGTTCGCCCTCGACGCGCTGGCCATCGCGGCGCAGGCGCTGACCGGCAAGGCCCTCGGCGCCGGCGACGTCGCGGGCGCGAAGGCGGCGACGTCGACCATGGTGCGGTGGGGTGTCTGGGGCGGCGTGGGGCTCGGGGCGGCCCTGCTCGCGGTCCATCGGGTGGTCCCGTGGGTGTTCACCACCGACCCGGCGGTGCGCTCGGCGCTCGCCGCGGCGCTGGTGGTCGTCGCCCTCGGGCAGCCGCTGTCGGGCTACGTCTTCGTCGTGGACGGGGTGCTCATCGGGGCCGGTGACGGCCGGTGGCTGGCGGGGGCGATGGTGGCGACCCTGGTGCTCTACCTGCCGCTGGCCATCGCCGTCCACCTCGGCTCGGACCGGCTGCTCGCGGTGGGCGCCCCGAGGGCGGTGACGGTCCTGTGGGTCGCGTTCACGGCGTTCATGGCGATCCGGGCCGTCTTCTTCTGGTGGCGGGTGCGCGGCGACCGCTGGGCCGTCACCGGTGCGGCCCGCTGACAGGGCCCGACGCCGCCAGGCCTGTCCACGGGCGTCGCCCCGGCCTAGCATGACCAGATGCTGGAGGCGCTGGTACGCAGGGGTCGCGGGGTTCGAGCCGGCCTGGCAGCCCGACGGGCCCGACGCCGCGCCCGGCTCGCGAGCCACCCCAGCGGCTGGGACCGCCTCGACGGCGACCCGGTGTTCCAGGGCATGTGGCAGATGCAGCAGAGCTTCGGCAGCCAGCCACCCACGGTGCACCACACCCGCCGCTGACCCGCCGGCTCGAGTGGCCCGGCACGCGCTCGGAGCTGCTCAGGGCTGCCCGGCACGCGCTCGGAGCTGCTCAGGGCTGCCCGGCACGCGCTTGACCCCGGAAGGTTGACGTTGCCCCCACTTCGATACCGGGGTGAAGGTCAACCTTGGTGCTAGACCCGATAAAGCTGGGGTGTCAGGAGAGGCGGGTGGCGGCTTCGCGGCGGGGGTCGCCGGCCGCATCGAGGGTGCCGTCCGACCTGCGCCTGGCCACCCCGACCCCGCCGAAGAACATCGACGTCGAGCCGTGGGAGAACGCCGGCAGCCCGAGTCGGGCGATGGCCGCCGCGATCGCCGTGTCGTCCTCGTGGTCGACCCGGGTCGTGCCGTCGTCGAGGATGCGCACGTGCACCCTCGGGGCGTCGATGGCCTCCTGCAGCGGGGTGCCGTCGAGGCAGTGCCGACCGAGCACCTGCATCAGGGCGGTGGTGATCCGGTCGGCACCGGGGCTCCCCACGGCCAGCGCCGCACCGCTGATCGGAGCGGGCGACCGAGGGCGCCATGTTGGAGGCCAGCCGGGTGCCGGGAGCGAGCGCGTGCAGCCCGAGCCGGTTCAGCTCGGGCTCGCCGAGGCAGTTGTTGAGCATCAACCCGGTGCCCGGCACCGTCGCCCCCGAGCCGTACCCGCTGGAGGCGGTGATGGCGCAGACCGTACCGTCGCTGTCGACCGCCGAGACGTGGGCCGTCGAGGACGACGTCGGCAGCCCTGCCAGGCCGTGCCGCTCGATGGTCTCCAGCAGGGCGTAACCGTCCTCCTCCAGGTCGGTCGAGAGGTCGTGGACGTGGTGGCGGTAGGCCAGCACCCGGCGCTGGATGTCGATGACCTGGTCCCACTCGCGGCCACCGGCGGCGAGCTCGCGCAGCATCACCGCGAGCATCGGTCCCCCGACCGAGGGCGGGGGGTTGGTGGCCACGTCCCACTCGCCGAGCCGCAGCCGCAGCGGGGTGCGGACCACCGCGCGGTATGCCGCGAGGTCGGCGGCCGTGACCAGCCCACCCCTCGCGACGCTGTCCGCGGCGATGAGGTCGGCGAGGTCGCCGGTGTAGAGCGAGCGGGCGCCGTGGGTGCCCACGTGCTCGAGCGTGGTCGCGAGGTCGGGGTTGCGTGCCAGCTCGCCGGCCCGCAGCGGTGACCCGTCGGCACCGGTGACCAGGGGCCGGGTGTGCTCGTCCCAGCCGAAGACCGTGTCGGAGGTGATCGCGAGGTAGGAGGCGGCGGCGCCGCCGACGGCATACCCCTCACGCGCCGCGGTCACGCTGGGGGCGAGCACGTCGCCCCACATCGCGTCGCCGTGCCGGTCGTGGGCGACCCCCAGCGCCGCGAACGCCCCGGGCGTGGCCACCGAGCCGTGCCCGGCGTAGAGCGTGATCCCACCACCGTACGGCGTGGTGATCTCGCGCAGGCCGGTGCCGAACCGCTCGCGCGGCAGACCGCGGCCCGGCATCTCCACGGTGCCGTCGACCACCTCGGGGTCGCCCTGGGCGGGCCAGACGGTCACGAAGCAGCCGCCGAGCAGGGAGACGATGCCCGGCTCGGTCGTCATGGCGGCGACGATGGCCGCGATGGCCGCGTCGACGGCATTGCCCCCGGCGCGCGCTGCCGCGACCCCGGCCTCGGCGGAGACCGGTCCGGTCGCCGCCACCGCCACGCGTCTGTCCATGCGCCGATTCTGCCGTGCCGGACCGGCCCACGCGCGCAATCGGCCCCGGGCTAGAGTCCCAGCGTGCTCGAGATCGCCCTGCTCGTCGTCGCGGCGCTGCTGATCGGGTACGCGAAGACGGCCATCGGCGGTCTCGCCAGCATCTCCGTGGCCATCTTCGCCAGCGTCATGCCGGCCCGGGAGTCGACGGCGGCGATCCTGCTGCTGCTCATCGTCGGGGACGTCGTCGCCGTGTGGCACTACCGGCGTGATGCCGACTGGGCGGTGCTGCGGCGCCTCATCCCCGCCGTGCTGCCGGGCCTGGCGCTGGGGGCGGCCTTCCTCGCGGTGGTCGACGACGTCGTGCTGCGCCGCTCGATCGGCATCCTGCTGCTCGTGATGGTGGTGCTGCAGCTCGGCCTGCGGTGGCGCGCCCCCGACGCCGCGACCATCGGCGGGTCCCGGGCGGCGGCGGTCACCACGGGGCTGGCCGCAGGGTTCACGACGATGACGGCCAATGCCGCCGGTCCGGTCATGACGCTCTACCTGGTCGCGCAGGGGCTGGGCAAGCGCCGCTTCCTCGGGACCGGCGCCGTGTTCTACCTCGGGGTCAACCTGTGCAAGCTGCCGTTCAGCGCCGGGCTCGGGCTCTTCGGTCCGGGGACCCTGCAGCGCACCCTGCTGCTCGCGCCCGTGGTGCTGGTGGGCACGTGGATCGGGCTGCGGACCGTGCGACTGCTCAGCCAGGCGCGGTTCGACCAGGCCGTGCTCGTCGCCTCGGCCGTCGCAGCCCTGGCCCTCGTGGTCCGCTGAGCCCCGCTGGCACCGAGCTGCTCAGGCGGGGCGCTCCGGCGGAGCCACGAGGGGTCGCTGGTGGCTCTTGTGCTCGAGGTAGTCGACGTAGGCCGCCTGCGTGGTGTCGAGCTCGGACACCGCGCTGACCGGCACGTCCCACCAGCTGTTGCCGTCCGGTGCGTAGACCGTGGGGTCGGTCTCGACGTGGATGACCACCGGACCGCCGTCGGCCGGCGCAGCCTTGGCATCCTTGACCGCCTGCTCGAGCTCCGCGCGCGAGTGCACCTCGATGACGTGGGCGCCGAGGCTGCGGGCATTGGCGGCCAGGTCGATCGGCAACCGGTCGCCGTCCAGGCGGCCACTGGCCTCGCCGCGGTAGCGGTACCTGGTACCGAACCGCTGTGAGCCGAGCGACTCGGACAGTGAGCCGATGGAGTGGAACCCGTGGTTCTGGACGAGGACGACGATGACCTTGACCCGCTCCTGGACTGCGGTGACGAGCTCGGTCGGCATCATCAGGTAGCCCCCGTCACCCACCATCGCGAAGACGTCGCGCGTCTCGTCGGCCAGCCGGATCCCGATCGATGCTGGGACCTCGTATCCCATGCAGGAGTAGCCGTACTCGACGTGGTAGGCCTTGCGGTCACGCACCCGCCACAGCTTGTGCAGGTCGCCGGGCATCGACCCGGCCGCGCACAGCACGACGTCGCGCGGATCGGTCAGCTCGTTGACGACACCGAGCACCTCGCCCTGGGTGAGCAGTCCTTCGGCGAGCGCCTCGGTCACCTCGGCCGGTGGGTGGTAGGCCGACTCCACGAGCGCGTCCCACTCCGACCACAGCGCAGCCTGCCGGTCGCGGTAGCCCGGCTCCACGGCATACCCGTCGAGGGCGGCGGCCACTGCGGTCAGCGCCTCGCGTGCGTCGGCGACCACGGCCAACCCCGCCTGCTTGCCCGCGTCGAAGCGGGCGACGTTGAGGTTGATGAAGCGAACCCCGTTGTCCTGGAATGCCGTGCGTGACGCCGTGGTGAAGTCGCTCCAACGCGTGCCCACACCGATGACCACGTCGGCCTCCGCCGCGAGGGCGTTGGCCGCCGTGGTGCCGGTCGAGCCGACCGCGCCCATCAGCTGGGGGTGGCCGTGCGGGAGCGACCCCTTGCCGGCCTGGGTCTCCCCCACGGGTATGCCGGTCTGCTCGCAGAGCGCACGCAGGGCGTCCTCGGCGCCGGAGTAGTGCAGGCCGCCGCCCGCGACGAGCAGCGGTCGCCTCGCCGCGCGGATCAGCGCGGCCGCGTCGTCGATGTCGACCTGTTCCGGCACGGGCCGGGCGACGCGCCAGGTGCGCGGCGCGAAGAGCTCCACCGGCCAGTCGAGGGCCTCGGCCTGGACGTCCTGGGGCAGGACGACGGTGACGGCCCCGGTCTCGACGGGATCGGTGAGCACCCGCATCGCCCCGAGCAGGGCCGAGGGCAGCTGCTCGGGCCGGTTGACCCGGTCGAAGAACTTCGACAGCGGCCGGAACGCGTCGTTGACGGTGAGGTCGGCGGCATACGGCTGCTCGAGCTCCTGCAGCACCGGCGCGGCGACGCGCGTCGCGAAGGTGCCCGACGGCAGCAGGAGCACGGGGATCCGGTTGATCGTCGCGAGCGCCGCACCGGTGAGCATGTTCGTCGAGCCGGGGCCGACCGAGGCGGTGCACGCCCAGGTCTGCAAGCGGTCCTTCTGGCGGGCGTACGCGACCGAGGTGTGCACCATTGCCTGCTCGTTGCGGGCCAGCACGTAGGGCAGGTGCTCCTCGCCGTCGGCGAGCTCGTTCTGCAGCAGCGCCTGGCCGATGCCGGCCACGTTGCCGTGCCCGAAGATGCCGAAGCACCCCGCGAAGAGCTTCTGCCGCTCGCCGTCGCGCTCGCTCCACTGGTTGGCCAGGAAGCGGACCACGGCCTGGGCCACGGTCAGACGGACGGTCTGTGGGGTCATCGGGTCCCTCCCAGGGGCAGTCTCGGGTCGACGTCCAGCGCCGTCCACGTGTCACGGACCCACCCGTGGGCGGGGTCGTCGCAGATCAGCCAGGCCCGGGTGGGGCCGGGGCCGGCCATGACGTTGAGGTAGTAGAGGTCGTAGCCCGGGGCCGCCATGGCCGGACCGTGCCAGCCGTGCGGGACGAGCACCACGTCGCCGGTCCGCACCTCGGCGAGCACGTCGATCGGCCGGTCATCGGTGCCGTAGACCCGTTGGTAGCCAACGGGATCGGCACCCTCGGGAGCGCGCGATCCGCCCTCGAGCTGGACCTCGAAGTAGTAGATCTCCTCCAGCTCGGTCTCGACACCGGACCGCTCCTCGTCGTGCTTGTGCGGCGGGTAGGAGCTCCAGTTGCCGGCGGGCGTGATGACCTCGCAGGCGATGATCGAGTCGGCGTCCAGCACTCCGGGGATCGCGAAGTTGTGCACCTCACGGCTGGCCCGGCCCGCGCCGCGCAGCTCGACCGGCACCTCGGCGGCCGACACGTGCCGGAACCCGGGCTCATGAACGGAGGTGGCCCTGGCCGCGCAGACCGCCACCCGCGCGGGCCCGCCGTGGGCGGTGACGGTCAGAGCCCGCTCGCTGGCCACGTAGGCGACGTCGGTGGGCCCGGCGAACACCGATGTCCGCCCGGCCAGCACGGCGCGGTCCCCCTCGGACTCGACGGTCAGCGAACCCGAGAGCGGCACGACGACGTGCTCCCACTCGCCCGCGGCGATCTCCCGCCGCTCGCCGTCGGCCAGCCCACCGGCATACAGCCCGGTGTGGACCCAGTCGTCGGTGTCGGCACCGATCGACACGTCCCAGCCGGCCCCCGGGGCCGATCCCAGCGGACGGACCCAGCGCGCGTTGTCGCTCATGACACCCCACCGTGGACGAGTCCGGCCGCGATGTCGACCGCTGCAGCCACGTCGCCGTCCGGGGGGTAGAGCAGGGCCCGGCCGACGACCAGTCCGCGCACCGAGGACAGTTCGAGCGCCCGACCCCACGCGGCATAGGTGTCGTCGGGGTGACCCTGTGGGTCGCCGCCGAGCAGCAGGGTGGGCAGGGTCGTCGCGTCCATGACGCGCTCCAGGTCCTCGACGACAGGGAGCTTGAGCCAGGTGTGGGCGCTGGAGTCCCCGAGACCGGCCGCGATGTGCATCGACGCGATCGTGGAGTCGGGGTCGAGCAGGTTGGCCACCCGCCCCTCGCGTCGCACGGACATGAAGGGCTCGACCATCGCCATGAGCCCGCGCCGGGCGAGGGCGCTCACGGCGTGCGCGCTGGCCTCCAGGGTGGCCGCGGTGTCGTCCTCGGCGAGGGCGATCCGGGTGAGCATCTTGCCGCCGTCGAGGCCGCACCGCTCGATCTCCTCGGCGGTGTAGGCCGTGAACCGGTCGTCCAGCTCGAAGCTGGCACCCTGCAGGCCGCCCCGGTTCATCGAGCCGATGACGACCTTGCCCTCGAGGGCACCCAGGAGCAGCAGGTCGTCGAGGACGTCAGGGGTGCCCAGCACGCCGTCGACCCCGGGACGGGACACCGCGGTCGCCAGCCGCTCCAGGAGGTCGCTGCGCGAGGCCATGGCCTGCGGCTCGGACCGCACCCCGAGGGCCCCACGGGCCGGGTGGTCGGCAGCCACCAGCAGCAGCCGCCCGTCGGGGCCGACCAGGTCACGGCGGGATCGGGACCGCCAGGCTGCACCGATCCGCTCGGGTTCGCGCACCCGGATCTCGGTCAGGTCGGCGATCGTCGGCCGGGTCGTCATCGCGACGCCCGCTCGGCCACCAGTGCCTCGACCTCGGCGGAGGTCGGCATCGCGGTGGAGCACTCGAGCTTGGAGGCCACGATGGCACCGGCGACGTTGGCGAACTCGAGGATGCGGCGCAGGTCCCAGCCGCTGAGCAGCCCGTGGCAGAAGGCCCCACCGAACGCGTCACCCGCACCCAGCCCGTTGACGACCTCGATCGGGAACGGTGCGACCTCGACCCGCTCGTCCGCCGTCGCGGCCAGCACCCCGCGCGGGCCCTGCTTGACCACGGCCACCTCGACCCCTCGCTCGAGCAGGGCATCGGCTGCGCGGTGCGGGTCGGTCTCGCCCACCGCGACCTCGCACTCCTCCCGGTTGCCGATCGCGATGGTCACCTGCTCCAGTGCCCGGTCCACCTGCTCGCTCGCCTCCGCCGCGCTGTCCCAGAACATCGGCCGGTAGTCGAGGTCGAGGATCGTGTGGGTGCGACGACCGCGGGCCGCCCACGCGGCGAAGTGGGCCGACCGGCTGGGTTCCTGCGACAACCCGGTGACGGTGGCCCAGAAGATGCCCGCCCCGGCGATCGCCTCCAGCGGCAGGTCGGTGGCCTCGATCATCAGGTCCGGCGCCGTGGGGTAGCGGTAGAAGTAGAGCGGGAAGTCGTCAGGCGGGAAGACCTCGCAGAACGTCACTGGTGTCGGCGGGCCGGTGACGGGCGTGACGTACCGGTCGTCCACGTCGAAGCCGCGCAGCGCGAGGTGGATGTAGCGGCCGAAGGCGTCGTCGCCGGTGCGCGTCAGCAGGGCGGTCCGGCGGCCGTGCCGGGCTGCGGCGACCGCGACGTTGGTGGCGCTGCCCCCGAGGAACTTCTCGAAGGTCCGCACCTCCTCCAGGCCCACCCCGTGCTGGAGCGGGTAGATGTCCACCCCCGTGCGGCCCATGGCCACCACGTCGTATGCCGTGGGCTCGCCCGCTCCGGTCTGCGCCGGTGCCGTGCCCACGTCAGCCCCCCACCGTGGCGCGCCGCGCCGCGATGGCGAGCAGGTGGTCGAGGCTGGTCCGGACCGCCCCCATCGGGTCGTCCGCCTCGGGAGCCTCGCCGCCGGACCCGTCAGGGCCACCGCCGAGGATGGTGTCCTGCTCGAGGACGTACCACCCGGCATACCCGTTGTCCTCCAGGGCGGTGACGATGGCGGCGATGTCGACGTCACCCTCGCCGAGGGGGACGTACATACCGCCGGCGACCGCCTCGGTGTAGGTCACCTCACCGGACTGGACGCGCCGGGCCCACTCGAGCCGGACGTCCTTGAGGTGCACGTGGGCGATGCGCTCCGGGCTGGACCGCGCGACCGCTACCGGGTCGCCACCGCCGATGAGAAGGTGGCCGGTGTCGAGGCAGAGCCCGATCGAGCTCCCCGCGAGGACCCTGGCCGTCTCCTCACCGGACTCGACCATGGTGCCCACGTGGGGGTGCAGGGTCGCGGTGAGACCGACCGCCGCAGCCGCAGAGGCGAGCCGGTCGAGGTTGGCCAGGAGCGTGGCCCAGCCCGTGTCGTCGAGGGTCGGGCGGACGTCATAGCCCTCCAGCCCGGTCGCCGCGGCGAGCACCACGGTGGAGGCCTGGGCGGCGACGAGGGCCGTCATGGCCTCCTCGACGGCGGGCAGCGGATCATGGCCCGGGTCGTGCAGCACCACGGGGACGAACTGCCCCACCGCCCGCAGGTGGTGCGCCGCCAGGGTGGCGACCTTCCCCGCCGGGTCCGCAGGCAGGAAGTCCTCCGGGCCGAACTCGGTCGCAGCCAGGCCGAGGCCCGCCATCTGGGCGAGCACGACCTCAGGGGCGAGCTGGCGACCCCAGCCGGGGACCTCGCAGACCCCCCAGGAGATGGGGGCGCCGGCGACACGGCGCTCGAGGGGGGTGACCTGGGCGCTCACCGGGACTCCACCTCCTCGAGGCGTACAGCCCGCCCCTCGCGTCGGGACCGGTCGCACGCCTCGGCGATGCGGAAGGCCTGCAGCGCGTCGTCGGCCGTGCACGGCGACGGGCGCTCACCACGGGCGACCTCGGTGAAGGCGGTGAGCTCGGCCCGGTAGGCCGGCAGGAACCGGTCCATGAAGGTCCGGTGGATCGGGCCGGCCGGGAAGCTCACCCCCTCCTCGGCCGAGACGAGCGCCAATGAGTCGTCCAGGCCCACGGCCATCGAGCCGGCACTGCCCATCACCTCCATGCGCACGTCGTGCCCACCGCCGTTGTAGCGGGAGCACGAGACCGACGCGAGCGAGCCGTCGGTCAGGGTGAGGATCGACGCAGCGGTGTCGACGTCGCCGGCCTCCCGGAAGAAGTCCGCCCCCTTGTTGGCGCCGGTCGCCCACACGCTCTCGACCTCGAGCCCGGTGACGAACCGCAGGATGTCGAAGTCGTGCACGTTGCAGTCACGGAAGATGCCGCCGGAGGTGGGGATGTAGGACGCGTGCGGCGGGGCGATGTCGTGCGTCATGGCGCGGATGCTGTGGATCCAGCCGAGCTCGCCGTCCCGCAGGGCGGCGGCGAGCCGCTGGTAGCCGGCATCGAAGCGGCGCTGGAAGCCGATGTGCACCGGGACCTCCGAGGCCGCTGCGAGCCCGGCGATCTCGATGGTCTCGGCGAGCGTCCCCGCCACCGGCTTCTCGCAGAAGGTCGGCACCCCGGCCGCGACCCCTCGCCGCAGCAGGTCGGCGTGGGCGTCGGTGGCGGCGGCGATGACCAGGCCGTCCAGGCTCGAGGCGAGCAGGCTGTCCGGGTCGGCTGCGAAGCCGACCCCCAGGGCGTCAGCCACCGACTGCGCGGTCTCGGGGTGCACGTCGGTGACCACGAGCTCGGTCACTGCTTCAAGACCGGCCAGGGTCTGCGCGTGGAACGCGCCGATCCGTCCGGCGCCGACCAACCCGATACGCATGCGCGGGGCTCCGTTCCATCAAGGGTGCAGGGGGTCCCGGGTACGCCGCAGGCACGGCAGGCATCGGGTTGCACCAAGCCTGACAACCGACGCTGTGGCTGTCAACCATTTGTCCTTACATTCTCACGTCCTTATGTGGTGACGCGCAGCCGGTATCCTCCGTGCATGGCGAAACAGATCAGCGTGCGGATCGACCGCGGCTCCCCTGTCCCGCTCTACCACCAGGTCGCGGAGCAGCTCACCGAGGCGATCTCCTCCGGTTCGCTGCAGCCGGGGGACCCGTTCGAGAACGAGGTAGCGCTCGCCGACCGGCTCGGGCTCTCGCGGCCCACGGTGCGCCGCGCGATCCAGGAGCTGGTCGGCCAGGGCCTGCTGCTGCGCCGACGCGGGCTGGGCACCACTGTCGCGAACCGGCAGATCCACCGTCGCGCCGAGCTGACCAGCCTCTACGACGACCTGCTGCGCGGCGGCGGTGGCGCGCCCCGGACCACCGTGCTGTCGTTCGAGACCGTGCAGGACGAGTGCGCGAGCACGGCCATGGGCCTGCCCGTCGAGACCCCGCTCCTGGCCATCGTGCGGCTACGGCATGCGGGTGAGCTCCCGCTGGCCGTGCTGCGCAACTGGCTCCCGCCCCAGCACGCCGACTTCGCCGTGGGGGAGCTCGAGGCGACCGGGCTCTACGCGCTGCTGCGCGAGCGGGGCATCCGGCCGGTGGTCGCCCACCAGCGCATCGGCGCCCGGCCACCCACCCGCGAGGAGCGCCGGCACCTCGGGCTGCGCGCCGCCGAGCCGGTGCTCACGATGACCCGCAGCGCCTTCGATGCGGTGGGGACCCCGGTCGAGTACGGCGACCACTGCTACCGCGCCCAGGACTACGCGATCGACGTCACCGTCGACGAGCGCTGACCCCGCCCCTTCTCCCGCCGAGATGGATCCCCGTCACACGTTCTGTCGGCGTGTCGTGTGACGGGGATCCATCTCGGCGGGGAGGGGAGGGGAGGGGGTTACTTGGTGGTGATCCTCAGGGAGAAGTCGCCGCTGGTGCCCTCGCCCGACGCGGTGAACCCGACCGCCGAGAGGGCCCCGAGGTCCTGCCCGACCCGGTCCGAGGTCCGGTCCTTGAACTGCGCCAGCAGCCCCGAGATGTCGGCGAAGGCCACGACCCGGGCCTGCTCCGGGTGCTTGACCGCGTCCTTGAAGCGGTCGGTGTCGCCGAGGCCGGACCCCGTGGTGAGCTCCTGGGCGTAGCGGTCGGACATCGTCAGCACGGTGCCCCGGCCGGACGGGGTCACGGTCAGCGCCCCTGCCCCGAGTCCCTGACCGGCACCATCCGCGAGCTTGCGCAGGACGTCGGGGTCACCGTTGCTGACGACCGCGAGCTTGAGGTCGCCCTGCTCCTGGTCGGTGCCGCCGAAGACCACCGAGAACTGGCTGCCGAGCGCGGCGGCGAGGTCGTCCGGCACGGTGATGCCCAGGGCGTCCTGCACCTGGGCGAGACCGTCGGTGAGCTCCTGCTCGCCCACGGCCGCCTTGAGGGTCGCTTCGAGCTCGGGCCACGAGGCCCTGAACTGGTCACCGGCGTTGGCCACGCTCACCGCCGCAAGGGTCCCCTCCGGCAGCGCGCCGACCCCGTCGGCGTGCGCCGAGCCGACGACGGCCGACTTCGACCCGTTGACGTGTCCGGCAAGCTCGAGGTGCGGTCCGTCGAAGCGCAGCGCCAGCGCGGTGCGCCCCTGCCCGAGGGTGGCCGCCTCCGGCTTCAGCCCGAAGGCCGACCCGAGATCGGCACCGCGCGAACCGATCACCTTCCCGGCGGTCGTGGAGTCGACCCAGGCCGTCGCGATGCCGTCCTCGCCGAGGTCGTGCAGGTCGGTGCGGAAGCTCGCGGAGTCGGCGAGGGTGCCCTTCTTGGTGGCGTCGCGCACGGCGAGCAGCTTCTCGGCGTCGCGGGCGCACACGGCATACTCCTCCAGCACCTCACACTGGCCGATGAGGGACCGGGCGACCTTGGGCAGGCTCTGCGTCGCCTTGTCGTGGTCGCGGACTGCCAGCACCACGATGACGTCGGCGTCGTCCCCTGCGGCGTTCGGCACGAAACCGACCGCCGCGCGCTCACCGAGCCACGGCTCGATGTCCTTGGCGTAGTCGATGCCCTCGAGCTGGCCGTCGTCCTGCAGGCTCTTGACGAACAGCTGGCGCAGGTCGGCGTTCTCGCTGACCTGGCCGCGGGCCGTGGGGAACTTGCGCACGAACCGGATCGCGTCGAGCTTCTGGGAGGCCGAGGGGTCGAGGTCGACCTTGGCGAAGGCCACGGTGCTCGCCGGGAGCACGGTCTCGGGCTGCGCTCCACCGCCGGAGACCTGGGACCACGCGAAGGCGGCGCCGCCCGCCGCGAGGCCCACGATGGCGAGCAGCCCGCCCACCAGCGCGACGGTGCGCCCGCGACCACCCCCAGCCGGCGGCTCCTCGGTGACCACGGCTGGCGGTGGCGGCAGTGGCAGGTCGAACGGACTGTTGCTCATGGACTTCCCCCCGGGAAACGACGTGTATGCGGTGCGCTCGGACGCGGGGAAAGCATAGGAAAGGCCCGGTCCCCCGCGTGGGGAAACCGGGCCTTTGCCCAATTCGTTACCTCAGCCTGCGACGACCTCGAGGGTCAGCTTGGCCTGCACCTCGGGGTGCAGGCGCACCAGCGCCTCGTGGCTGCCGACGGACTTGATCGGCAGCAGGATCTCGATCTTGCGACGGTCGAGGTCCGGGCCACCGGCGGCCTTGACGGCCGCGGCGACGTCAGCCGTCGAGACGGCGCCGAAGAGCCGACCCGCGTTGCCGGCGTGCGCCTGCAGCGTGACGGCCTTGTTCTCGAGGTTGCCCTTGATCGACTTGGCCTCCTCGAGCGTCTTCACCTCGCGGACCTCGCGGCCCTTGGCGATGGCGTCGACCTGCTTCTGCCCGCCCTTGGTCCACGCGGTGGCCAGGCCACGGCGGAACAGGAAGTTGCGGGCGTAGCCGTCCTTGACGTCCACGACGTCACCGGCGGTACCGAGGCTGGACACCTCGTGGGTGAGAATCACCTTCATGGTTGACCTTCTCCTCTATCTGCCGGTCAGCGGGAGCTGCTGGAGTAGGGCAGCAGCGCCATCTCGCGGGCGTTCTTGACGGCAGTGGCGATCAGTCGCTGCTCCTGGACGGTCACACCGGTCACCCGGCGAGCGCGGATCTTGCCGCGGTCGGAGATGAACTTGCGCAGCAGCGCGGTGTCCTTGTAGTCGATGTTCTCGACCTTCGCCGCCTTGAGCGGGTTGGCCTTCTTCTTGGGCTTGCGCACAACGGGCTTGGCCATCGTGGTGCTCTCCTTCTGCTGAGTGCCTCAGCGGATGAGCCCTGGTCTCCCAGGGATGGGTAGATCTGGATCAGTGTGTGTTCGGTCAGAAGGGGGGCTCGTCGTAGGACGGCGCGCCGCCGCCCCACCCGCCACCCTGCTGGGTGCCACCTGCCGCCGGCTGCGGAGCGGCCTGCGGGGAACCGGACGGACCGGTCGCCCACGGGTCTTCCTGCGGCTGTCCGCCGCCGAAACCGCCGCCTTGCTGGCCGCCGCCCCCGGAGAAGCCGCCGCCACCACTGCCGCCGCGCTGGGTCTTGTTGACCTTGGCGGTGGCGTAGCGCAGGGACGGGCCGACCTCGTCGACCTCCATCTCGACGACGGTGCGCTTCTCGCCCTCCTTGGTCTCGTACGAACGAGACTTCAGGCGGCCGGAGACGATGACGCGGGTGCCCCGCTGGAGCGACTCGGCCACGTTCTCGGCGGCGTCGCGCCACACCGAGCAGCGCATGAACAGCGTCTCGCCGTCCTTCCACTCGTTGGACTGCCGGTCGAACTGGCGCGGCGTGGAGGCCACGGTGAAGTTCGCGACGGCAGCGCCAGACGGCGTGAAGCGCAGCTCAGGGTCGCCGGTGATGTTGCCGATGACGGTGATGACGGTGTCGCCAGCCATGAAGCGTGTCCCCTCGGTTCGGTGGGTTCAGGTGGTGGAGAGAGCTCAGGCGCCGGGGCGCAGGAGCTTGGTGCGCATGACCGACTCGTTCAGGCCGAGCTGGCGGTCCAGCTCCTTGGCCGTGGCCGGCTCGGAGGTGAAGTTGACGACGGCGTAGATGCCCTCGGCCTTCTTCTTGATCTCGAACGCCAAGCGACGGCGGCCCCAGATGTCGACGTTGTCGACGGTGCCGTTGTCCTTGGTGATGACGGTGAGGAACTTGTCGAGCGAGGGAGCGACGGTGCGGTCGTCCAGCTCGGGGTCGAGGATGACCATGAGTTCGTACTGACGCATGCTGATAACCCGCCTCCTTTGGTCTGTGCGGTCACGGTCTCTCCGTGACAGGAGGGTTGCAGTGCGCTCCACCTGGGCAGACCGATTCAGGACTCCTTGGCGGAACCAGGCAAGAGTACCGGCCCGCGCCGACAACATCGAATCCCCGTCCACAGGCGTGCGGGGCCGCTCAGCCGAACCGCACCAGCAGCTGGTCGGGGGCGTCGGTGAAGTCACCTGCGAGCTCGTCGACGACGGCGTCGCTGTCGGGGTCCGGCCCCGGGTGGAGCGGCCCAACCTGCTCCGCCCACGGGTATGCCGCAGGGTCGCCCACCGCAGGCTCCTCCAGCGCGTGGTCGGGCGCCTCGACCCGCCCGGCGGCGGCGCGCCAGATCCGCCAGACCAGGTAGCCGACGCCGGCGAGGCGCAGGACGAGGAACACGGCATACCAGCCCGGGGGGAGGCCCCGGTCGGGCTTGGACAGGTCCCCGACGTAGAGCCACACCGCGACGAAGTGCAGCGCCTCGGCGCCCGCCCACACCAGGTGGTCGCGCCAACGGACCCCGCACAGGGCCACCAGGGGGACCAGCCACAGCGAGGACTGCACGGGGAAGGCCTTGCCGGTGAGCAGGGCGACGGCGACCAGGACCAGGGACACCTCGGCGAGGGTGGGACGACGGATCGTGCCCAGGGCGACCGCCACACCGGCGGCCACGGCCACGGCGAGCCCGACGAGGGCCAGCAGCGTGCCCGCGCCGGCGGGCAGGGGGTGCCCGACCAGCTGCGGGATCATCCACGGCGACCCGAGCCCGGGGGCCGCGTCCCACCACGCCCGGTAGGGCCGCAGGACGGCGCCGGGGTTGCCCACGAGGAATGGCAGCAGGACCCCGGCGACCGCGACCGCCGCTGCGGCCAGGGTGCGGGCCACCGCGGTGAGCCGACCGGTCCGGACACCGAGCAGCACCAGGGCGAGCAGGATGAGCAGGGGGTAGGTGCGGGCGGTGACGGCCAGGCCGAGCAGGGCCCCGGCGAGCACCGGGCGCCGCCTGCTCCATGCCCAGATGCCGGCACTGACCAAGGCGACCCCGAACAGGTCGGACGAGATCATGGCCGTGAGCAGGAGCACCGGGCTGAGCGCCAGCTGCGCCGCGTGGGTGGCGTGCAGGGGGCGGGACGCCGCCGTGAGGTAGACCGCGGCCACCGCGAGGGCCGCCCCGAGCAGCGCCCACAGGGCGAAGTACCAGCGGGTCTGGTCGAGCACCGAACCGTCCGGGACCAGCCCCCCGACCGCCGACATCACCGCTCCGGTCAGCAGCGGGTGGTCGACCCGGACGCCGCTGCCCCCGACGTAGCCGGGCAGCCCCGCATGGAGGTTGCCCAGCTGGTAGATCGCCGGGAGGTCGGAGAAGCAGGCGTGCCAGAACTGGTCCGAGCCGGTCCAGCCCTTCTGGATGCAGTGGCTGCGTTCGACGACCGACAGGGCCATCGTGGCGGTGGTCGCCACGAGCAGCGGCACCACCGTCGCCACCCAGGAGACCGCCCGGGCCGAGACGTGCCGGCCCAGCGGCCCGCCGACCACGGCCAGCGCACCACCCGGCAGCGGGTCGGGGCGTCCGGTCACTGGGTCGTGGGTGAGTTCTTGCCGCCCAGCGTCGCCGGGGGCGTGGTCGGCAGGGTCGGCCCCGGTTTGGTGGGCTTGGTCGGCGGAGCCGTCGTGGTCGGCGGGGCCGTCGTGGTCGGCGGGGCGGTGGTCGTGGTCGTGGTCGTGGTGGTCGTCGAGCTCGAGGAGCTGGGCGGCGGCGGGGGCGGGGTGTAGATCTTGTCGTCACCCACGCCGGCGCGGGCCGGGAAGTCCACGGTCTTCTGACCCTTGAGCGCCGCGGTCATGTAGTCGGTCCAGATCCGCACGGGCACGGTGCCACCGGTGAGCTCGCCGACGCCGGGGATGCTGTTCATCGACAGCTGCTCGCCGTTCTTGCCGCTGCTGTAGATGCCGACGGCGGTCGCGAGCTGCGGGGTGAACCCGTCGAACCAGGCCGACTTGTTGTCGGTCGTGGTGCCGGTCTTGCCCGCGGCCGGCCGCCCGAGGTTCTGGGCGAACGTGCTCGTGCCGTCCTTGATGGGCTGCTCCATGGCGTCGGTGGTGTCAGCCATGACGTCCTTGTCGAAGACCGACTTCTTGGTGGCCTTGGCCTTGTAGTTCAGGCTGCCCGGGCCACCCTTGGCCGTGCGGATGAAGTACGGGGTGACCTTGGTGCCCTGCGCCGCGATGGTGGCGTAGGCGTTGGCCATGTCGATGACCCGGACGTCCGAGGTGCCGAAGACGTTGGAGTAGTTGGCGCTCTGGGACTTCTCCGGGAGCCCGGCCGCGACGGCCGCCTCCTTGGTCTTGTCCGGGCCGACCTTGATGTTGAGCTGGGCGAAGACGGTGTTGACCGAGTGGCCGGTGGCCCTGCGCAGGTCGATGGTGCCGAACTGCTCGTTGGCGAAGTTCTCGACGCCTCCCCGCTGCAGGAAGGAGGTGCTCGCGGCCTTGTCCTTGAACTCGGGGAAGAACTGCGGGCTGTAGCCCTTGAAGGTCGTCTTGGTGCTGATGCCCTGCTGCAGGGCGGCGATGAGGGTGAAGATCTTGTAGGTGGAGCCGGCCTGCATGGTCGCCTGCGTCGCGGTGTTGAACTGCTCCTTCTGGAAGTCCGCACCGCCGTACATCGCGACCACGGCGCCGTCGCCGGGCTTGATCGAGGTGAGGCCGACGTGCAGGGTCTCGGTGCCCTTGCCCGTCGGCATCCGGTCCTTGACCGCCTTGACCGCGGCGTCCTGGGCCTTCTTGTCGATGGTGGTGACGATGCGGTAGCCGCCCCGGTCGATGTCGGCGTCGCTGAGCTTGAGCGTGGACTTCAGCTCGCGCTTGACCGCGTCGGTGATGTAGCCGTTCGGGCCGGACGCGCCGCGGCGGGGCGCATACTTCACGACCTTCGGGAAGGTCGCCTTGGCGCGCTGGTCGGCGGTGAGCCAGCCCTTGGTGACCATGCCGTCCATGACGTAGGTCCAGCGGTCCTTGGCGTTCTGGGTCTGCTCGGCGCCCAGGCCCGGGTCGTAGAAGGACGGCCCGCGGATGACGGAGGCGAGCAGGGCGCCCTCGGACGGCGTCAGCTTGGAGACGTCCTTGCCGAAGTAGGCCTTGGACGCGGTCTGGATGCCGTAGGCGCCGCGGCCGTAGTAGATCGTGTTGAGGTAGTTCTCGAGGATCTGGTCCTTGGACTCCTGCTTGGCGATCTTGATCGAGATGATGATCTCGCGGCCCTTGCGGGTCAGCGTCTGGTCCTGGGTCAGGAAGTAGTTCTTGACGTACTGCTGGGTGATCGTCGACCCACCCTGGGTGGTGCCGCCGCGCAGCCCGACCCAGACGGCCCGGGCGATGCCGGTGGGGCTGATGCCGGAGTTGCTGTAGAAGTTGCGGTCCTCGGCGGCGAGGTGGGCCTCCTGGACCGCCTTCGGGATCTGGGCCAGCGGCACAGACTCGCGGTTGACCTCGCTGATCCGGTCGAGCTCGGTCTTGCCGTCGGCGTAGTAGATGATCGACGCCTGCGCGTTGGCCAGGTCGTTGGGCTTCGGGGTGTCGATCAGCGCATAGGCGACGAAGAAGCCGACCAGGAGCAGCAGGAAGCCACCGAGCGCGGTGAAGCCGAGCCGCTTGGCCCAGACCTTGCGCCGGCTGCCAGGCGTGGCACCCTTGGCATCCTTGGTGCGAGACGCCTGCCGCGCCTTCGCCTGGGCCCGCGTCTTCGGACGTGAGGAGCTCATCTGACCTTCCCGATCGGCATACGACAGCGGGGCCGCCACCACCTGGGCAGCAGTCCCCGAGGACACAGTATGACTGCTGACCTCGTGATTCGTGCACCCGCGTCCCGGTGGGGCGCGAGGGGGATCTCTCGAGCAGATATATCGGCCCGATATATCTTGGTGTAGTGTTCCACCTGTCGCCCAACGGGTGGACCCCGTCGTGGAGTTCCGTATGCCGCCAAGGAAGGGAGGTGCCATGAGTCGCCGCTCCGAGCTGCTCGAGTTCGCCGTCCTCGGCCTGCTGCACGAGAGCCCCATGCACGGCTACGAGCTGCGCAAGCGCCTCAACGCCGCGCTCGGCGCCTTCCGGGCCCTGTCCTACGGCACCCTCTACCCGTGCCTGCGCGGCCTGCTCGACGGCGGCTGGATCGCCGAGGCCACCGGCTCCCGCACGACGCCGGCCACGGCCGGCTCCAAGCGGGCCCGGATCGTCTACGAGCTCACGGCCGACGGCAAGGAACGCTTCCAGGACCTGCTCAAGGAGGCCGGGCCGACGGCGTGGGAGGACGACACCTTCGACGTCCACTTCGCCTTCTTCGCCCGCACCGAGGCCGAGGTCCGGCTGCGCATCCTCGAGGGGCGCCGCAGCCGGCTCGAGGAGCGGCTGGAGAAGATCCGCGCCGCCGCTGCCAAGAACCGCGAGCGCTTCGACAGCTACACCGCCGAGCTCGAGCGGCACGGCCTGGACTCCGCCGAGCGCGAGGTCCGCTGGCTCAACGAGCTCATCACCGCCGAGCGCAACATCCCGGCGTCCCCGCGGCATACCCCTGCCGCACCTGCAGCACCCCACGTAATCACCTCAGAAAGCAAGGAGTAACCCATGGGATCAGTGCGAGTCGCCATCGTCGGCGTCGGCAACTGTGCCAGTTCGTTGGTTCAGGGAGTCGAGTACTACAAGGACGCCGACCCGACGGCCACCGTCCCCGGGCTGATGCACGTCATGTTCGGTGACTACCACGTCAACGACGTCGAGTTCGTCGCCGCGTTCGACGTGGACGCCAAGAAGGTCGGCTTCGACCTCTCCGAGGCCATCAACGCCTCCGAGAACAACACCATCAAGATCGCGGACGTCGCCCCGACCGGGGTCACCGTGCAGCGTGGCGTGACCAACGACGGCCTGGGCAAGTACTACCGCCTGACCATCGAGGAGTCCGACGCCGAGCCGGTGGACATCGTCCAGACGCTCAAGGACGCCAAGGTCGACGTGCTCGTCTCCTACCTCCCGGTGGGTTCCGAGGTGGCCGACAAGTACTACGCCCAGTGCGCGATCGACGCCGGCGTGGCCTTCGTCAACGCCCTGCCCGTCTTCATCGCCTCCGACCCCGAGTGGGCCGCGAAGTTCGAGGCCGCCGGCGTCCCGATCATCGGTGACGACATCAAGTCCCAGGTCGGCGCGACCATCACCCACCGGGTCATGGCCAAGCTGTTCGAGGACCGCGGCGTGGTGCTCGACCGCACCTACCAGCTCAACGTCGGCGGCAACATGGACTTCAAGAACATGCTCGAGCGCGACCGCCTCGAGTCCAAGAAGATCTCCAAGACGCAGGCCGTCACCTCCAACCTGGGTCACGACCTGGGCGAGAAGAACGTGCACATCGGCCCGTCGGACTACGTCCAGTGGCTCGACGACCGCAAGTGGGCCTACGTCCGCCTCGAGGGTCGCGCGTTCGGCGACGTGCCGCTGAACCTCGAGTACAAGCTCGAGGTCTGGGACTCCCCCAACTCGGCCGGCATCATCATCGACGCCATCCGCGCGGCGAAGATCGCCAAGGACCGCGGCATCGGCGGCGCGCTCATCTCGGCGTCGTCCTACCTGATGAAGTCCCCGCCCGTGCAGCGCCCGGACGACCTGGGCCGCGCGAAGCTCGAGGCCTACATCGCCGGCACCGAAGAGCGCTAAACCCCAGCAGCACCCGCAAAGCGGGGGATGCGTCCCATCACGCGGGTAATAACCGCGGGATCGGGACGCAACCCCCGCTTTGCTGCGTGGTGGGCGCGAGCGGTGGGGTATGCCGGGTGCTCCGGTCGTGCGCGTCAGCGCTGCGGCGGGGGGCGCACGTCGGCGTCGGCGCGCCGGTCCAGGACCACGACGACCACGGTGACGTTGTCGTGCCCGCCCGCCTCGACGGCCGCCCGCACCAGGGCCTCCGCCGCCTCCTGCGGGTCCTCGTGCTGCTGCAACAGGTCAGCGAGCTGCGAGTCGTCGAGCTCGCCGGTCAGGCCGTCGGAGCAGATGAGGAAGCGCTCGCCCTCGTGCGGCGGGAGGACCCAGAGGTCGACGTCGGGCATCGAGTCCGAGCCCAGGGCGCGGGTGACGACGTTGCGCAGCGGGTGCCGGGAGGCCTCTGCCGCGGTGATGAGACCGGCGTCGACCAGCTCGCGGACCTCGGAGTGGTCAACCGTGACGGCTCGCAGCTCGCCGTCGACGAAGCGGTAGACGCGGGAGTCGCCCACGTTGAACACGGCCCACTGGCCCGAGCCCTCCGCCGACACGACCGCGAGGCCCGTGGCGGTCGTGCCCATGCCGGTCTGCTCGGGGTGTCGGGCGACCGAGCTCAGGATGCGGTCGTTGGCCTCGCCGAGCGCCGCGACGACGTCGTCGCGGGCCAGGACGGGCCGCTGGGACAGCGACCTGAGGGTGTCGACGGCGATGCCGCTGGCCACCTCGCCCGCCGCGTGCCCGCCCATGCCGTCGGCCACCGCGAAGACGGCGCCCTCGGCGACCAGGCTGTCCTCGTTGTGGCCGCGGACGCGACCCACGTCCGTCGCCGCGCCGCAGCGCAGGGTCAGGCCGCCCACGGAGGACTGCATCGTGGTCATCGGGTGACCCGCACCGTCTGCATGAGCTGCTGGAGGGTGGAGTACTCCACCTCGACCTCGGGTCCCCCGACCGAGCCGGTCACCTGGATCAGGTCGACCACCTGCCCGCGTCGGGCCCCGGCGAACAGGTGCGCCTGCACCACGTCGCCCACGGTCTCGTCGGTCCACGACACGTTGACCCCGACGAACGGCACCTCGGCGATCTCCACCTCGAAGGGCTCGTCCATCTCGCCGTCCGGACGCTCGCGGACGAACGCCTCGAGCTCGGCGAGCGCGCGACCGATGGTGAACTCCGCGGACCGGGTGGAGCCGCGGATGACGAGGTTGGGCGCGAAGGTGTCGCCCTTCTGGGCGCGCCGGGCAGCGAGCAGCGTCCCGGGGACCCGCACCGGGGACCAGCCGTCGGGGATGTCGACGGTGATCGACGGCGGGCCGGGGAACTGCTCGCTCGGGTACTTCAGGGTGGACATCGGGACCTTTCGGGGGGACCTCGGCAGCCGATGACGGCGCCCGACACAGGCTAGGCGTCGGGCACAACCATGGCGATACCTCCCATCGCCGAAAAGGCCTGCCCAGAGCACCCGGTGATGGCCGGTGCTCATGCCATGATTCCCGCAGGCACCCGATCCGGAGGACTTCACGCATGCGGCACTTCGTGGGACAGCAGCTCGAGCGCAGGCTGGGCAGGGAACGCACCAACGACCTGCGGCGCCGGGAGCGCCAGCTCCGCGCCGCCTTCGCAGCGTCGACGGCGCCGCCACCACCTCATACCTCGCTCACCGATCTCGCCAAGCTCTACAAGACCGACAAGTGGGGGACCCACCGCTACACCCCCCACTACGAGGCCAGCCTCAAGCACCTGCGGAACAAGGAGTTCACGCTGCTCGAGATCGGCATCGGCGGCTTCCGGAAGGAGGGCTCCGGGGGCGCCTCGCTGCGGATGTGGCGCGACTTCTTCCCCAAGGCCACCATCGTCGGGCTGGACATCATCGACAAGTCCTACGTGGCGGGCGACCGCATCGAGGTCTACACCGGCGACCAGACCGACCCCGAGCTGCTCAAGCGCATCGTGGCCGAGCACCCGGACCTGCTGGTGGTGATCGACGACGGGAGCCACGTCTCCGAGCACATCCTGGCGAGCTTCGACGTGCTGTTCCCGCTGCTGCCCTCGAACGGTGTCTACGCGATCGAGGACCTGCAGACGTCCTACTGGCCCGAATGGGGTGGCCAGCTCGATCCGGCCGCCGCCGGCACCTCGATGGACCTGGTCAAGAAGCTGGTGGACGGCCTGAACTACGAGGAGTTCCTCCTCGAGGGCTACGAGCCGACCTACACCGACCGCAACATCAAGGCCATCCACGCCTGGCACAACCTGGTCGTGCTCGAGAAGGGTCCCAACGAGGAGGGCAGCCGGCGCGACCACGTGCACGACCGGCCCTACCGGCTGTAGGCACGCCGGGTAGCCGTTTTCGGCCCAATCATCCCCCGTGGACTACCCTCTGGTTGGTTGTCCATGTGTTGGCGTTGACTTGGGAGGGGGTCCTGCCGTGCCCGCGGTGGAACGTGTGGTCCCCGTGCCGGTCCGTCAGGCTGCCCGGCGCGTCCTTCCGACGCCGGTGTGGGCCCGGATCCGCTCCCTGGTGCGAGGCCAGACCTCGGCCCACCGGGCGATGCGGCGAGGCCGGCTCCGAGCGGCCCGGGTGGCGACCATGGGTCTGGACGGGACGACGGTCATCGAGCTGCGCGGCCAGACCTACGTGGCCCGCAAGGTCGACTCGTTCCGCGCCGACGACGTGCTCAAGGACCACCTCGACATCGTGACCGAGGCCCTCGAGGCCCACGGGGTCGCGCACTTCGTCCTGGAGACGTCGACCCAGCGTCGCCGGATCGTGGTCGTTGCCTCGACCGACCGCGCCGCGGCCTCGGCGGCCCTGCGCACCGCCAGCAACGGCCTGCCCGTCTACACCGCGGTGGTCAAGAACAAGGCCCTCGGCACCCCTCACCTGCTGCGCCGCTCGGCCCTGCCGCGCCGTGCCTCGGTCATCCGGGTCTTCCAGGTGCTCGCCAGCCCCTGCGGCAGCTACCTGGGCGGGCCGGAGCTCGGCTGCGACATCGAGTTCTGGAAGGTGTCCAAGCACGACCGGCCGGCCCAGCTCAACGGCGAACCGATGCCGGCCGGGTCGCTGGTCGCCCCGCGCTTCAACGACTGGGCCGAGGTGGTCACCCCCGGCGAGCAGGAGACCGTCCTCACCGAGATGGACGGCGCGCTGCGTCGGACCCTCAAGACCATCCAGTACCCCCACCTGTTCACGGTGACCGAGCCGATCGACGTGGTCTACACCTGGGTCGACGGCGACGACCCCGAGTGGCTACGGAGCAAGGCGGCCGCGGCCGACTCCCCCGAGGTCAAGGCTGGTGCCCTGCACGCACTGGCGGCCAACGACAGCCGCTACGTCTCGCGCGACGAGCTCAAGTACTCCCTGCGGTCGCTGGACATGTATGCCGACTGGGTGCGTCACGTCTACCTCGTCACCGCCGACCAGGTGCCCGAGTGGCTCGACACCGACAACCCGCGGATCAGCGTCGTGTCCCACCGGGAGCTGTTCGGGGACCGCGGCCAACTGCCCACCTTCAACTCCCACGCGATCGAGAGCCAGCTGCACCACGCACCCGGTCTCAGCGAGCAGTTCCTCTACCTCAACGACGACGTCTTCTTCGGTCGCCCCGTGGCGCCGGACCTGTTCTTCCGCAGCAACGGGCTGGCCATCTTCAGCCTCTCCAACGCCAAGATCGGCCTGGGCCCGGCTGACCCGGACGACATGCCGGTCATGAGCGCCGCGAAGAACAACCGCGACCTCATCGCCGGCGCCTTCCAGCGCACGATCACCAACAAGTTCAAGCACGTCCCCCACGCGCTGCGCCGCTCGGTCCTGGAGGACCTCGAGCGGGTCTTCTCGGACGAGTTCAACCGCACCGCGGCCTCCACCTTCCGCAACCACTCGGACCTGTCCATCCCGGCGGCGCTGGCGCACTACTACGGGTATGCCACGGGGCGGGCGATCCCGGGCCGGGTCCGGTACTTCTACGCGGACATCGCGCGCGAGGACACCCCCGGCCGCCTCGAGACCCTGCTCCACCAGCGCGACTACGACGTGTTCTGCCTCAACGACCACGACTCCAGCAGGCTCGACGTCGACGCCCAGGCCAAGATCATCGGCGACTTCCTCGGCGAGTACTTCCCGTTGCCGAGCTCCTTCGAACGCCAGCCCTGAGGAACCCACCGCCGGGGCCCTCGCGTCGAGTAGCCCACCTACGATGTCGGTCATGAGTACACGGACAGGGTTTGCGGTCCTCGCGGGTGTGCTTGCCGCTGGCGCCGTCCAACTGATGGGCCACGACTGGTCCCTGACATTTACGGTTCTGGTCGCGGGACTCGTAGAGACTCGTCGTATGGCTGTTGTTACGGGCCGAGCGTCGGCTTGCCTCCCTGGTGAACGAACAAGGTGCCGCCGTCGTGCAGTCCCTTCGAACTGGGCACGCCGAGGCCGACGCGCGGCGGATGCTCATGGCAAGCAGCACGCCACGATCGACCACCGAGTAGTGAGTCTGCACGCCCAAGCGGCAGCCCGTGATGCCTCCCGTGGTGAAATGCTCAAAGCAGCCGCCACCGAGGTCGCGCAGGTTCGCTCCGAGCTCCAGCAGGTACGGTCTGACCTGGGTCGGATGGCGGCCAAACAGACGCAACAGCCAGCCCCCAGGCCAGCCCGACCTACGTTTGCCACCACTGCAGACGTGCCCGGGCAGGAGGTCCTCTTAGAGGCTTCGACCCACCTGCCCCGACCGATCGGTCAACCTCGTCCTCGCCA
Source organism: uncultured Actinomycetota bacterium (assembly GCA_963757635.1). Taxonomy (GTDB): domain Bacteria; phylum Actinomycetota; class Actinomycetes; order Actinomycetales; family Dermatophilaceae; genus Pedococcus. The sequence goes on along the minus strand of CAVWSK010000002.1, from coordinate 869,866 downwards.
CATTCACTCCGGCCCAGCTCTTCGCCGGCGTTCGAACTGCGGTGCTGGCCGGCGTCCACGCCGCGCGGGAGAGTCATCGCCCGCTCCGACTGATCGTCCTGACCGGGTCCGACGAGGACTCGGCAACGATGCGCCAAGAGCTGGCTGACTGGGTGCTGCGCGAGACCGCAGACGAGAAGATCGCCGCTACGGTCTCGATCACCACCCGCGGCCACGCCGACCGACCCGGCTACCACCCCGAAGATGTATGGATCGCGACCTACTGGACGACCGCAGTGACCCTCCAGCGGGCCCATGAGGCGGGGATGGTCGCCCGCGAGCGGGTGTTGTACCTCGTTCAGGACTGGGAACCGGGCTTCATGGCCTGGGGCACTGAGTACGCCTTGGCCCGCGACACGTATCGGGCCGGGTTCCGACTCGTCGTCAACTCGTCGCCGTTGGCAGACTATGTCGTCCAGCAGACCGGTAGCGCGATCGCGCCCGAACAGATCTTCGCGCCCCAAGTGGAGGTGGCACGCATCCACGCTGCGGCACAGCGATGGGCGCCAGGTGAGTCAGACCGTCCTCGCCTCCTGTGCTACCTGCGACCGTCAAAACCTCGAAACCTCGCCGCGCTTGCCCTCGATGCGCTCCGACTGTGGGCGGAGGAACTCCCCGAGGGGATCCGGCCAATCGTCACGCTGGCGGGTGAGGATGTCCCCGCAGTCGATCTCGGACCTCGCCTAGAGGTCGTCATGGCGGGAAAGACCACCCTGTCGGCGTACTACGACCTCGTCGCACACACTGATCTTGCTTTGGCGCTCATGTTCAGTCCGCACCCGAGCCATCTGCCCTTGGAACTTCCCATGGCAGGTATCCCCACCGTGACGAACGACTTGGACGGCATCCGCCGTGCCTGGGTGCCTGGCCTCCGGGTCGCCGGGGCCAGTGCGCAAGCCTTGGCACAGTCCCTGCACGAAGCCCGCGCAGATGCTGCGACTCTCACCGCACACGACCCGCATGCGCTCCCGACGGAGGCTTGGAGGGGACCTGGCAGCGGCTGTCCGGAATGCCCTCGCCAACTCGCGTTAGTCCGGCGACCTCCTGCTTGGCCTGCACCATCTCTGCTGCTACCGCGGGAGGAACCGACGCAGTCGGCTGGTCAGCGGCTCGACGTCGTCCTCCGGCGGACGCACTCCTGCCACCTCGAGAGCTGCCGCCCCCTCAGCGTTGACCAAGGCGTTCAGGCGCAGTCCCTCGTGGACGACGGGGTGCGAGGCCGAATCATGAAGGGCCATCCGACCAGACCGCTGTGCCTCTCCGTCCTGAAGGACGATGCGGAGGTCGAACTGGCCATCAGTGAGGCGTCCGAGTGGGACCCGTGCTTCGAATGTGCTCACGGTCACGGCAGCTGCCCCGTCGGCTGGCTCTAACCTGGCGGGCACGGTGATGCCTGCGCCACCAAGCCTGACCATGACCTCGGCCGGCAGGATCGCCAGCGCGGGCGAGCCCGAGACACGCACAGTTCCGCCAAGGACCAGGTCTCCTCGATCGACCTCGATCGAAGTCAGCTCGCTACGGAGGCGGCCCAGAACCAGGACCTCGTCCCACGGCGGTTCAGCTGGTGCCACGAGCCGGATCCCGTCGGAGGAGAGATCGAGCCCGACGATGCCACGCGCCGGGTCCAGGAAGAGGTCCAGGTCCCCGATCATGAGGGCGCGGTATGCCAGGGCGTGAACGGCGCCGTCGGTCAGGTCCAGGACCAGCCTGGGTGCAATGGGGGCGAAGATCGCCCGGGACGCCGCAAACGGCCGTTCGGCACCGTCGCGCGGCAGGCTGGCGCCCTGGCCACAAACCCTTGGAAGCTGGCGTAGGAGGAAGGCGTTCAGAAGCGCGACCCGGTCCGGGGGCAGTTCCTCCCGTAGGGAAGCGAGACTTTGAACTACGAGCAGGTGGTCCCAGGTGTTCTGTTCGCGCGTGTAGTGGCCGTCCATGATGCTGCTGCCATCCCCGCGACGACGGTAGAGCTGGACCGCGCTGCGTTGGACCGTGACGCGGGCCCCACGGAGGAGAGCCGGAATGCTGACGAGGGTGTCCTGGTGGTGAATGCGCTCGCCAAATCGAAGGCCACTCTCACGCAGGTAGGCGGTCCTGAACAACTTGTCGCCCGGGGCTGGATGGTGCACGAGATCGGGGAAATCGTTCACGCTTCCTGCGCGGCAAACATCATCGAGCGGCTCAAAGAGATGGGACCACCGCCACCTCCGGGAAGACGGGAACTGCCTGGACGCTCCCACCACGATGTCAGCAGACGTCGCAGCAGCTGCATCGACGAGTCGCTCAAGGGCCTGTGGCTCCAGCATGTCGTCACCGTCGCAGAACAGGACGTAGTCGGACTTCACCTCCATCAGTCCACGATTTCGGCGGCGCCCGGTCCCGGTCCCGCATTCGCCTGCCAGATCAGGGTCCATGAGGGGTGGCGTGCGACGAAGCTCGTGGCGATCTCAGCCGTCCCGTCGGTGCTGCCGTCGTCCACGAGGATGACCTCTAGGCGATCGGCGATGCTCTGGGCGGCGATGCTGTGAAGGCAGTCATCGATAAAGGCCCTGACCCCGTACATCGGCACCACGACTGCAGCAACTGGCTCAGACTCAGGCGTTGGGTTCACGCCGAACCAGGTTCCCAATCAGGGACATCCAGGCCTCGGCGCTCTGCGTCGGCGAGATCCATGAGTTCGTGGCGGGTGACGCCCGGACCGCTGCTGTCCGGTGTGAGGTTGATGAAGAATTCGTGGCCGATCGTGTCGTGCCAGTAGGTCTCGCGGACCTGCACATACCCGGCATCAGCCAGGTCGTGGAGCATGAGCCGTAAGTGATTGGGAGTGAAGACCCAGTGGTGCACGTCGATGTAACGACCACTCGTGGCGCTTTCGGCGTTGCGGCGCACGTCCTCAGGGCCGTGGACCCAGCCTGCAGGACCCTCGGTGGGCGGGTGCCCACGACGTGCTGCCTCGGTGCTTGACCGCATAAAGAGAGAACTCAGTCAACGTACCCACCGTGTGCAGCGGAGTCGGGGCCAGGTGGGCGTCAATCACGGTGCCGATGGAGGTCCGCTCACGGAACCGGTCAAAGTGGAAGCGGTGGTCCGGCACCACGAGGGCAAGCACGCCGCCAGGCTTCAGCAGTCGTGAGCACTGGTTGACGAAGTCGATGAGTGACGTCGTGTGTTCAAGGACGTGGGAGGCGCATACGAGGTCGAACCGATCGGGGATCGCGTCTGCCAGTGGCGCCCCGGGGGCCAGGACGTAGTCCACCTCCTCGATGTCGTCAGGCGAATAGTTTGCGTGGGCCTTGTACTTGTCGATGAGACCCGCACGGTCGAGGTAGCTCACCGTGCGGGTGTCGTAGCCATCCCGCTTGCGGAGGATTCCGTTGTGGGCAGGTCCAATCTCAAGGAGTTGGCCCGAGCGCTCCGCGGTCGCGAAGATGTGTTCGCGGCGGATGTCGCCGCGCGATCGGCCCTCGTCGGCGCGGCGGGGGCCAGAGGACGGCGCCGTAGGGATCGAGCGCTCGGGCGCTTTGGTTGCCTCCGGCCTCGGCGCCATCAGTGGGGATTGGCCGAGGATGGCGCGCTTGACCTGACGCACCCGCAACCGAGCTGGCGGGGGTAGGCGTTGGACGGCCGCTCGGCCTCCTCGAGCCGCCATCGCTCGCATCGTTTCTCTGGTCGGTGCTCCCGGCATTCCTCTGCCTCTCGTGGTGGACGCCAGCGCCCAGTTGGGACGGACCTCGCTATGCCCTCCGGTCCACGCCGGTGCGAGTCACGTCGAACCGGGCAGCCCCGAGTTGGACCGCAGCCTCTAGAAGGGTGCGCGCCCGTGCGTCGAAGGAATGATCGCGATGCACCGAAGCTGCAACCGCTCGGCGCTCGGCGTCATCACCGAACACCGTGTCCAGATCCGGCGTGTGGACCAATCTGCTGAGTTCCTGGGCTCCTTCGACAACCTGGACCGAGCGTCCGAACAGGCCATTGAGCCCCGCCGCGTCATCGCTGATCACTCGAGCGCCGCTCGCCACCGCATCGAACAGCCGGTTGGACAGGAATCCTTCCTCCCTCATGTCGTCCCAGTGGTCGTTCAGCACCACCCCGGCCCTGCGGTACGCCTCCCCCACCTCGTCGTTGGCCATGTACTCGGCCTTGACGTAGCGAGGATCGACCAGTCCCTCCCACTGGTTTCCAATGATGGAGAGCGGTAGCCCCCCCTCCACGGCAGCGCCGACCAGTGGCCGCAGGATCTTGCGGGAGCTGCCGACGAACAGCACCGAGTGCCCAGTGTCTGCCCTGCCCCGGTCGGGGTGAAACAGCTCCGGGTCGGTCGCCTGCAGGAGGGGGTCGATGCGGACGTCCCACTCCTCTGACATCCGGGCGGACCACGTGGTGCTGGCAGCGAAGACCCTGTCGTAGGACGCCGCCTCGCGCCGACTCATCATCTCAGGGTGCGAGATGAGCCAGCACAGGGACACCTGTCCATAGATCGGGGCATACGGAGCCAGCCCCCGCAGCACCAGCACGACGTCGTCGAACCGACCGGTGGGCCTCTCGAACTCCGCGCGATGGTCGATGACCACCTCTTGGCCCAGTCCTCGCAGCGCGGCACCCAACCTCCGGATGAAGTGGGTGTCACCCCAACGTTCTGACTCCGGACCCGCAGGAGCGGGGTTCTTCAGCGCCCATCGCAAGGCTGGGAGGCCTTCGCGCACGTCGGTGACTACCCGTTTGGCCAGAACCGGTTCGGGCACTGAGACCCTCCGGTCGTTCGAGACCATGTGCCGGATCTCGTGACCGGTGACGTCATAGCCGGCAGCTGCCCAGAGTGCGACGTCGTCTCCCCGCACGGTGGCGCGGTGGCGGTCGAGCATGATTCGGCGGTTGGCCAGCGAGCTCTTGAACCGGCCCGGCGCCTTGGACTCGTGGTGCAAGACGATGGAGTCCGGGCGTACGCAGAACCGTCCCTCGCGCACCTGGGACATGCGAAGTCCCAGGTCGACGTCCTCCATACCGTTCATGAAGATCGGGTCGAAGCCCCCTATGGCGAGGACGTCGGCCCTCCGCATGGCCAGACTTGCCGCCGTACAGGCCTGCAGCGCGACGTCTTCGAGCCCAGCTGAATCCTCGACGGGGAACCCTTGGAGTAGTGCGTGGGGAACACCGCCCGTGGAGGGAAAGGCGATCCCGGCCGACTGGATGGATCCACTCGGGTAGATGAGCAACGACTGGGCTCCGTGGATCCTGGGGTCACGCAGGGCAGTCACCAAAGGCTCGAGCCACCCAGCCTGGACCTCTGTGTCGTTGTTGAGGAAGACCACGACGTCACCATGCGTGTGCTGCAGTGCCACGTTGTTGCCCAGGGCGTACCCGCGGTTGACGGCCTCGTGGACGACACGCGCGCAGGGAAACTCCAGAGGGATCGAATCGAGCGCCAGCGCCTCTTCTGCGGGGCACCCGTTGTCCACGACCACGACCTCTACCCGCGTCGGCTCCGAACCAACGGGCTGGCCAGCCGCCTCCCATTCCGCCAGCGCCGTCTCGTAGGCCTCACTGACGCGCAGGACCGCCCGGCGCGTGAGCGAGTAGTCCGCATGGGTGGGGATGATGACCGAGGCCAGCCCCGGCTCGCCCTCGCGAATGGCGTCGACGTCGAACAGGTGGCGCTGAAGGACCACCTGGTGCCACGTGGGGAGCTGCTCGACATCCAAGCGGGGCCTGATCCTCAGCGGCACGGCAGCAAGCGCCGCTGACTCCTTCTGCGCTGAGGTGCGCACCCCCACGCTCGGGAGGACGGGCACCTCGCCTCGCGCCAACAATTTGAGCTCGAGGTCGTGCATGGCGGCGCACCGCACGGACGCGTCCACGCCCCCCAGCTCGTCCAGAACATCCTTGCGGACGACCAGACCGGCCGGGTGGAGCTGTGCCTGGACCAGAGCACGATCACGGGTGACCGGGCCGACGCAATACCACGGCACTCCATCTGCGGAGCTCCGTTCGACCAAGTCGGTTGCGGCCTCAGCCTCCTGCTGCTGGGCATGACCGATCACCGATGACAGGTGCTCGGGGGTCCACTCGACGGTGGGAAGGCAGAAGGCGACCCAGCCGCCCTGTGCCTCGTGCACCCCCAGCGCGAGAGCAGCCGAGCGGTCCCCGCTCGGCGCCTCCACGGTCCGAATTCGGCGGTCTGACTGGTGCCGCTCGACCAGCGCAGCAACGGCGTCGGCATGTTCCATCGGGTGCACGAGAAGCACCTCGAGGTCACGGATGGTCTGGGCGAGCACCGACGTCAACGTCTCGTCCAGCCCGGACTGCGGTGCACCCGTCGGGAGGACCACAGTCACCTGGGTCGTGATGGTCGCGTCGTGGTCCGGGAGGTTTGACGCTCCGGTCACGGGAGCCTCACGCACCCAAGGTGGAGACGCCAGCGCGCGCCGGTACGCCCACTCGCGCCGGCGCGCCCGCATCCAGTCGGCCAAGCCTTCCGGCTCCGTGTCCGGATCCGGGCGGTACCAGGTTGTGGGTTCGAAACTCAGCTGAGCACCGCGCTCCAGATAGTGCCGGGTCACCCCTCGCGAGTACTTGGACGCCTCCGGGTGGGCGCGCTGGTAGTCGCGGTAGGCCATCAGCGGCTGGGTTGACGCCTTGGCCATCCTCGGGTCCGTGAGGTAGGCCACCAGCGGGTTCCGTGGGCCGATGATCCCCTCGTACCGCTTCAACAGGTGCACGTGGTCGAACATCGGGTGTGCCGTATGCCCCTGGGCACAGCCCACATCGAGGTAGTGCTGAGCAGCCTCGGCGGGATCGGTGGAGCATCCCGCCGTTGCGGCATACCACTCGGGGTCGAAGAGTCCGCTGGTGAGAATCAGGTCCACATCGGACGGCGGCACGGCGGCAGTAACACGCCGGGTGACTGTCCGGAGTCTGCCAGCGAGGCGCCTTGGCCCAGAGGGCTTCGTCGACGGCGACTCGGGTGGCACCGATCTAGGCACGGGGAGACTCGGGTCGGTCATGAGCTTCCCAACCTTCGACGCACGCCGCGAGCCGCCCGCCGTGCGAGCGCCTTCGCCTCGTCCGCAATCGGGGCCTGGCCACGCAACAGCTTGAGCTCGGCTCGAGCGGCGTCGCGTTGACGTGACAACCGCCTTGCCAGAGCCCTGCTCTCGTCCGCTCGAATTCGTTCGGCATCGCGCTCTTGCTCGAGCTCCAGGAACTGCCGTCCCAGCACCGCCTGGCTGCTGACGAAGGCCTCCTCGAAGATCTCGTCGTTCGAGTCGTCCAGCAGCGGCTCCAAGAGCTCGGGGCATCGGGCGTCGCTGACCAACCCGGCCACCTGCTCGTGCAGCCACTCGTCCCGCCGGAACCACCCGCCGGTCTCGCCCTCAGCCAGTTCTGCCGCCGAAGGCTGACGGAGCATGTAGGCAGGCATGAGGCGGCCGGCCAGAGCGCGACGGTAGTCGTTCATCCCATGGTGGTTCTTGCTGGGACGCAGGTCGGGGCTCGCCTCGTACGCCCGGCCCGCATGCATGACCTTTTGCTCGAGCTGTGCCCAAGAGCGCCATGGCAGGTGCAGGACCTCAAGCTGAACCTCGGGGTCGGGTTGGCCGTTGCTCTCGATGTTGACGAAATGGTTGCCTTGGGCCACCACTACGTCCGGCTCTCCCCTATGAACGGCGTTGGGGGTCGGTTGCGCGTGGATGCCCACCTGTTGGAGCTGTTCGTCGGTGCGAAGATCCCGCCACACGAGTCGGGTCAGGCCCGAGCCACGACGGGCTGGACGTCCGATGAGGTTGGTGACAGGGACCGTGAATGCGTTCAGCGACAGGGGTGTCTTCTCCAGCGCTCGGCGGACCGTGAGGTTCTTGTCCTGAGGGACCCAGAACTCGTCGGCGTCGGCGTTGATCACCCAGTCGGCGGCATGCTCAACGCGTGCGCGCCTCGCCATCGAGGTGACCACGGCACCCTGCTGTTTGCGGTGGACGGGGTCGTGATGCAACTCGATCAGACCGAGTTCCGCGTAGCGCCGGAGCACTTCCGCAGTGCCGTCGACCGAACCGTTGTCGGTGACGATGACGACGTCCGGCTCCTGGGCCAGAGTGTGCTCAATCATCGCGGCAATGACATCGACCTCGTCGCGCACCATTACCGTGACGACGAATCTCATGGCACGCATAGTAGACGTGTCGGACAAGTCGTCCAGGATTCAGGGGCCATCAACGGCAGACTCGGGCTTCCGGGCGTGGACTCAGGCTGTGGTGCCCGACTCCTCCTGGTCCGCCCACCACTGGCGGAGGGCGGCAACGGCTGCGTCGTGGCCGATCGGGCCCTGGTCGAGGCGCACCTCGAGCAGGTGCTTGTAAGCCCGGCCCAGGACCGGCCCCGGCCTGATCCCCAGCACCTCGGCGATCTGGTTGCCGTTGAGCTCGGGCCGCACCTTGGCCAGCTCCTCGGCCTCCTGGAGGGCCACGATGCGGATCTCGAGCGCGTCGTAGGTCTGGGACAGGCGGGCCGCCTTGCGGGCGTTGCGGGTGGTCGAGTCCGATCGGGTGAGCCGGTGCAGTCGCGGGAGCAGGGGGCCGGCGTCGGTGATGTAGCGGCGCACCGCCGAGTCGGTCCAGGCGCCGTCGCCGTAGCCGTGGAAGCGCAGGTGGAGCTCGGTCAGCCGGGCCACCGCCTTCACGGTGTCCTTGTCGAAGCGCAGCGCCTTGAGCCGCTTGGCCACGAGCTTGGCCCCGACCACCTCGTGGTGGTGGAACGAGACCCCACCGCCGGACTCGAATCGTCGGGTCGCCGGCTTGCCGACGTCGTGCAGGAGCGCGGCCAGGCGCAGCACCAGGTCGGGTCCGGGCACGTCCTCGGGAGCCGAGCCGGGCGGGCCCTCGAGGGCGATCGCCTGCTCGAGCACCGTCAGCGAGTGCTCGTAGACGTCCTTGTGGCGGTGGTGCTCGTCGATCTCCAGCCGCAGGGCGGGCAGCTCGGGCAGGACGTGGTCGGCGAGCCCGCTGTCCACGAGCAGGCGCAGCCCCGCGCGGGGCCGGGGCGCGAGCAGCAGCTTGGTCAGCTCGTCACGCACCCGCTCCGCCGAGACGATCTCGATCGAGGCAGCCATCTCGCGCATCGCGACCGACACCTCGGGAGCCACGTCCAGGCCGAGCTGGGCAGCGAACCGGCAGGCTCGCATCATCCGCAAGGGGTCGTCGCCGAAGGACACCTCCGGGGTGCCGGGCGTGCGCAGCCGCTTCGCGGCGAGGTCCGCCAGCCCGGCATACGGGTCGACGAACTCCATCGACGGCAGCCGCAGGGCCATCGCGTTGACCGTGAAGTCGCGGCGCACGAGGTCGTCCTCGAGGTTGTCGCCGAAGGCGACCACCGGCTTGCGGGTCTGGCCGTCGTAGGCGTCCGCGCGGTAGCTGGTCACCTCGACGGTGACGGCCGCGCGGCGGGCACCGATGGTGCCGAACTCGCGCCCGATGTCCCAGTGCGCATCCGCCCAGGGCCGCAGCACGGCCAGGGTCTGGTCCGGGGTCGCGCTCGTGGTGAAGTCCAGGTCCGGGGACACCCGACCGAGGAAGGCGTCGCGCACCGGGCCGCCCACGAGGGCCAGCTCGTGGCCCTGCGCCGCGAAGAGTCCGCCCAGCTCGGTCAGCAGCGGCAGCACCGAGGCGAGGTGCGCCGTCGCCTTCCGCATCAGCTCGGGCAGCGGCGCCGAGGGGGACTCGGCCTGCGGCTCGCGGGGATCGGCGGTGGACACGAAGGTCAAGGGTAGGCGCTCGTTAGAGTGGCGAGGTGACCTCCCCTGCACGTGACCCCGAGCGGCTGGCGCGACGCCTCCCCGCCGTGGAAGAGCGGTCCGCAGGCGGCATCGTGGTCGACGTCCACGACGGGATCGCCCGCATCGCCGTGATCGCCCGCCGCAACCGCGCGGGGCGCATCGAGTGGTGCCTGCCCAAGGGGCACCGGGAGAACGACGAGACCCTCCCAGAGACGGCTGCGCGCGAGGTCGAGGAGGAGACCGGGATCGCCGGCCGCGTGCTCACCGAGCTCGGCACCATCGACTACTGGTTCGCCACCAGCGACCGGCGGGTGCACAAGTTCGTGCACCACTACCTGCTCGAGGCGACCGGGGGCCGGCTGACCATCGAGAACGACCCCGACCACGAGGCCATCGACGTCGCCTGGCTGCCGCTGCGCGAGGCCCACCAGCACCTCACCTTCCCCAACGAGCGCCGCATCGCCCGGCAGGCCTGGCAGCGGCTGGCCGGAGACGGCGCGTGAGCGTGGGCACCCCCAGCGCCGAGAGCAGCCTCGCCCGCTCCAGCGCCGTGATGGCGGCCGGCACCGTGGTGTCGCGCCTGCTCGGCTTCGTGCGCACTGCACTGCTGCTCGGCGTCGTGGGCACGGCCGTGTCCGGCGACGCCTTCGACGTCGCCAACACCCTGCCCAACCAGTTCTACCTGCTGCTCGCCGGCGGGGTGCTCAACGCCGTGCTGGTCCCCCAGATCACCAAGGCCGCCACCCACGACGACGGCGGGAGCGTCTTCGTCAACCGGCTGCTCACCCTGTCGATCACGCTCGTCGCGGTGGCCACGGTGCTGGTCACCGCCCTGGCCCCCCTGCTGGTACGGCTCTACTCCAAGGGCTGGGACGACCAGACGCTGGCCCTGTCCACCGCCTTCGCCCTCATCTGCATCCCGCAGATCATGTTCTACGGCCTCTACACGCTCCTGGGCCAGGTGCTCAACGCCCGCGGCCAGTTCGCGGCATACATGTGGGCCCCGGCGCTGGCCAACATCGTGGCCATCGCTGGCCTGCTCTGGTTCGCCCAGCACTTCTCGCGCAAGCCCGCCATCGGCGACTGGACCACCTCCATGGTCTGGATCCTGGCCGGCACCGCGACGCTGGGGGTCGCCGCGCAGGCCCTGGTGCTCCTCGTGCCCCTGCACCGCAGCGGCTTCCGCTACCGCCCGGTCTGGGGGTTCCGCGGGGTGGGCCTCGGCTCGGCGTCACGGGTGGCGCTGTGGACCTTCGCCGCCCTGGGGGTCAGCCAGCTCGGCTTCGTGGTCACGTCCAAGGTGCTCACCCGCGCCAACGACCTGATGGCCGCGGCCGGGCAGGTCGGCGCGGGCAAGGCCGCCTACAGCGGGGCCTTCCTGCTCTTCATGCTGCCCCACTCGCTCATCACGCTCTCCCTCGTGACGGCGCTGTTCACCCGGATGTCGTCCGCCGCCCACGCCGGACGGACCAGCGAGGTGGTCGACGACCTCGGGCGAGGACTGCGGATGCCGGCCGTGCTGCTGGTCCCCGGCACGGTGGCGGCCGTGCTGCTCGGCACCCCCGCCGTGCACCTGGTCTTCACCGGCAACACCGACGCCGAGGCCGGCGCCATCGCCGGGGTGATGATCGCGATGATGCTCGGCGTGGTGCCGTTCGGCTGGCTCTACCTCATCCAGCGGGTCTACTACGCCTACGAGGACGCCAAGACGCCGTTCCGCCTCCAGCTCGTGGTCACCCTGGTGGCCACCGGGTTCAACCTCGCCGCCTTCGCCGTCGAGCCGGCCCGGGCCGGCATCGTCGTCGGCCTCGGCCAGACCGTGAGCAACCTCGCCGCCGCGCTCGTCGGCTTCGCCCTGCTGCGCCGCCGGCTGGGGCTGCTCCACCTCCAGGCCACCGTGCGGCTCTACGTGCGGCTGGGCGCGGCGGCGATCGCCGCGGCCCTCGTGTGCTGGCCACTGCTCAGGTGGTCCGACTCGGTGCTGCCGGACGGCCGGATGGGCAGCCTGGCCCAGCTGGTCGGCATCGGCGGGCTCTACCTCGTCATCGCCTTCGGCCTGGCCCACCTCATGCGGGTCGAGGAAGTGGGCCAGCTGTTCAGCCCGGTGCGGCGGCGCTTGCGCCGTGGCCGCGGCTGAGGACCACACCCTAGGATGAGCGTCCACCGCAGCAGCGACCCGAGGGAGGCAGCGTGCACGGGGTAGGACCTTCGACGGTGCTGGGCGGTCGCTATGCCGTGCAGCGGCGTCTCGAGCAGCTGCCGCACGCCGAGCGCTGGTCGGCCCACGACCTCACCCTCGAGCGCGACGTGGTCGTCGTCTGCTTCCGCGAGTCCGAGACGCACGCGCCCGCCACCCTGGACGCCGCCCGTCGCGCCGCCGGGCTCGACAACCACCGCCTCGTGCGCATCCTGGACGTCGGGCGCTCCGAGGGCATCGCCTTCTTCATCGAGGAGGCCGTCCAGGACGGCCAGACCCTGGCCCACCTGCTCGAGCAGGGCGCACTGCCCGCCGAGGAGGCCCGCCGCATCGCCGGTGAGGCCGCCACGGCCCTCGAGTCGGCACGCTCGCGCGGCCTGCACCACCTGCGCCTCACGCCCCAGACCATCCTGCGCGCCCATGACGGCTCCATCAAGGTGCGCGGCGTCGCCACCGCTGCCGCCATGGCCTCGGCCGACGACGTCGCCTCGACCGAGGCCTCCCGCATCGACGCGGTCGGCGTGGTGGCCGTGACGTATGCCGCCCTCACCAGCCGCTGGCCGCTCGAGGAGGCCGTCCCCGGCCTCAAGCTCGCGCCGCGAGTGGTGGGCGGCGTGCCGGCCCCCTCCGAGATCGCCGCGGGCGTCCCGGGTGACCTCGACACGCTGTGCCGCCTGACCCTCAACGAGGACGAGGGCCCGCTCACCCCCGGTGACTTCGCCACCCAGATCGCACCCTGGGCCAACGCCCAGGTCGTGGGACTCGGGGGCACCGCCACGCGCGACCAGGACGAGTTCAGCGAGACCAGCCCCACGATCGCCCTCCCGGTCCACGACCTCCCCCGCGAGACTGGTCCGACCGACGGACGGACCACCCCAACCCCCACTCCGGAGTCCACCACCCCCATGCCCGTCCCGCCCCGCCCGACCACCCCGACCGCCGACCGGGAGGTCGCGGCAGACGACCAGGACCTGGATCCCGGCCGCGCCGACGGTGAGGGTGACGCCAACCACGACGGCGCCCTCGGCACCGGCGCGGCAGCCGCGGCCACCGCCTCCGCGGCCGCCAGCGCCGTCGGCTCGGCGATCGGCAGTGCCGGACAGGCCGCCGGGCACGCCGCCGGCGCTGCTGGGCATGCCGCGGGTGCCGCAGCCGGTGCCGCCGCCCAGCGGATGGGCCTGTTCGCCAAGGCCGCCGCCGACAAGGCGGCCGACCGCCGGGCCCAGCGCCAGGCTGCCGAGGAACGCGCCGAGGGGCGGCGGGTCAGCCTCGACGATGCGCTCGTCGACGACGACCTGCTCCTCGACCCCCCGTTGCCGATGCTGTCACCGGAGTCGGGGCGCCCCCCGACCCGCGACCAGTCCAAGCTCGTCATGGTGATCGTGGTCGCCTTCGTGGTGGTCGCCCTCTTCTTCGGGTTCGTGGGCGCTTCGAAGATCGGGTCCCACAGCGACCTGGGCCTCAGCCCCGGCACCACCCCGAAGAACACCGTGACGGTGACCGGCACCCCTGCCACGGTCACCCCCACCACCCCGGCCGACACCGCGAGCACCGGTGAGCCCTTCCCCATCCTCGGCGCGACCGGCTTCGACCCCGAGGGCGACGGCAGCGAGCGCAACAACGAGGCGCCCCGCGTCTACGACGGCAAGGACAGCACCTACTGGAGCTCCGAGGGGTATGCCAGCGCGAACCTCGGCGGCCTCAAGAAGGGCGTCGGCGTGCGCGTCGACCTCGGGCAGGTCCGCTCGGTCAGCGAGGTCACCCTCGTGACGCCGTCCGCCTCCGACCTGACGGTCTACGTCGGCGGGGACCGCACCCTCGACAGCGCCAAGGCCATCGGGACGTCCAAGGACAAGACCGGCACGATCACGCTGAAGGTGCAGGGCGATCCCGTGCAGGGCCAGTACGTCTTCGTCTGGTTCACCTCGGTGTCCAAGGTCAGTGACGGCCGCTTCCGCGCCACCCTCGCCGAAGTCACGGTCAGCTGACCCGGGTCGGCCCGGTCCGCAGCCACCCCATGGCCACCCTCCCGCTCCAGGAGCGTGACGACCGCGACCTCATGCGCGAGCACGTCGAGGGGGACCCCGACGCCTTCGGCGAGCTGTTCCGGCGCCACCGGGACCGGATGTGGGCGGTGGCGCTGCGGACCACCCGCAACCCCGAGCTCGCTGCCGACTGCGTCCAGGACGCGTTCATCTCCGCCTTCCGCCGCGCGAGCTCCTACCGCGGCGACGCCGCGGTGACCACGTGGCTGCACCGCATCGTCGTCAACGCCTGCCTCGACCGGTTGCGCCGGGAGAAGCCGACCCGCGAGCTCCCCGAGCGCGAGCTCGCCGACCGCCACGACGCGCACGCTTCCGTCGACACCCGGCTCGACGTCCGGGAGGCCCTGGACCAGCTGCCCGAGGGGCAGCGCCTGGCCCTGGTGCTCGTCGACATGCACGGTCTGTCGGTGGCCGAGGCGGCCCAGATCCTCGAGGTGGCCGAGGGCACCGTCAAGTCACGGTGCAGCCGCGGTCGCGAGGCCATGGCCGCGATCCTCCGGGAACCTTCGGGGCAGCCGTGACGTCGTACGCATGTCATCCCCGCAGTGCCCGACCTGGTCGGCGCATGCCCGCTGTCCTGTCCCGTCCCGTCTGGAGGTCGTCGTGGTGAGCACCCCGCCCGTGCCGCCGGACCAGCCCGACGACGCCGATCCCACCGGCATCCGGGCCCTGCTGTCCTCCCTGCCCGACCCCGGGCCCATGCCCAGCCACCTCGTGGATCGGATCAACGCCTCCATCGCCGCCGAGCAGTACGGCCGCGAGCACGACGACGCGGTGGTCCCGCTGCACGGCAGGGGTCGACGATGGCGACGCATCGGCCTGGTCGCGGCGGCAGCAGCCGTGGTGGCCGTAGCGGTCCCGGCCCTGCTCAGCGGCACCGGGCCCGGCGACGTCGTCGCCTCACTCAAGAGCCAGAACTCGTCCGCGGACTCCGCGGCGGGGGGTGCGGCACCCCAGCAGGCGCCCTCATCCCCAGAGGTGGCGACTCCCGGCACCACGCCGGACCGCGGCCGGGTGGCCGGCCCGCAGGGCGCCGTGACCCTGGTGCACAGCACCACGGCATACACCTCCGCAGGCCTGGCCGAGCAGGTGGCGCCGCTGCTCGCCGCCAAGGACTTCGCCGCCCCCGCGCCGGCACAGGGGGCCCAGGCGGCCTCCACCAACGGGCTGCGGGGCTGCCTGCGCTCCGCCGGCGTCCAGGACTGGATGCCGGTGACCGGTGACGTCGCGACCTTCGACGGGGTGCCCGCGGTCGTCGCCGTGGTGAGCAGTGACACCGGTCAGGTCGTCTATGCCGTGCCCGCCGACTGCACCGTGGAGCACCCGGGAGTGCTCTACGGTCCCCTGCCGCTGCCCTGACCCCGACCGGATCACCCGTGCACCGGCCAGCCGGATGGGTGGCGGAACATTCAGGCCCTACGATCGGTTCCATCTATCGGCACCGTATGTAGCGGTGCACCGCCGTTCCGACCACAAGGGGCTGTACCGCGTGAGCACCACCGCACCTGACGACATCCGCAGCCTGATCATCATCGGCTCCGGTCCCGCGGGATACACCGCGGCCGTCTACGCCGCCCGGGCGAACCTCAACCCGCTGCTCATCGAGGGTGCCGTCACCGCTGGTGGCGCGCTGATGAACACCACCGAGGTGGAGAACTTCCCGGGCTTCCGCGACGGCATCATGGGCCCGGATCTCATGGAGAGCATGCGCGCCCAGGCCGTCCGCTTCGGCACCGAGATCATCACCGACGACGTCGAGTCGGTCTCCCTCGAGGGTGAGGTCAAGACCGTGACCGACTCCGAGGGCAACACCTACCGCGCGTATGCCGTCATCCTCGCCATGGGGTCGGCCTACCGCGAGCTGGGCCTGCCTGACGAGAAGCGACTCTCCGGCCACGGCGTCTCGTGGTGCGCGACGTGCGACGGGTTCTTCTTCCGCGACCAGGACATCGCCGTGGTCGGTGGTGGCGACTCCGCCGTCGAGGAGGCGACCTTCCTGACCAAGTTCGCCAGGACGGTCACCATCGTGCACCGCCGCGAGGAGCTGCGCGCCTCCAAGATCATGGCTGAGCGGGCGTTGTCCAACGACAAGATCAAGTTCGCCTGGAACAGCGCCGTCGAGGCCATCCACGGCGAGGACAAGCTCACCGGCATCACGCTGCGCGACACCGTCACCGGCGAGACCCGCGAGCTGCCCGTCACCGGGTTGTTCGTCGCGATCGGCCACGACCCCCGCAACGAGCTGGTCAAGGGTGTGGTCGACCTCGACGACGAGGGCTACGTCCTCGTGCAGGGCCGCACCACCCTGACCAACCTGCCCGGCGTCTTCGCCTCGGGTGACCTGGTCGACCACACCTACCGCCAGGCCATCACGGCCGCCGGCTCCGGGTGTGCCGCCGCCCTGGACGCCGAGCGCTACCTCGCCGACCGCGAGCACGCCGGCACCCCTGCCCCCGATGCCTCGCTCATCGACGAGCCGGCCCTGACCCACTGACGCACTGTCACGGCCTGCTGCGATCCTGAGCAGGAGGCCAGCACCACCCGCAGCATCCCCACCACCCGCAGCACCACCGAAAGGAGCCCCCGAGTGGGAGCCATCAAGGACACCACGGACGCCACCTTCGAGGTCGACGTCCTGCAGAACGACAAGCCCACCCTGGTGGACTTCTGGGCCCCCTGGTGCGGTCCGTGCCGCGCCGTCGCCCCGATCCTCGAGGAGCTCGCGGTCGCGCACGCCGACAAGATCGACATCGTCAAGCTCAACACCGACGAGAACCTCCAGGTCAGCTCGCGCTACGGCATCACCGGCATCCCGACGCTGAACGTCTACGTCGGCGGCGAGGTCGTCAAGACCCTCGTGGGCGCGATGCCCAAGCCCAAGCTCGTCCGCGAGCTCGCCGACTACCTCGGCTGATCATCGCCACCGATGCCGACCGCGCCCTCCGGGCCGGTCGGCATCGTCGTGAGCGGCCCGGCGGACCGACCCCAGCGAGGGTTCCCGGTTGGTTGATCCGCCCCTGCTGACCTAGAGTCAGCCCAGCGGCTGCACGGCGCCGAGCTGGGCAGAACGCCTCTGACCTGCACAAACACCGATTCGCCACCCACGATCACGCCCCTGCCAGGAGGTCGAGTGTCCGACAGCAAGTTCGGCCTCCTAGGGCGCGGCAGCCGCGGCCCGGCCGTCGCGGACGTGCGGGAACGCCTCGCGACCCTGCCCGGTGACCCGCTCCCCGAGTGCGTGGGACTGACCGGGCCCGGGGTGGACCTCGAGGCGTTCGACGGCGCGCTCGAGCGAGCCGTGCGGGCCTTCCAGCAGCACAAGGGCCTCATCGTCGACGGGGTCGTCGGCATCGAGACCTTCCGGGCCATCGACGGCGCTCGATGGGCACTGGGCGACCGCATCCTCGTGCACACGCCCGGCCACCTGCTGCGCGGCGAGGACGTGCTCGCGCTCCAGGAGCGCCTCAACACCCTCGGATTCGCGGCCGGTCGGGTCGACGGCCTCTTCGGGACGGCCACCGAGCACGCCGTCCGCGCCTTCCAGCGGTCCTACGGGCTGCCGGACGACGGATCGGTCGGCCCCGAGACCCTGCGGGCCTTCAAGGACCTGCGCCGGTCCGTCTCCGGCGGTGCTGCCAACGTGCTGCGCGAGCGCGAGGAGGTGCGCCGCTCCGGCCACCACCTCAGCGGGCGCACCGTCGTCCTCGACCCCGGCCACGGCGGCACCAACCTCGGCGCCACCGCCGGCGGCCTGGTCGAGGCCGACCTGGTGCTGGACCTGGCCCGGCGGATCGAGGGCCGGCTGACGGCCATCGGCGTCGCGGTCGTCTTCACCCGCACCGAGCACACCTGCCCCAGCGAGGAGGAGCGTGCCGCGGTGGCCAACACCGCCGGGGCCGACCTGGTCCTGTCCCTGCACTGCGACGCCCACGAGGCCGCCCAGGCCGGCGGTGTCGCCACCTTCTTCTTCGGCCGCGACCGCACCACGTCCTGGTCCCCCATTGGCGAGTACCTCTCCGACCTGCTGCTGCGCGAGGTGGTCGCCCGCACGGGACTGGCCAACTGCCGCTCGCACGGCCGGTCCTGGACGCTCCTGCAGCACACCACGATGCCCGCGGTGCGGATGGAGGCCGGCTACCTCTCCCACCCCGAGGATGCCGCCCGCTGGGCCGACCCGGCGTTCCGGGACACCCTCGCCGAAGCCGTGGTGGTCAGCCTCCAGCGGCTCTACCTCGGCGATGACGACACCGCCACGACCGGCGTCCTGCGACTCGGCGACCTGCGCGCCTACCTCGCCGCACACAGCTGACCGACAGCGGGCGCGCCGCCTGCGCAGGCCCACCCGTCGGCTGACGGTGGCCGTGAAACCCGTTGCGGGACAACGG
Source organism: uncultured Actinomycetota bacterium (assembly GCA_963757635.1). GTDB lineage: Bacteria > Actinomycetota > Actinomycetes > Actinomycetales > Dermatophilaceae > Pedococcus. The sequence goes on along the minus strand of CAVWSK010000002.1, from coordinate 851,443 downwards.
GATGCGCTCAGCTGCGACGGTCGACGCCCAGCATGTCGACGATGCGGTTGAGGTCCTCGACCGACGCGAACTCGACGGTCAGCTTGCCCTTGCGCTGACCCAGCGCGATGTTGACCCGGGTGTCGAAGCGGTCGGACAGCCGCGCCGCCAGGTCGTCGAGCTGGGGGTGGCGGTTGCCGGCGCGCGGGCGGCGGACAGCCTTCGCGCTCTCCTGGTCGCCACCCATCGAGACGATCTCCTCGACGCTGCGCACACTGAGGCCCTCGGCCACGATGCGCTGGGCCAGCCGCTCCATCGACGCGCCGTCCTCGAGCGAGAGCAGGGCCCGGGCGTGCCCGGCCGACAGCACGCCCGCGGCCACCCGCCGGGCCACCAGCGGCGGCAGCTTCAGCAGCCGCAGGGTGTTGGAGATCTGGGGCCGCGACCGGCCGATCCGCGACGCGAGCTCATCGTGGGTGCAGCCGAAGTCCTCGAGCAGCTGCTGGTAGGCCGCTGCCTCCTCGAGGGAGTTCAGCTGGCTGCGGTGGAGGTTCTCCAGGAGCGCGTCCCGCAGCAGGTCGTCGTCGTCGGTCTCCTTGACGATGGCCGGGATGGTGTCCTTGCCGGCCAGCTGGGAGGCGCGCCACCGGCGCTCACCCATGATGAGCTCGTACCGGACCTCGGGGGCGTCGGTGTCGGCGCCCTCGGTCTCGTCAGCGCCCTGACCTGCGGGAATGGGGCGCACGACGATCGGCTGGAGCACCCCGATCTCGGTGATGGAGTGCACCAGCTCGGCCATGTCGTCCTCGTCGAACACCGAGCGCGGCTGCCGCGGGTTCGGGCGGATCGAGCCGACCGGGATCTCGCCGTAGGAGACGCCGGGCACGGGGGCCAGCTCAGAGCCCGGTGCGTCGGCGCTTGCCGTGGCCTCGACCACCGCGTCAGCGGTGTCGTCCGCACCCCCCTGTCCCGGCTCGCGCGGTGCCGCACCGGCGCCGTCGACCGGCTCGACGGCATACCCGGCACTCTCGGGGCGCTGGTCGGCGAAGAAGACGTCGACGGGGCGGCCGTTCGGTGAGGTGGGGGCGTTGGGGATCAGGGCACCCAGGCCCCGGCCGAGGGCGCGTCGCTTCTCGCTCATCAGGTCGTCCTTGTCAGTTCGTCGTGGTCGAGGGGGTCATCGCTGCACCACGGTCGGCGAGCTCTGCGGCGGCGCCGAGGTAGGACAGGGCCCCGCTGGAGTTGGGGTCGTAGGTCATCACCGTCTGGCCGTGGCTGGGCGCCTCGGAGACGCGCACCGAGCGCGGCACGGTGTTGCTCAGAACCTGCTCGGGGAAGTGCGAGCGCACCTCGTCGGCGACCTGCGCCGAGAGCCGGGTCCGCCCGTCGTACATGGTGAGCAGGATCGTCGACACGTGCAACGTCGGGTTGAGGTGGTTGCGGATCAGCTCGATGTTCTTGAGCAGCTGCGAGAGTCCCTCCAGCGCGTAGTACTCGCACTGGATCGGGATGAACACTTCCTGGGCCGCCACGAAGGCGTTGACCGTGAGCAGCCCCAGGCTCGGCGGACAGTCGACGAGCACGTAGTCGGGAGCCGGCTGCCCGCTGGCGGCGAACTGCTCCAGGTAGGCGGTGATCGCCTTCTGCAGCCGGGTCTCGCGGGCGACGAGCGAGACGAGCTCGATCTCCGCGCCGGCCAGGTCGATGGTCGCGGGCGCGCACCACAGGCCGGGGATGTCCGGGCACTCCTGAACCACATCGGCCATCGGGACTCCGTCGACGAGCACGTCGTAGATGCTGGGCACCTCGGCATGGTGGTCGATGCCCAGGGCGGTCGAGGCGTTGCCCTGGGGGTCGATGTCGATGACCAGGACGGTCAGCCCGGCCTGGGCCAGGGCGGCGGCCACGTTGACCGTGGTGGTGGTCTTGCCGACCCCGCCCTTCTGGTTGGCCACCGTGAGGACCCGGGTCGTGGTCGGCTTGGGGAAGACGCGACCGGTGAGGGTGATCCGCTTGCGGGCGTCCTCCGCCACGGCGCGGGCCAGTGGGGTGTCGTGGTCGCTCTGCGGCAGGGAGGCTGCCAGCTCGTCGCGTTCTGTTTCACGTGAAACGACGGCCGCGGCCGCGCGCTCCGCGGCGGCGGCATCGTCGCGGCGTTCGGGCTGCTCGGGCTGCTCGGACTCCACGCGCTCGGGCGACTCCGGGGGCTCAGGGGTAGCCGCGACGGTCCGGTGTGTTTCACGTGAAACAACAATCGGTTCGTCGCTGGTCGGCACGCGTCCCGTCTCGGTTTCACGTGAAACCGGGTCCGCCTGGGGGGCCGAGCCCGGGGCTGGCCAGCCCAGCGGGCTGGTCTCACGGCCGTGCCGTTCAGGCCACCCGAGTCCCTGGTTCAGTTGCAGTGTTGCTGTGCTCACCCGGTCACCTCGTTGGCCATGTTGTCATCCAACCCTACGTGGGCGACAGGGCCTAACCGGGGAGGCGCCAGCGGCAGGCGAGGCGCACGGCCAGCGCCGTCCCCGCGCTCGAGGACGGCACTCGGTCAGGCGCCGCCGCGCCGGGTCGGCTTGCCCCGTTTGGTCGGGCCCGCGCCGCGACCCCGCACCGGTCGCGCCGCGACCACGGCCTCGACGGTGAGCGTCGGCACCTCGAGCAGGTCTTCGCCATAGGTCGTGACCCGGGCTGACGTCATGCCCAACCTGGTCAGCACCCGCTCCTGCTCGCCCAGCTCCTCCTGGGCCTTGCTCCCCTTGAGGGCCACCAGGGTCCCGCCGTCAGAGAGCAGCGGGAAGGTCCACCGCGCCAGCTTGTCGAGGCGTGCCACGGCCCGCGCCGTGGCATACGGCACGGTGAGGATGCCGTGCAGCTCCTCGGCTCGTCCACGGTGGACCGTGCAGTTGGTCAGGCCCAGCTCCTCGATGGTGGCGCTCAGCCAGGTCGTGCGCCGCAGCATCGGCTCGACGAGGTGCAGCCGCAGGTCGGGACGCACGATGGCCAGGACCAGGCCCGGCAGCCCGGCGCCCGAGCCGACGTCGGCGATCTCGGCCCCCACCGGAAAGGCCGGCGCCACGACGGCGCAGTTCAGCAGGTGCCGGTCCCAGAGGATCGGTACCTCGCGCGGCCCGATCAGGCCGTGCGACACCCCCGTGTCGGCGAGGATGTCCGCGAAGCGCTCGGCCAGGGCAAGCCGGTCACCGAAGACGGTGCGGGCAGCCTCGGGGGCCGGCGGGGCCACGGCGGGGGAAGCCGCGACGGGCGCGGTCCCGGGTGACCCGGTACCGCGCCCGTCATCGCTCGGGGGCGAGGGGTTCATGCGCGTCGTTTCACGTGAAACACGCGGCTCACGAGGGAAGGACGACGACGAACCGGCGCGGCTCGACCCCGTCCGACTCGGACGCCAGGCCGGCGGCCAGCACCTCGTCGTGCACGACCTTGCGCTCGAACGCGGTCATCGGCTCGAGGGCAGCCTGCTCACCACTGGCCTTGACCCGCTCGATGACCTCGCGGGCGACGTCCACGAGGGCGGACCGGCGCTCGGCGCGGTGGCCGGCGACGTCGAGCATGAGGCGGCTCCGCTCACCGGTGGCTGCCTGGACCGCCAGCCGGGTGAGCTCCTGCAGCGCCTCGAGGACCTTGCCGTCGGTGCCCACCAACCGGCGGGGCACCCGGCCCTCGTCGGAGTCGACGATGGACACGGCCGCCCGGTCGCCGTCGACGTCCACCTCGATGTCCCCATCGAGGTCGGCGATGTCCAGCAGCGTCTCGAGGAAGTCCGCGGCCACCTCGCCCTCGCGCTCGAGGTCGGTGACCGAGGAGGAGCGGCGCCGGGGGCTGCGGCCGGACCGCTCGGTGTCGCCGGCGGCCTCGTCGCTCTCCGCGTCGTCACCCGCCCCGTCCTCGTCGCCGGGCACGGCAGGCGCGGTCGCAGCGGCAGCCTCATCCGCATCCGCGTCCTGCTCGGACGCGCTTGCGGCTTCGATCGGCTGCGGCTCGGTGGCGGCGTCGGTGGCCTGCGCCGCCTCGGTCGTCGGGTCGTCCACGACGGTGTCGTTCTGCTCAGTCATGGTGATCGCTCTCAGTTGTCGGTCTGGGGCTTGGGGTCGGTGGGGGTGGACGCCGGCTTGGGCTTGCCCTGGCCGCCCTTCTTCTTCTTGTTGCGGCTCGGCTGCTGGCGCTGGCCACCGGTGGGCTTGGCCTCCTCGTCGGCCTCGGCACTCGGCCCGTCCAGTCCCTTGACGGTGAACTGCTCGACGGGCAGCCCCTTCTTCGCTCGTCGCTCGTGCAGCGCCTTCTCCGCCGCGGAGCCGGGCGCGGGCATCTTGCGGATCACGTAGAACTGCTGGCACATCGACCACACGTTGGTGGTGAGCCAGTACAGGAGCACGCCGATGGGGAAGTTCACGCCGGAGACGGCGAAGAAGACCGGCATCAGGTAGAGCAGCATCTTCTGCTGCTTGGCGAACGGGTTGTCCAGCGCCGAGGCCGGCATGTTCTTCATCATCAGCTGGCGCTGGGTGGTGAAGGTGCTCGCCGACATCAGGATGATGAGCACGACGGTGACGATCTGCACCGTGACGTTGTTCGCGCCGAGGAACCGGTCGGACAGCTGGGCGCCGAAGAACGTGGACGCCTCCGCCTCACCGGCGAGCTTGCGCGTGATCGGCCCGATGGGGTCCTGGCTGCCGTCGGCGATCTTCTTGAGCCCGTTGAGCACCCGGAACAACCCGAAGAAGAAGGGGGACTGCACCAGGATCGGCAGGCACGAGCTGAACGGGTTGGTGCCCGTGCGCTTGTACAGGTCCATGGTCTCCTGCGTCATGGCCTGCCGGGAGTCCGGATCGGTCTTGCCCTTGTACTTCTTCTGGATCTTCTGCATCTCGGGCTGGATGAGCTGCATCCGCCGCGAGGCGTGGATCTGCTTGACGAACAGCGGGATCATCGCCGCTCGCATGACGACCACGAGTCCGACGATCGACAGCGTCCACGCGACCCCCGAGTCCGACGGGATCCCGATGGAGGTGAACAGCGCGTGCCAACCCCACAGGATCCACGAGACGAGCCATTCGAACGGGTAGATCAGCGACTGGAAGCTCATGTCGTCCTCATTCTGGTGGTGAGGTTCCCTCACCGGTGGTTCCGACCACTGCGGGTGTGCCGCGTGGTCGGCAGGTCTGGTGTCGCGTCAGTGATCGACGCGGACGGGTCGGGCAGGAGGTGACGCAGGGTCCTCGGCGGGCGGCACGTGGTCGACACCTCCGGCAGACCAGGGATGACACCTGCCCAACCTCCGCAGCGCCAGCCAGGTTCCCTTGAGGGGCCCGAACCTGCGCAGGGCGGTGACCGCATACGCGGAGCAGGAGGGGTAGTACCGGCACGTCGGGGGGCGCATGGGGGAGACGAACCGCTGGTAGAGCACGATCAGCCAGATCAGCGGCGTGGTGATGACCTTCCCCAACGTCCTCACCGTCGACCAGCCCCCACGCGGGCCAGCACGGTGGCCAGCAGGCGGTCGACCTCGACCGCAAGGTCAGCCGAGTTGGCCTGTGCCGCAGGCGGATTCGCGCGGACGACCAGGTCTGTGCCGGCCGGGACGGACTCCAGCCGGCCGGCCAGGATCGCGCGCAACCGACGCTTGGTGCGGTTGCGGACCACGGCTCCGCCGACGGCCTTGGAGACGACGAAGCCGACCCGCGGCGGGAGTCCCGCTCGCGTGTCGGCCTGTGCCGCGTGGACCACGATCAGTGTGGAGCCAGCTCGGGCTCCCCTGGGGCCCCGAAATGCTGCCGTGAAGTCCGCGCTCGTGCGGAGCCGGTGCCCCGCTGGCAGCACGGGGTCGACCTCAGGCGGAGAGCTCGGAGCGGCCCTTTGCCCGACGGGCCGACAGGATGGCGCGACCCGCACGGGTCCGCATCCGCAGGCGGAAGCCGTGGGTCTTGGCCCGACGACGGTTGTTCGGCTGGAAAGTACGCTTGCTCACGAGGTTCTCCGTTACTGGTCAGGCCCGGGTGGCCTGCTGAGTGCTGGGTGGGCGCCGGATCGGCCGCAATCGGAAGCCCGCGCGCGGATCCAGTGGAGGATCCGGTGGTTTCACGGGCATGCGAAAACGGCCGACAGGCCTGAGCCAAGGTACGCGAGCGCGGGCCGCAGGGTCAAACCAGCGGCGACCACTCGGCATACGAGACCCCCTTTAGCATTCACCCTGCGGCACGCTAGGTTGGACACGCCGCGGCACCACCAGCATTTTCGTCTGGCCCAGCCCCTTTTTCCGGCGTTTGGGTTGCCGCTGACGCAGTGGTGTTGTTAGCGTCCACCCTCGTCCCGGTGCTCCACCCACAGGTTGTGGATAAGTGTGTGGACAAGTCACCATGACGCTGCGACAAGGCAGTAGCCTCGGACAACGTCGAAAGGGAAGTGGGACCCGTGAGTGAGCCAGATCTGAACTTCACTCAGATCTGGGCCAACACCATCGACTCCCTCGACGCCGACGGCCTTCCCGCCCGCGAGCGGGCCTTCCTCACCCTCGCCCGGCTCTCCGGCCTGCTCGACGGCACCGCTCTGGTCAAGGTGCCCAACGAGTACACCAAGGACGTCGTCGAGCAGCGGGTGCGTGACCAGGTCACCAGCGCACTGTCCTCCCAGCTCGGCACCCAGGTGCACCTCGCGGTGACGGTGGACGCCTCCCTGGACGACAGCCACCTCGGCGACGACACCACCGGCCTGGTGGATCCGCCGGCCCAGGCCGAGCCCCCGCCGGTGGACAACGTCTTCCCCCTGACGCCGGCGGCCGAGCCGCAGCGCCGGCCGCGCGACGAGGTCCCGAGCATCACCGACGAGTCGGCGACCCGGCTCAACCCGAAGTACACCTTCGACACCTTCGTCATCGGGGCCAGCAACCGGTTCGCCCACGCCGCCGCGGTGGCGGTCGCCGAGGCGCCGGCCAAGGCGTACAACCCCCTGTTCGTCTACGGCGAGTCCGGCCTGGGCAAGACCCACCTGCTGCACGCCATCGGGCACTACGCGCGCAACCTCTACCCCCACGTCAAGGTCCGCTACGTGAACTCCGAGGAGTTCACCAACGACTTCATCAACAGCATCCGCGACGACAAGGCCAGCAACTTCCAGCGCCGCTACCGCGACGTCGACGTGCTGCTCATCGACGACATCCAGTTCCTTCAGGGCAAGGTGCAGACGCAGGAGGAGTTCTTCCACACCTTCAACACCCTGCACAACGCCAACAAGCAGGTCGTCATCACCAGCGACCTGCCGCCCAAGCTGCTGTCCGGCTTCGAGGAGCGGATGCGCAGCCGGTTCGAGTGGGGCCTGCTCACCGACGTCCAGCCCCCCGACCTCGAGACCCGCATCGCCATCCTGCGCAAGAAGGCCATCCAGGAGCGGATGAGCGCACCGGATGAGGTGCTCGAGTTCATCGCCAGCCGGATCTCGACCAACATCCGCGAGCTCGAGGGTGCCCTGATCCGGGTCACCGCGTTCGCGAGCCTCAACCGGCAGAGCGTCGACATGGGCCTGGCCGAGATCGTGCTCAAGGACCTCATCCCCAACGAGCAGGGGTCCCAGATCACGAGTGCGACGATCATGGCGCAGACGGCGGTCTACTTCGGGCTCACCATCGAGGACCTGTGCGGCACCTCCCGCTCCCGGGTGCTGGTGACGGCCCGCCAGATCGCGATGTACCTGTGCCGTGAGCTCACCGACCTCTCGCTGCCCAAGATCGGCCAGCAGTTCGGGGGCCGCGACCACACCACGGTCATGCACGCCGACAAGAAGATCCGCCAGCTCATGGCCGAGCGCCGCGCCATCTACAACCAGGTCACCGAGCTGACCAACCGGATCAAGCAGCAGTCCCGCTGAGCTCGGCGACCGAGTCGGCCAGCGTGGTCTCCCACGGGGTCGGGCTCAGGTCGAAGGTCTGCTCGGTCAGGGTCGCGTCGAGCACGAACGGCCGCTCGAACTGGTGCCGCGTCTCGCCGAGCTCGCGCATCCACGGCACGGCCACCCCGAGCGCTCCCACCACCCCTCGAGGTAGGCGGTGCAGGCGCCGGTTCGGGCGCCCGACGAGGTCGGCGACCTCCGCCGCCACCTGGGCCATCGAGCGAGCGGGGGCGCTGGGGACGTGCCAGGCCCGGCCCCAGGCGCGGTCGTCGGTGGCCAGCCGGGCGGCGAGTCGACCGGCGTCCCGGACGTCGGTCCAGGTGTGGGGCACGTCGTCCCGCCCGACCAGGAGGACGACCGGGCGCCCCTTGAGCACGGCCGTGACGACCTGCTCGTGGAGCATGCTGGTGCGTGGCCCGATCCCCGGACCGGTGTAGTCGGAGGCCCGCAGCTCGGTGACCCGCACCCGGCCTGCCGCTTGGGCGGCCAGCGCCTCCTCCCACATCCGTACCCGCAGGGCACCCTTGTGGCCGTTCGGGCGCAGGGGGGTCTCCTCGGTCATCGGGCCGTCCACCCGCCCGTAGCCGTAGAGGTTGCCCACGATCACCAGGCCGGCGCCAGCCGACTCGGCCGCGCGCAGGGCAGCGGTCGCCATCGGCGGCCAGTCCCGCTCCCAGGTCGTGTAGTCCGGCGGGTTGAGGGCGTTGACGACGGCCTCCGCGCCACGGGCCAGGGCGGTCACCCGCTCGACGTCGGTCGCGTCGGCGCTGATCGCCTCGACCCCCGCCAGGTCACCGCCGCGCCCCGAGCGCGACACCAGCCGCACGTCGTGGCCGGCGGCCACCAGTTCCCTCGCCGTGTTGCGTCCCACCGCCCCAGCTCCCAGTACCACGAACCGTGCCATGACCATCCTCCTTGTGTGAGCACTGCTCTCTTATTGCTCCAGTGAACACCTGTGGGGTTGGCAGTGTCAAGAGCGGTGCTCCTATTCGTGACAAGCGCTCACGGATGTGCGAGGGTGAGATCATGACGAGCACGTCGCAGGGCATCCGCGCCCGCAACCGCGCCGCCGTCGAGGCCGAGATCCTCGAGCTCGGCCGCCAGCACCTGGCCCGCGACGGGGCAGCCGCCCTCTCGCTGCGCGCCATCGCCCGCGACCTGGGCATGGTGTCGTCGGCGCTCTACCGCTACGTGGCCAACCGTGACGACCTGCTCACCCTGCTCATCGTCGCGGCCTACACCTCCCTGGGTGACACCGTCGAAGGGGCGCACGACGCCGTCCCCCGCGACGACCTCGAGGGCCGGTGGGCCGCCATCGCGCACGGCCTGCGCGGCTGGGCGCTCGCCCACCCCCACGAGTGGGCCCTGCTCTACGGCTCACCCGTGCCGGACTACACCGCGCCGACGGAGCGCACCACCGAGCCGGGGACCCGGGTCCAGGTCCTGCTGCTCGGGGTGCTGACCGACGCGACCGCTTCGGGCCACCTGGCCCGGGACGGTTTCACCACCCACCTGACCGAGGAGCTCGCCCCCACGGCCCGGGCGGCGGCCGGCAGCATGCTGGCCGACCCGTTCTTCACCGGCGCCGGAGTCGATGCCGAGACCCTGATGACCGGTCTGGCTGCCTGGTCGATGCTCATGGGCGCCCTGAGCACGGAGGTCTTCGGCCAGCTGGGCGAGGGAACCGTCGCAGATCGCGACGCCTACTTCGACTACATGGTGCAGGTCGGCCAACGCCTCGTCCTGCGCGGCTGACCCCTACGCGCCCCGCTCCCGGGCCGGGTGCGCGAGGATGCGTGGCGTGGAGATCGAGGAAGCACTGCTGCGCGCCCAGGAGGCCGCTGCGCCCGAGGTGGGTCTCGGCCGGCTCGCGGACTACATCCCCAGCCTGGCGAACGTCGACCCCCACCAGTTCGGGATGGCCGTCGCCTCGTGCGACGGCCAGGTGCACAGCGTGGGCGACGCCGACGTGCCGTTCTCGGCGCAGAGCATCAGCAAGGTGTTCACGCTCGCGCAGGTGGTGGCCGCCGAGGGCGAAGGGATCTGGGACCGGGTCGGGCGCGAGCCCTCCGGGAACCCGTTCAACTCCCTGCTCCAGCTCGACCAGGAGTCCGGCCGGCCGCGCAACCCGTTCATCAACGCCGGCGCGCTGGTCGTGACCGACCGCCTGCACGCGCTGACCGGGGACGCCTCCGGAGCGCTGCGCGACCTGATGCGTCGCGAGGGCGGGCGCCAGGACATCGACAGCGACCCCGTGGTCGTGGCCTCGGAGCGCGAGGCCGGCCACCGCACCCTGGCACTGGCGCACCTGTTGGCCAGCTACGACAACCTCGAGTGCTCGGTCGACGAGGTGATCGACCAGTACGTCGCCCAGTGCGCGCTCGCGATGAGCTGCCGGGAGCTGGCCCTGGCCGGGCTCTTCCTGGCCCGCGACGGTGCCCTGTCCGACGGGACCCGGATGCTCACCGACCGGCAGGCCAAGCGGGTCAACGCGGTGATGCTCACCTGCGGGACCTACGACTCGGCCGGTGAGTTCGCCTACCGCGTCGGGCTGCCCTGCAAGAGCGGCGTCGGCGGTGGCATCCTCGCGGTCATCCCGGACCGGGGGGTCGCCTGCGTGTGGAGTCCCGCGCTCGGCCCGTCCGGGAGCTCGGCCGCCGGCCTGGCCGCGCTGGACGCGTTCACGACGTGTTCGGACTGGACCGTCTTCTAGCCTGCCCTGCGCCAAGAAAGGGACAGATCCAGACCAACTGCCGGTCGTCCACGACTTGTCCACAGGTCTGTACACACCTGTGCCCACTCGTTCACCTCCCGGACATGTCCCGCGCCACCGTGCGTCGATCGCCTCGATTCGTGCTCAGGGGGCCGGACCCGTGCGAGCCTCGACCCGTGGTCCACACCTGTGGACAACTCTGTGGGTATGTGGATCGACGTCCCCGCCATCGGCCAAACGGATGAGGGATTCCACAAGCCTGTGGACAACCGGTGGACAACCGGTGCACGAGTCCGCTCGGACTGGGGACGCCGGAGCCCCTGGATGTGGACGGCCTGTGGGCGAAGCCGAGCCGTCCACAGCGGCCGGTAGGTTGTGCCCGTCGTCGTCCACGCGGCATACACACCGGACGCGCCGCGCTGACCTGCACCGATATGGGTTGTCCACAGAATCCACACCCCCTAAGACCATGACGAAATCCCTCTATCCATGGATCCGGCCCCGAGTACCAACCCTGCCTCGAGCCCCTGAGGAATGACACGATCGGATTGGCCGATCCGGGTTGGCCGCGTGCACGGCGAGCACTAGGGTCAGTGCGCAATCACATTCTTGAAGTTTGACGCGGCGCGGCCGCACGCGAAGGGCAGGTAGCGACGGTGAAGTTCCGGGTCGAACGTGAGGTGCTCGCCGACGCCGTGACCTGGGTGGCCCGAGGGTTGCCCGCGCGTCCGCCGGTCCCCGTCCTGGCCGGGGTCCTCATCGAGGCGAACGAGGAGGGGTCGCTGACCCTGTCGGCCTTCGACTACGAGGTCTCCGCCAAGATCACCGTCCCGGCCGAGGTCGCCGAGTCCGGCACCGTCCTGGTCCTCGGGCGGCTGCTCGCCGACATCTCCCGCAACCTGCCGTCCCGGCCGGTCGACGTGGCCATCGAGGGCAACAAGGTCTCGGTGACCTGTGGTTCCTCGCGCTTCAGCCTGATGCAGATGCCCGCCGACGACTACCCCACGCTGCCGACGGCACCCTCCCCCAGCGGCACCATCGCCGGCGACGTCTTCACCCAGGCCGTGGCCCAGGTGTCCATCGCGGCCGACCGCGGCGACACCCTGCCGATCCTCACCGGGGTCCGGGTGGAGATCGACGGCGAGAAGATGACGCTGCTCGCCACCGACCGCTACCGGCTGGCGATGCGCGAGCTGACCTGGAACCCCGGGGCGACCGACGCCAGCCACCTCGCGCTCATCCCGGCCCGCACGCTCTCCGAGACGGCCAAGGCGCTCGGCGCCTCCGGCTCGATCGAGGTCGCCCTCGGCTCCTCGGCCGGCGGTGACGGGCTGGTCGGCTTCGAGGCCGGGCAGCGTCGCACCACGACCCGGCTGCTCGACGGCGAGTACCCCAAGGTCACCTCGATCTTCCCGACCAGTGTCGAGACCGAGGCCGTCATCAAGACCTCCGAGCTGGTCGAGGCGGTCAAGCGGGTGGCCCTGGTCGCGGAGCGCAACACCCCCGTGCGACTGCGCTTCACCGACGGCCAGGTCGCGATCGAGGCCGGCACCGGTGACGACGCCCAGGCGTCCGAGGCCGTCGAGTCCACCCTCACCGGGCCGGAGATCGAGATCGCGTTCAACCCCCAGTTCCTGCTCGACGGTCTCGGAGCGGTCGGCACCGACTACTCGCGGCTGTCCTTCACCCAGCCCTCGCGCCCCGCGGTGCTCTCCGGCCAGGCCGAGCTGGACGGCGAGGCCGACACCTCCTACCGCTACGTGCTCATGCCGGTGCGCTTCGCGAGCTGAGCACCCCGGGCGTAGCCTGAGTCCCGCGCACGGCGAGGTATGCCGTGCGGCCGGAGTCCGGTACCCCGCACCACCCCCCACAGGAAGGCGTCGCACATGCAGCTCGGTCTGATCGGCCTCGGGAAGATGGGCGGCAACATGCGCGAACGGTTGCGCCGTTCGGGGCACGAGGTGGTGGGCTTCGACCACAACCCAGCGGTGTCCGACGTCAAGACCATGGCCGCCCTGGTCAAGGCCCTGGCTGCTCCGCGCGTGGTCTGGGTGATGGTGCCCTCGGGTGCGCCGACGAGCGACACCGTGGCCAAGCTGGCCGACCTGCTCGACAAGGGCGACATGGTCATCGATGGAGGCAACAGTCGCTTCACCGATGACTTCGAGAACGAGAAGTTGTTGAAGGCCAAGGGAATTGGCTACCTCGACTGCGGTGTCAGTGGTGGCATCTGGGGTCTCGAGAACGGCTACGGCCTGATGGTCGGGGGCACCGCAGCCAACGTGCGCAAGGCGATGCCGATCTTCGACGCGCTGCGCCCCGAGGGTCCTCGCGAGGAGGGCTTCGTCCACGCCGGCAAGGTCGGCGCCGGCCACTACACCAAGATGGTCCACAACGGCATCGAGTACGGCCTGATGGCCGCCTATGCCGAGGGTTACGAGCTGCTCGAGGCCAAGGACATCGTCACCGACGTCCCCGGCGCCTTCAAGGCCTGGACCCGTGGCACCGTCGTCCGCTCCTGGCTGCTCGACCTCCTCGTCGATGCGCTGGAGAAGAACCCGCACCTCGAGGACGTCTCCGGCTACACCGTCGACTCCGGTGAGGGTCGCTGGACCGTCGAGGAAGCCATCGCCAACTCGGTGCCCATGCCGGTGATCTCGGCGTCGCTGTTCTCCCGCTTCGCCTCCCGCCAGCAGGAGTCGCCCACGATGCAGGCCGTCGCCGCATTGCGCGGAGGCTTCGGCGGCCACCAGGTGATGTCGGTCGCCGAGGGCGAGGAGCTCCGCTCGAGCGGAGCTCCCAAGCACGAGAAGTCCGTCGGTGCCAAGGCCGCACCCAAGGAGAAGCCGACCGCCAGCGCGAAGAAGGCCGCGGCCCAGGGGCGCAAGGCCGCCTCGGCTGGACCCTCCTCAGGCACCGGTTCGGCTCGCAAGAGCACCGCCAAGAAGTCGGGCTGATCCTCGCCCCCGAGTCCCTGATCGGACCGCCGTGCACGTCCGTCACCTGAGTGTCGCCGACTTCCGCAGCTATGCGGCGGCCGAGCTCCCGCTCGAGCCCGGGATCACGACGTTGGTGGGCCTCAACGGCCAGGGCAAGACCAACCTCGTCGAGGCGATCGGCTACCTCGCCACCCTGTCCAGCCACCGGGTGTCGACCGACCAGCCGCTGGTGCGCTTCGGCGCCGAGCAGGCGGTGATCCGGGGCGCAGTGGTGCGCGATGGCCGCGAGACCCTCGTCGAGCTCGAGCTCAACCCCGGCCGGGCCAACCGGGCCCGGCTCGGGCGCTCACCGACGCAGCGGCCCCGGGAGGTGCTCGGCACCCTGCGCACGGTGCTGTTCGCGCCGGAGGACCTTGCCCTGGTCAAGGGCGACCCGTCCGAGCGCCGACGCTTCCTCGACGAGCTGCTCGTGGCGCGCCAGCCACGGTGGTCCGGTGTCCGCAGCGACTACGACCGGGTCCTCAAGCAGCGCAACGCCCTGCTGAAGTCGGCCGCGCCGGTGCTCCGCCGGGGTGGGCGGCGCCGTCCCGCGGCGACCGACGAGCCGGTCGACGACGCGCGCGCCTCGGCCCTGCACACCCTCGACATCTGGAACGACCACCTGGCCACCGTCGGGTCGCAGCTCCTCTACGCCCGGTTGCGGCTGCTTCGCGACCTCGGGCCCTACCTCAGCAAGTCCTACGACGAGGTCAGTGCCGGCCAGTCCGATGCGCGGGTCTCCTACAAGAGCTCCCTGCGCGAGGACGCTGCAGCCCAGATCGCCGCCGGCGAGGTGCCGGGGCTGGATGCCCTGCGTGCGGAAATCATTGCGACACTTGAGGATTCGCGCGAGCGCGAGATTGAGCGAGGCATCTCCCTCGCCGGGCCGCACCGCGACGACCTGGTCCTGTCGCTGGGCGACCTGCCGGCCAAGGGCTACGCCAGCCACGGCGAGAGCTGGTCGTTCGCGCTGGGACTCAAGCTCGCGGCATACCAGCTGTTGCGCCACGACCTCGGTGAGGACCCGGTGCTCATCCTCGACGACGTGTTCGCCGAGCTCGACACCGGGCGGCGCGAGCGCCTGGCCGCGATGGTCGCCGACTGCGAGCAGGTGCTCATCACCGCCGCGGTGGACGCCGACGTGCCGAGCACCCTGGTCGGGCGGACGTATGCCGTCAGCCTGGGTGAGGTGACCCTGCGTGAGTGAGGTGCCTCCGCCAGACCCCCAGCAGGGCGACCCCGAGCTCCCCACCGACCCGGCGCCGACGGCGGAGGAGGCGATGGAGGACGCCGCGGCATCGGCCCTGCAGCGCGCCCGCGCGGCGGCGCGCGAGAAGGGGCTGCGCCCGGGCCTGAAGCCGATGCGGGCGCGGCGACCGGGACCGCGGATCCGCTTGTCCCCCAAGGACGGTCGCGACCCGCTGCTGCTCGGCGACCAGATGGACCGACTCCTCTCCGACCGGGGGTGGAAGGTCGACGTGGCGGTAGGTTCGGTCATGGGTCGCTGGCCCGACATCGTCGGGCAGGAGGTCGCCCTGCACTGCACGCCGGTGACCTTCGAGTCCGGGGTGCTGACGGTGCGAGCCGACTCGACGGCCTGGGCGACCCAGCTGCGGCTGCTGGAGTCCTCGATCATGGGACGGCTCGACGGGGAGGTCGGCAAGGGCACGGTGGCGTCACTGAAGATCGTCGGTCCGAGCGCGCCCTCGTGGTCCAAGGGCTTCCGCCGCAGCCAGGGGCCGGGTCCGCGCGACACGTACGGCTGAGCCGCCGGCTGCCTAGGATCGAGGGATGACGGCCGACGCAGCCCCGGAACCGCAGGACCTCACCCGTGACCACTTCGACCACGTCGTCGCGGCGAGCACGCGGTGGTCGGACAACGACATGTACGGCCACCTGAACAACGCCGTCTACTACGAGCTGTTCGACACGGCGATCAACGGCTGGCTGATCGGCACCGCCGACGTCGACGTGCTGGGGCAGCCCGTGCTGGGGGTCGTGGCCGAGTCGGGGTGCCGCTTCCTGCGCGAGCTGGAGTTCCCCCACCCGGTCGACGTCGCCGTCCGGGTCGAGCGGTTGGGGCGCTCCAGCATCACCTACCGACTGGGGCTGTTCGTGCGCGGCGACGACCGGATCGCCGCCGTCGGGCACTGGGTACACGTCTACATCGACCGGGAGACGCGGCGTCCGGTGCCCCTGCCCGACCCCGTGCGGGCCCTGCTCGAGGCGGCCCTGGAGGCGCGCGAGTGAGGATCACCGGCGCCGTCCTTGAGGAGATCGGCCGCGCCGAACCCTGGGCGCGGAGCCGGCCACTGACGGTGGGACCCCTGGACCTCGACGACCCCGGTCCCGGTGAGGTGCTGGTCGCGATGGAGTCGGCGGGCGTCTGCCACTCCGACCTGTCGGTCGTCAACGGCAGCAGGGTGCGGCCGGTCCCCATGCTGCTGGGACACGAGGCGTGCGGACGGGTCGTCTCCCTGGGGGCCGGCGTGGCCGACCTCGCGATCGGTCAGCGCGTGGTGATGACCTTCCTGCCGCGCTGCGGGGGGTGCCCCGGCTGCGCCACCGAGGGGCGGATGCCGTGCGGGCCCGGCTCGGCGAGCAACGGCGCCGGTGAGCTGCTGCGGGGCGGGCGCCGGCTGTCCCGGGCCGGGGTGCCGGTGCACCACCACCTGGGTGTCTCGGCGTTCGCGACCCACGCCGTGGTCGACACCCGCTCACTGGTGCCCGTCGACGACGACGTGCCGCCGGACGTGGCTGCGGTGCTGGGCTGCGCCGTGCTCACCGGTGGGGGGGCCCTGCTCAACGCGGCCCCTCCCCGGGAGGGGGAGACGGTCCTGGTCGTGGGTCTCGGTGGGGTCGGGATGGCCGCCCTGCTCACGGCGCTGGCCATCGGGGCCGGTGAGGTCGTCGCGGTCGACGGGGTCGCCACCAAGCGCGAGCTCGCCGCCGAGCTGGGCGCGTCCCGGGTGCTGTCCCCTGGTGAGGTCGAGGCCTCCGGCGTGCGTGCGGACGTCGTGGTGGAGGCCGTGGGCAGCGGCCGGGCCTTCGAGGCGGCGCTCGCGGCCACCGCCCCCGGCGGTCGCACCGTCACCGTGGGCCTGCCCCACCCCGACGACCGGGCCACCGTCTCCCCGCTGCAGCTCGTGGCGGAGGCCCGCACGGTCATCGGCAGCTACCTCGGCTCGGCCGTCCCCACGCGGGATGTCCCGGTGTTCGCCCAGTGGTGGCGCGAGGGGCGACTGCCGGTGGAGCGGCTGATCTCGGCCACCATCGCCCTCGACGAGGTCAACCACGCCTTCGACGAGCTCGCCGCGGCCCGCGCGCTGCGCCAGGTGATCCGCTTCTGAGATCCGGCGGATTCCACCCAGCGGGTGTCGGTGGATCGGCGCACCATGGAGGCATGAGCACCTCCGCCTCGGCACCGCGCTGCACCATCGTCCCGCCCTACCTGCTCGAGGCCATCGCGGCGAGTGGCGACGGGCACACGGCACACTGCGCCGAGCGCACCCTCGTGCGCGACGGTGAGCACCGGGCTCGCCGGGCCGGGAGGGCGCCCGCGCTCCCCTCGGCGTCCTCCCCGGCCGTCCCGGCGCCCGGCGACCCGAGTGGGCCGCAGCGACTGGTCTCCGACGCGGGGCACGGCCAGACCCTGCCCGGCCACACCGTCCGCACCGAGGGGGCACCGGCCACGGGCGACCCTGCCGCCGACGAGGCCTACGACGGGTTGGGTGACACGTGGGCCCTCTTCGAGACGGTCTACGGTCGCAACTCCCTCGACGGCCGGGGCCTGGCGCTGCTGGCCAGCGTGCACTTCGGCACCGACTACGACAACGCGTTCTGGGACGGCACCCGCATGGTCTTCGGCGACGGTGACGGCACGATCTTCAACCGGTTCACCATCAGCCTCGACGTCATCGGCCACGAGCTCACCCACGGGGTGACCGAGCTGACCGCGGGGCTGACCTACCAGGGCCAGTCCGGCGCGCTCAACGAGAGCCTCTCCGACGTCTTCGGGTCGCTCGTGCGCCAACGCGCCCTGGGCCAGGACGCGGCCGAGGCCGACTGGCTCATCGGCAAGGGACTGTTCACCGACCAGGTCAAGGGCGTCGCACTGCGCTCGATGAAGGCGCCGGGCACGGCCTACGACGACCCGCGCCTCGGCAAGGACCCGCAGCCGGCCCACCTGCGCGACTACGTGCACACCACCGACGACAACGGCGGGGTGCACATCAACTCCGGCATCCCCAACCACGCCTTCTACCTCGCGGCCATCGCCGTCGGCGGGCCGGCCTGGGAGCCGGCCGGGCAGGTCTGGTTCGACGCGCTGACCGGCGCCGGGATCGCCGCCGACTGCGACTTCGCGACCTTTGCCCGGCTCACCGTGGCGGCCGCCCAGAAGCGGTATGCCGCCGACGCACCGGTCGTGGGTGCCGTTCGCGACGCGTGGATCGCCGTGGGGGTGCTCGCGGACGCTCCGGCCGACCCGTCCCCCGCCCCGGCGGACCCCCGCCCGGCACCCGCGCCCGTACCAGGACCGGCCCAGGTGCGGGTCCGCCGCACCGGTGGTCTTGCCGGGATGCGCCAGGAGCGAACCGTGGCCCTGGCGGAGCTCCCCGAGGCCGATGCGGGTGCCTGGCGGGACCTGCTGGAGCCCGATCGGCTGACCGCCCTCGCCAGCGGGGGCGCGGTGCTGCCCGACGCGTTCACCTACCACGTCGCCTGCCCGCCGGACGGCGCGGAGGTGGCCCTCCACGAGCACGGCATACCCGGTCCGGTGCGGGAGCTGCTCCAGCGCACGCTCGAGCGGTGACGCCCGGGTCAATGGGGGCATTTGCGTCCATTGAGCCGCGACTGGGTCCATTTCGGGCGGGCCCTTGGGCTGCACCTGGCTCGCCGAACGGGTGAGGCGGTCCGCGCAGGTCGGGGTCGGGCCGTGAGCCCGACGTACCGTCAGGATCTGGCCCGCCCGGTTTCGGGGTCAGTCGAGCAGCTCGATCCAGACAGGCCGATAGCGATGGACCCCAGACCCGCCGAACACGCGATGCCGTCGACGGGAGGGCCCGACCACCCCGCGGTGGGAGAGCTCTTCGCGACCCTGTCGCGGCGCGCGTCCGCGCTGGTTGACCAGCAGCACCTGCTCCTGGAGCGCCTCGAGCAGCGCGAGGAGGACCCGCAGCGCCTGCACGGGCTGTTCGGCATCGACCACGTCGCGGCCCGGCTGCGGCGCAACAGCAACGCCCTGCTCGTCATCGCCGGGTTGCCGACGGCCCGCACCATCACCGAACCCGTGTCGATGTCGGAGGTGGCCCACGCCGCCATGTCGGAGGTGGACGGCTACCAGCGCGTCCGCGCCGGGTGGATGCCGACCGACGTGCTGGACCCCGGACTGGCCTCCGACCTCGTGCACCTGCTCGCCGAGCTGATCGAGAACTCCCTGGCCCGCTCATCCCGGGCCAGCCGCGTCTGGGTCCACGGCGAGCGCAGCGGTGCTCGAACCCTGCTCGTGCAGGTCAGCGACTCCGGTGCGGGGCTGGGCACCGACGAGCTCGAGGCCCTCAACGCCGCGCTGCGCGGCGACGTGCCCTACACCGGCGGTGGCGAGGAAGCCGGGCTGTTCATCGTGCGGAGCCTGGCCGCGCGCCACGGCATCGACGTCGAGCTCGGCCCGGCTCCCGAGGACGAGCCGGGCGTGGTCGCGTCGGTGCGGATCCCGGTGCGGGCGCCGTCGGAGGACGTGGCGCCGGGGCCCACCCCGGAGCCCGACCCCCCATCACCGCCGGACGCACCCGCGGTCACGGATGCGGCGACCCGCCACGGGCCGGGAGAGCTCGTGGTCCTGCCCGAGGTCGCGGGCCCGTTGCCGCGCCAGCCGTCCGTCCCCCGCCCGAGCGCCACCCCGGGCTTCCGGGCGCTGCTCAACCCGTGGCTGACCCGCAGGAGTCAGGAGCACTGACCAGCACTGACCAGCACTGACCAGCACTGACCCTGGCGGGTCCACCGTCGTCCGGTTGGCCCGTACGGCGGTGGCTCCGCCAGCCGTTCCCGTATACCCCCTCGGGTGTGCACGCCCAGAGTTCGGGAGTCGGGTCGCGGAATCGCGACGGCGGTATACCTTGAGCGCCAGCACCCGTCGAACCGGGAGACCGCATCGTGGCAGCACCCCAGACGTACGACATCCGCGAGGCCGTCGACGCCCTCAGCGGGCGTGCCGAGGCCGCTCGGATCTTTCGCCGTGGCCTGCTGCTCACCGCGGTCGAGGCCATCCGGCGTGGCCCCGAGCCGGAGACCACGCCCTCGATCGTCCTGACCCCGTCCAGGGATGGCGGACCCCTGCGGCTGCTCCACCCCGGTGCCGGCCCGGATGCGGATGACCTCCGGGCGGCCCTGGACTGGCTGACGACCCCGCCCGACCAGGACGACGGCGACGGCTCCCTGCCCGACGAGCCTCCTGCGCTCGCCGCCCTGCAGTCCTGGGCGGTGTGCCTGTCCGTCGCCGCCCGGGTCGAGGTCCGGGTCACCCGGCGCGGCACCGGAGGGGCCACGACCCTCGTGCTGACCGCGGACGGGGTCGCCACCCTCGAGGATGACGGCGACCAGGACGAGGGCGACGACGAGACCTGGGAGGGCGGGCGTCGGCCGGGAACGGTGGTGACCGTCCACCCCCGTGAGGAGAACCGCACCCGCTGCGAGTCGCCGGCCGTCAAGCGCGACCTCGTGCGGGGCGGCGGCCTCGTCGAGCTCCCGATCGTCATCGGGAAGATCCCGTTGGCCCAGACCGGAGCGCCCTGGGACCTGCCCACCCTCGCCCAGGCGGAGTGGTGCGCCAAGCACCTCGGTTTCGACCCGTTGGGGATCGTCGCCGACGACGCCGGCGTCCTGGGTGCCCGGAGCCTGATGTTCGTGCGTCCGCTGACCCCGAGCAACACCAGCGCCGGCGACCTGGTCTTCTCCCGGGGTGTCCTGCTCGACGAGAAGCGCCCCCTCCTGCCGGACTGGGGCTTCCTGTGCCGCACGGTGGTCGAGGCGGGCGAGCTGCCGGTCGACCGGGGCATGATGTGGCTGGCCGAGGGCGAGGAGCTCACCGCGCTGCGCGAGCACCTCGACACCAGGCTGCACGACGAGCTGGCGGTCGTGCGCGGCCAGCACCCCAAGGCGTATGCCGAGCTCGCCGCGGCCCACGGCAAGCGCCTGACGAGGCGCGTCGAGATCGATGCCGAGCGCAAGGCGGGCGCTGCGCTCGTCGCGGTGGCTGCGGCCGTGCTTCCGGAGGTGCCCGTGGCGCTGCGGGTCTTCGAGCCGGAAACCAGGCCTGCGGTGTGGCTGGAGGATCCCGGCGAGCTCGTGCTCAACACGGCCAGCGCGGCCGTGGCCGACCTCCTGGCCGTGGCGTCCGACCCCGTGCACCGGCCGGTGGTGGCAGAGGTGGTCCGCGTCCTCGCCGGGCTCGGCCGACTGACCGGCAACCCGGACCCTGATCCGGACCCGGGGGACCCGGACCCGGCGTTCGAGCAGCTGTCGCTGCACTCCGAGGCCGTCCAGGTCCTGGTCCAGCGAGTGCTGGCGGAGGCGGCCAGCCGACCCTCGGTGCCACCCACGACCGTGCCCTCGCCCGGGGAGCTGGCGGCAGCAGGAGGCCCGGCCGAGGAGGCGACACAGGACGCAGCAGCCGACCTGCCCGACGACGGCAGCGAGGACGAGGCCGGCGAGGACGAGGCCGGCGAGGACGAGCGAGGCCGGCGGGCCCACGGGGCGGGCCGCCGGGACCGATGGCGCGGACGCCGACGACGTCGACGCGGCCGAGGTCGAGGCCCGCGCGGTGGCCCGTCGCGAGGCCGTCGCCGCGCGCCGTCGGGCTCGACAGCTCCGGGGTTGGGCCTCCGGGAGCTGACCGACTGAGAAACGCCGGAATGAGCCGCTGGGGGTATGGGGGACGTACCCCGACCCGGGTGGTGGTGTTTTTTTCGCGCAAATACCGGCTCACGGGCCTCCTGACCCCCGGTCCGTCACCCGGGACGGGTAGACTGAACAGTGATTCCGCGACCAGCTGGACTCCAGACTGGTCGCGAGCCATGAGCAGGGCTCATCGACGGCGCCGGGACTCCCGTCGTCCGGTGTGCCCTCCGGAGAAGGAGCACTGTGTCCGAGGCTGACCACACGCCGAACGAGAACACGCCCGACGTCGCCAGCTCAGAGCAGCTGAGCGCTGCCGCGGCGCAGGCTGCCCGCGAAGCGGCCGAGGCCGAGCTCGCAGGGGTGGTGCCCGGGTCCGACTACGACGCGAGCGCCATCACGGTGCTCGAGGGTCTGGAGGCCGTCCGCAAGCGCCCCGGCATGTACATCGGCTCCACCGGCGAGCGCGGACTGCACCACCTGGTCTGGGAGATCGTCGACAACTCCGTCGACGAGGCGCTGGCGGGCTACGCCGACACCATCGACGTCACCCTGCTGGCCGACGGCGGCGTGCGGGTCGTGGACAACGGGCGCGGCATCCCCACGGACATCCACCCGGCCGAGGGCAAGTCCGCGGTCGAGCTCGTGCTCACCCAGCTGCACGCCGGTGGCAAGTTCGGCGGCACCGGCTACAAGGTGTCCGGTGGCCTGCACGGCGTCGGCTCCTCCGTCGTCAACGCGCTCTCGACCCGTCTCGACGCCGAGGTCCATCAGAAGGGCCACGTCTTCCGGGTGTCCTTCGACCACGGTGAGGCTGTGGCGCCCCTGGAGAAGATGGAGGCGTCCGACCGCACCGGCACCACGATCACCTACTGGGCCGACGGCGACATCTTCGAGACGACGACCTACGACTTCGAGACGATCCGGGCCCGGTTCCAGCAGTACGCCTTCCTCAACAAGGGCCTGGCCATCAACCTGGTGGACGAGCGGGTCCCCCAGGCAGTCGTCCCCGAGGGCGAGATCGACCTCGACAACCTCGAGGCCACCGACGACACGGTCGAGGTCGACTCGGTGACGGCCGAGGCGAGCGACCAGGCTCCGGCCAAGCAGCGGGCCAAGAAGATCAGCTACCGCTACGAGAACGGCCTGGTCGACTACGTCACCCACCTGGTGACCTCCAAGCGCTCGGAGCCGGTGCACGCCGAGATCATCTCGATCGAGTCCGAGGACACCGAGCGGCAGCTCGCGCTGGAGATCGCGATGCAGTGGACCAGCGCCTACTCCGAGTCGGTCCACACCTACGCCAACACCATCAACACCCACGAGGGCGGCACCCACGAAGAGGGCTTCCGGGCGGCGATGACCAAGCTCATCAACGACTTCGCCCGCAAGCAGAACCTCATCAAGGAGAAGGAGGACAACCTCACCGGTGACGACATCCGTGAGGGCCTGACCGCCGTGGTGTCGGTCAAGCTCGGCGAGCCGCAGTTCGAGGGCCAGACCAAGACCAAGCTCGGCAACTCCGAGGTCAAGGGCTTCGTCCAGCGTGCGATGACCGTCGAGTTCGGCCACTGGTTGGAGACCCACCCCAACGAGGGCAAGGACATCGTCCGCAAGTCGGTGCAGGCCGCCGCAGCGCGGATGGCCGCCCGCAAGGCGCGTGAGGCGACCCGGCGCAAGGGCCTGCTGGAGTCCGGTGGCCTGCCCGGCAAGCTGCGGGACTGCCAGGCGAAGGACCCGACCATCTCCGAGGTCTTCATCGTCGAGGGTGACTCCGCCGGCGGCTCTGCGGTGCGTGGGCGCAACCCGCACAACCAGGCGATCCTGCCGATCCGCGGCAAGATCCTCAACGTCGAGAAGGCCCGCATCGACAAGGTGCTCGCCAACAACGAGGTGCAGGCGCTGATCTCGGCGTTCGGCACCGGCATCGGCGAGGACTTCGACCTCACCAAGGCGCGCTACCACAAGATCGTGCTCATGGCCGATGCCGACGTCGACGGCCTGCACATCCGCACGCTGCTGCTGACGCTGCTGTTCCGCTTCATGCGTCCGCTCATCGACGCCGGCTACGTCTACCTCGCCCAGCCCCCGCTCTACCGCCTCAAGTGGAGCAACCACCCGCACGAGTTCGCCTTCTCCGACCGTGAGCGCGACGCCATGGTCAAGGTCGGACTCGGCCAGGGCTGGCGGCTCCCGAAGGACGCCGGGATCCAGCGCTACAAGGGTCTGGGCGAGATGGACTACCAGGAGCTGTGGGAGACCACGATGGACCCCGACCACCGGGTGCTGCTCCAGGTGACCCTCGACGAGGCGGCCGCCGCCGACGAGACGTTCACGATCCTCATGGGCGAGGACGTCGAGTCCCGGCGCGGCTTCATCCAGCGCAACGCCCGCGACGTGCGCTTCCTCGACATCTGAGCCCGTGTGCCGCGTGGGCAGGTTTCACGTGGAACCAGCCCGCCGGCATACCGCTGAATCTGCGAACTGCATGCAAGGACAAGGGAATTCATGACTGAGATACCGCCCATCGAGTACGACCGCACCGAGGCTGTCGACCTCAACACCGAGATGCAGCGCAGCTACATCGACTACGCCATGACGGTCATCGTCAGTCGCGCTCTGCCCGACGTGCGCGACGGCCTCAAGCCGGTGCACCGCCGCGTGGTCTACGCCATGTTCGACGGCGGCTACCGCCCCGACCGCGGCTACAACAAGTGCAGCCGCGTCGTCGGTGAGGTGATGGGGCAGTACCACCCGCACGGTGACTCCTCGATCTACGACGCCCTCGTGCGCCTCGTGCAGGACTGGTCGATGCGCTACCCGCTCGTCGACGGCCAGGGCAACTTCGGCAGCCCGGGCGACGACCCGGCTGCCGCGCCGCGGTACACCGAGTGCCGGATGGCCCAGCTGGCCATGGAGATGGTCCGCGACATCGACCAGGACACGGTCGACTTCCGCGACAACTACGACGGCAAGACGCAGGAGCCGACGGTCCTGCCCAGCCGCTTCCCCAACCTGCTGGTCAACGGCAGCTCCGGCATCGCCGTCGGCATGGCCACCAACATCCCGCCGCACAACCTGCGCGAGGTGGCCGACGCCGCGCAGTGGTACCTGGCCAACCCCGGCGCCGACCGGGAGACCGCGCTCACCGAGATCCTGGCGCGGATCAAGGGTCCCGACTTCCCCACCGGGGCGCTGATCCTCGGGCACCAGGGCATCGAGGACGCCTACCGCACCGGCCGTGGCTCGGTCATCATGCGCGCGGTCGTCGAGGTCGAGGAGATCCAGGGCCGCCAGTGCCTGGTGGTCACCGAGCTCCCCTACCAGGTCAACCCCGACTCGCTGGCGCAGAAGATCGCCGAGCTGACCAAGGAAGGCCGCCTCTCGGGCATCGCCGACATCCGCGACGAGACCTCGGGTCGCACCGGCCAGCGCCTGGTCGTCGTGCTCAAGCGCGACGCGGTCGCCAAGGTCGTGCTCAACAACCTCTACAAGCACACCCAGCTGCAGACCAACTTCGGCGCCAACATGCTCGCCCTCGTGGACGGGGTGCCGCGCACCCTGCCGATCGACGCGTTCATCCGGCACTGGGTCGAGCACCAGGTCGAGGTCATCGTCCGCCGCACGCAGTTCCGGCTGCGCAAGGCCGAGGCCGACATCCACATCCTGCGCGGTTACCTCAAGGCGCTCGACGCGCTCGACGAGGTCATCGCCCTGATCCGCCGCTCCCAGACCGTCGAGGCGGCGCGGGACGGCCTCATCGAGCTGCTCGAGATCGACGAGATCCAGGCGCGGGCCATCCTCGACATGCAGCTGCGTCGCCTGGCCGCTCTCGAGCGCCAGAAGATCATCGACGACCACGACCGGCTCGAGGCGATGATCATCGACTTCGAGGACATCCTGGCCAAGCCCGAGCGGCAGCGGAGCATCATCTCCGAGGAGCTCACCGACATCGTCGACAAGTACGGCGACGACCGGCGCACGAAGATCGAGTTCTTCGGCGGCGACATGTCGATGGAGGACCTCATCCCCGAGGAGGACGTGGTCGTCACCATCACGCGGGGCGGCTACGCCAAGCGGACCCGGGTCGACGCCTACCGCTCCCAGGGGCGCGGCGGCAAGGGGGTGCGGGGCGCCTCGCTGCGCGGCGACGACATGGTGGCGCACTTCTTCACGACCACCTCCCACCACTGGCTGCTGTTCTTCACCAACCTCGGCCGGGTCTACCGGGTCAAGGCCTACGAGCTGCCCGACTCCGGTCGCGACGCCAAGGGCCAGCACGTCGCCAACCTGCTGGCGTTCCAGCCGGACGAGAAGATCGCCCAGGTCCTCGACGTCCGGGACTACGCCCAGCAGCCCTACCTCGTGCTCGCCACGAAGAACGGCCTGGTCAAGAAGACCCGCCTGGGTGACTACGACTCCCCGCGCAGCGGCGGGCTCATCGCGGTCAACCTCAAGGAGGGTGACGAGCTGGTCGCCGCTGACCTGGCTTCGCAGACCGATGACCTGCTGCTGGTCTCCCGCAAGGCCCAGTCGGTGCGGTTCCACGCCACCGACGACCAGCTGCGGCCGATGGGCCGCGCCACCAGCGGCGTCACCGGGATGCGGTTCCGTGGCGACGACTCGCTGCTGTCCCTCAGCGTCATCCACGAGGGCGAGGACCCCGACGTGTTCGTGGTCTTCGAGAACGGCATGGCCAAGCGCAGCCCCTCCTCGGACTGGAACGCCAAGGGCCGCGGTGGCCTCGGTGTCGCCGTCGCCAAGATCACCGAGCGCAACGGCGACCTGGTCGGTGCCCTCACGGTCTCGGAGGACGACGAGGTCCTGGTCATCATGGGCAAGGGCAACATCGTGCGGATGCCGGTCGGTCCGGTCACCCGGCGGGGCCGCAACACCCAGGGCATGAAGTTCGCCAAGCCGGGCTCGGGTGACTCCGTCGTCGCGGTGGCACGCAACCCCGAGCGTTCGGCAGATGAGATCGAAGCAGGCGTCGAAGGCGACTCCGTGGCCCCCGATGCCGTACCGTCGTCAGATGACCAGCAGGTCGTCGAGGGTGTCGCGTCGGCACCCGAGGCGCCTGGGACTGACGCCCCCGGAGGTAGCGAGTGAGCACGGCAGGCCAGACGAGCACCTCGTCCCGCCCCCAGGGCGGATCGGGCGGCAACGCGAGCGGTCCCGCGCAGGGTGCCGGCTCCGAGCGCACCACGACCGGGCCCCGTCCGGCCGGCGCTCCCCGTCCCGCCGGCGGTCCCGGTGGCCTGCCGGGTGGGCGGGCCCGTCGGGTCAAGCTGACCGTCTCCCGCGTCGACCCCTGGTCGGCGATGAAGATGTCGTTCCTCATCTCGGTCGCCCTCGGCATCGCGGGCGTCGTCATGGTGGCCGTGCTGTGGATGATCCTGTCCGGCATGGGGGTCTTCTCCGAGGTCAACCGCCTGGTCGGCACCGTGTTCAGCGACACCCAGAACCCCTTCGACATCATGGACTTCCTCGGCTTCGACCGGGTGCTGTCGCTGTCGATCGTCGTCGGGGTCATCGACGTCGTGCTGATGACCGCGCTGTCCACGCTGGGGGCCTTCCTCTACAACATCTGCTCCGCCCTGGTCGGCGGCATCCAGCTCACGCTGACCGACGACTGAGGCCGGTGCCCGGAGGGTCCTTGGCCCTCCGTCGCCTGACCCCGTGCACAACCCCCGCCGACAAAGCGGGGGTTGCGCCGCATACCGGCAGTTGTGCCGCCCGTTTCGGGCAGCAACCCCCGCTTTGCGGTCGAGTCGCGGGCTCGGTGGACCGTGCGCCTGCGCCCCCTCCGACGTGGGGGGATGCCGTTTTGGTCGACGGTATGCCGGTGCTGTAACCTCGTGCCTCGCGCCACCTCCGTGGTGCAGCGGAGATTGGGCTCACGGGCCTATAGCTCAGACGGTTAGAGCGCTTCCCTGATAAGGAAGAGGCCACAGGTTCAAGTCCTGTTAGGCCCACCAATCCCGATCCCCGCGGGTTCCTCTGCGAGGGAAGGCGGACCGCCGTGAAGAAGATCATCCTCCTCATCGCGACTGCCATCGGGGCTGTCGCGATCCAGAAGAAGCTCAAGGCCCAGCAGGCCGAGAAGGACCTCTGGGCCGAGGCGACCGACTCACCCAAGTAGGGCACCAGCGGCCGGCGGTCGCACGCCCTCGGGGCCATGGCGCAATTGGTAGCGCACCTGCTTTGCAAGCAGGGGGTTAGGGGTTCGAGTCCCCTTGGCTCCACCACAGGTCACTCCCAGGTGCGACCGGCCGGCCCGCCACCTCCCTCGGGCGCCGAGTTTGAAGACTGGTGGAGGCCAGGACCTCCACCGGGCTTCAAACTCGCGCGCTCGGGCGACGAGGATGACGCGGATCACGCATCATCCGTGTGGCCGACCTGCCCGCAAACCACCTCGGGAACCGCTCCCCAGCACCTACAGTGGAAGGCAGATCGCGGTGATTTGACCGGGCTTGGACCGGGCAGGACCGGTGGCGGGAACTTCGGGAGTTGATGAGGCGTGGACACGGTGCAGGGTGGGTCGATCGCCCACCGTGCGGTGGGCGATCGCCCAGGGACGGTCTCACCGATGGAGGTCCAGGTGCTGCGGCGCCTGTCCCAGCTGATGAACCGCGCGAGCGGGCAGCAGAGCCTGCAGGACCTGCTTGACCTCATCGTCGAGGGCGCGGCCGACGTCGTCGGTTTCCAGGTCGCCGCCATCTCGCTGGTGCGCCCGGACGGCGACCTCGAGGTCGTTGCCGTGGCGGGCGACGTCGACGCCCGCACCCAGCTCATGGGTCGCCGCACCCGACGACAGTCGCTCGAGGCGGAGTTCGCCGTCGCGCAGTCGTGGGGCTCTCTGCGCTTCGTCCCGGCCGACCGTCTCCCGGACTCAGCACCCACGGGCTGGGTCGCCTCGGGGTGGGACGGCCGCGGTGCGGCTGGCGACCCCGACGCCTGGGATCCCGAGGACACCCTCCTCGCGCCGTTCTACGAGCCCGGCGGGGCCATGCTGGGAATCCTCTCGGTGGACCTGCCCCTGGACGGTCGGCGTCCGGGCGAAGCGCAGCAGGGCGTCCTGGAGGTCTTCGCCAACCAGGCGGGCATCGCCATCAACGGCGCCCGCCAGCGCG
The DNA here is from genome assembly GCA_963757635.1 of uncultured Actinomycetota bacterium. GTDB lineage: Bacteria > Actinomycetota > Actinomycetes > Actinomycetales > Dermatophilaceae > Pedococcus. The sequence goes on along the minus strand of CAVWSK010000002.1, from coordinate 822,857 downwards.
ACACCCTGGCCGAGCAGGTCCGGCTCGCCGAGGCCGTCCAGTCCGTCGCCCGGATCTCCCAACAGACCCTTGACCCCTCCATGGTCGTCGCGGCCATCGTCGAGCCGGTCATGGCTGGTCTCGAGGCCACCGGGCTCTGGGTCCGCGCGTTCGCGCGGGATGACGCGTCCTTCGACGAGAGCGTCACGGCATACTCCCGGCACGACCTGGGCGGCACGCCCCCCGAGCTCATGGAGATCGTCCGCCGGATGGGCGAGGACTGCTGGCGGCGGCAGGCTCCCGCCCTCGTCCGCGACGGCCAGGTGCACCCCGAGGGCCTGCTCACCCCGGACGAAGCCACGTGGCTGCTCGCGTACACCGGCAGCGGCGGCTCCCTCCTCGTGGCTCCGATCGGTGCCGGTGCCGAGTGCCTCGGACACCTCGTCCTGACCCGCGAGGCCGATGCCCGGCCGTGGAGCGACGCGGAGGGTGTGGCCTTCCTGGAGATGGGACGGGACCTCGGCCGGTCCATCGTCAACGCGCGGGTGATCGAGCTCGAGCGGCGGATCTCCGCGGACCTGCGCCAGGCTGACCGCAACAAGACCACGCTCTTCTCGACCGTGTCGCACGAGCTGAAGAACCCGCTGGCCTCGATCATCGGCCACGTCGAGCTCATGGCCGACGACCCCGAGACCGACCCGAGCTGGTCGCTCGGTGTGATCACGCGCAACACCCGACGGTTGCAGACACTGGTCGACGACCTGCTGACGCTGGCCAGGGTCAGCGACCCGGACCGCCCGCTCGACCGCACGCCGGTCGACCTGGGGGCCCTCGTCCGTGACGCGGTGGACATGGTCGGCCCCTCAGCCTCCCGGCAACAGGTCGCCCTGGAGGTGGACGGTGTCGACGGGACCTGTGTGGTCTCGGGCAGCACCGACGAGCTGGGCCGCGTCGTGGAGAACCTCGTGAGCAACGCGGTGAAGTTCAGCCGCACGGGCGGGACGGTCAGGGTGGGGGTGCGCCAGCAGGGCCAGGACGTGCACCTCGTGTGCACCGACCAGGGCCTCGGGATCTCGGCCGACGACCAGGAGTTGCTGTTCGGCGAGTTCTTCCGCAGCACCAACCCCGAGGCCCTCGAGGTGCCGGGGACCGGACTCGGGCTGAGCATCGTGCGCCGGATCGTCGTGCGCCACCGCGGCAGCATCACCGTCGACTCGACCCTCGGCGAGGGCACGACGTTCACGGTGGCCCTGCCGGCTGCCTGAGCTCGAGGCATAGGGGCGCTCCTGTCGCCGAGTTTGAAGACCTGAGGAGCCCAGGACCTCCACCAGCCTTCAAACTCGGCGGGTGAGTCGGGCGGCTCGGTGACTAGGTGGCCCGGCTGGCCAGCAGGACCAGGGGGACGCGGCAGTTGACGCCCACACCGTTGAGGCGGTCGACCAGGGGCTTGCCGCCCACCGTGGGGAAGGTCAGCGGCGCGGGCTTCCCGGTCGCCAGCGACTTGGCGTAGGTGTCGCGCGCCGTCACGAGTCGCTGCCAGTCCTCGAGCCACCGGGCGGAGGGGAGGTCGGCACCGAGCCGCTCCTCCCCCAGCAGCTTCATTGTCGTGATGAGCCGGATGACGGCGTCGTCCTGGGCGTTGATGGCCCCCACCCGTTGGGCCAGCGGTGCCGTGGGCGAGACGGCCGCCGCGGCGGCGGAGTCACGCATCCGCGCGCAGGCGACCCCGGCGAGCTCGACGATGTCGGACTGCTCGATCCGGTCGGGGTTGTCGGTGTTGGCGTAGCTCCACAGCTTGGTCAGGCTCACGGCGACGACGACCGCGGCCACCACGACTCCCAGCCGCGCCGCCCATGCCCGCCACTGATCCCCGGTCACGCACCCTCCTGACGTCTGGTCCGCCACCCGAACACGGCCCGGCCCCCACGCGCAGGGCCCCGCCCGACATACCGGTGCGGGGCCGCGCTCACGATGACCGGCGGCTAGCCGTCGACCTCGACGACCGCCGCACCCGGTGCGTTCTTCTGCACCGACGCGATGCCGTTCTCGGCCGCAGCCTTGGACTCGTAGGCCTCGCCGACCGCGATGACCTGTCCGTTGCCGGCCTTGAGCCGGAAGCGGTACTTGCCCGCCTTGTCCTTGTACAGCTCGAACTTCCCTGCCATCAGGGCACCTCCGTCATTGGGCATGGACCAGGATGTCTCGCAGCATAGGGGTGGGGGTATGCCGCGTACACCCTTGCGGGCGCCCCGAACGACGACCGGCCGCCCACCGACCGCCCACCCCGGGCTCGGGACAGGGGCTCAGGAGTCGGGGTGCAGCGGCACGTGCAGGGTCGCGGTGGTCCCTGAGGGTGAGGGGTGCGGGCGACGTGGCTCGCGCACCCCGGCGCTCCCGTCGTCACCGCCAGCGGGAAAGGTCCCCACCCGGCGGCTGCGGCCCAGGCGGCGCCGACGGAACACCGTGTAGGACTCGACATCGACGGCCACCAGGCCGCTGCGACGGGCGATCATCACCGCCTCCGACGGGCTCGCGGCATCGATGTGCAGGCGCACCTGGGCGACTCTGCCGTGACCGGGCTGGAGATCCACGTCGTAGTGCGTCATGGAGCCAGCGTGCGCCCGCCCGTGCCCGCACACAAGGGGTCAGGCGACCCGGATCCGGGCGGGCCCCGCGACGGTGTGGCCGATGACCGGGGCCCCCGGCACCTCACCGACGACGAGCAGTCCCCCGCTGGTCTGGGCGTCGGCGAGCAGGAGGAGCGTCTCCTCGGAGGCCGAGCCGTCGAGGTGGGGTCGCACCCAGTCCAGGTTGCGCCGGGTGCCGCCGCTGACGTACCCGGCGCGCTGGGCCTCTCGCGCACCCTCCAGCACGGGGACCGCGGCCGACTCGACCACCGCGCCGACCCCCGAGGCGCGGAGCAGCTTGAACAGGTGCCCCAGCAAGCCGAAACCGGTCACGTCCGTCGCCGCGCGAGCCCCACCCGCCAGGGCCGCCGCGCTGGCCCGGTCGTTGAGCGCCACCATCGACGCGATCGCCACCTCGAAGACCTCCCCCGTCGCCTTGTGCCGGTTGTTGAGCATGCCGACCCCGATCGGCTTGGTCAGGCTGATGGGCAGTCCCGCCTGGGCGGCGTCGTTGCGCAGCAGGCGGTCCGGGTGCGCGACCCCGGTGACGGCCATGCCGTACTTCGGCTCGGGGTCGTCGATCGAGTGCCCGCCGGCCACCGGGCAGCCAGCGCTCCGCGCCACGTCGAGCCCACCCCGCAGCACCTCGCGCAGCAGCTCGAGCGGCAGCACGGTCCGCGGCCAGCCCACCAGGTTGATCGCCAGCACGGGGCGCCCGCCCATCGCGTAGATGTCGGACAGCGCGTTGGCCGCCACGATCCTCCCGAAGTCGTAGGCGTCGTCGACGACCGGCGTGAAGAAGTCCGCGGTGCTGATCACGGCGTGATCGCCGTCCAGGCGCACCACCGCTCCGTCGTCGCCGTCGTCGAGCCCGACGAGCACCGCGTCGTCACGCTGCCCGGCCAGCTCGCGCACCACCTCCTCGAGCTCCCCCGGGGGGATCTTGCACGCGCAACCCCCACCTGCGGCGTACTGGGTCAGCCGAACTGCCGTACCGGGGGCCGTCATGGCACCTACGCTAGCCTCGCCAGCGGAGGCGTACAGGTGCCTGGTGGCCCTCCCGGTCTTCAAAACCGGTGAAGCCGAGCAGCTCGGCTTGGCGGGTTCGATTCCCGTCCGCCTCCGCCAACGACAGGAGGGCGTATGCCGCAGCCGCACCCCGCGGACCTCCGTCGCCGCGTCCCGCGGACCGACACCGTCCTCGCCGATCCCTTGGTGGCACAGGCAGTTTCGCGTCTGGGTCGGGCGACGGTCCGCGCTGCGGTGACCCGCGCGCAGGACCAGGTGCGGGCCGGCCGGCTGGCTCCCGGCGACGTGGTCCGCGCGACCCTGGACGTCCTCCCGGAGCGAGCCACCTCGATGGTCCCCGTGGTCAACGCCACCGGAGTGGTCATCCACACCAACCTCGGCCGGGCTCCCCTTTCGGCAGCTGCGGTAGAGGCCATGACGGCGGCTGCCGCGACCGTCGACGTCGAGCTCGACCTGGCCACCGGTCAGCGCTCGCGCCGCGGTCGCGGCACCCTGACCGCGCTGCTCCAGACCGTGCCCGAGGCGCAGGCCGCCCTGGTCGTCAACAACGGCGCCGCCGCGCTGGTGCTGGCCACGACGGCGCTCGCCGCGGGTCGCGAGGTCGTCGTCAGCCGCGGCGAGATGGTCGAGATCGGCGACGGGTTCCGGCTGCCCGACCTCATCGAGAGCGCTGGGGCCCGACTTCGCGAGATCGGCACGACCAACCGGACCACCCTGGCCGACTACCGGGCCGCCGTCGGTCCGGACACGGGGTGCATCCTCAAGGTGCACCCGAGCAACTTCCGGGTGGAGGGCTTCACGTCCGCGGTGTCGGTCGGCGCGCTGGCCGGGCTGGGGGTGCCCGTCGTGCACGACATCGGCAGCGGGCTGCTGCGCCCGCACCCGCTCCTGCCCGACGAGCCCGACGCTGCCGGCGCCCTTCGCGATGGCGCGGCCGTGGTGACGTGCAGCGGCGACAAGCTGCTGGGCGGACCCCAGGCCGGCCTCGTGCTGGGCACCGAGGACGTCGTCGAACGCCTGCGGCGCCACCCCCTGGCGCGCGCGGTCCGCGCCGACAAGACGACGCTCGCCGCGCTGGAGGCCACCCTGCGTGGGCCACGGGCGCCGGTCTGGGCGGCGCTGGAGGCAGACCCCGACCACCTGCGCGGGCGGTGCGAGGCCGTGGTGGCCGCGCTCCCCGAGGGGCTGGGCGCCCGGTGCGTCCCGGCCGAGGGTGTCGTCGGCGGCGGCGGAGCCCCGGGGGTGGCATTGCCCGGGTGGGCGGTGTCGCTCCCCGAGGAGTATGCCGCGTGGCTGCGCACCGGGCACCGTCCCGTCCTGGCCCGGGTGGAGCGCGGTCGGTGCCTGCTCGACCTGCGCTGCGTGCCCGAGGAGCTGGACGCGGGCGTGGTGGAGGCGATCCTGGACGTCGGTCGCTAGATGGCGGTGGTGGCCACCGCGGGTCACGTCGACCACGGCAAGTCCACGCTGGTGCGGCTCCTCACCGGCATGGAGCCGGACCGGTGGGCGGAGGAGCAGCGGCGGGGCCTGACCATCGACCTCGGCTATGCGTGGACCGACCTCGACGGCGTGCGGGTCAGCCTGGTCGACGTGCCCGGGCACGAGCGGTTCACCCCGTCGATGCTGGCCGGCCTCGGCCCCGTCGCGGGGGTGGTGCTCGTCGTCGCGGCCGACGACGGCTGGGGCCGGCAGACCGAGGAGCACGCCAGGGCGATGGCCGCCCTCGCGCTGCGCCACGTGCTGCTCGTGGTCACCCGGTGCGACCTGGCCGACGGTGCCCGCGCCGCAGCGCAGGCCCGCGACCGACTGGAGACCCTGGGGCTGTCGGGTGGGGCGGGTCTGCTCGTGTCGGGCCGGACCGGTGCCGGCCTCCCGGACCTGCGCGCCGCCCTGCGCAGCTTCGCCCTCGAGGTGTCCGCTGCCGACGTCCAGGCGCCGGTGCGGCTGTGGGCCGACCGGGCCTTCACCATCACCGGTGCCGGGACGGTGGTGACCGGCACCCTCGCGGCGGGGACGGTGGCCGTCGAGGACGAGCTGGTCCTGCGCGGTCAGCGGGTGCGGGTGCGGGGGCTGCAGACGTGTGGCCAGCAGGTCGAGGCCGTCGCGGCACCGGCCCGGGTCGCGGTGAACCTGCGCGCGGTGCCGCTGGAGGCGGTCGCCCGGGGGGACGTACTGCTGAGCCCGGACCACGCTCCGGCGGTCGCTGTCGTCGACGTCGAGCTGCACCGACCGTGGGTGCCCCCGGGCGACCGGGCGCCGCGGCTGCCTCGCGAAGCCGTCCTGCACGTGGGCACGGCCGCGGTGCCCGTGCGCGTCCAGGTGCTCCCGGACGGGCGGGTGCGGTTGCGCCCGGCCGTTGCGCTCCCGGTGGTCCTCGGCGACCGGGCGGTGCTGCGCGACCCGGGCCGGCACGAGGTCCTGGCCGGAGTGCGCGTGGTGGTGACCGAGCCCCGCCGGCGCGGGTCCACCCGGCCCGGCCGGTCGGCCACCACCGGACCTCCGGTGGCGCCGGCGGCCGCGGAGGACGGCGGTGCCGGGTCGCCGGGGCTCGTCGCCCTCCTGGCATGGCTGGGTGAGCACCCGCTGGACGCTCCCTCGGCAGGCCTGCTCCAGGGGTGGTCCGTCACGGCCCACGAGCTCGCCCTCGCCCAGCAACGGGGCGAACTCCTTCGCCTGGCCGGTCTGGTGCTCGGTGCGGATGCGGTGGACCGGGCCGCCGAGGTCGTCGGCCGCCTCCCCGACGGCTTCAGTGCGGGCACGGCGGCGCGGGCGATGGGCACCTCGCGGCGGGTCGCCATCCCCCTGCTCGAACGACTCGACGCGACCCTGGTGACCCGCCGGTTCCCCGACGGCACCCGGTCGGTGCGCTGAGCAGCTCAGGCGGTGATGGTGCCGCCCTCGAAGGTGCAGGTCAGCATGTCGCCACCCGCGGAGGTCGCCTCGGACACCGGATAGCCATAGCTGCCGGTGGCGCCCCCCGCGGCCTTCCACGCGTCGAGCACCGAGCCCCTGACCACGTGCGCGGTGCCGTCGCCGATCGCCCACGCCTCACCGCCCTGGAAGGCCTGGCTCAGTCCGCGGTCCTCGCGGACCTCCGGTGACGTCGGGTAGCCGAGGATTCCTGCCTCCCGGCCGTAGCGGGCCCACGCGGAGTACATCACCTCGATGACCGCGGTCGTCGAGGTCGTGGTGCTGTCGCAGATCGCGCCGTGCTCGAAGTACTGGATCCAGCCACCCGCGGCAGCGGAACGCCGGGAGCTCGTGGGGTACCCCAGCGGCCCGGACTCACGACCCGCAGCGGCCCACGCCGAGTAGGACGCCCCGTGGACGACCTGGGTGGCGGTCGACGCCGAGTCCGTGATGGCACCCTTCTCGAACAGCTGGATCCAGCCGTTGTCGGGCCGTCCGGTCGCCTTGTCGGCCTTGGGGTAGCCGAGCAGCCCGGTCGGCCCGCCCACCGTGGCGTAGACGCCGTAGACGAACTCGCTCACGGCCACGGCGCGCGTCGCGGTGGTGTAGTAGATGCAGCCACCCTGGTAGCGCACGTAGCTGCCGCGGTTGTCGCCCATCCGGCGCAGGGGACCGACCGAGCCCTTGAGGTAGGACCGCTGGGCACCCAGGGCGATGTACTTCTCCTCGATCTGGCTCCACAGCGGCAGGCAGGGGGCGCTGTGCTCGCTGGTGCGGTTGTCGACGAGCGACGTCGTCGTGCAGTTGTCCCAGTGGTAGGGCGCGACACAGCTGACGACCCGGCAGTGCACCCCTCCGCTGCAGCGGACCTGGGTGTTGCACTGGCCGTAGCGGAAGGCGTTGCAGCAGATCCGGCGCTGGTCGCAGGTGGCCTTGGACCCGGTGCCGCACGAGCAGCTCCAGCACTTGGAGTCGCACATGTTGTCGCTGCAGCCGCTGGTGCACTTCGAGCAGGAGGCGTTGCAGTCGACGATGTAGCGGTAGCCGCGCCCGCACCAGGAGGAGTCGGCCGCCTTCCACCAGCCCGCGGCGAAGCTACCAGGCGGACAGGCGTTGACCCCCTTGTTCACGGTGCAGCAGAAGACGGTCCACCCCGAGCCGGCGGTGTTGCCCGGCCCGCAGATGGTGGCGTAGGCGGCCACCGGACGCAGCAGGTAGTCCCGCGGACGGGTGGCCAGGGCCGACCCGGCCACCGCCGCGCCCACGAGGACGTCGCGGCGCGAGACGGGGCGCAGCCGGCGCGACAGCGAGCCCACGAACCCGGCCAGGCCCCCGGGCCCGGCCGGTGCGGTGGTGAGGTCCTCGAGGGTGCTCACGGGCGTCCTCCCTGGCGGACCAGGGTGGCCCGGTCGGTGATCTGCACGGTGGACACGAAGGCGGCGGCTCGTGGCACCGAGGCCATCCGGCGGGCGTGACTGCCGAGGACGGTGAACAGGCAGAAGGCCCGTCCGCCCGAGGAGAAGAAGTGTTGCGAGGCGCTCATCCCGGGCAGCGGCCGCTGCAGGCGGTTGGGTCCGAACTGGGACGGTGCGAGCCGGGGCATGCCCTGGGTGGCGAAGAGGCCCTGGTCGGCGACCTCGGTGCCGTAGTCGACCAGGGCCACGAAGACGTCGTCCGGACCGAGCAGGTCGACCGCGCCGCTGCCGAAGTCACCGCGGTCGGCCGGCATGGCGCGGGTGCAGGCGTGCAGCACGGGTCGGGTGACGTCCTGGGGAACGGCGATCCGCGCACCGGCCGGTGGGGCCTGTGCGCCCGGCGCCCGGCTCACCGTGACGTGCCAGCCCCGGGGCGCGTCCGCCCTCAACCCGTGGGTGTCTGCCATCTCGCTCAGCTCCCGACTGCTGCGACGACGAGGGCGGCTGCTGCGCCTCCCAGGGCCACCCTAGCGGCCAGCTCGGCCGGGTTTGCCCACCTTTCGATGCGGGTGAAGACCGCGTGCAGCCCCGCCCGGTCGACCACCCGACCCATCGACAGCGACGGCAGCGCGCGCACCACCCCGAAGGTGGCACCGATCGCGAGCCCGGCGCCGACGTGACCGGTCAGCGCCGCCAGGAGCACCACGGCATACGTCGTGGCGCTCGTGATGATGGTGACCAGGCCGAATCCCAGCTGGGCACCGAAGCCCACGCCGTAGACCCACCCGCGGTAGCGGGTCAGCCACTGCACGTCGACCTGGCGCTTCCACGACGGCAGGGAGGACCCGCCGACGCCCAGGTCGAGGGCCAACCCCACGAGCAGCAGCGCGGCGACCACGAAGAGCACCCAGGGCGAGGTGCGCACGGCGTCGGGCACGGCGGAGCCGAGGAGGGCGGCGAGGCCGCCGACCGCCAGGCCCCCGGCCCACGAGCCGAGCAGGTATGCCGTGGTGGTCAGCCACCAGCGTGAGTGACGGGCCCGCTCACCGAGCGGGCTGATGCTCGAGAGCATCGACTCACCTCAAGGCGACCAGGTCGCGCGCAGGGCGGCGACCACGGCCATGGTCAGGCCCAGGACGAGGGCCAGGGAGCTCACCGACATCTCAGTGCTGGTGGTCGTGACGGTGCTCGGCGTGGGGGTCCGGGTCCGGCGACTGGAAGAGGCTGCGGTGGCCCGGGCGGATCCCCGCCGCGAGCAGCTCGTCGTCCATCCGCGGCACGCTGTCCCGCTCACCACGACCGAGCTGCTCGCCGACGAGCTGACCGGGACCGGTGCGGCCAGCGGACTCGCGGGCGTCCTCGCTGTCGGACACCCCCTGGGCCATCAGGTCGCGGACCTGCGGCCAGGTCGTGGCCGACCCCTCGCCGGTCACCCGGCCGTCCTCGACGTAGACGAAGTAGGGGGAGCCGGGGATGTCGTAGTCGGTCCACGCGCCACTGGACTGCACGACGGCCCGGTCGCCGGCGAGGGTGCGCAACGTGCTGGCCGACTCCTCCTCGGGACCCTTCGCGACCACCTGCAGGCGACCGCGACCGGGCACCTCGACCTCGCCGCGGAACTCCTCCCAGAACGTCTGGCAGACGCTGCACCCGCTGGTGAGGAACGCCAGCAGGGTCCGGGTCCCGGGCTCGGTCACCGGCACCACCTGCTCGGTGCGGTCGAGGCGGGTGCCGACGATGTCGTGGGCCCGGGTCGAGTCGGCGCGGGTCGCGGGCACCACCCCGGACTCGAGCTCGACCGGGACGGGACCGGGCTTGCCGACCGTGGTGGCCGTGGTGACCCCGGTGCCGGCCTCCCGCTCGAGCTCGAGCCCGGCGCCCAGCTCGTGCAGGGCCTTGAGGATCAGGGCGTGGCTGCGCAGCAGACCCAGGACCAGGACGCCCAGCAGGACGACGGCCACGCCCTCGGCGATGACGGCAGCAAGCATGCTCAGCCCTTCGTGGTGCTTCGGACGGCGGCAGGGCTCACCGTGGGAAGGACGGCCATGACCTGCCAGGCCAGGAAGCCCAGGACGACGCCCAGGGCGGTGGTGGTCAGGACCGGTCCGGAGACCGCCGTCCACGCCGCCGCGGGAGGCGCGGCGGCGACGCCCAGGCCCACGAGCGCAGCGACGCCCGTCAGGGCGAGGTGGGCGCGGGTGGCAGGGGTGTCCGCCTTGCCGAAGCATCCGCACGACCCCAGCACCCCGCCACGAGCCAGTACCCGTGACACGAAGGCCGTGAAGACGAGGTAGGCGACCCCGACCAGGGCCGCGGACAGCCGACCGGGGGCCAGGACGGCCCAGGTCCCCACGACGACCTCAGCCACGGCAAAGACGCGAACCAGCGTCCGCCCGGCCGGGATCCCGGCACCACGCAGGGCCCGGACGAGGGGCAGGGGGTCGCGCAGCTTGGGCAGTCCGGCGACGACGAGCAGACCCGCCGCGGCGAGGAACGGTCCGGCAGCCAGCTCCCACATACGTCCTCACGCTACCGTCCGGCGCCGGTCGGCACCTTCCCACGCGCCCGGCCCCTCCGCCCGGAAGACGAACGGGGGGACAGGCGCGTGCCTGTCCCCCCGTCCGGGGTGCCCATCGGTCGGGCGCGACTCAGTCGAGGGAGTCCTTGGTGTCCTCGGCGGCGTCCTCCACCGCGTCGGCGGCGTGCTTGCCCTGGTCCGTCGCCTTGTCCTTGGCGTCACCCGCTGCTGCGGCCGCCTTGGCCTTGGCCTCGGTGGCGGCGCCGGCCGCCTTGTCCTTGGCCTCGGCGGCGCCGACCTTCACGGACTCGGCAGCAGTGCCGGCCTTCTCCTTGGCGGCATCGGCGAGGCTGGAGACCTTGTCACCAGCCTGGGCGACCGTGGACTGACGTCCGGCGCTGGGTGCGGTGTAGGGGTCCTCGAGCGGGGTCGCCCACGGGTCCTCCTTCGGCGCGGACTTGCGGAAGGCCGCGAACGCGGCGCCCGCGGCAGCCAGCAGGCCGAGCACGAGCAGCACCTTCCCCTTGCGCTTGGGCTTGGCCGCGGCCTCACCCTTGAGCACGGAGTAGGCACCGCCGGAGCGGTCGGCCGCCTCACTGGCGGCATCGGTCGCCGTGGACTTCGCGGCGGCAGAGGCTGCAGCGACGGCGGCGATGGCCTCGGCGACCTTGGGCAGCAGCGAGTCCACGATGGTGTCCCGCGCGGTGTCGACGCGGGGCGCGAGCCCCTCGACGGCGCCCTGGAGCTTCGGCGCGGCCACCTCGATGCCGTGGTCGACGTGCGGCTTGGCCCAGTCACGGGCTGCCTCGACATGCGGCTTGCTCCAGTCCTTGGCCTGAGCTGGCGCGCTCCCTGGCCACCTCGGCGGCGGGAGCGACACGCTCCTTGAGCGTGGCGGCGTACTCCGTCGCGGACTGCGCCGAACTGCTCACTGCGTCGGCGGCCTGCTCGGTCTTGGTCTTGGTGCGGAACACCGGGCCTCCCTGGTCATGCGGACATGGTGTGCGGACGTTTCTCCCTACCCATCCTGCCTTGTTTCCGCTGGTGGGCAAGCCCGTGGGGGTACTGCGGAGGACTGCGTGACCCCCCTCGTGGAAGGATGAGCGTCATGGACGTCACCCTCAAGACCAGCCACGGCGACATCAACGTCACCCTGTTCCCCGACCACGCCCCGAAGACCGTGAAGAACTTCGTCGGTCTGGCCAAGGGCGAGCAGGAGTACCGCGACGACGCCGGCCGCAGCAACCCCACGCCGTTCTTCGACGGCCTGATCTTCCACCGCATCATCCCCGGCTTCATGATCCAGGGCGGGTGCCCCCTGGGGCAGGGCATGGGCGGCCCCGGCTACACCTTCGACGACGAGATCAGCCCCGACAAGGACTTCACCAAGCCCTACATGCTCGCCATGGCCAACGCCGGCAAGCGCATGGGCAAGGGCACCAACGGCTCCCAGTTCTTCATCACCGTCGGCAACACCACCTGGCTGCAGGGCAAGCACACCATCTTCGGCGAGGTGGCCGACGGACCCAGCCGTGAGGTCGTCGACAAGATCGCCGCCGTGCCCACGGGGGCGAACGACAAGCCGCAGCAGGACGTTGTCATCGAGACGGTCGTCGTCAGCGACTGAGCACTCCTCTCGAGGCAAGGGCCGCACATGAGTGAACCCACGTCACATCCGCAACAGCAGACGACCCCCGTCTGCCCGCGGCACCCCGACCGGGTCTCCTACGTGCGCTGCCAACGATGCGGCCGGCCGGTGTGCCCGGAGTGCCAGCGGCCGGCCGCCGTCGGGGTCCAGTGCGTGGACTGCGTGCGGGCCCAGGCGAAGACGGTCCGGTCGGCCACGACGGTCTTCGGTGGGCGGGTGAGTGACACCCCTGTGGTGTCCTACGTCATCGTGGGCCTGTGCGTGCTCGTCTACCTGCTCCAGGTGGTCCGGCCCAGCTTCACCAGTGACATCTTCTTCGTGCCCGTCCTCGGTCAGCAGGAGCCGTGGCGCTTCCTCACCGCGGCCTTCGCGCACGGGTCGGTCACCCACATCCTGTTCAACATGCTCGCCCTGTGGCTCGTCGGGGCGCAGTACCTCGAGCGCCTGCTCGGTGCCGCCCGGTACACCGCGGTCTACCTCGTCAGCGCCCTCGGGGGTTCGGTGGTCTACCTGCTCATGGCCCCGGCCAGCTTCACGCGGGGGAGCATGTGGCTCACTCCGACGGTGGGTGCCTCGGGCGCGGTGTTCGGGCTGTTCGGGGCGTTGCTCGTGCTCAACCGGCACCTGGGGCGGTCCTCGGCCGGCATGTACGCCACCATCGCCATCAACGCGGTCCTGGGATTCGTCATCCCCAACGTGGCCTGGCAGGCCCACCTCGGCGGCCTGCTCACCGGGGCGGCCGTCGCCGCGGTGATCACGGCGACGCGGACCCCCGGGCGGCGGCGCCTCCAGTGGCCCGGCGTGGCGGTCGTGGCGCTCGTGCTCGTGGCGCTGGCCGTGCTCAAGTACGCGTCGGTGCCGGCGGCCCTGCTGCCCGGCTGACCGGCTGACCGCGGTCAGTCGCGCGCAGGCGGGGCAATTACACGGCTGTCATTTGTCCCCAGCTGTGCACAACCCTGTGGACAACCCCCTCCGTTCGAGCCCCGTCGGGTCATCGTTCGGTTGAGTGCGGTCTGGAGAATCGGCCGATGTGCCGCCCGAGGGCCTGCTGTGAAACTTCTGTCGTGGGGCCAACGGGGTCCCACGACCACCGAATAGCAGAAGGAATGCCTTCCATGACCAAGTACCTCGCCAAGTTCCAGGCCCGCATGAACGAGCGTGGCGCGACTGCCGTCGAGTACGGCCTCATGGTCGCCCTCATCGCCATCGTCATCATCGTCGCCGTCGCCCTGCTGGGTGGCAACCTGTCCGGCCTGTTCAACAAGGTCGCCGGCAGCGTCTGATCCGCACCCGCGACGAGCGGCGGACCCCCTGGTCGCCGCTCACTCGGACTGGACCGGCCTTCGGGCCGGTCCAGTCCTGCGTGTCAGGGAGGGCCGCGGGGCGGTGGCCGTTCGGCTGAGGCAGAACCGGAGGTTGGGCCGATGCCGGTCCTGCGCCCCGCTGGCACGCTGGACTCACGACGGGGCCCCCAGCCCGTCCTCCACCGACGAGAAGGACCCCTCATGCTCCGCGCCGCCGCACGAATCCAGACCCGCATCACGGGCCTCTGCCAGCGTCACACTGAGCGGGGCGCGACCGCCGTCGAGTACGGCCTCATGGTCGCCCTCATCTCGATCGTGATCATCGTCGCCGTGGCCCTGCTCGGCACCAACCTCAAGGGCATGTTCACCAAGGTGGCCGGCAGCGTCTGACCCGCCCGACAGGGAGGGACGCCAGGCCGGGCCCGCGGAGAGCTCGGTGGCGGTCAGCGCCAGCGGGTCGTCATGGCGAACCCGGTCAGCATGAGCCCGAAGCCCACGCCCAGGTTCCAGCGACCGATCGACTCGATCGGGAACCGCTGACTGGTGATGTAGAAGACGACGATCCACAGGAGCCCGAGCACCATGAGGGTCAGCATCAGCGGGACGAACCAGACCGGGTTGCCGACCTTGGGCTTCGTGGGCTTGCTGGGCGGGGTGTAGACGCGCTTGGCGCGCCCCTTGGACTCCGGCACGGAACACTCCTCAATGCGTCGACACGTTTGGCATAGCGTAGTGCCATGGCAGATCAGCGGTTGACGTGGCTGACGCGCCGACCCACACCCTGGTCGGCCGTCGTGCCCATCGTCGCCCTCGTGGCGGGTGCCATGTTCGCCACCAGCGCGACCACGGCCGACGGCACCGACCTGCGGTCCTCCGGTGGCGACCTCCCCGGCCTGATCCGCGAGCAGACGCGCAAGAACTCCCAGGCCGCCAACGAGGTGGCCAAGCTGCGTGCCGAGGTCGACCGGCTGTCGGCGCAGCAGGCCCCCGGCGACCTGCGGGTCACCCAGCTGACGACCCAGGCCGACCAGCTGCGCCTCGCAGCCGGCACCGAGGCCGTCTCCGGGCCGACGGTGCAGGTCAGCCTCGACGACGCCAAGAACGTCCCGGACACGCTGCCCGAGGGCATCACGGTCAACGACTACGTGGTCCACCAGCAGGACGTGCAGGCCGTGGTCAACGCCCTGTGGAGGGGCGGTGCCGAGGCGATGATGCTCATGGACCAGCGGGTGATCTCCACCAGCGCGGTGCGGTGCGTGGGCAACACCCTGATCCTCCAGGGCCGGGTCTACTCCCCTCCCTACGTCATCACCGCGATCGGTAACCAGGACGACCTGCGCTCGGCCCTGAAGAACAGTCCCACCGTCGGGATCTACCAGCAGTGGGTCCAGGAGGTCGGCCTCGGCTACGACGTCCAGACCAAGGACGAGCAGACCCTCCCCGCCTACGCCGGCTCGACCAACCTCCAAGTGGCCCGGTCCGGTCGATGAGACTGCTGCGGTGGGGTCTCGGCCTGGCCGGGGACCTGTTCGTCACCGTCGGGCTGCTGCTGCTGCTCTTCGTCGGGTGGCAGCTGTGGTGGACCGATGTCACGGCGAACCGGGCGCAGGACCAGACGGTGACGGCGCTGTCGCACGACTTCGCGGCCGGTGCCGGGGCGCCGGCCTCCGAGACCCCCGCCCGGGTGCCCTTCGGCTCGGCCTTCGCGATCCTGCGGATCCCGCGGCTCGGGGTCGACTACGCCCGTCCGGTGCTCGAAGGAACCACGCGCGACATCCTCCACGAGGGCATCGGCCACTACGACACGACCGCCGCACCGGGCGCGGTCGGCAACTTCGCCGTGGCCGGCCACCGGACCACCTACGGTCGCCCCTTCCACGACATCGACACCCTGCGCGCCGGTGACGTGGTCGTCGTGGAGACCAGGACGGCATACAGCGTGTATGCCGTGAAGCGGCACGTCATCGTGGCGCCCACCGACGTGGACGTCATCGCGCCGGTGCCCGAGGAGCCCGGGGCCATGCCCGCGGGCCACTGGCTGACCATGACCGCCTGCCACCCCAAGTACAGCGCGGCCCAGCGCTACGTCGTCTTCGCCGAGCTGGTCCGGACCTATCCGCGCGCCGAGGGACTCCCCGCCGGCACCCTCACCCCGCCCAAGGGGGCCTGACCCGTGATCTACTCCGCGATCTGGCGTGCCCTGCCGGGACCGCTCGTCGTGCGCGTGCTGCTCGTCGCGCTCCTCGTGGCGGCGGTGGTCGCCGTCTGCTTCGTGTGGCTCTTCCCGCGGATCGCCCCGCTCATGCCGTTCAACGACAACACCGTCGACCCGAGCGCCGCCGCGTCGCTCCTCATCCAGTTCGGAGCGCCCGCATGACCAGCATCCTCGTCGTCGACAACTACGACAGCTTCGTGTTCACCATCGTCGGCTACCTCCAGCAGCTCGGGGCCGACTGCACGGTGGTGCGCAACGATGCCGTCGGCCCTGCCGAGGCAGCCGAGTTCGACGGCGTGCTCGTCTCGCCGGGTCCCGGGACGCCCGAGGGTGCGGGGGTGTCGCTGGAGATGATCGAGGCCTGCGCACAGCGGTCCCAGCCGATGCTGGGGGTGTGCCTCGGGCACCAGGCGCTCGGCGTGGCGTTCGGGGCCACCGTCGGGCGCGCTCCGGAGCTGCTGCACGGCAAGACCTCCCAGGTCAGCCATGACGACACCGGCGTGCTGGCCGGGCTGCCCACCCCCTTCACCGCCACGCGCTACCACTCGCTGACCATCGACCCGCCGACGCTGCCGGACGAGCTGGTCGCCACCGGCCACACCGCGTCGGGGATCATCATGGCGGTGCGTCACCGCACGCTCCCCCTGCACGGGGTGCAGTTCCACCCCGAGAGCGTCCTGACCCACGGTGGTCACCGGATCCTGGCCAACTGGCTCGAGGTCTGCGGCCTGCCCGACGCCGTCGAGCGCTCGGTCGGCCTCAGCCCGCTGGTCCACGACGCCGAGGGCGTCGCCCGGGCCGTCGCAGCTCCCTGAGGCCCTCGGCGACGACCCGCCCCTCCGGTCGGCTCACCCCGGTGGGGCCGTGGTGGTCGTGGTCGTCGTCGGCGGGGTCGTCGCTGTCGTCGGCGGCGGGGTCGTGGGCGTCGTGGTCGTCGGTGTCGGGGCCGGGGCCTGGGCCACGGTGAGGGTGATCTGCGACCCGTCCTCGAGCTTGGAGTCCTTCTTGGCGCTCTGCTTCAGGACGGTGTCCTCGGTCTCGGTGCTCTCCACGTAGACCGTCTTGATCCCGAAGCCGAGGTCGCTGAGCTGCTGGGCCGCGTCGCTGCGGGACTTGCCGACGACGTCGGGCACCGTGACCAGTCCGGAGGAGATGTTGAGGTCGACGGTGCTGCCGACGGCCACGCTCTCGCCGGCACCCGGGTCGGTCGTGGCGACCTTGCCCTTGTCGAGCCCGGTGTCGTCGACCTCCTTGGTCGTGCCGACCTTGAGGTTGAGGTTGGACAGGGCGGCCGTGGCCTCGTCCTTGCTGAAACCCTTGAGGTCGGGGATGTCGACCGTGTCCGGTCCGGCCGAGACACTGAGGGCGATCTTGGTGCCCCGGGCGACCATCTCGTCCGGGCCCGGGTTCTGGTCGACGACGTGACCGACCTCCTTGGGGCTCGCCACCTGGGTGGAGTCGGGGACCAGCCCGAGGGACCGGAGCTTCGCCTCGGCCGTCTCGACGGGCAGGTCCACCACCGACGGCACCGCAACGGTCGCCGTGCCTGTGCCGGGCCGGTCGAGCAGACCCTTGCCGGCCAGGACCAGGAGCACGATGGCGCCCACCACCGCGAGCACGAGCAGCGCGTAGGCCAGGCCACGTCGCTTGCCCGGCTCCTCGTCGGGGTCGTGACCGATCGCCGGGAGGCTCGCGGTGTTGCCGTGGTCGGGCGGCTCCGGGGGCTCCTGCCCGGCATACCCGCCGCCGGTGGGCAGCACGGTGGTGGCGCCGGCGGCGGCGGCGACCGCCCCGAGGGCGACGGTGGCCTCACCGGCCGAACCGGCAGTGCCGCGGGCGGCGTCACTGATCGGTCGACCGAGCCGGGCGGCCTGGAGGTCGGCCCGGAAGGCCGTCGCGTCCTGGTAGCGCGCCTCGCGGTCCTTGGTCAGGGCGTGCAGGACCACGGCGTCGAGGTCGCCGGAGATGTCCGGGCTCATCGACGACGGCCGGGGCGGCGCCTGGCCCACGTGCTGGTAGGCGATGGCGACGGGCGAGTCCGCCTGGAACGGCGGCCGTCCCGTGAGCAGCTCGAAGAGCAGGCAGCCGGTCGAGTAGAGGTCGGACCGCGCGTCGACGTGGTGCCCCTGGGCTTGCTCGGGCGAGAGGTACTGCGCCGTGCCGATGACGGCCTGGGTCTGGGTCATCGTGGCGTTGGCGTCGGCGATCGCACGGGCGATGCCGAAGTCCATCACCTTGATGTCGCCGTGCGCGCCGATCATGACGTTGGCCGGCTTGATGTCGCGGTGCACGATGCCCATGCGGTGGCTGTAGGCCAGGGCGTCCAGGACGCCCTCGGTGATCCGGGCGGCCTCGTGCGGGTCGAGCGGTGACCGCTCGTTGAGCAGCTCGCGCAGGGTCCGCCCGTCGACGTACTCCATCACGATGTAGGGCACCGTCACCGCCGAGCCGTTGGTCTCGGTGAAGTGGTCCTCACCCGAGTCGTAGACGGCGACGATCGAGGCGTGGTTGAGCCCGGCGGCGGACTGGGCCTCGCGCCGGAAACGCGCGAGGAACGAGGAGTCGCGGGCGAGGTCCGAGCGCAGCATCTTGATCGCGACCGGCCTCGAGAGGCGGGTGTCGTGGCCGAGGTGGACCTCGGCCATCCCTCCACGGCCGATGAGCTCGGCGACCTCGTAGCGGCCCCCCAACAGGTGTGGTGTCTTCACTTCTGCCTCTCCCCCTCGGAGCGGTCGCCATGGGGGTCGTGGTGGGTCGGGGTCATGATCCGAGCACCGCTTCCATGACGGCCTTGGCGATCGGGGCGGCCACGCGGCCACCTACTGCCTCGTTGCCGGCGTTGCCGCCGTCCTCGACGATGACGGCCACCGCGACCTTGGCGTCCTCGGCCGGCGCGAACGAGATGAACCACGCGTGCGGAGCCTCGCCGACCGCGTGCTGGGCCGTGCCCGTCTTGCCGGCCACGCTGGTGCCGGGGATCTGGGCGGCGGTGCCGGTGCCGCCCTGGACGACGGCCTCCATCATCCGGGTCAGCGCTCCTGCGGTGTCACCGGACACCGCCTGGGACAGCTGCTCGGGCGGGGGTTCGTCGATGACCTCGAGGTCGGAGGAGGTGACCTTCTTGACGAGGTGGGGCTGCATGACGACGCCGTTGTTCCCGATCGCTGCGGCGATCATGGCCATCTGCAGCGGCGTCACGCGCACGTCGTACTGGCCGATGGCCGACTGCGCGAGCTGGGGCTTGTTGAGCTCCGCGGGCACGCTGCTCGGCGTGACCGTCATGGGGATCTTCAGCTTGTCGCCGATGCCGAACTTGGCGGCCTGCGACCGCAGGGCGTCGGCGCCGAGCTCCATGCCCAACCAGCCGTAGGCGGTGTTGCAGGAGATCTGGAGGGCGTGCTTGAGGGTCGTCTTGTCGTTGGGTCCGCACGGCTGCCGGTCGTCGTTGGGCAGCGTCGCGGTGGTGAGCGGAAGGTCGAGCACGGCGGGGCCGGGGATCAGGCTCTCCTCGGTGTAGTTGCCGGACTCCAGCGCCGCGGCGGAGGTGACCACCTTGAACGTCGAGCCCGGCGGGTAGAGGTTGCCGGCGATGGCCCGGTCGACCATCGGCCTGGCGGGGTCGGCGTTGAGCTTCTTCCACGCTGCCGCGACCTTGGTGCTGTCGTGGCTGCTGAGCAGCGAGGGGTCGTAGTTCGGGTGGCTGACCAGGGCGAGGATCTCGCCGGTCTTGGGGTCGAGCGCGACGACTGCGCCCCGCTGGCTGCCGAGGGCCTTGTCGGCCGCCTCCTGGGCTGCGGGGTTGATGGTCAGCTCGAGGCTCGCCCCGGTCTGGTCCTTGCCGGTGAGGATGTCGGTGACGCGGCGGTAGAAGAGCTTGTCCGAGGAGCCCGAGAGCAGGCTGTTCTCGGCCCCCTCGATGCCGCCGCCGGCACCGTAGGTGAACGAGTAGAAGCCGGTGACGTGGGAGTAGAGCTTTCCCTGGGGATAGGTGCGCAACCACTTCAGCTCGTCCTTGGTGGGGACGGACTTGGCCACGGGGGTGCCGCCCACGAGGAGCTGGCCGCGTTCGCGGGCGTAGTTGGCCAGCAGCGTGCGCCGGTTGTCGGGGCGCTCCTGCAGGCTCTTGGCCTGGACGAACTGGATGAAGGTCGAGGAGATGAGCAGCGCGGTGAACAGCAGCGCCACGACCGTCGACATCCGGCGGATCGGAGAGTTCATCGGATCGCCACGACCTCGGTCTTGGCCTCGCCGGTAGCTGAGCCGTCCTGGGGGACGACCGTCACCGGACGCCGGGCCTGGTCGCTGATCCGCAGCAGGAGGGCGACGAGCGACCAGTTGGCCAGCAGGGACGACCCTCCGTAGGAGAGGAACGGCATCGTCAGGCCGGTGAGCGGGATGACCCGGGTGACCCCACCCACCACGACGAAGCACTGCAGCGCGACCGAGAAGGAAAGCCCTACGGCCAGCAGCTTGCCGAAGCCGTCGCGCACCCCGAGGGCCGTGCGCAGGCCCCGCTCGACGAGCAGGACGTAGAGCATGAGTAGGGCGAACAGGCCGATGAGACCGATCTCCTCGCCGAAGCTGGGGACGATGAAGTCGGACTCCGCGAAGTAGGTCAGGTCGGGTCGGCCGCGACCGAGGCCGGTGCCGAGGAGCCCGCCCGCAGCCATGCCCATCAGGCCCTTGGCGAGCTGGTCGGACTGGTCGGGGGCGAACGGGTCGAGCCAGAGGTGGACCCTGCTCTGGACGTGGGTGAAGAGCAGGAAGGCGAGGTAGGCGCCACCGCAGAACATGGCCATGCCGATCGCGATCCACGAGATCCGCTCGGTGGCGACGTAGAGCATGCAGACGAACAGCCCGAAGAGGAGAAGCGACGACCCGAGGTCCTTCTCGAAGACGAGCACGAGGAGGCTGGCGATCCAGGCCACGATGATGGGGCCGAGGTCGCGGGCCCGGGGCAGGGTCAGGCCGAGGATCTTGCGCCCGGCGAGCGACAGGGCGTCACGGGTCTGAACGAGGTAGCCCGCGAAGAACACCGCGAGCACGATCTTGGCCACCTCGCCGGGCTGGAAGGTGAACGGCCCCAGTCCGATCCAGATGCGCGAGCCGTTGACGGTGCGGCCGATGCCCGGGACCAGCGGGAGGATCAGCAGGCCGAAACCCGCGACGGCCGCGGTGAAGGTGTAGCGACGCAGCGTGCGGTGGTCGCGCAGCACGACGAGCACGACGGCGGCGATGACCACCGCGAGGGCGCTCCAGGTGAGCTGGCGCAGGGCGAGGCCCTCGGAGATGGTGCGGCCCTCGGCGACGTCGAGGCGGTGGATCATCACCAGGCCGAGACCGTTGAGCAGCGTGACGATCGGCAGCAGCAGCGGATCGGCGTAGGACGCCTTCCACCGCAGCAGCAGGTGGAAGGCGAGCGAGATCGCCAGCAGGCCGCTGCCGTGGGTGATGAGCCCCGGGGGGAACTCACCGGACACCGACAGGCCGACGTTGACGTAGGCGAGCACGACGGTCGCGACCGCGAGCAGGAGCAGCGCCAGCTCGACGTTGCGGCGGGTGCGGGGGGCGAAGCTGGAGACCGTCGTCATGGTGCCGTGGTGGTCGTCGACGAGGGCGTGCCGGTCGTCGACGCGGTGGTCAGGGAGGTGGTGGAGGGGATCGGCGTCGTCGCCCCGGTGGCGGCGCAGGTGCCCCCGGTCGCCTTCCGCACGGCGCAGCGGGCGGCCTCACCGCGCAGCTGCTCGACGAGGGCCTCGGCGTCGCGCAGCGACTCCTTGGAGACGGTGGCCTCCACCTTGGCGCGGTAGAAGTCGGGCAGGTCGGCGACGGCGATGTCCGACTCGGACTCGACGTGGGAGAGCTTGACGGGCCCCACGTCCTGCGAAACGCCCTGGTACACAGCGACATTGCCGTTGTGGACCCCCACGAAGTACTGGCTCTGCGACCAGTCCCAGGCGGCATACGAGCCACCACCGACGACGATCAGGACCAGCGCGAGCAGGGCGCCGCGCCGCAGCCACCGCCCGACCCCCGACGACGGCCCCTCGTCAGCGAGGGTGACCTCGTCGAGGTCGTCCTCCCCCGAGGCTTCGCGGGACAGTGCCGCCGCCTTGCTGGCGGGGGTGACCGCGATGGCGCGGGTGTTCTTGGTGCGGGCCGAGGCGGCCCCGACGACCTCGGGCTGCGCGGGGGTCGTCGCACCCTTGGTGATGTCCACGACGTCACCCAGGACGATGGTGACGTTGTCGGGGGCCCCGGCCCTGAGGGCGAGCTCGACCAGCCGGTCGGCTGTGTGGCCGGGCGGGTCGCCGGCCGTCACGACCTCGGTGATGGTGTCGGCGGCGACGTAGTCGGTGAGCCCGTCGGACGCGATCAGGTAGCGGTCACCGATGCGTGCCTCGCGCACCGCGATGTCGGGCTCGTCGTCCTGCTGGCCGGTGAGCACCCGCGTGACGAGGGAGCGCTGGGGGTGGCCGATGGCCTCCTCCTCGGTGATCCGACCCTCGTCGACGAGGCTCTGGACGAAGGAGTGGTCCTTGGTGATCTGGGTGAGCTGACCATCACGGGCGAGGTAGGCGCGGGAGTCGCCGATGTGGGCCAGCACCAGCTTGTTCTGCGAGCGCAGGATGGCGATGAGCGTGGTGCCCATGCCCTGGAGGCTGGGGTCGGCCTTGGCCATCGAGGCGAGCTCCTCGTTGGCGGAGGTGATCCGCTGCAGCAGGGCCTTGCTGGCCTCCGCGCTGCCCAGCGCCTCACCGTCGAGGTCGACCAGGGCCGCGATCACCGTGGACGAGGCGATGTCGCCGCCGGCGTGGCCGCCCATGCCGTCGGCCATGGCGAGCAGCCGTGAGCCGGCATAGCCGGAGTCCTGGTTGGCCGAGCGGACCATGCCGACGTCGGAGCGGGCAGCGTAGTTGAACGCGAAGGGCATCGTGGTCGCTACCTAACGCCGCAGCTCGATGACGGTCTTGCCGATGCGCAGGCTGCTGCCCGCCTCGACCCGGGTCGGGGTCGTCAGGCGCTCGGAGCCGAGGAAGGTCCCGTTGGTGGACCCCACGTCCTCCACGAACCACGCACCGTCCTGCTGGTAGATGCGGGCGTGCCTGCCGCTGGCGAAGTCGTCGTCCAGGACCAGCGCGCACTCGGGGTTGCGCCCGATGATCGTGCCGGACTCGCGCAGGGGCAGCGTGGTCCCCGTCAGGGGTCCCTGGGTGACCACGAGGTTGCGGGGAGCGCCGCCCCCGGATCCGCGGCGCGGTGCACGCGGAGCACTGGGCTCCGGGGAGGGCGCGACCGTGGGTCGTGGTGCCGACCTGCGGTCAGGCGCCTTCTTCGCGGTGCGGCTGACGATGCGGGTGCCGTAGATGTCGCCGCGGAGCACGCCGACGACGCTGAAGACGAAGATCCAGAGGAGGACGAGCAGGCCGAGCCGGATGATCGTCAGGGTGAGCTCACTCATGCCCGGCGGTCACCGCCGTCCGGCGCGGTAGACGACAGAGGTGCGCCCCACGGTGATCCGGTCGCCGTCGGACAGGCGCTGGCTGGTGATGCGCTCGCTGTCGACGAATGTGCCGTTGGTCGACCCCAGGTCGCGGATGCTCGCCACGAGGTGCGGTCCGTCGTGGGTCACCCGGATCTCGCTGTGCCGACGGGAGATGCCGGGGTCGTCGAGGATGATGTCGGCGGAGTCGTCGCGGCCCAGGACGGTGATGGCACCCATGAGCGGGTAGCGCTCGCCGTCGACGTCGAGCCACGGGCGGTCGGCCGGGTTGACCCGCCGCGGCGTCGGCGGCACGGGGGCCTGGCGCTGGGTGGCTTCGAGCCCGTCGTCGTCAGGCCTCGGGGCGGGCGCCGGAGCGGGGGCAGCAGCGGGGGTCGGTGCCGGCACCGCGGCATACCCACTCCCCGAGCGGGCGGGAGCGCTGCCCGGGCGCTTCGCGGTGGAGGTGCGCAGCCGGAAGACGCCCGTCTCGAGGTCGTTGGCGCTCGCGAAGTTCACCTGGAGCGGACCCCCGGGCTGGTAGCGCTGGGACTCGGCGTGCTCCTGGGCGGCGGCGATCAGCTCGTTCTCGAGCTCCTCGTCGTAGCCGCCGAGCCGGTCGTAGTCGGTGTCGGACAGCTCCACGGTGAACAGGTTGGGCACGATGGTGCGCCCCTGGCCGAGGATCGCCGCGCGGTCGTCCATGGCCCGGCGGATCGCGGAGGCGATCTCCACCGGCTGCACCTCGGACTTGAAGGCGCGCGCGAAGGCACCGTTGACGGCACGCTCAAGGCGTTGCTCGACCCGGTCGAACAGACCCACCGCTCGGCCTCCTAACAAGAACTGGCCCTTGATCGTAACCGGATGGGTTGGGCGAGTCCGGCACGCACCGCCGCAGCGCCGTGCCGAGGAGGGGGTCCGAGGGCCCCACGGCGACGCCACGGGCGTGGTTTGGCACCCGTTGGCCACGGGGGGTTCGCCAGTGCCCCCACGCAGGGGTGGGCGTGTCGCGCGGTGCCCATCTGTGCTGGTTTGGAGTTCCGGGGCCGGATACAGCACACTGTTCACCGCGCGCGAGTGGCGGAACGGCAGACGCGCTGGCTTCAGGTGCCAGTGTCCGAAAGGGCGTGGGGGTTCAAATCCCCCCTCGCGCACGCAGACAGGTCAGAACGGCCCCCAGCACGGTGACCACCGGCGGGGGCCGTTCCGCATCTCGCGTCGCGCCCACCGCTCGCGCGCCGGCCCCGGCATCGGTGGCGATGCTCAGATCAGTCCGGCCCGGATGGCGTAGGAGGCCGCACCGGTGCGCGAGGTCTGGTCGAGCTTGGTGAGGATGTTGGCGACGTGGCGTTGCACCGTGTGCTCGCTCAGGACCAGGGAGGCGGCGAGCGCAGGCGCAGGCGCAGTCGCCTAGAACAGGGCCGGGATGCTGCGGACCGCGGTGTAGACGGCCACGGCGAGCAGGAGCACGGCGAAGGCCCGCGTGAGCTGGCGCGGGTTGGCCCGCGAGGCGACCCGACCACCCACGAGGCTGCCGACGACGGCGGCTGCGGTGAAGACGCCGATGAGGCGCCAGTCGAGCTCGCCACCAGCGGTGCCGATCCGCGCGGACAGGGCCGTCGCGCTGTTGATCGCGATGACGAGCAGCGAGGTTCCCACGGCGGTGGCCATGGGGAAGCCGAGCGCCAGCACCAGCGCAGGCACGAGCGCGAACCCGCCACCCACGCCGAAGAACCCGGTGAGCAGGCCGACCACGGTGGCGGTCACGACGACCTTGGCCACCCGGGGGCAGGCACAGCGCAGGGGGCGCAGGCTGAGCATGGGTTCGAGGGTCGGGTCGCCGACGGCAGACCCGTCACCGCTGGCGCCCGCTGACCGTCCCGTGCGCCTGAGCATCAGCGTGGCGACGAGCACCATGAGCGCGGCGAAGGCGGTCAGCAGGACGGGTGGGGAGACGTGCGTCGACAGCGCGGACCCCGCCAGCGAGCCGGCGGTGCCCAGGGCACCGAACAGCAGGCCCTGCCCGAATCGCACCCGCCCCGCACGGGCGTGCGGGACGAGTGCGATCAGCGCGGTGGCCCCCACGATGAGCAGTGAGCTCGTCGTGGCCGTGCGGGGCTCCTGTCCCAGGGCGTAGACCAGCGCCGGGACGGTGAGGATGGACCCCCCGCCGCCGAGGGCGCCGAGGGAGAGGCCGATGAGCAGCCCGAGCGGGATCGCCAGTGGTGACACGGAGCTCCGGCGCCGGGGTCAGCTGCGGCCGAGCAGGCGCCCGAGGAACGAGCCGCCGGTGGCGGACGGGTCCTTGGCGTGCCCGGGGCAGCGGTCGGCGCGCGGGACGCCGGCCATCACCTGGTCGACGTGCTGGCCGCAGCCGGCCCAGGTGGTCTTGCGGCAGGTCTTGCAGGTGGCGGGACGGCACATGGTTGTTCTTCTCCTGAGGGTGTGGCGGGTGGGGTGGGTGGATCGGGTTCAGGCGGCGACGGCGATGGGCAGGCCTGCGGTGGCTGCCGCCTCGTCGTAGTTGTCGTCGACGGCGACGACGTGGATGCCGCGGGCGGCGAGGACGGAGGCAGCGATGGAGGCACGGTAGCCACCGGCGCAGTGCACCCACACCTCGCCGGCCGGGACGTCGTCGAGCCGGCCGAGCAGGTCGTGCAGGGGGATGCCGACCGCACCGTCGATGTGGCTCTCGGCGAACTCGGAGTTCCGACGCACGTCGAGGACGACCACCTCGCGGTGGTGGCGCACCTGGGCCAGGTCGGCGAACAGGGCGCGCTCGAAGCGGCCCGGGGTCGTGTCGGTCCAGTCCTCGGGGGTGCCGGTCGCGGCGCCCTCGAGCCGGTCGATGCCGATGCGGACCAGCTCCCGCTGGGCCTCGGCGACCTGCTCCGGCGAGTCGCCGAGCAGGGTCAGCGGGGTACCCCAGGGGATGAGCCAGCCGAGGTAGGTCGAGAACTGGCCGTCGAGGCCGAAGTTGAGGGTCCCCGTGACGTGCCCGGCCGCGAACGCGGTGCGGGTGCGCAGGTCGACGACCCACTCGCCAGCGGCGATGCGCGCGGCGAGGGTGTCCTTGTCGGCGGTCTCGGGCGCGGACAGGTCCGGTGCACCGGGGCCGGCGCTGTTGGCCGGGCCCATGTGCGCGTAGTAGGCGGGGTAGGCGTCCAGGCCGGCGAGGGTGTCGGCCACCCAGCGCTCCTCGTCCTGGGTCAGGGCGGGGTTGGCGCGCTTCTCGGCGCCGATCGTCGAGGCCGTGGCGTCGCCCGTCGACCCCGCCGAGCAGAAGCTGCCGAAGCCGTGGGTGGGCAGCACGTGGGCCGCCTCCGGGAGCTCGTCGGCCAGCCGGTGGGCCGAGGCGAACTGGTGGTGGACCAGGTCGTGGGTGTGGTCCTGGCCGAGCAGGTCGGGGCGCCCGGTCGCACCGAAGAGCAGGGAGCCGCCGGTGAAGACCCCGACCGCCTCGTACTCCCCGGCCGTGCCCGTCGCGAACTCCAGGGCGTAGGACAGGTGGGTGTAGGTGTGCCCGGGGGTCGCGATGGCCCGGACCCGCATCGTGGGCGGGAGCTCGACGACGTCGCCGTCGCTGATCGGGGTGCGCTCGTAGGAGACCTCGTCGTCGGCGTTGACGTGGTAGGCCGCACCGGTGGCGCTGGCCAGGGCCAGGCCCCCGGTGACGTAGTCGTTGTGGATGTGGGTCTCGAAGACGTGCAGGATGCGCACACCCTCCGCCGTGGCCAGGTCCAGGACCCGGTCGATGTCGCGCTGCGGGTCGATGACCACCGCGAACCGGCCGTCGTGGGCCAGGTAGGAGCGGTCGCCCAGCGTCGGCGTCTCGATCGGGATGATGACCGGAGCGGCAGCCGGCGAAGAGGTCGCTGCCGTGGCGTCGGGACGGGCGCCGGTGACGACCGGCCGTCCCGCGGCGACCCAGGCGCTGGTGCCGCCGGCGACGTTCCGTGCGTCGAAGCCGGCCCGGCCCAGGTAGGCGGCCATCGCGCCGCTGCGGTTGCCCGTGGCGCAGATGACGTAGACCGGTCGCGTCTGGTCCAGCTCGTGGGTGCGGGAGGGCAGCTGCCCCATCGGCATCAGGACGGCACCGGGCACGTGGCCCGCCACGTACTCGCCGGGCTCGCGGACATCGATGACGGTCGCGCCGTCGGCGTGCGCCGCGGCGAACTGGTCGAGGGTGGCGTCAGCCATGTTCGGGACTCTCCTAGGTCGTGGTTGATACCCTCTGGGGTATCCGACTGGCTCAACCGTAGCGCCCCGGGGGGCATTCCCGTCAAGTCGGGGCGGGTCACGGTGACATACCCCACGGGGTATGCTTGCACCATCGGGAATGAAGCGCGTGCCCTGTGCGCTGCATACCCCAGTAGGTATAACATCACGAGCAGCAGCAGCCAAGGAGACAAGCATGAGCACGCAGACCCTCACCGGACAGAACTTCGAGTCCACCGTCACCGACAACGGCATCGTCCTGGTCGACTTCTGGGCCTCCTGGTGCGGCCCGTGCCGGATGTTCGCCCCGGTCTACGAGGCCGCGTCCGAGAAGCACGCCGACATCGTCTTCGGCAAGGTCGACACCGAGGCCGAGCAGGCGCTCGCCGGCGCGGCGCAGATCACCTCGATCCCGACCCTGATGGCCTTCCGCGACGGCGTCCTCGTCTTCAGCCAGCCCGGCGCCCTCCCCGCTGCCGGCCTGGAGCAGGTCATCGAGGGCGTGCGCGCCCTCGACATGGACGACATCCGCACCCAGCTCGCGGAGCAGCAGCAGTCCGCCACGGCCTGACCCTGACCGGACCGACCCCACCGCACACCGACCCGCACCGAGGAGACCCTGCATGGGCTACGCCCTGAGCACCACCGTTGACCAGCCGTTCGACCAGACCCTCGAAGCCACCCGTGCCGCCCTGGCCGACCAGGGCTTCGGGGTGCTGACCGAGATCGACCTCGCGGCCACCCTGAAGGCCAAGATCGACGCCGACATCGCGCCGCAGGTCATCCTCGGGGCGTGCCGCCCACCCCTGGCGCATGCCGCGGTGCAGGCCGAGCCCTCGGTCGGGCTCCTGCTGCCGTGCAACGTGGTGGTCCGCGCCCTCGACGACGGCCGTACCCTCGTCGAGGCGTTGGACCCCGGCGTCATGGTCACCCTGACGGGGAACGACGCCCTCGCCGACGTCGCCTCCGACGCCAGCACCCGCCTGACGGCGGCCCTCGACTCGCTCACCACCTGACCCTCCGACCACCCGAAGGACATCCCATGGTCACGCTCAACGACGACGACATGACTCCCGTCATCAACCGCCTGCGCCGCGCGCAGGGCCAGATCGGCGGCGTCATCCGGCTCATCGAGGAGGGGCGCGACTGCAAGGACGTCGTGACCCAGCTCGCAGCGGTCAACCGTGCCCTGGACCGGGCCGGTTTCGCCATCGTCTCCTCGGGCCTGCGCGAGTGCCTGACCTCGCCCGACGGGATCAGCTCCGAGGACCAGGCCACCATGGAGAAGCTCTTCCTCACCCTGGCCTGAGGCCCACGCGACCGGGTGCGGGGATCAGACCGTCCCGACCCAGGTGCGTGAGCTGTCCTCGAGCCAGCGGTTGATGCCCTGGTTGGAGTAGATCGTCGAGCCGTCGGCGATGACCTGCACCCCCTTGAGCTTCCACCCGCCGGCGATCCCGTCCGGCGACTTGTGGATCCGCACCGAGGAGATGGACGAGCGGCGCAGGTCCGTGCCCGGGTCGAGGTCGAAGGTGTCGGTGTGGCCCCGCTCGAAGTCATCGTGCCAGGCGTTGTCGAGGTTCCAGGTGCGACCGGCGAGGGTGATCGACACGTCGTCGTCGGTGCCGGCCCACGCCACGTCCGCCGTGCTGACCTTGATGCGCAGCGCCCCGATCCAGTCGCGGTCGAAGACGCACCCGGTCCAGGTGAGGTGGTCGTCCTCGAGCCACTGGTTCGGGCTCTGGTCGCAGATGAGCACGCCGTGGAACCACACCCGCACCCGCGCGAGCTTCCAGCCGCCCGCGAAGCCGTCCGAGCTCTTGCGGATCATGATCCGCTTGATGTCCTCGCGGGTCAGCCAGGGCGCCCACACGGCATACCCCTGGACGTTGGCACGCTCGCGGTCGTCGATGTCGGTGTTGTCGAGCACGAAGGAGTGCCCGCCGATGTCGAGCCACACGTCGTCGTCGGTACCGGCCCACGACTCGTCCGCCGTGCGCAGCTCGACGAACAGGTGCGACCACCCGATCTGGCCCCGGGTCCAGCTGCACAACCGGTGTGAGTTGCGGTCCATCACGCAGGGCTCCTGGGGGTGCGCGCACGCACCGCAGTTCCCGTTGGGCACGTTGTCACAGCCGTGCAGCGACCCGCAGGTGCTGCACGGGGTCCCGCTGCCGGTGTACTCGTCCGCTGACCCGAACAGGTGCGACATCTCGTGCGCGGCGATCGCATCGATGGTGCCGCGCCCCCAGCCGCCCCAGTTGTTGCGGCGGGCCAGGGTGACGCGGCCGCCACCGGCATACGCGTGCCAGCTGTTGCCGTAGGGCGTGACGAAGACGACGATGCCGTGCTCGGAGCGGTTGCGGGCGCGCATGTCCTCGCGGTAGTCGCCGACGCCCGACCAGGTCCCCGCGTAGGTGGTGCCGTGGTAGGTGACCTGCTCCATCGCCGGGTCGCGCCAGTAGGCCTCGTCAGAGGCGTCCGTACCGTCGGCCACGTCGATCCGGGTGAAGTGGAAGTCGTAGACCCAGCGCAGGTCGTGGGCCGGGTGCGAGGCGGCCAGCCAGTTGAGGCCGTCGAAGATCTCGGCGCAGATGTCGGCTCGCTCGGCCGTGCTGAAGGTGGGGCCCCCACGCCGCGAGGACTCGACGAACACCAGGCCCACGGACATCTCGCCGGTCATCTTCCAGCAGCCGTCCTCGGGGTGGGTCAGCTCCCAGACCAGCTCGAGCAGCCAGTCCGGCAGGTCCATGAGGAGCTTGGTGTACTGCGGGCCGAGGCGGGCGCCGAGGCGGGCGAGGTGGTAGCCGAGCGTGTCGCTCTGGTAGCGCTTGGCGAGCCGTCGCTCGAAGAGGGTGAACTCCTTGGCCGACATGGGTGCCGGCGGGGTCTTCCCCTCGCTGTCCGCATCCGGCACCACGAGCCGCACGTCGCGCTCCTGCTCCATCCGGTGCAGGAGGTCCAGGAAGGCCTCGGGGTCGATGGCGGAGTGCGGGAGGGGCGGGTCACGGTCCTCGGACCCCCACGACCTCCCTTCCTCGGAGCGGTCCAGCCGGGCCCGCCTGGCGGCGGGGGTGAAGCGGCGGTTCCACCACTCGACCACCATCCGGGTCTCGGCCGGGAGGCGGTCGAGGTGTTCGCGCGACATCGCGCCCCGCAACGCCACGACGCCGCCTCCGCCCCCGCGGACCGCCTCGAGGTGTTGCGGGCTGGCGAGGGCCTCGACGGCACCGTCGCCGTACTCCGCGACGACCACTGCTCCCAGCTCGCGCAGCTGCGTCGACAGGGCGTGCCGCCTCTCGAGGGACGGCTCGGTGAGCACGAAGAGGTATGCCGGGTCGCTGGCATCAGTCATGACGGCCTCCTGGGTCGGTTACCAGGAGGAGGCCCGCACCGCCCGCGGTGATACCTGCGGGCGCGCAGCGGTCAGAGGCGACCGGTGGTGATCCACTCGCAGGCGCGGTGGAAGGCGTCCCAGGGGTCGGTGCACAGGGAGGTGCGGAAGGCCTTGACGTGGGGCGAGTGCGGGTCGGTGAAGTCGCCCACCCACATCGCGTGCCGTTCGGAGACGCTGAGGGTCACCCGGCGCAGCAGCGTGCAGGACGAGAGCTCGACCGTCATGGCGCCGCCCGGCGAGGTCTCGCGGTGCACCTCGAAGGCGTGGCCGTTGACGATGTCGGTGCAGCGGGCGGCCTCGGCGAGCCGCGACTTGGCCCGCTCGTACTCCGCCTGGGCGACGTTGCCCATGGACAGGGCCAGGGCCGAGCGCCCCGGTGCCACCGTCGAGACCGACCTGGCCCGGGTGGCGTCCTCGACCGCGGTCTCGCGGGCCATCCACAACCGGGTGACGTCCGCGGCGAGCTGTTCGCGGGCCGTGGGCGAGGCGTGGGTGACGTACCAGGCGTTGTCGTAGAGACGCGCGATGACCGTCATGACGGATCCTTCGGGTGGAGAGGTGGCTGCAGTCCCGGACGACCCCTTGCGAGGTCCCCTGGCGCACTCCCATCGTGGGTCGTCGTCCCCCTTCGGGGATCGCCCAGCCGTGGGAGGGGTCCTCCACCAACAGGCGTAGGCGGTGGTGCCTCGAACCATCGTTTGCCGGTGTTCACCCTCGACAGGGTGCGGTGGATCCGCCCGGGCGCCACCCCGGCACAGGGGTGGCGCCCGCTGGCGACGGGGCGCATAGTGGTGGATGGGCCGTGGGGTGTGCCCCGGCCCGCGCAGGAGTCGTCATGTCGCGTGCCGTGTCCGTCCCGGAGCTCGTCCCCGTGCTGTCCGCTGGGAAGCATCGCAACCCCCGCAAGGGTGCGTGCTTCATGGAGATGGCCTCCTACCTGGCCGGTGAGCGGTGGAGCGACCACCCGTCGTGCACCCATCCGCTGCTGGCCTCCCTCGCCCGCCTGGTCAACGACTCGCTGCCCGACGAGGCCCGACCGCGCATCGCGGGCCTGATCCCCGACGTCGTGGGCCTCACCGGCACGGCGCTCGAGCTCGACCTGGCCATCGCCATCCGCGCCGGGGCGGCCGCCCTGCCGGTCGCGCCCGCCACCCGACAGAACGTCATGGCCGTCGGGCTGGTCACCTGCGAGCGGATGCTCCTGCGGTTGCCGGACCGGCACGAGGACCTCGAGGCCCTGTGCCGCGAGGCCTACGCCGCCGCCCCCGACGCGCACGCGTGGGCGCAGCGCTACGCGCGGGTCGGCACCGTCAGCGAGCGCACCTTCCGCCGGCTCACGGCGCCGCACATCCTGGCGTATGCCGTGGAGGGCATCGCCGTCGCCTGCGTGGCCGACCGTTGCGACCGCCTCGTCGACCTGCTGACGGCGGCGATCCACGACACGGCGCAGCGCACGGCTGCCGATCGTGGCCGCCCGGCCAGCGACCGCGCCGCCGCCCCGGCCGCGTCGACGGCCATGACCGGCTAGCCACACCGGGGTCGGGGAACCCCGGAGCAGGACCCCAAGTCGAGCCCAAGTCCTCCACAAGGACCGGGGAGCAGCGTGTTCCGCACACCACATCAACGCGGAACAAGGAGCACTCCCCATGACCATCGAACTCACCACCACCTCCCGTGCGGCGTCCCTGCCCGGGGCGTGCGACGGCGCGGTTCACCTGCCCGCGGACCCCGGCTACGACGCCGCTCGGCTGCCCTGGAACGTCGCCGTCGACCAGCGCCCGGCCGCGGTCGCCTACCCGACCGATGTCCGCGAGGTGCAACAGGTCGTGCGTGCGGCCGCCGCAGCCGGCCTGCGGGTCGCCCCGCAGAGCACCGGCCACAACGCCGGACCCCTCGTTGCCCAGGGGCTCGAGGACGTCGTCCTGCTGCGCACCTCGGCGATGACCGGAGTCACCGTGGACCCGGTGCGTCGCATCGCCCGGGTCGAGGGTGGCGCCCTGTGGATGCACGCCACCGACGCCGCCGGCGACCACGGCCTGGCCGCCCTGCACGGCAGCTCACCCGACGTCGGCATCGCCGGCTACTCCCTCGGGGGCGGCATCGGCTGGTACGCGCGGAAGCTGGGACTGGCCAGCAACAGCCTCACGGCCGTCGAGCTGGTCGCGGCCGACGGTGAGCACGTGCGCGCCGATGCCCACCGCAACCCGGAGCTGTTCTGGGCGCTGCGCGGCGGAGGCGGCAGCTTCGGGGTCGTCACCGCCCTGGAGTTCCGGCTCTACCCCGTCGAGACCGCCTACGCGGGAATGCTGATCTGGGACGTCACCCGGGCCGAGCAGGTGCTGCGCACCTGGGCCCGGTGGGCACCCTCGGCCCCGGACGAGGTCACCACGTCGCTGCGGGTGCTCAACCTGCCGCCGCTGCCGGACATCCCGGAGATGCTCCGCGGCCGGTCGGTCGTGGTCATCGACGGAGCCCACCTGGGCTCGGACGGGCAGGCCCAGGACGCCCTGGGCGAGCTGCGGTCCCTCGCGCCGGAGATCGACACCTTCGCCCGCGTGCCCGCGCGGTCGCTGGTCCGGCTGCACATGGACCCCGAGGGACCCACCCCCGGTGTCTCGGACACGGCCATGCTCGACGCGCTGCCCGATGAGGCGGTGGACGCGTTCCTCGCCGAGGTGGGGCCGGGCTCCACGTCCTCGCTGCTCTCCAGCGAGCTCCGCCAGCTCGGTGGGGCGCTGGGCCGCAGCGCCGACGACGCCGGGGCGCTCGCCAGGCTCGAGGCACAGTTCGTGCTGTTGGGCGTGGCCATCGCGGCATCACCGGAGCTGGGCGAGGCGGGCGAGCGTGACGCCCGGCGGCTCACCGCAGCCCTCGCGCCGTGGTCGAACGAGCGGAGCTACCTGAACTTCGCCGAGGGGGCAGTGGATCCCAGGACGGGCTATCCAGAGCGGACCTGGCTGCAGCTCAAGGCGATCCGCTCCGCCGTGGACCCCCATGGCCTGTTCGTCGGTAACCACCGGATCCCCCGGCTGGTGGAGCACGGGCTGGTCACCGACTGAGGGGTCGAGGACAGCTGGGTCGGGCCGTCGCGGGGGCGCGGCGGCCCGACCCGGCATACGTCGAAAACACGGTGTACCGCACGCGATGCCCCACCTATATTCGAGCACGTGAAAGTGGGTGTCCTCGGCTCCGCCCAGGCCGTGCTCGCCGGCCAGCCCGTCGACCTCGGCACGCGCAAGCAGCGGGCCCTCGTCGCGGCGCTCGCCATGGGTCACGGTCGACCCGTTTCCGTCGACTCGATCATCGACCTGCTCTGGCCGGAGTCACCGCCTCCCGGGGTGATGGGCACGCTGCAGGCGTACGTGGCCGGGCTGCGCCGGGCCCTGGAGCCCGACCGGGCGGCCCGGGCCCCGTCCAGCGTGCTCGTCACCGTGGCACCCGGGTATGCCCTGCGCGTCGGCGAGGACGACCTGGACACCGCCCGCTTCGACCGCGCGGTCAGCCGAGCCCACCGGCGCCTCGGCCAGGTGACCCGGCTGCACGAGACCCGGGGCCTGACGCAGGAGGAGCTGACCGCGGTCGTCCAGGACGTCGACCGGGCGCTGGGCGAGTGGCGTGGCCTGCCCTTCCTCGAGCTGGAGGACGCGCCCTCGGCGGTGGCCGAACGGGCCCGGCTCGAGGAGCTGCGGCTGGTCGCCCTCGAGGTCCGCGCCGTCGCGGCCCTGGAGCTGGGTCAGCACGCGACCGTGGCCGCCGAGCTCGAGGCGCTGACCGGGGCCTACCCCCTGCGTGAGCGGCTGTGGGGTCTGCGCGCGCTGGCGCTGACCCGGGCGGGCCGCCAGGCCGACGCCCTGGAGGCCCTCCGCGAGGTGCGCGGGGTGCTCGCCGACGAGCTCGGGCTCGAACCGGGCCCCGAGCTGCGCGAGCTCCAGTCGGCGGTGCTGCGCCAGGACGAGGCGCTGGACTGGCAGCCCTCGCGGGTCGGCGTCCCGAGCGCACCCGCCGGGGAACCGGCCGGCCCGCGCCACCCCGCGCAGGGGGCGCCCGCCGCGTCGTCGCGGATCCAGTCGAGCGTGCCGACGCTGCCACCGTGGCCCCTGGTCGGGCGCGACGAGCAGCTCGCCGAGCTCACCGACGCACTGGCGCAGGCCGAGTCGGGCGTGCCGACGCTCGCCGCCCTCGTCGGCGAGCCGGGGATCGGGAAGAGCCGGCTGTCCGCCGAGCTGGCCGCTCGAGCCCTGGCCCGCGGGGTCACGGTGCTGCTGGGCCGCTGCTCGCAGGACGACGGTGCGCCACCGCTGTGGCCCTGGCAGCAGGTGCTCCGGGGCCTGGGCCGTGACCTCCCCACCGACCCGGCCGGCGCGACCGACGAGGACGGTGGGGGCCGCTTCCGCACGTGGGAGGCGATCGCCCGGGAGGTCGTCGAGGCGTCGGCCCAGCGCACCCTGCTCGTCATCCTGGACGACCTGCACTGGGCCGACGTCGCCTCGCTGCGGGTGCTGCGACTGCTCGGCGAGAGCCTGCAGAGCGGGCGGCTGCTCGTCCTGGGGACCTGGCGCAGCCATCCCGAGCCGACCGATGCCCTCCTCGACGCCGTGGAGACCTTCGCCCGCAGGCACGCGGTGCGCCTGGACCTGCACGGGCTGACCGCGACGGAGGCCTCCCGGGTCGTGGAGGCGGTGAGCGAGACCACCCCGTCCGCGGCCGAGGCCGCCGCACTGCGCCGCCGCACCGACGGCAACCCGTTCTTCCTCGTCGAGTACGCCCGGCTGGCCCGGGAGGGCGGGGACCTGTCCGGCCTGGTCGCCGAGACGAACCCACCGTCGGCCGTCCACGACGTCCTCGTCCGACGGCTGCGGCTGCTGCCCGACCCGAGTCTGGTCGTGCTGCGGTGGGCGGCGCTGCTCGGCCGCCAGTTCGACCTCGCGACCCTGGCTGCGGTGTCCGGACTCGGTGAGGAGGAGGTGCTCGACCGCCTCGACCCCGCGCTGACCGCCGGCCTGGTCCGCGACGACGGGATCGACCGCTACCTCTTCGGGCACGCGCTGGTCCGCGACACCATCGAGGCCACGTCGTCGGCGACGCGGCGTGCCCGCGGGCACGCGAAGGTCGCCGAGGTGCTCGCGGCCGGGCCTTCCGGGCGTGAGACCGAGCTGGCCCGGCACTGGCTTGCGGCCGGACCGGCCTATGCCGCGCGGGCGTGGCTCGCCGCGGTGGGCGCGGCCGCGGTGGCGCGGCGACTGCACGCCTACGAGGAGTCCGCGGACCTGCTGCGCTCGGCGCTCGCGACGATGCCGCAGGACCCGGACGCGACACCCCGGGAGCGCTACGACGTGCTCATGGACCTGGCCGACGCCCAGCGCTGGTCCGGTGACTGGAAGGGCCTGGTCGTCACCGCCGAGGCCGCTGTGGCGGTCGCCGACGAGCTCGGCGACGTCGAGCTGCTCGGGCGGGCCGCCACGGCCACCGCGGTGGGGGCGCTGTGGCAGTCCGGCCCCCACGGCATGGTCAACGAGGTGGTCGTCGGGGCGCTGCGGCGCACGTTGGCCGGCCTGTCGGGCCACGACGGGGCGCTGCGCTGCCGGGCGATGCTGAGCCTGGCCCTGGAGATCTACTACGGCTCGACGTTCGAGGAGCGCCGGGCCCTGGTCGACGAGGGGCTGGCCATGGCTCGGCGGCTCGGCGACGAGGCGTTGCTGCTCGACGCGTGCCAGCTGGCCTACGTCGCGCTCTGGTGCCAACGGACCGCCCCCGAGCGGCGCGAGCTGGTCACGGAGGCGATGGGGCTGGCGCACCGCCTCGGGAACGAGCGGGCCTCCGTCGTGGCGACGACCCTGCGCGCCGTGGTGGCCGGCGAGCTGGGACTGCCCAGCGAGATGTGGGAGCACGCGGCGGTGGGTCGTGACTGGTCCCAGCGGCTGCGGCTGCCCTACGGGCTCATCGTCGTGGACAGCCTGGAGCTGCCGTGGCTGGCGATGGCCGGCCGGTTCGAGGAGTGCGAGTCGACGCTGGAGCGCATCGTGCACCTGGACCAGCAGATGTCCCTCGACCAGACCGAGGACGCGACCCTGGGCGCCCTCATGTCACTGCGGCTCTGGCAGGGGCGGGGCGCCGAGACCGCCGAGCTGCTCGTGCAGATGCAGGACCAGTCGCCGCTGCCCCTCACCCACATCGTCGCCCTCTTCCTGCTCCGCGCGGGGCAGGAGTCACGGGCGCGGGAGTACGTCCGGGCCCATCCGCAGGACCTCGACCACGACGACTGGTTCTCCATGCTCGCCTGGTGCAGCGCGGGTGAGGTCGCGCTGCACCTGGGTGACCACGCACTGGCCGCCGCGGCATACGCCAGGCTGGCCCCGTATGCCGGACGGTCCTGCTGCGCGGGGTCGGGCGTCGCCCTGGGGCCGGTGGACGTCTTCCTGGCCGAGGCGGCGGCGACCGTCGGCGAGACGGACCTCGCCGCCGGGCACGCCGACCGGGCGGCCGCGCTCTGCGAGGAGTGGGAGGTCCCGCTGGTGGCACGGCACCTGCGCTCCCAGCGGGACCGGTTCGCGTTCTGAGGCCTCGGCCGGGTGCGCCGCCCGGAGGGACGTACGGTGGGTTTCATGTACCTGGAGAACCTCGTCTTCGACGCCGTCGAGCCCCAGCGGCTGGGCCGGTTCTGGGAAGCGGTGCTCGGTGCCGAGTCGCTGACCGACAGCCCTGAGGGCTTCGAGACGCGGCTCAGCATCGAGGGCGGACCGGTGCTCGACCTGTGCTTCCAGCCCGTCCCCGAGCCGCCGGCCGACCCGCCGCGGCTCCACCTGGACCTCGCGGGTGGGGCCCGCCAGGGCGAGGAGGTCGACCGGTTGCTCGGGTTGGGCGCACGGCGTCTCGACATCGGTCAGGGCGAGGTGCCCTGGGTGGTCCTGGCCGACCCGGAGGGCAATCCCTGCTGTGTCATGGAGGATCGAGCGGCGTACGCCGACACCGGGCCGATCGCCGCACTACCGCTGGACTCCGCCGACCCGGACAGGGACGCGCAGTTCTGGTCCTGGCTGACGGGGTGGGTCGAGGTGGCCGGTGTCGCGCCCCGGTCCCTGCGCCACCCGTCGTTGCGTGGCCCCCTCCTCGAGCTGTGCCCCGAGCCGGCGCGCAAGGGGGCGGCGAAGAACCGGCTCCACCTCGACATCCGGCTCGAGCCCGGTGATGACCCCGACGTCGTGGCGGCCGGGATCGCCGAGCGCGGCGGCCGCGAGCTGCATCCGCAGTGGGGCGTGCTGCCCTGGCGGCTCTACGCCGACCCCTCCGGCAACGAGTTCTGCGTGCTCCCGGGGCGGTCCTGAGCCGACTGTCGTCCACTCGACCAGGACCGCCCCTCACCACGCCGACAGGGTCACCCGGTCAGCCGAGGTGGCGGAAGGCACGCCGTTCGCGGCGGTCGAACGCGGCGCGGGTGAGCCACCACAGGACGAGGTTGGCCGCGCCGTTCCTCGCGAACACCTGGCGGCGCAACGGGCCCGGCACCTCGTGGGCGGCCCACGGCACCACGGCGAGCAGCTGCCCCACGGTCATCGTCGACCGGAAGTGCGTCGCCTCGATCTCCCGCCACTCCTCGGCACTCATCACCTCCTGCATGATCGCGATGGCCTCGGTCTCCTCGTGCTGCAGGTGACGACCGAGGCTCTCCTTCAGCCCGCAGAGGCGCACCTCGAGGCCGGCACGGGTGTCGTCGTCGGCGTGGGTCGACAGCCTCGCGAACCCGGCCGTGCACGCCGCGAGCACCGGGTCGATCTCGCCGTGCTCGGACTCCATGGCGGTGAGCACCGAGAGGGCGTCGTCGTCGGCGCGGGAGACCAGGGCCGGCCAGAGGCCGGCGTCCTCGCCGCTGTGGTGGTGGTGCAGGGCCTCCGCGAACAGCTCCCAGCGGGCGGCCAGGGCCCGCCAGGTGGCGCGGTCGTCGACCGGGGTGGCGCCCGCGGCGGCCGCGAAGGCCGTGAGGTCGCGCCGGAAGGCGTGGTGCATCACGTACATCATCGTCATGTCCAGCGGCCCGGGGTGGGTGGCGGCCTGTCCCGGGAAGGTCAGCTGCTCCGGCCACGTCGTGGTGGTGGTGTCGGTCATGGTGGTTCCTCTCAGCGGGCGCCGACGGGCTGGTGCTCGTCCGCGGTGGGGTGGGCGGGGTGGAGGGGCTCGAGGCCCAGGTCGAGGTCGGTGACCTCGGCGTGCACCCGGGGCAGGATCCGGTCGAGCCAGCGCGGCACCCACCAGTTCCGGTCGCCGAGCAGTGACATGGTGGCCGGGACCAGCACCATCCGGACGACGGTGGCGTCGAGGGCGATGGCCACGGCCATGCCGACGCCGAGCATCTTGACGACGACGTCGACCTCGGTGGCGAAGCCCAGGAAGACGGCGACCATGATCGCGGCGGCCGAGCTGATCACCCGACCCGTGGCGGACAGGCCGCGCACGACGGAGCCGTGCGGGTCGCCGGTGCGGGCCCAGTCCTCCCGGATGCGGGAGAGCAGGAAGACCTCGTAGTCCATCGACAGTCCGAACAGGATCGCGAACATGAGGATCGGGACCCAGCTCGAGACCGCCATCGGCTGGTCGAGCCCGAGCAGGGTGGTGCCCCAACCCCACTGGAAGACCGCAGTCATCACACCGTAGGCAGCCCCGATGCTCAACAGGTTCATCACCGCTGCCTTGACCGGGATGACGACAGATCGGAAGACCATCGCCAGCAGCAGCATCGACACGGTCACGACGAAGGCGATGACGACCCACAGGCGCCCGGCCAGCAGGTCGGCGATGTCGGCGAAGAGGGGGGTGGTGCCCGTCAGCTCCGCCCCGGGCGGGAGGGCCTCGCGAAGGTCGCGGACCAGTCCCCCGGTGCGCTCGTCGGTCGGGCCGAACGCCGGGACGGCGTCGAAGACCGAGATCGCCCCGTCCGGGGAGGTCACCGGTGTCGTCACGTCGACGACGTCAGCGCGGGCGTCGAGCCGGGCCGCGAGGGCGGCCACCGCGGAGTCGTCCAGGGTGGCGCGGTCGACGACCACGGTGACGGGGCCGTTCGCCCCGGCGCCGAACTCGGCGGCGACCAGGTCGTAGGCGCGACGGGTCGTCAGCTCGGTCGACTGGCTGCTCGGGTCCTGCGGCCAGGTGCGCATGTCCAGCGCCGGCACCGCGAGGGTGAGCATGAGCAGCGCGGCGCCGAGCGCCCACGGCAGGGGTCGGCGACCCACGATGGTCGCCCACCGGGCGGTGAACGGGGTGCGGTCGGGCGAG
Source organism: uncultured Actinomycetota bacterium (assembly GCA_963757635.1). Lineage (GTDB taxonomy): Bacteria > Actinomycetota > Actinomycetes > Actinomycetales > Dermatophilaceae > Pedococcus. Next base: position 782,850 of record CAVWSK010000002.1, on the reverse strand, counting down.
GTGCCCGCCCGGGGTCGACGGACCCGGCGGGGGAGCAGTCGCGCCCCACCGAGGCGGCAGAGGGCCGGGACGAGGGTCAGCGAGGTGGCGGCGACGGCGACGACGGCGATCGCGGTGGCGAAGCCGAAGGAGCTGTAGGTCGGGAGGCCGGCCAGGCGCAGGCCCAGGAGCGAGACGAGGACGGTGCTCGCGGCGAAGACCACCGAGCGCCCTGCGGTGGCGGTGGCGTGACCGGCCGCGTCGGCGACGGACAGGCCGGAGCGGAGGTACTCGACGTGGCGGGTCAGCAGCAGGAGGGCGTAGTCGATGCCCACGCCCAGCCCCACCATCGTCGCCACCATGGGCGCGGCGGTGCTCACGTCCATCGTCGCGGCCAGCAGGGTGATCCCGGCGCTGCCGACCCCGAGCCCGACCAGCGCGGCGCCGACGGGCAGGCCGGCACCGACCACGGATCCGAAGGCGAACACCAGGATGAGCAGTGCGGCGGCGACGCCCACGAGCTCGCCCCGGCCCTTCATCGGTGCGGCGGCGCTCTCGGGGAGCTCCCCGCCGAGCTCGACCTGCAGCCCGGCCGCCCGCAGCGGTGCCACCGCACGATCGAGCGGCTCCATCCGACCCATCAGGTCGGGGTCGGTGACCGGCGCGTCGTAGCCGACCTCCAGGACGGCGGTGTCACCGTCGGTGGAACGTCGGGGCGGCGAGACCTGGACGACGTGGTCCATGCCGTGAAGTCGCTGGGTGAGGGCGGTCAGGGCCTCGGCGCCGGGCTGCCCACCGTCGCGGTCGTGCACGACGACTCGGGCCGTCGCGTTGCCCGCGCCCGGCAGGTGGGCCCGCAGCTGTTCGATCCCGACCTGGGCGCGCGCGCCGGGGATGTCGTAGTCGTCCTGGGGGGTGCCGCCGAACGCGGCGGCGAGGCCGACGACTGCGGCAACCGCGACGAGCCAGGCGGAGAGGGTCCGCCAGGGGTGGACGGCGGCGCTGTGGCCGAGCCGGTAGAGCAAGCGTGACATGGGTGGTCGTCCTTCGAGGTGAGCGGTGAACTGGTCGGGACCAGCGTCGGCTGCACCGCTTGCGCGCCTCTTGGGACTGACTTGGGGTCACCCGGGCGGGCGCAGCTCCAGCTCCACCAGCAGCGCCGCGTGGTCGGACGCGGGCGACTCGACGACCCGGGCGGCGAGGGCCCGTATGCCCCTGCCGACCCACACGTAGTCGATCCGCCGTGGCGGACCCTCTGCGGTGAAGGTGTGGCCGTCACCGCGACCGACCTGCGTCCAGACGTCGAGGAGCCGCGCCTCGATGACGGCGTGGGCCGGCGAGCCGGGGGTGGTGTTGAGGTCGCCGAGGAGCAGGGTCGGGCGGTCGTCGAGGGCGGCGACGACCGCCTCGGCCTGGACGACGCGCTCCGCCTCGTCGTCCCACTGCAGGTGGGTGCCCAGCACCCGCACCGCTCGACCGTCGAGCTCGAGCGTGGCGTCGAGCACCCCGCGCTGCTCGCTGCCGGCGAAGCAGGGCAACAGGGTCGTGGTGGCCCCGGCGAGGGGCGCCCGGCTGAGCAGCGCGGTGCCGTACTGCGCCCGCGGCGCACCGACGTGGGGCGGCTCGCCGTCGACGCACGCGGCATACGCGACGTGCATCCCGAGGCGGGAGGCCAACCAGCCCGGCTGGTCCTCGAAGCGGCTCTGCTCCCGCAGGTGACGGTCCACCTCCTGCAGCGCCACCACGTCGGCCCCCGAGGACTCGACCACGTGGGCGATGCGCTCGAGGTCGAGCCGCCCGTCGAGGCCGATGCCGCCGTGGATGTTGTAGGTCAGGACGGAGAAGGCCACGGCACCACTATCGCGGCTGGCGCCGCAGCAGGGGCGGCAGGTAGGCAGCCCCCGGTGCCGAGGGCGACTGGGCCGCGCGGTCGGCCGGGTTGGAGATGCCGCACTGCTTGAGCGAGAGGCAGCCGCACCCGATGCACGAGTCCAGCTTGTCGCGCAGCGCCTCCAGCGCCGCGACCTGCTCGTCGAGGCGGGTGCGCCAGTGGGCCGAGATGCGGTGCCAGTCGGACTTCGTGGGTGTGCGTCCGCGGGGAAGCTGGGCGAGCTCGGTGCGGATCTCCTCCAGGCTCAGGCCTACGTTGCTGGCCGCCCGGATGAAGGCGAGTCGGCGCAGGACGCCACGGACGTAGCGGCGCTGCCCGCCCGCTGTCCGCGTGGCGTCGATCAACCCCTCGCTCTCGTAGTAGCGCAGGGCCGAGGCGGCGAAGCCGCTGCGGCGCGCGACCTCCGAGACGGTCAGCGGGTCCGACGGGTCCACGACCTCCCCCTCACCCGAGACTTCATGTCGACTTCACCTTCATGGATGCTGTCACGACTCGCCGGCTCCCTCAAGGAGCCGGGTCCGTCCGCCGACGCCGAGCCGGGAATAGCGGTGTGAGCGGTGGGGTTTGGGCTGAGGTGACCACCGCCACCACCCCCAGCGGCGTAGGCCTGCGCAGCGAGCGGGGCCCGGTGCTCCTCGCCGTCATGCTCTGCACTGCCCTCGTGGCCATCGACGCCACGATCCTCGCGGCCGCCGTGCCCGCCATCGTCAGCGACCTCGGGGGCTTCTCGCAGTTCCCGTGGCTGTTCTCGATCTACCTGCTGGCCCAGGCCGTGTCCGTGCCGATCTACGGCAAGGTCGCCGACAGCCTCGGGCGCAAGCCGGTCATGCTGCTCGGCATCGCGCTGTTCCTCGCCGGCTCGGTGCTCTGCGGGGTGGCCTGGACGATGCCGCTGCTCATCGCTTCGCGGGTCATCCAGGGAATGGGCGCCGGATCCGTCCTGCCGATGTCGATCACCATCATCGGTGACATCTACTCGGTCGAGGAGCGGGCACGGGTCCAGGGGTTCATCGCCAGCGTCTGGGGCATCGCCTCGATCGTGGGACCCACCCTGGGTGGGCTCTTCTCGGAGTACCTGTCCTGGCGGTGGATCTTCTTCGTCAACCTGCCGGTGGGGGCGATCGCCACCTGGATGCTGGTGCGCAACTTCTCCGAGCAGGTCCAGCGGCGCAGGCACACGATCGACTACCTCGGTGCCGTCCTGCTCGCCACCGGCTGCTCGATCCTCATCCTCGACCTGCTCGAGGGGGGCCGCTCGTGGGGGTGGACCTCCCCGGCCGGGATCCTGCTCGCCGTCGCCAGCGTCGGCCTGCTCCTCGCCTTCGGGTTCGTCGAGCGCCGTGCGGCCGAACCGATCCTGCCGCTCTGGGTCTTCACCCGGCGCGTCCTGGTGGGGGCCAACCTGGCCTCGCTGGTCATCGGCGCGGTCCTCATCGGCCTGACGTCCTACATCCCGACCTTCGCCCAGGGGGTCCTCGGGGCCGGTGCCCTGGTCGCGGGGCTCACCCTCGGCGCGATGACCATGGGGTGGCCCCTGGCCGCCGCGTCCGCGGGCCGGATCTACATGCGCTTCGGCTTCCGCAACACCTCGGTACTCGGGGTGGGGTTCGTGGTCCTCGGCTGTGCCCTGCTCCTGCTGGTCGACGCCACGACGAGCCTGTGGACGATCGCCGGGTACACGTTCCTCGTCGGCGTGGGGCTCGGCTACACCGCGGTGCCGACCCTCGTCGCCGTCCAGTCCTCCGTGGACTGGGACCGCCGCGGCGTGGTCACCGCCACCAACCTGTTCGCCAGGTCGCTGGGCAGCGCCGTCGGCGTGGCCGTCTTCGGGGCGATCGCCAACGCCAAGCTGGCCAGCGCCTTCGCCACGCCCCCTCCCGGCGCCTCGGGACGGCTGCCCAGCACCGCCGACGACGCCTCGGTGGTGCTCGACCCGGCGTCGGGCGTGAGCGACGTCGTGCGCCAGTTCGTCCGCACTGCCCTGACCGGCGCCACCCACGAGGTGTTCATCGGCCTGGTCGTCCTGGCGGCCACGATGGTCGTTGCGGTGCTGCTCATCCCGCGCCGGCCGGAGCCGCTGCGCTTCGACTAGGCGCACCGTGCACCCGCTGTGTGGGGGACCTAGCATCGAGGTCATGACCCTCGCCGACCTGTTGACCGACGCCTTCGGGCGGATCCGCGACGGCGCCCACGGCGCGGTCGAGGGGTTGAGTCCCGACCAGCTGGCTCAGCGTCCGTCGCCCGACGCCAACTCCATCGCCTGGCTCGTGTGGCACCTCGCCCGCGTCCAGGACGACCACGTGGCGGAGGTCGCCGGCCTCGAGCAGGTGTGGACCTCCCAGGGCTGGCACGAGCGCTTCGGGCTCCCGTTCGACCCCGGTGTCATCGGATACGGCCAGAGCTCGCAGGAGGTCGGCCAGGTGCGAGGCCTCGACGCCGAGCTGCTCACGGGCTACCTCGATGCCGTGCACGAGCAGACCGTGGGCTACGTGTCCGGCCTCGGACTCGACGACCTCGACCGGGTCGTCGACGAGCGCTGGGACCCGGCGGTGACCCTGGGCGCCCGGCTGGTGAGCGTCATCAACGACGACCAGCAGCACGTCGGCCAGGCCGCCTACGTGCGGGGACTGGTCACCTGAGCCGGTGGCCCCTTGGTCAGCGGTAGCGGCGGGCCAGCTCGAGCGCTCGCCGCGGGTAGTCGCCGCCGAAGAGCACGGCGTGCACGAGCAGTGGATGGAGCTGGTGCAGGGCGACCCGCTGCGGCCACTGCGAGTCGAGGCGGTGGACCTCGAGGTAGCCACCGACGACGAAGTCCCAGTGGGGGCAGCCGAACAGGGCCAGCATGGCCAGGTCGGTCTCCCGGTGCCCGCCGTGCGCGGCCGGGTCGATGAGCACGGCACCCTGACCGGTCCACGCGACGTTGCCCGACCACAGGTCACCGTGGATCCGGGCGGGTGCCGCCCCGTCGTCGAACTCGCCCGCCGACAGCCGTCGGGCGATCGCCTCGAGGACGGCGGCGTCGGAGCGGTGGTAGAGCCCCCGGTCGACCCCCAGGCGCAGGGCCGGCAGGATGCGTTGCTCGGCGTAGAAGGCGCCCCACGTGGGGGTCGGGCGGAGCTCGAGCGCCAGGACCTCGGACAGCGGGCCGAGGAAGCCGTCCCCGTCCCAGCCGGGCGGGGGGCAGCCGAAGGCCGTCGCGCCGGCGTCGTGGGTCCGGGCGAGGCCGGCGCCCAGCGCCTCGGCGGCGACCGGGTCGGGGTTGGCGAAGGTGAGGCGGCGCAGGTCCAGGTGGTCGGCCGCGACCTCGAGCACCTCCGCCACCGGCGCGCCCCCCGGGGCGTCGCGCAGCCAGGCCAGGCCGGCCGCCTCCCAGGTGAAGTACCCGGGGGGAGCCAGGCTGCTTCCCTTGCGAAACACCGTGCCGCCGCTCACCCGATCATCTTGGCGCACCCGGCTGGACGCGGCATACCGGATCTTTGCCAAGACCTGTCCGCTCGCTGACCGCACGTTCGCCCGCGGTATGCCGGTGGGCTGGAAGGTTGCCGTCATGCCCCTCACGATCCGGGTCCGTCCCCGTCTGGTCGCGCTCGTCGCGCTGATCCTGCTCGCCCTCGTGGCGACCACCGCGCGGTCCGCGCTGGCCGCCGCCCCGCTCACCGTCACCCAGGCGGTGGCGACCCAGAACGGCACCAGCCAGACGGTCACCGGCTACGTCGTCGGGGAGCCGGTGGGCACCTCGACCGTCAACCGGTCGGCCTTCTCCGGTGACCTCGCCATCGCGCTCGCCGACTCTGCCGGCGAGACGACCACCTCGCGGATGCTCTACGTGCAGCTCACGTCCTCGTGGCGGGCCGCGTGGGGGCTGCAGTCGAACCCGTCGCGGCTCGGCACGAAGATCACCGTCACGGGCACGCTCACGGCGTACTTCTCCCACCCCGGCCAGAAGTCGCCGACGGCGATCACCGGTGGCTCGCCCACCCCCGACCCGACGACCACGACGACATCACCGACCACCACCGGCGGGCCGTACGACGGCACCTACTACGCGAGCGCGGTCGGCAAGTCCGGCACCGCGCTGCGCTCGTCGCTGCACAGCATCATCCGGACCCAGACCGTGCTCACCTACGACCAGGTGTGGACCGCGCTCAAGGACACCGACCAGGACCCGGCGAACTCCGACAACGTCATCGAGATCTACTCCGGTCGCTCGATCGCCAAGTCCGACAACGGTGGCGGGGTCGACCAGTGGAACCGCGAGCACGTCTGGGCCAAGAGCCACGGCAACTTCGGCACGGCCAACGGCCCGGGGACCGATGTGCACCACCTGCGGCCCGAGGACGTCACCGTCAACTCCGACCGCGGCAACCTGGACTTCGACAACGGCGGCTCGGCGGTCAGCCAGTGCCCGGACTGCTGGCGCGACGGCGACTCCTTCGAGCCGCGCGATGCCGTCAAGGGCGACGTGGCGCGGATGATCTTCTACATGGCCATCCGCTACGAGGGCGACGACGGCTGGGCGGACCTCGAGCCCAACGACGCGGTGGGCAACGGCTCGGCGCCCGCCATCGGTCGCCTCGCCGTGCTCAAGGCCTGGAGCGCGGGCGACCCCCCGGACGCCTTCGAGCGCCGGCGCAACCAGGTCATCTACGACACCTGGCAGCACAACCGCAACCCCTTCATCGACCACCCCGAGTGGGTGGCGTCGATCTGGCCGTGAGCCGCTGACCTGCGGGTATGCTGGGGCTCGACGTCCGACCTCAGCAAGGAGCACCCGTGGCCGAGCCGGCCCTCGACACCGCGACCACCGACGCCGACGCCCGCGCGGCGGCCGAGGTCCACGACGACGCAGGCTCGCGCAGTCTGGCGGCGGCGGAGCGGCTCATGTCCGAGCTGTCGGGCCGCCTCGAGGGTCTCGACGACCTCACGCCCTACCTCGAGCGGCTGGTCCAGGCCGTCAACGCCAACATCGACGGCTGCGACGCGGTCGGCGTCACGGTCGTCATGGAGGACCGCCCCCGCACTGCGGCCTACACCACCGCGGAGACGCTGGAGATCGACGCCGTGCAGTACGCCGTCGGCGACGGCCCGTGCCTGGACGCCTTCCGCAACGGCCGCGAGAACCTCGTCGACTTCCTGGGCGGGGAAGAGCGCTGGCCGGCCTTCATGGCGGGGTGCGAGCCGGGGCAGGTGCAGTCGCTGCTCGCCCTGCCCCTGGAGTCGGGTGAGCGGCGCTACGGCGCCCTCAACCTCTACGGCTACGCACGGCACGCCTTCCAGGCGACCGAGCTGCGCCTCGCCCGCCTGGCCGCGGAGCGGGCCGCCGCCGCCCTGGCTGCCGCGGTCGAGATCGCCGGGGCCCGCGCGATCGCCGGTCAGATGGAGCAGGCGATGGCCAGCCGTGCGGTGATCGAGCAGGCCAAGGGCGTCCTGATGGGTCGGCACTCGATCGACGAGATGGTCGCCTTCGAGCTGCTGCGCCGCCAGTCCCAGGAGCAGAACCTCAAGCTCCGCGTGCTGGCCGCCCAGATCGTCGCCGAGGTGAGGGCTACCCGTTCGGAGGCGATGTGAGCTAGTGTCGTGGGCACCTGAAGCAACCGGGTCTGGCCAGCTGGCCATCCGGTTGCTTTTTTGTTGCCTGGGAAGGGTGCGACATGAGGGTTCCACACCGCGGTTGCCAACACGGGGGCTCTCCCCGCAGCGCCGTGCCCACTCCTCGCCTGAGGCGCTGGTGCGACCACGGGGTCGCGACGACCTCCGCCCCCACGCGCGGCGACCGGCGACCGCTCGACGACCTACGACCCGTTGACGACCCGGCCAGCGCCGGTGCCACGCTGCTGGTCTACGTGATGGACGTCTACGACCCGTGGGCCTACGCCTACCTCCCCTCGGTGGGCGCGGTGCTCAAGGCCGGGTGTCCGCTCGTCGACGTGGAGGTCGTCCACGCCGGGCGGTATGCCGCCGAGCCGGTGTCGGGGCTGTCGGCCAGGGTCGCGGCGGCCATGCGCCAGACCGATGCGGCGTTCGGCCAGGACTTCCTGGGCGCCATGCGTGCGGGTCGCCTCGAGGTGGACTCCGCCGCAGCCGCCGCGGCGATGATCGCGTTGCTGGCCACCGAGCAGCTGCCCGTCTCGACGGTCGTCGGTGCGGTGCAGCGCGAGTTCTTCGTGCACGGCAACCCGATCGAGGCACCGGGCGTCCTCGCCCGAGTGGCCGACGAGCTCGGTCTCGACGCCCCGGCGGTCGACCTCTTCGCCAGCTCCCCGCGGGCCCGCGCCCTCGCGATCGAGGACTTCGCGCTGGCGCGGGACCTCGATCCGGCCGGGGGTCCGCTGCTGTTCGCGAGCCACGGAGAGCACATCTACGAGTTCGACGGCTTCGGCGCGTCGGGGGAGCGTCTGGTGGACCAGTTCAGGACGGTGCTGTCCAGGCCGTAGGGTCGTGGCATGGCCCGACCGCATGCCGCCGCCGTCGTCGAGGACGCCTGGCACCGCCGGGTCGACGCGGTCCTGCGCCGCCGCGGCTGGCAGACCCGACTGATCGCCCACACCGGCTACGGGGGGCCGGGGTTCGCCCGCGTACTCGGACGGGTGCTGCTGACCCGACGCGGAGACGAGCCGCGCAGCGACGCCGGCGCCTCCGCGTCCGAGCTGCGCCGGGCCGAGGAGGAACGGCGGGGGTGGCGGGCCTTCGTCACCGCGCCCGCGATGCACGTGCCCGTGACGATCACCGTGGGTGAGCAGGAGGTCCAGACCCGCAGCGACCGCAGCGGCTACATCGACGTCACCGTCAAGGGCCACGGCCTCGCGCCGGGGTGGCACGAGGCCAGCCTCAGCTCCCCGGACGCGGCCACGACCCGCGCCGCCGTCATGGTCGTCGGTGACGACCAGGACTTCGGGATCATCAGCGACATCGACGACACGGTCATCAGCACCCTGCTCCCTCGGCCGATGATCGCCGCCTGGAACACCTTCGTGAAGAACGAGAACGCCCGACACGTCGTGCCCGGCATGGCGACGATGTACCGCGAGCTGCTCGACAGCCATCCCGGCGCCCCGATCGCCTACGTCTCCACGGGGGCGTGGAACACCGCGCCGACCCTGACCCGGTTCCTGCGGCGGGGCGGCTACCCGCCCGGGCCGCTGCTGCTCACCGACTGGGGCCCGACCAACACGGGGTGGTTCCGCTCGGGGCAGGACCACAAGCGCGCCTGCCTGCACCGGCTGGCCAACGAGTTCCCGCACATCCGCTGGGTGCTGATCGGCGACGACGGCCAGCACGACCCCAAGATCTACGGTGACTTCTGCGCCCAGCGACCCGACCGGGTCGCAGCCATCGCGATCCGCGAGCTGACCCCCGGCGAGCAGGTGCTGTCGCACGGCATACCGCTGTCGCTGGAGGAGTTCGAGCCGGCCCGCGAGCGCTCCCCGAAGGAGGTCCCGGTGTGCCGCGCCGGCGACGGTTACGGACTCGTCGGCCTCCTGCGGGTGGCGCTGGGCCGCGAACCGGGGGGCCGTTAGGCGCGCAGGGCGGCCACCGCGACGGCGACCAGGGCCAGCAGGCTCGTCGCCGTGCGCACGAGGTTGGCGCGCACCCAGGGCGCCTCGAAGTCGCGACGCACCTGCTCCGGCGGCCCGTCGGCGGCCTCGAGCCGGTCGTTGAGCGGGACGTTGACCGCCACGGTCACGACGAGCGTCGCGGTCGTGAGCACCAGTCCGAAGCCGACCCACGGCCAGACCTGCGGCTGCGACCTGGCCAGCCCGAGGGCGACGAGGGGCAGCAGCAGCGACCCGCCGAGCACGACCGCCAGGGAGGGCCCCAGGATGGCCCGGTTGACCTGGCGCATGGTCTCGACGAAGGTCGCGTCGTCGACCCGCCGCAGCCCGGGCATCACCGCGTAGGCGAAGGCCGCGAAGAGCCCGGCCATGAGGCCCACGACGACGCACGACGCGGCCAGCAGGGTGCCCCCCACCCCTCAGCGACCCGCCATGTCGAGGTGGGGCAGGTCGACGCACGCCGGGCGGGCCCGCTGGAGCCCCAGCGCGGTGAGCGCCGAGCCGAGCACCAGCAGCCCGGCGCACACGAGCATGGCGGCCCGGTATGCCGGCGCGAGCGCGTCCGCCGACGCGTAGTCCGCCCCGCTCAGACCCACCAACGGAGGCAGCGCCGCGACCGCGAGCAGCCCGGCCGTGCGGGCGACGGCGTTGTTGACCCCGCTCGCCGTGCCGGCGAGCTCGTCGGGCGCCGCGGCCAGCACCGTGCCGGTGAGCGGGGCGACGGTCATGGCCAGCCCCAGGCCGACCAGCGTGATGCCGGGCAGGACGTGGACCACGAACGACGGGTCGCGCGGGGCGACGGCGAGCAGGACGAACCCGGCGGCCGCCGTGAGGGTGCCCGCGATCATGAACGGGCGAGGGCTCCCCCTGGCGGCGAGCGACCCGAACCGGCGCGCCAGCAGCAGCATGGCCACGCTGAGTGGGAGGGTCGAGGCCCCCGCAGCGAGGGCGGACCAGCCGCCGACGGTCTGCAGGAAGAGCACGAGGAACAGCAGCGCGGCCGAGAGCCCGGCGTAGACCAGCAGGGTGACCAGGTTGATGGTGGTGAAGACGCGGTTCCGGAACAGGCTCGGTGGCACCAGGGCGTTCGGCGACCGGTGCTCGACCACCACGAAGCCCGCCATCGCGGTGAGGCCCAGGGCCCCGATCGCGAGGGGCAGCACTCCCGGGTGGTCCGCGGAGATGGTCAGCGCGTAGGTCACCGACGCGAGGCCGACCACGACGAGCGCGACCCCGGCGAGGTCGACGTGGTGGCTGGCGTTGGGGTTGCGCGACTCGGGGACGGCCCGCAGGGCGAGGGCCACGACGGCTGCGGCCAGCGGGACGTTGACCCAGAACGCCCATGTCCAGTCGATCTGGACCAGCCAGCCGCCGAGGATGGGCCCCGAGGCCGAGGCGACCCCGAGCAGGCCCGTCCACGCGCCGATGGCGGCCATCCGGTCGTCGTGGTGGAAGGAGGCCTGCAGGATGGCCAGGCTCCCCGGCACGAGCAGCGCCGCGCAGATCCCCTGGAGCCCGCGGGCGGCCACCAGGGCCCCGATCGAGGGCGACAGTGCGCACAGGGCGGAGGACACGCCGAACCCGCCCACACCGACGGCATACATCAGGCGGCGGCCGAAGCGGTCGCCGAGCGAGCCGCCGAGCAGGATCAGCGCCGCCAGGGTCAGCGCGTAGGCGTTGACCACCCACTGCAGCCCGGCGAGGTCGGCGCCGAGGCTGCGCCCGATCGTGGGCAGGGCGACGTTCACGATGGTGCCGTCGAGCAGGGCGATGCCGCTGCCCAGGACGGTGGTGGCCAGGACCAGGCGCCCCCGGGGGGAGGCCAGCCGCAACAGCTCGTGCGGCGCGACATCCGTCGTCATCGCCCCATCGTCGCACCGCTGGGCCACAATGGCGGGGTGCCGGAGCTGCCCGAGGTCCAGGCGCTCGTCGACTTCCTCGCCGAGCGCACCGCCGGGCTGGCCGTGACCGGCGTGGAGCTGGGGTCGTTCTCGGTGCTCAAGACGTTCGACCCGCCGCCGGACGCGCTCGCGGGGGTCCCCGTCGACGGCGTCGCCCGGCACGGCAAGTTCGTCGACCTCGACTGCGACGGGGTGCACCTGGTCTTCCACCTGGCGCGGGCCGGGTGGCTGCGGTGGTCCGACGCCGTGCCCAACACCGTGCTGCGCCCCGGCAAGTCGCCCATCGCCCTGCGGATGCGGTTCTCCGACGGGTCGGGCTTCGACCTCACCGAGGCGGGCACCCGCAAGCGGCTGGCCGCCTACCTGGTGCGCGACCCGGCTGACGTGCCGGGCATCGCGACGTTGGGGCCGGACCCGATGGCCGACGAGTTCACCCGTGCGGCGTTCGGTGAGCTGCTCGACGGCAAGCGGTCCCAGCTCAAGGGTCTGCTGCGTGACCAGGGTTTCATCGCGGGCATCGGCAACGCCTACTCCGACGAGATCCTCCACGTCGCGAAGATGTCGCCCTTCGCGCTCGCCTCCAGCCTGGACGAGGAGGCCATGGACCGGCTGTATGCCGCGTTGCGCTCCACGTTGGCCGGTGCCGTCGCCACCGCGTCGGGAAAGCCGGCCAAGGAGCTCAAGGACGCCAAGCGGGCGGGCATGCGCGTGCACGGCCGCACGGGTCAGACGTGCCCGGTGTGCGGCGACGTCGTGCGCGAGGTGTCGTTCGCGGACTCGTCGTTGCAGTACTGCCCGACCTGCCAGACCGGCGGCAAACCCTTGGCCGACCGCCGGATGTCCCGGCTGCTCAAGTAGGCGGTGCGCGGCGTCAGCCGTGGTGCGCCCCTTGGGCGGACGGCCACGGCCACGGTCACGGCCACGCTCAGGAGTCGAAGCGACGCTGGAGGTCGGCGTAGCCGATCGCACCGTCGAGGAAGCCGAGCGTCCCGGTGTCGATGAGCTCCTGACCGGCCCGCTCGAGGGTGGACAGCGCGGCTCGGGCCAGGCTGCCGCCGAGGCTGATCCGCCGGACGCCGAGCGACAGGAGCGTGGGGGCGTCGATGGTGTTGGCCAGTCCTGCCACCACGTTGAGCGGGCCGGGGATGGCGTCACAGAGCCGGCGGATGGTCTCGGCCTCGACGACGCCGGGGACGAAGACGCAGTCGGCTCCCGCGTCGACGTAGCGCCCGGCCCGCTCGACCGTCTGGGCGAAGGCGTCACCGGTCGTGCCGACGAAGTAGGTGTCGGTGCGGGCGTTCAGCACGAAGGTGCCGCTGGGGGCCGCGGCTCGGGCGGCCGCGATGCGCTCCGTGGCCTCGTCGACGCCGAACAGTCGGCCGTGCCGGGCGTCCTCGAGGTTGGCGCCGACCACGCCGAGCTCCACGGCCCGGGCGACGGTGCGGCCGACCTGGTCAGGGGTGTCGCCGTACCCGTCCTCGAGGTCTGCGGTCACCGGGACGCCCACTGCGGCCACGATGCGACCGATGTGCTCGAGCATCGTGTCGAGGTCCAGCGCTCCCCCGTCGGGGACCCCGAGCGACCACGCGATGCCCGCGCTGGTGGTGGCGATGGCCGGGAAGCCGACCTGCTCGAGGATGCGCGCCGAACCCGCGTCCCAGGCGTTCGGCAGCACGAAGCCGGGTCCCGCGTGCAGGGCCAGGAGGGCGGCTGCCTTGTCTCTCGACGGTCCGGTCGTCATCGGCCCATCATCGCCGATCGTGGCGCTGCCGACGAGATCGCCAGGTTCCTGAAATAGTTCTGCGACGGTTGTCGTAACGGCGGACTGCCGTTCGTGGTGAGGGTGGAAGGCAGCCACCCCGGCCGCCCCGAATGATCAAGGAGTACCGAGATGACGCACTACCTGATGTCCGTGCACGGCCCCGCCGAGCGCACCGAGTTCGGTGACTACGGCTCCAAGGAGGCGATGGAGGAGGCCTTCGCCGCGACCGGCGCCTTCAACGACCAGCTCCGCGCCGACGGCTACTGGGTCTTCGCGGGTGGGCTCCAGCAGGCGACGACGGCGACCGTCGTCGACGGCCGGGGCGAGACGCCGGTGATGACCGACGGGCCGTACCTCGAGGCCAAGGAGTACATCGGCGGGTTCTGGGTCATCGACGCCCCCGACCTCGACGTGGCGCTCAAGCTGGCCGCCGAGGGCTCGAAGGCGTGCCGGGGCAAGGTCGAGGTCCGTCCGTTCGACGGCCTCGCCTGAGCCGGACCGGACGTGTCGGTGCAGGACGGTGGGGCGGCCGTCGAGCGGGTCTTCCGCGAGGAGTACGGCCGCCTCATCGCCTCGCTCGTCCGCCGCTTCGGCGACATCGACCTCGCCGAGGAAGCGGCGGGCGAGGCCCTCGTGGTGGCGTTGGAGAAGTGGCCGGGGTCCGGCGTGCCTCCCAACCCCGGCGGCTGGCTCACCACCACCGCCGCCAACCGCGCGATCGACCGGATCCGCCGCGAGAGGCAGCGCGACGCCAAGCACCAGGCGGCCCTGATGACGCACGACGACACAGCGCACGAACCCACCGGGCCGGTGGAGGACGACCGGCTGCGGCTGGTCTTCACCTGTTGCCACCCGGCCCTGGCGCCGGAGGCCCGGATCGCCCTGACCCTGCGGCTGCTCGGTGGCCTGACCGTCGCCGAGGTCGCGCAGGCGTTCCTCGTCCCCGAGGCCACGATGGCGCAGCGGATCACCCGGGCGAAGAAGAAGATCGCCGCCGCGAACGTCCCCTACCGCGTGCCCGAGGCTGTTGACCTGCCCGTTCGCCTCGATGGGGTGCTCGCGGTGCTCTTCCTGGTGTTCAACGAGGGTTACCTCGCCAGCGGCGACGGCGACCCGGTGCGGGCCGAGCTCACGGGAGAGGCCATCAGGCTGACCCGGGTCCTGCGCCAGCTCATGCCCGACGAGCCCGAGGTGGCGGGCCTGCTGGGCCTGCTGCTGCTCACCGAGGCCCGCCGCGAGTCTCGCGTGCGGGATGGTCAGCTCGTCCCGCTCGACGAGCAGGACCGCTCTGGCTGGGACCGCACGCTGGTCGCCGAGGGCCATGGCCTGGTCCGCGAGTGCCTGGCGGTCAACCGGCCCGGGCGTTACCAGCTGCTCGCCGCCATCAACGCCGTCCACACCGACGCCCCGACCGCGTCGGACACGGACTGGTCGCAGGTGGTCGCCCTGTACGACCAGCTGACCAGACTCGATCCCTCTCCGATCGTCGCCCTCAACCGAGCCGTCGCGGTCGCCGAGCTGGACGGCCCCTCTGTTGCCCTGGCCCAGGTGGATCGGCTGCCGCTCGACGGCTACCACCCGTGGCACGCCGTGCGAGCCGACCTGCTCCGCAGGCTCGGGCGCAGCGCCGAGGCCAAGGAGGCGTATGCCGCGGCCATCGCCGCGACGCAGAACTCCGCCGAGCGCGCCTACCTGGCCCGCAGGCGCGGCGAGCTGGTCTGAACTGGCCGCACACGCTCGCCGTGATCCTCCAGCGAACGAGCGGCAAGTGCTCAGGTGTCGGGGCACGCGGTGACCGGTTCGAGCCAGGGGTGAGTGGCCCGGCGGTTGACCGGAGCGGTCGGCCTTCGTCATGGCGGACGGGGACTGCGTCATTTGACCGAGGTGTCCACAGTTCGCGATCGTTAGCGTTGGACCGTCCCTGTGGTCAGGGACAGGCGCGACGCAGGGTAACCGGGGACTGATGGCCCCACTGGAGCGTGCCCGTGGGCCGGGTCGTTCCCGATCCTCCACCCACTTCGCCCAGGGAGCGAACCATGACCCTGTCCACCATCGCCGCCGGGTCCGCCTCCGTCCCGGTCGCCACGCTCGGCCAGAACACCGCGCTCGCCAAGGAGGTTCAGGCCCGGCTCTCCACCTTGGGCTGCCTCGACCCGCCCGCCGACGGGCAGTTCGGGTCGGCCAGCCGACTGGCGCTGTCGCGGTACGCCAAGCACCGCGGGTTCGCGTTCCCGGACGCTCTGTCGCCGCAGATCGCCAAAGGGCTGCTGACCGACAAGGCGGATGACATCCTGCCGCTGCGGCTCGGAGGCGACTTCGCCAGCCGGATGGTCCGCTACCTACAGGCCAAGAAGTTCTTCGTCGCGCGCCTCCCGGGGTTTCTCAACATCGTCTACGTGGAGGGCGCCGACAAGAACGGGCGGCACAACGCCGACACCTTCAACGTCTTCAACGACCGGCGAACGGTGTTCCACTTCGACAAGAACGGCACCCCGGTCATGGACCTGAACGTCCTGTGCACCACCGAGCCGGGCCGCTTCTTCACCCAGAACCCCCTCAACGCCGACGGTGCGGCACGCATCGCGTTCGGTCAGTACAAGGCGTGGGGCGTCGGCATCCACCACCCGGAGCTCACGGCACCTCGACGCCACGAGGCGCTCGTCCAGGCCGGGAACATCATCATCTTCCGGGACAAGAACAAGGACGGGATCCGGCCGGGCGACAAGCAGTTCACCGTCGGGAGCGGGGCGGGCATCAACCAGCACTCCGGTCTCAACCAGCCCGCCGGGGACATCGGCAGGCTCAGCGCAGGGTGCCTGGTCGGCCAGAACGACGCCGAGCACAAGAAGTTCATGAAGGTCGTCCGCGGTGACCTGCGCTTCATCGCCAACAACAGGTACATGTTCATCACCACGGTCATCGCCGGGGACGACCTCGACAAGAAGGTGCCCTGACCCGGTGAGCGTCGTGGCGCCCTGCGGGCGGTCGACCATCGACACGGCGCCGGGGCGAGGTGCAGGATTCTCGCTGGAGGACCCCAAGGACCCCAAGGAGTCAAACCCCCGACTGCGAGGAGAATCGACATGGCCGTTGACCCGACCACCACCGCGGTGGTCCTGATCGAGTACCAGAACGACTTCACGTCCGAGGGCGGCGTGCTCCACGGGGCCGTCTCCGAGGTCATGGAACGCACCGAGATGCTGGCCAAGACCCAAGAGGTCGTCGCCGCGGCTCGGGCTGCTGGAGTGACCGTCATGCACGCGCCGATCACCTTCGCCGCCGGCTACAACGAGATCAGTTCCCACCCGTACGGAATCCTCAAGGGTGTGGTGGACGGCAACGCCTTCGTGAAGGGCACGTGGGGTGCCGACATCGTCGACGAGCTCGCCCCCGCCGATGGTGACATCGTCATCGAAGGCAAGCGCGGTCTCGATACGTTCGCCAGCACCAACCTCGACTTCATCTTGCGAAGCAAGGGGATCAAGACCATCGCCTTGGGCGGGTTCCTCACGAACTGCTGCGTGGAGTCCACCATGCGGTCGGGCTACGAGAACGGGTATCAGGTCATCACCTTGAGCGACTGCGTCGCGGCGACCTCTCCCGAGGAGCACGACAACGCGATCAAGTACGACTACCCGATGTTCTCCACACCGATGGCATCGGCGGAGTTCATCGCGGGCCTCCCCTGACCCAACGCCTCGTGCGATCACGACCATCAGCGTCTGCGGTCGAGTCGACCTCGGACTCGGGCACGTCATCGGAACGCTCGGGGACCGGCCGCTGCCGGAGAAGATGATCGTTGGTCGGAGTTGTGTGGGTGTGGCCTCCGATCCACCTGGGGTCACACGTGTTTGGTGTGGTAGGCCCAGATTGCGATCTCGACCCGGTTGCGGACATCGAGCTTGGCCATCAACGAGGCGACGTGGGTCTTGACCGTACTCAAGCCGATGAAGAGCTCAGCGGCGATCTCGGCATTGGTACGGCCGCGGGCGACCAGCACCAGCACCTGCTTCTCGCGCTCCGTGAGCGGGTCGATTGGTTGGATCGGCGTCTCTGGCGCTTGGTCGACGAAGGTCTCCAACAGCCGACGGGTGACGTTGGGGGCGATCAACGCGTCCCCTTCGGCGGCCGCGTGGATGGCCTGGACGAGGAGCTCCGGTCCGGCGTCCTTGAGCAGGAACCCGCGAGCACCGGCGCGAAGGGCACCGAGGATGTACTCGTCGAGATCGAAGGTCGTGATGACCACGACCGCCATCGGGTCCGCCACGTCCGGCCCAGCCAGGCGCCGCGTCACCTCCACCCCGTCGAGTCCGGGCATCCGGATGTCCACGAGGAGGACATCGGGGCGCAGCCGGGTCGCCACGTCGAGCGCCTCTGGCCCGTCAGATGCCTCGCCCACGACGTCGAGGTCGGGTTGTGCGCCCAGGATCATCACGAGCCCGGCCCGGACCAGGTCCTGGTCGTCGGCCACGACGATGCGGATGCTCATGTCGGCCCCCCCGCTGGGAGCACGGCTTCGACCACCCAGCCACCACCGGGCCCGGGTCCGGCGGAGAGGGATCCGCCGAGGAGCTGGGCGCGTTCGGCCATTCCGGTCAGGCCGAATCCAGGCTCCGCACCCTGCCCTGGATGGGTCAGTCCATCATCGGCGATACGCAGCCTGACCACGTCGCCAACTCGGCATACGTCGATCCCGACGCGGCTCGCGCTCCGCGCATGCCGTACGGCGTTGGTCAGGGCCTCCTGCGCGAGCCGGTAGATCGTGGCGTCCACGGGTCGAGGCAGCCGCGTCAAGGAACCGGCCAGCGTCACCTCGACCGCGGGTCTCGCGTCAGCGCGCGCCAGAGCGGACAGGTCCGCGACGCCCAGCTGGGGTGCGTAGGCGTCCCATCCGTCCTCACGGAGCACCCGCACCATGGCCCTCATCTCCGCCAAGGTGCGCGACGCCTCGGACTCGATCACGGCGAGAATCTCGGCCGCCCGCCCGGGCTCCGCGCCGGCAACCACACCGCCGGCCTGCGCCTGCACCGCTATGGCGGAGACATGGTGGGCCACAGTGTCGTGCAGCTCGCGGGCCAACGACAGGCGCTCCTGGTTGCGGATCTCGCGTTGGTGGCGATTCCAGAGGTCGGCGCGATAGCGGAACACCGCCGCGAGGGCGACGAACAACAGCAGGAACAGGCTCCCGCCCACGACGTCGGCCGAGCCTGCTGAGGCGACGTACATCCCCAGCGCGACGATCGCTGTGACGAACGGCATCCCCAGGGCGATCTCTCGTCCCGATCCCCAACGCACCAGGGAGTAGAGCAGGATCAAGACGGCCATCATGGAGTAGAGGCCAAGATCTCCGCTCTGGGTGGACAGCTGGAGGACCGAAAGGGTCCCGGCAAGGCCGAAGCCGACCACGCAGGTCATCAGTGGGCGACTCCGGCGCCACAGGAGGGCCGGCATCAGCGCCATGGCGACCACGGTGACGAACGGCTGCCAGGCCAGGCCCGGACGGGCGATGCCCTCCACCAGCGCGGCGGCTTCGAATCCGCCGACGAGTAGCCAGTCGAACCGACCCACCGGCGAGGGGTGAGCGGGCCGTTGCTCGCGCCAGATGGAGCGCCAGACAGCAGTCACTGCTCAAGCGTAGGGATCGGTACTCCTCGGCGCACCCGCCGAAGCAACGACTCGATCGCCAGCCATGGGGAGCGGACGGACAAACCCATCCACCCACCCTCACGAAGGTCGAGGTCGATCTCGGTGACGGCCGGGAGGTCGCCGAAGCCCTCGTCCAGACCGGCTGATCGGGTCGGAGCCATGCGCCTACCGTCCCGCCTGGATCTGCGACCGGTGAGGTGCGGCGTGGTCTGGCATCGACGCCGATGGCGTGCGGGGCCAGGACCAGACAGAGCGCAGGATGAACGCGAGGATGATCACTTCGAGCACGAGGCCGAGACCGTAGTAGTACATCCAGGACCCGCCGGCCAGGTTGAACGCCGAGTAGGGAATGTAGAGGGATGCCACGACGAGGTTGAGCGTGCGGTTCGCTCGGGCGGGCAGCGTCGTGGAGAGCAAGATCATGAAGGTCGGGATCGCCACGCTCGCGAGCGCACTGACCACGAAGGTCTGGCTGATGTCGAACTCCCAGACGACGCCGTTCAGGATGTCGTCGACGACGCCGGGCTTGTACAGGTGGAGGTAGTCGACGTAGATGTAGAGGAACATGAAGCTGGTCCACGCTGCGGCGAGCTTCGCCTGCACCGGGACCTGCGGGTCCTTCAGCGCGGTGAGCTCTGATCCCTGGGTTCTCATTTGGTTGGTCCTTCGCCTCAGTCGGATGATCTGTTCCACCACGATGGCTGACCTCGCCCGTGGTCACATCAGCCCGCGGACTCGCGTTGGCCCGCCCGAAAGAACGGACCCCGGGCCATGCTTTCGGCTGATCTGGGCCCCCTGCGACCGTGCATGTGGCGCCTTGCGTGGCGCGAGGGAACGGACTCCAGCAGCGGGCCGGCGCGCATCCCAGGCAACGGAGAACTTTCAGGGCCAGATGAGCGACCCCGACTGTCGAAGTACTGGATGGCGTGCGGGCACGCCTAGTTTGGCGCACCCGCCAGCGCGACCGGACCACCGACGGGCCTTCCCAGGCGGTGCGTGGCCCGCGGCGTGCGACGCAACCCATGCAGCCGGGTCGGAGTCCCCTTCGGCCACCACCCGCTGGATCGGCCCCTCAGGTTCAGGCCCGGCAACGTCATCGCCGTGCCCACTGCTCTCTCGTGATCTCGAACCGGAAGCCACCACGCTCCGCGCCCTCGACGCCCTGCATGTCGTCGGGCGTCGGGACCAGCTCGACGACGGACATGCCGACCTTCTCCATCACCCGCTGGGAGGAGACGTTCAGCGCCATGGTCTCGCCCCAGACGGTGCTGACACCGAGCTCGGAGAAGCCCTTGTCCATAAGGGCATTCGAGCCCTCGGTCGCGTATCCCTTCCCCCATGCGTCCCGGCGGAGCCGGTAGCCGAGCTCGACCTCGTCCAGCGGACCCGTGCGCTGCGGGCGCAGGCAGAACCAACCGATGAAGGCGCCGGTCTCCTTCTCGTAGGCCGCGAACAGTCCGAACCGACCGTTCCACCGCTCATACGCGGCGAGGAGGCTCGGGATGACCTCGTCACGGACGACGTCGTCCGACAGCGACGGCGCGCCACCGGTGAGGTACCGCATCACTGCGGGGTCACTGTCCAGCTCGATCAGCAGGTCCGCGTCCTGCCCTGTGAACTGGCGCAGCACCAGCCGCTCGCTCTCCACGTAGTCGCTCATGGAGGAAGCATGCCCAGGACGATTCGCATCGCCAAACGACTTTGGGTCGGCCCGGCCCTTCCCTTGTCGCTCGCAACGCCGGCTGGGGCGACCAGACACCGGTTTGCGGCGCAAGGACACAGCGCAGACCGTGCCGGTCAGCGGCCCCGGCAGGAGGCATACGAAACCTTCGGCCATGGGACCGGCCGCACTCGACCCAGGTACTGCAGTGCTGGACGCAGTGCGACGCCGTGGTGGTCCTACCCCCAGTGCCGTCCTCAGGCCGAGGAGGCGTCATGCACGACGATGGCGACCTGGACCCGGTTGGCCGCATCCAGCTTGTTCAGTAGACGTGACACGTGCGCCTTGACCGTGGCCTCGCTCAAGAACAGCGATGCGGCGATCTCGGCGTTGGAGGCGCCCGCACCCACGGCAGCAGCCACCTCCCGTTCCCGGTCAGTCAGTGCGGCCAACCTTTCGGCAGCGGTGCGGCGTCGATGGGCCTCCTCGCTGTCCCCGAAGTGGGACAGCAGGGTACGGGTGACCGAGGGGGAGACGATGGCGTCCCCGGCGGCCACCAGCCGGATCGCACTGATGATCTCGGCCGGCGGTGTGTCCTTGACGAGGAATCCGCTGGCGCCCGCCCTGAGGGCAGCCACGACCTGCGCGTCAGCCTGGAACGTGGTGAGCACGATGACCTGCGGCGGCCTCTGGAGTCGACGCAGAGCCGCGGTCGCGGTGATGCCGTCCATCTGCAGCATACGAATGTCCATCAGGACCACATCGGGACGGGTCGCCTGGGCCGCTGCAACCGCGCCGGCCCCATCAGCGGTCTCGCCGACGACGTCGATGTCGTCGGCCGACGACAGGATAAGACGCAGTCCTGCCCGCACGAGCGCGTCGTCGTCGACTAGCAGCACCTTCACGTTGGCCATATCAGCTGTGCCTCCACCACGAAGTCACCGGCACCATCTGGGCCGACGTCCAGCGTGCCTCCAGCCAGCGCAACGCGCTCGCGGAGCCCGAGCAGTCCGGCCCCCGCCCCAGGCAGGGTGGACGCGGGTGCCGCAGGGACAGGCTCGCGGTTCCGCACCGCGACGCGCAAACCCTGGCCGGGTGCCCCACGGACTCGCAGCGTGACCGTGGCCCCAGGAGCGTGTTTGCGGACATTCGTCAGGGCCTCTTGCACGATGCGGTAGGCGTCCCGGCCCAGTGGGGCGGGCAACTCGCCACCGTGCTCCACGTGCATCGTGAAGTCGATGTCGGTTCCCGCCGCGCGAACTTCTTCCACGAGGCGACCCACGTCGGACAGCGTCGGCTGTGGCGCCACCATCGCCGGCTGTGGTCCAGCGTCCGCTCGCAGGACACCGATGACGCTCCGCAGTTCCTCCAGCGCCTGGCGTGCTGTGGCGCGCAGCAGGGCAGCCGTCTCCTGCACCTGCTCCGGCGGTAGGTCGGGACGCACCTCCAACCCTCCGGCATGCAACGCCAGCAACGAAATCCGGTGAGCCAGAACGTCGTGCATCTCGCGCGCGATGCGGGTGCGTTCGGCCACCCGAGCTTGCTCCTTGTGCAGCTCCTTGTCCGCTTCCGCTCGCAGCGCTCGCTCCCGCAGCGACAACAGCAGCTGTCGGCGTGCCCGGATGAACATGCCCCACCCGGTGGCGGCGAACGCCAACGGCATGACGAACAGCACCACGGAGATGGGGCCAGTGCTGGGGCTGTAGGCGGCGTAGAGCACCAGGGAGGGAAGCCACAGCAGTGTCACGACGACAGTGGGACGGGGCGGGCGGTGCACCGCCAGCGAAGACAGCGCTAGGAGGCCAGCCGGGGTCGCCGAGCTCGACACGGTCCCGAGAAGGAGGCACATCAGGGCAACGGCGACGGGCCAGCGGCGCCTCCACCACAGGGCGGAGCAGGCGAGCACGCCGGCGCTGATGTCGACGGCCACGTGGGTGGTCGACATCGGGTTGGGGTTGTCGTGCAGTGCGGGGCTGACGAACAGGGCACCGAGGACCACGGCCAGCAGGAACGCGAGGCCGTCCACGGCCCGCTCCCGCCCTGCATGGGCGCGAGTCACGTCCGGGGCGGGCGTGTCGTTGTACGCCGCGACCGGACGTGCCAGCGCGGCCCACGCTCGCTGCACCCGGGACACGCCCTCACCGTAGACCCGCACCCAGGTTCGAGGACACGAACGAAAGTCGGCTGCCGGGATGTCGAAAGTTGCCTTCTGGACTGTTCAGCTGTCGCACTTCGGCTGCCTGCTGTGTAGCCCGCTGACCGATGCGGCCACCAGGTCCGGGCGACGAGTGTTGAGCCACGGCTTCGCAAGCCGGTCCGTCACCGCTGAAACCCTCGAAAGGGGCCGCCGCTATGAACATTCTCCAGCAACGTCCACGCACCTCCCCCGCCCACACGCAGACCAAGGACGACGCAGCATCCCGCAGTGTGTCCCTGCCGACGTGGCGGCTCAACCTCATGCGCATCGGATACTTCGAGATGGGTGTCGGCCTGGCCATCACCAAGTGGCCCGAGCTCGTCTCGCACGACCCGTGGGAGCTCAAGCAGGGCACCGTCGTGGCCATCCTCGTGGCGATGTCGGTGCTCGCGCTGTTCGGTCTGCGCTACCCGCAGCGGATGCTGCCGATCCTGCTGTTCGAAGTCGGGTGGAAGCTGCTCTGGCTGGGGACGGTCGCCCTGCCGTTGTGGCTGGACGGCAACCTCACCGGTGCGACACGCGAACAGTTCATCACGGTCCTGTGGGTGGCCCCCGTCATCGCCGTCGTCCCCTGGCGGCACGTGGCCCGCCAGTACACGACGACGCGGGGCGACCGGTGGCGCTGAGATGAGCAAGATCATCACCACCCACCTGGTCGTGAGCGCCAGCGCCGAGGACGTGTGGGCAACGTTGACCGACCTCGCCAGCTACAGCACCTGGAACCCGTTCATCACCGACGCCGCGGGCACCGTCTCCGTCGGAGAACGTCTGGACCTGACCATCCAGCCACCCGGCGGCCGGGCCGTGACAGTCCGACCGTGGGTCACCGCGGTCGAGAAACACCGCTACCTCGAGTGGTTGGGACGTGTTGCGCTGCCCGGCATCTTCGACGGCCGTCACAGCTTCAAGCTCACGCCGATGGGTGGCCGCCGCACCCTGGTCCAGCAATCAGAAACCTTCACCGGTGCCCTGGTCCCCTTCACCGGCCACCTGCTGGCCCGCACCCGACTCGGATTCGTCGCGATGAACGACGCACTCGCCCCGCAGAGCATTCGGGCCACGAGCCACCACATCGGCGACGCGCCGCTGGGCACGTAGCACCCGGCAGCGCACGGCCTAACCGCCCGGAGCGGTGCCCATGCCTCCGCCGGCGTGGTCGTCAGGCGGCGAATCGACGCGGTTCCCCGAGGGCGCCGCGGTGCCCTCATGGCATTGGCAACCAAGCATTGGCAAGGAAGTCAGGTCTTGAGGAGCAGCTCGAACTCGAGTTCGTGGTCGATCCGCACACCGGCGGCATCACGCAACGGGATCGTCGGCTTGAGCTTCCTCGACGCACGTACGGCATGCCGGTGCAGTGCCTGCAAGTCCATGCCCACGTGTTGGTAGAAGGCGATGGCGGCGATGTTGTTGTTCGTCGTCACGAGCCAGACGCGTCGGCACGCCGTCGCGCGCGCCTCAGCCAAACAACGTTCCATCAACGCCCGCCCGATGCCATGCCTCGGCGCGGTGGTGGCTGATGGCGACGACCTCGTACTCCCGGTCCTGCACGTCGACCAGTACCAACCCGACGCGCCGCCCACCCCACGTGGCCAGGTAGCCCGGCAGGCCGGCCGCCTCGACGAGCTCACCACGGCGCGCCACGGACGTCGATGTCCACTCCTGCGCCAGTGACTTGGCGACCCACTCGCGATCACCTGGCGCGATCTGCGTGACTAGCGGTTGCGGGTCGGCGGGCACGCCACCATCATCCGCCGGCTCACGAGGGTCCGGCCACTCCTCAGTACTCGCGCACTGGCTCACCGAGGGCGTCGGCGACCATTGTCGATCGGGGACGCGCTCGAACGTCATCTGGTTGGAGGCCACGCCCGGTGGCCCCGCAGAACCGGAGGTCATCATGAGCCACCACATCGTGCACGCCGAGATCCGTTCGAGCGATCCCGACGGCACAAGAGCATTCTTCGGGGAGCTGTTCGGCTGGACCTACCCAACCGAAGGCGCATTCCCCGGCTACACCTTTGTCGATACAGGGATGCCGGACGCGCTGTACACCGCGATCAGCCCGCTGCAGGGCGACGGCGACCTGGTCACGTTCTTCGTCGGCGTCGAGGACATGGCCGGCGCCATCGCCGACACGACTCGCCTCGGCGGACGCGTCGTACAGGAGCCGGTCAGCGTTCCCGGAGTGTCATTCGCGCTCATCGCCGACCCTCAGGGTCATGTTGTCGGTTTGGCCCAGCAAGTTTGACCGGCAACCTCGGACGAGCCGTCGGTTCAGCCCGTCCGCTCCAGGCGCAGACAGGGTGCGTACGCGTTCGTGAAGGTGTGAACTTCGGGCGGTCCTGAGATGGACCGGGGCACCTCGGACGATGCACACGCTCGGCACCCTGACCTCGTCTCAGTCGAGGATCTTGAGGGCGTGCGACGCCGTCTCACTGCAGCGGCAAGGGCGGCTCGACCCACCACGGGCGGTCGTCGTGACTGATCCGAACGATCCACTTGACCCAGTGGTACCCGCGTCGACCGGGGACCACCAGTCGGGCGGGCGACCCATGCACCGGGGAGAGTCTGGCGCCGTCGATCGCGGTGGCCAGGAGCAACTGGTCGGTCAGCGGCAGTCGCCTGGAGTATCCCGTCGCGCTGGTCACCTCGACGGTTCCCCTGGCCCCCGGTGGCAGCAGTCTGCTGACGCGCACCCCCGACCACTCATGTTCGGTCCACCACCCGCCCGTGCAGTCCAGGACTGCCACCTGCCGGTCTTGCCACGCGGCGAGCTCAGCCAGTGACCAGTCACGCGAGGAGCCGCTTGTCGTCACGATCAATCGCCAGGACGCCGGATCGACCTTGGGCACCTGGTCCAACAGCCATGACGTGGCGGGGATCGCGGTGACCGAGGACGAGGTGAGCTGGAACGAGCCGGTCGGTCGACGGGTGCCGCGCCGGGCCGTGAATGCTCCGCTCGCCTGGACGCCCGCCTCGAGCACGGCCGCGACGGAGGTGAGCGCTGCCAGGCGTACGAACGAGCGACGCGACAGGTCGGTCCGGCGAGGACGGACCCGACGCTGGCGAGCATGAGCAACCGTCAGGACCACGGCAAGGACTCCGGCACCCACGTGCAGCTGCAGGGTTGTCAGTCGCGAGCTGGCGAACAACGCACCCTCGACGTGGGCGACACCCGTGACCAGGGCCAGAACCACGCTGATGCCCAGCGCCAGTGACGAGACCCGGCCGGGCCTTCCCAGTCGCCCCGCGCGCCGTAGTCCTCTGCGCACGACGGTCGACTTCCACGGCACGAGAACGACCACCAGGAGGGCGACCACCCCGTGGAGGATGGCAACCGGCCAGACCGGCCCGCTGCCCACCACGAACATCGCGAACCCGGTCGCCGCCGCCAGCGGAACCACGACCAGCAAGGCCAGGTTGGCCAGCCGACCGCTCATCGGCGTCTGGCCGGACCCTTCCACCTGAAGTGGACGAGGATTCGGCCGTGGTTGCCCACGTCCTTCTCGACCCGGTGGTAGAGAGCGCGGTTCTCCTTCTGGTCGAGGAAGCGCAGGACCCGTTTCTTAAGCGCCCCAGATCCCTTGCCGGGGATGATCTCCACGAGGGGAGCCTTCTTCGCCTCTGCCTCGTCCATGACGGCCCGCAGGGCGCGGTCGATGTCCGCGCCGCGGTTGTAGATGTCGTGCAGGTCCAGCGAGAGCTTCACCCTGCCATCCTGCACCCGGTCGTGGCCGTACGCTGTGGGCACGGCGCTTGGCCGTACTTCCTGTAGGAGGTCACGATGGCGGCTCCCTTACCAGCCGGTCCACCTCGGTTGCGCATGATGGTCCCCCTGGAACTCGACGAACACCCCACGCACCATGTGCGCGACCACCTGCTAACCCTGGGCGTGATGGTTCTCTTCTGCGCCATCACCGTGCTACTCCGTCGCTAACCCTCGCTCGAAGGACCCATCGCGAAGCGACGACGCGAGTGGAGACTCTGCACCCTTGGCGGCACAGGCAGGCCTTGGGCGTCGCCCGTAGGCGGCGCTAAGACGCAGGTCCGATTCTCGCTGCGAGCCAGCTGGAGATCTCCGGAACGTCCAGCCCGCCAGCGGCTGCCTCGAGCATCACCTCTTCCGCCTCATCGACCGTGTGGGTCAGATCGCGCCCGTTGACGAGGCAGAAGACGCGAGTCGCCGACCACGCCAGACGCTTGTTCCCGTCCACCAGGGCGTGGTTGCGGACCAGGGAGTGCAGCAGCGCCGCGGCCTTGTCCTCAAAGGCCCGGTAAGCGTCTTCGCCGAACACGCTGATCGCCGGTCGAGCGGCGGCCGCAGCCAGCAGCCCGGGATCCCTGACCGCGACCTCACCCATCACCCCCGAGGCGATCTCCAGGAGATCCTCGACCGATAGGTAGTCAATCTCCTGGTCACTCACTTGCTCAGGCGCTCAAGCAGCTCACGGTCCTCAGTCCGCACCCGATCGATCGCGGCCCGCAGTCGCTGAGGGCGCTCCGAGACATATTGGGCGATGGCGGCACGTGCGACTTCCTGCATAGATCGGCCCTCCTGCTCGGCCTTCACGCGCAAGGCATCGCTTTCCGCATCGGTCAGCCGCAGGTTCATCGCCATGATCCGATGGTACCGCAGCGGTACCGTCGCGGGTCACTGGCCGGGTCGGCGCCTTGTGCGCGCTACGCGGCGGAAAAGACTCACCTTCAGCGTGTGTACCTCTTCCGAGGATCGACGGCAGATAAGGCGGTGGCGGCCGCACCATCCAGGAGTGGCGCCCATTGTGAATCGCGTGCCGGCGCGGTACACCTGTGCGTAGGCGAATGCGCTTCTGAACGGCGGTCACGCCTTGCCTTGGTCTGGATGGCTTGTAGTGGGCGTTGCCGCCACAGCGATGGCGGTACTGCTGTTGTCACCGGCCCCGAGACGTCTTCAGGCGCTCCGCGACCACAAGAGGGTTCAGCGCGCCAAGAATCATCTCCTCCGCCGGCTGAGATCACGACGTCGACTGGTGTTGGCGTGCGGGTTCGTTTCTTTGGCGGGAGTCCTCATCCTCGTGGTTTGGATTCTGCCCACCGCGCTGACCAAGCACCCCGTCATCGCAGACGCCGCCGATCGACACAAGGCCGCCGCCGATGCTCGGGCAGCATTGGTCGCGCTTCTCGTGGCGGCGGGTGCTGGTGGCACTCTTGCCTACACCGCCAGGTCCTATCGACTCAACCGAGAGGGACACATCACAGAGCGATACACCAAGGCGGTTGAGCAACTCGGGCACGACACGTTGGCTGTCCGTCTTGGCGCCATGTACGCGCTTGAACGAATTGCGGTTGACTCCCACCGCGATCACCAAACAGTGGTCGAGGTTCTCAGCGCCTTCATTCGGAAGACTGCGCCGGAACAAGCGAATGATCATCCGGTCGTCGCCCCGGATAGTGAAGCCGCCATGACGATCCTCGGCAGGCTCCCTCGTCGTCATGATGTCAATCGCGCCAACCTTCCGGGCGCACACTTGGAAATGGCTGATCTCAGAGGCGCTTTCCTCAACGGCGCGAACCTTGCTGGCGCGAGCATGATCGGGGCCAAGCTGATCGGCGCCCACCTCAACGGTGCCGACTTGTCCGGCGCCTCCCTGGAAGAGGCGGACCTAACTGCCGCGTCCGTGAAGTGGGCGAACTTTGCAGGCGCCAACATGGCCGATGCAGACCTCACCCGCACCTCCGTTGAAGGCACGGATCTGTCCCCGGCCAGATCTCTGATCCAAACCCAGATCGACGCAGCGATCGGTGACTTCGCTACGCGCCTGCCCCTCGGAATTTCAAACCCATGGACGGGTGGGCGCTGAGGTCAAGAGTTGGGCAAATCGGGCGCTTGCGAGGGTCGGAGTCTCGCCCTGGTTGCGCGCCTGACGCGGCGATGTGACGCGCGACTCCAGCCACGAGTCAGGAGTAGGCCGGGCGGTCCGGGTGCTCGGGGTCCGCGGCGCCGTCGACGCCCGGGTCGCGGCTCTGTGAGTCCCCGCGGGGGTCGCCGAAGAGGACCGTGTCCCGGTCGGTGACGATCGCCAGCTGGCCGGGGTGGGCGCTGGCCAGCTGGCGCACGGTGCTGAGGTAGGACTGCTCGGGCAGCGCGATGTCCTCCTGCGCCAGCGTGGCCCGCAGGGTGCTCGCGAGCTCGTCCTCACCGTGTTCGTGGGCGATCGACCCCAGCTCGGCCACGGTCGACACGTAGTGCGACAGCTGCGTGGGGGTGAGCGACTCGACGAAGGGGGTGCTCAGGGTGATCGTCAGTCCGCGGTCCCGCGAACCCTCGGTGCCGATGTCGTCAGGCATGGGTGACTCCTCGCCTCGGGGACAGGCGCGCTCCGTCGGGGACCCGGTCGGCGGGCCGAGACACGCCCTCGCCCTCGACCCTAGACCCGACTCCCCGGGGCGGCTCGCCGAGGTCGGGAGCCGGTGAGAGTATGGCGCGCATGGACATTCCGCAGGTCACCGTCACCGAGGTCGCCGACGACGCCGTCATGCTCGACGTGCGCGAGCACGACGAGTGGGAAGCCGGTCACGCGCCGGGCGCAGTGCACATCCCCTTGGGCGACCTGCCCTCCCGACTGGGCGAGCTGCCCGAGACCGACAGCACGCTCGCGGTGGTCTGCCGCAGCGGGGGCCGTTCGTCGCGAGCGGTGATGTGGCTGGCCCAGCAGGGTTTCGAGGTCGCGAACGTCGACGGCGGGATGCAGGCCTGGCAGGGCGCGGGCAAGCAGCTGGTGGCCGACAACGGCGCCCCCTCGGTGAAGTAGCAAGACATGGCGTGGTTCGGGCGGCGCAAGGACGAGGAGCCGGAGACCGCCGACGAGCCGGAGCAGGGTCCACCCGGGGCACAGCTCGAGGACGACGGTGAGTCGTTGCGCCCTGTCGTCGCGGCGCTGGGAGCCGGCGAGCAGGCCCGGATAGCCGCGGCGCTCGAGGCGCTGGAGGCCGAGGGCGTCGATGTCGCCGACCTCGCCTCCCTCGGGGCCGGGCTCGACGCGGCATACGCCGCCTGGGCTGCCGGGGGCGACGCGGACCGGCCCGACCACGCCGCCGTCGTCGAGCGCTACGCCATCGGCATCGGCACGCATCTCGAGCGCGCCACCGACCTCGACTGGCAGGTGGTGACCGACGTGTTCGGCACCGACCTGTCGCTGACCGAGGGCTTCAAAGGGTCGTTCGTCGTGGTGCCCCACAACCTCGTGGCCGGCCGCTGGATGCGTGGCGAGACCGGCTGGGTCCCCGCGGTGATCGGTCACCTCGTGCGGCGCCGCACCGGCCGCTGAAGCCAGCGACGGGCAGGGGGCCCCGACACCGACGTCGTCGCACCGCACGATCGGGGGATATCAGGGAGTCTCGCGAATTCCCTAGATTCTGGGATACGTCGCCATCGGCGCGGAGCCCCCAGCCCTGGGACCCGACACGATCGCCGTGTATCCCCGCCTATGCGGTGAGCGCTAGAAAGGCCCATACGCTGCGATCGTGGACCCGATACGCAACCCCTACGCCCCCGGCGCCGGTCAGCGTCCCCCCGAGCTCGCGGGGCGCGACGACCAGCTGCACGCCTTCGACATCGTGCTGGAGCGCATCGCCCGGGGCCGCCCCGAGCGCTCGATCGTCCTGACCGGGCTGCGCGGCGTCGGCAAGACGGTGCTGCTCAACGCGCTGCGCTCGGCCGCGGTGCGGGCGCACTGGGGGACGGGCAAGCTCGAGGCCCGACCGGACCAGGGGCTGCGCCGCCCGCTGTCCGCCGCGCTGCACGTCGCGGTCCGCGAGCTCGGCCACCCGGCCGGCGACGAGGTCGACCACGTCCTCGGGGTGATCAAGGCCTTCGCGCAGCGCGACTCCGCGCCGGGAGCCAAGCTGCGCGAGAAGTGGAACCCCGGCATCGACGCCCCCGTCGTGGCTGGACGCGCCGACTCCGGCGACATCGAGATCGACCTGGTCGAGCTGCTCACCGACGTGGGCGGCCTCGCGGCCGACGTCGGCAAGGGGGTGGCGATCTTCGTCGACGAGATGCAGGACCTGTCGCCCGAGGACGTCTCCGCCGTGTGCGCCGCCTGCCACGAGATCTCGCAGTCGGGGCTCCCGGTGATCGTCGTCGGCGCGGGCCTGCCGCACCTGCCGGCGGTGCTGTCCGCCTCGAAGTCATACTCCGAGAGGCTGTTCCGCTACCAACGCATCGACCGGCTCGACCGCGCCGCAGCCGACCTGGCCCTCGTGGCACCGGCCGAGGACGAGTCCGCGGGCTTCACCCCCGAGGCCCTCGACGCGATGTATGCGGCGACGGCCGGCTACCCCTACTTCGTCCAGGCCTACGGCAAGGTCGCCTGGGACGTCGCACCCCGGACCCCCATCACCGCCGACGACGTCGTGGTCGCGGCGCCCGAGGCCGAGGCCGAGCTGGCCGTCGGCTTCTTCGGTTCGCGCTTCGAGAGGGCCACGCCGGCGGAGCGGGAGTACCTGCGGGCCATGGCCGACGCAGCGCTCGCGATGGCCGAGTCCGGCGAGGAGGTCGACGAGACCGAGTCGGTGCCGACCGCGGCCGTCGCCACGATCCTCGACCGCAAGCCCCAGTCGTTGTCGCCCGCCCGGGACGCGCTGCTCAAGAAGGGTCTGATCTACTCGGGGGAGCGCGGCCGGATCGCCTTCACCGTCCCCCATTTCGGCCGCTACCTGCGCACCACCGGCTGAGCCCGCGCGGCCGCGCGACCCCACGCCGGGACGCGGGTGGAGACTGACGCCATGGACCTGCTCCGGACGCCCGAGTCCCGCTTCGCCGTGGTCACCGACTTCCCGCACGAGCCGGCGTATGCCGAGGTGCCGGACCCGGACGGCGGCACCGTCCGCATGGCCTACTACAGCGCAGGCCCGGCGGACGGCCCCGTCGTGCTGCTCCTGCACGGCGAGCCGACCTGGTCCTACCTCTACCGCTCGGTGATCGCTGAGCTCACCCGCGCCGGCGCTCGCTCGGTCGCGGTGGACCTCGTCGGCTTCGGGCGCTCGGACAAGCCCGCGCGGACCGAGGACCACACCTACGCCCGCCACGTGGAGTGGGTGCGCGCGCTCGCCTTCGACGTCCTCGACCTGCGCGACGTGACCCTCGTGGGTCAGGACTGGGGTGGGCTCATCGGGCTGCGGCTCGTCGGCGAGCACCCCGACCGGTTCGCCCGGGTGGTCGCGGCCAACACCGGACTGCCCACCGGCGACCGCGACATGCCCGAGCCCTGGTGGCGCTTCCGCAACGCCATGGTCAACGCGCCCAGCATCGAGGTCGGCCGGTTCGTCGCCGCCGGGTGCCGTCGGGGCCTGACCCCTGCGGCGCTCGCGGCCTACGACGCACCCTTCCCCGACCCGACCTTCCAGGCGGGACCCCGGGTGATGCCCACCCTGGTGCCGACCCGCCCGGACGACCCGGCCACCGAGGCGAACCGCGCCGCCTGGCAGGCGCTCACGGCATACGACCGGCCGTTCCTCGTGGCGTTCTCCGACGGGGACCCGATCACCGGACCGATGGGCCCGATCCTGCGCCGGGCCGTCCCGGGCGCCGCCGACCTCGACCACCCGGTCATCGAGGGGGCCGGTCACTTCCTCCAGGAGGATGCCGGCAGCGAGCTCGGCGAGGTCATCGCGCGCTTCGTCACCGGCGCGCCCTGAAGGGGGTCAGCAAGCCGGGAAAACGGCGTCGAGGTCTCACCGGGGCGGTGCGGGCGGTAGCATTTGTCCTGCAACGACCCCGCCGCGCCGTTGGTCGAGGGCGACTCACCAGCTGCGATCGGTGACGAGGCACCCGACCGGCCGGTCGGAGGGCCCACGTGGTGGGCGTCGGGAGGGATCGTCGGGCGCTCCGTGCCCGTGGTCTCGGGCCGTCCCGGCCGGACGCCGGACGGCCTCGTCATACGCCGTGGCCAGCGTGCCGGGCACGAAAGGAAGAGCTTGTGGCTCGACGAGGACAGCGCCAGTCCGGCGCTACCCGCACGGCCCCGCGCAACCAGCGACGGGTCCGTGAGCTCGACAACGAGGGCATCATCCCCGTGCTGGCGCGCGCCGTGCGCGAGGTGGAGGCCCGCGCCCAACGCGGCCCGGTGTCCCCCTCGGCCCGCACCAAGTTCCAGGTCGTCGCCCTGCTCGTCCGCGAGGAACGCGCCCGCCTGAAGTCCGCCGTGACCAGCGAGGCGCAGCGCGCCGACGAGCTCAAGCGGCTCGACGGCATCGCCACCATCCTGGCCAAGACCGCGGCCCGCGACACCTCGCTGCTCACGCTGCTGGCCCCCGACGCCCTCGTCTCCGAGTCGGCCAAGTCACTCAAGCAGGACATGCTCGTCGCCGCCGGCATCGAGCCGGAGCCGGAGCCGGAGGTCCCCGAGGACCAGCCCACCGACACCACCGCCCCCACGCCGCCGCGCCAGGTCGTGCCCCAGTCGGTGATCTCGCGCCAGCTGGCCAACCCGTTCCTGGCGCCCGACTTCGCCGCTGCCGAGCACCGCGCGCCACGTCCGCGCCGACTGGCCAGCTGGGAGCTCATCGAGCCGCTGCTGCGGTCCTTCGAGTATGCCGCCGGCAAGGGTTCCGCCTGCATGGAGCTGCCCGAGCCCTCCGGTCTGCGAGCCCGGACCGGGCTCCAGCTGATGCGTCACCAGGCCGAGCTCGTGGCCTCCGCCGCGGAGGGCCACCGCACCTTCCTGCTCGCCGACGAGCCGGGACTGGGCAAGACCGCACAGGCGCTCATCGCGGCGGAGGCGGCCGACGCCTACCCCCTGCTCGTCGTCGTGCCGAACGTCGTCAAGACCAACTGGGCGCGCGAGGCCGAGCTGTGGACCCCCACCCACCCGGCGACCGTGATCCACGGTGACGGCCACTCGATCGACGGCTTCGCCGACATCGTCGTGGTCAACTACGAGGTGCTCGACCGCCACGTCGGCTGGCTGGGCAACCTCGGCTTCCGCGGCATGGTCATCGACGAGGCGCACTTCATCAAGAACAAGAAGTCACAGCGCTCGCAGTTCGTGCTCCAGCTCTCGGAGCGGATCCGGGCCCGGACGCCACGGCCCCTGCTCATGGCGCTCACCGGCACCCCGCTCATCAACGACATCGAGGACTTCAAGGCCATCTGGCAGTTCCTCGGCTGGATCGACGACAAGATGCCGCGCGCCGCGCTGATGGAGGCACTCGAGGAGACCGGACTGACCCCGGCCGACCCCGGGTTCTACGCAGCCGCTCGCACGAGCGTCGTCGACATGGGGATCGTCCGGCGCCGCAAGGTCGACGTCGCGGCCGACATCCCCGCCCGCCGGATCGCCGACCTCCCGGTGGAGCTCGACGACGAGGCCGGCCGCTCCATCCGTGCCGCTGAGCGCGAGCTGGCCCGCCGGATGGTGGCGCGCTACGAGAGCGCCCTTGCCACCCGCACGTCGGGCGTCGTCGTCGAGGGCATCGACCACGACCTCGTGCGCCAGGTCGCGGTGTGGGAGCGCGAGGACACCACGACCACCAAGACCGGCGAGAACGTCTTCAGCATGATGCGCCGGATCGGGCAGGCGAAGGGCGGTCTCGCGGCCGACTACGCCGCGCAGCTGGCCCGCAGCGTCGGCAAGGTCGTCTTCTTCGCCAAGCACGTCGACGTCATGGACGTCGCCGAGGAGACCTTCGCCAAGCGGGGCATCGGCTACTCCTCGATCCGCGGCAACCAGACCGCCAAGGTGCGCCAGCAGCAGATCGACGCCTTCGTCAACGACCCCGACGTCGTCGATCGCGGTCTGCTCGCTGACCGCAGCGGGCGTCGGCCTCAACCTCCAGATCGCCTCCAACGTCGTGCTCGCCGAGCTGTCGTGGACCAACGCGGAGCAGACCCAGGCCATCGACCGCGTCCACCGCATCGGGCAGGAGGAGCCGGTCACCGCGTGGCGGATCATCGCCGCGCAGACGATCGACACCAAGATCGCCGAGCTCATCGACAGCAAGGCCGGCCTCGCCGCCCGTGCGCTCGACGGCTCCGACGAGGAGCTCGCCCAGTCCGCCGACGTCCAGCTCGAGGCGCTGGTGGCCCTGCTCACCGAGGCGCTTTCCGAGCAGGCCTGACCTCGTCGGTCCCAGTGCGGGATGCTGGGGGCGTGAGCGAGCGCAACGTCCTCGGCGACGAGCTGGAATCCTGCGGTACCGACCCCGTCACCGGCTTCTTCCGGGACGGCTGCTGCACCACCGGTCCCCAGGACCTCGGCAGCCACACCATCTGCGCGGTGGTCACCGCGGAGTTCCTCGATCACCAGCGCGGCATCGGCAACGACCTGTCCACGCCGCGCGAGGCCTACGGCTTCCCGGGGTTGACCCCCGGTGACCGCTGGTGCGTCACGGCGGTCAACTGGGCCCGCGCGTATGCCGATGGCGCGGCGGCACCGGTGGTGCTGGCCTCCACGAACGAGGCCGTGCTCCAGATCGTGCCGTTGTCCGCGCTGCGCGAGCACGCGGTCGACGTGCCGACCGACCCCAGCTCGCTGGAGTCCTAGGGGGCAGCGTCCTGCGCCGACCACGAGCTCCAGTGGTCGACCACGACACGGATGAGCGGACCCGGCGGGGGCTGCGCCGCATACTGCGGATAGGCATCGGTCAGGCCGGCAACTGCCACGCGGCCCTCCTGCGACCCGACCGGCTCGATGGTGGCGGACCCGTCGGCCCGGACCCACCACAGCGCCGACCAGTCGTCCTCGTAGTGGTCGACGAGCAGGCTCACCCGGTGGTGCGCCTCGATGTTGGCCAGTCTGCGCAGCGCGCGGGTCGTCTTGGGCTTGGCGTCGACGGCGCTCCACACGATCTCGTCCTGCAGGACGAACACGACCGGCACGAGATGGGGTCGGCCGTCAGGGGACAACGTGGCCAGCCTCGCCACCCGGGCGGCCCCGAACCTCTCACGCGCCCACGGGTCCACCCCGTCACCGTATGCCGTACGGCCGCCGAGCGGGACGATCCTCCTGGCCCTGGACGGCCGCGACGCTGGTGAGCCGCTCCACCGGCAGGAAGAACCAGTGCCGCTGGACGCACATCGTGCGGGCGTGCTCGATGGGGCCGTCGGTGCTCTCCAGCACGGCCCGCCACTGCACCTCGGCGACCTCGCCGCACTCCGGACACACGGTGAGTTCCACGACGCCCCCTCCCTGGGCCGCCCAGCCGCACCCGACCGTCCCGAGCACACCACGGCGACCTCCCCTTGGTTGCGAGGAGTGGTGGCGTGCCATCCCTGATACGTCGTGACAGCGCGTTGCCGATCCACCCGCACCGAGCGCGCACCCCGCGGCGCCCCGGACGCGCGCGGCGCCCCGGACGCGTGCGTCGCCCGGGACGCGCGCGGCGCCCGGGCCCCGTGGACGACCGCGAGGCAGTGTCCTTCACGACCGGGTGCAGGCTGGAGGGAGCTCTCAGCTGCGCCGCGTGAAGAGGACCGTCTTGCGCCCCGTGGGCCCCGTCTCGATCCGGTGCAGGTAGGTGGGGTCGTGGACCCGTCGGTGGTGGTGGCCGCACAGCGGGACCGCCAGGGCCAGGTCGGTCCGCCCACCGCTGGCCCAAGGGTCCTCGTGGTGGAGCTCGCACCAGGCGTAGGGACGGTCGCACCCGGTCGCTGCGCACTCCTCGTAGACCCCGGCCAGGGCTACCCGCTGGGCCTCGCTGAAGAAGCGGTCCTGCCGCCCGAGGTCGACCGGGAGGGAGCCGCGGCCGAGCACGGCAGGCAGGATGCCGCAGTTGCAGGCCAGTCGCCTGGCCTGCGAAGCCGACAGGTCGGTGCCCGTGTCGGCGTGTCCCGCGCCCAGCGACTCCTTGAGCCGCTCGTGGTCGATGGTCACGACCACGGTCGCGGCGACCTTGCCGCTCAGGCGGTCGGTCGGTAGGTGCTCGAGCAGCTCGGTGAAGGCCTGGCCGTAGCGTTGCGTCCAGTCGACCTCGCGGAACGCCTCCAGCTGGGCCCCCGCCGTCACCGCACCCTGCCGTGCCGCACGGTCGGCGAACCGTCGAGGTGATGCCATCTGCTGGACCGCCTTGCGCAGGATCGCGGCAGCCAGGGTCGGCACCGTGAAGTGGCCGGACGTCGTGCCGTCACCGTTGTCGTGAAGGCTCAGCCGAGTGCGTGCCCGGGCCCGCTCCTCCTCGTCACGCAACAGCGCGTCCTCGTGGGCGTCGACCTCGGCCTGGGATCGCCGGGCCGCCCCGAGGGCGCGCCGTGCCGCCTTGCGCAACGTGGCGGGGTCCACGACCTTGGCCCTGGCCACCAGGGCGGTCTCGATCGCCCTGCGCTCGTCGGCGTCCAGCCCCTCGGGCAGCTGGGCCGCCGAGCTCGCGATGACCTGGGCGTGCTCGACCGACAGCTCGCCCGAGGCCAGCGCCGCGCGGGTCGACGGCAACCCTGCCTCCAGGGCCCCGGCCAGTCGCACCTCTGTCGCGGCCCGGGCACCGTCGGACCGGGTGGTCGCGGCCAGCCAGGCCCCCGTCCCGCTCAGCCCCGACTCGCCCGCGACGTCCTGGTGGTCCGTCCTGGCCACCACGCGCAGCTTCACCGCCTGCAGCCGGGCGACCGCCCGCTCGAGCTCGCCGAGGATCCTCGCTGCCGCAGTCGGCCCGGACGGGGCGTCGCACACCTCGATCCGGTCGAGCACGCCGTGGATCTGGCGCAGCCCGTCCGCCGCCGACAGGGGCGGAGAGGCGACGAGGGGGGCAACGGCCATGAGCCATTCTATTCGAACACCAGTTCGAACGTCAAGCCTTGTTCGACCGTGTTTCCCTGGATCAGACCCCGTTCACCGGATCGCCCATCTCCAGGTCGAGCAGGTAGCGCTTGGCGGCCAGCCCACCGGCATACCCGGTCAGGGCGCCGCTGGAGGCCACCACCCGGTGGCACGGGAGGACGACGCACAGCGGGTTCGCGCCCAGGGCCGCCCCGACGGCGCGGGCCGCGAGCGGCCGATCGACCAGTCCCGCGAGCTCGCCGTAGGTGGCCCGCCGGCCGTAGCCCACCGACGCCGCGAGCCGGGGCAGGACCAGGCGCTGGAAGTCCGACGCCAGGGCCAGGTCGGTGCGCAGGGTGAACCCGTGCGACCGCCCGGCGAGGAACGCCTCCAGCTGGGTGCGCACCTCGTCGAGCTGCCCGGGATGGCGCAGCACCCGGGGCGACACGCGGGCGCTGAGCCGGGCCAGCACCGCGTCCTCGGCCTCGCTGGTGGCCACGAACGTCGAGGCTACGAGGGCGCCGGAGTCGTTGCAGGCCAACAGCATCCGGCCGATGGCGGTGTCGTCGACGACGTAGGAGACGTCCGTCGCCGGCAGGGTCGGCGGGCGCACGTCGGGCGCGAAGTCGCCGAGGAGGCGTCGGTGACGTCGTCAGGGAGGTCGTGGGGCCGGGTCATGGCAGGTCCTTTCGCGCGGTGGCGCCGCGCAGGGTGGCGAGCGCGTCGCTCACCAGCCGTCGGCTCATGGCCGGGGAGCAGCCCAGGGCGGCGGCGATGGTCGGGTGGTCGAGGTCGGCGACGTACTTGAGGACGACCGCCTCGCGCTGTCGTGGGGGCAGCAGCGCGACCGAGCGCCACAGGGGTCCGTCCGGCAGGTCGGCGTCGGCAGCCGGCGCCGCGCGGGTGACGAGTGAGCCGGGGTCGTCGTGGGGCACGGCCCGCCTGCCCCGTGACCGGTGCGCGTCCATGGCGCACCGGTGGGTGATGGTGAGCAGCCAGCCACGAAGGTTCTTCGAC
Source organism: uncultured Actinomycetota bacterium (assembly GCA_963757635.1). Taxonomy (GTDB): domain Bacteria; phylum Actinomycetota; class Actinomycetes; order Actinomycetales; family Dermatophilaceae; genus Pedococcus. The sequence continues at coordinate 744,518 of CAVWSK010000002.1, read as the reverse complement.
GAGCGGACGGCGGGGTAGGCCGCCAGCGCCTGCGTCCAGGCCTGCTGTGCCACGTCGTCGCCGTCGACCGGCCCTGCGAGGGCGTGGGCGAGGCGGGCGACGTCGCGCCAGTGGGCGTCGACGAGGGCCTGGAACGGTGGGAGCTGCACGCCCATGGAACGCCTCACCTCCCAGCCCTGTGAGCCACGCCCGACGGTATGCCGCGTGGCTGCTCACGCCATGGTGCCCGATCGTGGAACCATGGGTGCGTGCTCGACGACGCCGTCTCCGCGCGCCACCGTGACCAGGCCCGGCCCACACCACTGGTCATCGCCCACCGGGGCTCCAGCCTGGTCGAGCCCGAGCACACGCTGCGGGCCTACACGAGGGCCATCGACGAGGGCGCCGACGCCCTCGAGTGCGACGTGCGGCTGACGGCCGACTCACACCTCGTCTGTGTGCACGACCGCCGGGTGAACCGCACCTCCAACGGGCGCGGGAGCGTGTCCACCCTCGAGCTGGCCCAGCTCGAGGGCCTCGACTGGGGCTCGTGGAAGGAGGCGCACCTCGGCGACCAGGAGCAGCCCGACCGCGACCGCAACCGCCTGCTCACCCTGCGCACCCTGCTCACGGCCGTCACCGCGAGCGACCGGCCGATCGGGCTGGTCATCGAGACCAAGCACCCCACCCGCTATGCCGGCCTGGTCGAGCGGCAGCTGGCCAAGGTGCTGTCCGACTTCGGGCTCGACGGCCCCCGTCGACCCGGCCACCACTGGGTGCGGGTGATGTCGTTCTCCCAGCTTGCGGTGCAGCGGATGCGGCAGCTGTGCCCCGACGTCCCGGCGGTCTACCTCATCGAGGACGCGGTCCCGATCCGGTTCCGCGACGGCACCCTCCCCAAGGGCATCCACACCGCGGGGGTCGACATCAAGATCCTGCGCCGCTACCCCCAGACGGTGGCCCGCCAGCATCGCCGTGGCCACGAGGTCTACGCCTGGACCGTGGACCACCAGGCGGACATCGAGCTGTGCCTGGAGCTCGGTGTCGACGCCATCATCAGCAACCGACCCGGAGCGGTTCTCGACGCAGTGCGTGCCAGTCGATAGTCTCCGCGTGAGTTCACCATCAACCGGACATAGGCAGGGGATGTCAGCAGCACAGCGCCCAGGGCGTCCCTTGCGCTCGGTGCCACCCGACTCGGTCCGCGGTGGCGGTGATGCCGCGCGCACCATCCGGGTCGTGTGGGACGCCACCTCCGTCGCCCAGGTGCGCAAGACCCTCGTCGAGGACCTCGAGCTGCGCGACGTCGTCCCGGGCGTGGTCGAGGAGGCCGAGATCGTCGTCTCCGAGCTGGTCTCCAACGCCATCCGCCATGCCCGACCACTGTCCGACGGCAAGATGCGCGTGCACTGGAAGGTCAAGTCCGGGGTCGTCGAGGTCGAGGTGACCGACGGTGGCAGTGACACCACCCCCCGCCCCGCCCCGCGCACGGTCTGGGCACCCTCGGGCCGGGGCCTGCGCATCGTGCGGAGCCTGGCCCACGAGTGGGGGGTCACCGAGGACCGCACGGGCACCACGGTCTGGGCCTCCCTGGGCGGTCCGTCCCGTCGCCGCAGCCACTGACCTCAGCCCATTAGGGTGGCGCCATGGGTAAGGCATCTCGACGCCGCAAGCACGGCGCCTCCGACCACGGCTCGGCCGACTCCGCTCGCACCCGGATCGAGCCCGCACCGTTCGTGTCGCGGCCGTTCGAGGGGCTCCCGGGGGAGACCGACTGGGTGGCCATGCGCGAGATCCTGCCCGCAGCCACGGCCACGGTGAGGTTCGCGACGGGCCAGGCCCCGGATGGCGCGCCCGAGGAGGCCACCGTCGCCACGGTGCTCCCCCTGGCCTGGCCGGCCCTGCACCGCGCCGACGGCACCATCTTCTTCGGCACCCAGTCCGGCTCCATCTCCGGTGACGCCTCGCGCGACCTCGCGACCTCCCTGCTCGCGGCGGTCGCCGCCGAGCAGGGCACCCCCGTGGTCACGACCCCGGCCTCGACCGCCCAGACCCCGCGACTGCAGGACCTGCTCGACCTCTCCGGCCCGCTGGAGGTGACGGTCCACGACGGTTTCGACTTCTGGGTCGGTGCCAGCGAGCTGGACGACGAGGGCAAGGCGTCGCTGGAGCGCGCCAACGAGTCGGTCATCCCCACCACGAAGATGGCTGTGGCCCCGTCGGCCTACTGGTGCCGCATCGGGGCCCGCACCCACATCCGCCTGGTCCTCCCCGAGGACGAGGACGTCGCCACCGATGCGCTCGCCCGACTGCACGCGGCCGGGGAGAGCGGGCTCGGTGGGCCGACCCGCCTGCTCGGGGCCTTCCGGGCCTGCGGCCTGCTCGTGCCCGTCTGGGACCTGGAGCCGGAGAAGTCGGCTGCCGACTACGAGGAGGCGCTCGGCGCCTTCATGACCAGGTATGCCGTCGCGGCCGCCTCCCAGACGCCGCTCACCGCCGAGGAGCGCCGGGCGAAGTCGGGGCTGCTCAGCCGCCAGGTCACGCTGCGCTGAGATGACAGGGCGCGCTGACATGGCCACCCCGGACTCCGGTGACCGCGACCTGCGGTCCACCGGTGTGGCCGCGGTGATCCCGGCCAAGGACGAGGGGCAGCGGATCGCCGCCACGGTCCGGGCCGTGCGCGGCATACCCGGGGTGGACCTCGTGGTCGTGGTCGACGACGGCAGCAGCGACGACACCGCCGAGCTGGCCCGGGCCGCAGGCGCCGAGGTGGTCCGCCATGCCCGCAACCGCGGCAAGGCAGCCGCCATGACGACCGGCGCCGGCTACGTGGCCCGCCACGAGGGGGTCGAGGGCCGCACCGGGGGTCACGAGCAGCGACGCCCGCTGCTGTTCGTCGACGGTGACCTCGAGGCCTCCGCAGCCAACCTCGGCGTGCTCGTGCCGCCGGTGCTCGAGGGCCGCGCCGACATGACCATCGCGACCCTGCCGGCCCAGCGCACCGCCGGGGGAGGCCGCGGCTTCGTGGTGCGGCTGGCGCGCAAGGGCATCGCCGACCTCACCGGTTTCCATCCCGTGCAGCCCCTGTCCGGCATGCGCTGCGTGTCGCGCCCGGCGTTCGACGCGGCCAGCCCGCTCGCCCGGGGCTGGGGTGTCGAGGTCGGCCTGACGGTGGACGTGCTCCTGGCCGGCCTGCACGTCGAGGAGGTGCCCTGCGAGCTGCAGCACCGGGTGACCGGCTCGGACTGGCGCGGCCAGGTCCACCGCGCGAGGCAGTACCGCGACGTGGCGCTGGCGCTGGCCCGACGCCGGGTCCGCCGCGGGCTGCGCTGACCGTCCCCCCATGGTGACCTCGGTGCGCGACCGGCTGACCACGCTGCTGCTCGTCGTGTCCTTCGGGCTGTTGCTGCTGGTCGGGGTGGCCGGGCCGAGTGCCGCCAAGCCCGGCCTCGGTCCGCGGGGGTGGGCGCCGGGAGAACTGGGCTGGGCCCCTGGGTCGGCGCTGGTCACAGCGATGCTCTGGGCCGCCTACCTGGTCGGCGGCGCGGCGGTGGGTCTTCGGCTGCTGGGGGCCGGGCACATCGGCGAGGGAGCCGGGCCCGGGTCGGTTCGGGGCCCTGGACGGGGCCTCGGACGGGTCGCCGGACGGGTCTCCGGGTGGGTGTGGCCGGCAGTGCTGGCGGTCCTCGCCCTGCTCACCGGGCCGTTCGGCTCCGCCGACCACACCAACTACGCCGCCTACGGCCGGATCGCCGCGCTGGGCGGCGACCCCTACCTCACGTCGCCGAGCGCGTTCTCGGCCACCGACCCGGTCACGACGCTGGTCGAGCCACCGTGGACCGACACGGTGAGCATCTACGGCCCGGTCGCGACGATGCTCCAGTCCCTGGCCTCCCACCTCGGCGGCGCCAACCTGCGCCAGACGGTGTGGGTCTGGCAGCTGCTCGTGGTGCTGGCCTGGCTGGGGGTCCGGGCCCTGCTGCTGCGAGCCGGCGCCGACCGGTCGCGGGTGGCCACGCTGTGGACGCTCAACCCTGTCGTCTTCGGCATCGCCGTCCTCGGCGCCCACGTCGACCTGCTCGCGGCGGCCCTCGCGCTCGGGGCGCTCGTCCTCGCATCCCGCAGTCCCGGCGGCGCCGGGCTGCTGGCCGGTGCCGCCGTCTCCGCCAAGATCACCTACGGCGTCGTCGCGGTGGGCCTGCTCCTCGCGTGGTGGGGGCGTGACCGCGCCGGGTTCACCAGGCGGGCGGTGGCCTTCGCCGTGGGCGCCCTGCTCGTCGTCGTGCCCGCCCACCTGTGGGCAGGCCCCCACGTCTTCGACCAGCTCGACCGGGCCAGGCGGTCCATCTCGCTGGCCACCCCCTGGCGGTTGCTCTACGAGCTGCTCAGCGGGCCGATCGCGGCCGGCACGGTCCGCACGCTGGTCACCTGGCTGTCGGCCCTGCTGGCCCTCGGGCTCGCGGTGGTCCTCGCGCGGCTCACCCACGGCCTGGCCCCGGGAACGGTCACCGGCGTCGCGGCGCGATGGACCCTCGTGCTGGGCACCGCCTACACCGTCGCGGCGCCCTACTCCCTGCCCTGGTACGACGCGATCACCTGGGTGACCCTCCCGCTGCTCGCGGCCAGCCGGCTCGACGGCATCCTGCTGCTGCGGTCGGCGGCGCTGGCCCTGGCCTACGTCCCCGGTCGGGTGGTGGGCATGACCCCGACCGTGGAGCGGGTGACGCTGGCGGTGCGCCGACGGGTGGTGCCGTATGCCGTGCTGCTCGTGTGGGGACTGCTCACCCTCGCCGCAGCGCGCGGGTGGACGCGACGGCCCGCGCCTCGTCCTCCAGCACCCTGACGCTGACGGCGATGATGAGCGGCACCGCGATGATGGCGCCGTTGGCCGGGATCGCGACGCCGGAGTCGTTGATGCCGAAGCCGATGGTCAGCATGACCAGCAGGGCGATGAGCCCGGGCTGCAGGGTCGGGCACGCCTCGTAGGAGCGCTGCAGCGCCCGCGACCCCCACGATGTCGGTCGGGCCAGGATGTAGATGACGAAGACCAGCGCGATCGGCACCAGCAGGGCCAGGCGGTAGTTGCCGAAGAGGATGGCGATGTTCTGGTCGAGCTTGCGGCTGATGATGTTCCAGGCGCCGCCGTCGATCATGGTCTGGAAGAACTCACCGAGGTGGGAGCGGGACTCCTTGGGCCGCAGCCAGTCCAGGAAGCTCACCAGGAGGAAGAGCCCCACGGTCACGACCCCGATGAGCGCGCCGCGGCGCCATGTCATCCGGATGCCGAGGATGGACAGGACGAGGAAGGCGAGCGCGGGAAGCAGGGCAGGCGGCCCGCCTCCGTCGGCGCCCCAGAACGGAGCCCCGTCGACGACGACCGCGCCCAGCCCGATCACCAGGGTCGCAAGGGCCGCCACCCGGGGGCGCCCCTGCTTGACGAAGTAGCTCGACACGGCGATGCACAGCAGCAGGGCGGAGGTGCCGAAGAGGGCGAAGGTGACGTTGCCCATGCCGTAGAACCGGCCGCCGACGACGGGTTGCAGACCCATCAGCGAGGAGATCTGCAGCCGTGAGCCGAGGATGATGTCGACACCCAGCACGAGCAGGGTGGCGGCGGACACCGCGGCGAGCGGGCCGGTCAGGCGCCGGCCCCAGGGGCCGAGGAAGGCGATCCCCGAGATGATCGCCACGAACAGGCCGACCGAGGCGACGATGGCCACCATCGGGATGGGGAAGCGCCACCACGGGATGAGGTTGGCGAGGAACGTCGCGGCGGGCACGGCCGCGGCGACCACCGCCACCCGCCGGGTGATCCGCAGCAGCCGCAGCCGCAGGTCGGTCGAGCCGAAGTCGCGCCGCCACACGATCGCGGCCAGGAGGTAGATCGCGATCTGGGTGTAGACGACGCCGTTGAAGAACGGCGGCACGAGGCTGTGCACCTCGTGGCTGGCCTCGTCGAAGTCGATGAGGTGGCGCAGCCTGTCGGCCGCCGCCGTCCCCGAGCTGGCGCCGGGGTCGGCGCGTCGCAACGCCTTGCCGCCGAGGTCGTCCGGGACCGGGACGCCTGCCGCCGCGAGCAACGTGACCGTGAGGTCCGCGGCCTGCACCAGTCCGGGCTGGCGCGTCGACGGCGACTCGAGGGTGCCGGACCCGAAGGTGGGGCCCTTGGCGGCGACGAGCCGGAGGCGCTCACTGCTCCCCGCGTCCGACAGGCTGGCGACGACGACGTTCGAGCCGCTGGGGGCGGCTGCGAGCACGCCGGCGATCCGCTCGTCGATGGCGGCGGCCTGCTCGCTGCGACTGCCGAGCGACCCGGTGGCCTCACCGTCGGGCACGTCGGCGGGGTCGCGCAGGGCACCCACGTCGACGATCGTCACCCGGCACCGCGCGAGCAGGCCGGTGAGGGGCCCGGTCTCCAGGGCGGCATACCGGGGAACGGCCCCCGAGGAGTAGGCCGCACCGACCCCGGCGCCCGGCCCGATGGCCTGCACGCACTGGTCGTTGGTCGCGAGGGTCTCACCGAGGGTGCCCGGGTGGGCGTCGAACTTGCGGGCGTCGGCCGCCTTGACGTAACCGTCCCAACCGGGGACCACGCCGCTGTCCACGGACGGGATGGGGGGACAGGCGTCACTGGTGGTGCGTGCCCCGCCCTTGCCCGGACCCGGCGCGGCCGCGCGGTTGCCCGCGGACAGGCTGAGCCAGCCGTCGATCGGGCAGGTGTTGGTGAAGACCGAGCGCACCGAGAGCGCCGCGGTCGAGCCGTCGCGCAGGAACGACCACAACGCCGGGGTGCTCTTGGCGTCGACGTCGCTCCAGGTGAGCCCCCCGGTGCCGATGAGGATGACCGGGGGCACCGCGGCGTCCCCGGCCGCGGTCAGGGGGCGGGCGGGTGCGGTCGCCGGGGCGGCGCTCGCGGAGGCGGGCAGCAGCACGGCGACGACTGCCGCGAGCATGCCGGCGAACAGGAGCAGGGCGCGGCGGGTCACCCGTACAGGCTACGGGTCGGGGCACACGCAAGAATGGAGGCGTGATGACGACGACGCCCCCCGCGCCCGCCGCGGGCCAGCGCGTCCCGCGCCTGCGATCGGTCGTCCGACGGGTGGCCGGCTGGCCGGCGCCCGCGCGGTGGACGCTCGCCGTCGCCATCGTCCTCGCGGGCGCGAGCATCCCCGTGCTGCGCTACCTCGTCTTCTGGCCGCTCGACCAGTGGCAGGTCGACGTCGAGGTCTACCGCGAGGCGGGCGTGTCCGTCCTCACCGGCCGGCCGGTCTACTCGGCGATGACCGAGTCCCCCCAGCTGCTCCCGTTCACCTACCCACCGTTCGCCGCCGTGCTGGCGATCCCGTTGGCCCTGCTGCCCTTCGGAGCCATCGGGTGGTTGTGGACCCTCGCCCAGATCGCGGCCACGACCGCGATCGTCTGGTATGCCGGGTGGCGCCTCATCCACCGCACGGGACGGCTCGCCCCGCTCGTCCTGGCCCTGCTCACGGTCCCGATGTTGTGGCTGCACCCGGTCTCCGACGGCCTGCGCTTCGGCCAGGTCAACGCCTTCATGGTGCTCGCCTGCCTCATGGACCTGCGCCGGCCGCGCCCGGGCCTGTTGCGCCACGTCCCGCCGGGGGTGCTGGTCGGTCTCGCGATGTCGGTCAAGCTCACCCCGGGCGTGTTCGTCGTGCACTACCTGGTGAACAAGCGCTGGAAGGAGGCCGCCACCGCCATCGGCACGGCGGTCGTGGTGACGGTCGGCGCGTGGCTGCTGCTGCCGGAGGCGTCCTTCGCGTTCTGGGGCGGTGCGTTGCAGGACCCGGCCCGACTCGGCCCCAACTCCGGCACGTCCAACCAGAGCATTCGCGGCGTTCTCCTGCGGATCGGGCCCGACGGATTGGCCGGGAACGCCCTGTGGCTCGTGCTCGTGGCCGTCGTCGGGGTGGTGGGCTACGCGCTCGCCCGGCGTGCCTACCGGGCGGGTGACTCGATCAGCGAGGTCGCCGCGGTGGGTCTGATGGCCGTGCTGCTCTCGCCGGTGGCGTGGATCCACCACCTGCACTGGATGGTCGTCGTGGTCTTCGCCGTGCTCGGGTCGGACCCGCTGCGCGATCGTCGCCGCATGGTGGCGGCGGGGGTGGTCACCGCGTTCTTCCTCTGCCGGATGCCGTGGTGGGGCATCACCTGGCTGAGCCACCGCGACTGGCCGCAGTGGCCGGGACGCATCCTGCAGAACGCCGACGCCTTCGGTTCCCTGCTCGCCCTCGCGCTCCTGTGGTGGGCGCTGCACCTCAAGGCCGCCCCGCGGCATACCGAGGAGGTTCCATGAGGATCGCGGTGCTCGACGACTACCAGGGGGCGTTCGCCCGGCTGGCCGCGGCGGCGCGGCTGGCCGACCACGAGGTGGTGGCCTTCCCCGACTCGGTGGGCGGGGCCGCGCTCGTCGAGCGGCTCGACGGGTTCGACGCGGTGGTGCTGCTGCAGCAGCGCACTGCCCTGCCCCGCGAGGTGGTCGAGGGGCTGGGCACGGTCCGCCTGGTCTGCCAGACCGGCAGGAACACCGGTCACCTCGACCTCGATGCCCTCAGGGAGCGCGCCATCACGGTCTGCGCCGGTGGGGCCGGCGGCGCGGGCAGCCCGAACGCGACGGCCGAGCTGACCTGGGGCCTGATCCTCGCCGCGCAACGCCACCTGCCGGACGAGGTCGCGCGGCTGCGGGCCGGCCAGTGGCAGGGATCCGTGGGCACCGGCCTGCACGGCGCGACGCTGGGTGTCTACGGCCTCGGTCGGATCGGGACCCGCGTGGCGCAGGTGGGCCAGGCGTTCGGGATGCGGGTGCTCTGCTGGGGCCGCGAGGGGTCGCAGGAGCGGGCCCGCGAGGCCGGGTACGCCGTCGCTGCGGACCGGGCGGCCTTCTTCGCCGAGTCCGACGTGCTGACCCTGCACCTGCCGCTCACCGAGGCGACCCGGGCCACCGTGACCCGCGCCGACCTCGCGCTCATGAAGCCCGACGCGCTGCTGGTCAACACCTCACGGGCGGGTCTGGTGCAGGTCGGCGCCCTCGAGGCCGCCCTCGCCGCGGGCCGACCCGGGCGGGCTGCCGTCGACGTCTTCGAGTCCGAGCCCGTCCTCGACGCCGCCCACCCGTTGGTGAGCCTGCCCGGCGTCACCGCGACGCCGCACCTGGGCTACGTGGTGTGGGACGTCTACGAGGGGCTCTACGCCGCCGCCGCCGACCAGGTCCTCGCGTTCGCGGCCGGCCGCCCGATCAACCTCCTCCCCTGACCCACCCCCCGATTCACCTAACCTTTGCTAGCAAGGGTTAGGTGACAGTGGACAGGTTGCACGGTGTCCACGTTCAGCCAACCTTTGCTAGCAAAGGTTAGGGAAAGCGCTCGAGGCGGGGCTGGGGCGACCGGGCGGGCGGGCCGGGGACTAGACGGTGACGACCTCGAAGATCTGCAGCACCGTCAGGGTGGCCAGCACGAGGCAGACCCCGCCACCGATCCGCCGGATGGTGGCCAGCCGCACCCGCGCGAGCAGCGCGCGCCCGATCAGGGCCCCCAGCGCCGACACGGTGGCCAGCGCCAGGAACGCCCCGACGAACACCGAGACCGCGTCATGGAAGCGCACCACCATCGAGGCCGTCAGCAGCTGGGACAGGTCGCCCCACTCGGCGAGGAAGAGCACTGAGAAGGACACCGCGACGGCCTTGAGTCCCACGGCGGTCGCGGCGCCCTTGTGCGAGAACTCCTCCTCGGTCTCGGCCTCCTCCTCGTCCGCCTTGCCCGCCCCCCGGATGAGCAGTACGCCGCCGATGAGGAACATCGCGGCGGCGAAGGCCTCGACGGGACGCTTCGGCAGCTGTGCCAGCAGGCCACCGACGGTGACCGCAACCAGGGTCTGCACGAGGAAGGCCAGCGCGACGCCGAACCACACGAACAGCGGGCGGAACCGGGTCGCGAGCACCAGGGTGGCGATGAAGGTCTTGTCGGGGAGCTCGACCACGAAGATGGCGCCGAACACGATCGCGGCCGTGACGATGTTGAATTCCATAGCGGCTCGACCCTATCCACACACGACCAATACGCTGCAGCGGTGACCCCCACCTACGCCTACCTCGGTCCCGAGGGGACGTTCACCCAGATGGCTCTCGATGCATGGGCGCCCTCCGCCGGCGCCGACCACCGGGCCTGCACGTCGGTCGACGCGGCCCTGGCCCTGGTCCGAGCCGGCGAGGTCGACGGTGCGATGGTGCCGATCGAGAACTCCGTCGAGGGCGGGGTGAGCGCCACCCTCGACGCCCTGGCCAGCGGCGAGCCGCTGGTCGTCGTCGCGGAGGTGCTGGTCCCGATCACGTTCGTGCTCGCCGCACCGGCGGGTATGCCGCTGGCGGACGTCCGCGCGGTGGGCACCCACAGCCATGCCTGGGCCCAGGTCCGCGGCTGGATGGGGGTGCACCTCCCCGACGCGACCTACGTGCCGACGTTGTCGACGGCCTCCGCGGCGGCGGGCCTCGCAGCGGACCGAGCCGAGCAGGCGGCATACCAGGCCGCGGTCTGCGCCCCCGTCGCCGCGCACGACCACGGGCTGCAGGTGCTGGCGCAGGACATCGGCGACAACCAGTCAGCCGTCACCCGGTTCGTGCTGGTGGCCCGCCCCGCCGCCCTGCCGGAACGCACGGGTGCCGACAAGACGACGCTGGTGCTCTTCCAGCGCGATGACCACGCGGGCGGGCTGCTCGAGCTGCTGGAGCAGTTCGCCGTGCGTGGCATCAACCTGTCGCGGCTGGAGTCGCGACCCACCAAGGCGTCGATGGGCGACTACTGCTTCTCCATCGACATCGAGGGCCATGTCCTCGACGAGCGGGTGGGGGAGGCGCTGCTGGGGCTGAAGCGGGTCTGCGCCGAGGTGCGCTTCCTCGGCAGCTACCCCGCCGCCCACGGCGCCGCCGTCCGCGTCACGCCGCACACCAGCGACGAGGCCTTCGGCGACGCCCGCGCCTGGCTGCGCTCGCTGCGCGACCGTTGAGGCCCGCTACTTCTTCTCGCGCCAGGCCCGCTCGAACGGCAGTCGCCAGGCGTGTGGGGCGATGAGCTGGTGGATGGCGTTGGGCCCCCACGAGCCCAGCGGGTAGGGCTTGGCCTCGGGCGGGTCCTCCAGCAGCGGGGCCGAGCGCTCCCACAGCGACTCGATGCCCTCGGCAGTGGTGAAGAGGGTGTGGTCGCCGCGCATGGCGTCGAGGATGAGACGCTCGTAGGCCTCGAGGACGTCGCCGGCTCGCTCGGTCTCGCGCGTGGAGAACTGCATCGACAGCTTCTCGAGCCGCATGCCGGGCCCCGGCCGCTTGCCGTAGAACGACAGCGACACCTTCGACTCGTCGGCGAGGTCGAAGGTCAGGTGGTCCGGTCCGGCCGAGCCGACACCGGAGTTGGCCGGGAACATCGACCGCGGGGCCTCCTTGAAGGCGATCGAGATGATGCGGGCGCCTTCGGGCATCTTCTTGCCGGTGCGCAGGTAGAAGGGCACCCCCGCCCAGCGCCAGTTGTCCAGGCCGCACTTGAGAGCGATGAACGTCTCGGTGTCGGAGTCCGGGGTGACGCCGTCGAGGTCGCGGTAGCCGACGAACTGCCCGCGCACGACGTCCTCGGGCTTGATCGGCAGCAGCGAGCGGAAGACCTTGTTCTTCTCCTCGCTGATCGAGCGGGGCTCCAAGGCGGTCGGGGGCTCCATGGCGACGAACGCCATGACCTGGAACAGGTGCGTGACGACCATGTCCTTGTAGGCGCCGGTGGCCTCGTAGAAGCTGGCCCGCTGGTCGAGGCCGAGCGTCTCGGGGATGTCGATCTGCACGTGGTCGATGAAGTTGCGGTTCCAGATCGGCTCGAACAGCCCGTTCGCGAACCGGAACGCGAGGATGTTCTGCGCGGCCTCCTTGCCCAGGAAGTGGTCGATGCGGAAGATCCGGTCCTCGGGGAAGGTCTCGTGCACCCGGTCGTTGAGGGCGATGGCACTGGACAGGTCGGTCCCGAAGGGCTTCTCCATGACGACCCTCGAGCGGGCGACGAGGTCGGCCTCGCGCAGCATCTGGATCACGGCGACGGCGGCCTTGGGGGGCACGGAGAGGTAGTGCAGCCGCAGGGAGTGCGGCCCGAGCTCTTCCTCGGCGAGGGCCACCGCAGCAGCAAGGGGGCCGGGCCCGGCGGACTGGGGCACGTACGCGAGCGTGGTCTCGAACGCCTCCCACTGCTCGGGGCTGAGGGGATGGGTGGCGAACTCCTGCACCGCCTCCCTCGCGAAGGCCCGAAACTCCTCGTCGGTCAGCTCCTCGAGCGAGGTCCCGATGACCCGGATGTCCGGGGCCAGCTCCGACGCCGAGAGGTGGGCCATGCCCGGGATCAGCTTGCGCCGGGCCAGGTCGCCGGTGGCCCCGAAGAGCACGATGACGTGGGGGTCCGCCTTCTCGATCGCGTTGCGCGAGACGCGAGTCTCGGACGCGGGGTAGGCGATGGTCTGCGCTTCGTGCGTGAGGTGGTCGGACACGGAGCCGATCCTTGCACCGTCGCCCCGCGGGTGCACCCCTCTGTCCGGCCCGGTGCTGTGCGGCTCTTGCGGCTTTCTTGCACCAACCCTGCGGGTATGCCGGGCTCTGCCTTGAGATCCGACCTGCATCGTTCTGTTCAACGGCAGAAGCCGACACAGACCACTGGTCGCAGACCGCGGCCCACACAGCAAGGAACACGTCATGCGCAACGCCACCAAGAAGTCCTCCGGCAAGGTCCTCGCCTCGGTCGTCCTACTCGCTGGTGCTGCCGGTGTCGCCGGACTGGGTACCTTCGGCTCGTTCACCTCCACCACGTCCGCCAGCCAGGCCGTCGGCACCGGCACCGTCAAGATCGACCTCGGCGCCTCCGGCGCGGCGAACCGGCTCAGCGTGGCTGCCTCGGGCCTGGTGCCCGGCGACACCGTCCAGCGTGCGGTGAGCCTGTCCAACAACGGCAACCAGGACCTGTCCACGGTCAGCCTCACCACCACGGCCACCACCTCGAGCAAGCTCGACACCGACGCCACCGACGGCCTGCAGCTCACCGTCGAGTCCTGCCCCACCGCGTGGGTCGAGAGCGGCACCGCCCCGGCCTACACCTACACCTGCTCGGGCACCATCAAGACCGTCGTCGCGAGCAAGCGCATCGTCGGGGCCAACGTCGTCCTCGGCAACCTGCAGTCGCTGAGCAGCACCAAGACCGACTACCTGCGCGTCAAGGTGACCCTGCCCGACACGGCCGACAACACCTTCCAGGGCCTGAACAGCGTGGTCGGCTTCGACTTCACCGGCACCCAGCGCACCGCCACCGCCAAGTGATCTCACGCCGGCCGCCTGACTTCTACCCGGCGGCCGGCGTGTTCCCCGTCCCTCCCCAGTCATCCACCTGATCAGGAGCCGGCCATGACCGCAGCGATCGACCTCCCCGTCACCCGGCGCTCCGTGCGCGCAGCCTCGGTGGCGACGAAGGCAGCCCGACGCCCCAGTAGTGCCCGTCGCGCCGCCTCGATGACCTCGACGGCCATCCTGGTGCTCGCCACCGCCGGGTTCCTGCTCCTGGCGGTCGGGCCGCACGTCTTCGGCTACCGCACGGCGACGATGCTCACCGGCAGCATGTCACCCCTGATCAACCCGGGCGACGTCGTGGTGACCGTCCCCAAGGCGGCCAACGAGGTCGCCGTCGGCGACATCATCAGCTACCACATCCCCGTCGAGGACCACCGCGTGGAGACCCACCGGGTCGTCGAGGTGACCCAGGACGTCAACGGGCGGCTCGCGGTCGTGACCAAGGGTGACGCCAACAACGGCAAGGACCCGTGGGTGGCGACCCTCGAGGATGACACCGTGTGGCAGACCCAGGCGGTCATCCCCCACCTCGGCTCGGTCATCCAGGCCCTGCGCGGGCCCCTCGTCCAGGGCTTCGTCTTCTGGGGCGCCCTGGGCGCGGTCGTCCTGCTGGGTATGCGCCAGATCTGGTCCGCTCATGACGACCAGGATGCGTGACGTCGTGCTCGACCAGGCGGTGTTCGACCAGCTGGCCGAGGAGATGGGTGGTGTCGTGCCGGCCCGCCGGATCGTGACGCTCTACCTGGACCAGCTGCCGCACCGGGTCGCCCGGCTCGGCCTGGCCTGCGCAGCCGGGGATGCCCGGCAGGCCATGGATGCCGTGCTCAGCCTGAAGGTCAGCTCGGCCACGATCGGGGCGGCAGCCATGTTCGTCTGTGCCCGCACCGTGGAGGGCACGGTCGTCCTGGAGGACTGGACCGCGGCCCTGGGGGCGATGGACGGCGTGGAGTCCGCCGGCCGTTCCACCTGCGCCGCCCTGACCTGGCTGCTGGACCAGCCCGAGGGCTAGGTCCACCCGCGCTGGCGCGCCGGTGGACACCGCTAGACCGCCGTGGGCTCTTCCATGCGGTAGCCGACGCCCCGCACGGTGCGGATGAAGCCGGAGGTCCCGCCCACCCGGCCCAGCTTGCGACGCATGTTGCCCACGTGGACCTCGACGAGGTGCTCGTCGGCACCCCAGCCCTCGCCCCACACCGTGCGCAGCAGCACGTCACGGGCCCAGACCCGGCGGGGCGCCCGGACCATCGTCGCCAGCAGGTCGAACTCGGTCCGGGTCAGCTCGACCTCGGACCCGTCGACCGTCACCGCCCGGCTCTCGAGGTCGACGGCCAACCGGCCGAGCGTGACGACCTCGGAGCTGTCGGCCTGCGCGGCCGCGGACGGCGCCTCGGACACGGCCCCGGGCGAGGGTGACGCTGCGGCCGGGAACCTCGAGCGCAGGTCCACGACGGACGCCTGCGGAGCCGCGACGCGCGGACGCCGGAACATCGCCGTGACCCGGGCCTGGAGCTCGCGGGGGCTGAAGGGTTTGGTCAGGTAGTCGTCGGCGCCGATCTCCAGCCCGATGAGCCGGTCGACCTCCTCGCTGCGCCCGCTGATCATCACGACGTAGGCGTCGGAGATCTCGCGGACCCGGCGGCACACCTCGGTGCCGTCCAGGTCGGGCAGCCCGAGGTCGAGCGTGACCAGGTCGGGCGAGACCGATCCCACCAGGGCCAGGCCCGCGCGGCCGGACCGGGCGACATGCACTTCGAAGCCCTTCATCCCGAGGCTGTGGGCGATCAGCTCGCTGATGTCTGGATCGTCCTCGATGACGACCACGGTGTGCGCTGGCCCGGGCATGTGCGTCAGTTTGTCAGACCTTGCCTCGACCTGTGGCCGCACGGTGCAGATCGGTGCGTCGTGAGGCGCCGGGCGACCTTGCCGCAATCTTGCAGATTGCTGCGGCTGCCGTTGAGGTGGTGCGGTCATGATTGCCCTGTGGAACTCCTTCAGGCACCGGCGGTCGAGGGTTCCGTGACCCCTCGGCGCCGGCGGGGGCGCGGCGTGGTCGCGCGCCTGCTCCTCGTGGTCGTCGTGGCCGCGGTCGGGGTGCTCAGCCCCGCGACCGCGTGGGCCACGTTCTCGCGCACCGCGAAGGCAACGATGACGGTCGGCACCGCGACGCTCTCCTCGCCGACGTCGATGGGCGTCACCGGGATGTGCCCCGGGCGGGGCTCCGGGTACGCCAAGGTCACGTTCTCGGAGGCCGACCTCGCGGACACCTACGTCGTCGTCCTCGACCCGCCCAAGGGCTCGACGATGACCACCAAGACCACCTCGGGCTCCAAGGGGGCCACCTTCACACTGTCCTACTCCGGCACCTACGTCGTGACGGTCACCTCGGTCCTGCAGGGCTGGACGAGCGAGCCGCTCACCCGGTGGTTCAGCTGCTAGACCTGACTTGACAGCCATACTTAGGTAAGGCTTACCTTATCCGTAATACGCATCATCGCTATGACGGAAATCAGGTGACCCCATGCTGGTCAGCAACGCGCTCATCGGGCTGCGTGAGGGGCTCGAGGCCGCCCTCGTGGTCGTCATCCTCGTCGCGTTCCTGGTCCGCACCGATCGGCGCTGGGCGCTGGGCAGCGTGTGGGCCGGCGTGGTCGCCGCCGTCGCGCTCTCCGTCGGGATCGGTGCGCTGCTCACCTTCGGCACGCGGCAGCTGTCCTCCGAGCACCAGGAGCTGATCGGCGGCGGTGCCTCCGTCCTCGCAGTCGCGTTCGTGACCGCGATGGTCTTCTGGATGCGCTCCGCGGCGAGGACCATCTCCGGTGAGCTCAAGGGCAGGCTCGACCAGGCCCTGCAGGTCGGTGGCCCGGCCGTGGCCCTCGTCGCCTTCCTGGGCGTCGGGCGCGAAGGGCTCGAGACGGCCCTCTTCTTCTATGCCAGCGTCCAGACCGCCGGCGCGGGCACGGTCGAGCCCCTGGTCGGCTTCCTGACCGGCCTCGCGGCCGCGGTCGCCCTCGGGGTCCTCGTCTACCGGGGCGCGGTGCGCATCGACCTCTCGAGGTTCTTCCGCTGGACCGGGATGGCCCTGGTCGTCGTGGCCGCAGGCATCCTGTCCTATGGCGTGCACGACCTGCAGGAGGCGGCGTTCCTGCCCGGGCTGGACAGCCTTGCCTTCGACGTCAGCGGCACCATCGCCCCCGACTCCTGGTACGGCACGGTGCTCAGGGGCACCCTGAACCTCACCCCCAGCACGACCTGGCTGCAGGCGCTCGCCTGGGCCGCCTACCTGCTCGTCGTCATGCCCCTCTTCCTGCGGGCGCCCCGGGCCACGAGCCGGCCGACCCCCCGGCCGACGGCAGTCGGCCACCCCTCCTGAGGAGCCCCATGCGCATCGCCCCCCTCCCCACCCTGCTCGGAGCTGCCCTGCTGCTGGCCACCGCGGCGTGCGGCAGTGCCGACGACCCGGCGGACACCAGCCGTGGGGGTCCGATCCCGGTCGAGGCCTCGGACTCGGCCTGCACCGTCTCCCGCACCGAGACCGCCGCGGGGACGATCGAGTTCACCGTGCGCAACACCGGTTCGAAGGTCACCGAGTTCTACGTCTACGGCGAGGGCGACCAGGTGCTCGGCGAGGTCGAGAACCTCACCCCCGGCCTGACCCGTACCTTGCACGTCGAGGTCGCCCCCGGCACCTACCAGACCGCCTGCAAGCCGGGCATGACGGGCACAGGGATCCGGGGCGAGTTCACCGTCACCGGGGCCACCTCGACCAAGGCTCCGGACGCCGCGCTCGTCGGCGCCGTCACGGCATACCAGGAGTTCGTGGCCCAGCAGTCCGACGAGCTCCTGGCCCGGACCACCGAGTTCGTCGGCCTCGTGAAGGCCGGGAAGGTGGAACAGGCCAGGCAGGCCTTCCCGGTCGCCCGCGGGCCGTGGGAGCGGATC
This sequence comes from uncultured Actinomycetota bacterium, assembly GCA_963757635.1. Taxonomy (GTDB): domain Bacteria; phylum Actinomycetota; class Actinomycetes; order Actinomycetales; family Dermatophilaceae; genus Pedococcus. Next base: position 727,225 of record CAVWSK010000002.1, on the reverse strand, counting down.
GAGCCGGTTGCCGAGTCGTTCGGCGACCTCGACCCGAAGATCGACGGTCGCGAGGACGTCGTCGAGCAGGGCCTGGCGTTCACCGGCTTCCACCGGCTGGAGAAGGACCTGTGGGTGGACGGCCTGCAGCCCGACTCGAGCGCCATCGCCGACCAGCTGCTGGTCGACGTCCGGGAGGTCGTGGCCCGGGCCGAGGCGGCCACCCTCAACCCGCTGCAGCTCGCCAACGGCGCCAAGGGCCTGCTCGACGAGGTGGCCACCGGCAAGATCACCGGCGAGGAGGACCGGTACAGCCACACCGACCTCTACGACTTCGACGAGAACGTCAAGGGCAGCAAGGCGGCCATCGACGCGTTGCGGCCCGTGATCGAGGAGCGCGACCCGGAGCTGCTCGCCGGGATCGACGCGGGGTTCGCATCGCTCGACACCACGCTCGACGCCCATCGCACCGGCTCGGGGTTCCGCCTCTACACCGAGCTGACCCAGGGGCAGGTCAAGGCCCTGTCGGTCGCCGTCGACTCGGTGAGCGAGCAGGTCGCCCAGGTGGCGGCCGTCGTCGCGGCCCGGTGAGCAGGCCCGGCACGGACGCCGCGACGGACCCCGCGGCGGGCGTGGCCCACCGCGCCGTGAGCCGACGGCGGCTGCTCGGGGTCGGTGCCGGGGCCGCGGCCCTGGGCGTGGCCGCCGGGGTGGGCGGGGCGTATGCCGCGCAGCAGGCGCACGACCCCGGCACCGCCGACGCGGCCGCCGACGACGTGGTGCCCTTCCGTGGCGTCCGCCAGGCGGGAATCGTCACGCCCGCCCAGGACCGGATGCACTTCGTGTCCCTCGACGTGGTCACCCGTGACCGCGGTGCCCTGCGCCAGCTGCTCGCGGACTGGACCCGGGCGGCGGAGCGGATGACGGTCGGCGCCGAGGCCGCGCCCGGTGGCGTCGTGGGCGGTGGCCCCCACCGGGCCCCCGAGGACACCGGTGAGGCCTTCGACCTCGGGGCGTCGGACCTGACCATCACGATCGGCTACGGGCCGTCGCTGTTCGACGAGCGCTTCGGGTTGCAGGACCGCAGGCCGGCGGCGTTGGCCGACCTGCCCGGTTTCGTGGGCGACGACCTCGACCCGGCCCGCAGCGGGGGCGACCTGTGCATCCAGGCCTGTGCCGACGACCCCCAGGTCGCCGTGCACGCGGTGCGCAACCTCGTGCGCCTGGGCTTCGGGGTCGTCTCGGTGCGCTGGAGCCAGCTGGGCTTCGGCCGCACCTCGTCGACGACCCGCAGCCAGGTCACGCCGCGCAACCTCTTCGGGTTCAAGGACGGCACCAGCAACCTCAAGGCCGAGGACACCGCGGCGCTGGACGAGCACGTCTGGGTGCAGCCCCAGGACGACTCCGGCGAGGGCGCCTGGATGGCAGGGGGCTCCTACCTCGTGGCCCGCCGGATCAGGATGCACATCGAGGTGTGGGACCGCACCACGCTGCAGGAGCAGCAGGACGTCATCGGCCGCGACAAGGGTGAGGGCGCCCCGCTGGGACAGCAGGCGGAGTTCGACACCCTCGACTTCGCCAGGAAGGGCGCCGACGGCCGGCCCGCGATCCCGGTCGACGCCCACGTCGCGCTCGCGCACGAGAGCCGGCTCGACGGCATACGCATCCTGCGCCGTGGCTACACGTTCACCGATGGCAGCGACGGGCTCGGTCACCTCGACGCGGGGCTCTTCTTCGTCGCCTTCATGCGGGACGCCCAGAGGCAGTTCGTGCCGATGCAGCGGGCGCTGGCGGCCAGGGACGGCCTCAACGAGTACATCGAGCACACCGGGTCTGCGGTCTTCGCCTGCCCGCCGGGGCTCGCGGCCGACGAGGACTGGGGCAGGCAGCTGTTCGGCTGAGGCCCGCCACGGACCGTGACCTCAGCCGGCGTGGACCACCCGGCCGGCCGGGCTCTGCGACTCCGCCTTGGCCCGCTGCCGCCACCAGCCGTAGGCCAGGACGGCACACACCCCGCCGTTGAGGATCCCGGCCAGGACGTCGGAGAGGTGGTGCGCCCCGCGGTAGAGGCGCGCGGTGGCGACGAGGAAGGGCAGCACCGCGCAGGCGGTCATGAGCAGCCGGCGCAGCCAGGGGCGCTCGATGCGGGCCGAGGCCATCATCAGCAACGAGAAGTAGAGCGCCGACGACGCGCCCGTGTGCCCGCTGGGGTAGCTCGAGGTGGGGGGCGAGGCGTCCATGGGGATGGCGGGCGGCCGCTGCCGCCCGACGGCCATCGTCGCGAACAGGAAGATGGTCGCCTGCACCGAGATCGCGATCAGCGGCACGACGGCCCAGCGCCACTCCCGGGTCCGCCACCAGATGACGGCCACGGCGACGAGGCAGACCGCGATGACGCTCTCGGTGTTGCCGAACCGCGAGAAGACCGCGCTGATCGGGTCCCAGAAGTCGGTGCGGTTGCGGTTGAACGCGTCGGTGAGGCGGTCCTCGGCCTTGTCGATGCCGCTGAAGGGGCCGGTGACCAGCAGGCCGATGCCCACGACCACCGCCCAGAGGACTACACCGGGTGCGATGGTCCTGGTGAGGAGGTCGCGGCCGTCCTGCCAATGAATCCGAGCCATGAGGAGAAGGTAATGCCAATGCCCAGGACATACCCGGCCAACACGTCAGAGGTGAAGTGCACCCCGAGCAGGATCCGGTCCAGGCCGACGGCCAGGACCACGACCACAGCCACGGCAACGGCCACCCGGTGCCCCACCTGCGACAACAGGGGCCACAGCAGGAAGACGAGGACGGTGGCGACCACCGCGATGTTGAAGGCGTGGCCCGAGGGGAAGGAGTAGCCCGGCGACTGGGACACGGGGTCGTCCACGACGGGGCGGGCGCGCTGGACGACCTTCTTGGCGAGCAGCCCGATGTTCCAGGCCACCATCATCGTCACGAACGCCCAGATCGCGCGGCTCCGAAGGCCCTTGGCCAGCCAGGCCCACACCGCCACCGCGGTGGCGAGCAGGTACATGAGGAACGGCTGGCTCACGGCCTGCAGCACGAGCAGCCCGTCGACGATGCCGGTGGAGCGGGTCAGGTCGGTGGCGCGGTGGATGAGGTCCTGGTCGAGTCGGATGAGCGGGTCGAACTTCTGTCGCACCGCGAACCCGAGCAGCAGCACGGGCAGGGCGAAGACCACCATCGCCACGGCGCCGCGGACCAGCCGGTGCGTCCGGGACGTCTGGGTGGCCTCCGCCGTGGCGGCCTCCGTCACTGCGCTGACCCCACGCGGACGACCAGTGCTCCCGGGACCACCTCGGCGGAGATCGCTCGTGCCTTGCCGAGGGTGTCGCCGTCGATCTGGACCTCCTGGGGCCGGTCGGCCCGGATCCGCATCGACGGGGTCGTGTAGTGGTCCACCCGTTGGTGGCCCTTGCGCTTCTTGGATGCCAGTCGGGCGGCGATCGCGGCCCAGCCGACGACTCCGCGCGGCGAGAGGATGACCATGTCGAGCTGGCCGTCGTCCAACTCTGCCTCGGGCATCAGGACCAGGCCGCCCAGGAGCTTGCCGCAGTTGCCGATCACGACGGTGCGGGCGCGACGGGTGAACTCCTCCTGGTCCTCGACCTTCACCCGGACCTTGAACTGTGGACCGCGCAGGTTGCGGGCCCCCGAGACGACGTATGCCGCCGGGCCCACCTTCGCCTTGAGCCCCTCCGGGGCGTCGGCCATGATCGCGGCGTCGAAGCCGAGCCCGGCCATGACGAGGAAGACGTGCTGGTCGGGACGCTCGTGCTCACCCGAGGCGTCGAGGGTCAGGCAGCCGACGTCGACCCGCTTGTTCTGCCCCGTGAGGGCGACGACCAGGGCGTCCTCGATGTCGTCGACGGGCAGGCCCAGGTTGCGAGCCAGCAGGTTGCCCGTGCCACCGGGCAGCAGACCCATCGGGGTCTCGGTGCCGACCAGGGCCTCGGCCACCGCGCGCACCGTTCCGTCGCCACCGAGGGGGCACACCACCGCGACCCCCTGGGCCATGGCCTCCTTGGCCTGTCCGGTGCCGGGGTCCTTCTCGGTGGTCAGGATGTAGAGCGGTTCGGCCCAGCCGAGCTTGGTCGACTGCTCGGTGATCCGACGCCGGACTGCCGCGACGTCCTCGAACTTGGTCGGGTTGATGATGATGCCCGCGCGGCGGGTGGGGGAGTCGGACACGGAGCCCTCCGGGCGGAAGTCGTTGCGGTGCGGGCGGCGTCCCCACCGGCGGCCCCGGTGCGCCCCGCCGCGGGTGCCCGGTCGCATACCGGCCCAGCCGGCGACGCCGAGGGCCAGGACGATGACGAGGATGATCGCGGCGACGGCGATCAAGCCGGAGTGGTCGTGGAGCACGGGGCGACGCTACCGCACGGTAGGGGCCCGCCGCCCCGGGTGCCCGAGGGGCATCCGCACTGGTCAGAGGGGCAGTCGGTAGGTCAGCAGGTCGACCTCGGGGTTGGGGCTCCAGTCCAGCTCCGGGGTGCGCACGAAGCCCGTGCGCCCGTAGATGCGGTGCGCCGAGGTCATGCTCGGTTTGCTGGACAGCACCAGGGCCCGGAGTCCCAACGAGCGGGCTCGGGCGATGCAGTGCTGCACCAGGGTCTCGCCCACCCCGCGCCCGCGGGCCGCCGGGTCCACGGTGAGCATCCGGAACTCGGCCTCGCCGTCGGTGGACACCTCGGCGTAGGGGGTCCCGGCCTGCGCGAACGTCACCGAGCCCAGCACGGTGCCGTCGGCATCGACCGCGAGCCACAGCTCGGCACCCTCCGCCCGGGCGGCCGCGTCGGCCAGCTCGGCCAGGTAGTCCGACCCCGGGGCGATGTGGCCGTCGTCGAGGTAGGAGTCGCGGGCGATCTGCCCGGCCCGGGCGATCGCGGGACGGTCGAGCGGATCGGCAGGATCTGCACGACGGATGGCGAAGGTCATGCTCGCCATTGTGCCTTCGCGGCCTAGTTTTGAGGTCATGACCGACCAGGTGGTGCCGGACGACAAGGACTGGACGTGGACGCTCGCGCGGACCTGTCCCGAGTGCGGCCACACCGCTGCCGACGTCGGCCCGGAGGACGTCGCGGGACTCGCCCTGGACCTGACCCGGCCCTGGGCCGAGGTGCTGCGCCGACCTGACGTCCGCGACCGGCCCCGCCCCGACGTGTGGTCACCGCTGGAGTACGCCTGCCACGTGCGGGATGTCTGCCGCGTCTTCGTGGGGCGGTTGCGGCTCGCGCTCGAGGAGACCGACCCGCAGTTCCCCGACTGGGACCAGGACCGTACGGCGGTGCAGGACCGGTATGCCGAGCAGGACCCGGCCCTGGTCAGCAGCGAGCTGGGCGCGGCCGCCGGTGAGATCTCCACGGCGTTCGCCGCCGTCTCGGGTGACCAGTGGCGGCGAGGGGCGACCCGCAGCAACGGGTCGGTCTTCACCGTGCTGACGCTCGGCCAGTACTTCCTGCACGACCTGGCCCACCACCTGGTCGACGTCGGGGCACCGCGGCCGCTTCACCCAGGAACGTTGACCTGAACCCCGGAACGGAAGCGGGGTGGAGGTCAACCTTCCGGGGTGAGGCCGCTGCGGCGACCTCCACACCGGCGGGCTGACGGCCGCGGCGTCAGGTGCGCTGCGGGTGGCCGGTGAGTGCTGCCGCGCCGCCCATGGCGAGGAAGATCCCGCCGCTGACGAACTTCTGGCGGTCGAGGGCTCGCGGGTGGCGGTGCAGCCACGCCCCGACCGTGCCGGCGCTCAACGCGTAGACACTGTCGAGGGCGAGTCCGATGACCACGAAGACGGCCCCGAGCACCAGCACCTGCGACCACACCGGCCCTGCCCCTCGATGCAGGAACTGGGGGAAGAAGGCCAGGAAGAACACCGCGGTCTTCGGGTTGCTGATGCCCACGACGTAGGCGTCGGCGAACGCGCGCCCGGCCCCCTCGACCCGCTCGGCGCGGATCGCGAAGTGACCGCGGGACCGGAACTCGCGCAGGGCCAGGAACACCAGGTAGGCGGCGCCGGCGTACTTGACCACGGAGAAGGCGACGACCGAGGAGCTGATCAGTGCGCTGAGGCCGAGCGCCGTGAGGACCACCATCGTCGCGGTCGCGGCCTCGATCCCCAGGGTCGCGGCGAAGGCCAGCCGGCGGCCCTGGCCGATCCCCCGGGAGACGAGGAACAGCATCGCAGGCCCCGGAAGGAGGATCAGTGCGGTGGCGGCGAGGGCGAACGACGCCAGGGTGGACGTGGACGGCATACCCGCAGGATGGGGGTGGGCGACCGTGGGAGGCAAGGAGAAATCAGGTGGTGGACCCCCGATAGGCTGAACCGGTGATCGACATCAAGCTCCTGCGCGAGGACCCGGACCGTGTCCGTGCCTCGCAGCGTGCCCGTGGTGAGGACGAGGGGATCGTCGACGCGATCCTCGCGGCGGAGCAGACCCACCGCTCGTCCCTCACCGAGTTCGAGCAGCTGCGCGCCCAGCAGAAGTCGATGGGCAAGCAGGTCGCCCAGGCCCAGGGCGAGGACAAGCAGGCCCTGCTCGCCCAGACCAAGGACATCTCGGCACGGGTCAAGCAGCTCCAGGCCGACGCCGACTCGGCCCAGGCCCAGCTCGGCGAGCTGGTCCGCCAGATCGGCAACATCGTCGAGGACGGCGTGCCCGTCGGCGGCGAGGACGACTACACGGTCCTGGAGACCATCGGCTCGGTCCCAGAGCTCGACTTCGAGCCCCAGGACCACCTCGCGCTGGGCGAGTCGCTCGGCGCCATCGACATGGAGCGCGGCGCCAAGGTCTCGGGGTCGCGCTTCTACTTCCTCACCGGGGTCGGCGCCCGGCTCGAGCTGGCGCTGCTGAACATGGGCATCGCCCAGGCGGTCGAGCACGGCTTCACCCCGATGATCACCCCCACGCTGGTCAAGGCCGACGTGATGGCCGGCGCCGGCTTCATCGACAAGCACGCCGACGAGGTCTACCGGCTCGACGCCGACGACCTCTACCTCACCGGCACCTCGGAGGTCGCGCTCGCGGGCTACCACGCCGACGAGATCCTCGACCTCTCGTCGGGTCCCAAGCGGTATGCCGGGTGGTCGGCCTGCTACCGCCGCGAGGCCGGGTCGCACGGCAAGGACACGCGGGGCATCATCCGGGTCCACCAGTTCCACAAGGTCGAGATGTTCACCTACTGCCGGGTCGAGGACGCGGCGGCCGAGCACCAGCGGCTGCTGGGCTGGGAGAAGGAGATGCTCGCCAAGATCGAGGTCCCCTACCGGGTCATCGACACGGCGGCCGGCGACCTCGGTGGTCCCGCGGCGCGCAAGTTCGACTGCGAGGCCTGGGTGCCGACGCAGGGGCGCTACCGCGAGCTGACCTCGACCTCGAACTGCACCACCTACCAGGCGCGCCGGCTCAACACCCGCGAGCGCGACCCCAACGGCCAGGGCACCCGGGCGGTCGCCACGCTCAACGGCACGCTCGCCACGACGCGCTGGCTGGTCGCGATCCTGGAGAACCACCAGCAGGCCGACGGGTCGGTGGTCGTGCCCAAGGCGCTCCAGCCGTTCCTCGGCCTCGAGGTGCTGCGTCCGGTCTAGCCCGGCCCAGGTCGCCCGGCCCGGGTCGGCTGGACCGGACGCGCGGGGACGGACGATTCGGACATAGGTTGGGGATCATGACCGATCGCCAGCTGCCCAAGTGGTCCGAGCTCAAGCCACTCCTGCGCCCCAAGCCGCTGGAGCTGAGCCCGCGGACCCGGCGACTCGACGCGGCGTTGACGATCGCGGACCTGAGGGCGGTGGCCAAGCGGCGCACCCCGAGGTCGGTCTTCGACTACACCGACGGTGCGGCCGAGGGCGAGATCAGCCTGCGTCGGGCTCGCCAGGCCTTCGGCGGCCTGGAGTTCCACCCCGCGATCCTGCAGGACGTGTCCCAGATCGACACGTCGACCGACTTCCTCGGGAAGCCGTCGAGCCTGCCGTTCTCCTTCGCCCCCACCGGCTTCACCCGGATGATGCAGCACGAGGGTGAGCGAGCGGTCGTGCGCGTCGCCGAGCGCATCGGCATCCCCTACTCCCTGTCCACGATGGGGACCACCTCGATCGAGGACGTCGCGGCCGCCGCCCCCGGTGCCCGCACGTGGTTCCAGCTCTACGTCTGGAAGGACCGCAGCGCCGGTGAGGACCTCATGCGCCGTGCCAGGGCGGCGGGGTACGAAGCGCTCGTGCTGACCGTCGACGTGCCCGTGGCGGGCGCGCGGCTGCGCGACGCCCGCAACGGGTTCTCGATCCCGCCGGCCCTCACCGTCAAGACCGTGGCCGACGCCGCCATGCACCCCGCCTGGTGGCTCAACCTGCTCACCACGGAGCCGCTGACCTTCGCGTCACTCTCGGAGTGGGAGGGCACGGTGGCCGACCTGCTCAACGCCCTCTTCGACCCGACCATGACCCTGGCCGACCTCGAGTGGGTGCGCTCGGTGTGGGACGGCCCGCTGGTCATCAAGGGGATCCAGACCGTCCACGACGCCCGCACCGTCATGGACGCAGGGGTCGACGCGATCGTGCTGTCCAACCACGGGGGCCGCCAGCTCGACCGCGCACCGGTGCCCCTGCGCCTGCTGCCCGACGTCCGTGACGCCTTGGGCGACGACGCCGAGATCATGCTCGACACCGGCGTGATGTCGGGGGCGGACATCGTCGCGGCCGTCGCCCTCGGGGCGAGCAGCGTGATGGTCGGGCGGGCCTACCTCTACGGCCTGATGGCCGGTGGCGAGGCCGGGGTGCAGCGCGCCGCCGACATCCTCACCGCCGAGATCCGTCGCACGATGGCACTGCTCGGTGCCAGCCGGATCGCGGACCTCGGTCCGCAGCACGTGCGCCTTCCGTAGGCTCTGGGCATGCCCCAGCCCCACCTCGTCGCCCTCGATGTCGACGGCACGACGATCAACCACGCCGGCGTCCTGTCGCCGGCCGTCCGCGACGCCGTCCACGACGTGCTGGCCGCCGGCCACCAGGTCATCATCGCGACCGGCCGCTCGATCCCGGCCACGACCGAGATCCTGGCCGAGCTCGGCATCGACACGGGGTATGCCGTGTGCTCCAACGGCGCGGTGACCCTCGCCCTGGACCCCGAGGAACCCCAAGGGTTCCGGATCATCGAGGCGGTCACCTTCGACCCGGCCCCCGCGCTCAACCTGCTGCGCCACGAGTGGCCTGACGCCGTCATCGCGGTGGAGGACCTCGGGGTCGGCTTCAAGCTGAGTGCGCCCTTCCCCGACGGCGAGCTGCAGGGCGAGCTGACCGTGGTGCCGTGGGAGGAGCTCGTGGCGGAGCCGGTCACCCGCGTGACGTTCCGGTCGCCGTCCGGGACCGCCGAGGACTTCCTCGAGCTCACCGAGCGGATCGGTCTGCACGGGGTGAACTACGCGGTGGGGTTCAGCGCCTGGCTCGACCTCAACCCCGAGGGGGTGTCCAAGGGCTCGGCCCTGGAGATCCTGCGCCGCCGCCTCGACATCGAACCGCGCCACACCCTGGCCGTCGGTGACCAGCGCAACGACCTCGAGATGCTGCACTGGGCTGCCCGCGGCGTCGCGATGGGCAACGCGCCGGACGAGGTCAAGGCCGCGGCCAACGAGGTGACGGACACGGTCGACGAGGACGGCCTCGTGCCGGTGCTGCGCTCGCTGCTCTGAAGCGCCGCCTGCCGCTCAGAGCCTGACGCGGTGCCCGGTCATCCACTCCTGGGACCGGTCGGTCACCGCATACCGAAAGACGAGCCGCATGGCCGCCTCCTGCACGACCCGGGCGGCGCGGCCCGGGATCTTGGCACTGCTCGACCTGGCCCCGACCGCGACGATGCGCTCGACGCGCCTGCGTCTCGCCGCCTCGAAGCCGGCGAGCGCCTGCACGGGGTCGGCCGCCCGGCCGAGCTGCGCCGCGAGCACCACCGCGTCCTCGAGCGCCATCGAGGCTCCCTGGCCCGAGCTGGGGGCCGGCGCGTGGGCGGCGTCGCCGAGCAGGACCAGCCGTCCTCGGTGCCACGTCGGCACGTGGCCGAGGTCGAACGTGTTGTCGGCGGCGAGCTCGAGCTCGCCGGTCCGGACCAGCTCGTGGGCCGGGCCGGCGTCGCCGGAGACCAGGTCCCCCAGCCACGACAGCCACTGGTCAGGGGTCGTGGTCGTCCGCTCGTCCCGGCCGATCTGTTCCCTGGGGACGTTGACGAACCACACGACGTCCCCGTCGGGGGTGGGGTGGGCGCCGAAGAAGGCCCGGCGCCCGAAGACGAAGTGCCAGCCGTCCGGGGAGAGGCGGTCAGCCACGGGGGAGCGGCGGGTGATGCCTCCGAAGTTCGTGAGCCCGACGTAGCGGGCGGCCGGGGCCGACGGGTCGATGGCCCGGCGCACCACCGAGTGCACCCCGTCAGCCCCCACCAGCAGGTCGCCAACGAGCACCGTTCCGTCCTCGAGCGTCGCGGTGACCAGGTCGCCGTCGTCGGCCACCGCGACGACTCGACCGCCGGTGCGCACCTCGACGCCACGGTCGGCTGCTTCCCGGGTCAGCGCCGTGGTGAGCCGACTCCGTCGCATGGTGAGGGCGTGGGTGCCGTCGGGCAGGGGACGGCCCTGGCTGATGGTCCCGAGGATGCTGCCCGTCGCCCCGACCATCGTGTTGCGGCGCGTCTCGAATCCCAGGCCCCGGCACAGGTCGAGGCAGCCGACCTCGTCGAGGGCGGCGAGCCCGTTGGGCGCGATGGTGAACCACGAGCCGACCTGGTCGGCGGAGGGCGGCCGGGCCTCCAGGACGGTGGCGTCGACCCCGACGCGTTCCAGGGCGAGCGCGGTGGCCGGCCCCGCGATCCCGCCGCCGACGACCAGTGCCTTCACGATGCTAGCCTTTCCTACGAATGTCATATAGTTCGAATATCGAAAGGATTGCACGGGTGGTGCGGTCACGTCAATCGGCGTCCGAGGCGCTCGGTCTCGCCATGCAGCGCTACCAGCGCAGCGTGCAGGCCTTCGACGACGCCGTGGGAAGGGCCCTGGGCCTCGGCCCGGCCGACCTGCGCTGCCTGGACTGGCTCGCCGACGGACCCAAGACTGCCGGGCAGCTCAGCGCAGCCACGGGCCTGCGGCCGGCGGCGACCACCGCGCTGATCGACCGCCTCACGACCAAGGGTTATGTGCGGCGCACGCGCTCCGACGACGACCGGCGGCAGGTCCTGGTCGAGATGACGCCGGAGGGCCAGTCGCGCACCTGGGCCGCCTACGGTCCGCTCGTGGCGGAGGGGGCCGACATCCTGGCCGGCCTCACGGTCGCCGAGATGGAGCGGATGCGCGAACACCTCGACGCGATCCGCGAGCTCACCGACCGCCACCGCGAGCAGGTGGGCGATCTCCCTCTGGGGAGGGAGGACGGGCCGAGCTCCCCGGCCTAGGCTGGTCGGGTGCCTGCTCCGTCCCCCGCCCTGCCGCTGCGTGCGCGGGTCGCCGCGTTCTTCGCGGCGGACGACCCGTGGTTCCGCGCCGCGGAGGTCTCTCGCGGCGACGTCACCGTGGCCGTGGGCACCCTCGCCCTCTCGGCCCTGACGCTGGAGACCTCGCGCAGCATGGGGGCGCTGGACACCGTCAGCCAGGCGGTCTGGGTGCAGTACGTCGCGGTCGTCTCCGGCAACGCCCTCCTGGTCGGTCGTCGGCGCTGGCCGCTCACCGTGTCGGTCCTCGCCGCGTTGCACATGTTCGTGGTGGGGGTGACGATGCCCGCGGTCATGGGCCAGCTCGCACTCCAGATCGTCTACTTCACGGCCATCTTCAGCGGGGTGGCGTGGGCCCGCAGCCGACGCGACATGCTCCTGGTCACCGGCGGCGTCGTGCTGTTCATGTTCGTGTGGCTGGCCTTCATCTTCGCGGTGGGCAGCGGCATCGACCACGTCCGGGAGGCCTTGGGCGAGGACGCCACCCGGGCGACGGGCCTGCTCCCCCCGATCGCCGCGAGCGTGGTCATCACCGCGGTGGTCAACATCCTCTACTTCGGTGGGGCCATCGTCGGGGGACAGGTCGCCTGGCGGGGGGCCCGCCAGCGGGCCCGGCTCACCGAGCAGGCCCGGACCATCGCCGACCAGAGCGCCGACCTGCAGCGCCGGGCCGTGCTCGGGGAGCGACTGCGGATCGCTCGGGAGCTCCATGACGTCGTCGCCCACCACGTCTCCGTCATCGGCATCCAGGCCGCAGCCGGCCGCCGGCTGCTCACCCGCGACCCCGACGGTGCCTCCCGGGCGCTGTCCTCCGTCGAGGACTCCTCGCGGGAGGCCGTGCACCAGATGCGGTCGTTGGTGGGCGCCCTGCGCGACCCGGCCGAGGGCGATGCCACCGACCCGGTGAACCGCGCCCCCGAGCCCGGCCTCACCGACCTGCCCGTGCTGGTCGCGGATGCCCAGTCGCCCGGGCTCGAGGTCTCCTACCAGCTCGTCGAGTCGCCCGCCGGTGCGGCGCAGGGGCTGCCCACCCCGCTCGGCCTGTCGGTCTATCGCATCGCCCAGGAGGCCTTGACCAACGTGCGTCGGCACTCCACGGCCCGCGCCGCCGCCGTCGTGGTCAGGGTCGACACCGCTTCGGCGCACCCGCACGTCGAGGTGGAGGTCACCGACGACGGGCGGCCGGTCCCCGGGTCCTCCGGGTCCGGGCTCGGCCTCCTGGGGGTCCGTGAGCGGGCCGCCTCGCGCCGGGCGCTGGTCGACATCGGGCCCCGAGCCCGTGGCGGCTTCCGCGTGCGGGTGCGCTTCCCGCTGGACGTCGCGACGCCTGCCGGCGCGCCGGGGCCGCGGGTCACCGCAGGCACGCGGGCGTGAGCGGGGCCCTGCGCGTCCTGATCGTCGACGACCAGCTGCTCGTGCGATCGGGGTTCGCCATGATCCTGTCGGTCGAGGACGACGTGGAGGTCGTCGGCGAGGCGGCCGACGGCGAGGCGGCCATCACCCAGGCGCGGCTGCACCGACCGGACGTGGTGCTCATGGACGTCCAGATGCCCGGCATGGACGGCATCGAGGCCACCCGCCAGATCGTCGCCGAGGACCTGGGACGCGTCATCATCCTGACCACCTTCGACCGCGACGACTACCTCTTCGACGCGCTCGAGGCCGGGGCGAGCGGCTTCCTGCTCAAGAACTCCGACCCCGACACCCTCGTCGAGGCCGTGCGGGCGGCCGCAGGCGGGCACGCCCTACTCGCCCCGGAGGTCACCCGCCGCGTCATCGCCCGCATGACGCCGCGCCCTGGCGGCGGCTCTGCGGCACGCCGGCCCGCTGACGAGACGGCCCCCACCTCGACCCTGCCGGCCCCGCCGGCCCAGCCGGCCCAGCCGGCTCCACCGCGCCCCGAGGCCGCAGAGGTGGCGCGGCTCACCGAACGCGAGCGCGAGGTCGTGCTGCTGGTGGGCGAGGGGCTGAGCAACGCCGAGATCGCCGCCCGCCTCTTCGTGGGCGAGGCCACCGTGAAGACCCACGTGTCCAGCTGCCTGGCCAAGCTCCACCTGCGCGACCGCGTGCAGGCCGTGGTGTGGGCGCACCGCGCCGGCCTCATCCCCAGGGCGGAGTAGGCGCGCTCCGGGGGCACCCGGCATACCCGCACCCGTCCCCCTCAGGAGGGATCCGCGGCGGCGGACGCGCTCCTACCGTGGAGCCCATGACGGACAACGGTGCAGCGGTGCTGCAGACCAGGGGACTGACCCGGCGGTTCGGCGACGTGACGGCGGTCGAGGACGTGGGCTTCGAGGTGCAGGCCGGCGCCATGACCGGATTCGTGGGCGGCAACGGCGCCGGCAAGACCACGACGATGCGGATGATCATGGGGGTGCTCGGGCTCCACGCGGGTGAGGTCACCTGGCAGGGGCGGCCGATCACCGCCGCGGACCGCCGCCGGTTCGGCTACATGCCCGAGGAGCGCGGCCTCTACCCGAAGCAGCCCATCCTCGACCAGCTCGTCTACCTCGCCCAGCTGCGCGGTATGCCGGGTGGTGCCGCGCGAGCCGCGGTGCTGGAGCACCTCGAGCGGTTCGGCCTCGGTGACCGTTCCGGTGACCCGGTGCAGAAGCTGTCACTCGGCAACCAGCAACGGGTGCAGATCATCGCGGCCCTCGTGCCGACGCCGGTGGCGCTCATCCTCGACGAGCCGTTCTCCGGGCTCGACCCCACCGCGGTCGACTCGATGGCGGCCCTCCTGCGCGAGCACACCCGACGGGGCACGCCCGTGCTCTTCTCCTCCCACCAGCTCGACCTCGTCGACCGGCTCTGCGACCACCTCGTGGTGATGGCCCGTGGCAGGGTCGTCGCCCAGGGGTCGTCGCAGGAGCTGCGCTCGGGTGGGCCTGTCCGCTACGAGCTCGTCCTCGCGGGCGACGCCGGCTGGACCCGCGACCAGCGCGGGATCCACGTCGCCGACGTGGACGGGGGGACTGCCCTGATCGAGGTGCTCGAGCCCGGCGCCGAGCAGCACGTCCTCACCGAGGCGACCGCGCGGGGACCGGTGCACGAGTTCCGGCGCGTCGTCCCCAGACTCAGCGAGATCTACCAGGAGGTGACGGCATGAGCACGCAGGTGCAGCAGCGCCCGGGCCACGAGGCCGCGTCGGCGGCCGATGACGAGCGGTCGACCACCCGCAACGCGTGGATGCTCGTGGCGCGGCGCGAGGTGCTCGTCAAGATGACGGACAAGACCTTCCTCGTCGGCACGTTGTTCACGCTCGCGCTCATCGCCGGGTCGGTGGTGCTCCAGATCGTGCTCAGCGGGCACACCAGCACCTACGGGGTGGCCGCCACCTCGCCGCAGGCGGTGACCCTGGTGCGTCAGCTCGAGCAGCGCGCGCCCGGGCTGGACACGTCGGTGAAGGTCGAGCTCGTGCGGGCTAACGACGAGTCGGCAGCCAGGGCCGACGTCGCCGCCGGGGACGCCGACGCGTGGCTGCGCCCGGTCGCTGACGGGTGGGAGCTGGTCACCAAGAAGGACGCCGATCCCGCCTTCCTCACCGTGGTGCAGTCGGTGGTCCGCGACGAGACGGTGAACCGCAACGCCAGCGCGGCCGGCACCTCGCTGGCCGCCCTGCAGCGCGGTAGCACCGTGACGA
The DNA here is from genome assembly GCA_963757635.1 of uncultured Actinomycetota bacterium. Classification (GTDB taxonomy): domain Bacteria; phylum Actinomycetota; class Actinomycetes; order Actinomycetales; family Dermatophilaceae; genus Pedococcus. The sequence goes on along the minus strand of CAVWSK010000002.1, from coordinate 712,135 downwards.
CGACGCAGCTCGAGGGTGACGCCCAGCGGTCCGAGCTCGCCGCGATCGTCTCCTACGCCTTCTCGGTCCTGTTCTACATCGCCACGCTGACCTTCGGCCTCACCCTCGCCGGGAGCATCGTCGAGGAGAAGCAGTCCCGGATCGTCGAGATCATCGCGGGGGCGATCCCGTTGCGACAGCTGCTCGCCGGCAAGGTGGTCGGCAACACCGTCATCGCCGTGGGGCAGATGGCGGTCTACATCGGGGTGGCCCTGGTCGGGTTGGCCTTCACCGACTACAGCGGCCTGGTCGCGGGCATCTCGGGCGCGGTGGGCTGGTTCCTGGCGTTCTTCCTCGCGGGCTTCGTGGCCCTGGCGTGCCTCTGGGCGGTGGCCGGGGCGCTCGCCTCCCGGACCGAGGACCTCCAGGCCACCCAGACCCCGGTCACCATGCTGGTCGTGCTGATGTTCTTCGGGGGCCTGTTCCTCGACGGGACGGCGCGCACGATCGGGTCGTTCGTCCCGCCCGTGTCGGCCCTGCTCATGCCGATCCGGATCGTCGAGGGTGACGTCGCCTGGTGGGAGCCGGTCGTCGCGATGCTGCTCCTGCTGGGTTTCGCCGGGGTGCTCGTCGCGGTCGGCGAGCGGATCTACCGCCGGGCCCTGATGCAGACCGGTGGCCGGGTGACGCTCAAGCAGGCGTGGCGCCTCGAGGAGTGACCGGACGGCTCGGTCGGTGCCCCACCGCGCACGGCGCGTCGTGGGGCACCGGCGTCAGCGCGACTGGAGGGCGTCGAGCGCCACGGCCATGCCCAGCCCTACGCGCCAGTCGAGCTGCCACCCGTTGCTGGCCTGGGGCATCCGGATGTCGTAACGGTCCCGCAGCGTGCGCTTGCGCTCGGAGGAGAGCACGACACTTCCGTCGGTGGCGGTGAAGTCGAAGTGGAAGATGAACGGCAGCGGGATCTCCCCGACGAAGGGGACGAACTCCCACACGCGCCGCGCGACTGCCACCTTCTGGTTGCGCTCGGTGCCGAACGCCTCCAGCCCGTCGGGCGTCCCGAGGTGCCAGGACGAGCGCAGCAGCGACTTGGCGAAGTCCTTGCGGAACCAGCCGATCGGGGCGCCGCTCGCGTCGAAGACGTCGTAGGTGGCCCCGAGGTCGAGGCGCTGGCGGGCCTTGAAGGAGAAGACTGGCTGCGTGCGGGCCTCGTCGGAGTAGAACGTCACCTGCTCCTTGAACGCCATCCGCTTCTGCTGGGCGACCGCGAGGACCGGACCCTCCACCCCCGCGGCGTCGACCGGCCGGATCTCGTAGCGGTTGACCATGAGGGTGAGCTTCTGGCGCAGGGAGTAGTGCTCGGTGACGGGGGGCTGGGTCATGGCCGCCAGTCTGCACGACGGGTGACCGGTTGGGGGCGCTTCACCAGATCGTCGACCGTCCGGGCGGGGACCGGCGCCCGTCCGCGCCGCCGGGCTGCCAGACTTGGCCCGCCATGGCTGACCTGATCATCACCTCGCCGTCCAACCCCCGGTTGAAGTCCCTCGCCACCCTGCGTCGTCGGCGCACCCGCGAGGAGACCGGCCGCACCCTCGTCGAGGGCTACGAGGAGCTGTCGCTGGCCCTCGATGCAGGGGTCCTCCCTGAGTCGCTCTACTACTGCCCCGAGCTCATGCTGGACGCTGCCGCCCAGACCAGGGTCGTCGACCGGGCCCGTCGCGACGGCGTCGACACGGTGCAGGTCTCCCGGTCGGCCTTCGAGAAGGCCGCGTACCGCGAGGGACCGGATGGCTTCCTGGCCGTGGTCCCCGCCGTGGTCCGCCGGTGCTCCGACCTCACCGTCGGGCCGAACGCCCTGACGGTGCTCTGCGAGGCAGTCGAGAAGCCGGGCAACCTCGGGGCCATGCTGCGGACCGCCGACGCGGCCGGCGCCGAGGCGGTCGTGGCCGCCGACCCGGTCACCGACTGGGGCAACCCCAACCTCGTGCGCGCCTCCAAGGGCACCGTCTTCAGCGTCCCCGTCGCCAGCGACTCGACGGCCGACACGCTGGCCTGGCTCGACGCGAACGGCATCGCCCTGGTGGCCACGACCCCGGACACCGACCTGGACTACACCGACGTGGACTACACCGGCTCGGTGGCCATCGCCGTCGGCGCCGAGAAGTACGGGCTCACGGACGCGGTCCTGGACCACGCGGCATACAAGGTCCGCATCCCCATGGTGGGCAAGGCGAACTCGCTCAACGTGGCCACCTCCGCGGCCATCGTGATCTACGAGGCGGTCCGCCAGCGTGGCGTGGCCCGGGGGGCCTAGCCACACGAGCCACACCCGTGTCAGGAGCACTCTCCGGGGTGTGTCACGATGTCGGGTATGCGAGTTGACCATGTGTCATATGCGGCGGAGCACGACGGCCTGCAGGCGACTGCCGACCGGCTGGCCAAGCTCATCGGGGTGGATCCGGTCGACGGGGGCATCCACCCGCGCTTCGGCACTCGCAACGTCATCCTGCCGCTGGCCCACGAGCGGTATGTCGAGGTCGTCGAGGTGCTCGACCACCCCGCCTCCGACAAGGCACCGTTCGGCCAGGCCGTGCGGGCCCGATCCGAGTCCGGCGGTGGCTGGCTCGGCTGGGTGATCGCGGTCGACGACCTCGCACCGCTCGAGGCGCGCATCGGTCGCCCGGCGGTCGACGGCAACCGGCACCGCCCCGACGGCACCGAGATCCGCTGGCGCCAGCTGGGCGTCAAGGGCCTGATCTCCGACCCGCAGCTGCCGTTCTTCGTGCAGTGGGCGGACCCGAGCCTGCACCCGTCGGTCGGTGCCCACACCCAGGTCACCATCGAGGGCCTGCAGATCGCCGGCGACCCCGACCGGGTGCGTGAGTGGCTCGACCTGCCCGCGGACATGACGTCGTCGGTCATCGACTTCACCTTCGTCGCTCCCCGGGGCACTCCGGGACTGCTCGCCGTGACCTTCGACACCCCCGCCGGCCAGGTCACCGTCTGACCGCGATAGGCAAAGCGGGGGTTGCGTCCCGATACCGGAGATATTTCTCCCGTGATGGGACGCAACCCCCGCTTTGCCGGGTCAGGCGGGGTCGACGGCGGTTGACTCGGGCACCAGGGCCTGGATCTGGGGCAGCTGGGCCACCGCGTTGACGACGACGGAGAAGACGAGAAGGGAAGCGGCCCAGCCGGGTCGCCCCGAGGCCCAGAGCCCCGCGCTCGCGAGGCCGAACACCACGACCTTGGTCACCGGCCGGACCACGGGCCCGCCCCAGCGAGCCTTGGGTGAGGCGAATCCCCACCACACGGCCACGACGGCCACTGGTGCCGCCACCGCAAGGGCCACGCCACCGGCATGCTGGCCCCAGATCCCGGCAGCCACCGCCGCCAGCACCTCGTCGACGAACACCAGGGCGAGGACGACCCATCCCACAGCGACCATGTCGACAGTCTGCCGCCGAGCTCGCTCAGAGCACCAGCGTGAGGAAGACGCTGTTGCGGTCGGGGTGGTAGTCCCCGAACGGGTCGCACTCGGTGAACCCGTGCGCCGCATACAGGGCGCGGGCGGTGCCGAAGACCTCGGCACGCCCGGTCTCGAGGCTGACCCGGACCGCCCCACCCGCAGCAGCCTCGGCCAGCGCGTGGGCCAGCAGCCGCCGGCCGAGCCCCCGGCCGCGGACCTGCGGCGAGGTCCGCATCATCTTGAGCTCGACATGGCCCGGGCCGACCTCCTTCAGCGCCACCGATCCGAGGAGCCGGCCGTCGAGCTCGGCGACGCACAACCGCACACCGGCACCCCGGAGCTGGTCGGCGGTCAGGGCGTGCCGGCTCTCCGGTGGCGCGGTCGGCTCCATCTCGGCCAGGTGCTCGCCGATCAGCCGAGCGACGCGCGGATCGTCGAGGTCAGCCGGGCCGATCGCCGGGGCGCCGCCATCGGGAGCCTGCTCGGTCGACATCGTACGGCGTCAGTCGAGGTAGTCGACCAGCTCGGGCGCAGCCCCGATGTAGCTCGCGGGGGTCATCGCGGCCAGCCGCTGCGCCACGTCGTCGGGCAGTCCGAGGCCGCCCACGAACTCGCGCAGGTCCTCGCCGGTGATCCGTCGCCCGCGGGTGAGCTCCTTGAGCCGCTCGTAGGGGTTCTCCATCCCGGCGACCCCCTGGGCTCCCAGGGCACGCATCGCGGACTGCACCGGCTCGCCGAGCACCTCCCAGTTGGCGTCGAGGTCGGCAGCCATGGCCGCGGGCACCGCATCGAGCCCGGAGAGCCCGCGCGCGGCGTTGTCGATCGCGAGCAACGAGTGCCCGAAGGCCACACCGATGTTGCGCTGCATCGAGGAGTCGGTGAGGTCGCGCTGCAGCCGACTGTTGACCAGCGTGGACCCCAGCACGTCGAAGAGCGCATTGCTCACCTCGAGGTTGGCCTCGGCGTTCTCGAAACGGATCGGGTTGACCTTGTGCGGCATCGTCGACGACCCCACGGTGCCCTGGCCGCGGACCTGGGCGAAGTAGCCCATCGAGATGTAGGTCCAGACGTCCGTGCAGAGGTTGTGCAGCACCCGGTTGAAGCGGGCGATGTCGGCGTAGAGCTCGGCCTGCCAGTCGTGGGACTCGATCTGGGTCGTGAGCGGATTCCACTGCAGCCCAAGGGATTCGACGAAGCCGCGGCTGATCTCGGGCCAGTCCGCCTCGGGCACGGCGGCCAGGTGTGCACCAAAGGTGCCGGTGGCGCCGTTGAGCTTCCCGAGGTAGTCGGCGCCCTCGACCCGGCGCAGCTGGCGGCCGAGGCGGTGCGCGAGGACTGCGAGCTCCTTGCCCATGGTGGTGGGGGTGGCGGGCTGCCCGTGGGTGTGGGCGAGCAGTGGCACCGCCCGCAGGTCCGAGGCCATCGTGGCGACCGCCTCGGTCAGCGCGGTCGCGCGCGGCAGCCACACCTGTGACACCGCGTGCTGGACCATGAGCGCATAGGAGAGGTTGTTGATGTCCTCGCTCGTGCAGCAGAAGTGGATGAGCTCCGCGAGCCCGGCGTCCTCGCGGGCGGGCGCGATCGCGGTGAGCCGCCGCTTGAGGAAGTACTCGACGGCCTTGACGTCGTGCTGGGTCTCGCGCTCGATGACGCCGAGCTCGGCGATCTCGTCGGCGCCGAAGTCCTCGACCACCTGGCGCAGGGCGGCCTGCTCGTCGTCGGTGAGGGTGCGCACCCCCGGGACGACCTGGTGGGTGGTCAGCCAGATCAGCCACTCCACCTCGACCCGGATCCGCTCGCGGTTGAGCGCGGGCTCGGACAGGTGGTCGACCAGCGGCGCCACGACACCGCGGTAGCGACCGTCGAGGGCGCCGAGGGCGATGGGAGGGGTCGCGTCAGCAAGCGAAGCCATGGGCGCATCCTCCCAGAACCGCGGCACCCTCCCGCACCCGCGTCCAGCCACGCCCTCGGTATGCCGTGGGCACACGTCGGCGTCCGGTGCCGCCCGCGCGGGCGCGCGCCACCCGGCATACGGTGGAAGGCATGCGCTACACCACGCTCGGAAACAGCGGCACCATCGTCTCCACGCAGTGCCTCGGCACGATGACCTTCGGCGCGGAGGCCGACGAGGAGACCTCCGGGGCCATCCTCGACGCCTTCGCCGCGGCAGGTGGCACCTTCATCGACACCGCGGACGTCTACAGCTCGGGGGTCTCCGAGGAGATCGTCGGCAGGTGGCTCAAGGCCCACCCCGAGGAGGCTGCGCGAATGGTCGTCGCGACCAAGGGCCGGTTCCCGATGGGGGAGGGGCACAACGACGTCGGACTGTCGCGACGCCACCTGCGCCAGGCCCTCGACGCGTCCCTGACCCGGCTCGGCGTCGAGCACATCGACCTCTACCAGATGCACGCGTGGGACGCGGTGACCCCGCTGGAGGAGACCCTGCGCTTCCTCGACGACGCGGTGGCGGCCGGCAAGATCTCCTACTACGGCTTCTCCAACTACCTCGGCTGGCAGGTCACCAAGGCGGTACACACCGCTCGGGAGCACGGCTGGACGCCGCCGGTGACCCTGCAGCCGCAGTACAACCTGCTCGTGCGCGACATCGAGCACGAGGTCGTGCCCGCCTGCCTCGACGGGGGGCTCGGGATGCTGCCCTGGTCACCGCTCGCCGGTGGCTGGCTCACCGGCAAGTACCAGCGCGACAGCACGCCGTCCGGCACCTCGCGGCTGGGCGAGGACCCGGAGCGCGGCATGGAGGCCTGGGGCCCGCGCAACGCCCAGGAACGCACCTGGGCCGTGATCGACGCCGTGGGGCAGGTCGCGCAGGCGCAAGGGGTCACCCCCGCCCAGGTCGCACTCGCCTGGCTCGCGGCCCAGCCGGCGGTCACCTCCGTGATCCTCGGCGCGCGGACCGTCGACCAGCTCACCGACAACCTGGCCGCCGCCGACCTGGACCTGTCCGCGGAGCAGCTCGCCCAGCTCACCGAGGTCAGCGCGCCCCGCATGGACGACTACCCCTACGGCTCCGCCGGGATCGGCCAGCGCCACCGTGACGTCGGCTGAGCGAGGCCGACGGGCAGCATCGTTGGTGGCACCCTTGACGGCATGAACGAGCGAACGGCCAGTACCACCGCGGTCCTGGTGTGCCAGGGACGGGCCACCGCCGACGGCCGGTATGCCGTGGGGCGCTTCACCGACCCCGTCGCCCGCGAGTTGCTCGATGCCGCCGAACGCACCGTGGTGGACAGGGTGCGCGCCGCCGAGGTGCCCACCCGAGCCCCCGAACGGATGGCCTACGAGATGGTTCGGCGCACCGGCCTGACCATGGTCCCGCGGACCATCGCCATCGATGACGCGATCAGGGCCCACGGAGCCGAACAGGTCGTCATCCTCGGCGCTGGTCTGGATGCTCGCGCCTGGCGGATGCCCGAGCTGGGCGGGGCCACGGTCTTCGAGGTCGACCACCCGGCCTCGCAGCAGGACAAGGTCCGCAGGGTGGGGGAGCTGCCGACCAGGGCCGGGCGGCTCGTCTGGGTGGCGGTCGACCTGGCGGGCGAGCGCCTCGAGCCGACCCTCGAGTCGGCGGGTTTCGACGGCGCTGTCCCGACCACCTGGGTGTGGGAGGGGGTCATCCCCTACCTGGCGGCGCAGGAGGTGACGGCGACGGTCGAGCAGGTCGCGGGGCTCTCGGCGGCTGGGAGCAGGGTCGTGCTCAACTACCAGGCCAGGTCGGCCGCGACCACCGCCCTGCGGACGGTGATGAGGCTCCTGCTCCGCCTGACCCGACAGCCCGATCCCCTGGCTGGTGAGCCGTGGCGCTCGTTGTGGCGTCCTGAGCGCCTGCGGGGCCTGTGGGACGACCACGGTTTCGACGTCGTGGCGGACGATGACCTCCTCAGCCACTCGGGCGGTCTGGCTCTGCCGCCGGGGAACGATGGATCACTGCGCAACGGTCGCGTCGCGGTCGCCGTGCGGCGCTGAGCGGCGCTGAGCGGCGGGGGTCGTCCTGGGGCCGCAGCCTGGCCCTGGTCCGGGCCGGCTCAGGCGAACCCGTGGCGCGACAGGGCCGGGACGAGCTCGCGCTCCTCGTAGGACAGGTGGGACAGCAGGGTCCGGCTGAGTAGGTCCACCGCGTCCCGGAGTCCTGCCACACCGTCGGTATCGGCCACGAGCGCGACGAGCGCGCGGTCGACCCGTTCGAGCACGTCGTGGATGACGTGGTGCTCTGCCTCGAGCCGGTCGATGACGGGCTCGAGCGACGGGTCGCTGTGGCGCAGGTGCGGGAACATCGAGCGGTCCTCGAGCGAGTGGTGGCCGGTGACGACGCGGCAGTACTGCGCGCAGTAGGCGCCCAGGGTCCAGTTGTTCTGGCGCATGGTCAGCTCGTTGATGGCACTGCGGGCGCGGCCGGCCTCGACCTCGCCCTGCGCCACCTGCTCGACGATGTCGCGCAGCCGGGTCAGCTCACCGCGCAGGTGGTCGTGGACGTCGACCAGGTGCTGGCCGGTGGCCTGTTCGTGCGCGGTGTAGGTCGCTGCCGGGTCGACCGGCGCCGAGGGCCGACTGCTCTCGTCCCAGTCGAGGTCCGCGGTCGAGCCGACTGGTGGCGCAGGTTCCGTGACCGGTTGCGGGGTGTGCCGGGTGCCGACGACCGGCGTGGGCGCCGGGTCCGGGACAGCGGGTTCGGTGCGGTGGGCCTCCACGAGCTCGCGGGTGGCCGGGGCCACCTCGGCCGCGAAGCGCTCGACGTCGCGCACCGAGTCGACCCCGAGGATGTAGGTGCTCATGCCCTCGGTCAGGGTGAGCTCGGCCAGCTGCTCGGCCCACTCGCGCGACGATCCCTCGAGGAAGCCCCCGCCCCGCCCGAACGTCCCGGAGATGTTGTAGAGGCGACGGATCGCCCAGGGCGGACGACCGGCCTCGCGGGCGGCCTCGTCGATCGAGGCGTTCATCGCACCCAAGGCCTCGGGACCGGCATACCCGAGGCTCGGGAGCCAGCCGTCCGCGAGGCGCCCCGTGACGCGAAGCATGCGCGGCTTGTAGGCGCCGAGCCAGATCCCCACCGGGTGTGCGGGAGCGGGACCGGCGTGCAGTCCCTGGACGGAGTAGTGGGTGCCCGGCAGCCGGACCGAGCCCTCTCCCGCCCACATCGCGCGGATGACCGCGATCGCCTCGACGAGCGCCTCCACGGCTTCCCCGGGCGAGCGACGGGGCCCCCCGGCGGCGGCGATCGCGTCCCAGAACGCGCCCGTGCCGAGACCGAGCTCCACGCGCCCGCCGGTGAGGCGGTCCAGGGTCGCGACGCTGCGGGCGAGCACCACGGGCGGCCGCAGCGGGAGGTTCGCGACGTTGGGGGCCACCCGGATCGCGGTGGTCCGCGCGGCGATCACGGTGAGCAGGGTCCAGGCGTCGAGGTGCCGGGCCTGGTAGGGGTGGTCCTGGATGGTGACCAGGTCCAACCCGGCCACGTCGGCGGCCTCGCTCAGCTCGAGGACGAGCTCGGCCCGGTCGGCGTCCGGGCTCGGGAAGATCCCGAACTGCAGGTCGTGCCCGTAGTCAGCCATGGTGTCCTTTCGGCGGGTGGTCGCGGCCCCGGTCCCCCGCGCCCCGCGAGTTTGAAGACCTGAGGAGGTCAGGACCTCCATGGGGCTTCAAACTCGCCGGGCCGGGTCGGCCGGGTGGGTCAGGGGGTGCGGTCGGCCAGGGCCCGGCGGACGTGGTCGACCACGCCGTCCGCCGCGGCGGTGACCTCCGCATACGTCTGGTCGAAGGCGGTGGCGTCGCCGTACCAGGGGTCGTCCATCTCGAGGTCCCCGGTGCGTTCGGCGTCGGGGTCGAAGGAGCGGAACAGCCGCACCTTCGCGTGGTGCTCGTCGCGGTCGGTCAGGGCCGCCAGCTCACGCACGTGGCCGGCATCCGCCGCCAGCACGAGGTCGACCTCCTCGAACCACGGGCCCTCGAACTGCCGAGCGACGTGCTCGCGCCCCCCGAAGTCCTCGTGCCCGTTGCGGCGCAGCACCGCCAGGGTCCGGGGGTCGGCGGGGCTCCCGACCTCCCACGAGTGCGTGCCGGCCGAGTCGACGACGACGTCCGCGTCGAGGCCCGCCGCGGCGAAGCGCTCGCGCAGGACGAACTCGCCCATGGGCGACCGACAGATGTTGCCCGTGCAGACGACGGTGATGCGGAAGGGACGCGACGCGGTGCTCATGCCCCCATTCAACCCAGCGCGACCAGCAGGAGCACGCAGGGGGTGAGCAGGACGCCCGCGGCGAACGACACCATGAGCGCCGGCACCGCCACGTGCGGGGCTGGTTCGACGAGCAGCGCCATCCGGTCGCGCGTCGCCGAGGTCGCCGCCGTGGCACCCAGTGCGGTCGACGGGTGGCTGCCGCCGGCCAACGAGACCAGGGCGCGCGCGAGCACGACCGGGCCGGCCACCTCCCGGGCGGCGCGGTCGGCCCGCACCTCGACCAGCAGCCGCACCTCGCGCAGCGCCTGCTCGGCGCGCAGCCACCGTGGCACGGCGAGGTGGAGCACGGTGAAGAACTCCAGGATGAGGTCGTGGCGCTCGCGCAGGTGGGAGCGCTCGTGCGCGAGCACCGCCTCGAGCTGCGCGGCGGGGAGGGCGGCCAGCGCCCCCTCGGTGAGCACCACCCGCTGACCGCGACCGGGCAGGCAGTATGCCGTCGGCGTGGGGTGGGCGAGCACGCGCAGCTCACTGCCCCGGTGGGTGCCGAGGGCGTCGACGAGCTCACGGTGGCGTCGGCGCTCCCCCCGCAGCCGCGTCCCCACCCGGTGCCCGGACCAGAGCAGCCGGGCGAGCATGGCGCCGCTGAAGGCGAGGGCCGCAACGGCGGCAGGCCGCGGCAGGGCCCCGGACGCCACCGCTGCCGGGGCCACGCCGAGGGCCGACAGCACCGCCGCCGCCGACACCGACTGCCACACGAGCAGGGCGGGCAGCGGGGCCCTGCGGAACATCGTGAGCGTGGCCATGGCTCGGGGACCCGGGCCGGTGAGCGCGATCGCGAACAGGGCCAGGGCGACCGGGGCGAGGCTGCGGTTCAGGACCGGTGGTTCCCTGCGGCGTGCCGAGCCTCGACCTCCGCCAGGGCTGCCTTGAGGTCGGCCAGCTCATCGGCCGTGGCGTCTCCGAGGAAGTGCAGCATCGCGGTGCGCCGGTCCTGGGTCGCCATGCCCTCGAGCTGGTCGCGCATCGTCGTGGCGGTGAGCTCCTCGCGGGAGTCGGCTGCGGCATACAGGTAGGCGCGTCCGCTGCGCTCCTGGGTCAGCAGGCCGCTGCCGGCCAGGCGCCCCATGACGGTCATGACCGTCGTGTAGGCGAGGTCGCGGGTGCGGCCGAGCTCGGCGTGGACGTCGCGCACCGAGACGGGGCTCTGTCCCCGTTCGGCGGCTGCCCAGACAGCATCCATGACGGCGCGCTCGAGGTCCCCGAGCTTGTTGATCGCCTTGTGCGGCATCGGCCTGCCTCCGGTCACTGCGCCATGGCGGTCTGGCGCGTCAGGTCCATGATGCCGTCCGTGCCCTGGAGGCCCTCGGGCCGGTGGCTCACGATGACGACGGTGCGGCCGGCGCGGGCCCGGACCAGGTCACCGAGGACGGCGACCGCGGTGGGGTGGTCGAGGTGGGCGACGGGTTCGTCGAGCAGGATGACCGGTCGACCGGACAGCAGGGCGCGGGCGATGGCCAGCCGGGCCCGCTCGCCGCCGCTGACACCCTGGCCGCCGGCGCCGATCCGGGTGGCCAGCCCGTCGGGCAGGGCACGTCGCCACGAGGCGAGTCCGGCCGCGTCGAGCGCAGTCTCGACCTCGCTGGCGCTGGCGTCAGGGCGGGCGAGCCGCAGGTTGGCGGCCACCGAGGTCGCGAACAGGTGCGGCTCGTCGTCAACCACCGCGAACAGCGACCGGACGTCGTCGACACGCAGGTCCCTCGCGTCGGCTCCGTCGACCGTGTAGGTGCCACTCGCGGGGTCGAGGTGCCGGGCGAGGACGGCCAGCGCGGTCGACTTGCCGCAGCCGCTCGGGCCGGTGAGCGCGTGCACCTCACCCGGGACCAGGTCGAGGTCGGTGCGGGGGAGCGCCGTGGTGGCACCGTCCCAGCTCGCGCTGACGCCCCGGAGCCGCAGCCGCGGGGGGTTCACCCCTGCCTCCAGGGGCACCGTGCCCGTGTCGGCGACCGCGGGCTCGAGGTCGACGAGATCGGCGAGCCGGGTGCTGCCGGCCTGGGCCCGTGCGAGCGCCCGGGCGACGTCCGCGAGCGGGGTGAAGACCTCGGCGAGGGCGAAGGGGGCCAGCACCAACAGCGCCGACAGCGGGGCCGCGTGGGCCGACCCGGAGGCGATCCGGGCGCAGGCGACGGTGGCGAGCGCCGTCGCCAGGGGCAGCGCGGCGGCGGCACCGGCACGGCCGCGGCTCTGTCGCCGGGTCGCCACGACCAGGGCTCGGTGGGCGTCGCGGACCCACTGCATCGCCTGGTCCTGGGCTCCGACGGCCTGCAGGTCCAGGGCCTGCGAGGCGACCAGCTCGCTGACGCGGGTCACCTCGGCCCGCGCCGCCCCGAGCTCGACCTGACCGCGAGACTCCACCCGCCAGGCCGCCACAGTGGCGGCCACGGCGACCACCAGGAGTCCGGCCACGGCGAGCCCGGCGGCCGGCTCGACGACGGCGCACAGGATGGCGGTGCCGAGTCCGGCGAGGGCCACGGCCACCAGTGGCACGGTGACCCGCACCAGCGCCTCGACGCGGTCGGTCAGGTCGTCCACGACGCCGCTGAGCATCGCGGCCCGACCGCGACGGGGCAGGCGCGCCGGCGTGAGGGGCACGAGCGCGGCATACAGGGCCGTGCGCTCGCGGGCCAGGTCGTCGAGGGCGGCGTCGTGGGACCGGAGGCGCTCGGCGTGGCGCAGCAGCGGGCGGGCCATGCCGAAGGTGCGCACGGCCACGATCGCCGTCAGCAGCGTCAGGATGACCGGCCGTTCGCTCGCCCGGACGATGAGCCAGCCCGAGGTGGCGGTGAGCGCCACCCCTGAAGCCACGGCGGCGCCACCGAGCAGACCCGCGAGGAGGACCTTCGCCGAGGGGGCGGGCAGGCGTCGTCTCATGCCGACACCTCCTGCCGCGAGAGATGGATGTGGTGGTCGGCTCGGGCGAGCAGCTCGGCGCGGTGGGTGACCGCGACGACGCAGTGGCGCTCCGCCAGGTCGGCGATCACGTCGTGCACGATCGCGGCCGAGTCGGCGTCGAGGTGGGCCGTGGGCTCGTCCAGCAGCAGCACCGTCCGGTGGCTCAGGGTGGCCCGCGCGAGCACGAGTCGGGCGCGCTGGCCCGCGGAGAAGCCGCGACCGTCGTCGCCGAGCGTGCTGTCGAGTCCGTGCTCGAGGGCGGCGACCGGCCCCTCGAGACCGACGGCACGCAGCGCCGCCCACAGCACCTCGGTGCGCGGCGGGCTGTCGCACCCGAGGGTGAGGTTGGCGCGGATGCTGGCGCTGGTGAGGAACGGGCGCTGGGTCACGAGGTGGCTCGGCGGGCACGAGATGCTGCCGGAGTCGGGCTGCCGGAGCCCGGCGATCAGCTCCAGCACGGTCGACTTGCCCACGCCGGACGGCCCGGTCAGCACGGTCAGCCCGACCCCTGCGACGAGGCCGAGGTCGCGGATGACCGGGTCGGCCGAGCCGGGGTAGGTGTAGCCCAGTCCCTGCACCTCCACGCGGGCCGCGACCGGCTCGACGGTCCGTTCCGCGGGCTCGGTCGCGGGCTCCCGGAGGTGCTGGGCGATCGTGGTGAGGGCGGCCGCGCCGTCGGCGGCGCTGTGGAACTCGGCGCCGACCCGCCGGATCGGCCAGTAGGCCTCCGGCGCCAGCAGGATCGCGACGAGCCCCGTGCCGAGGGCGATGCTGCCGTGCGTCAGCCGCAGGCCGACGGTCACGGCGACGATGGCGACGCAGATGGTGGCGAGCAGCTCGAGGGCCGCCGAGCTGAGGAAGGCCAGGCGCAGGGTCGCCATGGTCGCCCTGCGGTGCCGCTGGCTGACCTCGGCGATGGTCTCGGTCTGCCGTTGCGCCCGGCCATAGGCCGCGAGGGTCGGCAGGCCGCGCATCACGTCGAGGAAGTGCCCTGACAGGTCAGCGAGCGCCTGCCAGCGGCGGGTGGTCGCGTCGCGGGTCGTCGCGCCGATGAGGGCGGCGAACAGCGGCAGCAGGGGCAGCGTCAGCACGACGACGACGGCGCTCGGCCAGTCGACCACCGCGAGGACGACCACGGCGAGCGCCGGCACGACCCCGGCCGTGACCAGGGCCGGGAGGTAGCGCGCGACATAGGGCTCCACGCTCGCGGCGCCCTGGTCCGCGAGCGTCACCGCCTCCGCCGGGTGCGGCCTGCCTTCGGCGGGACGACCCAGCCAGTGCGCCAGCAGGCGCTCACGCACCGCCGCACTGACGCTCACTCCCGCCGCCGCGGCGACCCGCTCACCGGCATACGTCAGGACACCGCGGGCCGCGAAGAGCACCGCCAGGTATGCCGCCGGCACGCCGAGCGGTGTGCCCCGCACCACCGCGACCACGAGGGAGGAGAGGGCGAAGGCGGTCGCCACGGTTGCGACGCCCTGTCCCACCCCCACGAGGGCCAGGGTGGTGACCGGGCGACGAGCCTCGGGGACGGCCCTCAGCAGGGCCGGGTCGAACGGGCGCATCAGTGGCCCACGGCGACCGGGATGTGCTGGGTGCCGATGCGCTTGCGGAAGATCCAGTAGGTCCACGACTGGTAGAGGATGACGATCGGCGTGAAGACCACCGCCACCCAGGTCATGATAACCAGCGTGTAGTGCGTGCTCGACGCGTTCGTCGTGGTGAGCGACCAGGCGTCGTTGAGGGTGCTCGGCATGACATTGGGGAAGAGCAGCAGGAAGTACGTCGCCACGGCCATGGCGATGGCGATGAAGGTGCCGCTGAACGCCACCCCGTCACGCCCCCGCACGTTCGCGGCCAGGGCTCCGAGCAGGGTCCCGGCGGCGAGCAGGGTGGTGATCCACGAGGCGACCGTGCCGCCCGAGAACCCGAGGATCCCGAGCAGGACCACGGCGAGGAGGGCCGTGACGGCACCGGCGCGGGTCGCGATCGCCCGGGCGTCCTCACGGATCGGACCGGAGGTCTTGAGCGCGGTGAAGAGCGCGCCGTGGGTGAGGAACAGGCCGACCGTCACCAGGCCCCCGAGCAGCGAGACCGGGTTGAGCAGGGTGAAGAGGTTGCCGGTGAACTCCTTGTCGGCGGTGATGGGCAGCCCGCGCACGACGTTGGTCAGGGCGACCCCCCACAGCAGGGCGGGAACCGCCGACCCGATGGTGATGGCCAGGTCCCAGTTGCGCCGCCACTGCACGTCGTCGCGCTTGCCGCGGTAGTCGAACCCGAGGTTGCGGACGATGAGCGCCACGAGGATGAGCAGCAGCGGGAGGTAGAAGGCGCTGAACATCGTGGCGTACCAGTGCGGGAACGCCGCGAAGGTCGCGCCCCCCGCGGTCAGCACCCAGACCTCGTTGCCGTCCCAGACCGGGCCGATGGTGTTGATCATGACGCGGCGGCGCTTCTCGGTGTCCTGCGCGTCGCTGCCCTTGCCGAGCACCGGGAGGAGCATGCCGACACCGAAGTCGAAGCCCTCGAGGACGAAGTAGCCGATCCACAGGACGGCGATGATGACGAACCAGACAGTGCTGAGTTCCATTGCGGTTCAGTTCCTTTCGCGGTGCTGCAGGATCAGTAGGCGAAGGCGAGGGGGGCGTCGTCCTCGACGTCCGCGGGAGCCGTGGGCTCCTCGAACGGCAGCGCGCCGGCTCGCAGGTAGGACAGGAAGAGCTTGACCTCGACGACCGCGAGGGCGCCGTAGAGCAGGGTGTAGACGACCATCGAGGTGACGACCTCGCCCGCCGACACCGAGGGCGAGACGCCGGTCTTCGTCGACATCACGCCGAAGACGAGCCAGGGCTGGCGCCCGATCTCGGTGAAGATCCAGCCGAAGCTGTTGCCCACGATGGGCAGCAGCGGTGCCGCGATGATGGCCCAGTGCCACCAGCGGGCGCGGGGGATCCGGTCGCCCCTGGTGGTCCACAGGGCGAGCAGGGCGATGAGGGAGGCGAGGATCCCGACCCCGATCATCAGCCGGAAGCTCCAGTAGGCCATGGGGATGTTCGGCGTGTAGGTACCGTCGACCGTGAGCGGGTTACCCGTGCCGTACTTCTGGGCGTACTCGGCCTTGAGCTCGTTGATGCCCTGCACGCTGCCGTCGAAGTGGCCGGTCGCGAGGAAGCTGAGCAGTCCCGGCACGGTGATCGCGAACTTCTCCTGGGTGCCGTCGAGCGATCCGACGGTGAACAGGGAGAAGGGGGCGTTGCCGTCCGAGCTGTCGTAGAGCGCCTCGGCTGCCGCCATCTTCATCGGCTGGACCTCGGTCATGATCTTGCCCTGGACGTCGCCGGACACCGTCACGCCGATCGCGGCGACCAGCGTGACCACGGCTCCCAGCCGCGTGGCGCGGCGGTACATCCCGCTGTCGGCCCCGACGTCGCGGCGACGCAGGTGCCACAGCGAGACGGCCATGATCACCGACCCACCGACCATGTAGGCGGCGAGCACCACGTGCGGGAAGGTCACCAGCTGCACCTTGTTGGTCAGCACGGCGACGAAGTCGGTGAGCTCGGCCCGGTTGGTCTGCGGGTTGAAGCGGTAGCCCACGGGGTTCTGCATGAACGAGTTGGCGGCGAGGATGAAGTACGCGGAGAGCAGCGTGCCGACGTGGACGATCCACATGCAGGAGGCGTGCAACCGCTCGGGGATCCGCCCCCACCCGAAGATCCACAGGCCGAGGAACGTCGACTCGAGGAAGAACGCGAGCAGGGCCTCGATGGCCAGCGGCGCCCCGAAGATGTCACCGACGAAGCGGCTGTAGTCCGACCAGTTCATCCCGAACTGGAACTCCTGGACGATGCCGGTGACCAGGCCGAGCGCGAAGTTGATCGTGAAGAGCTTGCCGAAGAACTTGGCCAGCCGCAGGTCGTCGGGGCGGTGGTGGCGCACCCACGAGGTGTGGAACCACGCCACCAGGGCGGACATGCCGATGGTGATGGGGACGAAGAGGAAGTGGTAGACGGTGGTGATGGCGAACTGCCACCGGGCCAGGTCCAGGTTGTCCATGCGCTGACTCCGCTGCTGTGTCGGCGTTGCTACTACAGGTCGTAGTAAATACTACGCCCGGTCGTAGACGGCGGAGTAGGGCCATTGGTCCCCCGGCCGGGTGATCCGGCTCACGGCCCGGCGCGGCGCGACCGGGCCGGCCGGGACCCGCGGGGCGGCGTCAGTCCGGGTAGCCGAGGGGGTTCTCGCGCTGCCAGTGCCACTGGTCGGCGCACATGTCCTCGATGGTGCGGGTCGCCTTCCAGCCGAGCTCGGCCTCGGCCCGCGAGGGGTCGGCATACGACGCGGCGATGTCACCGGGGCGACGCGCGACGATCTCGTGGGGCAGCTCGTGGCCGCAGGCCTGCTCGAACGCGTGGAGCACCTCCAGCACGCTCGTGCCGTGGCCGGTGCCGAGGTTCCACGTGGAGATCGGTGCGTCGGTGCTGCCGAGCCGGGTGAGGGCGGCGAGGTGACCGGCGGCGAGGTCCTCGACGTGGATGTAGTCGCGCAGGGCGGTGCCGTCCGGGGTCGGGTAGTCGTCGCCGAAGACGAGCAGCTGGTCGAGCTTGCCGACCGCGACCTGGGCGATGAACGGCATCAGGTTGTTGGGGATCCCCTGCGGGTCCTCGCCGATCGTCCCCGAGGCGTGCGCCCCCACGGGGTTGAAGTAGCGCAGCAGGGCGATCCGCCAGCGCTCGTCGGTGACCGCGACGTCGCGCAGCACCTGCTCGATCATCACCTTGGTCCAGCCGTAGGGGTTGGTCGCCGACGTGGGGAAGTCCTCGCGCATCGGCACCGGGGCGTCCTCCCCGTAGACGGTGGCCGACGAGGAGAAGACGAGCTTGAAGCACCCGTGCCGCTGCATGGCCCGCACCAGGGCGAAGGTCGAGTCGAGGTTGTTCTGGTAGTACTCCAGGGGCACGCTCACGCTCTCGCCCACGGCCTTGTGCCCAGCGAAGTGGACCACCGCGTCGAACTGCCGCTCGGCGAACAGGCCCTCGGTCTTGTCGCGGTCGGTGAGGTCGAACGCGTGCACCTCGAGCGGGCCGCCGATCAGCGCCTCGAGGCGCGGCACGACGGTCGGCTTGGAGTTCGCGAAGCTGTCGACCACCACGACCTCGTGGCCGGCAGCGACCAGCTGGATGACGGTGTGGGACCCGATGTAGCCGGCACCGCCGGTGACCAAGACGCGCATGCGCCAACCGTATGCCCCGCGCGCCCGTCGGGGCGTCAGGCCCGGGACAGGATGGCCTGGACGAACACCGTGGTGATGTCCTCGGGGTTCGTGGCGACGTAGGACGCGCCGCCGGTGGCCTTGGCGATGGCCGCCAGGGCCTTCGCGTCGGTCGTCGGACCCATCCCCACGAGGATGACCCGCACCGGTCGCTCGGGGTCCTGCTCCTTCCTCAGCGCCGCGACCAGGCCATCGAGGTCCAGACCGCCCTTCGGGTCGTCGTTCACGCCGTCGGTCAGCAGCACGATGGAGTTGACGGCCCCCTCGACGTAGGTGCGCTTGACCTCGCGGTAGGCCGCGAGCGTCGTGTCGTAGAGCCCGGTGTCACCGCCGACCGTCGTCGTCATCTTCTTGAAGGCGTCGAGGAGGATCTGGTTCTGCGTCGTGCCACCGATCGCGGAACCGGTGTCGCGGATCGGGACCAGCGCCTTCCAGTCCTGTCCCGGGCCACCCCGGTCGGTCGAGAACTCCCACAGCCCCACCTGGGACCCGGGTGGGAAGGTGGCCAGCGCGGTCTGCGCTGCCCCGTAGGCGAGCTCGATCTTGGTACGGCTACCGGCCTTCTCCTTCATGGAGCCCGAGACGTCGATGACCGCGAGCATGCGGACGTTGGCACGGATCGCGTTCCAGAGCCCGAGCGCCGACTGCTGGGCCGCCTTGGGGAGGGCCGGGGTCTGCTTGACCTCGCCGGTCGGGAGCACCCCTCCCGGGCCGGAGCCGCCGTTCGCCCTCCGGAACCCGGCGGCGACGATGTCCTGTGCGCCCGCCGGTGACACCAGCTGCTGGTGCAGGGCGTCGAGCAGGCCGCGCCGGGCCTCCTCGAGCCGCGGGGAGACGACCCAGGGGTAGTCGAGGACGGCCGTGCCCTCGGTCGGGACGACCGCGTCGACGGCGGCGGCGGCGTGAGCCCGGTTGAAGGCGAGGACGTCCTGCTCACTGGCCGAGAACGCCGGAGCCTGCTCGGGGTCGGCGGAGTAGCCATCGAAGAGCTGGTCGGTGGTCGCGGTCGCCGAGCGCGACAGGGTGATGAGTGCCGCGCCGGCAACCTTGCGGGCGGTGTCCGAGTCGCCGAGCGCCGCCCGGGCGGCGAAGAGGGTGAGTCGGCCCACGGCATCCTGGTTCGGGTCGGCCATCCGCAGCGGCACCGCACCGGACAGCAGCGTCCGCCAGCTCTTCGCGGCCGAGGCCTTGGTCGAGAGGTCCGGCGGGATGACGACGACCACGGGGCTGGTGGCCAGCGGCTGGGGGTCATGCCAGGTCCGCTTCGTCGGGTCGGTGATCGCGGCCACCACGGTCTCGGAGTTCACCTGGTCCACCCACGTGGTCGAGTCCGGGACCCAGGCGTCCGGTGTCTGGCCGGTCTTGATCTGGCCGACCACGGCGACGGGGTCCGCCGTCGCGACGCGGTAGTCCGCGCACGCTCCGGCGGTCCGGGCGCGGGTGGCGGCCGCCTCGACGACCGGTGCCATGGCGGGGGCGACGGCGATGGTCACCACGGGCCGGGCGGCACACTCCGACGCGGTCTCGCGGGCGCCGACCGGCCACTGCCACCACCCCACCGCCACGAGCAGCGCGAGCACCAGCGGGAGGGCGACCCAGGCGGCCCGCCGATGTTCGCGCGCCTCGTGGACCGGCGGCCGGCTCGGCGCGGTGTGCCGACCCATGGGCGCCTCCTGCGCTCGGACACGGACCTGCCGGGGACCCCCGGCAACCAAGGAGTATGTCGAATCGGACGAGGGTGGAGAACCCCCTCATCTTCACAACCGCGGCCACCGGTGTTGATCCGGGAACGACCGGTGTCGAGCGCACTCGAGCACCCTCAAGTCGCCGCTCCCGTGGTGCAACAGCGACCAACTCGGGCAGTGGGACGAGACCTCGTCGGTGTCGCGGCTCAGGTCGAGGCGGGCACGGAGCGGGAGCGCCCGCGGAACTCCGCGACGAGGGCGCCGTCGCCTTCGCGGGTCACCGTGACGTCGGTGATGCCGCTGCGTCCGTATGCCGCGCGCTGGCGGGCCTCCGCGCAGAGCACGTCGCCCCGCTGGGCCGCCGCGACGAAGCTGATGTCGGCGCCGGCAGCGACGGTCCGGACGCCGCGGCTGTTGCAGGCCAGCGCGAACGCGGAGTCGGCCAGGGTGAAGACGAGTCCGCCGTGGGCGATGCCATGGCCGTTGACCATGGCGTCGGTGACGGCCATCCGCACCACCGCGTGGTCGACCTCCAGGAGCTCCACGGTCATGCCGAGGTCGCGGGAGGCCCGGTCGTCGGCCCACATGGCCCGGACATGGGTGAGGTCGTCGCTCATGGAGCCATCGTCGCAAACCCGATCAGGGCGCGGCGGTGAACCGCACGTCCCACGGCTGGACCTCCACCGTCAGCAGTCCCCGGGCGACCGCCTGGTCGTCCTGGGTCGCGAGCTCGACCAGCGAGGCGTCGAGCGCGTCGCCCTCCTCGGCGGGCACGCGCACGACGGTCATCCCCGAGCCGGTGGCTGCCTCCACCGGACCCGCGGCGACGAGCCACCCCCGTTCACGCAGCCGGCCCAGGAAGGCGACGTGCTCGCCGAAGAGGGGGTGCGCGAAGACGGACCCGCCGTCGCGCAGGGCCGGCCCGGGGCGGTGGTGCAGGGCGAACCACTGCGACTTGGGCGGTTCGCCTTCCCGACGGTCAGCGCCCTCCCGGCGGTCGCCGTCGTCCCGGCGGTCGCCGCCGTCCCGGCGTTCGCCGCCGACCCGAGCGGCGAAGCCACCCAATACGGTCGGCCAGCCCCGGTCGTACTCCGCGCGGGCCGACTCCGGTTCCGCGAGGCGTTCCCACCCGCTGTGGACGAGGGTGACCAGCGTGCCGTCGCCGTCGCGCCCGAAGCTGACGGCCACGTCGGTGGCGCCCTCCGGGTCCTGCCCCGGGTGCCACGTCATCCGGAAGCCGGTGGGCCGGTCCCACTCGACCACCGACCCCCACACCGCCTGCTCGGTGCCGAGCCGTTCGACGACGGCGCCGTCCTCGAAGGCCACCGAGGCCTCCTCCCCGAAGACGCTGTGGGCCGCGAGCGGCCACCACGCCCCGAGGTGCGCGGTGAACAGTTCGAAGGCGGTGGTCGGGTCGCACGCGACCCTGATCTCGCGCCGGATGGGGGCTGGTGCGCTGGTGTCGGTCATGACTCCTCCAAGGTCTGTTGGTGCTGCCCGACGTAGCGGGCGAACGAGGTGAGGGCGGTGTCCCAGGTGGCGACCAGCCACTGCTGGAGCTCGGTGAGCCCCTCGGGGGCGAGGGCGTAGAGGTTGCGGGTGCCGCGGCTCTCGTGCGCCACCAGCCCGGCTCCCTCGAGCACCTTGAGGTGCTTGCTCACGGCGGGGCGGCCGATGGGCATGGCTGCGGCGAGCTCACCCACCGCATGGGGGCGCTGGGCGAGGAGCTCGACGATCTGGCGGCGGCTCGGGTCACCGAGTGCGTCGAGGGCGAGGGCTGATTGGTTACTCATGGGCAACGGTTACTCTAGAGCGACCAATGGATCGGGTCAAGGGGTGCACGGACCGGCTTTACGATGGCGGCATGACTACGGCAACGGCGCCCACCCAGTCCCACCCGGTCGATGAGCACCCGCTCGTCGCCAAGCACGCGGAGGTGGTCGAGGCGGCGAGCGAGGCGCTCTCGACGCGGTCGTACTTCAGCCGCTACCCCGAGTCCCCGTCTCCGCGGGTCTACGGCGAAGGGGCCGCCGAGGCCGGCCAGGCGGCCTACGAGGCGTTGCGTGACAAGGCGTTCGGGCTGCCCGGCGAGGTGGCCACCGACGGCACCTGGGTCGGTGACGAGGTCTCCCCCTACGGGCCCGTCCTCGGGATCACCTACCCGCACCTCGACGTCGATGCCGCGGTCCAGGCGGCCGAGGCCGCCCTCGCGCAGTGGCGCGACGCCGGCGCGCGGACCCGTGCCGCGGTCTGCGTCGAGATCATCGAGGGCATCAACCGGCGCTCGTTCGAGATGGCCCACGCGGTGATGCACACGACCGGCCAGCCATTCGTCATGGCCTTCCAGGCCGCCGGGCCGCACGCGCAGGAGCGCGCCCTCGAGTCGGTCGTCGCCGGGCTCGTCGAGCAGGAGCGCATCCCGGCCTCGGTCGTGTGGGAGAAGCCCGCCAGGGACGCGCCGATCCGCATGCAGAAGGACTACCGCATCGTGCCGCGGGGGATCGCCCTCGTCATCGGGTGCAACACCTTCCCCACGTGGAACGGCTACCCGGGGCTGTTCGCCTCGCTCGTCACCGGCAACCCGGTCATCGTCAAGCCGCACCCGCGCGCGGTGCTGCCCCTGGCGATCTCGGTCGCGGTGTGCCGTGAGGTGCTGGCCGCGGCCGGGTTCAGCCCTGACCTCGTCCAGCTCGCGCCCGAGGAGGACGGCGAGGGCCTGGCCAAGGTGCTCGCCGAGCGCGAGGAGGTGCGGATCATCGACTACACCGGGGGGCCGGCCTTCGGGACCTGGCTCGAGGAGAACGCCCCCGCCCGCGGGCAGCTCGTCTACGCCGAGAAGGCCGGGGTCAACACCATCGTCGTCGACTCCACGGACGACCTGCGCGGGCTCCTGGGCAACATCGCCTTCTCGCTCACGCTCTACTCCGGCCAGATGTGCACCACGCCGCAGAACGTCTACGTGCCCCACGACGGCATCGAGACCGACGAGGGGCACCTGTCCTTCGAGGAGTTCGGCACCCGGCTCGCTGCCTCCGTCGGCTCGCTGACGGGCGACGACGCCCGCGCGGTCGAGCTGCTGGGGGCGACGGTCAACGACGGGGTCCGCGCCAACGCCCGCGGCCTGGCTGCCCTCGCCGAGGAGGCGGGCGGCTCGGTCGTCCTCGACTCGCGCGCGGTCAGCCACCCGGCATACCCCGACGCCGTCGTGCAGGCACCCGGCCTCGTGAGCCTGGACGCCAGCCGCGAGGACGTCTACTCCCAGGAGTGCTTCGGACCGGTGACCTTCCTCATCGGCACCTCGGGCACCGACCAGTCGCTCGCGCAGTTCCGCGACACGGTGCGCGAGCACGGGGCGATGACCGCCGCGGTGTACTCGACGTCGCAGGACGTCCTGCAGGGTGCCCGCGACGCCGCGGCCGACGCCGGGGTGGCCCTGTCGGAGAACCTCACGGGTCCGGTCTTCGTCAACCAGACCGCCGCGTTCTCCGACTACCACGGCACCGGCGCGAATCCGGCCGCCAACGCCGCCTACGTCGACGCCGCCTTCGTGGCCAGCCGCTTCCGCGTCGTCACCTCCCGGCGACACCTGTAGTTCATCAAGCATGGGTCATCTGGCACGATCGGGGCCATGAACTTCCTCATCAAGGTCGCGGTCAACGCGGTGGCGCTCTGGGTGGCGGCCTGGCTGCTGCCCGGGATCGGCTTCGGGGAGGGCAAGTTCGGCTCGAAGTTCGCGACGGTCGTCCTGGTGGCGCTCGTCTTCGGCCTCGTCAACGCGATCGTCAAGCCCGTCGCGAAGTTCCTCAGCTTCCCCTTCATCATCCTCACGCTGGGGTTGTTCACGTTCATCGTCAACGCCTTCATGCTCCAGCTCACCGAGTGGATCGCCGAGCCCCTGGGCCTCAGCTTCACGATCCGGCACTTCTTCTGGGATGCCGTGCTCGGTGCCATCGTCATCACCGTGGTCTCGATGGTGCTCGGCTGGGTGCTCCCGGACGACGACGACTAGGCCGCCCGCAGTCCTTCGTCACGGGACGGCAACACCTCGGACGATGCGCTCCCGTGACCGCTCGTCCCGCCCTACGCTGCGCCGGTGATCGATTGGCAGAGCCTGGTGGCTCCGGGCGTGGTCCTCATCGCCAGTGTGGTCGGCGGCGTCGCGTTCGCCGCCTGGCGTGACTGGCGCGCTGCGCGGAGCCTGCCCGAGGTGCAGGCCGGGAGGCGGGTGGTGGTCCCCGTCACGGTGGACCACGAGGGGAAGCTCGTCCGGGGCCGCTCGCTGCGTGACGGCGACGACGTGCGGATCCTCGCGGGTCGCCACCACCTCGTGGTGCCCCGGGGCGTCATCGGCGAGGCCGCGCTGCGACGCAGCCGTTTCGACGACGAGCTGTTCGAGTTCGCCGAGCTGCGTGGCTTCCTCGACGAGGACGGTGGCCGCTACCTCGTGGGGCCACCCCAGGAGTGGGTCCCCACCTTCGAGGCGTCCCTCGAGGCGCCCCAGGGACCGGCGAGCTGGCCCCATCGCCTGTTGGCGGCCACCCCGCTGAAGGCGGTGGCGATCGCCGCGCTCGCGGTCCTGGCCGCCGCGGTCTTCCAGACCATCTGGTGGAGCGGCCACGCGGTGTCCGCCACCCTGGACCAGGTGGTGCCGAACCCGGACGGAGGCACCTGCGCGGTGCACTGGACGGACGGGGCGCGTCCGGAGCACGCGGAGGTCGACTGCTACGAGCCCTACGCGCCGGTGGGGTCGCAGGTCCGGGTGCGGGCGCTGGCCTGGCCGTTCGACGAGAGCGCGATGGACTACGAGGGCACCTTCGAGGGCCTGACCTCCCTCACCGTCGGACCCGCGGCGTTGGCCCTGCTGGTCGGCCTGGGGGTCGCGGTGCGGCGTACTCGCCGCCCGGCCGTCCACCTCCGTCCGGACCTGACCTCCCCGTCCCCGCCCCCGCTCCCCGTCGGAGACCACGTCGGGGCGCGCGCCCTGCCCCTGCGCGAGCTGGCCTCGGCGGTCTCGGCCCGGGAGGGCTGGGACCGTGACGTCACGCTGGAGCCCGGCCACCAACCGTCCTGGCAACCGCTGCTCACCGCGGCGACGTCGGCGCAGTGGTGGCCTGTGGTCGTCCTGCTCGGAGCAGCCTGGCTGCCCGAGTGGTGGCCACCATCGGTCCGGGTGGCCCTGACGGCCGGGGCGGCGGCTGCGCTGGTGTGGGCGACCTGGCGGGCGCTGACCACGTTGCTGGCGGTCCGGCGCCCCTACGGCCAGCCGGTGACCAGTGAGTGGGACTACCTGGTGGTCCGCACCTACGACGACGACTGGATGGTGTTCCTGCTGCTGGGGCAGACCCCGCACTGGGCGGTGCTCCTGGGAGAGGAGCACCCGGCCCCCAGCGGCCGAGCCGGTGTGCGGGGAGACCTCGAGGAGGGCGGTGCGGTGCACCTGCGCATCACGGGCCACTTCTGGGTTCCGGTGTCCCCGGTCCTGCGCATGGACGACGAGTTCCTCCAGGACGTCCGGACCGACCTCGTGGAGCGGCTCCTGGGTGAGGAGGCCGACCCCGAGGAGGAGGCGGACGAGCCGCATACAGTGATCTCATGAACGAGTCCGACGTGCGGCTGCGCTCCGCCCTCGAACAGGTGCCGGCCTATGTGCCCGGCAAGCCCGCCTCCGCGCCCGAGGGCGTCACGGCCTACAAGGTGTCCTCCAACGAGAACCCGTACCCGCCGTTGCCCTCGGTCCTCGAGGTGATCCACGAGGCCGCCGCGAGCATCAACCGCTACCCGGACATGGCCGTCACGGCCCTGACCGACGCGCTCGCGGCCAGCCTCGGGGTGCCCGCCGAGCACGTCGCGACCGGAACCGGCTCGGTGGGCGTCCTCGGTCAGGTCATCGCGGCCACCTGCGACGCGGGCGACGAGGTCGTCTACGCCTGGCGCTCGTTCGAGGCCTACCCCATCGTCACCGCGCTCGCGGGCGCGATATCGGTGCAGGTCGGACTCGACGACCACGCCCGCCACCGGCTCGACGCCATGCTGGCCGCGATCACCGACCGCACCAAGGTCGTCATCGTCTGCACGCCCAACAACCCCACCGGCCCCATGGTCACCCACACCGACCTGGAGCGGTTCCTCGACGCGGTGCCGAGCCGGGTGCTCGTGGTCGTCGACGAGGCCTACGTCGAGTTCGTCACCGGTGAGGACGCCCCCCGCAGCCTCGAGCTCTACCGCGACCGCCCCAACGTCATGGTGCTGCGCACCTTCTCCAAGGCCTACGGCCTCGCGGGACTGCGCGTCGGGTATGCCGTGGCGCACCCCCCGGTGTCGACCGCCCTGCGCAAGACGGCCACGCCGTTCGGGGTGAACTCGATCGCGCAGGCCGCCGGCATCGCCTCCCTCGCCGCCTTCGACGAGCTGCAGGAGAGGGTCGACGCCCTGGTGGCCGAGCGCGGCCGGGTGGTCGCGGCGCTGCAGGGCCAGGGCTGGTTCGTCCCCGACACCCAGGCCAACTTCGTCTGGTTCGCCCTGGGCGAGCGCACGCCCGCCTTCGCCGCCGCGGCGCAGGAGGCAGGGCTGACCGTGCGGCCCTACGGCACCGACGGGGTGCGCGCCACGATCGGCGAGACCGAGGCCAACGACGTGCTCATCCGGGTCGCCGGCGAGTTCCTGGCGGCCCATCCGGCCTAGGGTGGTGCCATGGTCGACACCTGGCTCCCCGCATACCTTCCCCACCCCGACCGCTACGGTCCGATGCCCTACCGCAAGGTGGGCCAGAGCGGACTGCGGCTGCCCGCGGTGTCGCTCGGGCTGTGGCACAACTTCGGTGACGACAAGCCGTTCGAGGTCCAGCGCGCCATCCTGCGCCGCGCCTTCGACATCGGCATCACCCACTTCGACCTGGCCAACAACTACGGGCCGCCCTACGGCTCGGCGGAGACCAACTTCGGCCGGCACTTCCAGGACGACTTCAGGGCCTACCGCGACGAGCTGGTCATCAGCTCCAAGGCCGGCTGGGACATGTGGCCCGGGCCCTACGGCGACGGCGGCTCGCGCAAGTACCTCGTCGCGAGCCTCGACCAGACCCTGAAGCGCACGGGTCTCGACTACGTCGACATCTTCTACAGCCACCGCCCCGACCCCGACACCCCGCTCGAGGAGACGATGGGCGCGCTGGCGAGCATCGTCAAGCAGGGCAAGGCGCTGTATGCCGGCATCTCCAGCTACGGCCCCGAGCTCACCGCGCGCGCGGCGGACCTCCTGGACGAGATGGGCGTCCCCCTGCTCATCCACCAGCCGTCCTACTCGATGCTGAACCGCTGGGTCGAGGGCGGGTTGCTCGACACCCTCGGCGAGCGGGGCGTCGGCTGCATCGCGTTCAGCCCCCTCGCGCAGGGGATGCTCACCAACAAGTACCTCGGCGGCATCCCCGAGGGGTCCCGCGCGGCGCAGGGCAAGTCCCTGTCGCCCGACCTGCTCACCGACGAGAGCCTCGCCCACGTGCGCAAGCTCAACGACCTCGCCGCCGAGCGCGGGCAGTCGCTCGCGCAGATGGCGCTGGCGTGGGTGCTGCGTGACGACCGCGTGTCGTCGGTGCTCATCGGTGCCTCGTCGGTCGACCAGCTCGAGGACTCGGCCTCGGCCGTGTCGAACCTGCGGTTCAGCGACCGCGAGCTCGAGGAGATCGACCGGGACGCCGTGGACTCGGGGATCGACCTCTGGCGCACCCAGTCGGAGTTCTCCTGAGGGTCCTGGCCCGGCCGGCGACGGCCCCGGGGGCGTCCGGATTCTGAGATTTCCCCGGGTCCGGTTATCTTGGGCGGAGCAAGGCCCAGTTGTGAGCGCCGCCACACCACGGCGCAGTCAGCCGGCCGCACCACCACCAGCGGAGACCCCGCACGGGTGACCGCGGCCCGAGCCGAGGGCGCCGTCACCGCGGGGTCCGAGGAAGAAGGAGTGCCTGTGAGCG
Organism: uncultured Actinomycetota bacterium; assembly: GCA_963757635.1. Classification (GTDB taxonomy): domain Bacteria; phylum Actinomycetota; class Actinomycetes; order Actinomycetales; family Dermatophilaceae; genus Pedococcus. The sequence goes on along the minus strand of CAVWSK010000002.1, from coordinate 684,628 downwards.
ACAACGCTGTCGCCGGGGCCGGCGATCGTTCCCCCGAGGACGAGACGCTGGCCGAGTTGACCGCCCCCGTCCCGGAGGTGGGTGACGGCGGACCCGAGATGGTCCAGCTGCTCACCCCCGAGGGCCAGCGCGTGGCCAACGCCGAGTACGACGAGTACGTCAAGGACCTGACCGACGAGGACCTGCGCGGCTTCTACCGCGACCTCGTCCTGATCCGGCGCGTCGACGCGGAGGCCACGGCCCTGCAGCGCCAGGGCGAGCTCGGCATCTGGGCCTCCCTGCTCGGCCAGGAGGCGGCCCAGGTCGGCTCCGGTCGCGCGATGCGCCCACAGGACTACGCGTTCCCCACCTACCGTGAGCACGGCGTCGCCTGGTGCCGCGGGGTGGACCCGCTCAACCTGCTCGGCCTCTTCCGCGGGGTCAACCACGGTGGCTGGGACCCCAACGAGAAGAACTTCCACCTCTACACGATCGTCATCGGGGCGCAGACCCTGCACGCGACCGGCTACGCCATGGGCATCCAGCGCGACGGCGACGTGGGCACGGGTGACGACGAGCGCGACGCCGCGGTGATCGCCTACTTCGGCGACGGCGCGTCCGCGCAGGGCGACGTCAACGAGGCGTTCGTCTACGCCGCCGTCAACAACGCCCCGGTCGTCTTCTTCTGCCAGAACAACCAGTGGGCCATCTCCGAGCCCAACGAGCGCCAGACGCGCATCCCGCTCTACCAGCGCGCCCGCGGCTTCGGCTTCCCCGGCGTGCGGGTCGACGGCAACGACGTGCTGGCGGTGTATGCCGTGGCCACCCAGGCGCTCAACGCCGCCCGCTCCGGCCAGGGCCCGACCTTCGTCGAGGCCTACACCTACCGGATGGGCGCCCACACGACGTCGGACGACCCGACCAAGTACCGCGTCTCCGCCGAGGTCGAGGTCTGGAAGCACCGCGACCCGATCGAGCGGCTCAAGTCCTACCTCGTGCACACCGCGCGGACCGACCAGGCGTTCTTCGACGCGATCGACGCCGAGGCCGACGAGCTGGCGGCCCACGTGCGCGAGGGCTGCCTGTCGATGGAGGACCCGGCGCCCGAGTCGATGTTCGACCACATCTACGTCGAGGAGACGCCGATCGTGGCGGCCGAGCGGCGCGAGTTCGTCGAGTACCACGCCGGCTTCGAGGGAGAGGCGGCGCACGCATGAGCACCATGACCATCGCCAAGGGCATCAACAACGGCCTGCGTGCCGCCATGGAGCGCGACCCCAAGGTCGTCCTGATGGGCGAGGACATCGGCAAGCTCGGTGGCGTCTTCCGCGTCACCGACGGCCTGCAGAAGGACTTCGGCGAGGACCGCGTCATCGACACCCCCCTGGCCGAGGCCGGGATCGTGGGCACCGCGATCGGCATGGCCCTACGTGGCTACCGGCCCGTCGTCGAGATCCAGTTCGACGGGTTCATCTACCCGGCCTTCGACCACATCGTCAGCCAGGTCGCCAAGATGCGTGCGCGCTCCCTGGGCAAGGTCAAGCTGCCGATGGTCATCCGCATCCCCGTCGGTGGTGGCATCGGCGCGGTCGAGCACCACTCCGAGTCCAACGAGGCCTACTTCGCCCACACCGCGGGGCTCAAGGTCGTCTGCTGCTCGAACGCCGAGGACGCCTACTGGATGATCCAGCAGGCCATCGAGTCCGACGACCCGGTGCTCTTCTACGAACCCAAGCGCCGCTACTGGGACAAGGGTGAGGTCGCCGACGACGCGGCGCCGCGACCCCTGCTGGAGGCGCGCGTGGCCCGCGAGGGCACGGACGTGACCCTCATGGCATACGGACCGATGGTCAAGACCTGCCTGCAGGCGGCCGAGGCCGCCCAGGCCGAGGGCAAGAACCTCGAGGTGATCGACCTGCGGACCCTCAGTCCGCTCGACCTGGAGACCCTCGCGACGTCCGTGGAGAAGACCGGGCGCGCGATCGTCGTGCACGAGGCGTCCACGTTCCTCGGTCTCGGGGCCGAGATCGCGGCCGAGCTCCAGCAGCGCTGCTTCTACCACCTCGAGGCGCCCGTGATCCGGGTCGGCGGCTACAACCTGCCCTACCCACCCAGCAAGCTCGAGGAGGAGTTCCTCCCCGACCTCGACCGCGTCCTGGACGCCGTCGACCGCTCGCTGGCCTTCTGAGACACGGAAAGGAGCCCCACTGTGTCCGTGCGTGAGTTCAAGCTCCCCGACCCCGGAGAGGGTCTGACCGAGGCCGAGATCGTCACCTGGAACGTGCAGGTCGGCGACACGGTCAAGGTCAACGACATCGTCGTCGAGATCGAGACCGCCAAGTCGCTCGTCGAGCTGCCCGTGCCGTTCTCCGGCACCGTCACCGGCCTGCTCGTGTCGGTCGGCGACATGGTCGAGGTCGGCACCCCGATCATCTCGGTCGACACCGCCGGCGGCCCGGCCCCCGTGCAGGACGCGCCTGCTGCCGAGACCGTCGAGCCCCCCGCCGCCCAGGAGGACGAGGCGATCGAGGAGGGCAAGATCGGGGGCACCACCTCGACCGGTCGCACCGCCGTCCTCGTCGGCTACGGCGTCAAGCAGACCGAGGCCAAGCGCCGCCCCCGCAAGGGCACCCCAACCCCTTCGGCATCCCCAACCCCCGACGACAACTTTATCGGGTCTAGCAAGAACGTTGACCTTCACCCGACTACCGAAGTCGAGTCAACGTCAACGAAGTCACTAGACCCGATAAAGTTGCGACAAGGGCAGGGGCGGGCGCTGGCGAAGCCGCCGGTGCGCAAGTACGCCAAGGACCTCGGCGTCGACCTCGACCAGGTGGCGGGATCGGGCGAGGGCGGCATCATCACCCGGGCCGATGTCGACGCCCACGCGAACGGCGGCGGCGACGAGGTCTCCATCGGCATCGCGCCGGTGGCTCCCGCAGAGGGTGACGCGCCGGCATACCAGGCGCCGGTGTTCACCCGCGGCGGCGAGCGCGAGACCCGGATCCCCATCAAGGGGGTCCGGAAGATGACCGCGCAGGCGATGGTGGGCAGCGCGTTCACGGCACCGCACGTCACCGAGTGGGTGACCATCGACGCCACGGCCACCATGGAGCTCGTCGAGCGACTCAGGAAGGACCGCGAGTTCAAGGACGTCAAGGTCACGCCGCTGCTGGTGCTGGCCAAGGCCATGTGCGTCGCGATCCGCCGCCACCCCGAGATCAACGCGACGTGGGACGAGGCGGCCCAGGAGATCGTGGTCAAGCACTACGTCAACCTCGGCATCGCCGCCGCCACCCCACGCGGCCTGATGGTCCCGAACATCAAGGACGCCGACCAGATGTCCATGCGCCAGCTCGCCGAGGCCATCGGCGCCCTGACCGCGACGGCACGCGACGGGCGCACCCAGCCCGCCGAGATGTCCGGAGGCACCATGACGATCACCAACGTCGGCGTGTTCGGTGTCGACACCGGCACCCCGATCATCAACCCCGGCGAGTCCGCGATCATGGCCTTCGGGGCGATCCGGCGTATGCCGTGGGTCGTCACCGCCGCGGACGGCACCGAGTCGATCGAGCCGCGTTGGGTCACCCAGCTCGCGCTGTCCTTCGACCACCGGCTCGTCGACGGCGAGCTCGGCAGCAAGTTCATCGCCGACGTGGGGGCCATCCTCTCCGACCCGGCCCGAGGCCTCGTCTGGGGCTGACCAGCCACCCCTCGACCGCGCCGTGCCCCGACCTCGGGGCACGGCGCGGTCGCGTCCGGGGGTGACCGCGGGTGACCGGGTCAGGCGATCGGCGTCGCCGCCGCCTCGGCGTCGGCAGCATCGGACTGGCCCCGCTCGGAGTAGGCCGAACCGCTGCGCAGCTCGACCGCAGGCAGGAGCAGCATCACCAGGAAGCCGATGACCATCACTCCGGATCCCACCAGGAACACCAGGTCCATGGAGTCGGCGAAGCCCTGCAGGAACGGCTTGGCCAGTCTCGGGTCCAGGTTGCTCAGGAACGAGCTGTCGCTGAGCACCCCGCTGCCCGACGCCGCGCCGCCGCCGCCGGCCTGGGCCTGCTTGAGCTGCGTGGCGAACTCGGCGTTCGCCGGGTCCTGCAACGCTGCCTGGAAGTCCTTCGTCGGCGCGATCTTCTGCATCGCGGACGTGATCCGGCCGGGGACCGCCGTGAAGAGGATCGACAGGAAGACCGCCGTGCCGAGGGTGCCGCCGATCTGGCGGGTGAAGGTCGCCGACGACGTCGCCACCCCGATCTGGCGTGGTGACACGGCATTCTGCACCGCGAGCGTCAGCGGCTGGAAGTTGAAGCCCAGCCCGACGCCGAAGAAGAGCATGACGATCATGGTCTGCCACAGGGGCGTGTCGGCGCGGATGTAGTGGAAGACGAACAGTGACACCGCGAGGAGCGCGGAGCCGATGATCGGGAAGATGCGGTAGCGGCCCGTCCGGCTGATGAGCTGGCCGGAGAGGATCGACCCGAACATGATGCCCAGGGTGAGCGGCAGCAGCTGCAGACCTGCCTGGGTCGGCGAGGCGCCCTTGACGATCTGCAGGTAGAGCGGCAGCGACGCGAGCCCGCCGAACATGGCCATGCCGATGAGGATCGAGGCGGTGGAGGCGACGGCCACGGTGCGGTTGGTGAACAGCGCCAACGGCAGCAGCGCCTCCTCCTTCATGGAACGCTCGACGAGGTAGAACGCGACGAGGCCTAGCCCGCCGACCACGAAGCAGGCCAGCGAGCGGCCCGAGCCCCAGCCCCAGTCGCGGCCCTGCTCGGCGACGAGCAGGAGCGGGACGAGCCCGAGCGACAGGGTCGCAGCGCCCCACCAGTCGATGCGGTGGTCCAGGCGGGTGTGCTGCAGGTGCAGGGTGCGGGCCACGACGACCAGGGCGGCGATGCCGATCGGCACGTTGACCAGGAAGACCCAGCGCCATCCGGCGACCCCGAGGATCGTGGACTGTCCGGCGAGGAAGCCGCCGACGACCGGCCCGATGACGCTCGAGGTGCCGAAGACGGCCAGGAAGTAGCCCTGGTACTTGGCCCGCTCACGCGGCGGGACGATGTCGCCGATGATGGCCAGCGCCAGCGAGAAGAGGCCGCCGGCACCGAGACCTTGGACGGCCCGGTAGAAGGCGAGCTGGAGCATGGTCTGGGACAGGGTGCAGAGCACCGAGCCGATGATGAAGATCGTGATCGCGGTCGAGAAGAACTTCTTCCGGCCGTAGATGTCGGACAGCTTGCCGTAGAGCGGCGTGACGATGGTCGAGGTGATGAGGTAGGCCGTGGTGGCCCAGGCCTGCTGGTCCAGTCCCTTGAGGTCGTCGGCGATGGTGCGGATCGCCGTGGCCACGATGGTCTGGTCGAGCGCGGCGAGGAACATGCCCATCATGAGCCCGATGAGGATCGTCACGATCTGCCGGTGGCTCAGCTGGCCCTGCGGTAGTGCGGGCGCGGTGGCTGCCATGTCAGTTCTCCGTGGTGGTCGTGGTGGATGTGGGGGTGGGTCGGCGAGCGCCCAGCTGTTCGCGGGAGCGCTCCAGTGCGCCCCCGAACCGCTCGAGGTGGTCGGCGAAGTCACTCGCCTCCTCGGGGGTCCAGTCGGCCATGAGCTCGCGGAACCACTCGTTGCGTTGCTGCTGGATCCGGCCCAGCAGGTCGTGCCCCTCGTCGCTGAGGCGCACCACCTGGGCCCGGCCGTCCTCGGGGTCGCTGACCTTGGCGACGAGGCCGTGACCCTCCAGCGTGCTGACCTGACGACTGACCGTCGAGACGTCAGAGTGCACGCACTCCGCGAGCGCGGAGACCCGGCGCGGCTCTGCGCCGAGGTTGAACAGGATCGGGTAGGCCGTGGCATCCACGGCGGCGTGGATGCGGGGGGCGTGCTGGCGGATGGCCTGCAGCAGCTTCATGAGCCGGATCAGGCCGAGGCTGACGCGCTCGGCGGTGTCCCGGTCGGGGTGGGGCGTGGGCATGGTGACTTCCGACGAAAGGTTGCTTGCCGCATACAAGTATCACGACATGGTTGTGTGCCGCAAGCAACCTTCGGTGACGGTCGGCCGTACGGCCGAGGGTCAGGGCACGAAGACGAGGTTCTCCAGGACCCGGTGCGCGATCTCCTCGTCGCCCTGGACGGTGTAGTGGATGTCCTCGACCGAGCCGCGCCCCGCGGCCCGGCGGGTCAGGCAGTCGGTCGACAGCGTGATCGTGGTGAAGGTGTCGTCGGGGTCGCCATCGTGCGCGGTGCCGGTGAAGAGGGGTATGCCGCGCGGCCGGCCGTCGTCCTCGCCCTCCTCGACCCAGACGCCCGCCCGCCCCACGACGGGCCCGGTGACGTCGAAGATGACCACGTTGCCCGGCTCGATGCCGGCATCCCGGGCCACCAGCTTGGGCAGGGAGGCGAAGAGCAGGTCCATGAAGACCGCGGCACCGCCGGAGTCGAGGTTGCCGGGGCGCCGCAGCGCCTGGCGGATGTCCTGCTCGTGGGTCCAGACGTCGAGGATCCGCGTGGGGAGGTTCGCCCGCAGCGGCGCGGGGCCCCAGGCGCCGCGCACCACGGTGTCGAGCGTGACGTCGGGCGCGGTGAACTGGGCCACGCGCTGCTCGACCACCGTCTCGAGCTCGTCCACGACCTTGCTGCCGGCCATCTGGCGGCGCATCTCCACGGACTTCTCGACGAAGCTGCCGGTCTCGTTGCGGATGTGGCCGTAGGCGGGGACGTCGACGCGCGGCACCTGGCCGCTGTGCATCCACGACTCCAGGCCGACCACGTGGGAGATCTGGTCCTTGACGGTCCACCCTGGGCAGGCGGTCGGCAGGTCGAAGTCGGCGTCGCTGCAGCTGCGGCCGAGGTCGATGATGGCCCGCGTCGTCTGCTGGTAGGCGCTGACGAGGCCGTCGAGGTCCTCGGGTGCTGCCGGGTGGAGAGGCATGGCACCACCATACTTAGGCTGTCCCCATGACTTCTCTCGGCGCGACGGCGACGCGGGTGGCCCCCGAAGCCCCCGGGCGGCTCCCGGCGGCGGTCCTGGTGGTCGCCGGCCTGATCGCGATGCCGCTGGCCGCCGTCATCGGCCAGGCCGCCGCGCCGCAGGTCATCTCCGACCCCGGGGGCCTGGTGCGGTGGGGCATCCTCTACGCCCGCATCGTCCACGACCTCGCGGCCTCGGTGACCATCGGCCTGCTCATCCATGCCGCCTTCCTCGTGCCGGAGACCACCCGCACCCACCGCCGGGTCACCGCTACCCGGCTCGCCGGCCTCACCGCGGCGCTCTGGGTGCTCGCCGCCGCTGCCGGAGCGGTCCTCGGCATGGCCGACCTCATCGGCATCCCCCTGAGCGACCCGTCCTTCGGCACCCAGTTCACCGCCTTCGCCTGGACCATCGAGACCATCCGGGTCGTGCTCATCACGGGCGGGATCGCCGCCGTGGTCAGCGTCGGGGCGCTGCTCACGACCAGCCGCACCGTGATGGCGTGGCTGGCCGTCCTGGCGCTCGCCGCGCTCTACCCGATGGCGCTTGCCGGCCACTCCGGTGGGGCTGCGGACCATGACACCGCGGTCAACGCCCTCGGCGTCCACCTTGCTGCCGTCACCGTGTGGGTCGGGGGACTGCTCGCCCTCGCCCTGCTGCGTCCGCTGCTGGGCCGCGACCTCGCGCCGACCGCCCAGCGCTTCTCCGCCCTCGCGGGCTGGTGCTTCGGGGCGGTCGTCGTCTCGGGCGTGCTCAGCTCGCTGATCCGCGTCGCCGGCTGGAGCGACCTCGCCACCCGCTACGGAGCGCTGCTCATCATCAAGAGCGTGGCCCTGGTCCTGCTCGGCTACGCGGGCTGGCGGCACCGGCGGGCGCTGCTGCCTCGCCTGGCCGAGGGGGGAGCGCAGGCCGCCTTCGTCCGCCTGGTCGTCGCGGAGCTCGCCCTGATGGGGATCGCCATGGGGACCGCGGTGGCCCTGGCCCGCAGCGCCCCGCCGGTGCCCGACGAGCCGCTGGCCGACGCCTCGCGCGTCTTCGCCCTCACCGGCTACCCGACGCCTCCACCGCTGACCGCCTCGCGCTGGTTCACGCAGTGGATCACCGAGTGGTTCTGGCTCGCCCTCGCCCTGGTCGCCATCGCGCTCTACATCGTGGGCGTCGTGCGGCTGCGCCGCCGCGGCGATGCCTGGCCCGTGCACCGCACGATCGTGTGGGTGCTCGGCTGGGCGCTGTTCGTGTATGCCGTGTGCGGCGGCCCCGGCGTCTACGGCCGGGTGCTGTTCTCGGCCCACATGGTCATGCACATGGTCGTCGCGATGGTCATCCCGCTGCTGCTCGTGCCGGCCGCTCCGATCCTCCTCGCGCTGCGCACCCTGCCCAAGCGACCGGACAAGACCTGGGGCCCGCGTGAGGTCCTCCTCCAGGTGGTCCACTCGAGGGTGTTCGCCGTGCTGGCCAACCCCATCGTCGCGGCCGCCCTGTTCTTCTTCAGCCTTGCGATCTTCTACTTCTCACCGTTGTTCGAGCTGGCCCTGACCACCCACACCGGCCACATGCTGATGATGGCCCACTTCCTGCTCACCGGGTACCTGTTCGTCTGGTCCCTGGTCGGCATCGACCCCGGCCCCAAGAAGTGGTCACCGCTGATGCTGCTCGTCATCCTCTTCGCGACGATGAGCTTCCACGCGTTCTTCGGGGTCGTCATGACCGGGAGCACGACGATCCTGGCGCCGGGCTTCTTCGAGGTGCTGCGGATCCCGTGGATGAGTGACGTCCTGGGCGACCAGCACAAGGCCGGGGCCATCGCCTGGGGGATCGGCGAGGCGCCCACCCTGGCGCTGACCCTGATGGTCGCCCTGGCGTGGGTACGGTCGGACAAGGCCGAGAGCACCCGCAAGGACCGCCAGGCGGACCGTGACGGGGATGCCGAGCTGGCGGCCTACAACGCACACTTGCAGGAGCTGCGCAGGCGGGACGAGGGAAGGAGCCGATGATGCGGGTGGCTGTCGTTCAGGTCGCCTACGGCGACGAGGAGTCGATGGAGGAGCGCATCGACCGGGTCGCCGCCCTCGTGCGCGCCCAGGCCGGGCACGACCTCGTCGTGCTGCCCGAGCTGTGGGCCCCCGGTGGGTTCTCCTACCGCGAGTGGTCGGCCCGTGCCCAGCCCGTCGACGGCAGCATCGGTGCGGCCATGTCCGCAGCGGCCCGCGACGCAGGGGTCGTGCTCCACGCCGGGTCGATCATCGAGCGGCCCGGGACCGGTGAGACCGGCGCCGACGGGCACGGGCTCTGGAACACCTCGCTCGTCTACGCCGCGGACGGCAGCCTCGTCGCGACCTACCGGAAGATCCACCGCTTCGGGTTCGGCTCGGGCGAGCCCAAGCTGATCGACCCCGGTGAGGACGTGGTGCTGGTCGACCTGCCCGGAGGGGTCGGGCGTGCGGGCCTGTCCACGTGCTACGACCTGCGCTTCCCCGAGCTCTATCGGCGCCAGCTCGACGCGGGTGCGACGGTCTTCATCGTGCCTGCCGCGTGGCCGGCCGCCCGGGTCAGGCACTGGACCCTGCTCGCGCACGCCCGCGCGATCGAGGACCAGTGCGTCGTCATCGCCTGCAACACGGCCGGCACCCACGCCGGCACCGAGATGGGCGGGCACTCCCAGGTCATCGACGCCGGGGGCGAGGCCCTCGCCATGGGCGGCACCGGCGAGCAGGTCCTCAGCGTCGAGGTCGACCTCGACGCCGTCGCGGCGTGGCGCCTGAGGTTCCCGGTGCTCGCGGACCGTCGCCTCGACCGGTGACGGGCGAATGACCGCGGGAACGCCACGGCCGACGTCGCTGTTGACGCTCCCGTGACCGCCTCTCCCCGTGCCGCCGTCCGCCTGCGCGCCCCCGAGCTCACCGGGCGCGGCTGGCTCAACACCGCCGGCTCCGCGGTGTCCCTGGCCGACCTGCGCGGCCGGATCGTCGTGCTCGACTTCTGGACGTTCTGCTGCGTCAACTGCCTGCACGTCCTCGACGAGCTGCGCCCCCTGGAGGCGAAGTACGCGGACTCGCTGGTCCTCATCGGGGTCCACTCGCCCAAGTTCGAGCACGAGGCCGACCCGGAGGCCCTCGCCGCTGCCGTCGAGCGCTACGCGGTCCACCACCCGGTGCTCGACGACCCCGAGCTGGCGACCTGGCAGGCCTACACCGCTCGGGCCTGGCCGACCCTGGTCGTCATCGACCCGGAGGGCTACATCGTCGCCTCGATGTCAGGCGAAGGTCACGCCCATGGCCTGTCGGTGCTCGTCGAGGAGCTCATCGCCGAGCACGCCGCGAAAGGCACCCTTCGCCAAGGCGATTCGCCGTATGCCGCGCCGCCGGCCGTCGAGACCGCGCTGCGGTTCCCGGGCAAGGCGGCCGTCCTCGAGGACGGGTCCTTCCTCGTCTCCGACACCGCCCACCACGAGCTGGTGTGGCTCGAGGCCGACCTCGAGACCGAGCGGCGACGGTTCGGCGGGCCGGGCGTGCTCAACGAGCCGCAGGGGCTGCTCGTCCTGCCGCCCGGCACCGCCGACCGGGTGGGCTACGACGTGGTCGTCGCGGACTCGGTCAACCACCAGGTCAAGGGCCTGGCACTGGCCGACGGGGCGTGGACGGTCCTCGCGGGGACCGGCTCCCAGCTGCGCGAACGGTCCGGGAGCGGGCCCGCGCTCCGCCAGGACCTCTCCACCCCGTGGGATGTCGCCTGGTTCATCGACCGGGTCGTCGTCGCGATGGCGGGAGTCCACCAGCTGTGGGCCCTGCACCTCGCGACCGACCCCGCGGACAACACGGTCGCCGTCCTCGGCGGCACCTCGGCGGAGGGCCTTCGGGACGGTGCGGCGGACGAGGCGTGGTTCGCCCAGCCATCCGGCCTCGCGACGTCCGCCGACGGCTCGCGCCTGTGGGTGGCCGACTCCGAGACCTCAGCCCTGCGCTCCCTCGACGTCACCGACGAGGGCTTCGTCGTCACGACCCACGTGGGCCAGGGTCTCTTCGACTTCGGGCACCGCGACGGCGCCGCCGCCCAGGCGCTGCTCCAGCACCCGCTCGGGGTCACCGTGCTGCCGGACGGCTCGGTGGCCGTCAGCGACACCTACAACGGGGCGATCCGGCGGTTCGACCTCGCTCTGGGCGAGGTGACGACCTTGGCCACCGGGCTGCGCGAGCCGTCGGACGCGGTCGTCGAGCTCGACGGCTCCGGGTCGGCGAGGCTGGTCGTCGTGGAGTCTGCTGCCCATGCCCTGGTGCGGATCCCATTGCCGGACAAGGCGACTCGGGTTGACGGGTTCGCCCGCCAGACACAGCGACCTCGGACCGACCTCGCGGCGGGCGAGGTGCAGCTCGAGGTCACCTTCACCCCACCGACAGGCCAGAAGCTCGACTTCCGATGGGGCGACCCCACCCGGCTCGTGGTGTCGGCGACCCCCGAGTCCCTGCTGCGATCGGGCGCGGGAAGCGCGCCGGGCCTCACCCGGCTCCTCGACCTGGACCCCGCGGTCGGCGACGGCGTGCTGCACATCTCGGTGCAGGCGGCGTCCTGCGACGGTGACCCGGTGACGGGAGACGTCCCTGAGCACGCGGCCTGCCACCTCTACCAGCAGGACTGGGGGATCCCGGTCGTGCTCGTCGACGGTGCCCCGGCCACCGTCACCCTCGACCTGCGGGGTGTCGGATAAGCCCCCGCTGACCCGGGAATGCGTCTACTCTCGCAGCACCGGGGACGGCGACACGGACCCAGGTCACGGGAGGGGTTCCTCATGTGGTGGATCATCGCGGCGCTCGTCGTCATAGGCCTGCTGGGTCTGATCCTGCGACGTCGGGGCGCGACGACGTCCGGCGACGGACAGGACGACCTGCACGACTCCACCCGACCTCCTGAGTCGTTCCGCATCCCCGGCTCCGGTGGCGGCAACAACGGCGGTTTCACCGCCTGACGCGCGGCTATGTCCGGCGGACGAACGAGACGCACTTCTTCCCGAGTCCGTCGGTGTCCACCCGGTGCGCGTAGGCAGGGTCGTGCACCCGTCGGTGATGGTGACCGCAGAGGGGGACGGCCCTGGCGAGGTCGGTCCGACCCCCTTGTGACCAGGGATCCTCGTGATGGAGCTCTGACCAGGCATAGGGTCGGTCGCACCCTGCCGCGGCACAGGTCGTGTAGGTCGTGGCCAGAGCCACTCGCTGTGCCTCGCTGAAGAACCGATCCGACCGGCCGAGGTCGAGCGGCACCGACCGGCCGCCCAGGACCACGGGCAGGATCCCCGCTCCGCAGGCGAGCCGCCGGGCCTCTCCGGCCGAGATCTCCTGGCCGGTGTCGAGGTGTGCGGCGCCAAGGCCCCGCAAGAGCGTCTCGTGGTCCACCGTCACCAGGACCGTCGCGGCGACCTTGCCGGACAGGGTGTCCTGGGGCAGGTGCTCGACGAGCTCGGTGAACGCCATGCCGTAGCGGTGGGCCCAGTCGCCCTCGGCAGCCCGGAACGACGCCCACACTGCCTCGTGGACACCAGCGGCCTGCGTCAGGCGGTCCAGGGGGCCATCGCGTCGCGGGCCACTACCGAGGCCCGTCGAGCCCACGCTGCCTGTCGAGCCCACGCTGCCTGTCGAGGTGGTGCCTGCAGCGACTGCTCGGGCTGCCCGCTGGGCGAACCGTCGCGGTGACGCCATCTGTTGCACGGTCTTGACCAGGATCGACGCCGCGAGCGTGGGTAGCGTGAAGTGGCCTGAGGTGGTGCCGTCACCGTTGTGGTGCCAGGTGAGCCGGGTCCTGGCCCGGGCGGCAGCCTCCTCGGAGCGCAACACCTGGTCCTGGTGTGCGTCGACCTCCGCCCGGGACCGCTGGGCGACGGACAGGGCGCGTCGAGCGGCGGTGCGCAACGCACCCGGGTCGAGCAGCTTGGCCCGGGAGACCAACGAGGCCTCGATGGCGGCCCGCTCGTCGCCGCGCAGGCCCTCGGGCAGCTGCGCGCTCGCGGTCGCGATGACCTGGGCGTGCTCGGTCGACAGCTCACCACTCGCGAGGGCCTCGCGGGTCAGCGGCAGACCGGTGTCCAGGGCCCTCGCCAGGCGGACCTCCCTGGCCGCGTGACCACCGTCGGTGCGGGTGTTGGCGGCCAGCCACGCAGCGGTGCCGGTCATCCCCGACGCGGCAGCCACCTCGGCACGGTCCACCTCGGCGACGAGCGACAGCCGCACGGACTGCAACCGGGTGATCACCCGGTCGACCTCCCGCAACGCGGTGGTTGCCGAGCCGCTGGCCTCGGGCTCGGCCGGGCTCAGGTGATCCAGCAGACCACCGATCTCGCGCAGCACCTCCACCACCCCCGGGGGAGTGGTGCGGAGCGTGGCTGTCGCGGCCATACTTGATGCTACTCGAACACCTGTTCGAATACAAGGGTCTTCCACGCCGTGCCACCATGGGTGATTTGCACGATCTGGGCCACGTTGCCGCAGGTCACGGCCTCGACCGTCTACAGTCGATGCTCACGGGACAACCCCAACCCCCGATCACCAGGAGTGAGCATGTACATCGGACTCGGCATCTTCCTCATCGTCGTCGGCGCGATCCTGACCTTCGCCCTCAACGCCTCGGTCGACGCGGTCAACCTCGGCCTGATCGGCTGGATCTGCATGGGAGCCGGCGTGCTGGCCATCCTGCTCTCGCTGGTCATGGGTTCGCGCCGAGGCGCAGCAGGGGCCGGCTACTCATCGCGCCGGGTCAGCCACACCGACCCCAACACGGGCACCCGCGTCGACGAGGTCGATGTCGACCCGCACGCCTGAGACCTGTTGGCCTGAGACCTGCAGGCCTGAGCGCCGCCGAAGGGGCGGCACCGGAGCAGCTCCGGTGCCGCCCCTTCGGCATGCCGAGGCCTGGATGGGCCCTCGGCCCAATCCGTCTGGGCCGCGGCGGCGAATACCTCGTGCAGCGAACCTCCCGCCCGGGAGGGGGTGACGGGATTTCGCCGCACCACACGCCGGAGGACTGGCCTCCACAGGGGGAGGCCAGTCCTCCGGCGTGCGCTCTCGGGGAGTGCGGCCGATCCTCAGGTGACCCTGCGCACTCCTACCGTCGGGTCAGAAGGCGGACTCGGGCACGTCCATCAGGGCGTTGTCGGTCGCCTCGGCGATCTGCCGCTCGGCGGCGATCCTGGGCAGGAACGTCCGGGCGAAGAACGATGCCGCGGCGACCTTGCCGGTGTAGAAGTCGACGTCCTTCGCGCTCGCGCCGGCCGCGAGCGCCTCGTGCGCGACCTCGGCCTGGCGCAGCAGCAGCCAACCGATGACCAGGTCGCCCGCGGCGAGGAGCAGCCGCGAGGTGTTCTGGCCGACCTTGTAGAGGTTGGTGACGTCGCCACCGTCCTGGCGGGGGTCGGACTTCATCAGCTCGCCGACCATGTAGCCGAGGATCCCCTGGACGTCCTCGAGGCCCTTGCCGAGCAGGTCGCGCTCGGTGCGCAGGAACACGCTCCCGTCGCCGGCCTTGGCGAACTCCTGGATCTGCATGGCCAGGTGGGACAACGCCTGCGCCTTGTCCTTGATGATCTTGCGGAAGAAGAAGTCCAGGCCCTGGATCGCGGTCGTGCCCTCGTAGAGGGTGTCGATCTTGGCGTCGCGGATGTACTGCTCGATCGGGTAGTCCTGCAGGAAGCCCGAGCCGCCGAGCGTCTGCAGCGACTCGGTGCCCAGCAGCACCCAGGCCCGCTCGGAACCGACGCCCTTGACGAGGGGGAGCAGCAGGTCGTTGACCCGGTTGGCGAGGTCGGCGGGGCTGTCCTTCTCGAGCTCCTCGGCGCCGCTGGCCAGGTGGGCCTGGTCGACGACGTCCTGCTGGGTCGCGGTGTAGATGACCAGCGCGCGCAGGCCCTCGGCATAGGCCTTCTGCGTCATCAGCGAGCGGCGCACGTCCGGGTGGTGGGTGATGGTGACCCGGGGGGCGGTCTTGTCGGACTGCTGGGTCAGGTCGGCGCCCTGGACGCGTTCCTTGGCGTACTCGAGGGAGTTGAGGTAGGCCGTCGAGAGCGTCGAGATGGCCTTGGTGCCCACCAGCATCCGCGCGTGCTCGATGACGCGGAACATCTGCGCGATGCCGTCGTGGATGTCGCCGGTCAGCGTGCCGACCGCCGGCTCCTTGTCGCCGAAGGTGACCTCGCAGGTCGTGGAGACCTTCAGCCCCATCTTGTGCTCGACGTTGGTGACGTAGGCGCCGTTGCGCTCGCCGAGCTCACCGGTCTCGAGGTCGACGTGGAACTTGGGGACGATGAACAGGGACAGGCCCTTGGTGCCCGGCCCCGCGCCCTCGGGGCGGGCGAGCACGAAGTGGATGACGTTGTCGACCATGTCGGACTCTGCCGAGGTGATGAACCGCTTGACCCCGGTGACGTTCCAGGTGCCGTCGGCGTTCTCGGTGGCCCTGGTGCGTCCGGCGCCGACGTCGGACCCGGCGTCGGGCTCGGTCAGCACCATGGTGCAGTGCCAGCCCTTCTCGACGATCCACTTGGCGAGCTTCTTCTGGTCGTCGTTGCCCAGGATGTAGAGCAGCTTGGCGAAGGAGTAGCTGGCGGCGAACATCGCGATCGCGGGGTTCGCGCCGAGCACCATCTCGTTCATGGCCCACTTGAGCGAGGGCGGCACGACGGTGCCGTCGAGCTCGCCCGGCACGTCGACGCCCCAGAAGCCGGAGTCGATGTAGGCGCGGTAGGACTTCGTGAACGACTCGGGCATGGTCACCGAGTGGGTCTGCGGGTCGAACACGGGCGGGTTGCGGTCGGAGTCGGTGAACGACTCGGCCAGCTCGTGCTCGGAGAGCCGCGAGACCTCCTTGAGCATCTCGCGCGCCGTGTCGGCGTCGACGTCGGCGTAGGGACCGTGCCCCAGCACGTCCTGGCGTCCGAAGACCTCGAAGAGGTTGAACTCCAGGTCTCGCAGGTTGCTCTTGTAGTGGCCCATGGCGGGCACCTCCGCAGGGTGTGGACGTCGCTGACCCCGGTCGTACTGACCGGTAACTTCCATGGTGCTACTGGTCAGTAACGAATGCAAGTCCCCCGTGACATTCGCCACCGAACGGACGACGGGGGGCCGCGACGCGCCCAGGACTGGTCCCACCGGCATACTCGCCGTGTGAGCGCGGACGGGGAGGCGGCGGACAGCGCAGTGGTCCGGCGTGCTCGGGCGGAGGTGCAGGCCGGCCGGCTCTGGAAGGCGCGGGACCGGCTCGTCGGCTCGCTGTCCCAGGGCTACGACCCCGTCGCCCTCGACCTGCTGGGCGAGGTGCACGCCGCGATGCAGGACCTGCCCCGAGCGGGGGCCGCCTGGTTCGGGACCAGCCGGAGGGGAGAGGACGTCGACGAGGCGGTCGCCGCGTGGCGGGAGCGCTACTCCGACGACTTCCTCCAGATGTGGCGCAGCCTGCCGCGCGGGGTGCGCGAACGCGAGGGCAACGTGCGCGTGGACGCTCTGCGGCGTCGTGCCGCGCAGCTGGAGAGGGGTCGCCGCACGCCGAGCCACGGGTCGCCCTTCGACCTGTCCGGCCCCAGGACCAAGGGTGGTCCGGACGCCTCGGTCCTCATCGCGATCGCCGTCGGGATCCTGGTCGTGGTCTGTGCGCTGGTGGGGCTGGTGACGTTGGTCGGCTGGATCCTCCCGGATGCCTGAGGGCGGGGGCGGCCACGCTGCCCAGCCGGTGCGCGCTGCGCTGCTCGCCGAGGTGGCGGGGAGCATCCCACCCGCCCGCGGCCAGGACTGCGTCCGAGTGGGCATCGACGGGGTCGATGGTGCAGGAAAGACGGTCTTCGCGGCGGCGCTGGCAGAGGCGCTGGGCGCCCTCGGCCGGCCGGTCGTGCAGCTCTCGGTCGACGACTGGCACCACGTGCGGGAGCGGCGGTATGCGCGTGGCCGGCGTTCGGCGGAGGGCTTCTGGCTCGACTCGTTCGACTACCCGCGCCTGGTGGCCGAGGCGCTGGAGCCCCTCGGTCCGGGTGGGTCGCGCCGCTACCGCGCGGCGGGCCACGACCTGGTGACCGACGCGGTGTTCGGCGGCGAGGGGCTCCTGGCGGCACCGGGCGCGGTGGTGGTCGTGGACGGGCTCTTCCTGCACCGGCCCGAGCTCGAGGGCTGCTTCGAGTTCACCGTCTACCTCGACGTGCCGTTCGAGGTCACGGCTGCGCGGATGGCGGTGCGGGACGGATCACCGGCGGACCACACCCACCCCGACCTCCAGCGCTACGTCCTGGCCCAGAGGCGCTACTTCGCGGAGTGCTCGCCCTGGTTGCGAGCCGATCTCGTGGTCGACAACAGCGACGCTGCCGCCCCGCGACTCCAGCGCTAGTGCCTCGTGGTGGCGACAGCGGCGCCCATCGTCGTCGTTGACCACGCACTGCAGCACGAGGACAGTTCATGGTGCCCGGACACCCCTGGCGTCGCCCCAACGGCGTCCAACCGAGACCCAGCGATGTCGGGTCGGCCGGTGGAGGTGCAGCGTGTCCACTGCGAGCCGCAAGCCGATACGCATCTCCTACGGCGCCGTCGTGCCGCTGCCACCGGACGCCGCGTTCGCCTTCGTGTCCGACCCGCTGAACTGGCCGTCGTTCTTCTCCTCGTTGCGCGACTCCAGCAGGAGCGAGCACTGGGGCGCCGGGGGGCGGGGTCAGATGTCGAACGTCGTCCTCGGGCGCACGATCACCTCGGAGATCGAGGTGATGGTCTGGAACCCCCCGCACGAGTTCCGTTACCTGTCGCGACAGCCGGGGACCCCGCCGCTGGACAACCGCAGGCTCTTCGAGCCCGCCCAGGACGGAACCCGCCTCAGCGGCACCACCGAGGTCACCCCCCGCGCTGGGCTGCCGGGAATGCTCGACCGGGCCAGGGCGCTGGCCCTGCGCCGCATCTTCGCGTCGGCGATGGAGCGACTCCCAGAGGCAGCGCGGGCGCACGTCGGGCCGTCCTCGGACTGAGCCGGTGGATGGTTGGAGTTGACCCCCGTCCTGAACTTCGTATCCTTCTGCCGAAGGTCAAGGAGTGGCTTCTCTGGACGTGTGGTTGCTGTCCCTGCGGCGGTCTGGCGATGGAGGATCTGATGTCATTTCTCGCGTCCTTGACGGAGGACCCGGCTCTGTTCTTCGAGTACGACGCCACGGCTGACCGGTGGACCTGCTCGGCGGCCCTCCTCGAGCTGTACGGCATCCCGGAAGGGCAGGAACCGACCACGCGCCTGATGCTTCAGCGCGTCGTCGACCAAGATCGCCAGGTGGTCCTGCACCAGTTCGAGGACGTCCTGAGCCGCGCCCGCCGCTTCTCCCTCGAGTTCCGTCTGGTCGCCCCTGACGGCAGGACGCGACGCGTCGTCCTGGTCGGCCAGAGCGAGGACTCCGGCGGCGAGGTCACGCGCCTCTCGGGATTCGTCGTCGACATCACCGAGACGATTCGGGACGGGGCCGAAGAGGCGGTCTCGGCCTCGACCGAGCATCGTGCCGCGATCGAGCAGGCCAAGGGTGCGCTGATGCTCAGCTTCGGGATCGGCGAGGACGCCGCCTTCGAGATGCTGCGCACCTACTCCAACCACCACAACACCAGGCTGGTGCGGGTGGCGGAGCTCATCCTCGCCCGGCTGAGCGATCCCGCTGTTCGCGCGCGAGGAGCCAGTCCGCTGCCTTCGGGACATTCTGCTCATCGTTGAGGGCCCGACCGGCCGCCCCCGCCCTCGCAACCTGGGCACGTCATCACGTGCCCAGGTTGCCAGGGCGTGCCGGCGGTGGGGTATGCCGTGGGCCGGGTCAGCGCGCGAGGTCGGGCGCGCCGAACCTCGCGAGCAGGTGCCACAGGCGCTTGAGGTCCTGCGGGTCGTGGTCGGTGGTCGCCACGGCGGCGCCGATGGCGGCCGGGTCGAGGAGACCGCCCACGGCGACGCGCTCGGCGAGGGCCACGATGTGCCCCCCGCGGTAGCCGGGGTTGGCCCGCACGGTGTCGAGGTCGACGCGGAAGCCGTCGTGCCACTCGACCGCGCAGGGAAGGTCGCGGGCGTCGCGCTCCACCGGTCCGCCTCGATGAGCCGGGTCGAGGACGATCGCCTCGACGTCGCGGGCCACGTCGAGGATGCCGTGGACGTGCGCCTCGACGTAGCTGTCGAGGTCGTCGGTCACGCCTGCGGCCAGGTCCTCGTCGGCCGGGCCGGTCAGGGGCATGTGCGCCGCAGTCCCGAGCAGCTCGGGCTCGAAGACCGAGTCGGGATAGCAGAAGGTCGTGCGCTGCAGCGTGTGCGGCGCCAGACGCAGGTGGGCCGAGCCGAAGCGTGGCGCACCGCCAACGGGGCGTCGCCGGTGGTTGAGCGCGCCGTACTTGGGCCGCTGCTCGGCCGGTGCGGCGTCGTAGGCCCCGGCGAAGATGCGCTGTTCCCACCGCCACCGGTCACCACCCGAGTACGCAGTGAGGCCACCATTGCTCGTGCCGGTCTCGAACTGCGAGCGATAGGTGCCGCTGCCGGCCATGGCCTTCAGGATTGGCGTGCCGTCGTAGTGGCGGTCAGGGTGGAAGTTCAGCGTCACCCTCAGGTCGGGGTCGAGCGGCGCGCCGGATGCCGCGCGCTCGATGTGGCCCACCGCCTCAGCAGCCCAGGGCGACAGCTCCGGCATGGCCCGAGCATGCCACGGGCACGGGGCGTCGAGCAGGACTGGAGACCCCTCATGCGGCAGGCTCCTCACCACGCTCAGGCGCGCCGGGGATGCAGTCGGCGGTGGTGTCCCAGGCCACGGTGGCGGTGCGCGGGGGCGCCTTCATCACCGCGGGCCGTGGTGGTTCCCCTGTTCTTCCCGCAGGCGCAGGTTCTCGCGCTCCAGGGCGAGGACCATGCTGATGCCCGCGAGGTTGAGACCGGCCTCCAACAGGTCGCCGATTCGGCGCAGCCGGTCGAGGTCGTTCGCGCTGTAGCGGCGGGTGCCCCCATCCGTGCGTTCGGGCTCGAGGAGTCCGCGCGCCTCGTACAAGCGCAGGTTCTGCACTCCCATGCCCACCAGGTCGGCGGCCACGGAGATGCCGAACACGCCTCGCTCGCGATCCGGTTGGGGCACTGTCATCGCTGCACACCTTCTTGGCTGTCCTCGGCTACTTCTGCTTGCCTCAGCATGCCATTCGTGCTACATAAAACCTATAGCGACGGCCATAGGTTGGGATGAACCCATGGCCCGAGCTGAGAAGCATCAGGAGAACACGACGGAGGTGAAGACGATGCTGATGCGCACCGACCCATTCCGTGACCTGGACCGTCTGACCCAACAGGTCTTCGGCTCGAACGGCACCCAGGCCCGTCCCTCGGCGATGCTGATGGACGCCTGGCGAGACGGGGACACGTTCCAGGTCGAGTTCGATCTTCCCGGCGTGAGCCAGGAGTCGATCGACATCGATGTGGAACGCAATGTGGTCACGGTCAGGGCAGAGCGTCCGTCCCGGGCCAGCGACGCGGAGCTGCTCGCCGCGGAACGCCCGCGTGGAGTGTTCAGCCGGCAGCTCGTGCTGGGTGACAACCTCGACACCGAACGCATCGAGGCCGGCTACCACGCAGGGGTGCTGACCCTGAAGATTCCCGTCGCCGAGCGGGCCAAGCCGCGCAAGATCGAGATCAGCAGCGACAACGAGGGTCAGCAGGCCATCAGCGCCTGAGGGCAGCGATGAAGCTGATGACCACCGTCCCCGAAGTCCGCGCCCGTGTCACGACCCGCCTGGATGAGCAGTTCCTCGAGCTGGTGTGCGCCGACGACCAGCTGCTGGAGGCGGAGTTCGAGGCCATCATCGCCGATGCGTGGGCGGCGCGGCCGCCTGTGGCGAGTCGACGAGTGGCCTCGTCCCCCACAGGGCGCCCGCGGCAGCGAGCGGCGACTCGCGGCCCCGAGGTGTCGCCGGGTCGCGCACGACGGCACCCCGGTGCCGGCGGGTGGCGTCGGCAACGTTCACCTCCGCGGTTCGGGCCGCCCCCGGCCCCGCCGCCGTGAGCGGACGCGAGCGAGGCACCCAGCCAGCCGACCGGCATACCCCAGCTTTATCGGGTCTAGCAGGAAGGTTGACCTTCACCCCGGTTCGGAAGTCGTGCGAACGTCAAGGAAGTCCCTACACCCGATAAAGCTGAGGTATGCCGAGGGGCCAGCCGGCAGGGCCCGCGCCCCTCGGCGTCGACCCGGTCCAGCGCGGGCACCGGTGTGGCAACCTACTGGGGTGAACCTCCCCCGCCCTGACGTCGATCCTGATGGACTGCTCGAGTACTCGGTGGTGTTCACCGACCGGTCCCTCAACCACATGTCGAAACGCTTCGTCGGGGTGATGCAGGACATCATCGACGTCCTGTGCACGACCTACGGTGCCGAGACGGTCGCGGTCGTCCCCGGTGGCGGCACCTATGCGATGGAAGCTGTGGCACGGCAACTGGCGACGGGGCGACGGTGCCTGGTCGTGCGCAACGGCCTGTTCTCCTACCGCTGGTCGCAGATCCTCGACGCCGGGTCCGTGGCCAGTGAGACGACCGTATGCCGCGCCCGCCCGGCATCCGACGAGCCGCAGGCTCCGTGGGCGCCGGCTCCGGTCGCGGAGGTGGTCGCCGCCATCGAGCGCGATCGTCCCGAGGTCGTCTTCGCAGCGCACGTGGAGACGGCGGCGGGCCTGCTGCTGCCGGACGACTACGTCCGCGCCGTCGCGGCCGCGACGCACGGGGTCGGTGGGCTCTTCGTCCTGGACTGCATCGCGTCCGGGGCGCTCTGGGTGGACATGCCCGACCTCGGTGTCGACGTCCTGCTCAGCGCTCCGCAGAAGGGCTGGAGCGGCTCACCCTGCGCCGGCTTCGTGATGCTCAGTGAGGCCGGTCGGTCCCAGGTCATGTCGACGACCTCGACGAGCTTCGCAGTGGACCTCCAGAAGTGGCTGACCATCACCGAGGCCTACGCCCAAGGGCAGACGCCCTACCACGCCACGATGCCGACGGACGCGCTCGCGCGCGACGCCGCGCTCATGCTCGAGACCCGGGACGCAGGGCCCGAGCCGCTGCGTCGGGCCCAGATCTCCCTCGGCAGGCGGGTCCGCGAGCTGCTCACGGAGCTCGGGTTCCCCTCGGTCGCGGCTGAGGAGTTCGCGGCGCCCAGTGTCGTGGTGGCCTTCACGGACGATCCCGACATCCGCAGCGGCGCGACGTTCAAGCAGCGTGGCCTCCAGGTCGCCGCCGGTGTGCCGCTGATGTGCGGCGAGCGAGACGACTTCTCCACCTTCCGGTTGGGGCTCTTCGGCCTCGACAAGCTCACCGATGTCGACGGCACCGTGGAGCGGCTCGAGGAACACCTGCGGCAGTGACCCGGTCCTGGCGGCCGTTGGCGCAGGTGTCACCAGATAAGGGGATCGCGGCCTGACCGGGTAGCGGCCGCCTGCCTGATCGAATCCCGTGTCGGACGCCGCCAGGGTCGGGTCGCCTCGCGCCCTACTCCCAGCGGAAGAAGCGCGTGGCGGCGGTTCCGAGCACGGCCGTCCACGCCGCCATGACGACGAGGTCCATGATCGTGGGCCAGTCACCCGAGGTGGCCGCCCCGAGCGCGACTGCGCCCGCGCCGAGCGGGGTCAGGCCCACGATGTCGCCGAGCAGCCCGGGCATCACCGGAACCGGTAGCCATACCCCGGCGGTGAACATCAGGGGGAAGAGCAGGGCCGTGCCGATGGTCGTGGCCAACTTCGCCGTCCGCGCGCGTCCCCCCACGAGCCCACCGATGCTCAGGGTCGCCGCCAACATGAGCAGGAACACGACGAGGAAACCGATAACGTTCCGCGGCAAGGCCACGCCGTACGCGATCCGGCCGATGGCGATTGCGAGCAGGCCGCCGACGACCGCCGCGGCGCCGTGGATGCCGTACTGCGCGACGAGCAGGTCATGGGGCTGAGCGGGGGTGGTCGCGATTCGCCGCAGGATGCGCTGCTCGCGATACGTCGCGAGCACGACGGGCATGGCCGTCAAGCCCGCCATGAGCATCGCGATCAGGATGGCCACGTTCACGTAGAGGCTGAGGAAGCTCGCCCCGACGCTGTCGATCGGTTCCCGCAGGGCCGGGACGAACCCGAGGATCACGATCAGGGCCGAAGGAAAGCCGATGATCCAGAAGACCGCCCCGGGCTCGCGGCTGAACAGCCTCAGCTCGGAGCGCAGCACAGCACGCGTGGGCGACGACATCAGCCGTCCTCCCCGTCTTCGCTCGTGAGGTCGAGAAAGGCGTCGTCGAGCGTGGAGTCGACGACGCGCAGCCGCCCCGGCTGGATCTCGTGTGCGTTGAGCCAGGCGAGCACCTCGGTCACGGCATCGTCGACGAGGCTGACCTCGATGCGCCCGTCCTCGCGGGCTCGCGCGCTGGCCACCCCCTGGATCGCCTCGAGCTCGGTGACGTCGAGGGGCGCGGAAGGCGCGAAGCTCATCGCTGTCGGTGCCCCGGTCAGGCCGATCACGCCCTCGGGGGTGTCGATCGCCCTGATGCGGCCGCGGTCGATGATCGCGACGCGGTCGCACAGATGGCGAGCCTCCTCCATCAGGTGGGTCACCAGGACGATCGTGGCGCCGCTCGTGCGCGCCTCCTCGACCACCTGCCACACGTCCCGCCGGGACCGCGGGTCGAGGCCCGTGCTGAGCTCGTCGAGCAGCGCAACGCGCGGTCGCCCGACGAGCGCGAGGGCGATCGCCAGGCGTTGCTGCTGGCCGCCCGACAGGTCCGCGTACCGCGTGTCCAGCTTGGCGCCGAGCCCGAGCCGCTCGGCGAGCGCGACGCCGTCGACCGGGTCGTCGAAGAACGACGCGTACAGCTCGACCGCCTCGCGCGGGGTCAGCTTGGCCTGCAGCCCGGCCTGCTGCAGCTGGACGCCCACGAGCCGAGTTATCTCGCCCCGGTCGGCGGCGGGATCGAACCCGGCGACGCGCACCGTTCCCGAGTCGGGCCTGCGCAGGCCCGCCATGCACTCGACCGTGGTCGTCTTGCCCGATCCGTTCGGGCCGAGGATGCCGAGGATCTCGCCCTCGGCGACGTCGAGGTCGATGGTGTCGACGGCCACGGTGGCACCATAGATCTTCCTGAGGCCACGAACCTCTATCGTCGCCACGCGCGATAGCCTTCCAGATCGCGTGAGGACCCGCCAACTACACCCCTCGTACGCGTCATTCGGAGCAAGGCCGAGGACGGCGGCGCCGAACCGCGTGTAGTCGGCTTGCGGTGCGGCGAGGTCCTGCTGGCACCGGCGGTGGGCGCTCTCCTGCGAACCGCGGTGGGGACGCCGGCTCGTACCTCCCCTGACGCGACCTTCCGGTCGGCGCGGGGCCGGGGCCTCACCCCGGTCCCGCGCCCGTCGCCCGTCAGTGGCCGTGGCCTCCACCGTTGTCGTCGTGGGTGCGGGTCCGCAGCCCCCAGCCGTACGGGAAGGCCGGGTCGTAGACCGCGTCACCGACGTTGATGGGTTCCTGCGCGACCGACCGCGGCCAGGTCACCGGCAGCTTCCCGGTGAAGGGTGCCTTGCCGAACAGCACGTCGGCCACGCCGGCGCCCTCGCTGCCGGGCAGCCACGACGCCACCAGCGCGTCGATCTCCTTCAGCTGCGTCGGCGGGATGACGATCGGGCGACCCGAGACGACGAGGACGACGCACGTCGCAGTGGCGTGGCACACCGTCTCGATGGCCTGCGAGTCGGTGGCACTCAGCTCCATCGTCTTCGGCGGCCGGGGCTGACCGTTGTCGCCGGGGTCGTAGGCCCACAGGGGACCGCCGACGTCCCCGAAGCCCTCCGAGTAGGGGGTCTCGCCGACCACGACCACCCCGACGGCCCCGCGCGGGACCGGGGCGGAGGCGTCCTCGCTGAAGGTCACGTTCCGGGCGTCGCCACGGATCCCGTCGAGGATCGTCGTTCCGGGGATGTCGGTGGTCGAACCGCCCTGCCAGGTCAGAGTCCAGCCGCCCGCCTGGTTGCCGATGTTGTCGGCGTTGCTGCCGGCGACATAGACCGGGCGCTTGTTGCTGAGCGGCAGCGCGCGGCGGTCGTTCTTGAGCAGCACCTGCGACTCCTGCACCGCCTTCTGGGCGACGGCGCGGTGGGCGGGCGAGCCGATCTGGCCGATGTTCCTCCGGTCGGTGTACGGGTGCTCGAACAGTCCGAGCTCGAACTTCTTGGTGAGGATCCGCGAGACGGCGTCGTCGATCCGGGCCATCGGGACGGTGCCGTCCTCGACCAGCCCCGTGAGGGTGGAGATGAAGTTGGCGTAGTCGTACGGCTCCATGAACAGGTCGACCCCGGCCTTGACGCCCGTCTCCACCTGGTGTGCGTATGACGAGCCCGGGTCGATGTGGTGGATGCCCTCGTAGTCGGAGATCACGAACCCGTCGAATCCCTGCTTGTCCTTCAGCCAGCCGGTGACGAGCTCCTTGTTGCCATGCATGTTCACCGGGTTGCCCAAGCCGTCCTCGGTCCAGTCGACGTCGGAGTACGACGGCATGACCGAGCCCACGTGGTGCTCCTTGATGGCCGGGACGTACGGCGCGAGGGCGAGCTTCGCGAAGGTCGCGCGGCTCACCCGGTCGACGCCTTGGTCGATGGGGTAGCCGCCCGTGGTCCCGCCGTTCGAGCCGGTCCCGTAGGTGGTCAGGCCGTCTCCCGCGAAGTGCTTCGCGGTGGCGAGGACCCGGTCGGCGTCATCGAGCTGGCCGCGCCGGCCCTGGAACCCGTCGATCGCGGTCTCCATCGACTTCACGAGCTCAGGGGTCTCTCCGTAGCTCTCGTACGTGCGACCCCAGCGGTCGTCGCGAGCCACGCACAGGCACGGCGCGAAGGTCCACTGCGGGCCGCTGGCGCGGGTCTCGGCGGCCGTGATGTGCGCGGCCTCGCGGACCAGTGCGGGGTCGCGGGTGGCGCCGAGGCCGATGTTGTGCGGGAAGACCGTTGCACCGTAGAGGTTCCCGTGGCCGTGCACGGAGTCGACGCCATAGATCAGGGGGATGTGGAGTCGGGTGGACATCGCCGCCCGCTGGTACCGGTCGACCATGTCGGCCCAGGCCTCGGGGGTGTTCGGTGTCGGCACCGACCCGCCGCCTGACAGGACGCTGCCGAGGCCGAGCGTCGTGATCTGCGCGGTGTCGGCGTCGATGCCGCCGCGCTCGGCCTGCGTCATCTGGCCGACCTTCTCGGCGAGCGTCATCCGCGACACGAGGTCGGCGACACGCTTCGACGTGGGAAGCCGCGGGTTCTCATAGGGGGGCGTCGGTCCGTGGCGAGGGGGCTGCCCGGGAGCGGCGGTGTCTGCCCCTGCCGGGGGTCCGGCGACGGCGGCCATGCCGGCGCCAGCCACGACAGCGGCGGTGACCAGCCTTGCGAGGCGGCGGTATGGACGCGTTGCGACATTGGTACGCATGAGAATCCCTTCGAGGTCCGGAGAACCGGCCGGGTCGAGGGGCCCGGTCGCGTCGCGGGCACGTGGGTCCGTGGCCTTTCCACGCTAGGAGCGGGCAGCGCGACGGAGGTCAAGAAGTCGCACGGATTCGCTATGGAATCGGGCAAGGCGACTACCCGTCAGGTCCGAGGGGTTGCTGCGCTGATCCCGTGGACGTGGAGCCGGTGACGAGAATCGAACTCGCGTGTCCAGCCTGGGAATCTCATTGCGCCTCGTGCCAAAGGGTGAACCTGTGCTTCCGGGCGAAGCCGTGAGTGCCACTACGGACCCCTCGACTCCGCCCCTTGTGGCCCGCTCGTGGTCCACAGCAACCGCGCGCACCTTGCCATTCCGTTGGGCCATCGGGCACCGTCACGATGGCGACCGGTGCTCGCGCACGCGACCTGGTATTGAGTCAGCGGGGCCATCTGGGCGCGGCGAGGGTCCTTGGTGGCGTGCGCGTAGGGACGTGGGCGTTGTTTCGACCGCTTCCTCCAGCAAGGAGGGCGGCAAGGCCGGGTAGGGCGTACACGCCCAGCTCGCGAGCGACCAGCGTCCGGTACTTGTCGAACGCGCGTCTCGCCTCATCGAGGTTGCCCTCGGCCAAGTGCGCCTTCAGCAGGGCGCGTTGTGCGCTTTCCCTCAACGGCTCGACGCGGATGGTCAGGAGGGCGGCCTCGATCGCCTCCGCGTACCGCTCGGCCTCGATGAGGCGCCCGCTGAGGGACTCGAGGGCGTGCAGCACGAGCTGCCGCAGCCGTTCTCGCTCGAAGATGACCCAGTCGTCGTACCACCCGGGCAACAGGTCGATCGCGTCGGGGCCACACTCGGGTATCTGCAGGTCGTCGGCCTGCTCGGCTCCCTGGATGAGCCGCGTGGCCCACGCCTCGATGTCACGAAGGTCCAGATCCGCGGCCGGGTCCAGCCAGAGGGCGCACTTGTCCGACTGGAGCACGTCGATCCCGGCACCCTTCAGGCGCCACAGGGCAGATCGGAGGTTGCCACCGGCGCGTTCGTCGTTGCCGCGCGGCCACAGCGTCCCCGCCGTCTGCCGGCGGTCGACGTGACCGCCGCGCAGGGCGACGAACGCGAGCAGCCGCTTGCTCCCCTCGGGTACCGGAAGCTGCCTTCGGTTGTGCACCACGTAGGGGCCCCCGATCAGGCACAACACGCGCCCACTCATTCGGGCTTGCGAACCACCCCCGGCCGGCGCAGGGGCACCGACCGCCGCCAACTCCTTCGTCGTCGACATGATCACCGTGCACCCCCGACGCTCTCCTGCACCGGCAAACTTAGGTGTCGGTCGTCACGGGCTCGTCACCACTGCCACCCGAGGGACATCGATGACAAGGGAGCGGTTCACAGTCACACGGCACCTAAACGGTCGACTCGCGCAGGAAGTCCGCGACGATTCGCAGCACTTCATCGACGTTGGTCGACCGGTGGCGTCGGCGGCTCGAGGTGCCCATGACGTCCAGGCTGACGATGACCGAGTAGAGCCGGGCATGGCCGAAGGCCTCGGACCGCACCACGCACAGCGCGATGGGCGAGGGCGTGTCCCCCGTGACGCCGTCGGCCGCGCTGGTCACGCGGTTCCTCGCTGACCGCGTCGCGCCTTGGGGTCGTGCACCACGGCATACACCTCGTCGTCTCGGTTCCGGTCAGTATCGGCGGGCGCCGTCACGGAGGTGTCGCCGGTCGCCAGACTCAGCGCCAGTCGAGGTCGGGTTACCCGAGATGTGTCCTTGTGCCGCGCGTGACGCAGGCGTGACGATCGCCTCCTAACGTGCTTGGCCAGGAGGTGGTTGGCCGTGACGATGCATGACTTCTACGACGCCCTCGCGGACGCCTTCGCCGAGGACTGGACCGCCGACGAGACGGACTGGACCGCCGACGTCGACGAAGCCGGCTCGGCGGACTTCACAGACACCGGTCACGACTTGGCCAGGCTTCGGGTCGCCGACGCCCTGCGGCAGACGATGCGTGAGGAGTTCGCCGGCGCCAGCGACGAGGAGATGGGGTTCGCGCTGGACAGCGTGCTGGACTCGATGAGCGCCGCCGAGGGGTTCAACTTCGGCCAGGCCCTGAGCCAGATCGGTCGCAGCGCCGGTCAGGCGCTGTCCGACCCGACCGTCAGCGCGATCGCCCGGACGGCGCTGCCGATCGCGGGCGGGGCGCTGGGCACGGTGATCGGCGGACCTGTGGGCACGGCGCTCGGCACCCAGCTCGGCTCTCTGGCCGCTGGCGCCCTGCCGACGCAGCCAGCTCCCCGGGCGCCGGCTGCGCCACGTCCCGGTGTCGTCCCGGCGCCGCCCGCCGCGGCGCCTTCGGCCGGACAAGTCGCTCTTCCGGGCGCCGCGGCCTCACCAGTGGCTGGGGGGTCGGCAGCCGCAGCCCAAGGGCTGGTGCTGACCCAACACCCGCAGGTGCTTCAGAGCCTGCTCGCGACCGCGCTCGGCCAGTACGGGCGGGGCCAGGTCGGCGGCGTCCCCAACGCGCAGCTGCTCGGCATGCTCAGCCAGGTCTTCGGGCGCGCGGCCGCGGACGCCGACGAGCTGATGTACCTCGGCGGCGCGGACTCGGACGAGGAGGAATCAGTATTTGACGACCTCTCGGCTGACGGGCAGGCGCTCTACACGAGTCTGGTCGACGCGGACAACCTCGAGGTCGCAGGGGCGTTCGAGTCCGAGGAGGTGGGCGCATGAGCACCACCGAGCTCGACGAGGTCTCGGCCCTGCTGCAGCGCGTGCTGCCCGACCCGGCCGGGTTCGGGGAACGCTTGATGGAGCAGATCTTGAGCCGCTACGGCATCCCGACGCCGGACGGGTCCGTGGGCGACGAGCCAGATGGGACCGGGGACGACCTGCGCGCTCCGCCGGTCGTGCTTGCCCCCAGCTATGCACCGCAGTCGCTGGACTCGTTGGCCGACTCCAACGTCCTGCTCGCTTCGGCCCTGGGTGCGTGCGACTGCTGGGGGCTGCAGGACGACTGCGTCGTGTGCAGGGGTAAGGGAGCGCCCGGCTGGATCCAGCCGAATGTCGAGTTGTTCCAGGTGTTCGTGGGGCCTGCGGTCGCGCGGCTGGCCGACGCCGATCTCGACGACCGCGAGCCATCGCGTACCGCGCGTGAGGACAACCAGGACCGAGACAGACGAGGAGAGAACCGATGAGCGAAGCGTGGATTGAGGACTTCGAGTCCGACGCATGGGACGAGGGCGAGGGCGACTACGCCGGCGAGGCCGGCTACGACAGCGAGGACGCGAGGTCGGACGCGATCCGGCGTGCCAGGGCGCGACGCATCGCACTGGCCCGCCGGCGGATGGCCGCCACGTCGCGGGCGCGGCGCCCCTCGACCGCCGTCACGGCCCCGACCACACCGAGACAGACAGTGGCGGCGATCCGCAGCCTCGACCTTGAGACCAAGGTCGGTGAGGACTCCTTGCGCCGGGCCCTCGAGCGGTCCAACCGTCGGGCAACCCGGGCCACCTACGCGACCATCGCCAGCGTCGCGGTGGACCAGGCGTTCGACTCGTTCCAGGAGGATTTCGACGGGCACGACTTCGTTCGAGCCGGCCTTCGGATCGCGCCGTTGCTGCTGCTCTCACCGGAGCGCCGGCGGCCAGGGCTCGAGGGGTTCGTGCTCGACCCCCGGGTCATCGGTGGCGCAGCGGTCGTGGGCATCGTGGCGGCCGACAAGCTGCGCAACCGAGACGACGGCGTGGGCACGCTCACCATCCAGCCGCGCATCATCAGCCTGGCGAGCGCAACCGGCACGTTCTCCGGGACCGTCCTCACCAAGCGCGGCACGACGAAGGCGGTCACCCTCTCGTTCGACAGTGCGGACCCCACCGTCCTGACCGTCGACAACAAGGACACAGGCCAGTTCACCGCCAAGAAGGCGCAGTCGACCAAGGTGCTGGTCACCGGCGACGGCATCAGTGAGTTCGTCGACGTCACCGTGACGGCCTAGTCGCACCCTCGTCATGGACCCGGCGCTGTGGGAGATGCTCCGGGAGGACCTTGACGCCGACCGGGAGCTCGAGGCGATCATCCGGTTCGCCCACCACGAGGTGGACGTTCCGGACGTCCGCGTCGTCGCCCGTTTCGGGACCATTGCGACCTGCCGGATCAGGGCGAGTGACGTGATCGCCGTCCGGGGGCGCGATGACGTCGTGAGCCTCAAGGCCGCTCGCCGTCTGAGCCCGACCTTCGACGCGGCGGGGTCACGTCCCGGCCACACCCCTCCCGCCCTCCGCCCGGCCGACCTGCGGCGTGACCCCCGGCTGGTACCGACGGGCCGCGGGGTCGTCGTGGCCGCCGTGGACTGGGGCATCGACCCGACCTGTGCCAGCTTCCGCCACCCCGACCACGACGGCGGCGGCACGAGGCTGCTGTCGCTGTGGGACCAGCGCGATGCCGCGGCGGGCAACCCACCGCAGCCCTACGGCTATGGCGCCACCCACGACACCGACGAGATCGACCGGGCCCTGAAGGACCCGCACCCCTACCGACGACTCGGGTACCACCCGGCCATCGCCGACCGCGGCCGCGGCAGCCACGGCACCCACGTCCTCGACATCGCCGCCGGCAACGGTGGGGGCGGAGGACCGGTCGGGCTGGCCCCCGAGGCCGATCTCGTCTTCGTCCACCTCGCCGACCGCGACACCGGGGGGCTGGCCAACCTCGGCGACTCGGTGCGACTGCTCGAGGCGGTCGACTTCGTCGGCCGGACGGCGGGCAGCAAGCCGTGGGTGGTCAACCTGAGTGTTGGTCGCCACGGGGGGCCGCACAACGGCACCACCCTGACCGAGCTGGCCTTCGACGAGCTTCTCGACGCCGCACCGGGGCGCTTCATCGTGCAGAGCGCCGGCAACTACTACCGCGCACGGACCCACGCCTGCGGCACGCTCGCCGAGGGCCAGACCCGGTCGTTCAGCTTCATCACCGACCCTGCCGACGTCACGCCGAACGAGCTGGAAATCTGGTACGACGGCGGCGAGGAGCTCGCCGTCCGGATCCAGGCACCTGACGGGACGACGACGGGCCCGGTCTCGCTCGGCCGACGTGCGGAGGTCAGGGCCGGCCGTCATGTGGTCGGACGGGTCTACCACCGGGCCGCCGACCCGAACAGCGGCGACAACCATGTCGACGCGTTCCTCGACCCCACGGCCGTGGCCGGCACCTGGACGGTGACCCTTGAGGCCCGCCGCGTCGTGCGTGGCCGCTTCGATGCGTGGCTCGAGCGGGACGACGCGTGCCCACACTGCCAGGCCAGGTTCACCTCGACCGACAGCAACCGCACCACGACCACCGGCACGATCGGCAATGGCCACCTGCCGCTGGTCGTCGGCGCCTACAGCTCGCACGACCCCATTCGCGCCCCCGGACGGTTCAGCAGCGCCGGCCCGACCCGGGACGAGCGCTGGAAACCAGACCTCGCCGCGCCCGGGGTGGACGTCTTGGCCGCGCGCTCCGCGCCGGTCGGAGCAGACCGCAACCTCGGCCAGCTGGTGCGCAAGTCCGGGACGAGCATGGCCACTCCGCACGTCACCGGCAGCGTGGCGCTGTGCCTCGAGCTCTCCGGTCTCCGGCTGCCCGCGCGGGAGCTGCGACGGCTCGTCCTCGACACCTGCCAGCGCCCGGCGCCCCCCGATCCCGAGCGCCGCCTGGGACGCGGCTACCTCGACCCGTTGGGCCTCACCGAGGCGGTCAGTCGCGCGGTGCGGTCACCGCAGACCATCACGAGAACCAAGGGACGGGCCATGGACACCGACGACAGCGTGCTAACCAGTGCACCCGCGACGGCCCTCCGCGAGCTCGCCTACCGACCGGACGGGCTGATGGCGCGGTGGATCGAGGACCGGTATGAGGTGGTGTGCCGGCCCGGACGGGTCATGACGCAGCAGGCCAGGACGGGCGACCTCCTGCTCGGGGTGACTCTCGGCCGGCGAGGTGGCGGACGCTGCCTCGTCCTCGACGACCCCGCCGTCCAGGACCTGCTCACCCGAGGGCGACTGGGGGTCGACCAGCTGGTCCTGCGACCGCAGGCCCGTCGCGACCGCCTGGACCCGGCGCCGGCGGTGACGCCTTGGGACGCGGCGGACGCATCGCGCTGGGACGAGGAGGACGAGGCCGAGCTCGACCGGCTGGTGGCCCAAGGACTGTCGGAGAACCAGATCACCAACTCCCTCTTCTACACGCGCCACCCATCGCTCACCGGGACCACGCTGCAGTCTGGGAGCGCCCAGGCGCGGGAGTGGCGGAACATCCGTGAGGGAGAGGTGCGCCCCGGCCTGCGCAGCAGGCTCGTCGTCGAGGCGGTGGACCCGGTCCAGCTCGCCGTCTTCCTCAGCCAGTACGAGAACGACTCGCGCGTGCCGGCCGAGTACACCACGCGGTTCCTCACCCGGACGCCGCTGCTATCGATGGGGCGAAGTCTGCGCGACCGCGTGCTCGCCAACTGGCGCGGCGGGAGCAGCCCACTCACTGCCGCACGCTTCTTCGCCCTGGCACTGGACACAGCTGTCAACCCCGGCATCGCCGCCCTGCTTTGCC
Source organism: uncultured Actinomycetota bacterium (assembly GCA_963757635.1). Taxonomy (GTDB): domain Bacteria; phylum Actinomycetota; class Actinomycetes; order Actinomycetales; family Dermatophilaceae; genus Pedococcus. Next base: position 651,688 of record CAVWSK010000002.1, on the reverse strand, counting down.
ACAACGTCGCCAAGGCGTTCGTCCGCACAGGAACAGCCCTCACGTGGCAGGGACCGACGCCCGGCGCGCGATACACCGACGGCCAGAAGACCTACACCGCCGCGGTGCTCCACCCTGCCGGCCGGCTCCGCTACGAGCGCGACGGGAAACCCTTCGTCTCGATCTTCTACCTGCTCTTCTCGGACAAGGAGTTCGGCGCGAAGGACCCGGGCGACTGGTACCACTTCTTCGCCACGACGTCGATGTCCGCGCTCGCCAGCGGCGGCGCCCTGGGGACCACGACCGGCCGGCGCGGGCGCGAGGAGATCGAGGGCGCTGGTCCCGACTCTGCCGCCGAGCAGGCACTCGCGCTGCCCAGGGTCACGGCCTTCCGGTTCCGCAACACGGGAGCGAGCGACGCCACCAACTGCTGCGCGGTCTGCCCGCTCGCTCTCGGTGTCGGTGCCGCAGGGACGGCCAGCAACGGGATGGAGCTCCGGTTCGACATCAGTGGGCACCGCGCCGGAATCGAGTACGACATCACCCGGACACGACGCGACTCGCTCTGGCAGCGCGTGGGTGGAGTGTGGACCCGGCTCGGCTCGAACCCGATGGGCACCAACGACGACCACCGTGACACCGACGAGTGCCTCGTCCCCCGTGCGGGGAGGTTCATCTGGGCGGTCGACCGCCCAGGCATACCTACTCTGGTCCTGCCGACGCCGGCCGCGGCCTTCGACGCAGGGGACATCTACGCGGGCGTCACCACGTCTGCCGCAGCCCAGGACCTCGTGTACCGGCTGAGCTTCGCCGAGTGGGTCATCGCCCGTAGCCGGGGCGAGGGAATCCCGTGGACCCCGCTGGACCTGCCACCCTTCCGGGACGGGTCGCGGCGCCGGTTCGTCTTCTGGAGGTGTGCCGTGTGGATCACCCGTGACGGCGCGGGCAACTTCGTGCTCGACAGGGTGCGTTCCCGCATCGAGCTGGGCAGCTTCTCCGCGGCCGTCCTCAACGCCGAGCCGGTGTAGGCGATGACCACGCTCGCCGGCGACGCGGCCTTCGGGGCCCAGGGCGGCTGTGGGTGCGCCCACGCGACTGACGACACCGAGGACCGAGCCGGCGCGATAGGGGGCGTCGTCTACCGAGGACTGGTGGCAGACCGGGTCGCCGACCTCGAACGGCAGATGACCGTATCCACCCTGCGCACCGTCCCCGGGTACCGGGGCTGGGTGCTGGCCAATGTCCTCAGCTTCCTCGAGGGCGGGTACTACGGGAAGGACTACGTCAAGGACCAGAGCGACGTGGACCGCGAGAGCCACGCGCAGCTGCGTGGAGCGGCGTTCGGGCTCGGCACCACCGGGGGGACGCCCGGGCGGGCGTGGCGTTGGTACGTGCCGGTGGCGGGCAGCTTGTCCGACGCCGACCTGGCCGTCGGGTTCGGCCTGCTCGAAAAGACCTTCGCGGTGTGGGGACCGGACGCGAAGCCGCGCCCCTCCGAAGACCTCGAGGAGCTCGTCGACGCGCCCGACGGGTGGGACGACGGCGAGCAGGTGGGCACTGCCGGTGACGCGCCTCCGGACGCGGCCGAGGACCTGCCGGCTGACTTGGTCAAGAAAGCGCAGACCTGGTGGACTACGGCGTACGGCAAGGACAAGGTGCTCAACAGGGTGACCATCGTTGACTACGAGAAGGTGCCGTCCGACGCCGTCCGCGAACTGACCTACGACGCGTGGACCAACTCAGACACCAAGGTGTATCTGGCGGGGACCGCCCACGAGAGCCAGGTCCTCCTCGAGACGGTCCTGCGGCATGAAGCGGTGCACGTGCGCCAGTTCCACGACCGTGGCCGGCCCAGGACCTACGAGATGTCGATGACGTACGAGGTCGAGGCGTACCAGGAAGGGATACCGCGGCTGGAGAAGCGGGGCAAGGCCCTTGAGGCCTTGGCCCGGCCGACCAAGGCGCAGGATGAGGAGCTTGACGCCGTCAACGAGCAGCTCGGCACGATCCGGGCCGTCGTCAAGATCCTGCAGGAAGGACTGGCCCAGGCCCAAACGTTCAAGGTCGTCGCGGGGCGCGAGCGCTTCTGCCGACGCCTGCTCATCGGGCGCTGCCTGCTCCCGTACCACCGGGCCCTCGAGGACCTCTACGCCCCGCCGAAGGACCAGCGCAACCCCGCGGCCGTCGAGACGGTCGACGAGACCGTCGATGAGACGGAGGCGCGCGGCATACCCGGTGGCCTCGAGGAGGACTGGTCAGGTGAGGAAGGACGCGCTTTCGACCCGCTCGCGGAGCTCGTGGTCGACGAGCTGGCCGGCTTTCCTGGGGACACGGAGCGGGGGGATGCCCGCGAGACCGAGGGGACCGACGAGAGCGAGGAAACCGACTCGGCCGAGTTCGTGGGCTCCGAGCACAAGGAGATCGGGGACGCCGGCTCGGGGAACGAGCTGTCGAGCATCTCGTACGGCAGCCCGCCACACCCGCTCACCTTCGGCGACGTGGTCAGCATGGCCGGGGACTACTTCGAGACGTACGAGCAGATGCGCGACCTCGGCAGGACCGCCGACGGCCGGGCCGAGCTGGAGTGGGCGCGTTGGCACTGCCTCGAGCTCAAGGGCCAGCGGGTGCCCGAGCCACGCGTTCCAGACGAGACCAAGGACCTCGTCGTGGACCGCTACTACCTGCTCGCCAGCCGCAACGTGTCGCACTTCTCAGCGGGAGGAAAGGGGTGGCAGACGTACACGGCCTGGCACGGCAAGGCGATCGCCGACGCGCTCGAAGCCGGACAGACCGCCGACCAGGACCTGTGGCGGCGGGCCCTGACCAAGGAGGCCTTCGGCGACCACTTCCTCACTGACATCTTCTCGGCAGGGCACGTGCGCACGCCGCGGCGTGAGATCCGGGACTGGTACGAACGGCACCAGCCGGGGACGTCGGACGCCTTCGTCGCGTACATGGCGAAGTACCTGTTCGACCGCCTCGATGACCGTCACCAGCTCCCGTCGCTGTTGTGGTGGCTCGGCTGGGTGACCAAGTCGACGATGCGGGACCGGATCCGAGAGCTCGGGGGCGAGGCGGTGAACTCGTTCTCGCTCGGGGACATCGTCGCCCTGGCGCTTCACAACCGCGACAACAAGGGCCTGGACGTGGTGTCGGACGTCGGGCCGGACGGCCACCCGGTAGCTGGCGGATACGCGTGGCGTGCGGTCGGCGACGCCCACCTGGCCAAGATCCCCTACGGACCCGACACGAAGGCGATGGCGACGGCGGCGGTGATCGCCTCGCTGCGCGACCTCGAACGGGTGCGGGGCGTCGGCGTCCGCCTCGGCAGCGGCTCGGTCTCCCTGGCGCAGAAGACGGAGGCGGTCCGGACGGCGCTCGGGCCGCAGGGCTTCGCGGCGCGGGCCTTTGTGCCGCGCGAGAGCCCCGTGGTCGGTGCGAACCCGCCGTACAGCCGGTCGGACGGACGCCGCGCACCGCTGGAGTGGCGTTGGGGGCAGCTCGGCACCGAGGCCCGCGCGGCCGTCGACGACGCAGTCCGGGTCACCATCGCCGGCGAGCTGCTCAAGCTCGCCGACAAGGTCAAGGACCCGATCAACGCGCCGCTCGGCATCCGGGTGTACGGCATCCGGAACGCTTTCCGGGACTTCGTCCGTCACCTGCGCACCGAGGGGATCGTGGCGATCGAGAAGGCGGTGGGCCGGCCGGCCGGATGACCGCGAGCCTTTCCCGACGGGCACGCGGGTGGTCACAACGACCTCCTCGTCGGGATGGGGGCGATCGTCCCCAACGGCGTAACCATCGGTTGGGGCTCGATCACCGGGGCCGGAGCCATGATCCCGCAAGGGACCCGGGTCCCGTCGGACTCCTTGGTTCTGGGTGTCCGTGGCAAGGTCCGACGACAGACGACCGATGCGGAGTGCGAACAGATCCGTGCCAACGCCCGGTTCTACGTCGAACGAGTAGGCGAGTAGCGTCCGCAACTCATAGGCGCCGTGGGGTTGGCCCGCTGTCGTCGTTTGCAGATCGCAAGACTCTTTTCCTTGAGCCGCGTCGTCGTCGGGGAAGCGGCCGAGTCGCCGCGTCCAGGCGCGGAACTAGCGCAAGGGGTGGACGGACCGGCTGCTCTCTCGGACTCGGACTCGGACTCGGCAGAGGCGTGGCCCGCCCGCCGCCTGTCCACAGTCCTCTGGCACGGGTTGAACGAGCAGCCGTCACCAACCCCGCGGGCAGAACGGTCTCGCGCGGCCTCTTGTGCGACATGCGCGCTGCAGGTCCTCCTCGGCCCGGCGGGTAGGGGCTGCTGCGCGGGTGAGAGAAACCTCTGGCCGGGAAGTGACTCGAGTGGTGAACGTGCTGGTCACGGCCCCGACGTTTCGACTGTCAAGCTGGACACGTGAGCGGTTGCCCACGGGCAACGGTAGGGGCCCAAATTTGGCGCCGGACGCCCGACCAAAGCCGTTGGATCGGGGAGCATCAGGGCTGTGACCTGAGCAAACGTGGAGCCGGTGACGAGAATCGAATTCGCGTGTCCAGCGCGCGCTTGAAGTCGATCGTTCCGAGATGGCGAAGATTGAGGACAATGATGATGTGCGACTCGATCTCGGTCATGCCCGAGCGTCGATGGCTCCCCTCGCCCGACTTCAGGAGGTTGACATGGCCGAGATCCAACGCACCGTCATGCGTGCTGTTGGCACGCTCACCACCCAGCTCTACCGGTTGTCCAGCGGCCGGCTCATGGGGAAAGTGCGAGGGGTCCCGGTGCTTCTACTCACGGTCGCCGGTCGCAAGACGGGAGTCGAACACACCACTGCCGTCTCGTATTTCGAGGATGCCGGCAGGTTCGTAGTCACGGGATCGGCAGGCGGGTCTCCATCAGAGCCGCAGTGGTTCAAGAACCTGCGACACGCGGATCGGGCTGTGATCGAGGTGGGGCCGACGCGGATCGACGTCGCCGTGGAGATCGCGGGCCCCGACGAGCACACAATCCTGTGGAACGAGCTCATTGCCGTGGCACCGTTCTTCGCCAAGTATCAGACCAAGGTCGAGCGCGAGATTCCCATGGCGATTCTGACACCGACTCCGTAACCACCGGGTGAGCAAGAAGGCGGAGGTCGGCGCAGGGACGACGTGAGCCGCCGCACATGTCCAGCCTCGTTTGCATGGTCTTCAGGAGTCTGACCTGCGCAAACGTGGAGCCGGTGACGAGAATCGAACTCGCGTGTCCAGCTTGGGAAGCTGGCGCTCTACCATTGAGCTACACCGGCGGCGACCGCCGAACCGGCGGTGCGGCAGGAGTCTAACCGAACCGCCGCGTCGCTCTCACCGCCCCCGGGCGGGAGTCCGCGGTCAGTCCGAGCCAACCGGCACACGCAGCGCCTAGGCTCTGGCCCGTGAGCGTCAACCTCATCCCCTGGGTGCGGCCGATGCGGCCGCGCGACCCGCAGGAGTCGCACCGGGTCGCGACGCCGTTGGAGCTGTTCTTCGACCTCGTCTTCGTGGTCGCCATCGCCAGCGCCGCAGCCGAACTGCACCACGGACTCTCGGCCGGCCACTTCGACAGCGTCGTGGGCTTCGTGCTCGTCTTCTTCGCGATCTGGTGGGCGTGGCTCAACTATGCCTGGTTCGCCTCGGCCTACGACTGCGACGACGTGCTCTACCGGCTGCTCACCTTCGCGATCATGGCCGGCTCGCTGCTGCTCGCGGCAGGGGTGCCAGACCTCTTCAAGGACGGCCAGTCCGGTGCGGTGGTGCTCGGGTATGCCGTGATGCGCCTGGCCATGGTGGCCCTCTGGCTGCGGGTGGCCAAGGGCGACCCGGCCCACCGCCGCACCGCCATGACCTACGCCGTGGGGATCACGGTGGTCCAGCTGCTGTGGATCGCGCGACTGGGGGTGCACGGTGATGGGCTGCTGCTCACCACGTTCGGGCTGCTGGTGCTGGCCGAGCTCTCGGTGCCGTGGCTGGCCGAGCAGCGCGGCGGCCCGACGCCGTTCCACCCCCACCACATCGCCGAGCGCTACGGCCTGTTCACGATCATCGTGCTCGGGGAGGTGATCCTGGCGAGCGTCCAGGCGATCCAGGGCGTCCTCGTGGCGCCGGCAGCGGGCAGCAACGCAGGCCACAGCGTCGTCGGCGCCGAGGGCGGCGCGGCGACCGGGCTGACGCCCGCCCTGGCGGCGCTCGCCCTCGGCGCCCTGCTCATCGTCTTCTCGCTGTGGTGGCTCTACTTCAAGCGTGACCACGTCGACCTGATCGGCCACGGTCGCACCATGACCTGGGTCTTCGCCTACTCCCACATCGCGATCTTCGCCTCTGTCGCGGCCGTTGGGGCGGCGCTCGCGGCCGCGGTCGACGTGGTCGAGCACGAGGCAGTGGCCTCCTCGAGGGCGATCGGCCTGGCGCTCGCCGTCCCCATCGTCATCTACTCCATGACCCTGGCGGCCCTCCACGCCGCCGCGGACCGCGACGCCGCCACCATGGTGCCCGCCGTCGCGCTGTCCGTGGCGGTCCTCGTCGTGGGCGCCCTCGGACTCGACATGGCCGTGGCCGTCCTGCTCGTCGGCGCCTGCCTGGCTGGTGCCGTCGCCGAGCACGTCGTGGCGTCGAGCCGCAGCCTGGCCACCGTGGGGCGTTAGTCTCTCCCCGTGCTGCTGAGCGACCGCGACATCAAGGCCGAGATCGACGCCGGACGGGTCGTCCTCGACCCCTGGGACCCCGAGATGGTCCAGCCGTCCAGCGTCGACGTCCGACTCGACCGCTACTTCCGGCTGTTCGACAACCACAAGTACCCCTACATCGACCCGGCCGAGGAGCAGCCCGACCTCACCCGCCTGGTCGAGGTCGACAAGGACGAGCCGTTCGTCCTGCACCCCGGCGAGTTCGTCCTCGGCTCCATCTACGAGGCGGTGACCCTGCCCGACGACGTGGCGGCGCGCGTCGAGGGCAAGTCGAGCCTGGGCCGGCTCGGCCTGCTCACCCACGCCACCGCGGGCTTCGTCGACCCCGGCTTCACGGGGCACGTGACCCTCGAGCTGAGCAACGTCGCGACGCTGCCCATCAAGTTGTGGCCCGGCATGAAGATCGGCCAGCTCTGCTTCTTCCGCCTGTCCAGCCCGGTGGAGAACCCCTACGGCAGCGCCAAGTACGGCTCGCACTACCAGGGGCAGCGCGGACCCACCGCGAGCCGCTCGTTCAAGAGCTTCCACACCACCGAGCTCTAGCCCGCCCATCCGACAGGGCCGTCGGCGACGAACACACCATGCCGCCCATCCCCAGGAGCCCTGAACCATGTCCGCCGCACGCCTGCTCTGGCCCACCGAGGTCGAGCACCCCACCGCCGTCGTCCTCGTCCTGCACGGAGGCCAGTCCAAGAGCCGCGCCCGGGTCCGTCCTTGGCAGCCTGCGGTCTGGCGGATGGCGCCCTTCGCCAAGGCCGTCGCCAGGGCCGGCAAGGGTGACGTCGCCGTCGCCTCGATCCGCTACGCGGTGCGCGGCTGGAACGGCAAGGACGCCAGCCCCCTGGGCGACACCCGCCTCGCCCTCGAGCAGATCGCCTCACGCCACCCCGGGGTGCCCGTCGGCCTGCTCGGGCACTCCATGGGTGGCAGGGTCGCCCTGCACCTCGCCGACGACGCGCGCGTCGCGGCGATCGCCGCGCTGGCCCCCTGGGTCGAGCCTGCGGACCAGCCGCGCTGGCACCGGGGCCTGCACGTGCTGTTCATGCACGGCACGCGTGACCGGATGACCTCGCCGCGACAGTCCCAGGCGATGGCCGACGACATGGCCGCCCTGGGGGCGGACGTCACCTACGAGCAGGTCCCCGGCGAGACCCACTCGATGCTGCGGCAGGCGGACCGCTGGCACACCGAGTCCGCCGAGTTCCTCGTGGAGCACCTGACCGGCGGCTAGCGCCCGTGACGGTGACCGCGTGCAGGCAGGGTGGGGTCACCGGGATGACAAGGCGCTTGCGGGTGCGCAAGGAACTTGTCGACTCCCCGAGGTGGGTCGGTTGCCCGAGCGGCTCGCCATGAACGGTGCCGCCGGAGCCGCCTAGCGCTCCTCAGGGGTGCTCACGGCATACCCCGCGACGATCCGCTCGGCGAGCACGAGCTCGGGGGACAGGTCGCGGTCGGCCATCCCCGAGGGCAGGTCGGCGCAGCGCGCGAGGGCGTCGGCGAGCTCACCCACGGGCCGGACGCCGCGCATCCGCAGCGCCCGCACGGCGCAGACCAGCTCGACCGCGAGGATCCGCCGGTATGCCGCCGCCGCCTCTCCCAGCCGCACCGCGGCCTGCCCCGCGAAGCTCGCGTCGTCCTCGATGCCTGCCGACACCCCCGCCGTCTGCACGCTCGAGGGGGTCGACGCCGCCCCACGGATCGTCGAGAGCGCCGAGGCCGCGACGTACTCCGCGATCAGCACCCCCGACGACCCCGGGGTGTCGTCCGCGAGGAAGAGCGGCAGCCCGCTGGCCACGTCGGTGAGCACGTGGCTGATCCGCGACTGCACCGCCTGCGCCGACCGGGTCAGCGCGAGCAGCGTGGTGTCCACGGCCAGCACGAGGTATGCCGCGTGGAAGCCACCGTGGTGGGTCACCTCGCCACCGGTGGGGGTCTCGGTGAACAACGGGTTCTCCGAGGCCGTGTTGGCCGCGGTCTCGACCACGGACTTGAGGTCGGTCACCGTGTCGAGCACGGGTCCGTGCACCTGCGGCCAGGTGCGCAACCCGAAGAAGTCCTGGAGGTGGGCCGGTTCGCCGGGCTGGTCGGCGACCAGGTCGCGCAGCACGCGGGCCACCTCCTGGGCGCCGCGGAAGGGAGTGGCGGCCGCGGCGGTCGGGCTCACCGCCTCGGGGTTGCCCCGCAACGCGACGAAGCTCAGCCCGCAGACGGTGTCCGCGGCGCGGGCCAGGGCGTGGAGGGAGGCGGCGTGCAGCCCCGTCTCCGCGATGGCGAAGGCGTTGGACGACATGAGGGGCAGGGCGTCGGCCGAGGTGAGCTCGAGGTCGGCCCGCAGGTGGCCCCCGGCTCGGGCGCGCTCGCCGATGAGGGCCAGCCCGACCTCGGCCAGGGCGGTGAGGTCGCCGGTGCCCAGCGAGCCGTAGCGGTGCACGACGGGGAGGTCCTCGCTCGGCGCCCCGACGAGGTCGGCCAGGGCCAGCGCCAGGGCCGGGCTGGCCCCCGAGCCGCCGGCGAGCAGCTGGTTCGCCCGCACCGCCAGCGCCGCCCGCACCACCGCCGGCGGGATGACCTCGCCCCATCCGGCCGCGTGGGAGCGCAGCAGCCGGAGCCCGTGCTCCACCATCGAGGTGGTGCTCTCCTCGCGCGCGGCGCCCACGCCCGTGGTGCGGCCGTAGACCGGTCGTTCCGCGCTGAGGCTCGCAGCCAGGTCGTGCGAGGCGACCGCACGCTCGACGGCATCGGGCACGGCGCTGGCCGACGCGCCGCGCGCGGCCCGTTCCAGCCCGTCGAGGTCCAGGCTCCGGCCGTCCAACCGCAGGGTTTCGCTCACGGGCGCCAGTATCGCGCTCCGGCGACCGGGCGCAGACGCGCAGGGCGACCTGCGTCATCGCAGCGCAGGTCAGCGGCCTGGGTTAGGTTGATCGCCATGATCGTCTTCGACGGTGTGACCAAGGCCTTCCCCGACGGCACGGTCGCGGTCGACGACCTGAGCTTCGAGGCACCGAACGGCAAGATCACCGTCCTGGTCGGTCCCTCGGGGTGCGGCAAGACGACCTCCCTGCGGATGATCAACCGGATGATCAAGGCGACCTCCGGCACGATCACGCTCGACGGCCGTGACATCGCCCGCATGAAGGAGTCAGAGCTGCGGCGCGGCATCGGCTACGTCATCCAGCACGCCGGGCTGTTCCCGCACCGCACCGTGCTCGACAACGTCAGCACCGTGCCCCGCCTCATCGGCATGGACAAGAAGCAGGCCGAGAAGCGCTCGCTGGAGCTGCTCGAGCGCGTGGGGCTGCCCACCGCCTTCGCCAAGCGCTACCCCGCCCAGCTCTCGGGTGGTCAGCAGCAGCGCGTGGGCGTCGCTCGGGCCCTCGCCGCAGACCCCCCGGTCATGCTCATGGACGAGCCGTTCAGCGCCGTCGACCCCGTCGTCCGCGAGCAGCTCCAGGACGAGTTCCTGCGCCTGCAGCAGGACCTCGGCAAGACGATCGTCTTCGTGACCCACGACATCGACGAGGCCATCAAGCTCGGCGACCAGGTGGCGGTGCTCCGCGTCGGGGGCAGGCTCGCCCAGATGGCCGCACCGGCATACCTGCTCTCGCACCCGGTCGACGACTTCGTGGCCGACTTCGTGGGACGCGACCGCGGCTACCGTGCGCTCTCCTTCCAGCCGACCCCGCGCCTGCCGCTCACCTCCGAGCGCACCGTCTCCATGGGCGAGCGCATCGGCACGACCGACGCCGAGTGGGTCCTGGTCGTCGACGCGGACAACCACCCGCTCGGGTGGGTCGAGCCGTCGCGCATCGACGGCGAGGTCACCACGGAGGTGCTCCACCGCGGCGGCACTGTCGCGGCCGCCAGTGGCCCGCTGCGCGGTGCCCTCGACGCGGCGCTGTCCAGCCCGAGCCGCCGCGGAGTCATCGTCGACGACTCCGGCTCGCTCGTCGGCACCGTGCTCGCCCACGAGGTGCTGACCGCCATCGAGCAGACCGAGCGCCCCGAGCTGGAGGACCCCGGCAAGCCGGGGGCGCCGGTCACATGACCTACTTCCTCGACCACCTCGACGACGTGCTCAACCGAACCATCCAGCACACCTACCTGGCCGGCCTGCCGCTGCTCATCGGCTTGCTCATCGCGTTGCCACTGGGCTGGCTGGCGCGGCGCTTCAAGGTCCTCTACGTGCCGTTCACGGCCGGGTTCGGGCTGCTCTACACGATCCCCAGCCTCTCCCTGTTCGTGCTGCTGCCCGGCCTCCTCGGCACCCAGATCCTCGACCCCGTCAACGTGCTGGTCGGGATGACGCTCTACACCGTGGCCCTGCTGGTGCGCACGGTCGCGGACGGCCTCGGAGCCGTCTCCGACGACGTACAGGCCGCGGCCACCGCCATGGGCTACACACGCATCAAGCGGTTCTTCGCCATCGAGCTCCCGCTCGCCGTCCCGGTCATCTCCGCGGGGATGCGGGTGGCGGCGGTGAGCAACGTGAGCATCGTCAGCATCGCCGCGGTGCTCGGCATCCCCCAGCTCGGGCTCTTCTTCACCGACGGGTTCAACCGCGACTACTACGACCCGATCTTCGTGGGCATCGCCGCCTGCATCGTCCTGGCCCTGCTCTTCGACGGCATCATCATCGGCGTCACCCGGGCGCTCACGCCCTGGCAGCGAGCGACGGGGGGCCGCGCATGATCCCCGACATCGTGTCGTGGCTCACCGATCCCGAGCACTGGTCGGGCGCCGACGGCATCCCCAGCCGACTGGTGGAACACCTCTGGTACTGCGGGCTCGCACTCGCGGTGGCCAGCCTCATCGCGATCCCGGTCGGGTTGCTCATCGGCCACACCGGCCGCGGTCGGTTCTTCGCGGTCAACCTCGCCGGGGCGGCGCGCGCCATCCCGAGCCTGGGCCTGCTCTACCTCCTCGTGCTCTGGTTGTTCCCCAGGCTCAGCGGTGACTCCGCCTTCGTCGTGCCCGCCCTCGTGGTCCTCGTCGTCCTGGCGATCCCGCCGATCATGGCCGGCGCCTACGCCGGGGTCGAGGGCGTCGAGCCGGCGGCCCGTGACGCGGCCAGCGGCATGGGCATGACCGGGTTCCAGGTGCTGCGCAAGGTCGAGGTGCCGTGTGCGCTGCCGCTGATCTTCTCCGGCTTCCGCTCCGCAACCCTCCAGGTCATCGGCACCGCGATCATCGCGGCCGTCGCGGGCACCGGCGGCCTCGGCCGGTTCATCATCGACGGCCTGAAGGTCCGCGAGTTCCCGCAGATGGCCTCGGGCGCCCTGCTGGTCGCCCTGCTCGCGCTGGGCGTCGACCTGGTCCTCTCGTTGGTCCAGCGGTACGCCGTGTCGCCCGGCCTCACCGGGCGCACCGCGGGTCGCGGGAATACCCCCGTCGATGTAGAGATTGACTCTTCCGGGCGTAGCGTGGACGCTCCGGCCTGACGACCCAACCGAGGAGCATGACCGTGAAGCTAGGCAGAATCACCCTGACCATCGCCACTGCGGCGGCCCTGATGGCGACTGCCGCGTGCGGCAACTCCGGCGGCGACCCGCTGTCGACGAGCAGCAGCAGCACGAGCAGCGCCGCGGGCTCCGGGGCCAGCCTGACCGTGGGCTCCGCAGACTTCCCCGAGAGTGCCCTGCTCGCCGAGATCTACGCCGGCGCGCTGGAGGCCAAGGGCGTGACCGTGACCAAGAAGCTCAACATCGGCGCGCGCGAGGCCTACATCCCCGCCCTCCAGGACGGGTCCATCGACCTCATCCCGGAGTACACCGGGGTGCTGGCCCAGTACTTCAACAAGGACGCCAAGGCCACCGACTCCGAGGGCGTCTACACCGAGCTCAAGGCGGCCCTGCCTGAGGGCCTGACCGTGCTGGACAAGTCGGCGGCCGAGGACAAGGACGCCCTGGTCATGAAGAAGTCGAAGGCCAACGAGCTGGGCGTCACCTCCATCGCCGACCTCGCAGGCAAGGCCGACCAGCTCACCGTGGGCGGACCGCCGGAGTGGAAGACCCGCCTCACCGGCATCCCGGGGTTCAAGAAGATCTACGGCCTGGAGTTCAAGGCCTTCCGTCCCCTCGACGCGGGCGGCCCGCTGACGCTGGCGGCGCTCAAGAGCGGCCAGATCGACGCCGGTGACCTCTTCACCACCGACCCGAGCATCGCCGCGAACGACCTCGTCGCGCTCGAGGACCCCAAGAGCATGTACGCGGCCCAGAACATCGTGCCGCTCATCACCAAGAGCAAGAGCAATGCCGACATCGAGGCTGCCCTCAACGCCGTCTCGGCCAAGCTCGACACCGCGAAGCTCTCGGCGCTGCTGACGCAGGTCGTCATCGACAAGAAGGACCCCGACGCCGTGGCCAAGGAGTTCCTCTCCAGCAACGGCCTCAGCTGACCTGACGCCGTGTCCGACGGGGTGGGGCGCCACGGGCGTCGCCGCCCCGTCGGCATACGTCCGTGACGGCATACGTCAAAGGTCGGGCGCGGCTCCCCCCGGAACCGCACCCGACCTTGCGCCGGACCTTTGATCCGTGCGCTGGTTCCGCTGCCTCGGGAAAGGCCCCTCCACGATTCCCGTGACCTCGGACCCATCGGATCTCCGTCGTCCCCAAGACTGGCCGAGCACGCCTGCACAGGGCATCGGTGAAACCACCGATATTCCCCCTGGGGATCGCTAGCCTGTGAGGGTGCTGACTCCGTGCGTGGGTCGTGACGACGTCCTCGAGCGCCTCCGCCGGCTCATCGGGTCCACTCGCTGGGTCACCCTCACCGGTGCCCCGGGTTGCGGCAAGACCTTGGTGGCGCGGCACGCTGCCGCCTCCACGCCCGGTGCGGCGTGGGTGGTGGCGCACCGGCACGGCAGCGTGGACGCGATCGTCACCGCCTGCCTGGATGCCCTCGACGCGGACGTCGCCCCCGGCGACTCGCCCTCCATGGCCCTCAAGCGGGCCCTGGACGGGCGGGACACGCTGCTGGTCCTCGACGGGGTGGACGCGGTCGACGGGCTGGGTGTGCTGCTCCACGAGCTGGTCGACGACGCCGACACCTGGCGATTGCTGTGCACGGCCACGACCGTCGCCGGGCGGGCGCACGAGAACGTCGTGCGGCTCCAGCCGCTGCCCCTCCCCGGCCACACCGGGCCGCTGGAGGGCCCGGCCGTCGAGCTGCTGCTGGCCAGGGTCGCGGCGGCCGGCGGCCACGCCGTGGACCTCGTCCAGCACGAACGCACCCTGCGCAGCCTGCTCCTGGCCAGTGGTGGGCTGCCCTCGGTGGTCGAGCAGCTCGCCGTCCAGATCGCGCTCATCGGCGTCAACGACGTCACGCCGGCGGGCACCATGGCCGAGGCGGTCCGAGGGTCCTACGACCTGCTGGACGAGGAGCAGCGCACCTGCTTCCGTCAGGCTCGCCCTCGTGGGCGGTCCGGTCGGCCTGGATGCCCTGGCGGAGGTCTGCGGCGTCTCCCGACCGCAGGCGGTCCAGCTCGCCTCGGCACTCGCCCGTCGCAGCCTCGTCGAGGTGCAGTCCGACGGGCGCTTCGACATGCTCCCCCCGTTGCGGGCCGTCGGCCGTGGGCTGTCGGCAGCCACGGGCGACGAGGCCGAGGCGATGGCGGGCCTCCTGCGCTGGGTGGACCGGGTCATCCCGCGCGGCTACAACTCCGGAGCGGCCGATGCGACGTGGCTCGGGGACGTGCCCCTCGTCGACCGCGCCGTGCGCCATGCCTGCGCCTCCCCGGACACGCGCGACCAGGGGTATGCCCTCGCCAACCGGGCCTTCTCCTCCCTCTACACCGCGATGCGCGCCCGCGAGGCCGTCGACCTGCTCGAGGCCGTGCTCGACAGCGGGGATGGTCCGCCGCTGGTGGGCTCGCAGCTGGCGCGCCGGGCGGGGATCTGCGCCTCGGAGGTGCGCGGCACCTACGAGGGACTGCGGTTGATCGACCGGGCCGAGGAGCACGCCGCAGCGCTCACGCTGCCCGACCGCGACCTGGAGTTCGCGCGGAACGCCGCGATCCGTGCCGAGATGCACCTCGATGCCGGCAAGCTCGCCGAAGCGCGCAGGGACGCCGAGCGCACGCTCGACCTCGGCCAGGGAGACCCTTACGTGGTGCGCCAGGTCCGGCGAACGCTGATGGACGTCTGCGTCTCGAGCGGCGACCTCGCCGAGGCCGAGCGCCTCGCCGCGTTGATCGTCGACGCGCCGCCGGCCGACGAGCGGTGGATCGCGCTCTCGGCCCGCACCTTGCAGGCCAAGATCGCCTGGGAGCAGGGCCGGGTGGTCGAGGCGGCCTCGCTGGCGCTCTTCGCCCGCGGGCAGGCCGAGGAGATCCGGGAGGACCGCATCGCGCTGCTGGCCGACACGGTGCACCGGCTGGTCACCGGCGCCCGGGCCAGCGTGGACGTCGACACGGACACCCTCCCGTGGGGGGTGCGCCTGGTCGTCCAGCTCCAGGACGCCCGTGAGCTGCTCACCGGCGGAGAGGCAGCACGTGCTGCCGGGCGGGCCGCCGACATGGTGGTCCTCGCCGACAGCAGCAGGCTGGGGCGTGACGGGGTCGAGGCACGCCTGCTCGTGGCCGACGCCCTGATGGTGCTCGACGAGCCGGGGCAGGCCCAGGCGTCCTACCTGTCGGCTTTGCGCCGGGCCAGTGAGGTGCCGATGCCCCTGCGGGCCGCCGATGCCCTCGACGGGCTCGCGGCCATCCTCGGTGGGGTGAGCACCACGGGCCAGCGACAGGTGGCCGGGGCGGCCACCGCGCTACGGATCAGCCGACGTGCCGTCGGGAGGGAGCGCCCCGGCGTGCCCTACACCGTGGGGTCGGTCCGCGACTGTCCCGCGGGTTGGGTCGAGCACGGCCACCTCACGCCGGGGGGCGTTGCGGGCGTCACGGCGCTGCTCGTGGCCGATGCGGCGCCGGAGGCAGCCACCCCGCTCGGGATGCTGACCAAGGCCGAGCGGGCGGTGGCCGAGCTCGTCGCCGAGGGGCTGACGAGCCGCCAGATCGCCGAGCAGCTCTTCGTCTCACCCCGCACGGTCGACGCGCACCTGTCCCACATCTTCCGCAAGCTCGAGATCGCGTCGCGCGCCAAGCTCGCGGCGCTGATGTCCGAGGTTGCCTGAGGCCGGGGCAAGCGCAAACACCCGGGGCTCCGAATACCCCGTGTGAACGACCTCCCCTACCGCCTCGTCATCGCGCTGTGCCGCGCGGTCTTCCGCCTGCTCGGGGTGCGGATCACGGTGTCCGGCGAGGAGCACCTGCCCGGCCACGGGGCCGGTCTCGTGGCCGCCAACCACAGCAGCTTCGCCGACTTCATGTTCGTCGGCCTCGCGGGGACCAGGCGCGGGCGGCTGATCCGGTTCATGGCCAAGGAGTCGGTCTTCCGGGCGCCGGTCTCGGGCCAGCTGATGCGCTCGATGCGCCACATCTCGGTAGACCGGGCCCACGGCGAGGTGGCGGCCAGGCACGCGCTCGGTGCGTTGCGGTCCGGAGAGCTGGTCGGCATCTACCCCGAGGCCACCATCGGGCGGGCCTTCGTCGTCAAGGACCGTGCCGACGTCAGGCGCGGCGCGGCATACCTCTGCATCGCCACGGGCGCCCCGATCGTGCCGGTCGCGCACTGGGGGGTGCACCGCATCCTCACCGTCGGGGGCCGCTGGAGCCTGCGCCGCGGCACCGCGGTCCAGGTCCTGGTGGGCGAACCCTTGCTGCCGCTTCCCGGGGAGGATGCGCAGGCACTGACCACCCGGCTCCACACCCGCCTCGAGGCGATGGTGGAATCGCTCGTCTCGACGTACCCCCAGCCGCCGACCGACCCGGCGCACACCTGGTGGTGGCCGGCCGAGCACGGGGGAGCAGCCCCGAGCCGGGACGCCGCCCGAGACCTCGACCGCGCCGCCGTCGTCAAGGCCGACACTCGCACCCGAGCCTGACCCCAGCGCCCCCGCACGGTTTCCCTAACCTTTGCTAGCAAGCCTTGGTCGAATCCGGACACCGTGGAACCTGTCCACCTTCACCTAACCCTTGCTAGCAAAGGTTAGGTGAAGGCCGCCGTGACTGAGGGGTATGCCGCGTAGCCGGCTACGCGACCGGCGTGGGCTCGACGGCGGGCTGGCCGTCGTCGCGGCGCTTGACCGCGGCGAGCAGCATCTGGGCGACGTCGACGACCTCGACGTCGGCACCCTGGCCCTCGGCCTGCTTGGCGGTCAGGCCGTCGGACATCATCACCCGGCAGAACGGGCAGCCGATGGCGATCCGGTCGGCGCCGGTGTCGAGGGCCTCCTCGGTGCGGTTGGTGTTGATCCGGGTGCCGAGCTTCTCCTCCATCCACATCCGCGCGCCGCCGGCGCCGCAGCAGAAGGACTTCTCCTTGGTGCGCTCCATCTCGCGCAGCTCGACCCCGGGCAGGGCGCCGATGAGCTCACGCGGCGGGGCGTAGACGCCGTTGTGGCGCCCGAGGTAGCAGGGGTCGTGGTAGGTCACGGTCTCCGCGGTGGAGGCGACGTCCTTGTTCGAGGACATGCCGGGGACGTCGGCCGGGCGGGCCACCGGCACGAGCTTCTTCTCGCGGACCAGGCGGTTGAGCAGCTGGGTGTGGTGGACGACCTCGTACTTCCCGCCGAGCTGGGGGTACTCGTTCTTGATGGTGTTGAAGCAGTGCGCACAGGTGACGACGATCTTGGTCGCGCCGACCTCGTTGAGGGTCTCGACGTTCTGCTGGGCCAGCATCTGGAAGAGGAACTCGTTGCCCGCGCGGCGGGCGGAGTCGCCCGTGCAGGTCTCGCCGTCGCCGAGGATGGCGAAGGTGACGCCGGCCTGGTCGAGCAGCTCGGCCACCGCGCGGGTGGTCTTCTTGGCCCGGTCCTCGTAGGCACCGGCGCAGCCGACCCAGAAGAGGTAGTCGACGTCGTCCGCCGACTCGACATCTTGGCCGAGCATCTTCACCTCGAAGGGCAGGTCCTTGGCCCAGTCGAGCCGGGCCCGAGCCGCCATGCCCCACGGGTTGCCCTTGTTCTCGAGGTTCTTGAAGAGCCCGTTCAGCTCGTTGGGGAACGCGCTCTCGATCAGCACCTGGTAGCGCCGCAGGTCCACGATCGCGTCGACGTGCTCGATGTCGACCGGGCACTGCTCGACGCAGGCACCGCACGTCGTGCACGACCACAGGACGTCCTGGTCGATGACGGCGTCCGGGCCGTGCGGGTTGTAGGCCGACAACGGCGAGTCCGCGGCATACCCGGTGTCACCGATGAGCGAGGCCTGGGCCAGGGCCGAGACCGACTCCGGCAGGGCCTCGCGCTCATCCTCGGAGGCCAGCAGCCACGGGGCCTTGGCGTGCGCGTGGTCGCGCAGCGCCATCACGAGCATCTTGGGTGACAGCGGCTTCTCGGTGTTCCAGGCGGGGCACTGGCTCTGGCAGCGGCCGCACTCGGTGCAGGTGGTGAAGTCGAGCAGGCCCTTCCAGGTGAAGTCCTCGACCTTGCCGACCCCGAGGGCGGCGTCCTCGTCGAGGTCCTCGACGTTCTCGAAGTCCAGCGGCGCCCCGTCGACGAGGATCGGCTGGAGCTGGCCGAGGGAGGTGCGGCCGTCGGCATGCCGCTTGAGGAAGATGTTGAAGAACGCCAGGAAGCGGTGCCAGGCCACGCCCATCGTCGGCTGCAGGGAGATGGTGATCATCCAGGCGAACGAGATGAGGATCTTCACCGCGGCGATGACCACGATGAGGTTCTTGACGGTGGCGGTGTCCAGACCGAGGAAGGCGTTGCCGATCCACCCCGTGAGCGGGAAGTGCAGCGCGGTGTCCTGACCGGTGCCGAGCTGGCGGGCCAGCGTCCACTCCAGGGCGCGGAGCAGCCCGATGCAGATGGTGACGCCGAGGATGGTGAGCTCGACGTAGTAGGCCTGCCAGAACGACGAGCCGTAGAACCGCGAACGGCGTCCGCCCTCCCCGGCGGCGCTGCGCGGATGGTTCTTCTGGCGGATCGCCATGAGCACGAGGATCCCGACGAAGCCGCCGAAGGCGAAGACGTCGGTGACCCACTCGTAGAGGAAGAAGTGCCCGATGAGTGGTAGCGCGAACTCGGGGTCGGCCAGCTGCCCGAAGGCGTTGACCAGGGTGAAGAACAGCACGCCGAAGCTGACCATCGTGAACCAGTGCGCCACGGCGACCACGGGCAGGCGCGACATCCGCGTGTGGCCGAGGAACTCGCGGAACAGCGTCGCTGTCCGCGCCCCCTTGTCGTCGGTGCGTCCCGGCGCGGGCTGGCCCAGGCGGAAGACCGCGAGGAAGTGGCGCACGACCCGCGCGAAGAGGGCGATGGCGACGGCGGTGACCGAGAGGCAGACGACCAGCGCGACGATCTGGAGGGCAGACATGCCGGACATGCTACCGGCCGGTAAGCGCGCGCTTAGCGCTGTGTGAGGAGCGTCAACCCCGTGGCGTATGCCGCGTGGTCCCCACCGGGAGCCGGTACGCCCACGCGGCGTTGCCAGAGGACATAACCATCTGTTGGAATATTCATAACGGGTCCTTCGCTGACACGTGAGACTGTCCTTGCCCTGCGTGCTCGAGCCGAGCGCGCGGCACCCGACCACAGGAAGACGGAGCGCATGCCGATCCACGACGACGTGACCCAGCTCATCGGGAACACCCCGCTGGTGCGGATCAACCGCATCATCCAGAGCGAGGCCACGGTGGCCGCCAAGCTCGAGTTCTACAACCCGGCATCCTCGGTCAAGGACCGCATCGGCGTCGCGATCATCGACGCGGCCGAGGCCTCGGGCCAGCTGAAGCCCGGTGGCACCATCATCGAGGCCACCTCGGGCAACACCGGTATCGCGCTCGCCATGGTCGGCGCCGCCCGCGGTTACACCGTCGTGCTCACCATGCCGGAGACGATGTCGAAGGAGCGGCGCGCCCTGCTGCGCGCCTACGGTGCCGAGCTCGTGCTCACCGAGGGTGCCCTGGGCATGAAGGGTGCGGTCACCAGGTCCGAGGAGATCGCCGCGGAGCGTGGAGGGGTGCTCGCCAAGCAGTTCGCCAACGAGGCCAACCCCGAGATCCACCGCAGGACGACCGCGGAGGAGATCTGGAAGGACACCGACGGCGCGGTCGACATCGTCGTCGCCGGCATCGGCACCGGTGGCACCATCACCGGCGTCGGCCAGGTGCTCAAGTCCCGCAAGCCCAGCGTGCAGATCATCGCCGTGGAGCCGCAGGAGTCCCCGATCCTCAACGGTGGCCAGCCGGGCCCCCACAAGATCCAGGGCATCGGCGCCAACTTCGTGCCCGAGATCCTCGACCGCGACGTCTACGACGAGGTCATCGACGTCAACGCCGAGACCTCGGTCGAGTGGGCTCGTCGGGCCGCCAAGGAGGAGGGCCTGCTCGTCGGTCTCTCGTCGGGTGCCGCGCTCGCGGCCGCCGACGAGGTGGCGCGCCGACCCGAGAACGCGGGCAAGACCATCGTCGTCATCATCCCGTCGTTCGGCGAGCGCTACCTGTCGACCATCCTCTTCTCCGACCTGCTCGACTGATCGGCGGCGTCCCAGGTGACTCTCGCCCTCTACGCGCGGCAGGCTCGCAGTCGCGTCAACGACGACCTCGACGCCGCCATGGCGCGTGATCCCGCGGCCTCGTCGCGGCTGGACGTCGTGCTCAACTCGCCTGGCCTGCACGCCATCTGGGCCTATCGTGCCGCCCACCGCCTGTGGCTGCGCGGCGGCCCGGCCAAGCTCGTGGCGCGCATCATGATGACCGTGGCCCGGTCCCTGACCGGGGTGGAGATCCACCCGGGAGCGGTCATCGGACGCCGGTTCTTCATCGACCACGGCATGGGGGTGGTCATCGGCGAGACCGCCGAGGTCGGCGACGACGTGATGCTCTACCACGCGGTCACCCTCGGCGGCCGATCGCTGGCCAAGGTCAAGCGGCACCCCACCGTGGGTGACCGCGTCACCATCGGCGCCGGCGCCCGGGTGCTCGGGGCGATCCACATCGGTGACGACGTCCAGATCGGGGCGAACTCGGTGGTCGTCAAGGACGTCCCTGCGGGTGCCATCGCGACCGGCATCCCGGCGACCATCCGGTTCCCCGAGGGTCGCGAGGACCCCTACGAGGCGATGTTCAAGGATCCCGCGATCTGGATCTGAGCCTGGGGCTGGCTTGCGCCGCCCCCAGCCTCAGCCGCCGCGGGTCCAGTCGGCGCCGTAGAGGCAGAAGGCTCCGGCGTCCGGGTGTTCGGTGATCGCCCTGGCCAGGGCCCGCGAGGCAGGTATGCCGTCGGCCAGGTGGCGGTGGTAGCTCACCATCGCGACCTCGGCGACGGAGTCCTGGACCGGGGCCACCGCCGCGACGACGCTGTGCACGCCCAGCGCCAGGAGCGCTGCGGTGAGCCCCAGCGGCTCGTCGCCGGGGCGCAGGTCGGAGCGGCCCACGTCGCACGCCGAGAGCACGACGTGCTCAGCCCCGACCGGGTGCGGCAGCTCGTGGGCGAAGACGGGTCCGTCGGCCATGTGCAGCGACGAGAAGAAGGGGCTCTCCTCCTGGTGGGTGCCGTGGGCGGCCACGTGGACGACCGTGGCATCCGACAGGGCCGTGCGCACGTCGCTGCTGCCCGCATGCTCGTGCAGGTGGGGGCGGCCGCCACCTTCGCGGACAGCACCGACCCCGTCGGCCGACCAGGCCGCCAGCACGCCGCTGACCTCTGCCGCGGCCCGACGCAGGCCCGGCCCGGCCAGCGCGCTGGTGCGCACCGCCTCGTCCGCTCCACGGGCCGGCAGGGGAGAGGACCAGCGCGTCACCGAGGGGGACACCGTGACGGGGCGACCCGTCAACGTGGGCAGCATCCCCCAGGGCACCGAGGAGAGCGCCTGGCCCGGGACGACCACGACCCCTGCGCCGGGATCGAGGTCGAGCGCGGAGAACAGCTGCCGGTCAAGGGCTTCCAAGGAGCTGGCGACCGCGCGCCGCAGGACCTGCTCGAGCGCCGCGTTCGTCCTGGTGAAGGCGTGGGCACGGACGTCCCTCAGGAGCCGTTCGGCGAGGTGGGTGACCTCGGCCAGGCTCCCGAGGTCGTGCAGCCTGGCGCCCCGCCCGTCGACGTGCAGGGCGAATTGCGACCCCCCATGGGTGAAGAGCACCAGCGCGTGCTCGTCG
Organism: uncultured Actinomycetota bacterium; assembly: GCA_963757635.1. Lineage (GTDB taxonomy): Bacteria > Actinomycetota > Actinomycetes > Actinomycetales > Dermatophilaceae > Pedococcus. The sequence continues at coordinate 629,877 of CAVWSK010000002.1, read as the reverse complement.
CGCGCCCCGAGCAGGTCACGTGCGCTCCCCAGCGTCGCGGCGCGGGCCACCTGTCCGCCGCCGCCGAGGTCACCCGCGGCGCGGTCCCGCTGGGCGATCTGCCACTCGAGCTCGGCCGCCCTGGCCCGCAGCGCCGGCACCTCCTCGTCGCCCGAGCGGAGCGAGCGGCGGGTCAGGCGCAGCTCGGCCATCAGCTCCGCACTCACCGCGTCGCTCGGCGCGGAGACCGGGGGGAGGCGGTGCGAGACCGCCCGCCAGCGTTCCACGCTGTCGAAGACCCGGCGGGCCGAACCGCTCTCGACCGCATCGCCCACGTCGAACTCGCTGAGCCGGCGACCGTGCAGCGCCAGCGCGGATCGGATCTCGAGGCTCTGGGTGGGGATCTGGCGGGCGGTCAGGCGGTGCAGCGCGGTCCGCACGGCCCGGCGCGCCCGGGGCGCGTCGCCCCGCGCCGTCGCGACCTTCGCCACGAGGAGCTGGTCGTGCATGTCGCCGGCCAGGCCCTGGCGCACCTGCCCGCCCAGCCGCCGCACACCCCGCTCGGCACCCTCGACGTCTCCGCGCAGCAGCAGGGACTCGACCTGCACCCGGGCAGCCAGCCGCTCGTCGGGGGTCACGGGCCTCGCGTCGTCGAGCCAGTGTGCGACGAGGGCATCCACGCCCCGCGGCACCACGCCCCTGCGGACGTCGACCGAGGCCCTCAGCAGGGCTGTGCTGTGCTGGCGCTGGCGGGCTCCCCGCGAGCGGTAGGCGCGGATCGCGTCCTGGAGCTCGCGGCGGGCCAGCGCGGGGTCGTCGTGCAGGGTTGCGCACACGGCCAGGTCGAGCCGGATGTCGCCCTCCTCGAGGCGGAGCCGCTCACCGCGCGCCTCGCCGAGGGCCGCGGCCAGGGTGTCCTGGGCCTCGTCGAGCAACCCGGCCTCGAGCAACACCAGTGCGAGGTCGTGCTTCGCGCGAGCCCTCAGCACCCCGGCCTGCATCTCGTCGGCGGCGCGCATCAACCTGATCGCCTCGGGCAGGTGCCCCGCGTAGAACTCCAGGCAGCCGAGGTTGTGGCGGGCCTTGAACTCCTGCTCGGGCACGCGGTGGGCGATGGCCAGCGCCAGAGCCTGCTCGAGCTCGGACCTGGCCGGCTGCAGCTCCAGCAGGGACAGGTGCGAGAGCCCGCGGTTGAGCAGGGCCGAGGTCTGCTCGCGAGTGGTGAGCAGGTCGAACCCGTCGCCCACCGCGGCCAGTGCCCGCAGGGCCTCGCGCCAGTCGGCGACGGACACGTGGACCACCGCCTCCTGCACGTGGCTCAGGGCCAGCAGGCGAGGGGTGAGGTCCAGGGTGCGCACCTCGGCGAGGAGGTCGAGGGCCTCGGCCCGCCCGTGGAGGGCGACCGTCGTCCAGGCCAGGGTGATCATGACGCGGGCCCTGGTGGGCGTGGCGTCGGGTTCGGGGACGGCCGCCACGAGCCGCAGGGTGCGCCGAAGAGCCGTCTCGGCGTCGCGGAAGCGACCCACCGAGTTCAGGTGACGAGCCCGGGTGAGGAGCTCCTCGATGTGTGGATCGGCAACCTCGATGGGCGGTCCTTCTCAGATCTCGATGGCGGGGGTGATGACCGGTCGACTGTCCGGCGCGTCGAGGCGGCGCATCACCAGGTGCACCATGCCACGCTCGACCGAGGCGAACGCGAACCGCCCCTCGTCGTCGGTCGTCGTCTCCTGGGTGCGCGACCGCTCGCGCAGCTCGATGGCGGTGGACCCGGTGGTGACCCACCCACTGACCCGGGCCGTCGCGCCGTCGACGACCTCGATGGTGATCATCGCGCTGAGGTGGTCACTCGAGAAGGTGATGGTGCTCGCCCGGTCGTACTGGGCCGAGCGCGCACCGGCAGCCTCGAGCGGGGTGGACATCATCTCGGCCACCTCGGCCTCCAGCGCGGCGACCGTCATCGCGAACTTGGACCGCTCGGCCAGGCCCGGCGGCACCGGGTCGTTGGCCTGGTAGACGGCGCGCAACGTGGTCAGGGCCCGCAGGTCCAGGTCGTCGATCAGCTCGGCAGCCAGCAGGTCGAGCTCGAACTCGGGGTTCGGAGTCATGACGTCACCTCCCAGGCAGGGTCGTTGGTCAAGGCGGTGCGGAGCTTGGCCAGGCAGCGACCGCGGGTGGGCCCGATGCTGCCGACCGGCATACCCATCGCCTCGGCGACCTGGGCGTAGTCCGGTCGCTCGGCGAGGGCGATGACCCGCAGCAGCCGCTGGCAGCGCTCGGGGAGGGTGGCGAAGTGCCTCCAGAGCACGCGTTGTTCCTGGCCGCGCACCATCAGCTGCTCCGGCCCGTTCGTGGCAGCCGGTAGGTCGCCCACGGCATCGGTGACGTCGTCCCGGACGTCCTCGCGGCGCGCCTTCTTGGAGACCGCCCACGCCTCTCGGCGAGCCGTGGTCAGCAACCACTTGAGGATGCCCTGCGGGTCGCTGATGCCGTCGGCGTGCTGGACGAGGAGCAGCCAGGTGGTCTGTACGACGTCCTCGGCCTGGGTCGGGTTGAGGCCCTGGGCGCGGGCGGTGTGCCACAGCAGGGTCGTGGTCGAGTCGACCAGGCCCGACATGGCGTCCGCCTGGCCGGCGCGGTAGGCGCGGAAGGCCTGGGCGGCCCGCTCGGCAAGGCTCTCGGTGCTGCCTCCGGTCTGCATCACGGCGCACCTCCCACGACGGCGGCGACGGCTTCAGCAGCGCTGTCGACCCGCTCCTCCACGGTCGCGGTCCTGCGGCTGCGACAGCCGGCCAGCTCGGCGGCGATGTCGCCGGCCAGGGCCGGCGCGGAGAACGACGTCCCGCTCCACTGTCCGAAGCCTCCCGAGTAGTCGTCGAGGTCGATCGACCCGCGCGTCGGGTTGGTTGACGCGGGCAGGTTCAGGACGCTGCGGATGCTCCCGTCGAAGGTCGTCGGCATCGTGCTGACGACCGCGGTCCCGCAGCGGTAGGCGGTCACCCAGGTGCCGGTGTTCGAGTAGACCGACACGACGGGCCCACCCGAGGTGAAGCCGCCCGGGTTGTGGGCGCCCACGGCGACCAGCGGCACCGGACAGCTCGTGGTGGTCGAGAAGGCGGCGGGGAAGAACTCCACGTCGCTGGAGCCGTTGCCCGCGGCCGCGACGATGGAGATCCCCGTGCCGCTGAGGCCGCTCAGCACCTTGATGAGCGCCTCCTCGTCGTCGAAGGCGCCCGGGGTCTCGTGGTAGTAGCCCATCGACAGCGAGATGACGTCGACGGGGCGACCGTGGGTCGCCGGGTCCTTCAGCGCGAGCAGCTGGCGGGCGTAGAGCAGCTGGAGCGCATCGACGAGGTCCGCCTCGTCGGCTACCCCGTCCCCGTACATGACGGGGACGGGCATGATCGTGGCGGTGGGGCAGTGCTGCCGGATGACGCCGGCGATGAAGGTGCCGTGCCCGGCCAGCCTGTCGAGGACGCCGTTGATGCGGTCGATGGTGCAGCCGGTGTTCTCCGGGTCGTCGGCCGGCGACCAGCGCAGTCCGATGGCGGTGCCGTCGACGGATGGCTTCCAGATGACGCCCATGGAGAACCAGCTGTGCTTGCCGAGCCCGGTGTCGAGAACTGCCACGACAGGGCCATCCGGCGCGCCCTCCGGCCACGGGTTCGGGGCGGACCAGGTCACCGGTGACCGGCCTGACGGTCCGCCGCCGGGCAGGCCGGAGAGCCCGACCCCGTCGCCGTACCCCACGCCGTCGCCGTAGCCGACCCCGTCGCCGTACCCCACGCCGTCGCCGTAGCCGACCCCGTCCCCGTAGCCGACGCCGTCGCCGTACCCGCTCCCCACGAGCACGTGGCAGAGCCCGACCTGCTCGGCGGCCGCGGGGTGCTCGGCGCGGAAGTCCTGGAGGATCTCCCACGCATCCGGGGGCGGGACGGAAACGCCCTCCCGTGGGGCGATGGTCACGCTCGTGGTGCCGACCTCGTCGAGCTCCTCGGCGACCCCCAGCTTGGCGAACACGTCGCCGAGGGAGTTTTCCCGTCGTTCCTGGACGGTGTAGGACCGCTCGAGCATCTGCTGCAACAGCGCGATCGGGTCCTGCGCCCGGAGCTGGGGCAGGCCGCGCACCAGCAGGCAGTTCCCCACGTAGACCGTGGGAGAGGGAGAGGGCTCGTCACCCAGCCGCTGGGCCGTGGTGGGGTCGAGGGCGCGGGCGCCCAGCCGGCGCACCGCTGAGCCGGGCACGAAGAGTCGCGGGATCCGGCGTCCAGGGGGAGCGGGGCGGTTCGAGGGACTGCTGGCCATGGGGCCTCCTGAGTTCAGACGCTGACCCGGAGCGTGCGATGGACGCCAGCGTAGTGAGACAACTGCTCACCCGGTAGGAGGGCGGGAGGCGCTCATCTGATACCGCCCGGGGTCGGTCGAAAGAAGTGTGTCCGGTGATGTATCAGGGGCGAGGTCCGCCGCTCTTGTCCCGTGTCAGACCCGATCAGGGGGTCGGGTAGGACGGACACCGAAGGAAGCCTCATGCCAGGGAAGACGGGCGGTCGCCGAGGGCGCCTGCTTTACCTGGCGGGGGTGGGCTGGCCCGGGGGGTGCCAGCCCAGGTTCCGGTCGTGCGGGGGGTTGCACGGCCGAAACGCCCTCAGGGGCACGTCGCCGGGAGGTTCCGGTCGTGGAAGGTGCTGGTCAGGGGTGCCCCGCACGCGCCCGACCGGACCTGCCCGGCGACGTCCTTGAGCCGGGGCGAACGGGCTGGGGGCCCGAACGCTGGCGGGGCGGCACACCGAGATGGTGTGCCGCCCCGCTGTCCTGCGTGCTCGCGTAGGCCCTCGGTCAGGGCAGCTTGCCCGGCCCGGGGCCGAAGCCGCCGGGCTCCGCGTGCAGGTGGCCGTCGGTGCCGCGGTGCAGGGTCTCGGGCAGGTCCTCGCCACCGAGCCGGTCCTTGGCGGAGGCGCCGGCCGACTTCGCGGCGTCGCCGAGCTTGGCCGCCACGACCGGCGCCTGCTCCCGGACGACGTCCTTGACGGTGTCCACGCGCGTCTGGACGGGGTCACTGCCCCACACCTGCGTGGCGCGGCCCTTGATCTGCTGGTAGCGCTTCTGACCGGCCTTCGCGCCGAGGACGTAGCCCACGGCGATGCCGGCGAGGAAGGAGAGTTTGGCCATGGTGGATCCTTACGTTCGGGTGGTCCGACCCTAACAAAACCGCTGCTCAGGGGCCTGTCGGGTGGTCCGGCTCGACCCGGAGCCGGTGGCGCAGGGCCAGCGGCAGGACCAGCCACGCGCCCAGGAACATCGCCAGCGACACCAGGCCGACGACCACACCCACCGCCTGGCTGAAGACGATCGCGAAGACGAGGGTGACCACGCCCACGATGGCGAGGGCGAGCGTCGAGAGCCCGGCCTTGGCGATGCGGTTGCCGGCCATCACCAGCGTCTCCTTGCGCCGCTGGCGGAAGAGGATGCGGTGCATGGCGACCGGGGAGATCAGGGTGCAGGTGGCGACGATGCTCATGCTGATCGCGAAGACGTAGGCACCCCGCTCGAAGGAGCTGAGGTCGTGGAAGGACGGCTGGACGGGAAGCGTCAGGAGGAAGCCGGTGAGGATCTGGACACCGGTCTGGGTGACCCGCAGCTCTTGGAGGAGCTCCTCCCAGTTGCGGTCCAGCTTCTCGGCGTCCGACTCGCCGTCGCGCAGGTAGCCGTCCACCTCGCCGACCCTACTCGCGGCGAGGCCGGTATCTTGGGCGCGCAGCGGACCGGTTCGGTCCGCGCTGGAGGGCTCGCATAGTGGCCTAGTGCGGCGGTCTTGAAAACCGCTATGGGGTTATACCCATCGTGGGTTCGAATCCCACGCCCTCCGCCCGGAACGCTCCCACGTGCCCCCGCGGGTGAGAATTTGCCTGAGTTTTGTGCGGGCTGACCCCGATACGTGTATTGCAGGAGCCTCAAGAGCCCGAAACGCCGCTAGCGTGGACCCGAGGGGGAAATTAGGCGTCCGCTCTAGGGCGGCGGGCCGGAGGCCGGGCAACCCTGCAGCCCGGCCTTCGCGCCGTCCGGATGCGCACCCGGCCCCCGTGGACCGAGCCGGCCCGGCCTCGCCGCTCCGAGCGCCGGTCAGCGGGCTCGGCCGCTCCAGCCGCTGGTCAAGGCGGCTGCTGCCAGGGCGTCGACCAGGTGGTCGAGCCCGTCACGGGCCAGGCCCACGCTCACCCGGACGTAGCCCCCGTCGCCGCTCGTGGCCCCGATCCGGAACGGCGTCCCGGGGGCCACCCCGATCCCCCCGCTGGCCAACCGCACCACGGCGGCGGTCTCGTCCTGGACGGGCACCCAGATGTTGATGCCCTCGGTGCCGCCGACCTCCACCCCGCGAGCCCGCAGGCCGTCCACCACGTGGGCGCGGCGCGCGGCATACGTCGCGCTGGCCTCGGCGACCTGCGCGCGGGCGCCGTGGTGCGTGAGCAGCGCCAGCAGCACCTGCTGCAGCAGGCGGCTGGACCAGCCCTGGCCCAGCTGGCGGCGGACCGCGATGTCGCGGTGCAGTGCCGGAGGGGCGCTCATCGCCGCGAGCCGCAGGTCCGGCCCGTGGGACTTCGAGAAGGAGCGCACGTATGCCGTGTGCCCGGGGCGCCACGTGCCCAGGCTCACCAGGGGCGTCGGCGAGAGCTCGGCGGCCGAGTCATCCTCCACCACAAGGGTTTCCGTGCCGTCCAGCAGCTCGGCGATGGCCTGCGCGCGCCTGCTGGTCATGCTGACGCCCGTCGGGTTCTGGGCCCTGGGCTGGAGGAAGATCGCCGCGACGGGTTCACGGAGTGCCGTCGCGAGCGCACGGAGGTCGAGCCCCTCGTCGTCCAGCCCGACCCCGACGAGCTGCACGCCGACCGACTCGAGCAGGTCCACCAGGGGCGGGAAACCCGGGTCCTCGACCACGACCCGGTCCCCGAAGCGCAGGTGGGTGCGCACGATGAGGTCCATCGCGTCCATGGCGCCGTCCACCAGCGCCAGGTCGCTCGCACCGTCCGGCCAGTCGGCCCGCAGGGTGGCCGCGAGCTCGGGGAGCACCGGGTCGTCGAGGTAGCTCCCGGTGGTGGGGGTGGTGGTGAGGCCGGCCACGGCGGACCCGAGGTGGGGGAGCAGGGTCGCGTCCGGGACCCCGGTCGACAGGTCGAGGGCGAAGGGTGATGCGTGGTCGATGGCCTGCCGGTAGCGCCCGGTGGTCGGGGTGGACTGGTCAAGCACCCGGGTGCCCCGTCGCCCGTCGGTGGCCACGGTCCCGGACCGGGCGAGCAGCCCCCAGGCCGCACTCACGGTCGTCGGCGAGAGCGCCAGCTCGGTCGCAACCGTGCGGATGGGCGGGAGGCGGTCCCCCGGTGCGAGCACGCCGTCACGGATCGTCGCGGACACGGCATGCGCCAGTCCCTTGGACGAGGGGCGCTCGAGCCGGTGCTCGATGGCGGAGATGACCGTCAACATATTATGTACCATAGCAATACTTGTATTGTGTTACCAGTCGGTGGACCGTATCGTCGAACCATGACGACACGCATCTCGCACTGGATCGACGGCCGCTCGCACGAAGGCACCTCGGGGCGCTCCGCCCCTGTCCACAACCCCGCGACCGGCGCCGTCACCGGCGAGGTCGACCTGGCCTCCGTGGAAGAGCTCGACGCAGCCGTGGCCAGCGCCACCGAGGCTGCCCGCGAGTGGCGGCACGCCTCGCTGTCGAAGCGGTCCGCCGTCCTCTTCGCCTTCCGTGAGCTGCTGCACCAGCGCAGTCCCGAGCTGGCCGCCATCATCACCGCGGAGCACGGCAAGGTCCTCTCCGACGCCGGTGGCGAGATCGCCCGCGGGCTCGAGAACGTCGAGTTCGCCACGGGGGTCCCCAACCTGCTCAAGGGTGGGTTCAGCGAGCAGGCCGCCACCGGCGTCGACGTCTACAACATCCGCCAGCCGCTCGGCGTCGTCGCCGGCGTCACCCCGTTCAACTTCCCGGCCATGGTGCCCCTGTGGATGTGTGCCAACGCCATCGCCTGTGGCAACGCCTTCATCCTCAAGCCCTCCGAGAAGGACCCGTCTGCGGCCCTGTTCCTCGCCCAGCTGTGGCAGGAGGCCGGCCTCCCCGATGGCGTGTTCAGCGTCGTGCACGGTGACAAGGTCGCGGTCGACGCGATCCTCGACCACCCCGGCATCGCTGCGGTGAGCTTCGTCGGGTCGACGCCCATCGCCAAGTACATCTACGAGCGTGGCACCGCCAACGGCAAGCGGGTGCAGGCCCTCGGCGGGGCGAAGAACCACGCCCTGGTGCTGCCCGACGCCGACATCGACATGGCGGCCGACTCGGTCGTCTCCGCCGCCTACGGTGCTGCCGGCGAGCGGTGCATGGCGCTGTCCGTCGCGGTGGCCGTGGGCGAGATCGCCCAGCCCCTGGTCGACGCGATCGCCATCCGGCTGCCGAAGCTCACGATCGGCGACGGTGCCGAGACCGGCACCGACATGGGCCCGCTCATCACTGCGGAGCACCGCGACAAGGTCGCCGGCTACGTCGACGCGGGCGAAGCAGCCGGGGCCAGCGTCGTGGTCGACGGCCGGACCCAGGACGTGCCCAGGGAGGGGTTCTTCCTCGGCACCACGCTGCTCGACCACGTCACGCGCGAGATGACGGTCTACACCGACGAGATCTTCGGCCCGGTGCTGTCCGTCGTGCGCGTGGAGACCTACGAGGAGGGCCTGGAGCTCATCAACTCCAACCAGTACGCCAACGGCACGGCGATCTTCACCCGCGACGGCGGCGCTGCCCGACAGTTCCAGTACGACGTCCAGGTCGGCATGGTCGGCATCAACGTGCCCATCCCCGTCCCGGTCGCCTACTACTCCTTCGGCGGCTGGAAGGACTCGCTCTTCGGTGACACCCACATGTACGGGCCCGAGGGCGTCAACTTCTACACCCGCGGCAAGGTCGTGACGCAGCGTTGGCCCGACCCGGCCACGTCCAGCGTCGACCTCGGCTTCCCGCGCACCCGCTGAGAGGCAGCCGTGACCGACACCATCCTCCCCTCCGTGACTGCTGCCTCCGAGGAGCAGGTGCGCCGCGACGACCGGGCCCACGTCTTCCACTCGTGGTCGGCGCAGGCGCTCATCGACCCGCTGCCGATCGCGTCGGCGCTCGGTTCGCACTTCACCGACTACGCGGGCAAGCGCTACCTCGACTTCTCCAGCCAGCTGGTCAACGTCAACATCGGCTACCAGCACCCCAAGCTCGTCGCGGCGATCCAGGAGCAGGCCGGCCGGATGACGACGATCAGCCCGGCCTTCGCCAACGACGCCCGCTCCGAGGCGGCCCGGCTCATCACCGAGCTCGCCCCGGGCGACCTCAACCGGGTCTTCTTCACCAACGGCGGCGCCGAGGCCAACGAGAACGCCCTGCGGATGGCCCGCCTGCACACCGGTCGCCACAAGATCCTCGCGGCCTACCGCAGCTACCACGGGGCGACGGCCGGGTCGATCGCGCTCACGGGGGACCCGCGCCGGTGGCCCTCCGAGCCCGGTATGCCGGGGGTGGTCCGTTACTGGGGCCCCTACGCCTACCGATCCGCGTTCCACGCGACCAACGAGCAGGAGGAGTCCGAGCGGGCGCTGCAGCACCTGCGCGAGATCCTCATGGTCGAGGGCGCCCACACCGTGGCCGCGATCATCCTTGAGTCCGTGGTCGGCACCAACGGCATCCTCGTGCCGCCCCCCGGCTACCTCCAGGGCGTGCGCGACCTCTGCGACGAGTTCGGCATCGTCATGATCGCCGACGAGGTGATGGCCGGCTTCGGTCGTTGCGGCGAGTGGTTCGCCGTCGACCACTGGGGCGTGGCACCCGACCTCATCACCTTCGCCAAGGGGGTCAACAGCGGTTACGTCCCCCTCGGCGGCGTGGTCATCTCCGAGCGGATCGCCCAGTCCTTCGACTCCAAGCCGTTCCCCGGTGGGCTGACCTACTCCGGTCACCCACTGGCGTGCGCCTCCGCCGTCGCCTCCATCACCATCTTCAAGGAGGAGGGCATCGTCGAGCACGCCCGCTCCCTCGGCACCGACGTCATCGGCCCCGGTCTGCGTGAGCTCGCCGAACGCCACCCGTCGGTCGGCGAGGTCCGCGGCCTGGGTGTCTTCTGGGCCCTGGAGCTCGTGCGCGACCGCGCCACGCGTGAGCCCCTGGTGCCCTTCAACGCCGGCGGCGCCGACGCCAAGGCGATGAACGACTTCGCCGCGGCCTGCAAGGACCGCGGACTGTGGCCGTTCACCCACTTCAACCGCACCCACGTGGTGCCGCCGTGCACGACCACGGCGGACGAGGTGCGCGAGGGCCTGGCGATCCTCGACGAGGCGCTCGAGGTCGCCGACCGCTACACCACCACCGGCAGCTGAGGGATGCCTCCCGCAGGGGCGGGGGCGGCCGCAGCACGAGCCGCCCTCGCCGACGCCCAGCCGGACGTCTTCTGGCTCGACCGTGCCGAGCGCCCCGCCGCGCGGGCCCCCTTGTCCGCCGACGCCACGGCCGACCTCGTCGTCGTGGGGGGTGGCTACACGGGGCTGTGGACCGCCCTGCTCGCCAAGGAGGCCGACCCGTCCCGTGACGTCCTGCTGGTGGAGGCCGGCCGGATCGGCTGGGCGGCCTCGGGGCGCAACGGAGGCTTCTGCTCCGCGAGCCTGACCCACGGAGAGGCCAACGGGCGCGAACGCTGGCCCGAGGAGTACGACACCCTCGAGCGGCTCGGCCTGGAGAACCTCGACGCGATCGAGGCCACTGTCCGGCGCTACGGCATCGACTGCGACTTCCGCCGCTCCGGCGAGCTGACCGTGGCGACCGAACCCCACCAGGTCGAGTGGCTGCGCCAGGACGCGGGCACCGGTCGTTTCCTCGACCGCGACGAGGTCCGGTCCGAGCTGGGCTCGCCGACCTACCTCGCAGGGCTGCTGGCGCCCGACGAGACGGCGATGGTCGACCCCGCCCGGCTCGCGTGGGGTCTGGCCGCAGCCGCCGAGTCCCTCGGAGTGCGCATCGTCGAGGGCACGCGGGTCACCGGTCTGGAGCGGCACGGCGCCGCCGTGTGGCTGGGCACCGACCGCGGCCCCGAGCTTCGGGCCGCCCGGGTGGCGTTGGGCACCAACGCCTTTCCCTCGCTGCTTCGGCGCACGAGCCTGCACACGGTGCCGGTCTACGACTACGTCCTCATGACCGAGCCACTGACCGCCGACCAGCTCGCCTCCATCGGCTGGGGCACCCGTGCGGGGGTCGGCGACATGGCCAACCAGTTCCACTACTACCGACTGACCGCCGACGACCGCATCCTCTGGGGTGGCTACGACGCCATCTACCACTACGGCCGCCGGGTCAGCCCGCTGCACGACCAGCGACCAGCCACCTTCGAGAGGCTCGCCGAGCACTTCTTCGAGACCTTCCCCCAGCTGGCCGGGCTGCGCTTCACCCACCGGTGGGGCGGGGCCATCGACACCTGCACCCGGTTCTGCGCCTTCTACGGCACGGCGATGGACGACCGGGTCGCCTACGCCCTCGGCTACACCGGCCTGGGTGTGGGCGCATCACGGTTCGGCGCCGCCGTGGTCCTCGACCTGCTCGACGGCGCCGACACCGAGCGGACCCGGTTGCGGATGGTCCGGGAGAAGCCGCTGCCGTTCCCGCCCGAGCCCTTCGCCTACGCGGGGATCCAGCTCACCCGCTGGGCGCTCGCGCGCGCCGACCAGCGCCAGGGCCGGCGCAACGCCTGGTTGCGCACGCTCGACCGGCTCGGCCTCGGCTTCGACTCCTGAGGCGCTCAGCCCAGGCGCGACAACGCGCGGTTGACGAGCGGCGGCACGGAGGCGCCGACCCGGTCGTACCCCTCGCCCATCGACTGGCCGGCGAGGTAGCGGGCGTGCACCCCTTCGAGGATGACCGCCAGCCGGAAGTCGGTGAAGGCCCGGTAGTAGTCCAGACCTGACACGTCCCGCCCGGTGACCGCGGCATACCGCTGGGCGATGTCGTCGCCGGTCGGGAAGCCCTCGTGCGCGGTCAGTCCAGCGGCCACGGGCACGGCGCTGCCGTCCTCGCCCGGCCCGCTGTAGTAGGTGAGCCACGTCGCGAGGTCGGCAAGCGGGTCGCCGAGCGTGCTCAGCTCCCAGTCGACGACGGCCGCGACGGTGGGTATGCCGTCCGGCAGCGTCACGAGCGTGTTGTCCAGGCGGTAGTCACCGTGGACGAGGGTGACCTCGCTGCCGGTGGGGCGCTGCGCGTCGAGGGTGGAGATGAGGTCGTCCATCGGGGGCAGGTCGCGGGTGCGGCTGGCGGCCCACTGTCCGCCCCAGCGACGGACCTGTCGCTCGAGGTAGCCCTCGGGGCGGCCGAAGTCACGAAGCCCGGTCGCGTCGAGGTCGACGGCGTGGATCGCGGCCAGCGACTCGACGAGGGCGTCCGAGAGCCCACCGCGCTGGGCCGTCGTCAGCTGAGCAGTCTGGGTGGGGTCGCGGTAGACCTCACCCTCGACGACGGCCATCACGTAGAAGGGTGCGCCGACCACGTCGGGGTCGTCGGTGAAGGCGAGCACCTCGGGTACCGGCACCTCCGTGGGCCAGAGCGCCGACAGGACACGGTGTTCGCGACCCATGTCATGGGCGCTGGGGAGCAGCTTGCCCAGGGGCGGCCGCCGGACGATCACCGCGCGGTTCGCGCCCGTGACGCGGTAGGTGATGTTGGACAGCCCGCCGGAGATGACGTCCGCGTGCCACCGGTCGCCGAGCCCCGGGACGTGCTGGTCGGCCCAGGCGGTGAAGGACGCGCGGGGCAGCCCGGGCAGGTCGGGAAGGGCGGCCGCGTGGCTGGCGGCTGCGTCGCTCACGCCTGCCCCTCGCGCTCGGCGAGACGGGCGGTGGCCCGCCTGGCGGCGCGCTTGGCGATCGACATCTTGTGGGTCTCGGTCGCCCCGTCGTAGATGCGGAACGAGCGGATGTCACGGTAGATGCGGCCGAGCACGAGCTCCTCCGAGGTGCCCATGCCCCCGGCCAGCTGGACCGAGCGGTCGACCACGCGGCACACCGCCTCGCTCGCGAACACCTTGGCCCGGGAGGACTCTTCGCTGCTGCGGCTGCCCTCGGCGATGGCCCAGGAGGCGTGCCAGATCATCGACCGCGCGGCGTCCAGGTCGATCTCGTTCTCGGCGATGAGCGACTGCGCCATGCCGAGGTCGGCCAGCCGTGAACCGAACAGCTCGCGCCCCACGGCTCGCTCCAGGGCGATGTCATGGGCGCGGCGAGCCACGCCGAGCCAGCGCATGCAGTGGGTCAGCCGAGCCGGCGCCAGCCGCACCTGGGCGCTCTGGAAACCCCGTCCGGGCTCCCCGAGGACGTGGTCGTCGGGGACGAAGCAGTCGGTCAGCGTGACGCGGCAGTGTCCGCCCACCCCTGTGGCATCGATGGTGTTGAGGTGCTCCCCGACGACGAAGCCGGGGTTGTCGGTGTCGACCAGGAACATCGTCGCGCCCTGCGGGGCGTCATCGCCCTCGTTCAGGGCCATGACGATCGAGAAGGAGGCGCCGTCGGCCCCGGTGATCAGCCACTTCTCGCCATTGATGACCCACCCACCGTCGGTGCGCCGGGCCCGGGTGCGCAGGGCGCTCGGGTCCGAGCCGGCCCCGGGCGGGGGCTCGGTCATGGAGAAGCACGACCGCACCTCGCCGGCCACGAGCGGCTCGAGGTACTTCTCCTTCTGGGCAGCCGAGCCGGTCATGTGGATGAGGTGGATGTTCCCCTCGTCGGGCGCGGCGCAGTTGATGGCCAGCGGGCCCAGGAGCGAGTAGCCCGCCTCCTCGAGCAGCACCGCGGACTCGTCGAAGCGGAAGCCGCCGCCACCGACCACCGTCGGCGCCTGGGGTGCGAGCACGCCAGCGGCCTTCGCCCTGGCCTGGAGCTCGACGCGGAGCCCGTCGGTCATCCCGTCGCGGAAGACCTGCTGCTCGAGCGGGATCACCTCGGCCGCGATGAACTCGGCGATCCGTCGACGCTGCTCCTCGACGGCTGGGCTCACGCTGAAGTCAAAGGCCACGTCCCCGAGACTACTTCTCCCGGGTACCGCCCGGACTGGGGACCAATGACCCTTGGCGCGCGCTGACCGGTGGCGCACGGTGGAGACAACCGGGCCGGCCGGCCCCTTCGCCCGAGGAGGCACCACCATGAGCACCTCCCGCCCCCCCGTCGTCGTGGGCTACGACGGCTCCGAGCTCTCCACGGCGGCGCTGGACTGGGCCGGGGACGAGGCTCGGCTCCGCAACGTCGGGGTCCGGGTCGTCGTGGCCCGCGGTCTGGCGACGGCCATGGTGCCCGGGATGCCCGTGATCCCGGCCTGGCCGGGCGACGTGGCGGACTCCGTCCTGGACGAGGCACGCAGCCGGCTCCACGAGGCCCATCCGGACCTGGTCGTCACCACCGACGAGGTGGTGGGGGGTCCGGCGCGGGTGCTGATCGACGCCTCGGTGGACGCCGAGGTGGTGGTCGTCGGCCGCGCCAGCCAGCAGCCCCTGACGGAGGCCGTGGTCGGGTCGACCTCGGCGCAGCTGGTGGCCCACGCCTCGTGTCCGGTCGTGGTCGTCGACCAGCCCTCCGGCGGCCCTCGGGTCGACCGCGTGGTCGTCGGCGTGGACGGTTCGGAGGCGGGGCAGGCGGCGCTGTCCTACGCCTTCGAGGAGGCCAGCCTGCGCCGGGTGCCCCTCATTGCGGTGCACGCGTGGTGGCTCGATGTCCCCGAGAAGATCGGGCTCTCCTGGCTCAGCGAGGAGTCAGTCGCGAAGATCGCGGGCACCGAGGAAGCCGTCCTCTCGGAGGCGTTGGCCGGCTGGTCGGAGAAGGACCCGGACGTTCACATCACCGAGGTGGTCTCGCGCGAGCGCCCGGTCGACGCGATCCTGCTCCACGCCCGCCGAGGCGCCCTGATCGTCGTCGGCGGCCGGGGTCGCGGCGGCTTCGCGGGCCTCGTGCTGGGCTCGGTCAGCCAGGGACTGCTGCACCGCCCGCGCGAGTGCCCGCTCGTCGTGGTCCCCACTCGTCGCCACAGCGAGTAGCTCGCGGTCGAGGTGGGTCGGTCAGGACGATGTGGGTCGAGCCGGATCCCGCTCGGCCGCGTCGAGGAACTGCTCGACCGCTGAGGCGACCACCGCGTCCGGATCGGCTCCACGGGCCCGGGCGTAGGCCGTGACCCGCTCCTGGAGCCTCGCCGGCAGTGCTGCGTGCCCCGGGTCGGGCGAACCATCGGAGGGCTGGCCGCCGGTGCCGAACTTCGTCAGGGCCGCCGCCACGACCGTGCCGAGGACGTCGAGGATGGCCACGACGCCGAGCACGCGGTAGTAGCCGTCGCCCTGCGGCTCGAAGCGCAGGACGAGGGCGCTGGTCATCACGGCCAGCCCCGCAGCCATCACCAGGGTGCCGGGCAGCAGCCGTGCGACCAGACCGCGAGCCGTGCCGGCGAGCGCCAGCAGCAGGCTGGCCTGGGCGAGGGTCGCCGCGACGATCGCCCCGACACCGAAGGTCTTGATGATCCAGTCGTCCACCCCTTGGGGGTTCCCCCAGATCATGATCAGCCCGGTGACGGTCGGGAGCACCACGACCACGCCGCCGGCGACCGCGACGAGCTGCCAGCGCCCGCCGGTGGCGGCGAGGTAACAGAGCACCGCAATGCTCACGACCCCCACGAGCACGGTGGTGAGCAGGATGCGTCCCTGCGTCTCGCCGAAGTCGCCGCCGAGTAGCGCGGCGATGCCCATGAGGGCTGCGAGGGAGAAGGAACCGATGGTTGTGCGCACGATCCATCGGCGGATCGGGGGTGCTGTGGTGGCCATGGCCGATGGTCCCACCGGGGTGGTGCCGTGCGCCTGAGTACGAAGTCCCACCTTCCGGTGCGAGGATGGCGACGTGGACCTCCCCGAGCCGGCAACCCTCGGCCTGCCCCGGACGCCCCCCCTGGTCCTTCGCGGCCGCCGCTTCGACGCGTCCACCCCCGCCGTGATGGGGATCGTCAACCGCACCAAGGACTCCTTCTTCGCGGGCAACCGGCACGGCGACCTCGACTCGGCCAAGCGCGCGGTCGACGAGGCGGTGCACGCGGGTGCCGACATCGTCGACATCGGCGGGGTCCGCGCCGGGCAGGAGGGCGAGGCGGTCTCCCCGGAGGAGGAGATGGACCGGGTGCTGCCCCTCCTGGCGTATGCCCGTCAGACCCATCCCGAGCTCGCCCTCAGCCTCGACACCTGGCGCAGCGACGTGGCCCTCGAGGCTGGTGCCGTCGGGCTCGACCTCGTCAACGACACGTGGGCCGGCCACGACCCGGAGCTCGTCCGCGTGGCGGCCCGCATCGGGGCCGGGGTCGTCTGCTCGCACACGGGGGGACTGCCCCCGCGCACCGACCCGGTCGGGGTGACCTACGGCTCCGACCCCCTCGACGTCGTGCGCGACGTGCTGCGCACCCTGGCCGCTGGCGCGCGCACCGCCGAGCAGGCCGGCATACCGGCGGAGCGGATCCTCGTGGACCCGACCCTGGACTTCGGCAAGACCACTGCTCACTCCCTCGAGGTGCTGCGGCACACAGCAGACGTCGCATCGCTGGGCTTCCCTGTCCTGCAGGCGTTGTCGCGCAAGGACTTCGTCGGCGAGTCGCTGGGGCTCGACCCCGACGACCGCCTCGAGGGCACCCTGGCTGCGACCGCAGTGGCCGCCTGGCTGGGCGCGACGGTGTTCCGTGCCCACGACGTGCGGGCCACCCGCCGCGTCGTGGACATGGTCGCGGTGATGAGGGGTGACCGTGCGCCGGCGCGTGCGGTCCGCGGCGTCTGAGGCAGCAGCAGGACGGCGACCTTCGTCCCGAGAAATCTGGTCCGGTCGCCCTCCACGATCGCGTCCCTGCGTGCTAGCGTCTGATCCGGTTGCAACAAGCAGTTCCTCGCAGGTCGATGAAGTGCCCGCCCTAGCACCATCAGAGCGGGCCTTTCTCATCTGAGGGCGGGCATGGTCTCGTCGGTGGGGTGGTGTGTAAGGCAGCCTGGGGACTCGCAAAGTGCGGGTTCTCAATGGCTACAAAGGAAAGAGTTACCCCATGGCACAGGGAACCGTTAAGTGGTTCAACGCTGAGAAGGGCTTCGGCTTCATCGCCCAGGACGGCGGCGGCCCGGACGTGTTCGTCCACTACTCGGCGATCGACTCCTCGGGCTACCGCTCGCTGGACGAGGCGCAGCGCGTGGAGTTCGAGGTCACCCAGGGGCCCAAGGGCCCCCAGGCTGACGCCGTTCGCCCGATCTGACCCGAGGACTGCTCAACCACAGTCTTCGCACGAGGCCCCCACCGGATCCCGGTGGGGGCCTCGTCGCGTGCGGGGCCGGGGTCAGCCACCGGCCAGGGTGGTGAGGAAGTCCCTGGCGACCGGTGCCGCGACGGCCCCACCGCTGCGGCCCTGCTCGACGAGCACCGCGAACGCGACGTCGCCCTGGTAGCCGACGAACCAGGCGTGGGTCTCGGGAGGGGTCTTGTCCCCGAACTCCGCGGTGCCCGTCTTGCCGTGGACGGCCCCGCCCGGCGTGCCCTGGAGCACGGTCCCGGTGCCGTTGGTGACGACCTGGCGCATGAGGGACTGCAGCTGTCCGGTCACGGTGCCGTCCAGGGGTGCCGGTGTCCGGTCGGCGCCCGGCGGTGCCGGATCGGTGACCAGGGCGGGGGCGATCGCCGAACCCCGGGCGACGTTCGCCGTCATGACCGCCAGGGCCAGCGGCGAGGTCTGGTTGCGTCCCTGACCGATGATCGCGGCCGCCTTGTCGGTCTTCCCGTTGTTGTCCGGGATGCTCGCATCGAAGGCGCCAGCGACACCGAGCGTCGCGGCCCAGCCAGTCATGCCGAGCGCCTTGGCGGCCGTGGCCAGGTCGGCGTCACCGAGCTTGGTCGACAGCTGCACGAAGGCGGTGTTGCACGAGTGGGCGAAGTCGGTGGCGAAGTCCGGGGCCCCGAACGACTCGCCCTCGAAGTTCTTGAAGGCCCGGCCGTCCACGACGAAGTTCTTGGGGCAGGTCACCGGAGTCGTGGGGGTGACCTTCTTGCCGGTGAGCAGCGCATACGTCGAGGCGATCTTGAAGGACGAGCCGGGCGGGTAGCGACCGGTGATGGCCCGGTCGAAGCCGAGCGCGGGGGAGTTGGCCGATGCCAGCACGTCGCCGGTCCTGACGTCGACGGCCACGAGCGCCGAGGGGACGTCGCCGCTGCCCGCGAGCGCACCCTCGGCGGCCTCCTGGACGGCGGGGTCGAGGGTGGTCCTGACGTCGGTCCCGGGCACGGCCGCCTTCTCGAAGAGCGGCGCGTCCGGCCTGCCGCTCGAGGTGACCTGCACCCCGGGGGTGCCGCCGAGCTGCCCGTCGTACTGGCCCTGGAGCCCGCTGACCCCCGCGTAGTCGCCGGCGGCATACCGCCCCTTGCCCTTGGCCACGAGCTCGGCGCTGACCGGGCCGAAGGACCCCAGGAGGGGTTGGCCGAACGTGCGGGTCCGCCCCAGGGGCTGCTCGCGCACCGGGTAGATCACGCCCTTGAGTGCATCGAGTGCGCCCTTGCGTTGTTCGAAGTCCTGCTGCCGGTAGGTGATGACGGGGATGGGGGCCCGGCTGCCGGCCTTCGTGGCCTTGGCGAGCTTGTCCACGAGCGAGCCCTTCGGCTCGTCCACGACCTTCTCGAGGGCGGCGGCGACGGCGGGCGTGGCCCGGGCCGGGTCGAGCTGCACCGGGTAGACCTTCCCCAGCGGTAGGAGCGGCTCACCGCTGCGGTCGAGCAGGTCGCCGCGCTGGCCCCAGGTGCGGCTGGCCGACAGCCGGTCGGCAGCCGCGAGGTCGGGGTGCCAGGCCGTGGCTCCGGTGGGCACCTGGACCGCCCACGTGTCGCCGGTCCTCGCGACCGCCACCGGCACGTCGTAGGCCCACGTCACCCCTCCGGCCAGGGTCCAGCTGACGTGGAGGGTGCCGGTCGCGTGGTCGCCGTCCCGCCGGATGCGCTCAGCCCTGGCGGTCACCGGTCCGGTGCCCAGGCCCCGGGTCGTGGTCGTGAAGGAGGTGCCCACCGCCTCGGCCGTGGTGCCCGCGAAGTGCAGCCCCGGCTCGGTGAAGGAGCGCTCCGCCCACGCGTGCGCATACGCCGCGATCTGCCCCCTGGCCCCCTCGTCGGCCGCCCTCTCGGCCGCGCCGTGTCGCCACCACAGTCCCCCGACCGCCGCCACCGCCACCACGACGGTGGCCACCACGGCCCCTGCTGCTGCTCGCTTGGTCATGCGTCCATCCAACAGGACGGACCCGCTCCAGTTCGCCCTATTTGTCCGCCGCGGACAACCAAACCGGCCGTTGCGTCGTCTGCTGGGGGAGACGCATCCATCAGGGGCACTCAGGTTGCGCCCTTACACTCAGGCAGGCGACCGGTCGCCCCATGCCGCCCCGAGGCGGTGCACGTCAGGACCAGAGAGGTACATGTGAGCGAGCCCACCAACGGCTCTGCGGTGGGCCCAGAGGCCCACGAGCAGGGCGGCGGTGCCGCTGGGGACGGCACGACCGAGCACGAGGGCCCGACGATCCGTCGTCGCTCCGACCGCCACACGGCCAAGGCGCGGCGCCACCCGTGGCTACGCCGGGGGATCATCGCCGTGTCGGCGCTGCTCGTGGTTGCCCTGACCCTCGGGATCGCGGCCTACCTCAAGCTCAACGGCAACATCAACCGGCTCGACATCTCCGGTGCCCTCGGCTCGCGACCCAGCCAGCAGGCCACGACCGACGCGCAGACCAACCTCGGCCCGGTCAACCTCATGGTCATGGGCTCGGACAGCCGTGAGGGCACCAACCTCGGCAAGGGCCAGACCGAGTACGGCATGACCGGCGCCCGCTCCGACACCAACCTCGTCGTGCACCTGTCGGCCGACCGCAAGTCCGCCGTCGTCGTCTCCATCCCTCGCGACTCGATGACGATGGCGCCGCGGGACTGCAAGAACAAGAGCGACACCGTCAAGAACGGTGTCATCCGGCAGTGGAACCAGAACTTCACCCTCGGTGGCCCGGCCTGCACGATCCGGACCTTCGAGGGCCTGACCGGGATCTTCATCGACCACTTCGTGGTCATCGACTTCCGGGGCTTCCAGAGCATGGTCGATGCCCTGGGCGGGGTCACCGTGTGCACGCCGGAACCCATCAACGACACGCAGAGCCACCTGGTCCTGCCGGCCGGCCGGAGCAAGGTCGACGGCAAGCAGGCGCTCGGGTACGTGCGGGTGCGCAAGTCGGTCGGCGACGGCTCCGACCTGGGCCGTATCGACCGGCAGCAGGCGTTCCTGTCCTCGGTGGTGCAGGAGGCGACCAAGTCCTCGCTGCTGCTGCGCCCGGACAAGCTGTTCCGCTTCCTGGACGCGGCCACCTCGGCGACCACCACCGACATGAGCGTCGGTGACATGAAGGACATCGCTCAGAGCGTCGCGTCCATCGGCACCGACCAGATCCGCTTCGTGAAGCTGCCGACCACCACCTACGCGCCCGACCCCAACCGCGTGCAGTGGCTGCCCTCGGCCGACCCGATCTGGAAGTCGATGCGGCTGGACAAGCCACTGCCGGGCACCAAGGTCCCCAAGAGCACGACGAGCACCACGAGCACCACGACGACGGCGGCTCCGGCGCTCACGGTGAGCCCCGGCGACATCTCGGTGCGGGTCACCAACGACTCCGGCGTGGCCGGGCTGGCCAAGCAGGCCGCGGGCGAGCTCAGCGTCCAGGGCTTCACGGTCACCTCCTACCTCACGGGCAGCGGGGCACCCACGGACGGCGTCGTCGTCCGCTACGCACCGGGGAAGAAGGAGGCCGCCCGGACAGTGGCCGCGGTCTACCCCGGGGCCGAGCTCCGCGAGGACAGCTCGGTCGGGTCGACCATCGAGCTGTCGGTGGGGCTGGACGCCCCCAAGGCCGTGGAGGTCTCGAACCGTCTCGGCACGACCCCCCTGCCCAAGGAGTCGGTCACCGCGACGGCTGGCCCGGGCTCGGTGGAGACGGTCAAGGCCCGGACGGCGGACCAGGACATCTGCAGCTGAGGATGCCCTGCGCCGGGCCGCTTTGCTCCGGCGCACGGCGTCCGGATACCCTGTGCGGGCTCGGTCGCCATGGCTGCCGGGCGTGGAGGCGTCGCCTAGTCCGGTCTATGGCGCCGCACTGCTAATGCGGTTTGGGTTTATCGCCCATCGAGGGTTCAAATCCCTCCGCCTCCGCCACCTGAGGACGGCCCCGACAACCGTGTCGGGGCCGTCCTCGTGTCCGCCCTCCCGACGCGATCCCCAACCTTTGCTAGCACGAGTTGGGGGAAGGTGGACAAGGCGCACGGTGTCCTCGTTCAGCCAACTAGTGCTAGCAAAGGTTGCCGGGAGCGGGAGCGGATCGGGCATCCTGTCTCCATCGCACCGAGGAGACCGCATGTCCGACCCACTTCCCCCGCCCGGCCCCCAGCTTCCCGTGGCCCCGGGCAACCCCTACGCGCCCGCCGCGCCGACCTTCCCGTATGCCGCGCCCCCGGCCCTTCCCCCGCAGCCCGCCTTCGCGGGTGGGCAGCTCCCCCACACGGTCCCACCGGCCCGGCAGAGCAACGTCCTGGCCATCATCGCCCTCGTGGTGAGCGGTGTGGCCCTGGTCGCGGTGCTGGCCATGGCCGTGTTCCTCGCGGTCTCCGGTGGTGGGGGTGGGGGAGGCGCGTATGCCCTCCACGGCGAGGTGACGGCGGTCGACCACGGCGCGAGTGAGTTCGACCTCGAGGAGGCCATCGCCTCCACGGTGCAGGACGACGGTGGCTCCGTCGAGGAGATCACCTGCCCCGTGCGGTCCCAGGTCGGTCAGGGACTGGTGACGGTGTGCCACGGCTCGGTCGACGGGTTCGACTGGACCGGGGTTGCCGTGTTCGAGGACGACACGGGCGCATTCGTGCTCATCGAGGTCTGAGGAGACCCGAACATCCAGGTGCGCATGGCCACGAAGCGCACGACGGTCGACACCGCCGTGGCGAGTCCGACCACCCCCGTGGCCACCGCGGTCGCCGGGGTCGGCGTGATCAGGTGCAGCACCCAGAGGGCTCCGGCAGTGAAGAGCCAGGTGATCGCGAAGATCGCCAGTCCCTGCAGCTGGTGCCGGGCAACCCCGCCGCCGGTCACGCCGAACGTCCACCGCCGGTTCAGCGCGGTGTTCGCGACGGTGGCGACGAGCAGGGCCGCCAGGTTCGCCTGCTGGGTCGAGTCGAGCGGAGCCGCCAACAGGGCGAAGAGCCCCAGGTGGACCAGGGTGCTGGCGACGCCGACCGCCGCGAAGCGCTGGAGCTGGCGCCGGATGCCGGCGCCGTGCGGCCGCCGTCCGATCCGTGCCGCGATCGCCGCGACCGGCAGGTCGCCCCGCCTCAAGGTACGTCGCAGCCGCCGCACCCCGCGCAGGTCGTCCAGTGCCGTCGCCACCACGTCGACGCGGGAGTCGGGGTCGTCGAACCAGTCGACCGGCACCTCGTGGATGCGCAGCCCCGACCGCTCCGCCAGCACGAGCAGCTCGGTGTCGAAGAACCAGGTGGGGTCCTGCACGAGCGGCAGGAGCTCTCCGGCGACGTCGGCACGGATCGCCTTGAACCCGCACTGGGCGTCGGAGAACCGGACCCCCAGCAGACCCCTCAGCAGCAGGTTGTAGCAGCGCGAGATGACCTCGCGCTTCGCGCCGCGGACCACGCGCGAACCGTCGGCCAGCCGGGACCCGATCGACAGGTCGGAGTGACCGGACAGGAGCGGGGCGACCAGGGGCCAGAGGGCGTCCAGATCGGTGGAGAGGTCCACGTCCATGTAGGCCAGGATCGGGGCGTCGGAGGCGAGCCACACCGCCTTGAGGGCCCGACCCCGACCCTTCTGGTCCATCCGCACCACGGCGGCCTCGGGGAGGTCGCCGGCTACGGCCGCGGCCGCTGCCGCGGTCTCGTCGGTGCTGGCGTTGTCCGCCACCGTGATGCGGAACGGGTAGGGGAAGGTCTGCACCAGGTGCTCGTGCAGCCTGCGCACCGAGGCAGCCACCGTGTGCTGCTCGTTGTGGACGGGGATGACGACGTCCAGGACGGGGGTGGTCATGTCGGCCTCCTCAGGTGGTCGTCGAGGTGGTGGCCCCCGACAGCGGTTGGGTGAGGTCGTAGAAGGTCGAGCCGCCGATCGTGACGCTCGTGAAGCTCTCCTGGACCCACGTCGAGATCGCGGTGCCGTTGCCGGAGGAGCTGGCCCCGCCGGGGCCACCCGCGCCGCGACCGCTGCCGCTGCCGCTGGAGGCGAAGTAGTGGATCTTGCCCCCGGCGACGTACTGCTGGAACTCGGCGAGCGTGGGTGAGGGGTCGCTGCCGTTGAACCCGCCGATCGCCATCACCGGCAACCCGGTGCCCAGCTGCAGACCGGCTGCGCTCTGCGAGCCGACCGCCGCCGCGACCCAGGTGTACTGGTCGGCGTTCGCGGACAGGGCCGAGACGACCTCGGTGCTCGGCATGCTGGCGTCCAGCAGTCCGCCGGCCCCGCCCCCGGCCGGGCCGCCCGGCATACCGCCGGGTCCGCCCGCACCAGCGCGTGCGGCGCCCGCAGGACCGGCCGTGACGATGGATCCGGTGTGGGCGGTGGCCACCGTCGCGGCGCTGTAGGCGGCCGGGCCGGCGAGCGCCGCGACGAGGGCGGCGGCGACCACGACGGGGACATAGCGCCGGTGCAGCGCGGTGATCGCCAGCAGGAGGAGGGCGCTGGCCAGGCCGAGCACGAGGACACCGATGCGCAGCCAGTTCTGCCAGTCGGTCCGCGAGAGCAGGATGAACGACCAGGTGGCGGCGGCAGCCGTGGCGGTCGCGAGCGTGATCGACCCCAGGGGCCGGTTGCGGTGCTCCCACGCCTCGACGGCACCCATGCCGACGACGGCGGCGATGGCGGGCGCCAGGGCCACGGTGTAGTACTCGTGGAAGATCCCGGCCATCAACGAGAAGGTCACCATCGTGACCAGGAGCCAACCGCCCCACACGACGTATGCCGCGCGGCGGGTGTCGGTGCGTGGCCTGCGGCCGCGGAGGAACAGGCCGACCGCGAGCAGGATGAGGGCAGAGGGGATCAGCCAGGAGATCTGGCCACCGATGGACGAGCTGAACATCCGGCCCAGGCCCGTCTGGCCCCAGCCGTTGCCGCCCCCGACCGAACCGGTCTCCTCGCCGCTGATCCGGCCGAGGCCGTTGTAGCCGAAGGTGACCGAGAGGAAGGAGTTGTCCTGCGAGCCGCCGATGTAGGGCCGCATGCTCGCCGGGATGAGCTCGACGAGGGCCACCCACCAGCCGGCGGACAGCACCATGGTCGCCGAGCCGAGCAGGGCTCCGGTGATCCTGCGGCGCAGGGTGGTGTCGGCGAAGAGGACGTAGGCGAGCCCGAAGGCCGGCACGACGAGCAGCACCTGGAGCGCCTTGGTGAGGAAGCCCAGACCGATGAACACCCCCACGATGGCGAACCAGCGGGCGGAGCCCTGCTCGATGGACCTCATCGTGGCCCAGGCGCCGAGCGCCATGAGCAGCACCAGCAGGGCGTCGGGGTTGTTGAACCGGAACATCAGCACTGCGACCGGGGTGAGTGCCAGGACGGCGCCGCTGATCAGCCCCGCCGCAGCCCCGAAGTGCCGCTTGACCGTGGCGTGGACGACGCCGACGGTGGCTACTCCCATGAGGACCTCGGGAAGCAGGATCGCGAAGGAGCTCAGCCCCAGCACGCGCACCGAGAGGGCCATCACCCACAGCGCGGCCGGTGGCTTGTCCACGGTGATCGAGTTGCCGACGTCCGAGGAGCCGAAGAAGAACGCCTCCCAGTTGGCGCTGCCGGCCTGGACGGCCGCGGAGTAGAACGAGTTGGCGTAGCCGCTCGAGGTGAGGTTGTAGAGGTAGAGCAGGGCGGTGGCCATGAGCAGCCCGAGCAGCGCCGGACGGGTCCACCGGGGGTCGCCCTGCGGGCCGCGCCACAGGCGCTGGATCCGGGTCGGGGCGGCTGGGGCAGTCGGCCCCGGGGACGACTCGCGCGGGATGGCAGTGGTGCCGGGGGCGGCGTCGCGGTGCAGGGTCGTGGAGTTCATGGGCTCAACGCTTGGGCCCGGTGCTGTGGGGCTGCTGTGATGCTCCTGAGCCCGGCTGATGAGGTGACGGGACCCCGGTCGACTGCGTCAGCTCGCGGGGAGGAGCACCGTGAACATGGTGTTGCCCGGTGCGCTCTTGAGCTCCACCTGGCCGCCGTGGGACTTGGCCACCGCGTCGACGATGCTGAGCCCCAGCCCGGTCGAACCGGCCGCCCGGTTGCGCGAGTCGTCTCCACGGGTGAACCGCTGGAAGACGTTGCGCTGCAAGGCATAGGGGACGCCGGGGCCGTCGTCGCTGACCGAGACCTTGATCCACCGACCCTCGGGGCGGATGGCGGTCACCACGGTGGTGCCGGGCGGCGTGTGGGTGCGGGCGTTGGCCAGGAGGTTGGCCACCACCTGGTGCAGCCGGGCCTGGTCGCCCTCCACCTCGACCGGCTCGTCGGGCAGGTCCAGCTCCCAGCGGTGGTCCGGGGCCGCGGCATGGGCATCGCTGACGGCATCCATGGCGAGCAGGGTCAGGTCGACCGGCTCACGCTCGAGCGGGCGCCCGGCGTCGAGCCGGGCCAGCAGGAGGAGGTCCTCGACGAGTCCCTGCATCCGCAGGGCCTCGGACTCGACGCGGGACAGGGCGTGGGTGACCGCAGCGGGCACCGGCTCGCGCTCGCGTCGGGACAGCTCGGCATACCCGCGGATGGACGCCAACGGCGTGCGCAGCTCGTGCGAGGCGTCGGCGACGAACTGGCGCACCCGCTGCTCACTCTCGTGGCGGGACTGGAGGGCGCCCTCGACGTTGTCGAGCATGCTGTTGATGGCGAGCCCCACCTGCCCGACCTCGGTGCGCGGGTCGGCGTCGTCGGCCGGCACCCGCTGGGCCAGGGCCACGTCGCCGGAGTCGAGCTTCAGGTGTGACACCTGGGTCGCGGTGTGCGCCACGCGCTGCAGCGGCGCGAGGTTGCGGCGGACCAACCAGAGCCCGCCCGCACCGACGAGGACGAAGCCGACGATGGTGCCACCGATGACCAGGGTGGTCATCGTGCTGACCGTCTCGGTGACCCCGGCCAGTGGCAGTCCGGAGATGAGCGTGTCACCCGACGGCGTGCGCAAGGACACCACGCGGTAGGTCCCGAGGTTGTCGAGCTTGATCGTCTGAGGGCGCTGGCCGATCCCGGCATCCTGCAGCTCGGAGATCTGGCTGGCGGTGAGCGCTCCTATGGTCCGTCCCTGCGCGACGCGGCTCGAGGTGGCCGTGCCGCCGTGCAGGGTCAGGGTGAGGAACTGACCGCCACCACCCGGTGCCGCTCCGGCCGGGAGCCGAGGATGCGTGTCGCCGTCGCCGTCGGGCGCGCCGCCCACGCGGGCCGAGGTGGTCACCAGGTCCTGGTCGAGCTGGCCCAGCAGGTAGTGGTGCAGCAGCAGGATGGTGAGGCCGGACATGGCCACCGTGACCGCCAGGAAGAGGCCGACGACGCTGGTGACGAGCTTGGTGCTGAGCGACCAGGTCGCCGGGCTGAGCCGGGACCGAGCCGGGCCGACGGCGGCGCCAGCGCTCATGCGGCGGGCTTCAGGACGTACCCGACGCCGCGCATGGTGTGGATCATCGGCTCCCGACCGGCGTCGATCTTCTTGCGCAGGTAGGAGATGTAGAGCTCGACGACGTTCGCCTGGCCCCCGAAGTCGTAGTTCCAGACCCGGTCGAGGATCTGGGCCTTGGACAGCACCCGCTTGGGGTTGCGCATGAGGTAGCGCAACAGCTCGAACTCGGTGGCGGTGAGCTGGACCTGCTCGCTCCCGCGGGTGACCTCGTGGCTGTCCTCGTCGAGGGTGAGGTCTCCGACCACGAGCATCGAGGAGGACTCGTCGGCGATGACCGCGGTGCGTCGCATGAGGGCCCGCAGCCGGGCCACGACCTCCTCGAGGCTGAACGGCTTGGTGACGTAGTCGTCACCGCCGGCGGTGAGCCCGGCCACCCGGTCCTCCACCGCGTCCTTGGCGGTGAGGAACAGGACCGGCACGTTGGGGGTGTCGGCGCGCATCCTGCGCAGCACCTCCATGCCGTCGAAGTCGGGCAGCATCATGTCGAGGGCCACGGCATCGGGCTGGAAGTCCCGCGCCGCCCGGACGGCCGAGGCGCCGGTCGCGGCGGTCCGCACCTCCCACCCCTCGTAGCGCAGGGCCATGCTCAGCAGCTCGGTGAGGTTGCTCTCGTCGTCGACGACGAGCACCCGCACGGGCGAGCCGTCAAGGCGCTGCAAGCGGGCGGACGTGATGGGCTGCGTGTTCATGTCCCCTAGGGAACACCCGAATGCTGGGCCGGGGCCACGCTTTCGCTGTGCGAATCCTGTGAGAGGACTGTGCCGTGGTGCTCAGCGGTCCGACACCCGGGGCACAGCGTCCGCACAGCGCCACCGCCGAGTCTCGACCTGACCCACTGCTCACCTCGGCGCCCGGAGGCCCTCGATGACCCACTCGACCACGACCGACGACCCCACCCTGCAGCCGTGGGCGACCACGAGGACCGAGCCGTATGCCGCCTCGCCGCCGGCACCGGCGGCAGGCCGGCCGACGCCGGGGGCCGCGATGCCGCGCCCGGAGCCCGAGGTGCCCAGCACGGCGCCCGCGCTGACGCCGCCCCCCTGGTCCGGTCGCAAGACCGCGATCGCGGCTGCCCTGGCGATCGGCATCTCCAGTGCGGGAGCCATCGGCGCAGCGGCCGCGCTGCCCGCAGGATCGACGCAGAACGACACCGGTCAGTTCCAGCGCGGCGGCGCCGTCCCCGGGCAGCAGTTCCCCGGAGGCCCGGGGCAGCAGGGGCAGCGGGGCCAGCAGCTCCCCGAGCAGCAGCTCCAGCAGGGGACCCAGCTCCCCGGCCAGTCCCCACCGGCGCCCACCGACCCGAACGCGGGGACGACGTGATCTCCATGGTCCTGACCGGCCGCCGGGCCACGCCACGCCTGCGGGTCGGGCGATCCGTGCACCGCACGGACGCGGCGCCGTCCTCCCCGACCGGCTCTGGTCGGCTGGTCCACAAGGACCTCAGTGCGATCCCGGTCTGCGGGTCGGTGCGGCCGCTGCAGTCCCAGCGGCGTCTCTCCCCCGCTGACTAGGGTCTGATCTCTCCCGAACCCCGGGGCACGAGCTCGGGGACGAGCACCACGTGCGCGGGCGCAGAGGTGTCGCCGTCGATCCGCGCGAACAGGCGCTTGGCGACCTCTGCCCCGATGGCCTCGACGTTCTGGCGGATCACCGTCAGGGGAGGGTCGACCAGGTCGGCCAGGGGGAAGTCGTCGAAGCCCACCAGCGCGATCCGGTGGTTCAGGGCCTGGTCGTGGAGGGCGCGGATGACGCCGACTGCCAAGGAGTTCCGCGCCGCGAAGATGGCCGTGGGGGGGTGGTCCGAGTCGAGCATCCGCCGGGTGGCCGCGCTTGCCGAGGTGTCGAGCCGTAGTGACATGTCGATGACCGCGGGGTCGGGCTCGATCCCCGCGTCGCGCAGGGCCGCGGAGTAGCCGTCGAGCCGCGCCGAGGCCGTCTGCAGGGCAGCCAGGTCGCCGAGGAAGGCGATGCGCCGGTGGCCGTGGGCGAGGAGGTGCTCGACGGCCATCCGGGCGCCGAGACGGTTGTCGACCGTCACCGAGTCGGCGTCGACGCCGCTGGGCGCGCGGTCGACGAACACGACCGGCAGACCATTGCGCAGCTCGTCGACCAGGTAGTCCTGACGCGCTGTGGCGGGCATGAGCAGCAACCCGTCGACGCGCCGCCGGACCAGGCTCTCCACCAGGCTCCGCTCGCGCTCGGGCTCCTCGTCCAGGCTCGAGGCGAGGATCGCCACATCGCGCTCCCTCGCCGCGTCCTCGAGGCTGCGCAGCAGGCTGGCCGAGAAGCTGTTGCCGACGTCCTGCAGCAGCGCCCCGACCAGGGCGCTGCGGCTGTTGACCCGCCGCAGGTTCGACGCGGCGAGGTTGTGGCGGTAGCCGAGCTTGGAGACGGCCTCCTGCACCTTCTCCACCACGTCGGGTGAGACGCCGCTCTCGCGGTTGACCACCCGCGACACGGTCTTGATGCTGACGCCGGCGAGCGCGGCGACCTCGCGCATCGTGGCTCGGGGGCGTCGCGCGCCACCTGCTGACATCGTTGTCACGGTCATGGGTTCATTTGTACAGCACCCATTGACATTGGGCTATCACCGGGCTACAAATGGTTCTGACAACGTTGTCACAGGCGGTCACCGCCTCCAGAGAAGGGCACAGCCACATGACCCACATGACCTTGACCAACCCGGCCCTGCGTCGCATGGTGGCCGTTACCGCCGCCGCCTCGACCGCGTTCGCGCTCGGTGCCTGCAACCGGGCCAGCACCTCCGACGCTGGGAGCAGCGGCGGAGAGGCCGCCGTGGGAGTCACCCTCATCACCAAGGACTCCACGAACCCGTTCTTCGTCGCCATGCAGAAGGGCGCCAAGGCCGACGCCGGCAAGAACAACGTCAAGCTGACCGTCGCCTCCGGCAAGCAGGAGGGTGACGACCAGGGCCAGATCACGGCCATCGAGGACGCGGTCGCCCGCGGCGACAAGGGCATCCTCATCACCCCGATGAGTGCCGGAGTCAACTCCGCCATCAAGAAGGCTCGCGACGCCGGCCTCTTCGTGATCGCGCTCGACACGCCGCCGGACCCTGCCGACACCGTGGACATCACGTTCGCCACCAACAACCGAAATGCCGGCAAGCTGGACGGCGAGTGGGCCTCGGCCACGCTCGCCGGCAAGCCCGCCGTGATCGCGTTGCTCGACCTGTTCAGCGACAAGATCGTCTCGGTCGACTACAACCGCGACCAGGGCTTCCTCGAGGGCATGGGCATCGATGTCGCCGACCCGAAGAAGAACGGCGACGAGGCCAAGACCGGCAAGTACACCGGTGGCAAGGGCGGCGACTACACCATCGTCTGCAACGAGGCCAGCAACGGCGCCGAGGACGGCGGCCGCACGGCTATGGAGAAGTGCCTGGCCAAGAACCCGGACATCAACCTCGTCTACACCATCAACGAGCCGGCCGCGGTCGGCGCCAGCGCGGCCCTCAAGGCTGCGAACAAGGATGCGCTCATCGTCTCCGTCGACGGCGGCTGCGCCGGTGTGGCCAGCGTCAAGAGCGGCGTCATCGGGGCCACCGCCCAGCAGTACCCGCTGAAGATGGCCACCCTCGGCATGGAGGCGATCGCCAAGATCGCCCGCGGTGGCGAGAAGCCGAAGACCACCGAAGGCCTCGACTTCTTCGACACCGGAGTCGCCCTGGTCACCGACAAGAAGGTCGACGGCGTCGACAGCATCTCGTCTGACGAGGGCGCCAAGATCTGCTGGGGCAACTGACCATGAGCACCACGGTCACGTCTGCGGCCGCCGAGTTCGCTCGGCGGCAGCAGTCCCCGCTCCAGCGGGTCCAGCACCTGCTGCACGGCAGGCCCTGGCTCAGCCCGCTGTTCCTGCTCCTGGTCGCCTTCATCGCGTTCTTCATCGGGACGCCGACGTTCCTGACCGCGAACTCGATGGGCATCCTGTTCCAGCAGACGGCCGTGGTCGCGGCCCTCGCCGTGGGGCAGACGATCGTCATCCTCACAGCCGGCATCGACCTGTCGGTCGGCGCCATCATGGTGCTCTCGATGATGGTGATGGCCACCCTCTCCCGTGACGACGGGATGCCGGGCATCCTGGCCATCGCCATCGGTCTGCTGCTCGCCGCCGGGGCGGGTGCTCTCAACGGCCTCCTCGTCACGCGGATCAACCTGCCGCCGTTCATCGTCACGCTCGGCACGCTGAGCATCTTCACGGCGATCGCGCTGCTCTACTCGGGCGGCTCGAGCATCCAGGCGGACCACCTGCCAGACCTCGTCAACTTCCTCGGAACAGGGTTCGGGATAGGCGCCTTCCGCCTCACGTGGGGCATCGTCGTGGTCATCCTTCTCTACGGCGTGATGGGCTTCGTCCTGTCCCAGACCGCCTGGGGCCGATACGTCTATGCGGTCGGCGACGACCCCGAGTCCGCACGCCTCTCGGGCGTCCCGAGCAAGCGGATCCTGCTCGCCGTCTACACCGTCGCCGGGCTCATCTACGGCATCACGGCCTGGGTCCTCATCGGCCGCGCCGGGGCTGCCACCCCGAACGCCTTCCCGGACGCCAATCTCCAGAGCATCACCGCCGTCGTGATCGGTGGCACGAGCCTGTTCGGTGGCCGCGGCCGTCTGGTCGGGACACTCATCGGCGCGCTCATCGTCCAGACCCTGCAGTTCGGGTTGTCCCAGATGGGCGTCGACCAGCAGTGGCGCGTCCTCGCAACAGGCATCCTCGTCATCATCGCCGTCGCGGTCGACCAGTGGATCAGGAAGGTGAAGGCATGAGCACTCCGACCATGGAAGTTGCCCACGGGGGAGTCCCCGCGGGCAAGGAGGACATCTACGCCAAGGAGCCCGTCCTCTCGGCGCGCAACCTCGTGATCACGTTCGGCCGCGTCGTCGGGCTCGACGGGGTTGACCTCGACCTCTACCCCGGCGAGGTGCTCGCGGTCATCGGCGACAACGGCGCCGGGAAGTCGACCCTCATCAAGTGCCTGACCGGGGCCTACGTCCCCGACTCTGGCGAGATCACGTTGGAGGGAAAGCCGGTCCACTTCAAGAAGCCCCAGGACGCGCGGGAGGCGGGGATCGAGACCGTCTACCAGCAGCTGGCGGTCATCCCGGCCCTGGACATCTCGAGCAACCTCTACCTCGCTCGCGAGGAGCGCCGCAAGGGGCCGCTCGGATCCGTGCTGCGCATGCTCGACAAGAAGGGCATGGAGCGTCGGGCCGGCCAGTCGGTCCAGGACCTCGGCATCCAGACCATCCAGAACATGAGCCAGGCGGTCGAGACCCTCTCGGGCGGGCAGCGCCAGGCCGTGGCCGTGGCCCGAGCGGCGGCGTTCGGCAGCAAGGTCGTGGTCCTCGACGAGCCGACCGCGGCGCTCGGGGTCAAGGAGTCCGGCATGGTCCTCAACATGGTCAAGCAGCTGCGTGACAAGGGACTGTCGATCATCCTGATCAGCCACAACATGCCGCACGTGTGGGAGGTCGCCGACCGCATCCACATCCAGCGACTCGGTGGCCGGGCAGGCGTGGTGACGCCCCAGACGCACGACATGGGTGAGGGCGTGGCCATCATGACCGGGGCGACGACCCTCGGGGCGAGCTCGTGACCGCCACGATCGTCGTCGGCTACATCCCCACCCCCGAGGGCGTCGCCGCGCTCCTGGCCGCCAAGGCCGAAGCGGTCCTCCGGGGCGCCAGGGTCGTGGTGGTCAACACCGGCCACCACGGCGACTACTCCGATCCGGTGTTCGCCCAACCCGCCGACCTCGATGCCATCGACAAGGAGCTCAACGACGCAGGCATCGCCCACGAGGTTCGGCAGCCGACGTCGGGGACGTCGGCTGCCGAGGAGCTCCTGGCGGCCGCCGAGGCCAGTCACGCCGACCTGATCGTCGTCGGCATGCGGCGGCGCTCGCCGGTGGGCAAGATGCTCCTGGGCAGCACCTCCCAGGAGGTCCTGCTCGACGCACCCTGCCCCGTGCTCGCGGTGAAGCCGAAGGCGACCTGAGCACCTGATCTCCTCGGGTCGGCCAGCGACGCCCCCTAAGCCCTGGCCGACCCGAGGCCGAGCACCACGGCCAGCCCCAGCGCACTGCGCGGGTCGTAGGCCGTGCGCCAGAGCCCCCCGTGCACCGCCCCGTCGGCTTCCCTGAGCCACGGGGCGGTGTGCTGCGCGGCGTCGGTGCGCAGGTCGTGCACGAGCAGCGCCGCCATCAGCGTGTTGCTCGTCGCCGGTTCGAAGACCTCGATCCCGAACCGGTGCGCGCCCGCGTACGCCGATGCCAGCGCGCGGTTCTTGAGGACCGAGCGGGTGCGGGTGGGTGGTGCCACGTTGAGCGACACCCGCAGCCCCTCGCGGGCGGCGACAGTCGCCCGCCAGCGCTGCAACCTCTTGGCCAGCGCGTAGTTGGGGCCTTGCTGCGGAACGAGGCTGTCGTTGAGGCCGGGGTCGCTGCCCGGGGCGTAGTTGCGCCGCAGGAGTCGGCCGCCGCTCACGGTCCGCAGCGCAGGCCGGGCCAGGCGCGTGAGGGCCGAAGGGCTGCGGTAGGCGCGGGTCGACTGCTCGACGGCCTCGCGCGGCACAGCGAAGACGTCGGTCGGGGTCGCGAGGAAGGCGAGTGCGACGTCGTCGCGACGTCGCGCCAGCTCGGCACTGAGCGCGTCCACGGCGGTGGAGACGCGCACGTTGGTCGCGCCGTCGGCATACACGTAGTTGCCCAGCACGAGCGGGCCGTCGAGCGCGCCGAGCCAGTCGGCGATGCCGGGCAGGCCGTGCAGGAGGTCCGCGCCGGCCCGGCCGGCGAGGTCGCCGTCCCTGCCGTCCCCCGACACGGGCACCCGCAGCGTGCCGGCGGAGGAGGCGGCGACGTCGAGCACCCGCTTCCAGATCTCGGGTCGTGGCAGGTCGAGCCCGACGACGTCGCCACCCCACGACAGCACCGCACGCAGCGGTCCCATCTCGGCGCCGGCGCCGAGCACGACCAGGTGCAGGTCCGACAGGTCGAGCCACTCGGGGTTGGCCATCACGGAGCGCACCGCCTCGGCGGCGGACGGCTCGATGATGCCGCCCAGGGTCCAGCGGTCCAGCTGGCGGTGCAGGGCGTCACCGCGCAGGCGCTCGCCGTGCAGCGGCAGGCTCAGCTCGGTGGCACGTTCGCCGGTGCCGCGCACGGTGGCCGTCTCCAACGGGGCGGCGGCGTCGGGCGCGAAGGCCGCCGCCAGGGGCGTCTCGCCGGCGTCGCCGACCACGCGCATCCGGTCGTGCAGGGACCTCAGCCCCGCTCGAGCCACGTCGACGGCCGCCTCACCGTCACGCAGCAGACCCGCCTCGACGGCCCGGCGGAAGTGGGTGAGGTAGCCCTGGCGCCAGTTGGTCTCGCGCTCGGCCGCCTGGGCGCCGACGGGGTCGACGGCTCGCAGGGCGTCGGCGAGGACCGCACGCCCCAGTGCGGACGTGGACCGCTTGCCGTCGACCTCGGGGAAGACCACTCCGCTGTGAGCCATGCGGTGAGTATGCCGGGTGCCCCCGTGGACGGTCGAAAGGCCCGGAACCACGCGGGGTCCGGGCCTTTCGCTGGGGCGCCGCAGGTGCGGCGTCCGGGTCAGTCCATGCCGAGGCGGGCCTTCAGGCCATCGAGCTCGACGCGCAGCTGGGTCGGCAGGTTCTCGCCGAACTTGGCGAACCACTCCTCGATCTGGGGGATCTCGGCCTTCCACTCCTCGGGGTCGACCGCGAGGGCCTGCGCGAGCTCCGCGTCGGTCAGGTCGAGGCCGGAGGTGTCGAGCGAATCGGGCGTGGGGACGTGGCCGATCGCGGTCTCGACCGCCGCTGCCTTGCCCTCGATGCGCTCGATGGCCCACTTGAGCACCCGGCTGTTCTCACCGAAGCCCGGCCACAGGAAGCCGCCGTCCTCGTCACGACGGAACCAGTTGACGTAGAAGATCTTGGGCAGCTTGGTCGCGTCGGCGTCCTTGCCGACGTTGATCCAGTGCTGGAAGTAGTCACCGGCGTTGTAGCCGATGAACGGCAGCATCGCCATCGGGTCGCGGCGCACGACGCCGACCTGGCCGGTCGCCGCCGCAGTCGTCTCCGAGGAGAGGGTGGCGCCCATGAAGGTGCCGTGCACCCAGTCGCGGGACTCGGTCACGAGCGGGACCGTCGTCTTGCGGCGGCCGCCGAAGAAGATCGCCGAGATCGGCACGCCCTTGGGGTCGTTGTACTCGTCGGCGAGGATCGGGCACTGCTCGATCGGCGTGCAGTAGCGGCTGTTCGGGTGGCTGGACAGCTCCTCGGAGTCGGGCGTCCAGTCCTCGCCCTTCCAGGAGGTCGCGTGGTCGGGCATGTTCTCCATGCCCTCCCACCAGACGTCGCCGTCGTCGGTCAGGGCCACGTTGGTGAAGACCGAGTTGCCGCGCTCGATGGTGCGCATGGCGTTGGGGTTGGTCTTCTCGTTGGTGCCGGGGGCGACACCGAAGAAGCCGAACTCGGGGTTCACGGCATACAGCCGGCCGTCCTCGCCGAAGCGCATCCAGGCGATGTCGTCGCCGAGAGTCTCGACCTTCCAGCCCGGGATGGTCGGGGCGAGCATCGCGAGGTTGGTCTTGCCGCAGGCGCTCGGGAAGGCGGCGGCGACGTAGTAGACCTGCTGCTCCGGGGAGATGAGCTTGAGGATGAGCATGTGCTCGGCCAGCCAGCCCTCGTCCCGGGCCATCACGGAGGCGATGCGCAGCGAGTAGCACTTCTTGCCGAGCAGGGCGTTGCCGCCGTAGCCCGAGCCGTAGGACCAGATCATCCGCTCCTCGGGGAACTGGACGATGTACTTCTCGTCGTTGCAGGGCCACTTCACGTCCTGCTGGCCCGGCTCGAGCGGGGCGCCGACCGAGTGCAGCGCCGGGATGTAGCGCGCGCCCTCACCGAGCTCCTCGATGCGGCGCAGCACGTTGACGCCGGTGCGGGCCATCACCCGCATGGAGACCACGACGTACTCGGAGTCGGTGATCTCGACGCCGAACATGGGGTTCTCGGCGTTGAGGTGGCCCATGACGAAGGGGATGACGTACATGGTGCGACCCTTCATGCAGCCGGCGTACAGCCCGCGCATGAGGTCCTTCATCTCGTCCGGGTCCATCCAGTTGTTCGTGGGGCCGGAGTCCTTCTCGTCCACGGAACAGATGTAGGTGCGGTCCTCGACCCGGGCGACGTCGATCGGGTCGGAGGCGGCGTAGAAGCTGTTGGGCTTCTTCTCCTCGTTGAGGCGCACGAAGGTGCCTGCCTCGACGAGCTTGTCGGTCAGGCGGGTCCACTCCTGGTCGGAGCCGGTGACCCACTCGACGTGGTCGGGGGTGGTCATTGCGGCCACCTCGTCGACCCATGCCTGGAGGCGGGCGTGCGTCGTGCCGCCCGCGCGCTCGTCGGTCTGCTGCGTCGCCTCGGTCGTCATGTGATCGGCCGTCCCTTTCGCCCCGGGTTTGGAGAGCCCCCGGATCAATGCGGTAGATGCGCTCACGCCGACACGAGTGTCCACATGGTGAGCGCTGCTGATCTGGCCAAGGTACGCCCGGCCCCGACCCGGTCGGTACCACGAAGGCAGGAGATTGCTCGTGAATCCGCTCACAACCGGTGGGTAGAGACACCGCGTTTGCAGGATTCTTGCAAGTGCTGCAAGAAACGGCTGGATTGGGTTGTCATTCTTGCCATTTCGTCGCTGCTGCTCCGGCGCAGGCCGTGAGACGAAGGGCTGTCGGCATGGGCGCGTTCGTCCTTCGCCCCCCCGGTCATCGGAGGTAGTGCGACCTCAGCGGCTCCGGCGGCTGGGCCGCCTCGAGGCGTGCCTTGCGACGGTGCTCCCAGTGGAGCGAGACGATGCCACCGACGAGGGTCAGTGGGACGACGATGAGCAACTGCGTCACCCGCCGTGCCGGGTCGACTGTGATCATCACGAACCCCGCCAGGAACGCGGTGTAGCCGATCACCTCAGCGAGGCGACGCCCGTGTCGCGCCAGCCAGTCCTTCCTCGCCATGGTCATGCGTATGCCTCGTGGATCCGGCAGGTGCCCAGGGAGATCCGGGTGAGGCTGGGGTGGTCGGACCGGGGCCGCCGGGAGCGCACGGCATACCGATTTCGTGGCCGAGGGGTGGAGCCGGTAGTCTTTCCCGTCGTTGCTCTGGGCGATCCCCGGAGCAGCATCCGCGCCCGTAGCTCAACGGATAGAGCATCTGACTACGGATCAGAAGGTTAGGGGTTCGAATCCCTTCGGGCGCACTCTGTGTTGAGACAGACGTTTGGGGCCCCGGCCCGCGGAGACGCGGTCGGGGCCTTGCTCGTGCAGGGCGACGGGGCGCTTCGGACGTGCAGGTGGGTGAGGCACCGTCCATACTGCACGCATGGACGGTGCCTCACCCAAGCGCAACCGCGTCGTGCAAGCCGGGCTGCTCGCCCTCGGCGCGGCCACCATGGTCGGTGGCGCTGGCGGGGCGGCGACGCAACCGGGCGACGCAACGGACGGCGGGGGACTGCTCGCCCTCTCGCTCCTGGCCCTGGCCGCAGTGTCCTTGATAGGCGCGATCGTGGTGCTGCTCCGACCTGAGCGTGCGACAAGGCCCGGCGCAACGCGAGGGCAGTCTGGGCGCGATGGTGACGCGTAGTCCTACGAGTCGATGCGCTTCCCCTTGGCCGCCAACGGCCGGACCTGCCTGGGGTCAGGCACCTTCCTGCACCTGGTAGATCGCGTCGGCGACCAGCCCGTGCGCGTCACGGTGCACCGTGTTGGCGGCCTCGGCATCCGGCGCCTCCACGAGGCAGAAGATCTGGCCCTTGCCCTCGTCGACCCAGTAGCGCAGGTAGTTGACGTCGTGCCCTTCCTGGGTGGCCAGGTCGGCCTGGTGTGCCTGGGCCACGGCGTCCATGGTGACTCCGTCACCGAGTGAGTGCACATCCATGTAGAGCGGCATGATCGGAACCTTTCGTTGGTCTGGTGGAGCTGACCACTCAGGTGTACGCCGCCCCACCAGCCCCGCTCATCGGTATCGACTACCCAGATGTGGGGGCCAGGCCACCCAGGCCGACGAGCTCCCGGCGACTGCCCACACCGAGCTTGGCCATGATCGAGGCGACATGGTGCTCGGCGGTGCGACGCGAGATCATCAGGCGCTCGGCGATGGCGGCGTTGCCCAAGCCAGCAGCGACGAGAGCGAGGACCTCATCCTCGCGGGCGGTGAGCCCGCTGGGGTGGGTGCTGGACCGCATGCTCCGGGGGGCCGCGACTCCGGCAGACCGCAGCATCGCGCGGGTCCGACCGGCCGCGGCGCTGGCGCCCTGCCGATCGAAGATCCGCACCGCCTCGGTGAGCAGCTCGGGGTCGCCGCTGCGGGCCAGGGCGAGGCCCTGCTCGAAGGGACAGCCGACCTGCTCCCACCATCGCGCGGCCTCGCCCCAGCGCCCCGCGCGCTCCGCCTCGTAGGGGGCGGCCAGGACGTGCTCGACCTCGACGTCCGGGGGCAGCCACGTCGCGACCGCTCCGGCGTTCCACGGACAGTCGGCCGCGGTCACGGTCGGCCAGGCTGCTCGGGCGAGGGCCCAGACGGCCTCATGGTCGCCGGCGATCCAAGCGGCCTCGCAGCGGGCCTGCGCGGTGGGGGCGATCCGTTGGGTCTCCTTCATCCCCTCGGCCAGCACGGCGGCTCGGCCGAGGTGCTCCTGCCCGGCTGGGTCGCCCGCGCGAGTCCCCAGCTGGGCGAGGACCAGGAGCGGCTCGAGGCTCGCGACGGCGTCCCGGTTGGGCCGCGCGAGGACGGTTTCGGCGTCCGCGCGGGCCTCTCCAAGTCGACCTCGGTCGAGGTTCAGGCGCGAGCGCCAGCCGAGGAGGTAGTACGTCCACGAGTCGAGGTCCCGGTCGGTGCAGTACTCGAGGCCCTCGGCAAGATGGCGCGTGGCCTCGTCGTAGCGGCGCTGCACACCGGCCGTGGAGGCGAGGTTGCAGTAGGCCCTCGCTGCGTGTTCCTCGAGGTTGTGCGCCCGGGCCGTGGACAGTGAGGCAGTGAGCCACTGCAGGCCCTGCTCCAGGTCGCCGGCGACGACCTCCATCGTGCCGAGGTTGTTGAGGGCATGAGCCCGCACCCCCTCTCGACGAGGCCCGGCGGGGAGCCGGGCGATCACGTCGAGGGTTCGGTGGCCCCACGTCCGCGTGCCGGCCAGGTCGGAGGCGAGCATGTTCAGGCTCGCGCGCTGGCTGAGCGCCTGGGCCTGCTCCACCGTGTCGGTGCCGTCGAGCAGGTCCACGGCTCGATCGGCCTGCTCCAGCGCCGCGTCGTTGCGGCCCGCGAACCAGTGCAACCGTGACTGGCAGCGCCAGGCATCGCCGACCCGCACCGTGTCGCCCGCCACCTCCCAGATCGCTCGCGCGCCCTGGATCGCCTCGATCGCGGAGTCGATCCGTCCCGTCAGGTAGCACTCGTAGCCCAGGCTCCACAGCAGCTCGGCGTGCTCGCCCGGAGGCTGCCGGTCGGCATACTGCAGCGCGCGGCGGTACTGCCGCACCGCCTCCTGGTGGGCCCCGAGCTCCGCGGCGCGCGCAGCGGCGACGGGAGCGAAGGAGAGGACGGCCTCGGCATCGCCCGCCGCCTCGGCGTGGTGGGCCAGCTGAGCGGGATCGGCATCGCGCGCCCGGAGCGCCGCCAGGAGCCGGCGGTGGAGGTGGATCCCACGGCCAGTGGGGATCTCGGCCACCACAGCCAGGCGAGCCAGCTCGTGCCGGAAGGTCACGTCGTGCCCGACCTGGCGCAGGAGACCGCGCTCGAGGGCCTCGTCGATCACGGTCAGACCTGGGCTCAGCAGCTCGGCGAGGAGGTCGGTCTCGGCGCGCGCGCCGGCCAGTGCCACCAGCTCGAGCGCGCGTTGCCCGGGCTCGTCGAGCCGGGACACCCGGGCAAGGACGGCGTCCCGCACCGTCTGCGGCAGCTCCTGGGTGCCGGCCGACAGCGCCTCCGTGACGAAGAACGGGTTGCCACCCGTGATGCGGTGGAGCTCCTCGGCGTTGGTCCCGGGGACGTCGACCGCCTGTGCCGCCGCCAACGTCGCCACTGCGCCGGGGGACAGCGGGGGCAGGTCGATGCGCCTGGTGCCGCTGGCCGAGGCGGTGTCACCGATCAGGACGCGCAGACCGCTGCCGACCGAGGCGTCCTCGGGGCGGTAGCTGACCATGAGGAGGGCGCGGCAGCTGTGGATCCGTCGGGCCAGGTGCCGCAGCAGGTCCAGCGTCGCCTCGTCCGCCCAGTGGGCGTCCTCGACCACGAGCAGGTATGCCGTGCCGTCCGGGGGGTCCCGCAACGCGGCCAGCAGGCGGGTGAACACGTCCTGGCGTGAGGCGCCTACAGGCCAGACGTCCTCGGGAAGCCGGGGGAGCATGTCGGCGAGCGGCCCGAGGGGTGACGGTGTGGCCGACCCGTCGCACCAGCCGACCGCGACCCGCGCGTCCGAGGTCGCGATCACCTCCTCGAGGAAGGTGGTCTTCCCGATGCCTGCCTCGCCGGCGACGTAGGCGAGTCGGCCATGGCCGGCAGCAGCCTCGGCCAGGTATCCGGCCGCCGCCCGTAGCTGGTCCTCGCGCTCCAGCAGCACCATCTGTCGAGCGTAGGACCGCAGCGGCCGATGCGGAATGGCTTTCCATCGTGCGCGAAGCGGGCCTGGGTCTCGATACTGGTCACCTCAACGAAAGGGGAGTCACGTGGCCAACCGCGCAGCCGTCATGACCGAGCTCGGCACCATCGTCATCGAGGAGCGGCCGGAGCCCGACCCGGGCCCGATGCAGGCAGTCGTCCGCGTCGAGGCGGTCGGCGTCTGCGGCTCCGACACCGCCTACTACACCGTCGGCCGGATCGGCGACTACGTCGTGGACGGACCGATCATCCTCGGTCACGAGGTCTCCGGCCAGGTGCTCCAGACCGGCAGCGCGGTGACCAACGTCGCCGTGGGTGACCGGGTCGCCATCGAGCCGGGCACGCCGTGTCGTAACTGCCGTGAGTGCATGGCCGGGCGCTACCACCTGTGCCCGGACCTCGTGTTCCTGGCCACGCCGCCGTATGACGGGGCCCTGCTCGAGAAGCTCACGATCGACGCCCGCAACCTCTACCCCATGCCCGACGCGATGACCTACGAGGAAGGAGCCCTCCTCGAACCGTTGTCGGTCGGCATCTGGGGCTGCACGCGGGCTGGCCTCGTGGGCGGCGACGATGTCCTCGTGACCGGAGCCGGGCCGGTTGGCCTGCTGGCCGCCGCCGCCGCCCGCGCACTGGGGGCGGGCACCGTCACCGTCACCGACCGGTCGGACTTCAGGCTCGGCCTGGCCCGGGAGATGGGGTTCGAGGTCGAGCGCAGCGACGCCGCCGGTGAGGGGACGTTCGACCTGCTGCTCGAGTGCTCCGGGGCCCCCGGCGTCCTGGGACAGTCGATGCGCAGGCTCCGCCCGGCCGGGCGCGCCGCCATGATCGGCATGTCCAAGGAGGACGAGATCGGGCTCCCGCTCTCCCAGCTCAACGTGAACGAGCTCACCCTCAGCCTGGTGAACCGGTACAACCACACCTGGCCCTTGGCGATCGAGCTGGTGGCCTCGGGGCGGATCGACGTGGCCCCGCTGGTCACCCACCACTTCACGTTGGCCCAGACCGCGGAAGCCCTGACCCTGGCAGGCAGGGTCAGCGACTCCGTCAAGGCCGTGGTCCATCCCCAGACCTGACCGGCGTGACCGTCGTGGTCATGGCGTCGGGCTCAGCCGTGCATCGCCAGGGTGAGCCCGTGATCCTCGGCGATCAGGTGGGCGGCGCGCTCGCCGATCATGATCGTGGCCGCGTTGGTGTTGCCGCTGACCACGGTCGGCATGACGCTGGCGTCGGCCACCCGAAGCCCGGCCACGCCGAGCACCCGCAGCTCGGGGTCGACCACGCTGCCGATCCGGCACGTCGAGGTCTCGTGATAGACGGTCAGGGCGTAGTGACGCGCCAGGTCCTCCAGCAGCGCGTCACTGGGGACGTCGCCGGTGGTGTGGCCATGGGCCTCCGCCAGGGCGGGGGGCACCATCAGTGACCCGATGCCGGCGCCCGGCCAGTGCTCGACGATATCGAGGGCGCGCCGCATCACGGCCACCATGACCGTGACGTCGTGCGGGTCGGTCAGGTAGTTGAGGTCGATCCGAGGTGCGTCGGCGGGGTCGGAGCTCAGGAGCCGCACCTCGCCCTCGGAATGGGGTTGCACCGGGTTGGGCAGCACCACGACCGTCTGCGCGTCAGGCGCCAGAGCCGCTTCGCCGGCAGCGAAGAAGTCGGCCGGGTCGATGCGGAACACGTACCTCCAGATGTCCGGGGTGTAGCCGCACGCCAG
Organism: uncultured Actinomycetota bacterium; assembly: GCA_963757635.1. Taxonomy (GTDB): domain Bacteria; phylum Actinomycetota; class Actinomycetes; order Actinomycetales; family Dermatophilaceae; genus Pedococcus. The sequence goes on along the minus strand of CAVWSK010000002.1, from coordinate 587,754 downwards.
GAGCGCGATCTGGGCATCGTGGGTGTGCAGGTCGCCCAGCCCGGTGGAGAAGAAGGCGACTGCGTCGTAGAACGATGACGAGGCCAGGCCCTTACCGGTGGTCGCCCACTCGGTCACCTGCCGCTCGGCCTCGGCCTTGAGGCCGGCAAGCTCGGGTGGCAGTCCCGCGTCGTCGGCTGGGTCCGCGGGCAACGGACCAGCCGGGGCCCGAAGGGCGTCCGGTCCCAGCGCGATGGCGATCTCGGTCATCGTCAGCGCCACCCCGGGGGCCGGGAAGGCCAGGGGGACGTGCAGGTGGTCCTTGAGGTGTTTGCCCACGTGGGGGTTGTCCACGATGCACTCGACGTCGACGGCCCCGAGCTCCGCGCTCGGGCCGATACCGGAGAGCAGGAGCAGCTGCGGTGACCCGATCGCCCCGGCGCTGACCACGACCTCGCGACCCGCATACAGCGTCGTCCGCTGGCCGTCGGCGTCGCGGTAGTGCACCCCGGTGGCCCGAAGGCCCGACCCCCCGGACTCGAGCAGGATCTTCTCGACGTGGCCGTGGGTGATGACGGTGAGGTTGGGTCGCTCCAGGACCGGTTCGAGGAAGGCGTGGTAGGTCGAGGACCGCATCCCACCCCGCGTCGTGGTCTGGAACAGTGACGCACACCCGACGGGGCCGCCGCGATCACGACCGTTGTAGTCCCCCATGGGGATCCCGCTGGCCTCCGCGGCCGCGACGAACTGCTCGGCGGCGACGGTGCGGGGCGACCGCACGGACACCCCGAGGGGGCCGCCCGTGCCGTGGGCATCGTCGTCGATGACCACGCCCTCGGGCGGGTCGGGTGGCGCCAGGTCCTCGCTCCTGGTGAAGTACGGGAGCACGTCGTCGTAGGCCCAGCCCTTGGCGCCACCGGCCGCCCAGCCGTCGAAGTCTCCAGGGTGCCCGCGCACGTAGGCCATGTAGTTCAGCCCCGACGAGCCGCCGAGCATCTTGCCTCGCGGAACCATCATCCGGTTGTCGGTCAGGCCCTTGCCGGCACCCCCCGGATCACCGGTGTACATCCAGTCGACCTCAGGGTCGAGCTGCAGGGACGCAACCGCGGCCGGCATCTGTTCGCGGGCGGGCGGGGCTCCGCCCGCCTCCACCAGCGCGACGCGGACCGAAGGATCCTCGGTGAGGCGGGCGGCGATGACCGCGCCTGCGGACCCCCCGCCGATCACGATGACGTCGAACTGGTCGGACGCGGGGACCGCTGATGGACTGGCTGCGTCGGTCATCGACGCCACCTCTCTGGTTGGCTCGCACCGATGCGGGCGCCATCGCGCACCTGGACCGCGGCGTCCGATGACCCCAGCGGGGTCACTTCGATGTCTACCACTTGGCGGGGCAGTTCGACAGGTCGAGATCGGCACCCTGCCAACCACGACCGTCCCCAGTGACGTTTCGGGCGAAGCGCCTCGTCACTGGCGGTGCTTCGATGGGGACATGACCTGGGAGACGCATCCGCTGACGCCCGATCGTTTCGACGACTTCGCCGACGTCATCAACCCCAACCGCCGGACCACGCACTGCTGGTGCCTGTCACATCGCCTGCGCAGCACCGACATCGACGAGCTCGGTGGAGGTGACCGAGAGCGGGCGATGCGGCGGCTCTGCGAGCGCGAGCACCCACCGGGCGTCGTCACCTATCTCGACGGCACGCCCGTGGGTTGGTGCAACGTCGGTCCTCGGTCCGAGATCCCACGCCTGGCCGGGTCCAGGCTCATCCGCCCCGTCGACGACGTGCCGGTCTGGAGCATCGTCTGTGTCGTCGTCCGCGGGGGACACCGCAGGAAGGGAGTCACCTCGCGTCTGATCGAGGGTGCGGTGGCGTATGCCGCGTCACGGGGCGCGCCGGCGGTGGAGGCCCACCCCGTCGACCCCGAAGGTCGGATGGATACGACCATGGCCTTCGTCGGTACCCGGGCGATGTTCGAGCGAGCGGGCTTCGAGGTCGTGGGCACGACCGATGCGTTCGCGTCCAAGCTTCCTCGGCTGGTCATGCGACGCAGTCTCACCTCGTGACGGGACGGCCCGAGGCGGCTCGCGACCACCGCGCGGGAGCAGTTCCGGCCCGCCCGGGGCTAGAGTCCCTGCTGTGACAACCGCAAGCACCGAGGCGTCAACGCGCGTTCGTGCGCGTCCGCGGCTGAGTGACGAGGCGGCGACGCACGTTCGGGAGCTCATCATCACCGGCCAGCTCAAGGCCGGGAGCTTCATCCGTTCCGAGGCCGTGGCCGAGGAGCTCGGGATCTCCAACACGCCGGCTCGCGAGGGTCTGCTGATCCTGCAGAGCGAAGGTTTCGTCCGCGGGGTCCCGCGCCGCGGGTTCGTCGTCTCGCCCCTGTCCCGCAAGGATGTGCGGGATACCTTTGACGCGCAGGCACTGCTCGCCGGCGAGTTGGCCGCGCGCACGGCCACCATGCTGGGCGCGGCGGACCTCGCCCAGCTGGAGAGCCTGCAGGCTCAGCTCGAGCAGGCGGCACACCGTGGCGACCTGGACGAGGTCGAGTCGCTCAACTTCCAGTTCCACCGGTTGATCTACCGCTCGGCCCAGGCGCCCAAGATCCACTGGCTGCTCGGCGCGACGCTCGTCTACGCCCCGAGGCGCTTCTATGCCGCCATCGAGGGATGGCCGGATTCGACCATCCGCGACCACCAGGGCGTGCTTGCTGCCCTCACCGTCGGAGACTCCGAGCGTGCCCGCGAGGCCATGGCCTCGCACGTCCTGACGGCCGGCAGGTTGCTGGACCAGCACCTGGCTCCCCTCGAAAACGACTGAGGGACAACGCTCTTACTCGTTTGCCCACCCTGCTCCACCTCAAACCAAACAATTCCGGGTAGCCCCTTGCGCTCTGTCACCACGCACTATATTTTTTATATTTAGTTGGCAAAGACGCTGGCGAACCCGGAAGGGGAACAGAGTGACGGTCACTGAATCACTGCGGATCGGGAGTGAGTGGCGATCCGGGACGAGTACCTTCCCGGATCTCGACCCCTTCACGCGTGAGCCCTGGGCGAACGTTCCCGAAGCACGTGAGCAGGACGTCAAGGATGCCCTGTCGGCCGCCCGTGAAGCCTTCGACTCAGGCCCGTGGCCGAGGCTCCAGGTCAGTGAGCGTGCCGCCGTACTCGAGCGGATCGCCGACCTGATCGAGCGCGACGCGGAGGAGCTCGCCCAGGCCGAGAGCCGGGACAACGGCAAGGGGATCCGTGAGGTCCACGGCCAGATCAGCGCCCTTCCGGCCTGGTACCGCCACTTCGCACACCTCGCCGAAGGGCTCGAGGGTCGGGTCGCCAACACGGGCAAGCCCAACTTCTTCGGGTACGTCGTCGAGGAACCCGTCGGCGTGGTCGCGGCGATCCTGCCCTGGAACTCGCCCCTGTTCCTGCTGACCTTCAAGCTCGCCCCGGCGCTCGCCGCCGGCTGCACGTTCGTGGCGAAGCCGTCCGAGGTGGCCCCGGTCTCGATCCTGCGCTTCGCGCGCCTCCTGGAGGAGGCCGGCCTGCCGGACGGTGTCTTCAACACCGTGGCGGGCAGCCGCCCGGAGGTGGGGCAGTGGCTCGTGGGGTCGCCCCTGGTGGACAAGGTCACCTTCACGGGATCGGACCGCGTGGGTGCCCTGGTCGCCCAGAGCGCGGGAGCCAACCTCGCCGACGTCGCCCTGGAGCTGGGTGGGAAGTCGGCCAACATCGTCTTCGCGGATGCTGATGTCGAGGCTGCCGTCAACGGACTGGTGTCCGGGATCTTCGCGGCTGGCGGACAGACCTGCATCGCGGGCTCCCGCGCCCTGATCCATGCCTCCCTGTACGAGGAGGTCATCGACAGGGTGTGCGAGCGCGCCGCCGCCATCCGGCTCGGGGATCCACGGGATCGCGCCACGGATGTGGGGCCCCTCGCCAGCGAGGTCCAGTTCAGCAAGGTCTCGCACTACTGCGACCTGGCGCGTGACCAGGGCATCGAGATCCGCCATGGTGGCGTGCCCCACGAGCTCGGCGGTTGGTTCTTCACTCCGACCGTGATGGTGGACGTGGACGACGCGCACCCCGTGTGGTGCGAGGAGATCTTCGGACCCGTCCTCGCCTGTCAGAAGTTCGAGACCGACGAGGAGGCGTATGCCGTCGCCAACAACTCCCCCTACGGACTGGCGGCCGGGGTGTGGACCCGTGACCTGCGCCGCGCCTTCACGGCAGCGAAGCAGTTGCGCGCAGGCACCGTCTGGATCAACGCCTACCGCACCATGGGTCCGACGATGCCCTTCGGTGGCGTCGGCCGCAGTGGCCACGGGCGCGAGAACGGCATCGAGGGCCTGCGCGAGTTCCTCACGCCCAAGGCGGTCTGGATAGAGACCGAAGGCGCCACCCGCGACCCATTCACCGTCGGCTGAACGGCAAGGAGACCAGCATGACCACGATCAGTCACGCCTCCGAATCGATGGGCGAGCTCAGCACGTCGGGGCTGGCCCCCACGTCCGGGTGCCGGTTCACGGTGCAGGTGGCGGCCGAGGCCTTCACCGTCCTCGTCGAGGAGGACCGTGTCACCACCGGCCCGTTGGATGACGCATCCGTGCCGAACTTCACCTACACCCTCGACGCGGAGGCCTGGAACCGGTTCTGCGCCGAGCCGCCCCCACGGGGGTACACCAGCGCACAGTCGATGGTCGCGACGTTGGGCGGTGCACCGATCGGAGGCGACCTCGTCGCCTGGGCAGCCCATGCCGCTGTGGTGGACCGCACCCTCGAGGCGCTGCGCGCCGAGGTTCGGGGACCCCGGGCGGTACGCAACCCCGACCCGGCGCCCCATCCGGACGCGCGCAGCCCGATCTCCGGCGGCTACCTCACGGTGCAGGTCGGTGGCGTGTCCCGCCGGCTCTACTTCGAGAGCGCGGGCGCGGGACAGCCGGTGCTCTGCCTGCACACGGCCGGCGCCGACTCGCGGCAGTTCCGGTACCTCATGGAGGACGAAGACCTGACATCGCGCTTCCGCTTCATCGCGTTCGACCTCCCGTGGCACGGGCGGTCCGACCCGCCGGAGGACTGGGCCACGACTCGCTACGCCCTGGACACCACGACGTATGCCGAGCTGGTCCTTGCCTTCTCCCACGCGCTCGAGCTCGAGCGACCGGTCCTCATGGGCTGTTCGATGGGCGGGGCGATCTCCTTGTACCTGGCGAGTCGGCACGGGGAGGAGTTCCGCGGTGTCCTGGCCCTCGAAGGCGGTCTGGGCAACCCCGGCAGGTTCGTGCCGTGGACCAACTACGCCGGCGTCGACCACAGCCAGTTCCTGACCAGCTGGGTCGGGGGGCTCATCGCGCCATCCGCCCCGAGTCGTCCGCGCGAGCTCACCCTCTGGGGCTATGCGCAGTCCGGCCCTGGCGTCTACCAGGGTGACACCGCGTTCTACTCCCGGGACTTCCCGAAGCACTCGGCCGAGCTCGAGCCCGCGACCTGTCCGCTCTGGGTGTTCAGCGGGGAGTACGACTACTCGGCCACCACCGAGATGAGCCGCGAGGCAGCCACCCGCCTGGGGGGAGAGCTGGTCGAGATGCGAGGGTCAGGGCACTTCCCGATGTCCGAGGACCCCGTGACGTTCCACTCCTTCGTCACCCCCGTGCTCGACAGCCTGATCGACGGAAGCCAGCCGTGAGCTCGCTCGTCGCGCTCGACGCGGTCACCGTGGCATTCGGCGGGGTGAAGGCCCTCGACGACGTGACGCTCCACCTGGATGCCGGCGCAGGTATCACCGGGATCATCGGGCCCAACGGCGCGGGCAAGTCGACCTGCCTGAGTGTCATTGCCGGCGCCCGGCGCCCGACTTCCGGGAGCGTGGCCGTCCTGGGCAAGCGACTGGTCCGCACCCACGCGACCGCCGTTGCGCGGTCAGGTGTCGCGCGCACCTTCCAGGTGCCACGACCGTTCAGCGACATGACCGTACGCGAGAACGTCCTCGTGGCCCGACTCGCCAGCCGGGCGCGCAGCCGACGCAGCGAGGCAGGCGCGGTCGAGCAGCTGCTGGAGCGGATGGGACTGGCCGACATCGCCGGACAGAACGCCGGCTCGCTACCCCTCGCGGCCCGAAAGAAGCTCGAAGTCGCCCGCGCCATGGCGATCGAACCTCGACTCGTCCTCCTCGACGAGGTCTTCGAGGGGCTCAGCGACACCGAGATAGGCGAGCTGGTGACCATCCTCCGCGGCCTCGACGCGGACGGCATCCAGCTCGTCCTCGTCGAACACGTGCTGCGCGCTCTGCGCCAGCTCGCCACCAGTCTCGTCGTCTTCGAGAAGGGCAGCGTCATCGCCCACGGAGACGTCGACGAGGTGCTCTCCAGCGACCGCGTCAAGGAGGCGTACCTCGGCTTCGGGGGCGCAGCGTGACGCGCCCCAGCGATCTCCCGCACCCCATCCACAGCACCGTCACAAGGAAGTGAACCGCATGATGATGAGGACCACCGCTCGCAGAAGCACCTCCATCGCCGCCGCATGTGTCGCCGTCGGGCTCCTCGCCGCGTGTGGAGGAGGTGACAACGCCAATGGCGGGACCGGCGGGGCTGACCCCGTGAAGGTGGGCCTGCTCGAGCCGCTCTCTGGGCCCTTCGCAGACAACGGAAAGCAGGCCAGGCTGGGTGCGGAGCTGTGCACCAAGAACATCAACGACGCTGGAGGCATCAAGGCCCTCGGCGGCGCGAAGATCGAGCTGGTCGTCAAGGACACGGGCGCGGCAGCGCCCGCTCAGGTCGCCAACCAGCTCCAGAGCATGATCGGGCAGGGTGACCTGTCGGCAGTGATCGGCGCGTGGGCGAGCTCCTACACCCTTGCCGCGAGCACCGTCGCCGAGCAGGCCAAGGTGCCCATGGTCACCGAGTCCTTCGCCGACAACATCGTCGAGCGCAACTACAAGTACATCTTCAAGTTGCCTGCGGGCGCGAAGACGATGGGAGCCCAGGCTGTCGACTCCGTGCTCGAGCTCGCCAAGGAGTCGGGCTATGACGTCACGACGGCGGCGGTGACGGCGGACAACACCTCGGCGGCAACCGTCTCTGCCAACGGTGCGGCCGACCGGCTGACCTCCCTCGGAGTCAAGGTCCCGGTCAAGGAGTTCTTCACCCCCGGCCTGACCGAGGGCAACAGTCTCGCGATCAAGATCCTCGCCTCCAAGCCCGACCTGATCTTCGTCCAGGGCTCCCTGTCCGACATGGCCCTGCTGCAGAAGGCGTTCAAGGAGCAGGGCTACACCGGTCCGCTGCTCGGCGCGGGGTCGGGGTTCGTGGCCACCGACTACGCCAAGACCATCGGCGAGGCAGCCAACGGCACGTTCTCGAGTGCCGGGTGGAACTGGGACATGCCGGGTGAGGCCGCGAAGACGTTCGCCGAGCAGTTCACCGCGGCCTACCCCGAGTTCCCGTTCCCCGGGCAGGAGGCGGGCGAGGACTGTGCGGCCATCCACATCATCGCCACGGCGCTCGAGCAGGCGAAGTCCAAGAAGCCCCAGGACGTCCGTGACGCCTTGTCCAAGGTGAACATCACCGAAGGACCGGCGACCATGCTGGCGGCCGGCAAGGTCTCGTTCGACTCGACGGGAATGCTCAAGGACACCACGCCCGCGATCGTCCAGTGGCAGGACGGCAAGCCGGTGACCGTGGCGCCCGCCAAGATCGCCAGCGCCAAGCCGATCCCCTTCAAGAAGTAGGGGACTGCTGCGATGCCACTGCTGACCGGAGAGGGCGTCACCGCCGGCTACGGCGACCTGGTCGCCGTCGACGACCTCGACATCGAGGTCGCCCGCGGCGAGCTCGTGGGGGTCGTGGGCCCGAACGGAGCCGGAAAGTCGACCCTGTTGCGGGCGCTGGCCGGGGTGATCCCGCTCAGGGCAGGCCGGGTGCGGTGGGAGGGGTCCGACATCGGGCAGCTCCCCGCCGACGAGCGGGCCCGGCTCGGCATCGCGATGGTCCAGGAGGGGCGACGGCTGTTCACCTCCCTGTCGGTCGAGGACAACCTCATGCTGGGGGCGTACCACGCGTCCCGGGTCGAGCGCCGCGACCGACAGGAGGAGGTCCTGAGCCTCTTCCCGGCACTGCGGGCCATCCTCGGTCGTACCGCGAGGGTGCTCAGCGGTGGCGAGCAGCAGATGGTGGCCGTCGGTCGCGCCCTCATGGGGCGGCCGACGTGCCTCCTGATCGATGAGCCGTCCCTCGGTCTGGCACCCATCATCGTCGAGGAGATCTACCGCGCCCTGCCTCCGCTGCTCGAACGTGGCGTCAGCGTGCTGCTCGTGGAGCAGGAGGTGGGGCGCGTGCTCGGGATCGCCGACCGGCTCGTGGTTCTGCACGAGGGGTCGGTCGTGCACACCGGTCCGGCCGCGGAGTTCCGTGACCGCCCGGGTGACCTGGCCGAGATCTACCTCGGCAACGGCTCCCCGACCCCCACGACCCGTGGAAAGGCCTGACATGACGGTCCTCCTGCAAGTCCTCGTGTCCTCGGTCCTGCTGGCAGCCGTCTACTTCGTGCTGTCCCTGGGCCTGAACATCATCTTCGGAGTCCTCGACATCGTGAACTTCGCGCACGGTGCCCTGATCATCCTGGGGTCCTACGCCACGTTCTTCATCCACGATGCCACCGGGATCAGCCCGTGGTTGTTGGTCTTCGTCGACATGGTTCTCGTCGGGGCCCTCGGTGCGGGGCTCTACGCCGGCTATCTGCGCTTCACGGTCGAGAGCCCGCTGGTGCGCATGTTCGCGCTCATCGGGTTCTCGAGCGTGGTCGTCAGCGCCATCCTCGCGATCGCCGGCTCCGACTTTCGCACGGTGAAGCTCGACTACGGCACCATCAACATCCTCGGACTGCCGGTCCGCATCTCGCAGCTGATCGCCTTCGCGATCGCGCTCCTGCTTGGTGGCGCGACCCTCTACCTGTTGAACCGCACCACGATCGGCAAGGCGGTCAAGGCGGTCACCGATGACCGGACGTCCGTGCGCCTGTGCGGTATCAACGACCGACGGATCTCGCTGCTGGCGTTCACCATGGGCGCGGCACTCGCCGGAGCCGCGGGTGGAGTCATCGCCACCTACGTCACGTTCGGCCCGGACAGCGGGCTGTCGTTCGCCATCATCGCCTTCGCGATCGTGATCCTCGGTGGTCTTGGCGACCTCGTCGGGGGTGCGATCGCCTCTCTCGTGGTGGCGCTGGTGCTGACGAGTGTGACCGTCTACTGGAGCTCGGCCCTGACCAACACCGCTCTCTTCCTGCTCGTGCTGCTCGTGCTGCTCGTCCGGCCACGGGGCGTGCTCGGGAAGGGGCGGATATGAGGTGGCAGCGGATCACCCTCGGCGTCGCCCTCCTGGCGGTCCTGACGGCCGGCTTCGCGCTGGGCGACAACATCTTCTGGATTCGAGTCCTGACCTTCGCACTGCTGCTGTCCGCGGTGGCGCAGAGCTGGAACCTGCTCGCCGGGTATGCCGGTCAGTGGTCGCTCGCCCAGCTCGCCTTCTTCGGCGTCGGGGCCTACACCGCCGGCATCATCGAGCAGAGGTGGCACATCCCGCTCCTGTTCGGCCTGTTCGTCGGTGTGGCGGTCACGGCGGCCTTCGCGGCCGCGATCGGCTACGTCACCCTGCGCATCCGTGGCCACTACTTCTCACTCGTGACCTTCCTGCTCACGGTGTCGCTCTTCGAGCTGGTGCGCTTCTTCGCCGACTACACCGGTGGCCAGTACGGCCTCAGCATCTCGTTCCAACCGGGCACCGACCTTCTCATGCTCCAGTTCGACAACCAGGTCGCCTACTACTACCTGGCCGTGGCGGTGTCGCTCATCGCGACACTCGTCCTGTGGGGCGTGGGGCGGTCACGACTGGGGCTGCTGCTGCGCGCGATCCGAGACGACGAGGAGTCTGCCGCAGCGCTGGGCATCCGCGTGCTGGCGCTCAAGGTGACGGCCATGGCCATCAGTGCCGCCATGGCTGCCATGGCTGGCGTGGCCTACCTGGCGACCTACAAGCTGATGGATGCCGAGACCGCATTCGGCATCCACAACAGCCTTGACCCAGTGGTCGCGGGCATCCTGGGTGGTGCCGGCGTGCTGCTCGGTGGTGTCGCGGGAGAGTTCGTCCTGCAACCCGTGGTGGCCGAGGTCAACGTCCAGTTCGGATCCCTGCCGGGGATCGCCGCACTCCTCTACGGCCTGATCCTGATGCTGGCGATCCTGCTGATCCCGCAGGGGCTCCTCGGGGTCCTGCGTCCCGGTGGGCTCCACCGCTACGCCTCCTCCCTGCGCTCCCGATTCGGCGGTGGAAGGGCTCGCCCGGCCCCGACCGAAGGAGCCGAACCCCGGCCAACGGGCGAATCCATCGACAGGACGACCCAGGACAAGGAGGACGACCGTGGCGCACGGCTATGAGGTCAGTGCCGTCAGGTACGCGACGCGGACCACCACGGCCTCGCAGGTCTACCTGAACTTCCACACCTACCAGGTTCCCGACCACGACCTCGTCATGGACTACTTCTTCTGGGTCATCAGGGGTCAGGGCCGAACCGTGGTGGTCGACACCGGCTTCACGCCGGAGGTGGGAACGCCCCGGGGACGGACCATGACCTGCCCGGTTCCGGAGGGGCTGGCCCGGATCGGGGTGGACCCCGACGAGGTCGAGACGGTGGTCGTGACCCACGGGCACTACGACCACACCGGTCATGTCGAGCTGTTTCCGCGCGCGAAGGTCGTGATGTCGGGGATCGAGCTCGACTTCTGGACCAGCCCGCTGGCCCGACGGTTCCAGTTCGGGCACAGCGCCGAATGGGCGGACATCGAGCTGCTCGCGCGCCTCGACCACGACGAGCACCGGGTGGTCCGCGTGTCCGGGTCACACGACGTCGCGCCGGGGATCAGCGTCCTCGAGGTGGGCGGCCACACTCCAGGGCAGCTCATCGTCACGGTCGAGGGCGAAGGTGGGCCCGTCCTGCTCACCTCCGACGCCGTGCACTACTACGACGAGGTCGACCTGGACCGGCCCTTCCTCATGGTCGCCGACCTCCCCCGCATGTATGCGGCCTTCGACACCGTGAGCCAGCTGGCCCGCATCCGCGACACGGCCTACGTCGCCGGCCACGACCCCCTTGTCCTGGAACGGTTCACGCCGCTGGATGAGGGCGATCCCGGCTTCGGGGTCCGGGTCGGGTGAGCGACGTGGACATCGCGAACCACCAGGAAGGGAGGGCCGCCCCCGGTGCCTGGGACCTGTCCCAGCGGGTGGCCGTCGTCACCGGAGCCGGTAGTGGCATCGGTGCCGCCACCGCGCGGTGTCTCTCGACCCGGGGGGCGCGGGTCGTCGTCGTCGACATCGACGGAGTGGCAGCCGAGCGCGTGGCCGGCGAGCTCCCCGGGGACTCGCTCGCCGTCATGGCCGACGTGGCGCTCGAGGAGGACGTCGAGCGCTACCTGGACGCTGCGGTCACCGAGTTCGGTCGCATCGACCTGCACCACCTCAATGCCGGGATCGTCGGCACCTTCGAGCACATCACGGAGATCGACGTGGCCGACTTCGACCGCGTCATGGCAGTCAACGTGCGCGGTACGTTCCTGGGTCTGCGCGGCGCCCTCCGGCAGTATGCCGCGCAGTCCAGTGGTGGCGCTGTGGTGCTGTCCGCTTCGATCGCGAGCCTTCGTGGCAGCCACGACTTGCTCCCCTACCAGACCTCCAAGCACGCGACCGTGGGTCTGCTGCGGGGCGCGGCGATGTTCGGTGCGCCGCAAGGGGTCCGGGTCAACGCGGTAGCACCCGGGCTCGTCCCCACCGGTCTCTTCGCCCAGGCGGCAGCGGCTTCGGGCGGAGCAGACGACATGGCGCTGCGCGGCACCACGGTGCCGCAGAGGCGCACGGGCACTCCGGACGAGGTGGCCGAAGTGGTGGCCTTCCTCCTCAGCGACGCGGCGTCCTACGTGACCGGCGAGGTCGTCTCCGTCGATGGCGGTGCCGCGTGGGTGAACACGGTCCGCCCCGGTGGTGGGGCGGGCGCCTGGGATCCGGGGCCCGTCGACGCAGCCGCCCGGGTCGTGTCAGAGGGGGGTGTCCGATGAGCACCACAACCATCGGTTTCGTCGGTCTCGGCAACATGGGCCGCCGGATGGCCGGCCAGCTGCTGGACGCCGGCTACGACGTCCTCGGCCATGACCCTGAGCCCGGGGCTGCGGAAGCAGCCCGCGTACGCCCCGCCGGCTCCGTCCGCGAGGTGTCCGAGGGCGCCGACCACGTGCTGCTCTCGCTCCCGGACAGCACCGTCGTCGAACAGGTCGTCCTGGGACGCGACGGCCTTCTGGCTTCTGCCCGGAAGGGGCAGGTGGTCGTCGACCTCAGCACGGCCGCCCCTGACTCGACCCGGCGACTGCACGCCGCGCTGGCCGAGGTGGGGGTGCACCTTCTCGACGCCGGTGTCTCCGGAGGCGCCGCCGCGGCCGCGAAGGGGACCCTCACCCTCATGGTCGGAGGCGATGGCGAAGTGCTCGACCGGGTGCGGCCGACGTTGGCCCCGCTCGCCGCCGCGATCTTCCACATGGGCGGCCCCGGCGCCGGGCACTCGACCAAGCTGCTCAACAACTTCCTCAATGCCGTCAACCTTGCGGCGAGCAGCGAGGTGCTGCTTGCCGCCCGGGTCGCGGGACTGGACGTCGCGCAGGTCCTCGAGGTCATCAACGCGTCCAGTGGCGCGAACTGGGCGACCGAGCACCGCTTCCCGAGCATCGTCCGGGGCGACTATCTCGAAGGCGGGCTCAGCTCACGCCTGATGATGAAGGACGTCCTGCTGTACGTGGAGCACCTGGCTCAGCTCGGCGCCCCCAGCCTGCACGCCTCAGGCCCGGTCGCCGCCTTCGGGATCGCGCTGCAGCGCGGCTACGGAGATCAGATCAGCAACCGTGTCGTCGATGCACTCGGCGACCTCGTGGGCGGGGTGCGCCTTCAGGACGGTGCGAGCGCCGCCGAGACCCCGCCCTGAGGCACTCCCTCGCCACCACCCCAACCACCATCGTCGCTGGACCACCAAGGAGACCCACCACCATGACCACCACACCCGATCAGCACTCGACCGTCTACGACGCCGGCCTGGCCATGCGCAAGAAGGTCCTCGGCGAAGCCCACGTCCAACGCTCCATGGACAACGTCAGCGAGTTCAGCCGTCCGATGCAGGACCTGGTCACCGAGTACTGCTGGGGCGCGGTGTGGACCCGAGAGGGGCTGGACCGCCGCAGCCGGAGCATCGCGAACCTCGCCATGATCACGGTGCTCAACCGGCACCACGAGCTCGGCGTGCATGTCAAGGGTGCCGTGACCAACGGCCTCACCCGGTCCGAGATCCAGGAGGTGCTCCTGCAGACCGCCATCTATGCCGGGGTGCCTGCCGCGCTGGAGTCCTTCCGCATCGCCGAGGACGCGCTCGCGTCGCTGGAGGCCGACGGCACCGAGGTGCCGTGACACCCGGCCCCACCATGACCAGTACGACCACCACCACGGAGGAGTAGACATGAAGCACATCAAGGGTCGCGCCGAGGGCGCCCGCGCCGAGAAGCGCGGAGGGACGTTCACCGGCGAGGTCTGGGGAGACCCGCTGATGCCGACAGAGGACGGAGTCACCATGAACACGGTCTACTTCGCACCCCGGGGACGCACACACTGGCACCGCCACGAGGGCGGCCAGGTCATCCACGTGTCCTCGGGTGAAGGCTGGGTCGCGGACCGGGAGGGCGAGGCGTACCACGTCCGTCGGGGTGACACGGTCTGGACGCCGCCGGGTGAGGAGCACTGGCACGGCGCGTCGGACGATGCGTTTCTCGTCCACGTCGCGGTGTCCATGGGCCAGACGGAGTGGCTCGACGAGGTCAGCGACGAGGACTTCGCGTCGGCGGAGCAGGCGGCAGAACCGGGTGAGGCGTCATGAGCGACGCCGAGGGGGGCATTCGCCCTGGAGACACCGTCGGGTTCGTCGGCGTGGGCAACATGGGTGCGCCCATGGCGCAGCGCCTGCTGCAGGCGGGATTCCACGTCCAGGGGTATGACGCCTCGCCCGATGGGGGAGCCGTGCTGGACGGTCAGGACGGCTACAGCCGCGCGCCCTCGCTCGAGGCTGCCGCCAAGGGCGCGAGTGTGCTGGTCCTGATGCTGCCCAACTCCGCCGTCGTGGCGTCGGTGCTCATCGACGACGGCCTGCTCGACGCCATGGCGAAGGGCAGCCTGCTCGTCGACATGGGGTCCTCCGAGCCGGAGGAGACCCAGCGAATGGCTGTCGAGGCCGAACGACGCGGCGTGAGGATGATCGACGCACCCGTGTCCGGTGGCGTGCCCGCCGCCCGTGACGGGAGCCTGACCATCATGGCCGGCGGTCCCGAGGAGTGGGTCGCGCAGTCCCGGGAGATGTTGGCCGTCATGGGTGGGCACGTCGTGTACGCCGGCCCGATCGGTGCCGGGCACGCGCTCAAGGCCCTCAACAACCTGCTGTCGGCCTCCCACTTGCTCGCCAGCAGTGAGGCGCTCGTCATCGGCACCAAGTTCGGCCTCGACCCCGAGGTCATGATGGATGCGATCAACGGCTCGAGCGGCCGCAGCTGGTCCACCATGACCAAGTGGCCACGCTACGTGCTGCCCCGCACGTTCACCTCAGGCTTCCTCATGAGCCTCCTGGTCAAGGACACCCGCATCGCCGTGGGGCTGGGTCGCTCGACCGGGGTCGTCGCCGAGCACTCGGCGGCCACCCTGGCGCTGTGGGAGCGGGCGCTGCAGGAGCTGCCCCCGGACGCCGACCACACCGACATCCACCGATGGGTCGAGCAGAACTCCTGATCGGCACCCGGCGACCACCCCCACCAGACCCACCGCGAAGGAGATCCCCAGCGTGCTGCCCCTCGAAGGTGTGACCGTGGTGTCCGTCGAGCAGGCGGTCGCAGCGCCGTTCGCGACCCGACAGCTCGCCGACCTGGGGGCGCGGGTGATCAAGGTCGAGCGTCCTGACGGCGGTGACTTCGCCCGGGGCTACGACGAGACGGTGCAGGGGATGTCGTCCCACTTCGTCTGGCTGAACCGCTCCAAGGAGTCCATCGCCCTCGACCTCAAGTCGGAGCCGGGAGTCGCGGCTCTGCGTGCCCTGGTGAGCCGGGCAGACGTCGTGGTCCAGAACCTCGCCCCCGGGGCGATGGACCGCCTCGGCTTCGGTGCCGCCGCCCTGCGCGCAGCACGGCCCGAGCTGGTCCACGTGTCCATCAGTGGCTACGGAGAGGGTGGCCCCTACACGAACCGCAAGGCCTACGACCTGCTCGTGCAGTGTGAGGCCGGCCTGGTGTCCATCACCGGGACACCGGACGAGCCGTCGAAGGTGGGCATCTCGGTCGCAGACATCGCCGCCGGCATGTACGCCTACACCGGCGTGCTCGCAGCCCTGCTGCGGCGGGCCACCACCGGCGAGGGCGCCACCATCGAGGTGTCGATGCTCGAAGCGCTCGCGGAGTGGATGGGCTTCCCGATGTACTACGGAGCCTATGGCGGCCAGGACCCGGCGCGCACCGGGGCAACCCATGCCGCGATCGCACCCTACGGACCGTTCTCGTGCGCAGACGGTGTCGTGTTCCTCGGTATCCAGAATGAACGTGAGTGGGCCACCTTCTGCACCGAGGTCCTGGCCAGGCCCGAGCTGGCCCTCGATCCGCGGTATGCCGGCAACAGCCTGCGCGTCGCGCACGGCGACGAGCTGACCGCCGACATCGTGGCAGCGTTCGCGAGTCGCTCCGCCGAGGAGGTCGCCCGCCACCTCGACGACGTCGGCATAGCCTCGGCGCAACTGCGCGACGTTCGGGGCCTGGTGGACCACGAACAACTGGCTGCACGGGACCGGTGGCGCGAGGTCGGCACGCCGGCCGGGCCGATCCGGGTCCTGCGTCCGCCGGGAGCCCTCGATGGTCAGGAGCCGTTCCTCGGCCCGGTGCCAGCAGTGGGCGAGCACACGGAACGCATCCTCGCCGAGCTCGGGCTCGGCTCCGACCTGGAGGCGACATGACCTCCGTCGCGCTCCGACCGCCGCTCGCGCACGCCCTGGCCGAGTGGGCCGTCGGTCTCGTCCCGACAGCCGACGACCAGGCCCTGGCCTCCCGCGCCCTGCTCGACACCGTCTCCGTGGGCCTCGCCGCCCGAAGCGAGGCCATCCTTCGCACGGTCGCGAGCCTGGCGGAGGAGGCCCGCTGGGCGACGGCTTGCCACGTGCTGGACTTCGACGACCTCCACCTGCCCTCGACCACCCACATCAGCACCGTGTGCGTCCCGGTGGCCGCTGCCCTCGGAGGCTGCGCGCGCAGCTACCTGGCCGGAGCCGGCGTCATGGCCCGGATCGGGACTGCCCTCGGGTGGCGCCACTACTCCGCGGGCTGGCATGCGACCACGACCGCCGGAGCGATCGGAGCGGCAGTGACCGCCGGTGTCGCTCTGGGACTCGATGAGGACGGCCTGGTCCGGGCCATGGCGCTGGCCGTCCCCGCCGGTGGTGGCGTGCAGCGCAGCTTCGGCACGGACGCCAAGTCGCTCCAGGTGGGCTTCGCTGCCCATGCCGGGGTCCGCGCCGCTCGGTTGGCCGGCGCGGGGGCGACCGCTGATCCGACGGCACTCGACCAGTGGCTGCAGCTGCTCGGGGGAGCGTCGCATTCGGTGCGGGTCAGCGGGCCGGCGATCCCCGGTGGTCTCGCGGTCAAGCTCCACCCGTGCTGCTATGCGCTGCAGCGGCCGATGGGGGCGGCGGGACAGCTGCGCCACGACGGCGTCCGTCCTTCCGAGATCACCTCGGTTGCGGTACGGACGCCGGCTGCGACCTTGGTGCCCTTGATCCACGCCGAGCCGCGCACGGGCCTCGAGGCGAAGTTCAGCATGGAGTTTGCGGTGAGCGCGGCGCTGCTCACGGACCGGCCCGGCCTGGCCGCCTTCACCGACGGTGGGGTCCTGGACCCGCAGGTTCGCCGGCTGATGGCGCTCGTCCGCGTCGAACCCGGTGCCGACGTCGGCTCCGGGGCCCGGGACGAGGGCGGGACCAGTGGGTCATCCGGAGCCCTGCTCGACGGGCAGGTCGAGGTCATCGTGTCGACCAGCGCTGGCACTCATCGGGCCACTCTCGTGCACCCGCCGGGATCCCCTGACAACCCTGCTGGCGAAGGTCAGCTCCTGGACAAGGCGACCGACTGCCTTGCCGCAAGCGGCGTCGCGCCCGAGGACATCACCTGGGCCACCGCGGGCGACGTGTTCCGCGACCAGCTCGACCACGGCGCGACGCACAGTGCGTCCCGCCGGAACCAGATCACCACCGACCGCGCCGTGGCGCAGAGGCAGAGGTAGCTCGTGGAAGGCCTGTCCGAGGACGAGAGCGCGATCGTCAAGGTCGTCCGGTCCTTCGTGGACCGCGACGTCAAACCCGTGGTCCGTGAGCTGGAGCACGCCAACACCTACCCCGAGGCGCTCATCGAGACGATGAAGGAGCTCGGTGTCTTCGGGCTGGCCGTCCCAGAGCCCTGGGGGGAGACCTACGTCAGCAGCCCGTGCTACGTCCTGGTCACGGAGGAGCTGTCCCGCGGATGGATGAGCCTGGCCGGGGCCATGGGTGGGCACACCGTGGTGGCCAAGCTGCTGCGCGACTTCGGGACCCCCGAGCAGCAGGACCTGTACCTCCCACGGATGGCCACTGGGGAGCTGCGGGCGACGATGGCGTTGACCGAGCCCGGGGGTGGGTCAGACCTGCAGGCGATGCGCACGGTCGCGATCCGCGACGGCGATGACTACGTCGTCAACGGCAGCAAGACGTGGATCTCCAACGCCCGGCACGCCGATCTGATCGCCGTCCTGTGCAAGACGAACCCCCGGGCCGAGCCCAGGCACCACGGGATCTCGGTGCTGTTGGTCGAGAAGGGGCCCGGCCTGACTGTCTCTCGTGACCTCGGCAAGCTCGGCTACAAGGGTGTCGAGAGCTGCGAGCTCGTGTTCGAGGACTTGCGCGTCCCAGGCACAAGTGTGCTGGGACGTGAACCCGGTCGTGGCTTCGCGCAGATGATGAGGGGCCTGGAGGTGGGTCGCCTGCAGGTCGCCGGCCGCGCCCTCGGCGTGGCCAGAGCGGCCCTGGAGGACTCCCTGCGCTACGCCCAGGAGCGCGAGACGTTCGGGGTGCCGATCTGGAAGCACCAGTCCATCGGTAACTACCTGGCCGACATGGCCACGCATCTCACGGCGGCCCGGCAGCTGACCCTTCACGCGGCCCGCCGCTATGACGCTGGGGAGCGTGCCGACCTCGAGGCTGGGATGGCCAAGCTGTTCGCCTCCGAGACCGCCATGGAGATTGCGCTCAACGCCATGCGGATCCACGGCGGTTACGGCTACTCGACAGAGTTCGATGTCGAACGGTACTTCCGTGATGCACCCCTGATGATCGTCGGTGAGGGCACCAACGAGATCCAGCGCAACGTCATAGCGCGCCAGCTGGTCCGGCGCCGGAGCGTCGCGCCGTGACCCTGGTCGACGTCGCTGCCGCACGCAGCCTGTTGTTCGTCCCGGGTAGCCGACCGGACCGGTTCGCCAAGGCCGCGTCAGCCGGCGCGGACCTGGTCGTGGTCGACCTCGAGGACGCCGTGCTCCCCGCTGACAAGGGCGACGCGCGCGAGGCCGTCGCAGCGTGGTTGAGGGGGTCGGGCCGTGCGGCGGTTCGGGTCAACGGGACCACGAGGCCAGAGCATGTCGCGGACCTGGCTGCCCTGGCTGGGATTCCCGGTCTGCTGGCTGTTGTCGTGCCGATGGCCGAGGACCCTGCTGCCATGGTCGCGGCGTACCAGCGGCTGGCCGGAGCGGTGCCATTGATCGCGCTCGTCGAAACGGCCCTCGGGGTCCAACGCTCCGCTGAGCTCGCCGCTGCGACCGGAGTGGTCCGCCTCGCCTTCGGTCACCTCGATCTCGCGGCCAACACGGGCAGTGCCCTGTCGGACCGTGCCCTGCTCTTCGCGCGCTCGACGCTCGTGCTCGCCTCGGCGGCCGCCCGACTGCCCGGGCCGGTCGAGGGGGTCACGACCGATGTCGAGGACCCGTCGGTCGCAGGTGCGGAGGCTGCGTTGGCGCGTGAGCTCGGCTTCACCGGCAAGCTGTGCGTGCATCCCCGGCAGGTCGAGGCGGTCAACACCGCCTTCACTCCCACCCAGGACGAGATCGACTGGGCGGAGAGGGTGCTCGGGGCTGGGCAGATGTCGGGGGTGGTGGCCGTGGACGGCCAGATGGTCGATGCGCCCGTGATCGCCAGGGCGGAGTCGGTCATGGCTAGGTGCGGTCGTGGCTGACCACGCGGAGCCCACCCAGCCCGGCCCGGCGATCGGGACTCCAGATCCCGAGGCAGCCGACGCGGAGGTGGCCGTCCGCACCGAGCTCATGAGCATTGAGCCGTCCGTGGCGCTCGCCGGAGTTCTCGACACGACCCCACCCGGCGATGTCCTCTTTCCTCTGTGGCACTGGGTCTATCTGCTCGAGCGACGGCCGCAGCGCGACCTGGGGCCAGATGGGCACGCCACCAGCGGCATACCGGCACCCCCCGGCCCGGGCCGAAGGCGGATGTTTGCCGGAGGTCGGGTGACCACCGACCGGCCGCTTCGCCTGGGTCTCACGACGACGCGCACGAGCGAGGTGACCAGGACGACTCAGAAGAGCGGCCGTTCGGGCCCGCTGACGTTCGTGACGGTCCAGCACCGCTACGCGCAGGGCGGGAGGGTCTGCGTGGTCGATGAGCAGGACATCGTCTACCGAGAGCCCGGTGAGGCACTCCCGGACAGACCCGGTTCCCTGGCTGACGCAGTCTGGCCCGGGCGCACCCGGCCCCACTTGACGCTCACCGCGGACGAGGCGCTGCTGTTCCGCTTCTCCGCGCTGACCTACAACGCCCACCGCATCCACTACGACCACCTGTGGGCGGCACAGGAGGGCTACTCCGGACTGGTGGTCCATGGCCCCTTGCAGGCGCTCCTCATGGCCGAGCTCCTGCGGAGGGAGGGTTTCGAGCTCGTGCGGAGGACCTTCACCTACCGTCTGGTCGCGCCGATGACCGGTCCCCAGACCCTGGTCGCCCAACCGGGTCCGCGCGGCCTCCCAGGTGAGGTCGAAGTCCGTAGTGTCCACGGGGTCGTCACGGCGACCGGTGAGCTGCGCTAGTCACTCAGCGTGGGCAGGTGGCGGTACCGGTCAGGCGTTGGAAGAGTCCTGCGCCAGTGATCACCACTGCGAAGACGGGCGTGCCCGTGGCGGCGACCGCGAGCAGCGCCACGATGGGAAGGGCCCACGCCGTCGCCGCGCACGGTGAGCCGCCGATCCGGCTCGACCCCGGAAGGTACGTCGCGTAGGTCAGGGCCGCCATCATCGCTGCAGCCAGGAGCAGGACGGCTCCCAAGGCTCCGGCGGGGGACCCAGCGGCCGAGTGAAAGGCGATCAGCAGCAGCGGCGTCAGGACCAGGGTGACCAGCGTGTGCCGGACGGTCCAGGTCGCACGGGGCCCGGCGACGGGTGAGCCCGTGGCGCCGCCGTTCATGGTCGGGGCATCAGCCACGAGCTGACGCACGCGACCCATGGCCTCCTCGTCATCGACGTCGACCCCAGGGTCGCGCGTGGTCATCGCGCGTGCGTGGTCGAGCTGCGGGGATACCACTGGGCCGGCTGGCTCGGAGCAGCGGCGCACGTGCAGCGGTCGGCTGCCGGCACGCGAGCGAACACCTGGTCGACATGCATGCCGCAACCACTCCAGGTGGTCTTGCCGCACTGCTGACACGAGGCCGGACTGCACATGGATGACTCCTTGGGGGGTGGGGATGGAAGGCTCAGCATATACCCCTAGGGGTATGACGTCGAGTCGGCCCGCGGCCCGTGGCCCAGGTCGGTGTGCGGGATCGCCGTCGGTGGGTGGGAAGATGGGGCCGAGGCCGCCCGCCGGCCGTCTCCCGGACGAGTGCGACGTACCCGGTCTGCCAAGACGACGCCCCCCAGGGAGGCCGTCATGGGCCAGTTCGTCCAGGTCGTCGGATCGCTGCTCGTGCTCGCCGGGTTTGCCCTGGCCCAGCGAGGGGTGCTGGACCAGAAGTCGCGCACCTACCTGCTGCTGAACCTTCTCGGCTCCGCGGTCCTCGCCGTCGAGGCGGTGCTCGAGCGCCAGTGGGGATTCCTCCTGCTGGAAGGGGTATGGGCCATCGTGTCCGCAGTCGGACTCCTCGCAGCCTTCCGGGCGCCGTCCCGTCCCGGTGCGACAGCTCAACCCTGAGGCCGTCCTGACGGGTCGACGCGTCCAAGAAGGCGTCGGCTACGAAGATCGGCGTCCGAATCGTCACCATTGTGACCCCGGTCACGGAATATTCGGACCAAACCGTTGACATGGCCGCAACGCGGCCGCAACATGTGTGCATGTCCGATCAAGAGCGCATAGATATTCAGGAACCTCGGTACGGGGCCGGCATCTGGCACTTCGCCAGCTATGTGGACCGTTACGCGACGGAGGGCTACGCCGATCCCGTCACGACACTCGAGGCGATCGAGAAGGCGGGCCAGGTGGGCTCGCTGTCCGTCGTGGACCTCAACTGGCCGTTCGCGCCCAAGGATGTCGACACTGCCGACATCAAGGCTGCGCTGGACAAGGCCGGTGTCAGCGCCGTCGCGGTCACCCCCGAGATCTACAACCGCGACTACGTCAAGGGCGGTTTCACCAACCCTGACGCCGCGGTGCGCTCGAAGGCGATCGACCTGGTGTCCCGGGCCGCCGAGCTGGCCACCGAACTGGGCTGTGACTACGTCAAGCTGTGGCCCGGGCAGGACGGCGTCGACTACCCCTTCCAGGCCGACCACGCACAGCTCTGGTCCTACTCCGTCGAGGCGGTGCGCGAGCTGGCCACCAACTTCCCCGACATGAAGTTCTGCATCGAGTACAAGCCGCGCGAGCCGCGCAACCGCATGGTGTTCTCATCCTGTGCCCGCACACTGCTGGCGATCGAGGAGATGGATCGCGACAACGTGGGCATCCTGCTCGACTTCGGGCACTCGCTCTACGGTGGCGAGTCCCCGGCCGAGGCCGCCAAGCTCGCCCTGTCGCGCAACCGTCTGTTCGCCATCGACGTCAACGACAACTTCCGCGGTTGGGACGACGACATGGTCGTCGGTTCCGTCCACCTGATGGAGACCTTCGAGTTCTTCCACGCCTTGCACACGGCTGGCTGGGAGGGCGTCTGGCAGCTGGACCAGTTCCCCTTCCGTGAGGACTCGGTGCAGGCGGCGAAGGACGGGATCGAGACGATGCGCGGGTTCCACCGTGCGTTGGTCAGGCTCGACCACGACGCCCTCCGCGAGGCCCAGGACGCGCAGGACGCCCTGCTCGCCCAGCGCATTGCCAAGAAGGCGCTGTACAGCGCCATGGCCGAGCTCACCGAGGAGAGGGCGTGACCACGACCGCCACCGCCACGGTGCTCAGCGTGGACGAGCCGGTCGCCGCCGCATACGCAGAGGCGACAGCCCTCAACCGCACGCTGGCCGGCGACGACCTGCGATCCAGGCTCGCGGCCGTGGCGACCGCGGTGCGCCGCGACATCGTCACGACCATCCAGGGAGCCGGACTCGGCCACATCGGTGGAGACCTCTCGGTCACCGACATCCTCGTGACCGCGTACTGGTATGCGCTGCAGATGGATCCGGCCCAGCCGGACGATCCGGACCGCGACCGCTTCGTCCTCAGCAAGGGCCACTGCGCCGCCGCGTTGTACTCCACGCTGGCGTCCTGCGGATTCTTCCCGCGGGCCGAGCTCGCCTCCTTCGCGCAACCGCTCTCCCCGCTCAACGGTCACCCCAACCGGGTCAAGGTGCCGGGGGTGGAGACCAACACCGGCCCCCTCGGCCACGGCTTCCCGGTGGCGACCGGGTGCGCCCTGGGCGCCAGGGTCCGCGGGGAGGCGTTCCGCACGATCGTGGTGATGGGTGACGGTGAGATGCAGGAGGGCAGCAACTGGGAGGCGGCGATGACCGCGGCCCACTACGAGCTGCACACCCTGACCGCGGTCGTCGACCGCAACCGCCTCCAGCAGGGGGCTCGGACCGAGGACACCAAGACCCTGGAGCCGCTCCACGACAAGTGGACCAGCTTCGGCTGGGAGACCAGGCGCATCGACGGCCACGACCACCTGGCGCTCGCCCAGGCCATGGGCCCCTCGACCACGGGCAAGCCCGTCGCCATCGTCGCCGACACGATCAAGGGCAAGGGCGTGTCCTTCATGGAGGACCGCGTCGAGTGGCACCACAAGGTGCCCACCGACGACCAGGTCCGCGCCGCACTCGAGGAGCTGTCAGCATGACCGCCGCACCCGCACCCGACCTGCACTCTGCCCTTCCCACCGACGGGCCGACCTTCGACTGCCGCGTCGACTTCGCGGAAGAGCTGGCAGCGCTCGCCCGGGAGGATGACCGGATCGTCGCGGTGTGCAACGACTCCGTCGGGTCCAGCAACCTCACCGGATTCCGTGACGAGTTCCCCGACCGGCTGATCAACGTCGGCATCGCCGAGCAGGACCTCGTCGGGGTCGCTGCCGGTCTGGCGAACGCCGGACTCATCCCGTTCGTCTGCGCCGCCGCGCCGTTCCTCACGGGGCGCGCCACCGAGCAGATCAAGGCCGACGTCGCCTACAGCCAGCGTCACGTGGTGCTGTGCGGCCAGAGCCCGGGCATGGCCTACGGGGAGCTCGGCCCGACCCACCACTCCATCGAGGACCTCTCATGGATGCGCGCGATCGCCGGTATGCCGGTCGTGGTCCCGGCTGGTCCACGGCAGACCAGGTCGGCGGTGCGCTGGGCGGCGGGACTGGGCCGTGGTGCCTACCTGCGGATCCCCCGCTTCAAGGTGCCCGAGGTCACGGGAGCGGACGAGGTCTTCGAACCGGGCAGGTCCCTCGAGCTGCGCGCCGGCAGTGATGTCACGATCGTGGCCATCGGCACGATGGTGTCCCGGGCGCTCTGGGCGTCGGACACCCTGGCCGCCGAAGGTATCGGTGCCCGCGTCATCAACATGCCCTTCGTCGCACCCCTGGACCGCGCAGCCCTGCTCGCCGCTGCGTCGGAGACGGCCGGCATCGTGACCGTCGAGGAGGCCACCACCAGCGGCGGCCTCGGGGCGGCCGTGGCCTCCCTCGTCAGCCAGGAGCGGCCCTGCCGGATGCGCATCCTGGGGGTCGAGGACAGCTTCGCCCCCACCGGCAGTGCGTCCTTCCTGCTCGACCACTTCGGCCTCAACGTCGAGGGCATCGTCCGTGCCGCACGCGACGTGGTGGGTCGTGCTCATGGCTGAGGACCTGATCCTCGCGATCGACCAGGGCACCAGCTCGACCAAGTCGATGCTGGTGGACACCCGAGGTGCCGTCGTGGCCGAGGCGTCGGTGTCCCTGGACCAGAGCCACCCCCGGCCGGGATGGGTGGAGCAGGACGCGGAGGCCATCTGGGCGAGTGTCCAGGCGAGCGTCCGGGACTGTGTCTCACCCCAGCTGGCCGCCGACGTCGTCGGCGTCGCCCTGAGCGTGCAGCGCGAGACCGTGGTCCTGTGGGAGCGGCAGACCGGGCGGGCGATCGCCCCCGCCCTCAGCTGGCAGGACCAGCGGACTGCGGCACGCGCCACGGAGCTCGAGCGCAGTGGTCGGTCCGCGATGGTGATGGAGCGCACCGGGCTGCCGCTCGACCCCATGTTCTCCGCCCTCAAGGCCGGCTGGCTGCTCGACGAGCACGACCCCGAGCGGCTGCGGGCGAGCCAGGGGGACTGGTGCCTCGGCACCGTCGACGCCTGGCTGCTGGCCCAGTTCGGTGGCGACCCCGTCACCGAGATCGGTAACGCCTCGCGGACCCAGCTGCTCGACCTCGACACCGCTGACTGGGACCCGGAGCTCCTCGAGCTGTTCGACGTGCCCCGCTCCGTCCTCCCTCGCGTGGTGCCCTCGGTCGGGCCGTTCCCGGGCGTTCGGGGCCTGGCCCCGCTACCCGACGGGCTTCCGGTGCTGGCGGTCATGGCCGACTCGCACGCTGCCCTCTTCGCCCATGCGGGCTGGCGCCCCGGAGTGGTCAAGGCGACCTACGGCACGGGCTCGTCCGTGATGACCCTAGGACCACGCGCCTCCGCTGCCTCCGGCGTCTGCGCCACGATCGCCTGGCAGGTCGAGGAGGTCGAGCTGGCCCTCGAGGCCAACATCCGCTCCTCCGGGCGCACGCTGACGTGGCTGGCCGAGCTGCTCGAGGTGGACGTCGACGTCGTCTTCGACTGGGCGGCAGCGGCCTCCAGCGACGGCGTGGTGCTCGTCCCGGCCTTCGGCGGACTGGGTGCCCCGTGGTGGGACCGTGATGCGGTTCCCGTGTTGAGCGGCTTCTCGCTCGGGACGCGCAGGGAGAACGTGGCTCGGGCCGCGCTGGAGTCCATCGCCTTCCAGGTCCAGGACGCGCTCTCGGCCTTCGCCGAGGTCAGGGGACCCTTGGCGGAGCTCGCCTCGGACGGCGGGATGACGCGATCGACGGCGCTCATGCAGCTGCAGGCGGACCTCAGCGGCCTGCCGGTCAGGGTCAGTCGCACTGCCAATCTCTCGGCGCTCGGAGCAGCCCACCTCGCCGGGCTCCAGCTCGGCTGGTGGACCTGGTCTGACCTCGAGGGCGACTTCGGCGCGGCTCCGGAGGACGCCCACTTCCAGCCCGTGATCGGGACCTCCGAGCGCTCCGCCCAACGGGCGGCGTGGACGCGTGAAGTGGCCCGGTCCCGGGGGACCACCCAGACCACCCGCCACAGCGAGAGGGCCACGTCATGACCAGTCCGCGCGGCAACGACCGCCCCCGGCGCCTCGGGACCGCAGCGATCGTCGGCGTGGCGGGCCTGCTGGCCCTCGTCGTCGCGATGGCGCTGTCGACCACCTACGTGTCGGCCTCGGCGCCCGTGCCGGGTGCGGAGAAGAAGTTCGACGCGGCCGCCTACGGCAAGGACAACTATGCCGCCAAGGTGAAGCCGGCCATCGAGAAGAATGCCGTCGACCTGAACACCCTGCTGCCGTTGCTTGCCGACGACGCGGCGGCAGCGGGGGCCAAATATGGGAAGCGCCAGGGTGCCTCGCCCTACACGTACTCCGTCAAGGTCACTGGCACGGCTGGTCCGGCCGTGGGCGGCCTGATGCCGGTCACCGTCCCGGGACTGGGGTCCTCGACGAGGGTCGCGGTCCAGGTGGGTCCCGCCGTCAACGGCACGACGCTCAGGGACGCCACGGGTCTGGTCACGTTCAACGACTTCGTGAACCAGGTCGAGTACGCCAACGCGGCCACGGCGCTCAACACGGAGATGAAGACCGAGCTGCTCAGCGGGATCGACCCTGCGTCGCTGGTCGGCAAGTCGGTCACCGTCGTCGGTGCCACGGCCCCCCTGAACCCGAAGGTCGTCACGATCACGCCGGTGACCATCGAGGTGGCACCGTGAGGTCCGGGACGACGGCTCCGGCCACCGCCGTGATGTCTGCCCAGGAGGTGACCAAGGCCTACGGCGGCACCCACGCCCTGCGAGGGGTGAGCCTCAGCATCGCGCCGGGGCGGGTCACCGCGCTCTTCGGCGAGAACGGTGCAGGCAAGTCCACCCTGATGAAGATCCTGGCCGGCATCGAGGCGCCCACCACCGGGCAGGTCGAGCTCGACGGCCAGGTGGTCAAGTTCTCCTCGCCCCGGGATGCGGCCGACCAGGGGGTCGTCATCATCCACCAGGAGCTGAGCCTCTGCCCGAACATGTCGATCCAGGACAATCTGTTCCTGGCCCGTGAGGAGCGCGGGAGGTTCGGCTCCGTCGACCGCGCCACCCAGCGTGAGCTGACCGCGACGGTCCTGCAGCGGCTGGAGGAGCAGCTCGACCCGGACGGTCAGGTGGGCGACCTGCGCATCGGGCAGCAGCAGCTGGTCGAGATCGCCCGGGCCCTGTTGCAGAACGCTCGGGTCCTGATCATGGACGAGCCCACCTCTGCCCTGAGCATGACCGAGGTCGACGTGCTCTTCCGGGTCATCCGCGAGCTGACCGCGCACGGCGTCGCCGTCGTCTACATCTCCCACCACCTCGAGGAGTCCCTGGAGATCGCCGACGACGTCGCGGTCCTCCGGGACGGCCAGCTCGTGGCCACCGGGCTGTCGGAAGAGGTGGACCTGGGCTGGGTGGTGCACCACATGGTCGGTCGTGACCAGAGCTCGCTGTTCCCGCAGCGGCATGCCAGCCTGGGTGAGGTCGCCCTGTCCGTGCAGCAGCTCCAGGTGGCCGATCCCTCGAACCCCCACCGCCTGGCGGTGGACGGGATCGACCTGGTGATCCGGGCCGGGGAGATCGTCGGTGTCTATGGCCTGATGGCGTCGGGTCGCACCGAGCTGCTGGAGGCCATCGCGGGGCGCCTGCCCGTCGCGGCCGGCACCGTCACCTTCGAGGGAGACCTCCTCGAGGGCGAGTCGGTTCGCGAACGGATCCGTCGGGGCATCGCCCTGGTGCCCGAGGACCGGCAGCGCGACGGACTCGTCCAGACGATGTCCGTGGGCCAGAACCTGTCCCTCAGTGCCCTCATGGGCTTCGTGCGTCGCGGCCTCATCACGCGTAGCCGTGAGCTCGGAGCGGTGGCCGCGATGATCGCCGACGTCACGGTGAAGACCGCCGGCCAGTCAGCGCCCATCGGGTCCCTCAGTGGGGGCAACCAGCAGAAGGTCGTCATCGGGAAGGCACTGATGACCCAGCCGAAGGTGCTCCTGCTCGACGAGCCTTCGCGCGGCGTCGACATCGGCGCCAAGGCCGACATCTTCGCCCTGATGACCCAGCAGGCCGAGAACGGCCTCGCGGTCGTCTTCACCACCTCCGAGGCCGAGGAGGCCCTGCACATCCCCGACCGGCTCCTCGTCCTCGAGCGAGGGCGCCTCGTGGCCGACCTCGACCCGCACACGATCGACCGCGGGCGCCTGATGCAACTCGCAGATGGCACGTCCCGCAGCAGAACTGGAGAGACATCGTGACGCAGACCCTGGCACCCGCCCCGACCGCGCACGCCGAAGAGGGCCCCACGGAGAGAGACGTGAAGCGGCTGCGGACGCTGAACATGATCTTCGAGCTGCGTGCCTTCATCGCCCTGGGCGTCCTGATCATCGTGTTCGGCGCCCTGTCGGACTCGTTCCTGACGGTGACCAACCTGATCACCATGACCAAGCACGTCGCGATCAACGCCGTGCTCGCCCTCGGGATGCTGCTCGTCATCCTCAAGGGCGGCATCGACCTGTCGGTCGGTTCGATCGTCGGGCTGTCAGGCGTCGTCTGTGGCGAGCTGCTGGGCGGTATGCGGATCCCGGGCACCGACACCCTCGCCTTCCCGCCGGTGTGGGTGGTGGTGATCGTGGCCATCATCGTCGGCACGGGAGTGGGCCTGGTCAACGGAATCCTCGTCACCCGGTTCAACGTGGCGCCGTTCATCGCCACCCTCGGCATGCTCTACGTCGCCCGCGGCACGGCCTTGCTCATCTCGGGTGGTTCGACCTACCCGAACCTCGCCGGCAACCCCTCGCTGGGCAACACCGGCTTCTCCTTCATCGGTGGTGGTCGACCGCTCGGGCTGCCCTTCTCGATCTGGGTGATGGCAGCCCTGGCACTGGCCACGACCGTGCTCCTGACCAAGGCGCCCTTCGGCCGCTGGTTGTATGCGACCGGCGGGAACGAGCGCGCCTCCGAGCTGTCCGGGGTGCCGGTCCGACGCGTCAAGACCATCGTCTACATGCTGTCCGGGGCCTGCGCGGCCATCACCGGGATCATCATCGCCTCCGAGCTGACATCGGCCGCCCCGCAGGCAGGGGAGACGTTCGAGCTGAACGCGATCGCCGCCGTGGTCATCGGCGGCGCCGCACTCTCGGGTGGTCGCGGCAACGTGCGCGGCACCCTGGTCGGCGCCTTCGTCATCGGCTTCCTCGCCGACGGCCTGGTCATCCTCGGGGTCTCGACCTTCTGGCAGATCTTCATCAAGGGCGCCGTCATCATCCTCGCGGTGATGCTCGACCAGGGCCAGCAGCGCTTCCAGCGCAAGGGGGCCGCTGTCGCCGCCACGGTGCAGGCCGAGCAGGCGCCCCACTCACCCCGGCCGGAAGGTTCTGCGGCGGGGGTCTCCACCCCGCCCGTTCCGGACGGCCGCGGCACACACGCTTCAGGAACCGGGTCCTCACCCCGGTCGGAAGACACCAGCACCACCACACACGGGTGACACACACCCCCTCCAGGAGGTAAGAGAGATGATTGGAAAGTTCGCGAGTGGCACCGGCGTGCGTTTCGCGGTGATCGCAGTGGCGGGAGCCCTGGTGCTGAGTGCCTGCGGCAGCTCCGACACGAGTTCTGGGTCCAGCTCGAGCTCGACCGACAGCGCCAAGAAGGGCAGCAACTACATCGCCATCATCACACCCTCACCGGACAACCCGTTCTTCAAGGCCGAGGGCGACTCGGCCAAGGCCAAGGCGGAGGCCCTCGGCTACGAGGCGACCGTCTCGTCCCACGACGACGACCCCAACAAGCAGAGCGAGCTGATCGACGCGGCGATCTCCCGCAAGGCCGAGGCGATCATCCTCGACAACGCCGGCGCAGACGCGTCCATCGGACCGGTGCAGAAGGCCAAGGACGCCGGTATCCCCGTGTTCCTGATCGACCGGGAGATCAACAAGACCGGCGTCGCCGCGGCACAGATCGTGTCGAACAACGCCCAGGGGGCCTCGCTGTCCGGCCAGGCGTTCGTGCAGGCCATGAAGGAGAAGGGCAACTACGTCGAGCTCGTCGGCAAGGCGTCGGACACCAACGCCGGAGTGCGCTCCGACGGCTACAACGCGGTGATCTCGCAGTACCCGAACCTCAAGCTCGTGCAGAAGGAGACGGCCAACTGGGACCAGCAGGAGGCCTTCACCAAGATGGAGACGATCCTGCAGCGCAACCCCGACATCCAGGGTGTCATCGCCGGCAACGACACGATGGCCCTCGGCGCGGTCGCCGCGATCAAGGCGGCCAAGCTGAAGAACGTGGTGGTCGTCGGCTTCGACGGCAGTCCCGACGCCATCGCCGCGATCAAGGCTGGTGACATGTACGCGACGGCGCTGCAGCCCGCGGCGCTGGGTGCCGAGACGGCGGTGGAGCAGGCCGACAAGATGATCAAGACCGGCAAGACCGGTGTCGACGAGAAGCAGTCCATCGACTGCGAGCTCATCACCGCCGACAACGCCGACCAGTACGGGGTCTTCGGCAAGAAGTAACCCGAGCCGTGCGGGTGGGCGGGCCCCCCACCGCCCACCCGCACCTCGGTCTCGTAACCTTGGCCGACCCCTGCCGTTCGAGAGATGATCACCACATGGCCCCGCGCATCACCGCCGACCGCGACAGGATGCGCCTCCTGACGAAGGTCGCGCGGCTCTACCACGAGAAGGGCATCCGACAGCCGGAGATCGCATCCCAGCTGAACGTCTCGCAGGCGCGGGTCTCGCGGCTGCTCAAGGAGGCCGCGGAGCGCGGCATCATCCGCACCGTGGTCGTGCCGCCACCCGGGATCCACGCCGATCTCGAGGAGCGCCTCGCGGAGCAGTTCGCGCTCAAGGACGTGGTCGTCGTCGACGTCGAGGGCACCGGCGCCGATGTCACCAATGCGCTGGGGTCGGGAGCCGCGGCCTACCTGGACTCCACCCTGATCGGGCAAGACGTCATCGGGGTCTCGTCCTGGAGCGCGACCCTCCTGGCGGCCGTCGAGGTGATGCGCCCCAAGCGCTCCCAGGTGGTCGACAAGGTCGTCCAGGTCGTAGGAGGTGTGGGCAGCCCGGAGGTGCAGATGCAGGCCACCCGCCTGACCGGACGCCTGGCGGAGCTCACCGGCGCCGCACCGGTCTTCGTCCCCTCACCGGGCCTGGTCGGCTCACCCGCGCTGCGCCAGGCGTTGATGGCCGACCCCGGGGTCGCGGCGGTCCAGGAGGAGTGGTCCCGCCTGACCCTGTCGCTCGTGGGAATCGGGACCCTCAACCCCTCACCGCTGCTGCGTCGTAGTGGCAACAGCCTCGCCCCGGGCGAGCAGGAGGAGCTACGCCAGGCAGGGGCCGTGGGTGACGTGTGCCTGCGCTACTTCGACGCCGCGGGAAGGCTCGTGGAGTCGTCGTTCGACCAGCGCGTCATCGGGATCGGCTACGACGACATCATGCACGTGCCCCGGCGCATCGGGGTCGCCGGAGGCGTCCACAAGGCCGATGCGATCAGGGCCGCGGTCCTGGGTGGCTGGGTCAACATCCTGATCACCGACCTCGAGGTGGCCAGGATTCTCGTCGAGGGGTGAGGAACGGGCTGCCGGCGGCCTACTCCCCACGCGGTATGCCGTGCTGCCCCTCCAGGGGAGGCTGGACCTAGGGCACCGAGCCCGCGGAGCTGCTGCGCGGCGTGAGGGCGGTGGCCTCCGGCGACGCGCTGCTCAGTCCGCGGGTCACCCGACGGCTCATCGGCGAGTTCGCCACACGGAGCCGAGGGACGGCCGTCCCGGCCGCGGACCGGCTCGGGGGGCTCACGCAGCGCGAGCGCGAGGTGGTCGCCCTGGTGGGTGAAGGCCTGAGCAACGACGAGATCGCCCGCCGGCTGTTCGTCAGTCCAGCGACCGCCAAGACACACGTCAGCCGGGCGATGGTCAAGATCCACGTCCGGGACCGGGCCCAGCTGGTGGTGCTCGCCTACGAGAGCGGACTGGTGCGCCCGGGCTGGTCACAGGACTGACGTCGGGAGCAGGGCGAACCGACGGGCATACCCCAGGAGGAGCACGGCAGGTGTCGCTGCTGGAGGGATTCGCCCAGCGGACGCCGCGCCGGAAGATCGAGAGGTCAGCCCAGCCCACCCCAAGGAGTCACCATGACCAGCATCCTCACCGCCGCCGCGACCCACGACCAGTGGGGCGGTCCCGGACCGTGGTGGCCCATCTTCCCCCTCCTGTGGCTCCTCTTCCTCGCCGGCCTGGTCACCGTCGGGTTCCTCGGCCGACGCCGTTGGGGTCGCGTCTACGCGATGTCGGGCCAGCGGGTCGGCGAGGCGCGCCTCGCCGAGCGCTACGCAGCCGGCGAGATCGACGAGCAGGAGTACGAGCGCCGCCTCGGCACCCTCAAGCGGATCGCCTGACCACGACCTCGGCGTCGTTGTCCGACAGCGGGGTGTCGACGAAGGCCATGCCTGCGGCCCCGGCTCCGACCACGAGGTAGTCGGGCTCCAGCGGGGCGTCAGCCATCGTGCTCCTGGGTGGGTGGCGGGGGCCGGCGGAACAGCGCGACCTGGAGGAAGTCATGGGTGAAGACGGGTTCGTCCACCTCGTGCTGGTCCGGCAGGGGGCGGGCGTCGAGCGGCTCGAGGCACGAGAACATCTCGTGCAGCTCGCCGATGCTGTAGCCCACGCCACCCTCGAGGGACCGGCCGAGCAGCAGGTCGCTGTCGGGGGCGCTCGTCCCCATCCTCCCCGCGGTGAAGGTGCAGATGCCGAAGAGGCCGCCCGGGGCGAGGACCTTGTCCAGCGACGCCAGGTAGGAGATCCGGCGGTGGGGGGCCAGGTGGTGGAAGCAGCCCGAGTCGTAGACCAGGTCGAAGGGGCCACCGGCCACCGGCTCGCGCAGGAAGTCGCCGAGCACGTAGGCGGTGCCCGGGGCCGGTGAGCGCCGCGCGGCCTCGGTGACGGCATACGGCGAGACGTCCACGCCGGTCACGGCGAAACCCTGCTGCGCGAGCCAGCGGCTGTTGCGTCCGAGTCCGCACCCGATGTCGAGGGCGGTCCGGCCCGCCCCCGGGCCCAGGGCCCCGGCGTCGCGCCACCAGACCAGGCTGGAGTCGGGCAGGTCGCGGCCGAGCGGGTGGTCGGGCTGCGCGAGCAGGTCGTCCCAGAACGCGGCGGCGCCTCCGCTCGTCCGGTCGGCGCCGTCGGCGTACAGGCCGTCGAGCAGGTCCATGAGCTGGCTGTGGGTGGTGATCCGCAAGGTGTGCCCCTCGTGCGGGTTCGAGTGGTACTGGCACGCAAACCATAGACCGGACGGGCCCAGATCTCAGGAGATGCAGAACTCGTTGCCCTCGGGATCCTGCAGGGTCACCGAGTAGTAGTCGGCACCGTCGGTCGCGTTGACGTGGGCGATGCTGGCCCCGAGCGCGACCAGCCGCTCCACCTCCGCGTCCACGCTGGCCCGGCGAGCGGCATACGCCATCTCCCGCCGGCCAGGGGTGTGGGCGAGGTCGAGGTGGAGCCGGTTCTTGCCGCTCTTGGGTTCGGGGACCTCCTGGAACCAGATCCGGGGTCGGTCCCCGTCGGGGTCCACGATCGCGCCGCTGCCGTTCTCCGCGCCCTCGAGCTCCTCCTCGGGTATGCCGGCGGCACGCCAGTAGTCGAGCCAGCTCGCCCACCCCTCGGGGGGCGGGTCGGGCAGGTAGCCCAGTGCGGCGCACCAGAAGGGGATGAGGCGGGCCGAGTCGGTGCAGTCGACGGTCACCTGCCAGGACGTGGTCATGACGGGAGTGTCGCAGGGACGGGTGTCAGCCGGGCCCGTCGCCTCGCGTCGCAACGCCCGGCGTCGTCGCGGCCGCGAACCGGCCCGCCCAGGAGGCGAGCAGGTCGGTCACCGACGCCGGGGCCGCCTCGATGGAGAACTCCGCCTCCAGGACCCCGAGCCCGAACGCCGCCCATCGAGGTTCCCGGGCGTCCATCTCGACGCGGCAGGTGCGCTCGTCGACGGGCGTGACGGTGGCCCAGCGCGCGATCCGCGGCTCGACCTCCCCCGCGGGTGCGTGGACCAGGGCGCGCAGCACCAGGCTGGAATCGGTGGCGGACAGCCCCCTGCGCACGTGGGCGGCGGCATCCCCGCCGGGCACCTCGCGGGGCCGGAACCGCGCCCGGGTGCCGGACGGGTCGCTGAGCCGGTCCAGGCGGAAGGAGCGCCAGTCCTGGCGGTCGAGGTCGTAGCCGAGCAGGTACCAGCGGCGTCCCACCGTCACCAGGCGATGCGGTTCGACGTGGCGACGAACATCCTCGCCCGCGCCGGCCCCACCCCGGGCCCGGTAGGTGAACCGCAGTCGCTCGCTGTCCCGGGCGGCCTGGGCGATGGTGGCCAGCACGTCGGCATGGACGGTGGGGGCCGCACTGAACGGCGAGTCGTCGGTCACCGACCGCAACGCCTCCGCGCGCCGTCGGAGCCGGGGCGGCAGGACCTGCACCACCTTGGTGAGCGCGCTGACCGACGCCTCCGCCAGCGGCCCGGCGGTGAGCTGGGCGGCGCCGTTCAGCGCGACGACCATGGCGATCGCCTCGTCCTCCTCGACCGTGAGCGGGGGCATGGTGGCGCCGGCGCCGAGCTGGTAGCCGCCCTCCGCTCCCCGCACCGAGTCGACGGGGTAGCCGAGGTCGCGCAGCCGCTCGACGTCGCGGCGCAGGGTGCGCTCGGACACCTCGAGGCGGTGGGCTAGCTCGGGGCCGGCCCAGAAGCGGTGGGTCTGGAGCAGGCCGAGCAGTCGCAGGGCGCGGGAGCTGGTGTTGGCCATGACCCCAGCCTGCCCGACAAAGCGGTCAGGAAGTGACCGGAAGCCTCCCGGCGCTGGGCCACCAGGTATGTCCCGACACCGACGTCCGGGCCGGCACCAACAAAGATCGGTCGCGAAGGGTCTTTCCGACCTGATCGGGAGTACCGTCGAGATGTTGCCCCAGACCTCGGCTCCGGTCCAGGGCGCAACTTCGGTGGCCACTCCTGGCGGGGGCTGCAGCGGGTGTCGGGCACCATGGCCGCACCCCCTCCCCGCGCCAATCCCCCACTGGCCCGGGTCGAGGGGGTGCGCGCGTCAGTCCCGGCGAGGCAGGGCGCCCCCGATCGCGGCGAGCGCGGCGAGGGTCGCGGACAGGCCACGGCGGGTGTCCGGGTCGCGCAACCGGCGCAGCAGCGCCAGCGGCCCCTCCGGCTTGCCGGATGCGGCCACCCGGGCGTCGTGCCGGGCCCGTCGGATGCCAGCGGCGACCTGCTCGGACTCCTGCGGGTCGAGGTCGCGCAGCGCACCGGTCAGGGCGATCGCTGACCGCAGGGTGTCGGCGTCGACGCCCTTGAGAGCCATGCCCAGCAGCTCGGGGTAGGCGCGGGCGCCTCCGGCCATCGCGCGCAGCAGCCCGCTCTCGTGCAGCGCCCGGACGAGGTCGTCGACCTCGTCGGTGGCGCTGGTGTCCGGTGGCGTGGGCGGGGTGTAGCCCAGCGAGGTGGCCATCAGGAGCTCCTCTGGTCGTCGGCGTGCGAGTGGGTCATGCCTTCGCCCCCTTCGGCTCGGGCTGGGTCGGGGGCACGTAGTCCTCCCGCGCCCACTTCCGCTCGACCTCCACCCCCGCCTGCGGCGTGGGGTGGCCATAGCGGTGGTGGTGGCGCGGCAGCGGCGAACCGGTGGGGTCGGCCTTCCGGTCCCTGGCTCCCTTGCGCGCGCGGTCGGCGCCCTTCCGGGAGCCGCCCCGCAGCTCCTGCGGACCGTCAGCCCGCTCGATCCGGACCGCGATCTCCTTGTATGCCGGGGTGTGCGAGTCGGGGTCGGTCTCGTTGGAGGTGAGCAGGTTGATCTCCGCGGCCTGCATGGGCACGTAGAGCTCGCCGTCCCGGACCTGGTCGGACAGCAGCACCCGCACCGTGATCTCCCCCCGCCGCGAGATCAGCCGCACCCAGTCGCCGGTGACCAGCCCGCCGTGGTCGAGGGCGGTCTGTCGGGTCATCTCGGCGTATGTGTCGGGCACGATGTGGGTCAGCCCCGCCGACCGCAGCGTGAGGTTGCCCTCGTGGAAGTGCTCGAGGACCCGGCCGTTGTTGACGTGCAGCGGGAACTCGTCGTCGGGCTGGTCGGTCGGCTCGCGGAACTCCAGCGGGTAGAGCCTGGCCTGGCCGTCCTCGAAGTGGAACCGCTCGCCGTAGAGCATGGGCGTGTCCGTGCCGTCCTCGGCGACGGGCCACTGGAGGGAGCCGTAGCCCTCGAGCCGGTCGTAGGAGACCCCCGCGAACATGGGGGTCAGCCCGGCGATCTCGTCCATGATCTCCGACGGGTGGGTGTAGCCCCACTCGTGGCCCAGGTGGGCCGCGATGCCGGTCAGGATGCGCCAGTCCGGCCGCGCCTGACCGATCGGCTCCATCGCGGCATACAGGCGCTGGATGCGGCGCTCGGTGTTGGTGAAGGTGCCGTCCTTCTCGAGGGAGGCGGCTGCGGGGAGCACCACGTCGGCGAACTCGCAGGTGCGCGAGAAGAACAGCTCGGACACCACGAGGAAGTCGAGCCGCTCCAGGGCCTCCTGGACGTAGTGGATGTTGGCGTCGACGAGCGAGAGCTCCTCGCCGATGACGATCATCGCCCGCAGCGACCCGTCGTGCGCGTGGTCGACCATGCCGTGGTTGTCGAGACCGGGTTCGAGGGGCAGCTCACGCCCCCACGCCTTGGCGAACTTGGCCTGGACCTCCTTGTCGCCCACCGGCTGGTAGCCGGGGTAGAAGGAGTTGATGGTGCCGAAGTCGCTGCACCCCTGGACGTTGTTGTGGCCGCGCAGGGGATAGGCGCCGGTGCCGGGTCGCCCGTAGTTGCCGGTCACGAGCAGGAGGTTCGAGACCGCGGTGGAGGTGTCCGAGCCCATCGAGTGCTGGGTGACGCCCATGGCCCACAGGCCCACGACGGACTCCGCCTCGGCGACGCGGCGCGCCACCTCGACGAGCTCCTCGGCGGGGATCCCGGTTCGCTCCTGGGCGTACTCCAGCGTGAACGGCTCGAGGGACGCGCGGTAGTCGTCCAGGCCCTTGACCCGCTGCTTGAGGAAGTCGTCGTCGGCCCAGCCGCTGTCGAGGATGTGCTTGGTCACCGCGGACAGCCACACCAGGTCCGTTCCGGGGTTGGGCCGGATGAAGACATCGGCCCGCTGGGCCATCTCGTGGCGGCGCAGGTCGGCGACGATGATCTGGTGACCGGCGAGCTTCTGGGCGCGACGCAGGCGGGCCGCGATGACCGGGTGGGAGTCGGAGGTGTTCGACCCCACGATGAGCACGAGCTCGGCACGCTCCATGTCGCTGATCGAGCCGGCGTCGCCGCCGTAGCCGACGGTGCGCCACAGGCCCTCGGTGGCCGGTGCCTGGCAGTAGCGCGAGCAGTTGTCGGTGTTGTGGGTGCCGAGCACCTGGCGGGCCAGCTTCTGGGTGAGGTAGGACTCCTCGTTGGTCGCCTTGGAGGACCCGATGACCGCCACGGCATCCGAGCCGCTCTCGTCGACGATGCTGCGCAGGCGAGCGGCGATGGTGTCCAGGGCCACCTCCCAGGTGGTCTCGCGGAAGCGGTCCCCGTCGCGGACCAGCGGCACCGTCAGGCGGTCCTCGGCGTTGATGTGGTCCCAGCCGAACTTGCCCTTGACGCAGGTGGAGATGGAGTTGGCCGGGCCCTCGAGCTGCGGCTGGATGCGCAGGATCTCGCGGCCGCGGGTCTCGACGTCGAAGGAGCAACCCACCCCGCAGTAGGTGCAGACGGTCTTGGTCTGCTTGGTCACCGCCTGGCGCGCGGTGGCCTCGGCGTTGGAGAGGGCGTAGAGCGGGAGGTAGCCGGTGGTGGGCTCGACGTCCTTGACCAGGTCGATGGCCTGCTCGCGGGTGCCCTCGGGCCAGTCGGTGAACAGGCCGTGGCGGCCCAGCATGGTCTTCTCCATGAGGGCGTTGCACGGGCAGACCGTGACGCAGTGGCCGCACGAGACGCAGGACGACTCACCGATCGGGGCGCCGCCGTCCCACAGCACGCGGGGGTTCTCGGACTCCCAGTCGATCGAGAGCGTCTCGGTGACCTGCACGTCCTGGCAGGCCTCGACGCAGCGACCGCAGAGGATGCACTGGTCCGGGTCGTAGCGGTAGAAGGGGTTGCTGTCGTCGACCTCGTAGGGCTTGGGCGAGAAGCCGATCGTCTCCTTGGTCAGGCCCGAGGCCTCGATCCCCTTCTTGAGGGTGCACGCGCCGTCGTTGTGGTCGCAGACGGTGCAGTACAGCGTGTGCTTGCGGACCAGCCGCTGGGCCGCCTGCTCACGGGCCGCGGCCGAGGCCCCGCCGGTGCTGACCGCGAGCCGGTCGCTCACGGCCGTGGCGCAGGCACGCACGACCTCGCCGTCGACCTCGACCATGCAGGTGTCGCAGGTCTGCAGTGGACCCAGTGCCGGGTGGTAGCAGACATCCGGGAACATCGCCGGTTCGCCGCCTTCGGCCGTGAGCGCCTCGACCAGGGGCCGGCCTTCACGCGCCGGCACCTCCCGACCGTCGACCACGACGTGGACCGCTCGAGGTACCTGCGCCGCTGCGTCCTGCGACAGCGGGTGGAACTCCCGCAGGTCCTGGTCACCGGTCTGGTCCTCGGCCATGAGCTCTCCTCGTTCGCAGGGGGGGACCCAGCCATTCTGCGACGTCCACCGATTCCGCGCACGCCCACCCCCCGACAGCTCCCGACGACATATGCCGAGGTCAGGGGCTCACGGGGCGGACAACGGGATGTGGGCGGACGCTGCGAACGCCTGGATGGGGGTCATCGGCCGGCCACCGATCGCGACCGTGCGCTGGTGGCTCACGGGGGCGCACCCCGTCGCACCCGCCGCGGTCGCGGCGTGGGCGTCGGTGACCTTGACCGACGGCTTGGCGACGGTCGTCGTGGGGCCGCCGGAGGGCCCGGTGGGTGGCGTGGTCGTCGCACTGGCGGTGGGGGCCGGTCGCGGGCTCGTCAGGGGCCGGTCCTTCGCGATGGCCGAGAAGAGCGCGGTCGCCGAGGGGGCGACGACGACACGGGCCGCGTTCGCCGGGTCCGGGGTGCTCGGCATGGTCGTGAACGTGATCCGTTCGGTGGGCACCTGGTCGAGGTCGGCGGCGAGCCCGACCAGTGAGGAGATGCTGTCGAGCCCGGGGTCCACGGTCAGCGCCCGCGTCGCGGCGTCGGAGAGGTCGTAGAGCGCTCGCGGGTTCGCCAGGGTTCCGGCGCTCTTGAGGTTGCGGATCAGGGCGGACAGGAACAGGTGCTGGGAGTAGGTGCGGCCGAGGTCGCTGCCGTCACCGAACGCGTGTCGCGACCGCAGGAACTCCAGGGCCGCCTTGCCCACCAACGAGTGGCTCCCCTTGGTGAGCCGAAGGTGGGAGTAGGGGTCGTAGACGTTGTCGCTGACGCAGACACGCACACCTCCGACTGCGTCGGACATGGTCACCACACCCTGGAAGTCCACCATGACGAAGTGGTCGATCGGGATCCCCGTCAGGTGGTGCACGGCTGCCACGGTGCAGCCGGGCCCGTAGGCCAGGGTGGAGTTGATCTGACCCACGTGGGCGGCACTGGCGGCGTGCGTCGCGGGGTCCTTGCACGCGGGCAGCTCGGTCACGGTGTCCCGGGGGACACTCATGACCGTGGCGTTGGTGCGGTCCGCGGACACGTGGAGCACGAGCTCGACGTCGGCGTTGGCGCCCGGACCGCAGTCGCCGCCCAGGTGGCAGTCGGCGGGGTTGTTGCGCCCGTCCGAACCGATGAGGAGCAGGTTGATCGGCCGGTGCCCGAAGGCGTCGACGGGCTCCACGCCGGCGTTGCCGCTCGCTCCCGCGAACAGGGGCGCGCTGCGGATGTTCGCGTTCAGGTGCGCGTAGGCGAGCGCACCCGCCGACCCTGCCGCCACCAGCACCGCCGCGACGACCACGAGGGCAGCGCGGCGACGCCTGCGGCGGGCGCGGTGGACGCGCCGTTCCCCGCGCACGGCGAAACGATCAGGGGTGTGCACGGTGCCATCCTCGCCGAACCGCCTGAGCACAGCCTGAGCGAGCGCCGAGGTGCCCGGGCGGGCACCGCCGGGCTGGGCTACGCCGCAAGGTAGCCACCCCAGACGGCGAGGCCGCCGAGCGCGAGGCTCAGGACGAGGTTCGCGGCGAACGGTCGCCACTGCCGCTCCTCGAGGAAGACCCAGGTCTCGAACGCGAGGGTCGAGAACGTCGTGAGCGCACCGCAGAAGCCGACGCCCACGAGCGGTAGCACCCAGGTCGGCAGCGCGCCCTGGTCGGAGGCCCCGGCCACCAGGCCGAGGACGAACGAGCCGGCGATGTTGACCACGAGCGTCCCGACGATGGTGCCGGACCGGAACCGGGCCCGAGCCCACCGGTCGACCAGGAACCGCGTGGGGGCCCCCAGGGCGGCCCCGAGCACGACGAACAGGGCGGTCACGGGCGCCGACCGAAGGTGCGTTCGCCGAGCGTGACGCCCGCGCCCACCGCGGCCAGGCCAAGGACCAGGGTGGCGACCACATACGTCAGCGCGATGACCGCGTGGCCGGTGGCCAGCAGGCCGTGCGCGTCGAGGGCGAAGGACGAGAACGTCGTCCACCCCCCGAGCAGGCCGACACCCAGGAAGGGTCGCCACCACGGGTGCGGGCGCACCATCGACAGGACCCACACCACGAGGACACCCATGGCCAGCGAGCCCGAGACGTTGACGGCGAACGTGGCCCACGGGAAGCCACCGCTCGCGTGCGGCACGGCCAACCCCACGGCATACCGCCCCGAGGAGCCCATCGCACCGCCCACGGCGATCACCGCGAGCAGGGCACCGTCGCCGCGCCGGGTCAACGCCGCTTCGTCTCCAGGAACCCGGCGATCCGCTCCACGGCATAGGTGAGGTCCTCGACGGTGGGGAGGGTCACGATGCGCACGTGGTCGGGCGTCGGCCAGTTGAAGCCGGTGCCGTTGGTGATGAGGATGTGCGTCGAGCGCAGTAGGTCGATGACGAACGCCTGGTCGTCCTCGATGGCGTAGACCTCGGGGTCCAGGCGGGGGAAGAGGTAGAGCGCGCCCTGGGGCTTGACGCAGGTGACACCGGGGATCTGGGTCAGCAGGTCGTGGGCGACGTTGCGCTGGTCCAGCAGCCGGCCCCCCGGGAGGATGAGCTCGTTGATCGACTGGTGCCCACCCAGGGCGGTCTGGATCGCATGCTGCGCAGGGACGTTCGCGCACATCCGCATGTTCGCGAGCAGCGTGAGGCCCTCGAGGAAGTTGGTCGCTCGATCGCGGGCCCCCGTCACGACGACCCAGCCCGACCGGAAGCCGGCCACCCGGTAGGCCTTGGACAGCCCGCTGAAGGTCAGGCAGAGGATGTCGTGGGCGTAGGACGCGGCGTGCACGTGCACGGCGTCGTCGTAGAGGATCTTCTCGTAGATCTCGTCGGCCATCAGGACCAGGTCGTGCTTGCTGGCGAGCTCGACGAAGCCGCGCACGATCTGCTCGGAGTACACCGCCCCGGTCGGGTTGTTGGGGTTGATGAGCACGATGGCCTTGGTGCGCTCGGTGATCCGGGACTCGATGTCCTCCAGGCTCGGGTTCCAGCCGTTCTGCTCGTCGCAGAGGTAGTGGACCGCGGTGCCGCCGGCGAGGGTCACGGCTGCCGTCCACAGCGGGTAGTCCGGTGCGGGGATCAGGATCTCGTCGCCGTCGTCGACCATCGCCTGCAGCACCAGGGAGATCATCTCGCTGACGCCGTTGCCGATGAAGACGTCCTCCACGGTGACGTCGGTGAGCCCCTCCTCCTGGTAGAAGTGGGCCACCGCCGTCCGGGCCGAGAAGATGCCGCGCGAGTCGGAGTAGCCCTGCGCCTGGGGCAGGTTGTGGATCATGTCGACGAGGATGGACTCCGGCGCCTCGAAGCCGAAGGGGGCCGGGTTGCCGATGTTGAGCTTCATGATCCGGTGGCCCTCGGCCTCCAGGCGGTGCGCCTCCTCCAGGATCGGCCCGCGTACGTCGTAGCGGACGTTCTGGAGCTTGCTGGACTGGGTCACCTGGCGCACCCCGCCAGTCTTTCAGTCCCGGCGGTGGGCGCGGCCCTCGCCACTCCGCGAGGTCGACAGCGGGTCGAGCACGACCGTGGTCACGACGGTGGTGACCGACGGCGTCGCGGGGGTGGAGCTGAAGCCGAAGCGGCACGGTGGGTCCACCGGGGCGAGCGCGCCGAGGGGCTCGCCCCGCCAGCTGCCGGTCAGGGCGGTGACCCGCCGAAGGTCGGTCGCGCCGTACCACTCCCGTCGCCCCTCGAGGGCCACGCCACGGGTGCGCACCCCCCGCATCGCGAAGCTGGCGACGGGGTCGACCAGCGAGGCCCACCGGGTGCTCGTCGCCACCCGGTGGGGCACCGCACGCAGCAGGTGGCCGAGCGGCGTGCGGCGCCCCACCTCGAGCCGCAGGTCCAGCAGGTCACCGGCGCGGGCCGCCCACCGCGTGGCGCTCTCCTCCACGGTGACGGGCCCGATCCAGACCTCGTCGAAGGCGTAGGTCGCCCTGATGAAGTCGGCGACGTCCACGCTGGGTGCCAGCAGGGTGCGGTGCCCGGAGCGGTCCTCGACCATGACGTCGGCGAAGCTGCCCAACGGGGTGTCCAGCCACCGCCCCACGACAACGCGGATCCCGCTGCTCGACCCCGCCCCGGCGATGGCGCCGCTGAAGCGCATCGGCGCCGGGCTGCTCATGGCCGCAACTCTAGCCAGTGCCGCCTTTCCGGCACGCGGCGCAATCGCCCTCGGGCCTTGGGTCCACACCCGTAGAGTCGGCGCGTGAGCACCTCACCGCCGCTGACTCGCGGGGCTGTGCGCGGGTATGCGCTGGGCTCGGTCGCGACGGGCGCCTTCGGCACGGTGCCGGGTCTGCTCCTGCTGCCCTACCTCACCGACCGGCTGGGCATCGCGGCCGGACTCGCGGGGGCCATCGTGTTCCTGCCCAAGGCCTGGGACGTGGTCCTCAACCCCATCGCCGGGCGGATCAGCGACGGCACCCGGTCGCCCACGGGGCCGCGCAGACCGTTCCTGCTGTGGGGTGGGCTGGCCCTGGCGGCCTGTTTCGCCCTGCTCTTCGCCGGTCCGGCGACACCCCGCGGGCTCGCCGCCGCGTGGGTGGTGGTCGCCTTCCTCGCGTGCGCCACGGCATACGCCTTCTTCCAGGTTCCCTACGTGGCGATGCCGGCGGAGATGACCTCGGACTACGGCGAGCGCACCCGCCTGATGACCTGGCGGGTGGCGATCCTCGCGCTCGCGATCCTGCTGAGCGGGGCGTCGGCGCCCGCGATCCGAGACGCGGTGGGCGTCGACCAGGGATACCGCGTGATGGGCCTGGCCATCGCGGCCCTGATCCTCGTGGGGGTCCTCGGCGCCTGGCGCGGCACGGCGTCGGCACCGGTGGGCCGGGTGCGCTCGGTCGGCGGCGGGTTGGGCGCCCAGCTGCGCGTGGTGGCCGCGAGCCGCGACTTCCGGCTGCTGCTGGGCACCTTCGTCCTCCAGGCGCTCGCCACCGGGGCCATGCTCGCCGGCGTGGACTACGTCGCCCGGCACGTGCTGGGGAGGGCCTCCGCCTCGACCCTGTTGTTCGTCTGCTTCGTGGGCCCGGCCCTTCTCGTGACACCGGTGTGGCAGCGGGTGGGTGCCCGTCGGGGCAAGCGGTGGGGCTACGTCGCCGCGTCCGTGCTGCTGGCAGTGGGTGCCCTGGTGCTCGTCGCCGCACGAGCGCTGCCGGAGGGCGTCGTCTACGCGGCCGTGGCCCTGGTCGGGGTCGGCTACGCGGGTGGCCAGATGTTCCCCCTGGCGATGCTCCCCGACGTCGCCTCCGTCGACGCGGCCCGCTCGGGGGAGAACCGCACGGGCGTCTTCACCGGGGTGTGGACCGCGGGGGAGACCCTGGGCCTGGCCCTCGGACCAGGGCTGTATGCCGTGGTCCTCGCGTTCGGTGGCTACG
The DNA here is from genome assembly GCA_963757635.1 of uncultured Actinomycetota bacterium. Lineage (GTDB taxonomy): Bacteria > Actinomycetota > Actinomycetes > Actinomycetales > Dermatophilaceae > Pedococcus. Next base: position 543,942 of record CAVWSK010000002.1, on the reverse strand, counting down.
TCTCGTCGACGGACTCCACTGCGGTGCAACCTGGTTCAGCGGTCACAGCGATCGCTCTCGGGTTCTCGGTCGTCCCGGCCGTGCTCGTGCTCGCCAGCCTCGTCCTGCTGTTGCGCTACCGACTTGACGAGACGGTGGTGGCCGAGGCCGCCGCCCTGGAGGAGGTCTGATGGGACTGCCCACCGACGAGGTGCTGACCAGGCTCGAGCAGCTGCGGGCGGGTGACCTGCCGACGCACGGTGGCCGCACGCTGGCCTACGTCTACGACTCCGGACTGGCGGAGGCCGACGAGCTCGGCCGCCGGGCGCTCGCGATGTTCGCCGCCGCCAACGGACTGGACCCGACCGCGTTCCCGAGCCTGCTGCGCATGGAGCAGGACCTGGTGGGGTTCGCCGGACGGTTGCTCGACGCCCCCGACGGCTTCGTCGGCACCGTGACCAGCGGTGGCACCGAGTCGATCCTGTTGGCCGTGCAAGCCGCTCGCGACGCGCGGCCGGACGTCACGCGACCCCGGATGGTGCTGCCGAGCACGGCCCACGCCGCCTTCCACAAGGCCGCGCACTACTTCGGGGTCGAGCCGGTCTTCGTCGACGTCGACCCCCAGAGCTTCCGTGCGGATGCCGAAGCGACCGCGGCCGCGATCGACGCGGACACGGTGCTCGTGGTCGTGAGCGCACCGTCCTACGCCCACGGGGTGATCGATCCCGTCGAGCAGGTCGCCGCGGCTGCCGCTGCGGCCGGGGCGCGCTGTCACGTCGACGCGTGCATCGGGGGCTGGGTCCTTCCCTACCTGCGACGCCTCGGCGAGCCGCAGCCGGAGTGGACGTTCGCCGTCGACGGTGTCACGAGCATCTCGGTCGACCTGCACAAGTACGCCTACACCCCCAAGGGCGTCTCGATCCTCCTGCACCGCACCGCCGAGCTGCGGCGGGCCCAGTTCTTCGCGGCAGCGGACTGGCCGGGCTACACGATGCTCAACTCGACCACCCAGTCGACCAAGTCCGGGGGGCCGCTCGCGGCCGCGTGGGCGGTGGTCACGCACCTCGGGGACGACGGCTACGCCGCGCTGGCCGACCAGGTGCGCGGGGGCATGCGGGCGCTGCTGGACGGGCTGGCCGGCGTCCCCGCCCTGACCGTGGTGGCCGAGCCCGACTCCACCCTGGTGGCGCTGCGTGCCGACGACACCTGCGACGTCTTCACGGTGTGCGACGAGATGCTCACCCGTGGCTGGTTCGTACAGCCCCAGATGGCCTTCGGGGGCCAGCCGCCGACGCTGCACCTGACGCTGAGCGCCGCGACCGCCCCGCACGTGGGGGAGTTCCTCGAGGCGCTCGCCGAGTCGGTCCGCGCGGGCGTCGGCTCAGGGCCCGTCCGGGTGCCGGCCGAGCTGGCCGCCGCCGCGGTGGCGATCGACCCGGCCACGTTGGACGAGGCCGCCTTCGACGGGCTGCTGCAGGTGGCCGGTCTGGCGGGCGCCGCTGGCGAGCTCGCGCTGCCTGCCCGGATGGCCCCCGTCAACGCGCTGCTCAACATCGCGCCACCGCGACTGCGCGAGGCGCTGCTCGTGGCGTTCCTCGACCGGCTCTCGCGCCCGTAGGCTCGGGTCATGGCACCGACGACGCCCTTCGGTGAGCTCGAGATCGAGCTCAGCCGGCTGCTGCGCCGGGCTCGCAGCTCCCAGCAGCGCACCGCTGCCCAGGTGCATCCCGACCTGGACGCCTCCGGGTATGCCGTGCTGGTCACCGTTCGCGACCTCGCCGACGCCGGTGACGGCGCCCGGGGCGGCGACATCTCCGAGGCGCTCGGTCTGCACAAGTCGACGATGAGCCGCAACCTCACCGCGCTCGAGGAGCTGGGCCTGGTCGAGCGGATCGCCGACCCTGATGACGCGCGGGCCCGCCAGGTGCGGCTCACCGAGTCGGGGTCGCAGGCGCTGGAACAGTCCTTCTCGGGCCGGCGCGAGCGGCTGCACGGTCAGCTGGCGGACTGGGACGACCGCGACATCGCCGACCTGGCGCGCCTGCTGCGGATGCTCAACGACAGCGCCTCCTAGATCGACCGCCTACCGGGTTGGCCGGTCCGCGGGGCCCGCGCGGGCATACAGTCCGTGCATGGCCGACCAACTGGAGCGGACGACGTACGTGCTCGTCGACGGCGAGAACATCGACGCGACCCTGGGCACCTCGATCCTCTCGAGGCGCCCCCAGCCGGACGAGCGACCGCGGTGGGACCGGTTGCTCTCCTTTGCCGAGGAGGAGTGGGACCAGCCGGCCCGTGGGCTCTTCTTCCTCGCGGCCAACGGTGACCTCCCGATGGGCTTCATCCAGGCCTTGATCGCGATGCACTACCGGCCCATCCCGCTGTCGGGTCGAGCGAACGAGAAGGTCGTCGACATCGCCATCCAGCGGACCCTCGAGGCGATGGGTGGTCGCCCGGCCGACCTGATGCTCGTCAGTCATGACAGCGACTTCGTGCCCCAGGTCAGCGGGCTGTGCGACGGTCGCAAGGTGGGTCTCGTGGGCTTCCTCGAGTTCCGCAGCAAGGCCTACGTCGAGCTGGAGTCCCACGGGCTGGAGTTCTTCGACCTCGAGTACGACGTGAACGCCTTCACCGCCCGGCTCCCGCGGGTGCGGGTCATCCCGATCGACGAGTTCGACCCCGCGGAGTTCCTCCTCTGAGCGGTCGGTCCGAAGCCCGGCGAGGAGAGCCATGATCGGCGCGACGTGGGGGGTGGCGGACAGCGAGACCAGGCTGCGCTACCCGTGTGACGACTTCGTGTCCTCACCGACCGTGGAGGCGTGGCGGGGCGTGACCGTCCGGGCTGGCCCGCAGGCTGTGTGGCCGTGGCTGGTCCAGGTGCGGGTCGCGCCGTACTCGTACGACTGGATCGACAACCTCGGCCGCCGTTCGCCCCGCACCCTGCTCGGTCTCCCCGAGCCCCGGGTCGGTGATGTCTTCACGACAGCGGGGCGTCGTGAGCTGGGCAGGATCGTGGCGGTCGAGCCGGGACGTCACCTGACCGCGACGATCCTGGGTGCCTTCATGTCCTACGTCCTGGTGCCCACGGGGGACGGGACCAGGTTGCTCCTCAAGGTGGTCATGGTCACCCACCGTTGGGTCGCGCCGGCGGTCTCCTTCGGAGACCTGGTCATGGCGCGACGACAGCTGCTGAACCTCAAGCAGCTCGCGGAGCGGGTGCCCGGCCCAGATCCGCGCTGACCGCAGCCGACCGGCCACGGGCGGCGGCCATACCTCCTTCGCGGAGATGACAAGGAGCCTGCGCACCCGCAAGCTGCTTGTCACGCCTGGGACCCCCCATCCCTGCTCGGCCCGGCTCATCCCGCGCCGGGCATTGACGGCCGAGGCGATGCGCCGGGTGACGATCGCCACGCCGACGATCCCTGTTCGGGCTACCGGCCGGTAACTACGCTCGGGGGCATGACCTCGACGATGAGTGGCACCACGATCATCATGTCCGGCGGAAGCCGCGGCATCGGCCTGGCCATTGCGGTGCGCGCCGCACGAGCGGGTGCGAACGTCGCGCTGATCGCCAAGACCGACCGCCCGGACCCACGACTGGAAGGGACCATCCACACGGCGGCCGAAGCGATCGAGGAGGCGGGCGGGAAGGCCCTGCCCATCGTCGGCGACATCCGCGACGACGAGACCATCGCCCGCGCGGTCGCCCTGACCGTCGAGCGGTTCGGCGGAATCGACGTCGTGGTCAACAACGCGAGCGTCCTCAACCTCAGCCCGACCGCCGACCTGGACCCGAAGCGCTACGACCTCATGCAGGACGTCAACGTCCGAGGCACCTTCATGCTCACCAAGGCCGCGATCCCGCACCTGCTCGCCTCGCCGGACCCCAAGGTCCTCACCCTCAGCCCGCCCATCAACCTCGACCCACGCTGGCTCGGCGGCCACCCGGCATACACGATGGCCAAGTACGGCATGACGCTGGCAGCGCTGGGCTTCGCCCACGAGCTGGGCCGCAAGGGCGTGTCCTCGACCTGCCTGTGGCCGGCGACCCTGATCGCCACCGACGCGATCGGCAACCTGCCCGGCGGTGACCAGCTGGTCAAGGCCTCGCGCACCCCGGACATCGTGGCGGACGCTGCCTACGAGGTCCTCACCACCGCGGGCCAGGCGCTCAACGGACAGACCGTCATCGACGAAGTTCTGCTGAGCGACCGCGGGGTGGCCGATTTCGCTGCCTACGCCATGTCCGGCCGCGACGAGGGCTTGGCGCCGGACGCGTTCCTCGGCTGAGCCGTCTCCCCGGAAATCAAGGTCGGCCGAGCCACATGCCCGCGCCCACCAGGACGGCCGCCACGGCGAGGGTGGGCGAGAAGGACTCGCCGAGCAGGAGCACGGCGCCGATGGCGGTGAGCACCGGGATCACGAGCTGCACCGACCCGGCCGTGGTCGCGGACATCGAGCGCTGGCATGCGTACCAGGCGACATAGGCCAGTGCGGTCGTCCCCGCGCCCATCACCACGCCCCAGACCACCCCACTGGTGGTGGTGCGCAAGCCGCCGGCGAATCCGGCGGCGGCCGGCACCAGCAGGACGGCAGCGAGAAGCAGGAAGTTGCCGGTCGAGGCCAGCCGCGGGCTGGCGACCCCGCGACCTGCGGCCGTGTAGAGACCCCAGGCCGCGCCGGTGGCGGCGAGCAGGACCACCCCGAGGGTGGTGACGGTGCCGACCGAACGCAGCGCCAGGACACCGATGCCCGCAAGGCTCACCAGCGCTCCCAGGGCCCGGCGGGCCGGCACCGTGCCTCCGGTCATGCGGTCATGGGTCGCGAGCGTGATCAGGACGCTGGCGTAGAAGACGAAGGTGCCGGCCGCCGCACCGATGTGCTGGTAGCCGTAGGAGATGCAGGCGGCGTAGGTGCCCAGCCAGAGCGCAGGCAGGAGGTTGGCACGACCGATGCGCGGGCGCTCGCGCAGGGCCGCGGCGATGGCCACCAGGGCGAGCGCACCCGCGACGAAGCGCACCGCGGTGAGCAGGCCGGCGTCGAGCAGGTCGTGGGAGACGACGTAGCGCGTGACCAGGGAGTTGGCGGCGAACGAGACGAGCACCAGGGGCAGCAGGACCGAGGGCTGCGACCAGCGGGACGTGGCGCGGGTCGTGGTGTCGCTCACCGGGTCGGCCCGGGCCCGGTGCCCGCGTCCAAGGACTCCGTCAGCTGCCCGCCGTCGAGGTGCCAGCGCCGGGTGGCACGCACGTCAGCCAGCATCCGCCGGTCGTGGGTGACCAGCAGGACGGTTCCACCAAAGGAGTCGAGAGCTTCTTCGAGCTGCTCGATGGCGGGCAGGTCCAGGTGGTTGGTCGGCTCGTCGAGGACGAGCAGGTTGACCTCGCGGGCCTGGAGCAGCGCCAGGGCCGCCCGGGTGCGCTCGCCGGGGGACAGCGACGCCGCCGGGCGGTGGACGTGCTCGGCGCCCAGGCCGAACTTGGCCAGCAGAGTCCGCACCTCGGCATCCGGCCAGTCCGGCACTGCCTCGCCGAACGACCGGGCCAGCGTCGCGGGCCCCAGGAACAGGCCGCGGGCCTGGTCGACCTCGCCGACCCGCACCGACGACCCGAGCCCGGCGGCGCCCTCGTCGGCCGGGATGGTCCCGAGCAGGAGGCCGAGCAGGGTCGTCTTGCCCGACCCGTTGGCGCCGGTGACCACCACGCGGTCGGCCCAGTCGACCTGGGCGTCGACGGGGCCGAGCGTGAAGCCGCCTCGACGCACCACCGCTCGGGACGCCGACGCCACGACGGAGCCCGAGCGCGGCGCGGCTGCGATGGTCATCCGCAGCTCCCACTCCTTGCGCGGCTCCTCGACGACCTCGAGCCGTTCGATCATCCGCTCGGTCTGGCGTGCCTTGGCCGCCTGCTTCTCGGCCGACTCGGCCCGGAACGCGGGGATGAACTTGTCGTTGTCGGTCTTCTTGCGTCGGGCGTTGCGGACGCCGACGGTCATCCAGTTGCGCTGCGTCACGGCGCGCTGCTCGAGGCGTCCGCGGGTGTCGGCGTATCCCTCGTAGGCCTCGCGGGCATGCCTGCGGGCCACCTCGCGCTCGGCGAGGTAGGCGTCGTAGCCGCCCTCGTAGACGCCCACCTGCTGCTGGGCCAGGTCGAGCTCGACGACGCGGGTGACGGTGCGGGCGAGGAACTCCCGGTCGTGGCTGATGATGACGGCGGGGCTGCGCAGGCCCGCGACGAAACCCTCGAGCCGGTCCAGCCCGTCGAGGTCGAGGTCGTTGGTGGGCTCGTCGAGCAGCAGCACGTCGTAGCGCGACAGGAGGAGGGCGGCGAGCCCGGCCCTGGCCGCCTGGCCGCCCGAGAGAGCCGTCATCGGGGTGTCGAGCTCCACCCCGAGCCGCAGGGTCGCCATCACCTGGGCCTGGCGTTCGTCGAGGTCGGCACCGCCGAGCGCGAGCCACGTCTCCAGCGCCGCGGCATACCGGTCGTCGGCCCCTGGGCCGCCCACGGCGAGGGCCTCGGCAGCAGCGTTCATCGCGCGTTCCGCCTCGGTGACGCCGGTGCGGCGGGCGAGGAAGCCGGCCACGCTCTCGCCGACGCGCCGCTCGGGCTCCTGGGGGAGGTGGCCGACCGTCGCCGTCGGCGGGCTCACGGCGACCGCGCCGTGCTCGGGCTCGAGCTCGCCCGCGAGCAGGCGCAGCAGGGTGGACTTGCCGGCTCCGTTGGCGCCCACGAGGCCGACCACGTCACCGGGGCCGACGACCAGCCCGAGTCCGCTGAACAGCTCTCGGGCGCCGTGGCCGGCCGCGAGGTCGGTGGCGTGCAGGGTGGCGCTCATGTCAGCGGCACGCTACCGCCCGGTGACCTCTCGCCGACACCGCGTTTCCGTTCGGCGACCTCGCGGGGGCCCACTGTTGTGGTCCCGGCGACAACAGGGTGGGATGAGGCCAGTAGACCCACTCCCCAGGAGGCCGACGATGTCCGACACCGCCCCGACCGAGCCCACGCTCTCGCACACCGTCGGGGAGGGCGACGTGCCCCTGCTGGAGCAGACGATTCCGGACAACCTCGACGCGACGGTCGCACGCTTCGGTGGGCGCGATGCCCTGGTCGACGTCGCCCAGGGCATCCGCTGGACGTATGCCGAGTTCGGCGCCGAGGTGGACCGGCTCGCCCGGGCGCTGCTCGCCGTCGGGGTCGCCAAGGGTGAGCGCGTGGGGATCTGGGCGCCGAACAGCGCCCAGTGGACGCTGGTGCAGTACGCCACCGCGAAGATCGGCGCGATCCTGGTCAACATCAACCCGAGCTACCGGACCCACGAGCTGGAGTTCGTCCTCAACCAGGCCGGGATCTCGTACCTGTTCCTGGCGCCGTCGTTCAAGTCCAGCGACTACGTCGCGATGTTCGACGAGGTCCGTGGCAGCTGCCCCGCCGTGCGGGACTGGACGGTGTTCGGCACACCCAGCTGGCAGACCCTCCTGGACCAGGCGCCGCGCACCGCGCCCGCGCGGCTGGCAGAGGTGCAGGCCGGCCTCGACCACCACGACGCCATCAACATCCAGTACACCTCGGGCACCACCGGCTTCCCCAAGGGCGCGACCCTCAGCCACCGCAACATCCTCAACAACGGCTTCTTCGTCGGCGAGCTCTGCGACTACACCGAGGCGGACCGGATCTGCATCCCCGTGCCCTTCTACCACTGCTTCGGCATGGTCATGGGCAACCTCGCGGCGACCACCCACGGAGCCTGCATGGTCATCCCCGCCCCCGGGTTCGACCCGGCCGCCACCCTGCGCGCCACGGCGGAGGAGCGGTGCACGTCGCTCTACGGCGTCCCGACGATGTTCATCGCCGAGTGGTCGCTGCCCGACTTCGCCTCCTACGACCTGTCGTCGGTCCGCACCGGGATCATGGCCGGATCGCCTTGTCCCGCAACGATGATGACCAAGCTCATCGATGCCGGCATCACCGAGATGACCATCGCCTACGGAATGACCGAGACCTCGCCGGTCTCCACCCAGAACCGCACGAACGACACCTTCGAGCAGAAGGTCGGCACCGTCGGGCGGGTGGGCCCGCACCTGGAGATCAAGGTGGTCGACCCGGTGTCCGGGGAGACCATGCCGCGGGGCGAGGCGGGGGAGTTCTGCACCAAGGGCTACTCCGTGATGCTCGGCTACTGGGAGCAGCCGGACAAGACCGACGAGGTCCTCGTGGACGGGTGGATGCACACCGGTGACATCGCCGTGATGGACGAGGCGGGCTATGTCCAGATCACCGGCCGGATCAAGGACATGGTCATCCGCGGCGGCGAGAACGTCTACCCGCGCGAGATCGAGGAGTTCCTCTACACCCACCCCGACATCCTCGACGCCCAGGTCATCGGGGTGCCGGACCCGAAGTACGGCGAGGAGCTGTGCGCCTGGATCCGGATGCGCGAGGGCGCCCGGCCGCTCGACGCGGACGCGGTGCGGGCCTTCGCGACCGGCAAGCTCGCCCACTACAAGATCCCCCGCTACGTGACCATCGTCGATGAGTTCCCCATGACGGTCACCGGCAAGGTCCGCAAGGTCGAGATGCGCGAGAAGACCGTCGCCGAGCTCGGGCTCAGCACCTGAGGCGCTGCCCGCCGCGGGCGCAGTACTCCTAGCGGCTCGCGACCCCCGGGTGGCTCGGCCACCAGAACCGCTCGCCGAGCAGGCTCACCACTGCAGGGACCAGGACCGAGCGCACGAGCAGGGTGTCGAGCAGCACGCCGAACCCGACGATGACCCCGATCTGGGCGAGCTGCACCAGGGGGAGCACGCCCAGCACGGCGAAGACGGCCGCGAGCAGGATGCCGGCGCTGGTGATCACGCCACCCGTGACGGCCAGGGCCATCACGATCGACTCCCGTGCTGACGCGCCACCGGCAGCCTCCTCGCGGGCCCGGGTGGTGAGGAAGATGTTGTAGTCGACGCCGAGCGCGACGAGGAACAGGAACGCCAGCAAGGGCGTGCTCACGGCCAGGGGCGGGTAGCCGAGCAGGTGCTGGAAGGCGAACCAGCTCGCGCCCATGCTCGCGGCATACGTGCCGACCACCGTGGTCACGAGCACGAGCGCGGCCACGACCGAGCGCAGCAGCAGCAGGAGCACGACCACGACGATCCCGAGGATGAGGGGGAAGAGCAGCAGGCGGTCGCCCGAGGCGGTCGTCCGGGCGTCCAGGGCCTCGGCGTCCGAGCCGCCGACCAGCGCGTCCGCACCGGGGACGGCGTGCACGGCCGAGCGCAGGTCCTGGACCTGGGCGAACGCCGCGGCCGTGCCAGGCTCGGCACCGAGCACGGCGCTCAGCTCCACGAGCCGGTCGTCGCCGCCGGAACGCTGCACCGCCGTGACTCCCTCGACGCCCTTGGCGGCGGCGGTCACGGCGTCCGCTTCGGCGGCCTTGGCCACGATGGTCGCGGGCTGGCTGGTGCCGGCAGGGAAGGCCGCAGCCAGCTGCTCCTGGCCGACGACGGCCTCGGGCTTCTGCAGGAACTGTTCGGTGGGGGACTGCCCGACGGACAGCCCGAGCCCTCCGAGGGTGAGCAGGGCCAGGACGCCCACCGTGGTGAGGCCCACCACGACCGGGCGCCCCGTGACCCGCTCCCCGACCCGCCGCCAGAACCCGCCGTGGCTCGGGTCCTGCGAGCCCATCCGGGGGACGAACGGCCAGAAGAGCCGCCGACCGAAGAGCACCATGGCGGCAGGTAGGACCAGCAGCGCGTAGGCGAGGGCCACGGCGATCCCCACGGCACCGGCATACCCGAGGGACTGGGAGAACGGGTCGTCGGCGAGACCCAGCGCGAGCAGCGCCAGGATCACGGTGCCACCGCTGGCCAGGATCGCCGGAGCGGCCGACCGCAGCGCCGCCCGCATCGCCTCGTGGCGGTCCTCGGTGCGGCGCAGCTCCTCGCGGTAGCGGGCGATGACGAGCAGCGCGTAGTTGGTGCCCGCGCCGAAGACGAGCACCGAGGTGATGCCCGTGACGGCGCCGTCCGCGCGGATCTCGGTGACCCGGCTCAGGACGTTGAGGGCCTTGCTCGCGACCTGGTCACCGGTGCCGACGACGGTGAGCGGGACGAGCCACAGCCAGGGGCTGCGGTAGGTGATCAGCAGGAGCAGGGCGACGACCCCGGCCGTGGCGCCGAGCAGCCGGATGTCGGCGCCGTCGAACACCTTCCCGATGTCGGCCGAGAACGCGGGTCCGCCGGTGACGGTCGCGCTCACCCCGTCGGGCAGGTCGGCACGGACCGCCTCCCGCAGGGTGTCGACCGCAGTGCCGACGTCACCGTCGGCGAGGTCGGCCCGCAGGGGGACGACCGCCAGCGCGGTGCTGCGGTCCTGCGACACCTGCAGCGGTATGCCGCCGGTGCCGGGCCGGCCCCCGGGTGCTCCGCTGCCGTCGGCGCCGTTCGCGCCCTGCGCCGGCGCGAACTCGCGGACCGCGGCGATCCCGCGGTCGCGGGAAGCGGTGATCGCGTCCTGGGCGGCCTGGGACAGCGTGCCGTCCTTCGTGGAGTAGACGACGATGGCCGGCGAGACCCCGCTCGTGGGGAGCTGCTGGCGCAGCGCGGAGACCTGGGCGGCCTCCGCGCTGTCCGGCAGGGAGGTTGCTGCGGAGGAGACCGGTGCGGCGCTGCCGGCAAAGGCGAACGCGGCACCCGAGACGAGCAGGGCGAGCACGACCACCACCCACTTCACCCTGGGCCCGACCAGCCCACCGAGCGCCGAACCCACCGGCGAGAAGAAGCCGTGCGGAGCGCGGGCCTCGGGAGATCCTTCTCCACTGAGGAATGATTCCATGGTGGAGAGAATAGACTGGTCCAGCACGACCGGCCACTCACCGGGGTGCGGGAAGGTATCGATGGACGACGTCACGCAGGACCGCGCCCAGGCCATGGCGATCATCGACCGGCTGCGGGCCTTCAGCGGTGCGATGGACCACTACCTGCACGTCCGGGGCGGGGCGCACGGGCTGCACCGCACCGACCTCGTCGCCCTGGGCCACGTGCTCGACGCGACGCGTGGCGGCAGGGCCCTGACCCCTGGGGAGCTGGCGGCTGCCCTGAACCTCAGCTCGCCCGCTACCTCGGCCCTGCTCGCCAGGCTCGAGTCGGTGGGCCACGTGCAGCGCTCGCACAGCACGACCGACCGCCGGAAGGTGTCCGTCGAGATGACCGACGGGGCGATGGCCGTGGCCGGAGCGGTGTTCTCCCCTATCGGGGCCACGATGATCAGCGCGATCGACGCCTACTCCGCGCAGGAGAAGGGCCTCATCCTGCGCTTCCTCGACGACGTGCTCGACGCGACGGCGGCGGCCACGGGCTCCGAGGATGACGGTGGTGGAGGTTCCTGACCGAGGAGCCGGTGGGGCGCGGGAATGGGTTGACGGCCCGTGGCGTTCGATGAGATAGTTGAAACTTGAACGATTAGGAGAGAAGCCATGCCAGCCGTGTCCGTTGCCGACCTCACCGTCCTCCCGCGCCTCGAGCTGCTCGCCCCCACCGCGGTCCAGCGGCCAGTGCGAGCGATCTCCAGCGCCCCGTCCGGCACCGAGGGTGAGGGGTTCCCGGTCAAGCGCGCCTTCGCCGGTGTCGACCTCAAGGACCTCGACCCCTTCATCCACATGGACGAGATGGGCGCGGTGGAGTACGCCCCGGGCGAGCCCAAGGGCACGCCGTGGCACCCGCACCGCGGTTTCGAGACCGTCACCTACATCATCGACGGCATCTTCGACCACCACGACTCCTTCGGCGGAGGGGGGACCATCACCGACGGTGACACCCAGTGGATGACCGCGGGCTCCGGCATCCTGCACATCGAGGCCCCGCCGGAGCACCTCGTCGTCTCCGGAGGCTTGTTCCACGGGTTCCAGCTGTGGGTCAACCTGCCCAAGGTCGACAAGCTCAAGGCGCCGGCCTACCAGGACCTGCGCTCCAGCGAGGTCGGCCTGCTCACCTCGGCCGACGGTGGTTCGCTGCTGCGGGTCATCGCCGGCGAGGTCGGCGGAGTTGCCGGGCCCGGCTCGACGCACACGCCGATGGCCATGGTGCACGCCACGGTCGCCCCCGGCGGCGAGCTCGTCGTGCCGTGGCGCAAGGACTTCAACGCCCTGGTCTACGTCATGAGCGGTGACGGCTTCGTCGGTCCGAACCAGACGCCGATCGGCACCGGCCAGCTCGCCGTGCTCGGTGCCGGGGACGCGCTGCGACTGTCGTCGGCGCGCACCCAGCAGGAGCGGTATGCCGCGGGGCTCGACGTGGTCATCCTCGGCGGCCTCCCGATCCGCGAGCCCGTTGCGTGGGCCGGCCCGTTCGTCATGAACAACCGCGCCGAGCTGGTCCAGGCCTTCGAGGACTACCAGGCCGGCCGGCTCGGGCAGCCCGTCCCGCACGGGGACGTGGGCGGCACCGCCTGAGGCGCTGTTGCAGCAGGTCCGTTGATTACGCTACGGTTTGTAGCGTAATCAACGGAAGGTGAGCCGACATGTCGACTCCTGCGCCCCACGAGCGCTACCCCCACGACTACCTGCACAGTGACCGGCCCTACGAGCAGGCGCAGCGCGACATCGGCGGAGGCCTCCTCCTCGGAGCCGTCACCCTGATCGTGCTGATGGTCCTGGTCGTCAGCGGCCTGTTCTAGCTCGACCCGCAGCAGTCGCGCCCTTGGTCCAGAGCGTGGACGGAGGGCGCGACTGTCATCACAGCCTCTCCCCACTCGTCGCCGTTTGCACCTAGGTTGCTGTCTCACGCGACCTTCCAGGACGGGAGCACCAGTGCGGATCGGTGTACCAGCAGAATCCAGGCCCGGCGAGAGCCGGGTGGCAGCCACCCCGAAGACCGTGGGCCAGCTCGTGGCCCTCGGCTACGAGGTCTCGATCGAGCGTTCGGCCGGTCAGCGGGCGTCCTTCACCGACGAGGCGTATGCCGCGGCGGGCGCCACCGTCGGTGACGCCGGCGAGGTCTGGGGAGCGGACGTGGTGCTCAAGGTCAACGCGCCCACGGACGCCGAGATCGCCCTGCTGCACCGGGGTTCGATCCTCGCCTCGCTGCTCTCCCCGGCGCTGGCCCCCGAGCTGGTCGAGAAGCTCAGCGCCGCCGGGGTCACGGCGCTCGCGATGGATGCCGTGCCGCGCATCTCCCGGGCCCAGTCGCTCGACGTGCTGTCCTCGATGGCCAACATCGGCGGCTACCGGGCCGTCATCGAGGCGGCCCACGAGTTCGGCAGCCTGTTCACCGGCCAGGTCACCGCTGCGGGCAAGGTGCCGCCGGCCAAGGTCCTCGTGGTCGGGGCGGGTGTCGCCGGTCTCGCGGCGATCGGCACGGCCAACAGCCTCGGCGCGATCGTGCGCGCCTTCGACGCCCGGGCCGAGGTGGGCGAGCAGGTCGAGTCCATGGGGGCCGAGTTCCTGCGGATCGACGTCGAGGACGAGGGGCCGTCGGCGACCGGCTACGCCAAGGAGATGGGGGAGGACTTCAACGCCAAGGCGGCCGCGCTCTACGCCGAGCAGGCCAAGGACGTCGACATCGTCATCACCACGGCCCTGATCCCGGGCCGGCCGGCGCCGCGGCTGCTCACCGAGGAGATGGTGGCCTCGATGAAGCCCGGCTCGGTCGTGGTCGACATGGCGGCGGCCAACGGCGGCAACGTCGCCGGCACGGTCGCCGACCAGCTGGTGACCACGGCCAACGGTGTCAGGCTCATCGGCTACACCGACCTCCCCGGCCGGCTCCCCACCCAGGCGAGCCAGCTCTTCGGCACCAACCTGGTCAACCTGCTCAAGCTGCTCACCCCGGCCAAGGACGGCCAGGTGGTGCTCGACTTCGACGACGCCGTGCAGCGGGGCATGACCGTCTGCCGGGACGGCGAGACCCTCTGGCCGCCACCACCGGTCCAGGTGAGCGCGGCTCCGGCCGCGCCCGTCGCCGCGCCCCCACCCAAGCCCGCGCCTGCGCCCCGTGACCCCCGGCGCAAGTACGTGGCCATGGCCCTGGCCGCGGTCCTCTTCGCCCTGGTGGCCGCCAACTCGCCGTCTGCCTTCCTCGGCCACTTCACCGTGTTCGCACTGTCGGTCATCGTCGGCTTCTACGTGATCTCCAACGTGGCCCACGCGCTGCACACTCCGCTGATGTCGGAGACCAACGCGATCAGCGGGATCATCCTGGTTGGCGGGCTGCTGCAGGTCGACACCGACGACCCGCTGATCAAGGTGCTGGCCCTGCTCGCCATCACCGTCGCCAGCGTCAACATCTTCGGTGGCTTCGCCGTGACCGGGCGGATGCTCCAGATGTTCCGGAAGGACTGAGGCGCGATGACCCTGAACCTCGTCCAGGCGGCATACATCGTCGCAGCGGTGCTGTTCGTCTTGTCCCTTGCGGGGCTGTCGAAGCACGAGACCGCCAAGGAGGGGAACGCCTTCGGCGTCACCGGCATGGCCCTCGCGCTCACGGCGACGGTGTGGGGCGTGCTGCACGGCTCGCCGCACCCGTTGCAGACGTTCCTGTTCATCGCGGTGGCGATGGCGGTCGGTGGGGCCATCGGGCTGTGGCGGGCCCGGGTCGTCGAGATGACCCAGATGCCCGAGCTCGTCGCGATGCTGCACAGCTTCGTGGGCCTCGCGGCGGTGCTCGTCGGCCTCAACTCCTTCCTGGGCAGCAGCGGGTCGGACTCGATCCACCTCGTCGAGGTCTTCCTCGGGGTCTTCATCGGCGCGGTGACCCTGACCGGGTCGATCGTGGCCTTCCTCAAGCTCAGCGCCCGGATCAAGTCCTCGCCGCTGATGCTGCCGGGGCGGCACTGGCTCAACCTCGCGGCGCTCGTCGTCTCGGCAGGGCTGCTGGTGTGGTTCGTGCGCTCCGACTCGGTCGTGCCGCTGCTGGTCATGACCGTCATCGCGCTGGCGTTCGGCTGGCACCTCGTGGCCTCGATCGGGGGCGGCGACATGCCCGTCGTCGTCTCGATGCTCAACAGCTACTCCGGCTGGGCGGCTGCGGCCGCGGGGTTCATGCTCGGCAACGACCTGCTCATCGTCACCGGCGCGCTCGTGGGCTCCTCCGGTGCGATCCTGTCCTACATCATGTGCCGGGCGATGAACCGCTCGTTCGTGTCGGTGATCGCCGGTGGCTTCGGCCAGGAGGTGTCGCTGGGTGAGGACAAGGACTACGGCGAGCACCGCGAGACGACCGCGGCCGAGGTCGCCGAGCTGCTCAAGGACGCCTCGTCGGTGGTCATCACGCCGGGCTACGGCATGGCCGTGGCGCAGGCGCAGTACCCGGTCGCCGAGCTGACCGCCCAGCTGCGCAAGCGCGGGATCGACGTGCGGTTCGGCATCCACCCGGTCGCCGGGCGGCTCCCGGGCCACATGAACGTGCTGCTCGCCGAGGCGAAGGTGCCCTACGACATCGTGCTGGAGATGGACGAGGTCAACGGCGACCTGGCCGACACGGACGTGGTGCTGGTCATCGGGGCCAACGACACCGTCAACCCCTCGGCCGAGGAGGACCCCAGCAGCCCCATCGCGGGCATGCCGGTGATCGAGGTGTGGAAGGCGCGCAACGTCGTGATCTTCAAGCGCTCGATGGCCACGGGCTACGCCGGCGTGCAGAACCCGTTGTTCTTCAAGGACAACAGCCAGATGCTCTTCGGCGACGCCAAGGACCGCGTCGAGGACATCATCAAGGCTCTCTGACCCCCGCCCGCGCGCCCGACCCAGCCCCCCGGCATACCCGCCTCGCAACTTTATCGGGTCTAGCAAGAAGGTTGACCTTCGCTCCACTACCGAAGTGGGGTGAACGTCAAGGTTCTTGCTAGACCCGATAAAGCTGCGGCGGGGCGGGGCGGGGCAGGCGGCGAGGTATGCCGGGGGTGCCGGTCAGGGGGCGGGGTGGCCGGGGTCGGCGATGACGTCGAGCTCGTTGCCCTCAGGGTCGGTCATCGTCTGCCACCAGATGCCGAGCTCGTCGAGCAGGTCGGTGACGGGCACTCCCAGGCGCTGCCCGCCCAGGCCCTCGAGTCGAGCCACCAGTGCGGGGACCCCGAGCTCGAGTGGCGGGTGCACGTCGAGGTGCATGCGGTTCTTCGCGGCCTTCTCCTCGGGCACCCGCTGCAGGATGAACACCGGTCCGGGCGGCTCCCCCTCGCGCGGTCGCAGGACCTCGAACTCGGGCAGCGAGAGCACCGTGTCGTACCCGAGCGCAGCACTCCAGAACGGCACCAGCACGGACAGGTCACGTCCATCGAGGACCACCGAGAGTCGCATGACTGCCACCATGCCGTATGCCGCGTGGTCGCGGATCAGTTCGGCGCCGAGCGATCGCGGTACGCGCCCGGGGTGACCCCGACGAGGGCGGCGAAGTCGCGCGCGAACTGGTTCTGGTCGTACCAGCCCGCGTGGGCCGCGAGGTCGGCCAGCGAGCCGTCGAAGCCATCGTCGAGGGCGGCTACGGCGTCGTGCAGCCGCCGGCGCGCCACCATCCACTTCGGTCCCACCCCGACGTACTGGCGCAACAGCCTCTGCAGGCTGCGCACCGACAGGTCGCAGCGGTCCGCGAGCTCGTCGACCCGCGTGACCGACGCGTCGCGCAGGTGCCCGACCGCCTGCGTCACCAGCTCGTAGCCGGGGTCGGGCCCACGTGCCTCACGGATCCGACCCAGCCCCTCGACGAACGCGCAGAGTGCCGGCGCTGCCTGTCGGGCGTCGAGCGGCAGGTCGGACAGGGCCGTCGCCTCGGCCACCAGGCCCGCCGCGGGCAGGGTGCGGTCGGTGAGGTCGACGGCGGAGACGCCGGTGAGGGCAGTGAACCCGCCCACGTGGAACTTGACGCCCACGACGCCCCCGCGGCCGCGGCACACGGCGTCGAACCGGTGCGTGACGACGCCGGTGACCCAGACGCCCGGTCCCGGCGCGCCGTCCCGTTGGACGTCGCCGCGCTCGACCGTGAGGCTGACCGACGGGTGCGGGAGGATCGAGCTCACGTGCTCGACGCCGTCGGCGAGGTCCCACACGACCGACCACACGCGCTCGACCCAGCGCGCGGCGCCGGGGGTCGGGTCGGTCTCGTCGAACCGGACGTGACGGACCATCTGCTCGGGTCGCAGGACCCCCTTCGAGGCGGGCACCCGGCCTGTCGCGTTTGTGCTAGTCGTCACGACCTGAGTCTAGGAAGGTCGAGGGCGAAGGACGACCGCGCGACCAACACCAACGCCAACACCAACCCCACCACCAACCCCCGCGCCGACCCAGGAGGACTGATGACCCCCAGCAGCACACCCCACGCCCCAGCGACCCTGGCGATGACGACCATCGACTGCGCTGACCCGGCCCGCGAAGCGCAGTTCTGGGCCGAGGCGCTCGGCTGGGAGCTCGCCCACGCCGACGGCGACTACGGCATGGTCACGCATGGCAGCCAGCGCCTCGGGTTCGGGCGGGTCGAGGGGTGGAAGGCCCCCGGCTGGCCCAACACCTCGGGCACCAAGCAGTTCCACTTCGACCTTGCCGTCGACGACCTCGCCGTCGCAGAGCAGGCACTGACCGCGCTCGGGGCGACCAGGCCGGAACCCCAGCCGTCGACCGACTGGGTCGTACTGCGCGACCCCGACGGCCACCTGTTCTGCCTCACCAAGGCCGCCAACTGGGGCTGACCCACCGCGCCCCTGGCGGACCGCCGCTCGGAGGAAGCCCAGCAGCACCGCAGCCGAGGGCTCAGCCGTCGTGGCGGTCGGGTCGAGGACGGATCGGGATCGGGCCGGTGTCGGCGCTGCGGTCGCGCGCCTCCAGGTCGGGGCTGCGGTAGAGCGACCCTGAGTGGTCGCCGGTGTGCCGCGGGTCGTCCCAGCCGGCATAGGGGTCCGGCATGGTGCGGCCGGGTAGCTGCGGCTCCACCCACGGGTCACCCTGGGCGTCGGCCAGGTGGTCGGCGACCCCGAAGATCTGGGCGCAGATCGAGCGGTAGTGCAGGTCGGGCTCGGGGACCCAGTTGACCTCCCGCAGGGCCTGGTCCTGGCCCGCCGACTCCATGACGAAGCGGCCGTAGCCCAGGATGCGCCCGGGGACGGACCGTTCGTAGGACATGTCGGTGACCTTCATCAGCGGCATCATCGACACCTTGCGGGTGATGAAGCCGTAGAAGAGCAGGAGCCGCTTGTCGGTCGCGACGAACCAGTCGTGCCGCCACTCCGCGACGAGGTAGAGCATCCGCAGCACCAGGGCGAACCAGGCCCACCACACCACGGTGGCAACCACGGCGAGGGACGGGGTGACGTGCGCGTCGACCCACAGGGCCACCACGAGGCCGACGACGACGCTGCCCACGGGTTCGGCGACCTTGCCCCAGTGCTGGTGCACCGCGGTGACGAGCCGCTCGCCGTCCAGCAGGTAGCGATCGAGCTCCTCGTGACGACGTTCCCGCGCAGCCATGGTGCGCCCGCGCCTGCTACCGGCCCAGGAGGGCGTCGAAGAAGTTGCCGACGTTCTGCATGCCGTTGCCGGCGATCGAGCCGGAGGTCTTGACGATGTCAGCGGCCTGGCTGGGCGAGGTGAAGATCGCGTAGGCGGCGAACGCGACGAGGAGCCACATGAAAGGCTTCTTCACGCGCTGCATGGTCGTCTCCTTCGATCGTCGGCGGGCACGCCGACGGGGCACACCTCGCCCACCATGCTTGCCGACACCGCCGTGCAACTGGGTGAGGCGCGCCGACGAGGGGTCGGCCGGCTCAGACCACGCCGTAGAGGCGGTCGCCGGCGTCACCGAGTCCGGGCACGATGTAGCCCTTCTCGTTGAGCCGCTCGTCCATGGCGCCGGTGACGATGGTGATGGGGATCTCGAGGTCCGCCAGCTCCCGCTCGAGGTACTCGATGCCCTCGGGGGCCGCGAGCAGCGTCACGGCGGTGATGTCGTCGGCGCCCCGGTCGGCGAGGTACCTGATGGTCATCGCGAGCGTGCCGCCGGTGGCGAGCATGGGGTCCACGACATAGCACTGGCGCCCGGAGAGGTCGTCCGGCAGCCGGTTCGCGTAGGTGATGGCCTCGAGCGTCTCCTCGTTGCGCTGCATCCCGAGGAACCCGACCTCGGCGCTCGGGAGCAGGCGCACCATGCCCTCGAGCATGCCCAGGCCGGCGCGCAGGATCGGGACGACCAGCGGCTTGGGGGTCGAGAGCTTGATGCCGGTCGTCGGTGCCACCGGGGTCTCGATGGCGAACGGCTCGGTGCGCACGTCGCGGGTCGCCTCGTAGGCCAGCAGCGTCACCAGCTCCTCGGCCAGCCGCCGGAACGTCGGGCTGTCCGTGCGCTTGTCGCGCAGGTAGGTCAGCTTGTGGGCGATCAGGGGGTGGTCGGCAACATGGACGCGCATAGGCGAAACTTAGCGTGTGCCCCCTTCCCCCGGCCCTGCGACCGACGACCGGTATGCCGTGTGGATGGGTCGGGCGCTCGAGCTCGCGGCGCAGGCGGCCCGGGACGGCGACGTGCCCGTGGGTGCCGTGGTGGTCTCGCCCGAGGGTGTGGTGATCGGCGAGGGACGCAACCTGCGCGAGGTCGAGGGGGACCCGACCGCCCACGCCGAGGTCGTGGCCCTGCGGGCCGCTGCGCAGCACGCCGGCTCCTGGCGCCTGGAGGACTGCACCCTCGTGGTGACCCTCGAGCCGTGCCCCATGTGCGCCGGTGCCCTCCTGCTGGCTCGGGTCGGGCGGCTGGTCCTCGGGACCTGGGACCCCAAGCTGGGAGCGACCGGCTCGGTGTGGGACCTGGTGCGCGACCGTCGCGCCAACCACGTGGTCGAGGTCGTCGGGGGCGTGCGTGAGGCAGAGTGTGCCCAGGTACTGCTGGACTTCTTCGCCGTACAGCGGTCCCAGCGGGCCGGCGGCTCCCTGACCACACGAGAGGCAGGCCCATGAGCGGGCTGATCAACGACCTGGTGAACCAGGTGCTCGGCGCGCCGCCGTGGCTGGTCTACCTGGTCGTCGCCCTCGTGGTGTTCGCCGAGGACGCCCTGTTCGTCGGCTTCGTCCTGCCGGGGGAGACCCTGGCCATCATCGGCGGCGTGACCGCCAGCCTGGGCCACACGTCGCTCGGCTGGGTCCTCGTGGTGGTCATCCTGGCGGCCATCATCGGCGACTCGGTGGGTTATGAGATCGGCCGGCTCTTCGGCCCCCGCGTGATGGGCCACCGGATCTTCGACCGGCGGCGCGAACGGCTCGACGCGGCCCAGGCCTTCCTGCGGCGCCGCGGTGGATCTGCCGTCTTCCTGGGACGGTGGACCGCGTTCTTCCGGGCGGTCATGCCGGCGCTCGCCGGGCTGTCGGGGATGAAGTACCGGATCTTCCTGCCGTGGAACGCCGTCGGCGGGATCGCCTGGGGAGCCACCGCCGTCACGGCCGGCTACCTCGCGGGCCAGTCCTACCACCAGGTGGAGACGTGGCTCGGGCGCGGGGCCGCCGGCATCGTGGGGGCGATCGTCGTGGTGGCCATTGCCGTCTGGGCGATCCGCCGACACCGCTCGCAGTCGGCCCACTGAGGCGATCGTTCACGCCACGGCCACCTTCGCGGAGGGCCGGAGTTCACCCGGGCGCGGGAGAACTCTCCTGTCCCCCTTTGACAGGAGCCCAGCATGTCCCTGCCCCCACGCCGCCTCGCCGGCCTCGCCGCGCTCACCCTGTGCCTGACCGCGGCCGCCGCGGCACCCGCCGCAGCCCACGACCACGGCCATGACGACCACGGTCACGGCCGGCCCGCCCCGTCGACCTTCGCCGTCATCGGCGACATCCCCTACGGCGCCGACCAGGTTGCCGCTTTCCCGGGTTGGATCGACCGGATCAACGCCGACCCCCAGGTGGGGCTCGTCTTCCACGTCGGCGACATCAAGAACGGCTCGACCCGGTGCGACGACGACTACTACCGGATGATCCGCACCCAGTTCGACCGGTTCGCCGACCCCTTGGTCTACACCCCGGGTGACAACGAGTGGACCGACTGCCACCGCGCCAACAACGGGGGCTACGACCCGCTCGAGCGGCTCGCCTTCGACCGCTCGGTCTTCTTCAACCGGCCGGGCCGCACCCTCGGCAAGGCCGCCCCCGTGTCGGTGCCCGACGCGGCATACCCCGAGAACGTCGCGCTGCGCCGCGACCGGGTCTCGTTCGCCGCGCTGCACGTCGTGGGGAGCAACAACGACCTGGCCCCGTGGTCGGGGCTCGGCAACACCGAGGCCACGCCGGCGCAGGTCGCCGAGCAGCGCGGACGGATGCGCGCCTCGATCGCGCTGCTGCACGAGACCTTCGCGAAGGCGCGGCAGCGGCACGACCGCGCGGTCGTCGTCTTCCAGCAGGCCGACATGTTCGACCCGACGTTCACCCCTGAGCCGCAGGACATCTCGGCGTTCCAGCCGCTGGTCCAGGCGCTGGTCAAGGAGACCAACGCGTTCCGCGGTGACGTCTACCTCGTCAACGGCGACTCCCACATCTACAACTCCGACCGCCCGCTGGCGCCGGGCTCGGTGTGGCTCGAGCGGTACGGCGTGCGTGGGTCGGCTGCGGGTCTGGAGCGGATCACCGTGGACGGCTCGGACAACAACAAGGACTGGCTCAAGGTGACCGTCAACCGCCCTGGTGCCTCGTCCACGTTGAGCTGGGAGCGCATCCCGTATGCCGGCTGAGGGCGATTTCTCGCAGCCTCACCTGCTCTAGTACCCTGCTCGGCGGTGGCGTGTCCGAGCGGCCAAAGGAGCACGCCTCGAAAGCGTGTGTGGGTGAAAGCCCACCGTGGGTTCAAATCCCACCGCCACCGCCAGCCGACAATGAAGGGCCCCGCGATCTCGCGAGGGCCCTTCATTGTTCTCCGGGGCCCGGACGCAGGCGCCCTCGAGCGGAGCGTGATGCTGCCCGGGCGTAGGTCCCGGGCGACGCTCAGTGCAGGACGTCGTGCACCCAGCCGTGCAAGGGGGTCTCCCTGGTGGCCAGCCAGCCCGCGTCCTGCCGCTGCATCCCTCGGGCCACCGCCAGCACCCGGGTGGCAGGGTCGCCCCTGACGGTGGTGCTGGCGACCTCGATGACCGTGTCCCCGCGGCGCATGCTTGCCACGGCCGAGGAGGCCGGCGGTGGGGACCACCCGTTCCGCCGCGGCCGGCTCGAGACCGCGACCTGTGGCTCCGGGCCGAGCGCAGCCTCCGGGGCGCGGCGCAGGGTCACGGACACGTGCACGGGGTCGGAGCAACCTGTCCGCACGTACTCGACGGTCTCGCCCAATCGCTCGATCCTGATCTCGCAGCCCGGACCCATCGGCGTGGCCCACACGTCCACCCCGGAGGCAGCGACGTGCTGCTCGCGATGTCGCACGGTCGCGGACTCGGCCACCCACACGTCGAGCAGCAGCACCGCCAGCAGGGCGACCGTTCCGGCCACGGCAAGGACCACGTGCCTTGACGTCAGCGGGTGACGCAGTAGGCGTCCGATCGTCACCGAGAACCACGGCAGGGCCAGCAGGAGGACCACGAACACCCAGCTGTGGTGGCCGAACCGGACATGCACGACGCCGGCCAAGCCGCCTGCGGTCAACAGCACCAGGCCAGACCGGGCCCGTGACAGACCAACGAGACCGGCTGTGGCCAGCACACCGATCGAGGCCCCGGCCAGCAGGCCGATGAAGCCCCCGGCCACCAGCCCAAGCGGATGGCTGGTGATCAACCACCCCAGGACGGCCCCGACCAGGCCACAGGTGACCCCGATCCCGACCCCGACTGCAGCCGCCCCGTACGCGCGAACGAGCTCACGCCGAAGGGTGAGGTCGGGCGAACCGGTCTTGCGCATAAGGCGGGAGGCTACGGGTGCCGGCGCGGTTCGCGCAGCCCTTCGCCTCCTTCTCGGACTCAGGTCCGTGCACCTTCAGGGCTGCCGTCCTGCATCGGCTGGGAGCTCGGCCCCCCGGGCGAACGGACTGGTATCCGTCAGCGCCCGGACCGCGAGATAGTGGGTCCACGCCGCCGTGTCGGCGCAGACGCGTCCCGCCCACGGTGGCGGGCTGACCTCTGGGAAGGACCCGTGGAAGGGACTCGTGCCCGGCGTCGTCCGACCTCCTCGCTGATGCGGGTCGTCTGGGCCGTCGTGGCGTTCCTCGGCGCCGGGGTGATCGGGCTGCTGATCGTCCTGCCCCCGCTGAGGTGGGCCAGGCCGCGCCGGGTCCTGGCCTGCGACCTGTGCCAGCGCCGACACCGTCGGTTGCTCGTCGCCATGGTCGTCCTCGCGCTGGTGTCCGTGGCCGGCTTCGGGCTGAGGATCTCGCAGACGGCCCGGACCCTGCCCGCATGCGTGGCAAACGCCTCGATCGCCAGCGGCCGGGAGGTCGTCGACCCGACCGTGCCGTCGAGCAGCTCCGCGCGCGCCACGGTGCGGAGCTTCCTCACCGCCCCGGCGAGCGGCCTGGCCCTCGGGTACGCCGAGCTGCGCGGACAGGGACTGTGCAGCGTCGGGGAGCCGTCGATCACCCTGGCGTTCGTCCCCCAGGCCGAGGACCGGCCGGGAAGCATGGTGGGGGAGGTCTTCCTTGCCTCCCCGCGCCCCAGCATGGATCCGGCGATGGCGGCAGGGCTGGCGCGCCACGAGTCGCGCCACGTGGACCAGTGGGCGATCTGCAGCCTGCTTGGCGGGATCGCCCTGCTTCCCGTCGCCTACCTCGTCGACGACAGCCTCTACCCGCACTCGGAGAACCACTTCGAGCAGTCCGCAGGCCTCGAGGCCGGCGGCTACGCTCCCGTGCCCGACCCGCCGGTCGGACCACGGTGGTGGGCGATCGTCCTGTGGGCAGGGGTGCTGCTCGTGCTGGCCCGCCGTCGCCTCCGGTGGGCCAGCCGCACGCTCCTGCGCCGGAGGGCCACGGCCGACGAGGGTCGCTGCGCCGTCCACACCAGCGGCTGGACCTAGCCGACCGGCCGCGTCCGGGCCGAGGCTCGCGAGCGGGGCTCAGCGCCGGCGGAGCGCTCCCACGAAGGAGGCCGCGGGCGGCAGCAACGGCAGGATCGTCGCCTGGTAGGCGTGGTAGACGTCGGGTTTTCCCTTCCAGACGTGGGAAGTGGCCTGGCCGCGCCGGTCCAGCTCGTGCCGCCACGAACCGCGTTCGTGGTCGATGAAGAGCCGCTCGGCGTGGTCCCACCAGATGCGGCGCCACACGGCGTACGAGTCCTCGCCGGTGGCCTGGTGCAACGCCCACGCGGCGGCGACGCCCTCGGCGACCACCCAGTGGAGCCGGTCGTGCACGACCGGCGTGCCCTCGAAGTCCGTGGTGTAGACGAAGCCTTCGCCGCCGTCCACCCCCCAGCCGTCGGCCACGGCGAGGGCGAAGAGCGACCGGGCGTCCTCGAGCAGCCAGGCGGGGGCCTGCTCACCCAATGCCGTGCGGAGGTGCAGGGCCAGGCGCGACCACTCGAGCAGGTGGCCGATCGTCACGCCGTAGGGGCGGAACGGGTGGGCCGGCTCGTCCCGGTTGTAGTCGAGGCGCTCCCGCCAGTCGCTGGTGTAGTGCTCGGGGAGGCGGAAGCCGTGACCCAGGGCGAACTCGTGCACGATGCGCTCGGTGACCCGCACCGCGCGGTCGAGCCAGACCCGGTCACCGGTGACGTCGTACGCCGCGAGCATCGCCTCGACACCGTGCATGTTGGCGTTGGCACCGCGGTAGTCCTCCAGGTGCTCCCAGCCCCGGTCCCACAGGTCGACCAGCAGTCCGTCGTCCTCCCGCCAGAACCGGGTCTCCAGCGTGGTCATCGCCTCCTCGAGCAGAGCCGGTGCGTCGGCGCTCCCCACCGCGACGGCGCTCGCCGCCGCCAGCACCACGAAGGCGTGCCCGTATGCCGGCTTGTCGTCGTCTCGTGGTCCGTCGCCGTCGACGGAGGCGAACCATCCGCCGAGCTCGTCGTCGTGCAGGGCGGTCCGGAGTGCGGCGACACCGTGGTCGACCAGGGGCAGGGACGACGCGTCCCCACGCAGGGCGGCCAGGGCGAAGACGTGGGTCATCCGGCAGGTGACCCACAGCTCCACCGGTCGGTCGTCCTCGAGCACGCCCAGGTCGTCGAGCCAGCCGAAGCCGAGGGGGTGCCGGGAGGCGCGGGCGAAGTCGACCAGCGACCTGGAGTGGGATTCGAGGCGGTCGGCGACCCCCTCGTCGAGGGCACTCATGCCCGGACGGGCTGGTGGGCCGTGACGTCGAGCACGGCCGCGGCATACGCGTCCTCGGCGTCGGTCGCCTCGAACTCGCGCAGTCCGTCCGGGTCCCGCACCGTGACCACCCACGTCTGGCCCTGGTGGGACAAGGCGATGAAGGTCGGGCCGAGCATCGCCCGGAGCTGGTCCTCGCGGGGCAGCCACAGGGCCCGGTCGAGCGGCACGGCGTCCAGGGCCCACTCGGTGGTGCCGTTGAACCCCAGCACCGTGTCGTCGTGGTAGCGGTGCACCTCGATGGTGAGGTCGCTGATCCAGAAGACGTCACCCACGAGCTGGGCCTCGTCGATCAGGAAGCGGTCGCCGGCCGTGGGCGACCACTCGGTGCCGGACCTGCGCAGGGCTCGGGCGTTGTCGAGGGAGATCACCTGCCCAACGCTACGTCGTCGCGCTGCGGAATGTCAGGGCCGCCGGTGCGCCGCTCGGGTCAGCTGGTGCCCGGGTCCTCGTCTGGGGCTGCGTCGACCGCGGGCCTCTCGGGGGTGCCCGCGGAGCTCGCGGCCGCGCCGCGGATGGCTCGGGCCTGGGTCGCCGCTTCGGTGGGCGAGGACGACGCCGCCTCGTTGGCGCGCTGCACCTCGACGTAGATCTCCTGCCGGTGCACCTGCACGTCGGCGGGGGCGTCGATGCCGATCCTGACCTTGTCCCCGCTGACTTCCAGCACGGTGATGATGACGTCGTGACCGATCCGGAAGCTCTCGTGGGGACGGCGACTGAGCACGAGCACGTCCCGGCTCCTTCCCTGGCCTCAGCGGCCATGGTCAACGGCTGTATGCGGTGGTTCAGCTCCCGCTGCCGGCGACTGCGAGCGGGGCCCGCAGCGGGAAGTCCTGGCCGCTGAGGACCACCTGCGCCGCAGCGCCGGTGCGGGTGTTGACGACGACGGGCGCGAGCAGGTTGCCGTAGGCCGCGTTGACGTCTGACCCCACAGTAACGATCACGAGCACCAGGGCCTCATCCGCATCGGCCAGCTGGAGTCGCTCGACCGCTGCGTCGTCCAGGACGGGGCGGTAGTCCGGGTAGAAGAGGGCGGCCGCCGCAGCGACGAAGCCCGGCCCCTGGAGCTCGAGGGGGACGAGCTCGAAGACCCCGCCGTCGCCGCCCACCAGGTGGTAGGTGTGCGTGTCGGGGAACCCCACGAGTCCGTCGGCCACCCGGATGGTGGGAGGACCGTCCGCGGCCGGCGGGGCACTGGGGTGGTCGGTCGTCATGGTGCTCATCATCGCCTCACGAACTCTGGTCGAAAAGTCGTCGGGTGGAATCGTGCTCTGCGGCACCGGTGGCGCTGTAGGTCGATGCAGCCACCGGTCCGCTGAACTGCGCGAGCACGTCCTCGACGGCGTGCGCACCGGCAGCCAGCAGCTCGCGGTTGGCCCTGGCGGCCTCGGTGAGGTCCCTGGTCGCCTCGAGCAGGGCCTGCCGGTGCTCGCCCAGCACGTGGTCCCACGGCGCCGGCGCCGCCTCGGCGATCTCCGCGAGGGAGACCGTGTCGGCCAGGCCGAGGGCCTGGGCGGTCGGCACGGTGTTCACCGCTCGCAGCAGCTCGGCGGCCCGGATCCGGGCCAGGAGGTCGTCGACCTCCTGGGTGGCTCGGGCGACCCAGGAGACCCGGCCGGTCTCGACCAGGGCTCGCTGGACCTCGACCCGGTAGGCCAGCAGCTCCAACAGCTCGCGGGCACGCCAGAGGCTCTCGGACAGCTCCTCGCAGGCATCGACGGCAACGTCGGTCTCGACCTTGATCACGACTCCACATCGGCCGCCTGGCCACGGTCGTGAGGGTTCTGGCGAGATTTCCCGAGCACGGAAACGCGGCTCAACATCCGGTACCGGCGGATACCGGCGAGGATTCTCGTCCGTTCGGATGATGTTGCCTGGCCAAAGGATGGGGATGTTCAGTTAGCGTGGGCGATCGGTGATGGGCCGTAGACATCCTCTTCCTCGTGACTGCGATTGGGTGTCGTGAGCGGGCTTCAAGATCCTTTGATACCGATGGGCTTTGTCGGGAGCATCTTGCGGTCGTCCACTACGAGGTGAGGGCGTTGAGCGCCCGTCTCCCCAGCCATGTTGCCCACGACGACCTGACGTCCGCCGGCATGGGCGCGCTGGCCGCGGCGGCCCAGTCCTTCGACCCCGCACGGGGGGTGCCCTTCGGGCGCTATGCCGCCCGGCGCATCCGCGGAGCCCTTCTGGACGAGCTGCGCTCGCTGGACTGGGCCAGCCGCTCGCTGCGGTCGCGGGCCCGGGAGCGGGAGGCCGCTCGGGAGTCCCTGGCCGTGGCCCTGCGCCGCGAGCCCACCGACCACGAGGTGGCCGCCGAGATGGGTGTCGGCGTCGACGAGCTCAAGCGCATGTCGGCCGACCTCCATCAGGCCGTGGTGCTGCGACTCGACGCCCTCGTCGACGGCGGCGCCGCGGACGCCATGCTGCCGAAGACCACGCAGACCCCCGAGTCGGTCGTCGTGGCGCAGGAGCGTGAGGCCTACCTCGCCGCTGCGGTGGCGGCGCTCCCCGAACGGTTGCGGACCGTCATCCAGGCCACCTTCTTCGAGGACCGCCCCCTGCGCGAGGTCGCGGACGAGCTCGAGGTCACCGAGTCGCGCATCTCCCAGATCCGCACCGAGGCGCTGGGAATGCTCCGGGACGGCCTCAACGCCAACCTCGACCCGGACCTGCTGCCGGCCACGCCCGGTGGCGTCGTCGGCCGTCGACGGGCGGCCTACTACGCGGAGATCGCGGGGCGGGCCAGCCGCCGCCAGCGGATGACCGCGGTCGCCGCCCTCCGGACGTCCGGGACGTCCACTCCTGCCACGGGACGCGCTGTCGGCCAGTGACGCAGGGAGTCGGAGCTCAGGAGTTTCGAGAAATCTCCTCAGATGGGAGGGGCGCCCGCCGATAGGGCAGGCGTCACCCCAGAACGGGAGTGACACGGGCCGCCACGGATGGCGGCTCGAGACCCCATCCAAGGAGGAACAATCATGGGTCTGCAGATCAACACCAACGTCGCGGCGATGAACGCCTACCGCAACCTCAGCTCCACGCAGAGCACGATGGCGACCAGCCTCGAGCGCCTGTCGTCGGGACTGCGCATCAACCGGGCGGCCGACGACGCAGCCGGCCTGGCGATCAGCGAGAAGCTGCGCTCCCAGTCCAACGGCCTCAACCAGGCCACCGCGAACGCCCAGGACGCGATCAGCCTCGTGCAGACCGCTGAGGGTGCGCTCAACGAGACGCACTCCATCCTGCAGCGCATGCGCACGCTCGCCGTCCAGTCGGCCAACGACACGAACACCAGCGACGACCGGGCAGCGATCCAGAAGGAGGTCACGGCCCTCAACGAGGAGCTCGACCGCATCGCCGGCACCACCCAGTTCAACGGGCAGAACCTGCTCGACGGCACGGGCGGCACGGCAGGCTCGTTCACCTTCCAGGTCGGGGCCAACACCGGGCAGAGCGTGACGGTTGCCTTCGCCAAGGCTGACACCACCACCCTGGGCACGACCGGCGCAGACGTGACGACGGCCGCTGGTGCCGCCACCGCCCTGACGTCCATCGACGCAGCGATCAAGACCGTCTCGGGCGACCGGGCCGACCTCGGTGCGGTGCAGAACCGCCTGCAGCACACCATCAACAGCCTGAGCGTCGCCTCCGAGAACGCCTCGGCTGCGGAGTCCCGCATCCGCGACACCGACATGGCCAAGGAGATGACCGCGTTCACCCGCGCGCAGATCCTGCAGCAGGCCGGCGTCTCGATGCTCGCCCAGGCCAACTCCGCCCCGCAGTCGGTCCTCAAGCTGCTCGGCTGAGTTCGAGGCGTGGCCCGGGGCCGGAGATTCGTCGCTCCGACCCCGGGCCCACACCCCGTACCCCTGGCGATAGGAAGGAGGCAGCGCCATGCCCTCGATCGACGGACTCATCTCCGGGCTCAACACCACCCAGATCATCAGCTCGCTCATGCAGGTCGAGCGCGCCTCCGGCAACTACCTCACCCAGGGCAAGGCCGCCAGCCAGAGCATGGCCGCCACCCTGCAAGCGCTCAACAGCTCGCTCAGCTCACTCCAGACCGCGGCCAAGCTCTTCATCCCCGACACCATCACCCACGTGTCCGCCTGGACGGCCACCACCGCGGTGTCCTCGCAGTCCGCCCTGGCGACAGCCGCCTCGGGGCCGAACGCCCTCCCCGGCAGCGCCACCTTCGTGGTCCGCGGTGTCGCCGCCGCCGGTGCCTCGGTATCGTCCGGTTCGGTCGGTTCGCTGACGACGGCCGTGAGCGACGGCCCCCTCCTGCTCGGCAAGGGCACCTCGGCCCTCGGGATGTCCTCCGTCGCAGCCGGCACGCAGCTCAGCACCGGTGCGCACGCCATCGCCGTGACGCAGTCCTCGGCCGGCGCCGCCCTCGTCGGGGCCCCGGTCGCCGACAGCACGACGATCGACGCAGGGTCAGCCACCCTGTCAGTCGAGCTGGACGGGGTCGCGACCTCCATCACGCTCGCCCAGGGCACCTACACCCGCGACCAGCTCGCGGCCGAGGTCGGCCGCGCCTCCGGCGGGAGCCTGACCGCGAGTGCCGGGCCCGACGGCGCCCTGCGCCTGGCCACGACGCGGGAGGGCTCGACCGCCACCCTGCGGCTCGGCGCCGCCAACACCGCCCTCGGGCTGACCGACACGAGCACGGTGGGCGCCGGCACTGACGCCGTCGTCTCCCTCGACGGCGTGGCCACCACCGTCGCCAGCCTCACGCGGGGCACCCAGGTGACGCTCGACGGCGCCAATGGCGACAGCCTCGTCTTCACGCTGGCGGGGGGCCTGCGTGCGGGTGCTGCGACCGCCACCGTCGTTGAGCTCGCTGCCGGGTCGTCACTGTCGCAGGTCGTGTCCTCCATCAACGGTGCGGGCGCCGGCGTGCGCGCCACGGCGGTCCAGGTGTCGTCCAGCGCCTACCGGCTGCAGCTCACCTCGACGACCACCGGCGCCGCCTCGGACGTCACCCTCGGCGCGGGAGCCTTCCTGTCCGGCGCCTCTGGCCTGGGCTCGATGGTCGAGCTCCAGGCGGCTGCCGACACGGTGCTCCGCGTCGGCACCGGGCCCGGCGCCTTCGACGTCACCTCGTCCACCGCCTCCGTCTCCGGCCTGCTCCCGGGGGTGACCATCACCGCGGCCAAGGCCGACCCCACCACGCCGGTGACGGTCTCCGTCAACCCTGACGCTGCAGGCATGGCCGACAGGATGGCGGCGCTGGTCAAGGCCGCCAACGCGGTGCTGTCCTACATCGGCGACAAGTCGGCATACCAGGCCGACACCAAGGTCGCGGGACCCCTCCTGGGCAACTCCATGGTCCGCGACCTCTCCCAGCGCCTCACCTCCGCAGCCATCGGCTCGGTCTCCTCGCTGCCCTCCCTGCAGGGTGTCGAGGTCGACCGCAGCGGCCAGATCACCTTCGACAGGGACGCCTTCGTCGCGGCGTACGCCAAGGACCCCGCGCGGGTCGAGGCGACCATGACCGCGATGGCCCAACAGCTGGTGGACACCACGGACGCCGCAGCCGACCCCTACGACGGCTACGTCACCGGGCAGATCAACCTCGAGCAGGACCGCGTGCGCGACTACACCGACCAGCTCGCGAACTTCGAGGTGCGGATGACCCTGCGGCAGCAGACGCTCCAGCGGCAGTACTCGGCGCTGGAGACGATGCTCGGCACGTTGCAGGCGCAGGGCCAGTGGCTCGCGGGCCAGATCGCCTCCCTGCCCACCACGAACAGCGGCAAGAACTAGGAGACCCACGTGACCACCCCCGCGATGCTGCGAGCCCGCTACAACAGTGATGCCGTGACGACCGCCTCGCCCTCGCGCCTGGTCGTGATGCTCTACGCCCGCCTCGTCAAGGACCTCCACGCCGCCGGGACCGCCATCCCGCTGGGGCAGATCGAGGTCGCGCACGGAGCCCTCCTCCACGCCCAGGAGGTCGTCGCCGAGCTCGCGGCATCGCTCGACCTGCAGCGGTGGCCCGAGGGCGAGCCCCTCGCGGCCCTCTACGACTTCCTGCGCGACCGGCTGGTGCGCGCCAACGTGACCAAGGACGTGGGCTTCGTCGTCGAGAGCCTGGACGTCGTCGAGCCCCTGCACGAGGCCTTCGCCGAGGCCGCCCTCGCGGCGGACGCGCCATGAGCGTGGACACCTGGGCGGTCGCCTGGGCCCACGTCCTGACCCGGCTCGAGCAGCAGCTCGACGTCACCGAACGCACGCTCGACGACGGTCGCTACGACGAGCTCGACCCGACGGCGGCCCTCCCCTCGCTGGACGTCCCGCTCCCGGCCGCCCTCGCCCCCAGGGCCGAGGCACTCCAGACGCGGATGGCGGTGCTGGCCGCGCGCGTCGGCACCGCCCTCTCGCGGACGCGGGCCGAGCTGGATGCCGTGGCGGGAGCCGAGCGCCCCGACCGCACCGAACGCCCGCCGGCCTTCGTGGACGCGAGGGCCTGATGTCGAACTTCGCCAGCCTCGGTCTCGGAGCCCGTGCCCTGCAGGCGGCGCAGCGCGGCCTCGAGCTCACCGGTCAGAACATCAGCAACGTGAACACTCCCGGGTACTCCCGCCAGCGACTCGACCAGGTGGCGCAGGGCTCCTCGGTGGTGCCCGCCCTCTACTCGCGGTCCACCGGTGTCGGCGACGGCGTCCTGGTGCGCGGCACCGAGCGCATCCGCGACGAGTTCCTCGAGGCCCGAGCCCAGCAGGTCCGGGCCAGCCAGTCGTCCCTCACGACCAGCCAGGCTGCCCTCGCCTCGATCGAGGGCGTCTTCGGCGAGCCGAGCGACACGGGCCTGCAGGCGCAGATGGCGTCCTTCTGGAACGCCTGGCACGACGTGGCCAACGACCCGACGGGCACGGCTCCGCGCAACCAGCTGCTCGAGCAGGCGAACCAGCTCGCCGGCTCGTTCGCGCGCACCAGCGACCGGCTCGCCGGTCAGTGGGCGGACACCCATGAGCAGCTGGTGGCCACCGTCGCCGACATCAACCGGACGGCGACCGATGTCGCCCGGCTCAACGACGCCATCCGCAGTGCCACCGTCTCCGGCGCCCAGAGCCACGAGCTGGCCGACCAGCGCGACCAGCTGGTCCTCCAGCTCGGGCAGAGCATCGGCGCCGTGGGCCGGCTCGCCGACGACGGCACCGTCACGGTGAGCGTCGGCGGGACCCCGTTGGTCACCGGCTCGAGGGCCAGCGAGCTCACCGTCACCGGACCGTCGGCCTACGCCACCGGGTCCAGCCAGGTCACCGTGGCGTGGGCCGCCAGCGGCACCCCCGCCACCGTGACCGGTGGCACCGTCCAAGGGATGGCGACCACGCTCAACGACACCATCCCGACGTACGCCTCGGCGCTGGACGCCGTCGCCGTCTCGCTCGCCGGCACGGTCAACTCCCAGCAGTCGTCGGGTTACGACCGCACGGGCGCGCCGGGAACGGCGCTCTTCGGCGGCACCTCGGCCGCAACCCTCACCGTGGCACTCTCGGACCCCGGCGGCGTGGCCGCCTCGAGCGGCGCGCCACCGGCCTACGACGGCGACAACGCGATGGCGATGGCTGACCACCTGGGCGACTCCGGAGGCCCGGATGCCCTCTACCGCAGCCTGGTCGTCGGGCTCGGGGTCCAGTCCCAGGGCACCAGTCGGCAGGTGGCCGTCCAGGACGTCATGCTGCGCCAGGTGGACACGGCCCGGCTGGGCGTGTCGAGCGTCAGCCTCGACGAGGAGATGACCAACCTGATGACCTACCAGCACGCCTACGAGGCGGCCGCGCGGTTCGTCAGCGTCATCGACAACGCCCTCGAGTCCCTCATGAACATGGCTCGCTGACCGTGACACTCGAGCCCACCGGCCCCCGCCGACGACCAGAGCACCTGGAGCACCCATGATCCGCGTCACCCCCACCACTCTGAGCACGGGCGTGATGGCTGGGCTGCAGAGCAGCCTGGCCCGGCTGCAGCAGACCCAGGAGCAGCTCGCCTCCGGGCGCCGCCTGAGCCGTCCGTCCGACTCACCCGTCGACACCGTGGCGGCCATGCAGCTGCGGGCCGAACGCCAGCACTCCGAGCAGCTGAGCCGCAACATCGGTGACGGCCTGTCGTGGCTCGGCACCGCGGACCAGGCCCTGGGCCAGACCAGCACGGTCCTGGGCCGGGTGCGCCAGCTCACCCTGGCTGGCGCCAACGCCACCAACGGGCCCGCCGAACGCCAGGCCATGGCCGCCGAGATCGACCAGCTGCGGGAGTCGGTCCTGGGGCTGGCCAACACCCAGTACCTCGCCCGACCGGTCTTCGCGGGAACGCAGGACACGGCGACGGCCTTCGACCCGGCGACCGGTGCCTACACGGGCAACACCTCGACGGTGAACCGCACGGTGTCGGCCGACGCCGCCACGGGCCGGATGGCCGTCAGCGTGCCTGGCGACCAGGCCTTCACCACCCTCCTCTCCGACCCCGGCGACCCCACGGGCGCCGGGGTGCTCGCTCGGATCAGCAATGCCCTGCGCAGCGGGGACAACGCGGCGCTGCAGAGCGGCCTCGCCGACCTGGACGCGGCCTCGGAGGCGGTGCGCTCCACCCAGAGCCTCATCGGCGCCCGCACCAACCGCCTCCTCGCGGTGCAGTCCTCGGGGGAGGTCCGGGCGGACTCGATCACCACCCGGCTGGAGTCGATCGAGGGCATCGACCTCGCCAAGACGATCACCGACCTGAGCCTGCAGCAGACGGCGTACCAGGCTGCCCTGGGTGCGGCTGCCCGCATCGTCCAGCCCTCGCTCATGGACTTCCTGCGCTGAGGGGCGTTTCGACGCACTGACGTCGGTTTTCTGCAGAAAGTCCTCAGGTGGCCCGCTGGCCTGCCGATGTGGGGACCAGGCCATGGATGGCCGTCCGCCGCCAAGGACGTGTGGCATCACCCGATGTATGCCCGCGGCGCCCCGGCGCGGCGAGATGCCTTCCAGGAGAGCCATGATCGACCCCCTCGGTGACCCCACCCTGCGCGCGCTCGGACACGCGCTGTCCGGGCTGTCACTGCGTCAGCGCACCATCGCTGACAACGTCGCCAACGTCGAGACGCCCCGCTTCCTCGCGGGCAAGGTCGACTTCGAGAGCAGCCTCCTGTCGGCCATCGCCGATGGCGGCGACCCGGGCACCTCGTCCATGGAGACGGCGCGCTCGCTCGAGCCGACCCGGACCAACGGCAACAACGTCAACCTCGACGAGGAGACGCTGGCGGGCATCGAGACCGGCCTCACCTACCAGCTCGGCGTGCAGGCGATGACCGACCACTTCCAGCGGCTGCGCATCGCGGCAGGGGGAGCATCCTGATGAGTGTCTTCGGTGCCATGAACATCGCGGGCTCGGGTCTCGTGGTCCACCGCAAGTGGCTCGACGCGGTCTCGGACAACATCGCGAACATCAACACGGTGCGCAGCACGAGCGACAAGGCGTTCCAGGCCCGCTACGTGGTGGCCCAGGCCAACGACTACGGCAACGCCGGCGGGGCGCAGGTCTCGGGGATCGAGTACGGCGATGCCGAGGGCCGGCTCGTCTACCAGCCCGACCACCCCCTGGCCGACGCGGAGGGCTACGTGCGGATGCCCGACATCGACCTGGCGGACCAGATGACCCAGCTGATCATCTCCCAGCGCGGCTACCAGGCGAACCTGGCCGTGGTCGAACGTGCCCAGGCGGCATACCAGCAGGCCATCGGGCTGGGCCGCTGAACATGGTCATTCCCCCGATCTCGCCCCTGGCCGGCCTGCCCATGCCGGCGGCCACGGCGGCCCCGGCCGCCGCCGACCCCGCCGGCTTCGGCCATGCCCTCGCTCAGGGCCTGGAGAAGCTGCAGGGCCTGCACCAGACCAGCGACTCCATGGCCGTCCAAGCGGTCACGGGCCAGCTCACCGACATCCACGACTACACGATCGCCGCCAACGAGGCCGCAGTGGCGACCCAGCTGACGGTGGCCGTGCGCAACAAGGCCGTCGAGGCGTTCACCGAGATCATGCGGATGCCGATGTGAGCGGCGTCGACCCCCGGGCCCTGATGGCCCGCAGCAGCCGCATGTTCGGCGGTTTCACCCCGGGGCAGCGGGTCGTCACCGCCGTGGCCGCCCTCGCGATCGTCGTCGGCGGGGTCATGTTCGTCTCCTGGGTGTCCAAGCCGACCTACGCTCCGCTGTTCACCGGGCTGAGCAGCAGCGACGCCTCGGCCATCACCGCCAAGCTGGCAGAGGCCGGGGAGCCGTACACCCTGGCCGATGGTGGGCAGACCGTCATGGTGCCCCAGGCCGACGTCTACCAGAAGCGGATCGACCTGTCCGGTCAGGGACTCCCCGCCGGCGACAGCGGTTCGCAGGGGTACTCGCTGCTGGACAAGCAGAGCATGACGAGCAGCGACTTCCAGCAGAAGGTGACCTACCAACGCGCCCTCGAGGGCGAGCTGTCCAAGACGATCGAGTCGATCGACGGCGTGCAGGCCGCGGTCGTCCACCTCGCCGTGCCCCAGGACGACGTCTTCACCACCGACGCATCGACCCCGACCGGTTCGGTGCTCGTCAAGACCTCCCCGGGGGCGACGCTGTCGCCGTCGCTGGTCGACTCGGTGGTCCATCTCGTGGCCGGCTCGGTCCCGAAGCTGTCACCGGACAAGGTGACCGTCGCCGACGCCAGCGGTCGCGTGCTCAACGCTGCCGGCGAAGGTGGCGGGGCGGCCGCGGCAGACGCCCGCGCCGAGCAGCAGCGCGTGGTGGCGGACGCGACGGCCGCCAAGGTCCAGTCGATGCTGGACAAGGTCGTCGGCCCCGGCAAGGCCGTCGTGCGCGTCGACGCCGACCTCAACTTCGACCAGCAGACGATCGACCGTCAGGAGTACGTCCCCACCAAGCCGGGCACCCCCCTCACCTCCTCCAAGACCAAGGAGACCTACGCGGGGGCGGGGGCCCCGGTCGGTGGGGTCCTGGGCCCGGACAACATCGGGGGCACCGCGAGCGGGTCGGGCAAGAACACCTACTCCAAGGAGGAGGACAACCTGACCAATGCCGTGGGCACCGTGAAGGAGAAGACCACGACCGCCCCCGGGCAGGTCCGGCGCCTGTCGGTGGCCGTGCTGCTCGACGCGAAGTCGGCCGGTGGGGTCGACACCACCCAGCTCAGCTCGCTGGTGTCCGCTGCCGCAGGGCTGGACACCAAGCGCGGCGACGTCGTGCAGGTCAGCCAGATGGCCTTCGACACGACCGCCGCGACGGCGGCGCAGAAGGAGCTCGAGCAGGCTGCCTCCGACAAGAAGCGCGGTGAGCTGGTCGGCATCGGCAAGACGGTGGGGCTGGGGGTTCTGCTCCTGCTGGCGCTGCTGATCGGGCTGCGCCGCTCACGGCGACGCGCGGGTCCGGCGGAGCCGCAGGAGATCGAGGTCTACCGGGTCCCGAACCCGCAGGCCCCCGTCGACTCGGTCCTGGAGACCGCCGAGCTGCGCCCGGCGCTGCGCAACCGCCCCACAGACGCGGCCGCGGAGTCACGGGTCGCGTCCCGCGAGAGCATCGGCACGATGGCGCGCGAGCGCCCCGACGACGTCGCCCGGCTCCTGCGCGGATGGATCGCGGAGGGCGGGTCATGACCGTGACGACCTCGGAGCTGACCGGTCTGCGCAAGGCGGCGGTCCTGCTCGTCCAGCTCGGGAAGGAGGACTCCTCACACGTGCTGCGGGCCCTGCGCCCCAGCGAGGTCGAGGTCCTGACCGCCGAGATCGCCCGCCTCGAGGGTGCCGACCTCGAGACCCAGGACACGGTCCTGCACGAGTTCCAGGCCATGGTCGGAGCCGAGCGGTACTACATCCAGGGTGGGGTCGAGCTGGCGGAGGAGATGCTGGTCGAGACCCTCGGCCCGGACCGGGCCAAGGAGGTGCTCGCCAGGCTGTCCGCATCCATGAAGCAGGTTCCCTTCGAGTTCCTGCGCCGGGTCGAGCCCCGCCTGTTGCTGTCGTTCCTGCAGGACGAGCACCCGCAGACCATCTCGCTCGTGCTGGCCCACATGGCCTCCGACCAGGCGGCCGTGGTGCTCAGCGGGCTGCCGGTCGAGATGCAGGCCGATGTCGCCCACCGCCTGGCCGTGATGGACCGGACCTCCCCCGAGATCGTCAAGCAGGTGGAAGCCAACCTCGAGCGCCGTCTGGCCACCCTGGTCCGCAGCGCGGACTACTCCGCGGTGGGTGGCCTCAAGCCGCTCGTCGGGATCATCAACAGCACCGAGCGGGCGACCGAGCGCCTGATCCTCGAGGGGCTCGAGCTGCGCGACCCGGAGCTCGCCGAGGAGGTCCGCGCCCACATGTTCTTGTTCGAGGACATCGTGGGACTCGACGACCGGGCGGTGCAGACGGTGCTGCGACAGTGCGACACCAAGGCGCTGGCGCTCGCGCTCAAGGGCGTGGCGGGCGAGGTCCGCGACAAGGTGACGACGAACATGTCCGAGCGCGCGGCCGCAGGGCTGGTCGAGGAGATCGAGGTCATGGGCCCGGTCCGGATCAAGCAGGTCGAGGAGGCGCAGGCGGTCATCATCCGCCTCATCCGCACGCTCGAGGAGGCCGGCGACATCGTCGTCGCCCGCGGTGGGGGCAGTGATGACCTCATCCTCTGACGGCCGGCGCCCCAGCGCAGTCCTGCGCAGCGACCACGCCACCCTGCGACCCGCCGGCTTCGCCACCGCCCAGCTCACCACCACCAGCCGGCGCGCGGCCGACGACGACGCCGCGACCGACCGTGCCTGGCGGGCCGCTCACGACGCCGGGTACCAGGCCGGTCTGCTCGAGGCGGCCGGTGAGCAGGCTGCCTGGCGACAGGGAGCGCTGCACCGCGAGGACGCGGAGCGGGCCGCGCGGGCACAGCAGTGGTCGGCCGTGCTCGCCAGCCTGGGCGCCGCCGTCGACGGCGCCGTGCAGTCGGCCACGGTTGCCGACGTCCAGGCGACGGCCGCACACATGGCGGTCGAGATCGCCGAGGCGCTGGTGGGCCACCACCTCCAGGTCGCGGACTGCGCGGCGCTCGACGCCGTCACCCGCGCGCTGGCCGACGTGCCCCGCGGTTCGGACATCACGGTGCGGCTGAACCCCGACGACTCCGACCTGGCGCCCGGTTCGCTCGAGGACCTCACGGCCGGATGCGCCGTGGAGCTGGTCGCCGACCCGGCCGTCGAGCCGGGCGGTGCCGTCGTCACCATCGGGGACCGGACCGTCGACGCCCAGCTCGGGGCCGCCCTGTCCCGGGTCAGGGAGGTGCTCTCCCGATGACCGCAGCCCTCGACCAGCTCGTCCGGGCCGCCCGCCCCCTCGTGACCGGGCGGGTGACGCGCGCCGTCGGAGTCAGCCTCGACGTGTCCGGCCTCGACCTCGCCGTCGGCGAGGCCGTCGAGGTCTGGGGCGACAACGGGCCGATCCTCGCGGAGGTCGTCGCCCTCGACGGCGACGTCGCCCGGTGCCTGCCGGTGTCGGACCTGCGCGGTGTCCGCCGTGGCGCCGTGGTGGTCGCCACCGGTGGCCCACTGATGGTTCCCGTGGGCGCAGGGCTCATCGGACGCGTCGTCGACGCCCTGGGGCGACCCATCGACGGGGCCGGTCCGCTGACGGACGTCACCCTGGCCACCACGGACGGCGTCCCGCCGCCGGCCATGACCCGGGACCGCATCGACACCCAGCTCGGGCTCGGGATCCGGGCGCTGGACACCCTCGTGCCCTGTGGTCGCGGGCAACGGATGGGCATCTTCGCGGGGTCCGGCGTGGGGAAGTCGAGCCTGCTGTCGATGGTCGTCCGGGGGACCGAGGCCCCCGTCTGCGTGCTGGCCCTGGTCGGTGAGCGCGGCCGCGAGGTGCGGGAGTTCGTCGAGCACGACCTCGGGGCCGAGGGCCTGGCCCGCGCGGTGGTGGTCGTCGCCACGTCGGACGAGCCCGCCCTGGTGCGACTGCACGCCGCGTTCACCGCCACGCGCATCGCCGAGTGGTTCCGTGACCAGGGGCAGGACGTGCTGCTGGCGATGGACAGCGTCACCCGGGTCGCCATGGCCCAGCGTGAGGTGGGTCTGGCTGCCGGGGAACCCCCGGCCACCCGGGGCTACCCGCCATCGGTCTTCGGCCTGCTGCCGCGGCTGCTCGAGCGCGCCGGGACCTCCCAGACGGGCAGCATCACCGGCCTCTACACCGTCCTGGTCGAGGGTGACGACATGAACGACCCCATCGCCGACTCGGTGCGCTCGATCCTCGACGGCCACGTGGTCCTCGACCGACGGCTCGCCACCTCCGGACACTTCCCGTGCATCGACGTCCTCGAGTCGGTGTCACGCACCACGCGGGCACTGACCGACGGTCCCCAGCGCGAGGCCGCCTCCACCCTGCGGCAGCTGCTCGCCGCCCGGCGGGACGCCAAGGACCTCGTCGAGATCGGGGCCTACGTGGCAGGGAGCAACCCGCTCGTCGACCGTGCCCTGCAGCACTCGCAGGCGATCGACGGCTTCCTGCGCCAGGACCTCGACGACGTCGCGGACCTCCACGAGAGCTGGGCCGGGCTGCACCAGCTGGCGGGTGCGCTGTGAGCTCGCCCCGCAACCGGCTGCGCGTGGTCCTGCGGGTGCGCCAGATCCAGGAGGAGCGTCGCCAGGCCGACCTGGCCAGGGCCCACGCTGCTGCGCTCGCGGCTGCGGAGGACTCGCGCAGCGCCCGCGAGCGGTATGCGGCGGCGGGCGTTGGGCCGACCGCCCAGGTCGCCCCGCGGTTCGTCGCCGACCGGGCCCTGGCCGTGGCGCGCGCCGAACAGGTCGTCGCCGCCGCAGCCCAGCACGACCTCGCCGTGGGGGACACGGAGCGGGCCCGGGTCCTGCTGACCGAGGCCATGACCCGCACGTCCGGCCTCGAGCGCCTCGTCGAACGCGCCGACCTGGCACGGCTGCGCGAGCGGCTGGCCGCCGACCAGCGTGCCGCCGAGGAGAGCGCCGTCGCGGTGAGGGAGCTGAGCACATGAGCATCGACACGACCGGACCCGCCGTAGCGCTCGCACGGATGGCCGCGATCCAGACCCGGTTCGCAGCCGTCACCCCCAGCGCCGCGCCGAGTGCCAGCACGCGGTCCGCGGCGAGCAGTGCCCCGTCCTCGTTCGACGCC
This sequence comes from uncultured Actinomycetota bacterium, assembly GCA_963757635.1. Classification (GTDB taxonomy): domain Bacteria; phylum Actinomycetota; class Actinomycetes; order Actinomycetales; family Dermatophilaceae; genus Pedococcus. The sequence goes on along the minus strand of CAVWSK010000002.1, from coordinate 503,589 downwards.
GTCCTCACCTCGGCCCTCGCGCAGGCGCAGGGCGATCCGTCGGACGGGACCGATGTCGGGTCGCGAGCAGTGGGCGCAGCCCGTGCCTACCTCGGGGTGCCCTACGTGTGGGGAGGCACCGACCCGGCCAAGGGTCTGGACTGCTCGGGACTGGTGCAGCGCGCCTTCGCCGACGTGGGCGTCAGCCTGCCTCGCGTGGCGGCCGACCAGGCGCGGATGGGCACGGCCGTACAGGACCTCGCGCACGCCCGCACGGGCGACCTCGTCGCCTTCGGCAGCCCGGTCGACCACATCGGCATCTATGTCGGTGACGGCAAGATGATCGTCGCGCCCAGGACCGGGGAGACGGTCAAGATCCAGGACGTGTACCGCACCCCCACGGCGATCCGTCGGATCGGTGGCGCCGGTGCGGCGGCCCCGGTGACCCAGGGCGCGGGCGGAGCCGCTGCCGTGCCGGCCCAGCTCAGCCCGGTGTTCACCGCGGCCGCCCAGCGCTACGGCGTGCCCGTCTCGATGCTGACGGCGGTGGCCAGGGCCGAGAGCGGGTTCGACCCCGATGCCACCAGCCCGGCCGGTGCCGTCGGGCTCATGCAGCTGATGCCGTCCACGGCCCGAGGCCTGGGCGTCGACCCGCGCAACCCCGCCCAGGCGGTCGACGGAGCGGCCCGGCTGCTGAAGAGCCACCTCGACCGGTTCGGCTCGACACCCCTGGCCCTGGCGGCCTACAACGCCGGCCCCGGTGCGGTTCAGCAGTACGGCGGCATCCCGCCGTACCCGGAGACCCAGCAGTACGTGCAACGAGTCCTCGGCTACATGCGGGGCGCTGCCTGATGCCCGCGCTGACGACCGTGTCCCCGATCCCGACTGCGGTGCCGAGGCCGATACCAGCAGGGCGCACTTCAGCCGGCAGCCGAGGCGGCGACCGCTTCGCCGACATGCTGCAGGCCAAGGCCGGTCGCGAAGCACCCGCGGCCGAGGGCGCAGGACCGGGTGTGGCTCCCGTCGGCGCGGACCACGGCTCGGACCGGGCCGGGTCGACGGCGCCCGACGGTGCGAACGGTGCCTCCTCGACCGAGCACGAGGCTGCGGGTCTCGCGGTCGACTCCGCCACCCCACCGGTCACGCTCGAGGCGGTCACCACCGAGACAGTCGCGAATGCGCCCGTCACCGCACCGACGTCCGCGGCGGGTTCGGCCATGACGGCACCCACCGTCGGGGCGCCACCCCCGGCACCGGTTCAGCCCGCCGGACAGCAGCCCGGCCCCACGGCGGCGGGGCCACCCGGCGCCGTCGGCGGCGCGGTCCCGGCCGCGTCGACGGCACCCTCGACGCCGGGTGGTGCAGTGCCGGCGACGACGCAGGACCCCTTGGCCGGGACCGCCGTCGGCATCGACGCCGCGCGACCTGGAGGCGCCGAAGCTCCCGTGCCGGCTCCGTCGACCGCGTGGACCCGACCCACCGGTCCGGTGGCGGGGTCACCGGTCGAGTCGCAGCCGGCAGCCCTGCCGGACCTGGTCCGGGCGGCTGCACCCGGCGTGGCAGCCACCGCCGCCGTCACCTCCACCGCCACGTCAACCGCCACGTCCGCGGCGTCCATGTCGCCGGGCGACGACCCCGCGCCCGGCGTGACCGTGCAGCCGCCCGGCCTGCCTGTGCCAGCCATCCCTGCCAGCGCGGCGCCTCCGGCAGCCCTGCCGACTGCCGCGACCGCCGGTCCGCTCCCGACGCTGCCCGTCCCGGCCCAGGTGGCGGCCGTGGTCTCGCCCCTCGTGACCGGGCTCGACGGCAGCCACCAGGTGACGGTCCACCTCCAGCCCGAGCACCTGGGTGCGGTGCACGTTCAGCTCACGGTCACCGGCGACCAGGTCACCCTCCGGCTCGCGGCCGGGGACGCGGGCACCCGGGACACCCTGCGCCAGGGCCTGCCCGAGCTGCGGGTCCAGCTGGAGCAGTCCGGGCTTCGTCCGGGTGACATCGACGTGCAGACGACCGCCCCCGACCTGTCGGGTCGGGAGACGGGCGCAGACCCGCGTGGAGGCCGACCCGCCCCCAGCGGGCCCGGCGCTCGCCCAGGGCACGGCCCCGCGGTCGTCGCCGCGACACCAGACCCCCGTCCCACCGCCCCCAGCGACGCCCTCGTCGACGTCAGAATGTGAGCCCACCCGTGACGACACCCATCGGGCCGAACCCGGCCGCCACCACCGCCGCCCAGGGCGCGGCCGCACCGACCTCCACCGGGACCACCCTCGGGGGTGACGCCTTCCTCAAGCTGCTGGTCGCCCAGCTGAAGTACCAGGACCCGAGCAAACCCGTCGACAGCTCGGCCTTCATGGCCCAGACCGCGCAGCTCCAGATGGTCGAGACCCTGCACGAGCTGGTCGACCAGAACGCGGCGGTCATCGCCGGGCAGAACAGCCTCAGCGCCCTCGCCCTCGTCGGGCAACGGGTGACCTACAGCGTCGGCGGCACCTCGGCCACCGGCACCGTCGACTCGGTCAAGCTCACCGCGGGCGGGCCGAAGCTGGTCGTCAACGACACCGAGGTGCCCCTCAGCTCGGTCACCGAGGTCACCCGCGCCCCTTCCTCAACCACCGCTCTCCCAAAGGACTGAACCCATGCTCCGTTCGCTCTTCTCCGCCGTCTCCGGCCTGCGTGGCCACCAGACGATGATGGATGTCATCGGCAACAACATCGCCAACGTCAACACGGCCGGGTACAAGTCCGGCCAGACCGTCTTCGAGGACACGCTCAGCCAGGCCCTGCGCAACTCCGGCGCGCCCCAGGGCGCCGCGGGTGGCACCAACCCTGCCCAGGTCGGCCTGGGGGTCCGCGTCGCGGGCATCACCACCAACTTCGCCCAGGGCAGCACCCAGATCACCGGCCGACAGAGCGACATGGCGATCCAGGGTGACGGGTTCTTCGTCGTGCAGCAGGGCGGTCAGACCATGTACACCCGCGCCGGGGCCTTCTCCTTCGACGCAGTGGGCAACCTGGTCACCCCCGAGGGCGGCACCGTCCAGGGTTGGCCGGCAGTCAAGGGTGCGATCAACACCAACGCCTCGGTGGGCGGACTGCGCCTGCCCGTGGGGCAGGTGCTCGCACCGAGCGCCACGACCACCGTCGACGTGGGCGGCAACCTCCCGGCGGACACCGCGGTGGGTGGCACCGTCGTCCACAGCATCGACATCGTCGACTCGCAGGGGCGGACCATCCCCGCGACGACCACCTACACCAAGACCGGGACCGACACCTGGTCCGCGACCACCACCGTGCCCGGCGCCGGCGGGACCCCTGCCGCGGTGGGCACGAGCACGCTGACCTGGGACCCGGCGGCGGAGGAGTTCACGACCGCGGCGATGACGATGGACAGCGCCGCCCTCGCCGCGGCCGGCTACACCTTCCCCGCGGACGTGACCATCACGATCAGTGGCGACGCCACGCCGCTGACGCAGTTCGCGGGCGCGAGCAGCGCCACCGCGCGCAACCAGGACGGGTCGACCATGGGAGAGCTCCAGAGCTTCACCATGGACTCGTCCGGGGTGCTCATCGGCGTCTTCTCCAACGGCCGCACCGAGCAGCTCGGCCAGGTCGCCCTCGCGAACTTCGCCAATCCCTCGGGCCTGGAGAAGGCCGGCGACTCGTTCTACCGCGGCAGCGCCAACTCAGGGGCCGCCTCGGTCGGCGCGGCCGGCACCGGTGGACGGGGTTCGCTCGCCAGCGGGGTCCTCGAGATGAGCAACGTCGACCTCGCCCAGGAGTTCACGAACCTGATCGTCGCCCAGCGTGGCTTCCAGGCGAACTCGCGCGTGGTCTCCGCCTCCGACGAGATCCTGCAGGACCTGGTCAACCTCAAGCGTTGACCTGGATCCGGACCGCCGTGGGCGGTGGCACGCGGCCTGCCGCGTCCCACCGCCCACGGTCGTTCTCCTCGGGTGCCTCAGGTATGCCGGGAGCCTGCCGATAGGAGGGGTGCGCGCCACGGATGGCTGCGCCTGCTGAGCCAAGGATGGATCCGCCATGATTGCTGTCACCCGCCGAAACGGAACCTGTTTCGCCCTGAACCCCGACCTCATCGAACGTGTCGAGGCCACCCCCGACACGGTGATAACCCTCGTGGGGGGCACCCGCTACGTCGTTACCGAGACGGTCGACCAGGTCGTGGGCGAGGTGCGGGACTTCCGCGCCGCCGTCCTCGCGGCCGCTGACACGGTGCGGCCGGCCCCCGGGTCCAGACCCGGCCTGCACGCCGTCCCTGACGGGGACCGCTGACATGGAGATCGCAACCCTCCTCGGGATCGTGGTCGTGATCGGGGCGGTCTTCACCTCGCTGGTCCTCGAGGGGGCCTCGCCGACCTCGATCCTCCTGCTCCCCCCGATCATCCTCGTCTTCGTCGGCACCATCGGTGCCGCGATGGCTGGCGGGTTCATGTCGGACCTCGCGCTCGTCGGCCGCCAGCTCATGCGGGCCTTCACCGCGAAGGCCCCCGTGAGCGACTCGGCCGTCGAGGAGCTCGTGTCGATGGCTGACACCGCCCGCCGGGAGGGCCTGCTCGCCCTGGAGGAGCGGGCCCGCGGCATCGACGACCCGTTCCTGCGCCAGGGCATCGAGATGACGGTGGACGGCACGGATGCCGACGAGATCTACGACGTGCTCCACGCCCAGATCCAGACCCGGCGGCGCCAGGACCGGATCGGCATCAAGTTCTTCGCCGACATGGGGGGCTACGCGCCGACGATCGGCATCATCGGCACCGTCATCGGCCTGATCCACGTGCTCGGCAACCTCGCGTCCCCCGAGACGCTCGGCGAGCTCATCGCGAGCGCGTTCGTGGCGACGCTCTGGGGCGTGATGAGCGCCAATGCCATGTGGCTCCCGTTGTCCAACAAGCTCAAGCGCCTCAGCGAGGTCGAGGTCGCGCACCTCTCGCTGTTGCTCGAGGGCGTGCTGGCCGTCCAGTCCGGGACGAGCCCGCGCGTCGTGGAGAAGCGGTTGCGCGCGGTGCTGTCGGCCGATCCGTCCGACAGCCAGTCCGTCTCGACGGCGGCATGAGCGCCCGGCCGGGCCGCCGGCGCGGCGCAGCCGAAGAGCACGAGGAGGAGCCGGAGAACGCCGAGCGCTGGCTGCTGAGCTACGCCGACATGATCACGCTGCTGATGGCCCTGTTCATCGTCCTGTTCGCGATCAGCCAGGTCGACCAGCAGAAGCTGATCGCCCTGTCCTCCGGTCTCGACCAGTACTTCGGTGAGCCGGCCGCCCACACGAGCTCGACCGGCATACTCGACGGCAGCCCGCAGGGCGCACCGGACGGACACGCTGCCTCGCCGCTCCCGACGGCGACCGCCAACCCGGTGGTCGAACCCCAACCGGGTGCCACGGCTGCGGCCGGTGCCGGGGGTGCCGCGGCAGCCCACCAACAGCGCAGCGACCTGCGCGGGATCCGCGACAAGATCGCTGCGTCGCTGGCCGCGAAGGGGCTCAGCGGGGCCGTGGAGTTCCAGGTCCGCGACGACGGCCTCGTGGTCAACGTCGTGACCGACCGGGTGCTCTTCGACGTCGGCGAGGTCGCCCTGCGCCCGGAGGGTCGCCGGGTCCTCGATGCGGTCGCCCCGACCCTGCACGGGCTGCCCAACGCCCTGACCGTGGAGGGGCACACCGACAACGTCCCGATCTCGGGTCAGTACCCCTCGAACTGGGAGCTGTCGACCGAACGGGCGACCACCGTCCTGCGTCACCTGCTGACCCGCGGCGTCCCCGGGTCCAGGATCTCGGCGGCGGGCTACGCCGACCAACGCCCCCTGTCCACCAACGCCACCGCAGCGGGCCGAGCCCGCAACCGCCGGGTCGCGATCGTCGTGCACGCCCTCGCGGCACCCAGTGTCGTGTCGTCCTCGCAGGCGGCCGCGGCCGCCCCCTCCCCAGGAGACTGACCATGTCCATCACCACAGCCCCAGCACCCGACACCACCGCCGAGGCCGCGCCGCCGCGGCGAGGCCGCAAGCCCCTCCTGCTCGTGGTCGTGGTCGTGGTGCTCCTGGCCGTCGCCGGTGGGGCGTTCGTCTTCCTCCGAGCACCGGCCGACGCCGTGAGCGAGCCGGTCCCGGGGCCGGTCGTCGACCTCGAGCCGTTGACCCTCAACCTCGCCGACGGCCGCTTCCTCAAGGTGGGGCTCTCCCTGCAGCTCACCGCCGACGCGGCCGGGGCGCACGGGGGGGAGGCCGTCAACGGCGCCAAGGCCCGGGACGCGGCGATCGGCATCTTCGGCCAACGCACCTATGACCAGCTGCTCTCGCCCAAGGGCCGCGAGACTGCCCGGACCGCCCTCGACACCGAGGTCAGGAAGCGCTACGAGGGGGAGGTCATGAAGGTCTACCTCACCGAGTTCGTCATGCAGTAGCGAGCGCCGCCCCGCAAACGCTCAGGACCTCCTCCCGGATGCCGATCAGGGAGGTCGTGAGCGCCGAACCCGTGTCCTACGACTTCCGCAGCCCGGGCCGGCTGAGTCGGGAGCGGGTCCGTGCCCTCCAGGTCGCCAGCGAGACCTTCGCGCGCCAGCTCTCGACCGTGCTGTCCACGACCCTGCGCGCGGTGGCCCACGCGCGGGTCGTCTCCGTGCGGCAGGTGTCCTACGACGAGTACGTGCGCGGCCTGCCCAACCCCTCCCTGCTCGCGGTCCTGGGTTTCCGGGACCTGCCGGGTGCCGGCGTCTTCCAGCTCCCCATGGGCGTGGTCATGGGGGTCATCGACCGGCTCCTCGGTGGCGCCGGTGGCCCCGACCAGCCCAGTCGGGCGCTGAGCGACATCGAGAACGGGCTGATCCACAGCCTCGTCCGCCAGGTGGCCGCCGAGCTGACCTACGCCTTCGAGTCCATCGCGCCGGTGCACGCCGAGGTGACCGGTCTGGAGTCCAACACCCAGTTCCTCCAGCTCGCGGCACCCTCGGACCCCATGGTCGTGACCGAGGTCGAGCTGCGCATCGGTGACCAGGTGGCCACCGCCACGATGTGCCTGGCCCTGTCGACGCTCAAGCCGGTGCTCGCCGCGGTCGACCTGGCCGCGGCGCCCGCCGCCGACGGCCCCCCCAACGCGACCGGCCACGCCGTCGAGCAACGCCTCCAGCAGGTCGTGATCGACGTCCACGTGGCGTTCCGCGAGGTCACCCTGACCTCGGCGGAGGTCTTCTCCCTCGCCGTCGGGGACGTGGTCCCCCTGCGCCACCCCGTGACCGAGCCGCTGGTCGTGGCTGCCGCGGGTGTCGCCGTCGCGTCCGCCACCCCCGGCAGCCACGGCAAGCGGCTGGCCGCCCAGATCGTCGCCCCCTGAACCGCACCACCCCAGCGAAGGAACCACACATGACCCACCTCGAGCCCCAGGTCGACGAGGCCCTGCTCGCCGCCGCGGCCCTGGTCGCGGAACGCCTCGATGCCTCCGCCGGCACGGCAGCCCGGCTCGTGGGTCCGGAGGTCTGGCCGGCGCTGACCGGCGCCGCCGCGACCGCGGCGACCGTCGACGTGGAGGGCGCGTGGGACGGCCTGGCGGCCCTGGTGCTGCCCGCAGCCGTGCCCGGCATGGAGCCGTCGGCGCTCGGGGCCGTGCTCACCGATGCCGTCCACGCCATGGCGCTGCAGCTCGGCCCCCTCGTCCCGAGGACCGCGACGCCGGTCGAGGTCGGGACGGTGGCGGCTGCGGACGGAGCCCCCCAGCGCATCGCGGCGGTCTACGACGGCGACACCCTGGTGGCAGCCCTCGTCCTGACCGACGCCCGGGCGTCCGGTGCCCCCGCGGCGGCCGCCTTCCGCCCCTTCACCGAGGCGGGATCACTCTCCGAGGTCGACCCGCGACGCCTGCACCTGCTGCGCGACGTCGAGATGGGCATCAGCGTCGAGCTGGGTCGGACCCGCATGACGGTGCAGGACGTCCTGTCCCTCGCGCCCGGGGTGGTGATCGAGCTCGACCGCGCCGCGGGGGGCCCCGTGGACGTCCTCGTCAACGGCACGCTCATGGCGCGCGGCGAGGTCGTCGTCGTGGACGAGGAGTTCGCCGTCCGGGTCACCGAGGTCATCAGCTCCGACACCGACAGCCGACAGCGGGCATGAGCGACAGCTCGGTCGTCGTGGCCGTGCTCCGCCTGGTCGTCTCGCTCGCGGTGGTGCTCGTCCTGCTCGTGTCGCTGGCGAGGTATGCCGCGCGCCGCGGCGCGGGTGGGATGCGTCCCGGTCGCGCCTCGGTCACCGTCGAGGTGCTCTCGCGTCGGCCCCTGGGGCGCAGCACGTCCCTCCAGGTCGTGCAGGTCGGGCAGCAGGTGATGGTCCTGGGCGTGACCGACTCCAGCGTGTCCGTGCTCGGTGAGCTGGGCGAGCTGGACGTGGTCCGGGCGACGCCCTCCGAGGCGCCGTCGGCGGTACCCACCGGATGGCCCTGGTCCGCTGCAGCCCTCGTCCTGGGTCGAGGGCAGGCCCGCCGTGGCTGACCCGCTCTTCGGGCACCCCACGCGGCAGCACCGGGACAGGCAGGTCTGGCAGGTCCGGCTGGACCCGCCGAGCCCTCGCCACCGGTCTGCTCGTCTCCGCAGGCGTGATGGGGGCAGCAGGCGCAGCCCAGGCCGTAGGCCAGGCCCAGGCCGGCCCGGTGCGTGCCGTGGTTCCGGTCCAGTACGCCGCCGTCCACGGCATCCAGCCGGTCACCCTCGGGGCCCGGCCGATGGCCCAGGTCCTTGCTGCGCCCGACCTCATCGCGGCGCCGAAGCCGCCGTCGCCCTCCCCGTCGCCGACCGGCAGCCCGGGCGTCACGGTCGCGGTGGACCCGAACCTCGGCAAGCCGAGCCAGACGGTGAGCATCATCCTGCTGCTCACCGTGCTGTCGATCGCCCCCGCGATCCTCGTCCTGTGCACCTCGTTCACCAAGATCGTCGTGGTCCTGTCCCTGACCCGCAACGCGCTGGGCACCACCACGATCCCGCCGAACCAGGTCCTTGCCGGTCTGGCCCTGTTCCTCAGCCTGTTCATCATGTCGCCGGTGCTGTCCGACATCAACGACGCTGGGATCCAGCCCTACCTCAAGGGCGACCTCACCCAGTCGCAGGCCTACGACGCCGGCGTGAAGCCGTTGCGCGCCTTCATGATGAAGCAGACCCGCCCCGCGGAGCTGTCCACCATGGTCAAGCTCAGCAAGCAGGCGGCTCCTGCCACCCCGGACGACGTACCGCTGCCCACCCTCATCCCCGCCTTCGTGCTCTCCGAGCTCAAGTCGGCCTTCATCATCGGGTTCGTCGTCTTCGTACCGTTCCTCGTCATCGACGTGGTCGTGAGCTCGGCCCTCATGTCGATGGGCATGATGATGCTCCCGCCCGCACTGATCTCCCTGCCGTTCAAGCTGCTGCTGTTCGTCATGGTCGACGGGTGGAGCCTGATCGCCACGGCCCTCGTGCAGAGCTACCACTGAGGCCCGCCGATGACTGACTCCGACGTCGTCCACGTGGGCCTGCAGGCCATGCTGATCAGCGCGAAGCTGGCCATGCCGATCCTGTTGGTGGCCATGGGCATCGGGTTCGCTGTCTCGTTGCTGCAGGCGGTCACCCAGGTGCAGGAGGTCACCCTGAGCTTCGTGCCGAAGCTGATCGGCGTCGCCCTGGTCCTGCTCGTGTCCGGGCACTGGATGCTCCAGGAGACGGTGGCGTTCACGCGCAGCCTGTTCGCCCTGCTGCCCCAGCTGCTCGACTGATGCGCGCGCAGATCCCGGCGGACACGCTCGTGGTGCTGCTGCTCGCCACCATGCGGATGGCGTCGTTCTTCGCCGTTGCGCCGCCGTTCAGCAGCCGGGCCGTCCCGGCCCGCATCAAGGCGTCGCTCGCCTTCGCCCTGGCGCTCTGCCTACTGCCCAGCCTCAGCGGCCAGGCGCCGTCCCTCGACCTCGGATCGCTGCTCGGGGCGGGACTGTTCCAGGTCGCCGTGGGACTGACGATGGGTTTCGTCGTCCACCTCGCCGTGTCCGTGGTCCAGGCGGCTGGCGAGCTCATCGACCTCGCCAGCGGTTTCACCCTGGCCAGCCTCTACGACCCTCTGTCGAACGTCTCCAGCAGCATGTTCGGGCGCATCCAGCAGCTGCTCGCGGTGACGTTGCTGTTCGCCGCGAACGGTCACCTCCTGCTGGTGCGCGGCCTGCTCACGACCTTCCAGACCGTTCCCCTGCGCCCGTTCGCCCTCGGCGACCTGGGGCGGCTGGTCACCCACGACCTCGGCCGGTTCCTGACCTCGGCCCTGCAGATCGCCGCGCCGGTGCTCGTGGTCCTCTTCCTCGCCGAGCTGGCCCTGGGGCTCGTCAGCCGGGCAGTGCCGACCCTCAACATCTTCGCGATGAGCTTCCCGGTGAAGATCCTGCTCGCCATCTCCCTCGCCGGGGTCACCTTCGCCCTGCTCCCGGGCGCCGTGAGCGCGCTGCTCGACCACGCCGCCTCGGACATGGCCGCCGTCGCCCGCATGCTGGGGACCACGCCGTGAGCGACAAGGCCCAGCGCACCGAGAAGCCCACCCCGCAGCGCCTCAAGGAGGCGCGGCGCGACGGGCAGATCCCACGGACCACCGAGCTCAGCGCCTGGATCGCCGTGCTGGTGTTCACCTTCCTGGTCCCGGCCGTGGTGAGGGGACTCGCCGACCTCTTCCACGACCTCCTGGCTGACCTCCAACGGGTGATCGTCGACCCCGACCCTGCCGTCGCCGTGCAGGTGCTGCGCTCGGCGACGGTCGACAGCCTGCTCCTGCTGGCGCCACTGCTGGGTGCGATGGTCGTGACGGCCGTCGTGGCCAACGCGGTGCAGGGCGGGATCAGGATCTTCCCCAAGCGCTTCAAGCCGAAGTTCGAGACCCTCAACCCGGGCAAGGGCCTGAAGAACCTCGTCGGTGTCCATGCGGCCTGGACCCTGTTCAAGACCCTGCTGAAGTTCGTGGCCTTCGGCTGGGTCGGGTACCACGCGGTCCGCCAGGTCTCGGACCAGGTCGCCCAGACCGGCCAGTGGTCCCTCGGCACCTCGGTGACGGCGGCGACCGGGGCGGCCCTCAGCGTGCTGCGGGTGGTGGCCCTGTTGGGTTTCGTCCTCGCCGGGGCCGACTACGTCATGGAACGGCGACGGGTCGGCACCTCGCTCAAGATGAGCCATGCCGACATCAAGCGCGAGAACCGGATGTCCGAGGGCGACCCGCTGCAGAAGGGGCTGATGCGGGGCAAGCAGCGCGAGATGAGCCGCAACCGGATGCTCTCCGACCTCTCGTCGGCCGACCTGGTGCTCGTCAACCCGACGCACGTCGCGGTCGCCCTGGCCTACCAGCCGGGCACGGGTGCCCCGCGCGTGGTGGCCAAGGGCGCCGGCCTCGTGGCGGCCCGGATCCGGGAGCAGGCTGCCACGCACCGTCTACCGCTGGTCGAGGACGTGCCGCTCGCCCGGATGCTCTACCGCAGCTGCACGGTCGGCCAGGAGATCCCGGCCGAGCTCTACGACGCGGTGGCCGGCGTCTTCGTCTTCGTCATGGGCTTGCGCCAGCGCGGCGCCGCCGCCGGCTTCCACCGCAACCCGGCAGCCACGTCACCACGTGAGGTGGAGGGGGAACCCTCAGGTACCTCTCCCGGCCGTCGATAGGGGGGGTGCCATGACTCCACCCGTCGACAGCAGCGCCCACCGCAACCGCGAGAGCCGATGAAGGCGAACCGGATCGGCCAGATCGGCATACCCGCGGCCATCGTCGGGATCGTCGTCATGATGGTCGTGCCGCTGCCCAGCGTCGTGCTCGACGTGCTGCTGGCGGTGAACATCACCGGGTCGGTGCTCATCATGCTCGTCAGCCTGCGGGTCACCCGGCCGCTCGACTTCGCCGTGTTCCCCTCGCTGCTCCTCGTGGCCACCCTGTTCCGCCTGGCCCTCAACGTCAGTGCGACCCGGTTGGTGCTGCTCGACGGCTTCGCGGGCAAGGTGATCGACGCCTTCGGCCACTTCGTCGTGGGTGGCTCCATCGTGGTGGGCCTGGTCATCTTCCTCATCCTCATCGTCATCCAGTTCGTGGTCATCACCAACGGTGCCGGACGCGTCGCCGAGGTGGCCGCGCGGTTCACCCTCGACGCCATGCCCGGCAAGCAGATGGCGATCGACGCAGACCTCAACTCCGGCCTCATCGACGAGGACCAGGCTCGCAAGCGGCGCAGCGACGTCTCTGCGGAGGCCGACTTCTACGGAGCGATGGACGGTGCCTCCAAGTTCGTCAAGGGCGATGCCATCGCGGCGATCGTCATCACCCTGGTGAACCTCATCGGCGGCCTGGTGATCGGCGTCGTGCAGAACAAGCAGCCGATCGGCGAGGCCGCCAGCACCTACAGCCTCCTGTCGGTCGGTGACGGGCTCGTCTCCCAGATCCCGGCCCTGCTCATGTCGATGTCGACCGGCCTCATCGTCACCCGAGCCACGACCGACCAGGACATGGGGAGCGACCTGGTCCACCAGTTCGGCCAGCAGCGCCAGGCCATCCAGATCGCCGGTGGGGCGGTGATGTGCCTCGCGGTCATCCCCGGCCTGCCCAAGCTCCCCTTCCTGCTCGTTGGTGGAGCCGCCCTGCTCATCGCGCGGCAGCTCCCCAAGCCCGAGACCGAGCAGGAGGCTGTCGAGCGTGCCGAGGCCGCCGCCGCGCCCGCTCCCTCGCCGGACAGTCCCGAGGTCCTGGCCCACGACATCCGCGTCGAGCCGCTGGAGCTCGAGCTCGCCTACGACCTCATCGGCCTGGTCGACGCCAGCGCCGGGGGAGACCTGCTCGACCGGGTCCGCGCCCTGCGCCGCAAGCTGGCCCGCGAGCTGGGCATCGTCATCCCGCTGGTGCGCACCCGCGACAACGTCGACCTGCCGGCGCACACCTACGCGATCCGGTTGCACGGTGTCGAGGTGGCCCGCGGCGAGGCGCCCGCGGGCATGGTGCTCGCCATCGGCGACAACATCGGTGCCCTCGAGGGGACCCCGACGCGCGAGCCGGTCTTCGGGCTCGAGGCGAAGTGGGTGCCGGTGCACCAGCGGGGCCGGGCGGAGCAGGCGGACGCCACCGTGGTCGACCGGTCGTCCGTGGTGACCACGCACCTCGCCGAGACCGTCCGTCAGCACGCCCACGAGCTGTTGGGGCGCGAGGACGTCAAGGTGCTCGTCGACGCGGTCCGGGCGACGCATCCTGCGGTGGTCGAGGAGCTCACCCCATCGCCGCTGTCCCTGGGCGAGGTGCAGCGGTGCCTCCAGGGACTGCTGGCCGAGCGGGTCTGCATCCGCGACCTCGTGCGCATCTTCGAAGCCCTGTCGATGCGCGGCCGGGTGAGCACCGATCCGGACGGGCTGGTCGAGGCGGCCCGGCTGGCGCTGGGTCCGGCCATCGCCTCGAGCCACGCCGTAGGTGGCGAGCTGCAGGTGCTGACCTTCGACCCCCAGCTCGAGCAGCGGCTCCTGGAGTCGTTGCGCAGCGGGGAGTCGGGCAGCCAGCTGTTCCTCGACCCCTACTTCGCCGAGCGCCTCGCCACCGAGACGATGCGGGTCTCGCAGGTGGCCGAGCAGCGGGGGATCCAACCCGTGCTGGTCTGCGCGCAGCCCCTGCGCCGCGCCGTGCGCCGGCTCGTGGAACCGGCCGCACCGCAGCTCGCGGTGCTCGCCTACTCCGAGCTCGGCGGTCACCTGAGGCTCGTCACCGCGGGCGTCGTCGAGCTCACCGAGAGCGCGGTGGCCTGAGATGACGACCACCGCCGACCGCCGCACCGAGCTCGGGCACGTCGACCTGCCCGCGACCTCGGTCCTGCGCGGCTCGGGGTACCGACTGAGCGTGCTCCTGGGTGCGGCCCTCTCCGCCCCCGCCGTGCTCCTCGTCCTGCACGGAAACCTGTCGGTGAACGACGCCCTGGTGCGTTTCGGTTGTGCCCTGGTCTTCGCGGCCGCCGGCCTGGCCGTGGTCCTGGCGACACTGCCCTCGCACACCGGGCCCGGTGACGCACCCGGTGCCGCGGCGCCGGCGCCCGAGCCCCCCGACGCCCCGCCGGGCGCCTGAGGCTGCTGCCTCAGACCAGGTCGAAGGCGCGCAGCTCGTCCTCGCGCATCAGGCGCGAGCGGATGAGGAACCGGACGCCCTCAGGTGCCTCGACGGAGAAGCCGCTGCCCCGCCCCGGTACCACGTCGATGGTCAGGTGGGTGTGCTTCCAGTACTCGTACTGTGACGTCGACATCCAGAAGGCGACCGGGTCGAGCAGGCCACCCACCGGCAGGTCGGCGAGGTGCACGTCGCCGTCGGTCAGGAACTCACCGGCGGGGAAGCACATGGGCGAGCTGCCGTCACAGCAGCCGCCGGACTGGTGGAACATCAAGGGGCCGTACTTCGCGGTGAGGCGGCGGATCAGGTCCGCCGCCTCACCGGTGAAGTCGACCCGGGTGTAGGTCGCGTCCACGACGGCCTAGAAGAAGCCGAGGGCGTCGGGGGAGTAGGAGACCAGGAGGTTCTTGGTCTGCTGGTAGTGGTCGAGCATCATCTTGTGGTTCTCGCGGCCGATGCCGGACTGCTTGTAGCCGCCGAACGCCGCGTGCGCCGGGTACTGGTGGTAGCAGTTGGTCCACACGCGGCCGGCCTTGATGCCACGCCCCATCCGGTAGGCGCGGGAACCGTCGCGGGTCCACACCCCGGCCCCGAGCCCGTAGAGCGTGTCGTTGGCGATGTCCAGGGCCTGCGCCTCGTCGGAGAAGCTCGTCAACGACACGACCGGTCCGAAGATCTCCTCCTGGAAGACGCGCATGGAGTTGTCGCCCTCGAAGATGGTCGGCGCGACGTAGTAGCCACCGGCCAGGTCGCCGTCGAGCACGACCCGTTCGCCACCGGTCAGCACCTTGGCGCCTTCCTGTCGGCCGATGTCCAGGTAGGACAGGATCTTCTCGAGCTGGTCGTTGCTCGCCTGGGCGCCGATCATCGTGTCGGTGTCGAGGGGGTTGCCCTGGGTGATCTTCTCCACGCGCTCGACGGCGTCGCCGACGAAGTCGGAGTAGATCGACTGCTGGACCAGCGCGCGCGACGGGCAGGTGCAGACCTCGCCCTGGTTGAGGGCGAACATCGAGAAGCCCTCGAGGGCCTTGTCGTAGAAGGCGTCGTCGCTGGTGGCGACGTCCTCGAAGAACACGTTGGGGCTCTTGCCGCCCAGCTCGAGGGTCACCGGGATGATGTTCTGCGAGGCGTACTGCATGATCAGCCGGCCCGTGGTGGTCTCACCGGTGAAGGCGACCTTGGCGATCCGCGGCGAGGAGGCCAGCGGCTTGCCCGCCTCTACCCCGAAACCGTTCACCACGTTGAGGACCCCGGCCGGGAGCAGGTCCCCGATCAGCTCCATCACCTTGAGGATCGACCACGGCGTCTGCTCGGCCGGCTTGAGCACCACGGCGTTGCCGGCTGCCAGGGCGGGGGCGAGCTTCCACGTGGCCATGAGGATCGGGAAGTTCCACGGGATGATCTGCGCCACGACACCCAGGGGCTCGTGGAAGTGGTAGGCCACGGTGTTCTCGTCGATCTCGCTGGACGACCCTTCCTGGCCGCGCAGCACCCCGGCGAAGTAGCGGAAGTGGTCGACCGTGAGCGGCAGGTCAGCGGCCAGGGTCTCGCGGACCGGCTTGCCGTTGTCCCACGTCTCGGCGATGGCCAACATCTCGAGGTTCTCCTCGATGCGGTCCGCGATGCGGTTGAGGATGAGGGAGCGCTCGCCCAGCGAGGTGCGGCCCCAGGCGGGAGCGGCCGCGTGCGCGGCGTCGAGGGCTGCCTCGATGTCCTCCGCCGTGCCTCGGCCGACCTCGGTGAACGCGCGCCCGGTCACCGGCGAGATGTTCTCGAAGTAGTCGCCCTTCTTCGGCTCGACCCAGTTGCCGCCGATGAAGTGGCCGTAGCGCGGCTCGACCGTGACCTTCGAGCCCTCGGTTCCGGGGGGTGCGTAGACCGTCATGTGCTTCTCCCAACGTCCTTGGTGGTGCCCCGAGAGGGGATGCCGTGACAGTAGGCATCCCAACGTTGCGACCACGTTGCACACCGGACCGGACCGAGCCCTGGGTCACGCGGCCGTGCCGCGCCGGACCTCAGCTGCCGAGCTCGCGGTCCAGGCGCGCGATCTGTCCCACGACGAGGGGGTGCAGGGGCGAGCGGGCACCGAGGCAGGCCAGCTGGGCGGTCCACATCTCGTAGTCGTCGGCGCCCCATGCAGAACGGGTCCAGGTGGACATCAGGTCCGGTTCACGGCTGGCGAGCAGGGCCCGGCGCAACTGGCCCTCCACACTGTTGCGAAGTCGGCACACCCCCGGGGCCCTGGACGTCGGCAGCAGCGGACCCCGGTAGGACCGCAGTGCGGCACCCACCGCGCCGGCGGCGAGGTGGGCCTCGACGGCGAGCCAGTCGGCGGTGACCTCGGCGGCCAGGCGGTAGGGCCGCGAGGCCAGCAGGTCGTCACCGAGCAGGCTGCGCAACCGGTTGAGCTCGGCGCGCAGCGTCGAGGTGGTCACGTCCTCCTCGTAGAGCAGCACGGCGAGCTCGTCGCCGGACAGACCGCGTGGCGCCGACGCCAGCAGCAGCACGATCTCGCTGTGCCGCGGGCTCAGCCGGAGCGTTTCCCGCTGGCCCCGGCCGTCGAGCGTGAGCAGCGCAGCGTCGCGCCCCAGGGCGTGCATCGTCATGGTCGGTCGCGACGAGGCAGGCCGGGCCGGTTCGCCGCGGCGGGTGACCAGCTCGCGGGCCAGCTCGGCCTCGGCCATCCGGGCCGCGGCACGGACCATCGCCATGGTCTGGGGCACGACGATCTGCTCGCCACCGGTGATGTCCAGGACGCCCAGCAGGGTCGCGGTCGCGGGGTCGTGGATCGGCGTGGCCGCACAGCTCCACCGCTGGACCGACCGGCGGAAGTGCTCGGCGCCGATGATGTTGACCGACTGGTCGAGGGCCAGGGCCATGCCCGGCGCGTTGGTGCCGGCCAGCCGTTCGTCCCAGTTGCTGCCCTCGACGAACCCGATGTTCTCGGCCCGACGCAGCACGCTCGGGGTGCCGCACACCCAGAGCAGCTGACCACTGGCGTCGGAGACCGCCATGATCGCGTCGCAGTCCCGAGCGGCCCGGCCCAGGACGTCGTCGAGCAGCGGGAACACCTGCGCCAGCGGATGGGCCTCGCGGTGGTCGCGCAGGGCGTCCTCGGGGAGCGTGATCGGGGCGTCCATGCGATCGGCCTCGACGCCGGCCGCCGCAGAGCGCACCCACGAGTCGGCCACCTGCGCACGCACGGCGGTCATCGGCTCCATCACCCCAGTGTTGGGGACCGCGGCCGGTCTGTCACCGGTCGTCTCGGGGCGGGCCCGTCGAGCGAGCCCGATCCGGCGCCGAGCGGTGGGTCGTCAGCAGGGTTTGGTGGCGGTCGAGCTCGGCGAGGGCGTGGCCTTCGGCACCGGGACGAGGGCGGTGAACTTCGTGCCCAGCACCAGGTCCACGGAGGAGTCCGTGCGACTGTCCGGCACCGCCTTGGTGCCCTTGACCAGGGCGGCGACGAGCTTGCCCCCCGCGGTACCGGACTTCCCGTAGCGCACCTCGGCCGCGACGGCGACCTTCTTCTGGAGCGGGTCGTTGGCCACGGTCGCGACCTTGAACCCACGCTTGCGCACCTCGGCGGCGGTCTTCGCGGCGAGCCCGCCGCGGGTGGTCGCGTTGTAGACGTTGACCGTGACCCCGGCCGGCGTGAGCGGTGCGTTCGTGGCCGTGCAGGTGCTGGTCGGCGTCGTCGCGGCCGCGCGGTTCCCGCTGTCCCGGTAGTACGAGTAGGCGTACCAGAATGCGAAGAACAGCATCAGGGCGACGACGGCCAGCGTGATCAGGGCACGACGACGCTTGGCGCGGCGGGAGCTCGAGGCCCCCGTCTCCACCACGTAGCTCACCACGCACCTCCGCCCCGCATGACGCGGCCCCGGAACACCTGCTGGTCAGTCAAGCACGAGGACACGGGCATGCAGGGTAGGACGCTGCTGAAGCGCCGCACGCAGTGCCCGGTGCAGCCCGTCCTCGAGGTAGAGGGTGTCCTCCCACTCCACGACGTGCGCGAAGAGGTCGCCGTAGAAGGTCGAGTCCTCCGCCAGGAGGTGGCCCAGGTCCAGGGTGCGCTTGGTCGTGACCAGCTGCTCGAGGCGTACCAGCCGTGGGGGCACGTCGGCCCAGTCCCGTGGCGTCTGTTTCCCATGGTCGGGATACGGCCGTCCCTCGCCCACCTTCTTGAAGATCACCCAGCCACCATAGGCGTATGCCGGGTGCCAACCCACCCGTGCGATCCGCACCCCCCCCGGTGGCGAGGCCGCACTACAGTTCCGAGGGTGAGCGAGAACGCGACCCCAGAGCAGTCGGCGACGTCCAGTGCCCAGCTCGACGAGATCAGGGCCGGCTACTCCTTCGAGGGCGGGGCACTGCACTTCGGTGCCACGGTCATCGACGGGCAGGCGCATCCGGACGCCCCGGTGCGCATCCCGCTGTCGACACTGAACCGCCACGGCCTGGTCGCGGGGGCCACCGGCACCGGCAAGACCAAGACGCTCCAGCTGATGGCCGAGCAGCTCTCGGGCCAGGGCGTCCCGGTGTTCCTCGCTGACATCAAGGGTGACCTGTCGGGCATGGCCACGGCTGGGCAGCCCAACGACCGGATCACCGCGCGCGCCACCGACGTGGGGCAGGACTGGGTCGGCACGGCATACCCGACCGAGTTCCTGTCGCTGGGCGGCGTCGGCAACGGCATCCCGATCCGCGCCACGATCACCTCGTTCGGCCCCACGCTGCTGGCCAAGGTCCTGGGCCTCAACGATACCCAGGAGTCCAGCCTCGGGCTGGTCTTCCACTACGCCGACAAGAACGGCCTGGCGCTGCTCGACATCAAGGACCTGCGCGAGGTCATCGCCTTCCTCACCTCAGACGAGGGCAAGGCCGACCTCAAGTCCCTCGGCGGCCTGTCGTCGGCCACGGCGGGGGTCATCCTGCGCGAGCTGATCGCGTTCTCCGACCAGGGCGCGGAGAACTTCTTCGGCGAGCCAGAGTTCGACACCAACGACCTGCTGCGCACGGCACCGGACGGCAAGGGCCTGGTGACCTGCCTGGAGCTCCCTGCGGTGCAGGACCGACCGGCGCTCTTCTCGACGTTCCTCATGTGGATGCTGGCCGACCTCTTCCACGACCTGCCCGAGGTCGGCGACGCCGACAAGCCGAAGCTCGTCTTCTTCTTCGACGAGGCGCACCTGCTGTTCCGTGACGCGAGCAAGCCGTTCCTCAACGCCATCCAGCAGACCGTCCGGCTCATCCGCTCCAAGGGAGTCGGCGTGTTCTTCGTCACCCAGAGCCCCAAGGACGTGCCGGGCGACGTCCTCGCCCAGCTCGGCAACCGGGTCCAGCACGCGTTGCGCGCCTACACGCCGGACGACGCCAAGGCGCTCAAGGCGGCGGTGTCGACCTACCCGCACAGCGCCTACGACCTCCAGGAGCTGCTGACCTCGCTCGGCACGGGTGAGGCGGTGGTCACGGTGCTGTCCGAGCGCGGCGCCCCGACACCGGTCGCCTGGACCCGGATGATCGCGCCGCAGTCGCTCATGGCGCCCTCGGAGGAGTCCACGGTCACCCAGGTCATCGCCGCCTCCGCGCTGTCGCCGAAGTATGCCGCGGTGATCGACCGTGAGTCGGCCTACGAGAAGCTCCAGGCCAGGCTCCAGGAGGCGCCGACCCCCGAGCAGGAGCCGGCCCCCGCGCCGGCACCGAAGGCGACACCGGCCCGGGCACCGAGGGCTGCCAAGGAGCAGCCCGGGCTCGTCGAGCAGGTGGTGAAGTCCAGCGCGTTCAAGTCCGCGCTGCGCTCGGCGGGCACGGTCATCGGCCGCGAGATCACCCGCTCGATCTTCGGTACCGCCCGCAAGTCCCGCTGATCACCGCTGGGCGCCCGCCCCGTGCGGTGAGCTGGCTCAGGGGGTGGGCCCGCGACATACGGGCGAGGTGTGGCGACCGCCCGACGATCAGGTCGCACAGGCTCAGGCTGCGGTGAGCACGAATCGCTGCGAGCAGGTGGTGAGGTGGTCGTCCGGCGGTAGCGCTCAGGCCGCGGGCCAGCGGCGCGACCGCTGGGAGACGGCCTTGGCGAGCATCTCCGCGACCCACGCCGGCCGCGTCATGACCTGCGACCACGTGAAGCGCAGGACCAGCCAGCCGGCGCACGTGAGTCGTGTGTAGCGCTCGACGTCGCGATCCATGGCGTCACGCTCACCGTGGTACTCCATGCTGTCCGCCTCGATGACGATCCTCAGGGACTCGTCGGCGAGATCCACCCGGCCGACCCATCCGCGGTCGTCGTCGATCCGGACCTGGCACCGGACGTTGAGGCCCGGAACGCCCAGACAGACAGCGCGCAGAGCGGACTCGAACGGGTTGGCCGCCAGGGGCGAGGCGTGCGCGAACACGCGTTGGGTCCGCGACCGGTACAGGCGCGGCACGTCGGTCAGCCAGTGCACGAGCTGGGACGGACGCACCGAGCGGTCCCGCAGGGCTGAGTCGGTGATGGCGAGCGCCTGGGCGAAGGGCAGGAGGGCCGCACAGTCGAGGAGCGTGCGTTCACGGGAGGTGACCCACGTGTCCACGACGTCATCCGTCGCAAGGGTCCGCCACCGCAAGTCGACCTTGGCGCGCCGGTCCGGGGGGACGTTGCGGCCACGGGGGACGCAGATCTGCGGCTGCCGGGGCTCCCACATCCTCGCCCAGCCCCAGTGGGCAGCGGCCGTGATGAGCACCGCCGTGCCTGTCAGCTCGTGCGCCAGGCGGCGCGCACGGTCGTCGGTCGGCAACGCGTACCGGCCCCGCGACACACGGGCCACCTCGCCCCGGGCGACGGCGCGCTCGAGCTCTCCGCGGGTCACCACACGCAGCAGCTGCTTGCGCGGGGTGATGCCACCCAGCTCAGCCACCGCTGCTGCCACGTCCACCCGGCCAGTCTCGACGATCGGCGCGGCCGCTCCCCGAGTTCTCCACACCCTTCGCCGCCTGACGACCACCTCAGCCTGCGGCTGGAGGCCGTCGTGCTCGGCTTCGCGCTGCGCGAGCTGACCTGCCGGTCGCTGTCCGCCGCGGGCTCGGCCGAGCAGGGACCGTCAGCCGAGGACGGCGGCAGCGAGCAGGATGACGGGGACGGCCCCCACCGTGGTGATGAGGATGGTGTCTCGCGCCAGGACGGTGCCGCGGTCGTAACGCGTCGCGTGCACGAAGATGTTCTGGGCCGTGGGCAGTGCCGAGGTGACGACGATGGCCAGCAGTGCCGGACCCTCGACGCCGAGCACCACGGCACCCACGAACCACGCCACCGCCGGTTGCAGCACCAGCTTGATCGTCGAGGTCGTCGCGAGCTCGGCCACCGACCCGGCCTTGCCGAGCCCCGGGCCGAGACGCAGCGCGATGCCGTACGCGATGAGCATGCAGGGCACCGCCATGTTGCCGATGAGGGTGAGCGGGTCGCGCACGATGGGCGGCAGCGTCCACGCGGTCAGCGACAGCCCGAGACCGGCGAGCGAGCCCAGCGTCAGGGGGTTCCTGAACGGCCGGGCGACGACCTGCCGGACCGACGCCGGCCGGCCGCGGGCGTCGGCGTCGAGGACCGCCAGGGCCAGCGGCTGGAGCACGAGCAGCTGCAGCAGCAGCGTGGGCGCGACCAGGGCCGCGTCCCCGAGGACATAGCTCGCCACCGGGATCCCGAGGTTCCCGGCATTGACGTATGCCGCACACAGCGCGCCGATGGTCCCCTCACCGAGGCTGCGGTGCCAGACCCACCGGGCCAGCGCGGCGTACAGGGCCACGCACGCGACCACGGCGGCACCGGAGGCCACGAGGTTGGCCGAGAGCACCGCGTGCACGTCGGCGCGGCCGAGGGTGATGACCATGAGCGCCGGGCTGGCCACGAAGAAGGCGATGCGCGACAGGATCTGCTGCGCACCGAGGTCGACGACACGCAGGTGGGCGAGCACCGCACCGACGCCGATGACGACGGCAATGGTGACGAACCCCGTGAAGACTCCCTGCACACCCGGAAGGCTAGGTCGTCGGCCTCAGCACGGGGGCAAGCGTCTCGAGGACCCCGGCGTCCTCGATGGTGCCGGGCACGACCGGCGTCTTGCCGTCGGCGATCTCGCGCATGGTCTTGCGCAGGATCTTGCCCGAGCGCGTCTTGGGCAGGGCCGCGACGACGTCGACCTGGCGCAGGGAGGCGAC
Organism: uncultured Actinomycetota bacterium; assembly: GCA_963757635.1. Lineage (GTDB taxonomy): Bacteria > Actinomycetota > Actinomycetes > Actinomycetales > Dermatophilaceae > Pedococcus. The sequence goes on along the minus strand of CAVWSK010000002.1, from coordinate 481,314 downwards.
CGGCCCCACCTCGTCACGCACCCGCTGCACCAGCTCGGCGCAGATGCGCTCGCCGTCGGCGGCCACGTCGATGCCGGCCTTGAGGACCACCAGGCCGCGGGGAACCTGCCCCTTGAAGTCGTCGGCCACGCCGATCACGGCGCACTCGGCGACCGCCTCGTGACCCGCGAGCGCAGCCTCGATCGACCCCGTGGACAGGCGGTGCCCGGCCACGTTGAGCACGTCGTCCGTGCGGCCCATGACGTAGAGGTAGCCGTCCTCGTCGGTGAGGCCGCCGTCGCCGGTCAGGTAGTAGCCGTCGAACGCCGAGAGGTAGCCCGAGACGTAGCGCTCGTCATCGCCCCAGAGGGTCGGCAGGGTGCCCGGCGGCAACGGCAGCTTGATGCAGATGGCGCCCTCCTCGCCGGCGGGGAGCCGCGTGCCGTCGGGGCCCAGGATGTGCACGGCATACCCGGGGACGGGGACGGTGGGGGAGCCGGCCTTGATGGGCATGGGTTCCAGGCCGCGCAGGTTGGACGCGATCGGCCACCCGGTCTCGGTCTGCCACCAGTTGTCGACCACCGGGACCCCGAGCCGGGCCGTGGCCCACTCGTAGGTGTCGGGGTCGAGTCGCTCGCCGGCGAGGAAGACCGTCTCCAGGCAGGACAGGTCGTAGGTCGCGAGCAGGGCTCCGTGGGGGTCCTCGCGCTTGATGGCGCGGTAGGCGGTGGGAGCGGTGAACATGGCCTTGGCGCCGTACTCCGCGATGAGTCGCCAGAAGGCCCCGGCGTCCGGTGTGCCGACCGGCTTTCCTTCGTAGAGAACGGTGGTCGCGCCGGTGAGCAACGGGGCGTAGACGATGTAGGAGTGCCCGACCACCCACCCGACGTCACTTGCAGTGAACCACGTGTCGCCCGGCCCGATGCCGTAGATGTTCTCCATCGACCAGCGCAGCGCCACGGCGTGACCACCGTTGTCGCGCACGATCCCCTTGGGGCGCCCGGTCGTGCCGGAGGTGTAGAGGATGTAGAGCGGGTCGGTCGCGGCCACGTCGACGCAGTCGGCCGCCTCGGCGTCGGCGACGAGCTCGTCCCAGTCCAGCTCTTCCCAGTCCGTGTCGCGCTCGCCGACCGCGGCGCGTCCCTGCTCGCGCTGGAGGACGACCACCGACTCCGGCTTGTGGGTGCTGCGGTCGAGGGCGGCGTCGAGCATCGGCTTGTAGGCCACCACCCGGCTCGGTTCGATCCCGCAGCTGGCCGCGACGACGACCTTGGGCTGGGCGTCCTCGATCCGCGCGGCGAGCTCCGCGGGCGCGAACCCACCGAAGACCACCGAGTGGATCGCGCCGAGCCGGGCGCACGCCAGCATCGCCACGACGGCCTCGGGCACCATCGGCATGTAGACCACCACCCGGTCGCCCTTCTCCACCCCCAGCGAGGCCAGCGCCCCGGCGAACGTCGCGACGCGGCCGAGCAGCTCGGCATACGTGAAGGTCGCCTTGGTGCCGGTGACCGGGCTGTCGTAGTGCAGCGCGGCCTGCTCGCCGCGCCCTGCGGCCACGTGGCGGTCGAGGGCGTTGAAGCAGGTGTTGAGCCGGGCGCCGGTGAACCAGCGGTAGAACGGCGGTCGGTCGTCGTCCAGGATGCGGCTCGGCGGGGTCGTCCAGTCGATCGCGGTCGCCGCGGCGCCCCAGAAGGCGTCGGGGTCGCTGAGGCTCTGGTCGTATGCCGTGCGGTAGGCGCCGTTGCTCATGGCCCCATCGTGGCGGTGACCGGCGGGCAGGGCCAGAGCGCGGATCGGCGAAGTGGCTGAGCGGGCAGAGCCCACGACGGGCGGTTGACGGGCGGAACCGATGGCCGGTCGGGCTCGGCGCCAGCGCTGCCGCGACGACGACGAGCAAGCGACATCCTTGCCAAATCATGACCAAGTGACCCGCGTCCAGCCCTTGTCCCTCGACCAATGACGTAGGTAAGTTCCGTCATGAGGGCTCAAATGGTCAATCGTTGACACCCTGCTCGTTGGAGGCTCAATGTCCAGTTCAGCATTCTCCCGCCGCGCCCTGGTCGCGGCCGGAGCCACCCTGGCGCTTCTCGGCGCCGGACTGCCCGCGGCCACCGCATCGCCGTCCGGACACGGCGGGGACGACGACCACGGCCACCACGGCGACCATGGCTGGGTCACCTCCACCCTCAAGCGGATGTCGTTGGAGGAGAAGGTGGGCCAGCTGTTCATCCAGCAGGTCTACGGCAAGGACGCCACGACCCCGGACGCCCGCAACGTGCCCCTCTACGGGGTTTCGACCCCGGCGGAGGTCGTCCAGAAGTACCACCTGGGTGGCGTCATCTACTTCGCCTGGACCGACAGCGTCCAGAACCCCGGGCAGATCGTCGGCCTGTCCAACGGGCTCCAGCGGGCGGCCATGACCCAGCACTCAAAGGTGCGGGTGCCCCTGCAGGTCGCCACCGACCAGGAGCAGGGCGTCGTCACCCGCATCGGCCCGCCGGCCACCCAGTTCCCCGGCTCGATGGCGCTCGGCGCCGGGCGCAGCACCCAGGACGCCCGCACGGCAGCCAGGATCACCGGCCAGGAGCTCAAGGCCATGGGCATCAACACGAACTTCGCGCCCGACTCCGACGTCAACGTCAACCCGCTCAACCCCGTCATCGGGACGCGGTCCTTCTCCTCGCACGCGGACCTCGCCGCTGACATGGTCGGCGCCCAGGTCGACGGCTACCAGCGCGACGCCGGCATCTCCAGCGCGGCCAAGCACTTCCCGGGTCACGGCGACACCGCCACCGACAGCCACGTGGCCTTCCCGGTGATCACCCACACCCGCCAGCAGTGGGAGCAGATCGACGCCCCGCCGTTCAAGGAGGCGATCGCCCGCGGCATCGACATGATCATGACCGCGCACCTGAGCTTCCCCGCCCTCGACGACTCCGGGGACCCGGCCACCCTGAGCCGCCCGATCCTGACCGGGCTGCTGCGCAACGAGCTCGGCTACAAGGGCGTCATCGTCACCGACTCCCTCGAGATGCAGGGCGTGCGGGACCGCTACGGCGACGCGGAGGTCGCCGTCCGGGCGCTGTCCGCCGGCGCCGACCAGCTCCTCATGAGCCCCGCGATGGACCAGGCCTACGGGGCCGTCCTCGACGCCGTGAAGAGCCGCCGGATCAGCCGGGCCGACCTGGACGCCAAGGTCCGTCGCGTCCTCGAGCTCAAGGCGCGCCGCGGCCTCGTCGAGCACCCCTACGCCAACCCCGACGCCCTCACCCGGGTCGTCGGCACCGCTGACCACCTGGCCACCGCCGACGCCGTCACCGACCGCACGACGACGCTGGTCAAGAACGACGGTGGCACGCTGCCGCTGGCCGCCCAGGGCGCCAAGCTCCTGGTGACCGGCTACGGGGTCACCACCACCCGCACCCTCGCGGACGGCCTGGTCGCCCAGGGGGCGAGCGCCACGGTCAAGCAGACCGGCAGCTCACCCACCGATGCGCAGATCGCCGACGCCGTCGCCGCTGCTGCCGGCCAGGATGCCGTGGTCGTCACGACGATGAAGGCTTGGGACACCACCACCACCGACCCGCGCGGTGGCCAGCAGAAGCTCGTCGAGCAGCTGCTCGCGACCGGCACCCCGGTCATCGTCGTGGGCACCCGCGATCCCTACGACATCGCCTACTTCACCGACGCCCCGACGTTCCTCGCGACCTACTCCTACAGCCCGGTCGCCATCGAGTCCGCGGCCCGCGTCATCGCCGGGGCGGTCGCGCCCACCGGGAAGCTCCCCGTCGACATCCCTGTCGCGGGGGACGCGTCCACCGTCCTGTACCCCTTCGGCCACGGCCTGACCTACTGATCGGATGACGATGAGCAGCCTCAACCGACGTCAGCTCCTCACGGCCGCAGGGGCCGGGGCCCTCGCCCTGCCCGTGGGCGCCACCGCAGCCGCCGCGGCGCCTGTCGCCCTGCCCGCCGCAGCGCCCTCCGGGGACTCCCCACGGGAGCGCCCCGACCACCCGGACCACCCCGCCCACCCGGGGGCGGTGCGGACCGGGGCGGAGCGTGCTGCCGCCGACGGGTGGAAGACCCTCGCCGGCCAGAAGGTCGGGATCATCACCAACCCCACCGGCATCCTGACCAACCTGCGCACGATCGTCGACGAGATGCACGAGGCCGGCTCGGTCGACATCGTCGGCGTCTTCGGACCCGAGCACGGCTTCCGCGGCACCGCCCAGGCCGGTGACTCCGAGGGCACGCACACCGACCCCCGCACGGGGCTGACGGTCTACGACGCCTACGGGGCCAACGCCGACACCATGGAACGACTCTTCCGCGCGGCTGGCGTCGAGACCGTCGTCTTCGACATCCAGGACGCCGGCGCCCGCTTCTACACCTACATCTGGACCATGTACACGGCGATGCGGGCTGCGGTCCGGACCGGGGCCCGGTTCGTCGTGCTCGACCGACCCAACCCCATCGGGGGCATCGCCCGTGGACCGATGATGACCCCGGCCTACGAGTCCGGGGTCGGGGCCAAGGAGATCGTCCAGGCGCACGGGATGACGGTGGGCGAGCTGGCCCGCTATTTCGACGCCGAGTTCCTGCCCGACGAGGAAGGGGGTCGCGTCGACGAGCTGACCGTCGTGGAGGTCTCCGGCTGGCGCCGGGAGGTGCTGTATGCCGGCACCGGCCTCCCGTGGGTCATGCCCAGCCCCAACATGCCGACCCCCGACACCGCCCTCGTCTACCCGGGGACGGGCATGTTCGAGGGCACCAACCTCTCGGAGGGCCGTGGCACCACCCGGCCGTTCGAGCTGGTCGGTGCGCCGTTCGTCGACTACCGCTGGGCCGAACGCCTGGCTGCCCTCGACCTGCCAGGGGTGGGGTTCCGCGAGGCCTACTTCACGCCCACGTTCAGCAAGCACTCGGGGAAGGTCTGCGGCGGGGTCCAGGTGCACCTCACCGACCCGTCGCTGTTCGACCCGATGCGGGTGGCGGTGGAGATGCTCGTCGCGCTGAAGGCGCTGTACCCCGACTTCGACTGGAGATACGACAGCTACGACCCGGCGCGACCGTACTGGATCGACAAGCTCACCGGCTCCACCCGCCTGCGCGAACAGGTCACTGCCGGGGCCCCTGCGCAGGAGGTGACCGGGGCGTGGTCCGCCGAGCTCGCCGCGTTCACCCGCCGGCGCCAACCCCACCTGCTCTACCGCGGCTCCACGAAGTAAGGACGTGCCCCCATGCGCCTTCCCCGTCCGGCCATCGCAGCCCTGTCCACCGTCGTCGTGCTCGGTGCCGCGGTGAGCGCCGCCTCCCCGGCCGTCGCCCACGGTGGCCACGGTCCCGGTGCCTTCGCCTCGCCGCACACCGTGCTGCACGACGCCTCGCCGGCCAGGGCGGGCCTGGACCCCGCCCCGATCGCGGCAGCGGTGGGCGCCGTGCGTGGGCACGAGACCGCGGCCGCCGATGGCCACCCCCTGTATGCCGGGGCGGTCGCCCTCATGGGCCACGACGGGTTGGTGGTCGCCCGGGACGCCAGCGGGTTCGCCCTGAAGTACGCCACTGACACACAGGAGCTGCCCCGGGACCAGTGGGTCCCCATGCGCGACGACACCGTCTTCGACCTCGCCTCGGTCTCGAAGCTCTTCACCTCCATCTGCGTCGTCCAGCTGGTCGAGGAGGGCAGGGTCCGCCTCGACCAGCCGGTTGCCACCTACCTGCCCGAGTTCGCGGCGAACGGCAAGGAGGCGGTGACCGTCCAGCAGCTGCTCACCCACACCTCTGGCTTCACTGCGTGGCTGCCGCTCTACAGCGCCTACGACGACAAGGCCGCCCGGATCAAGGCGGTGATGGACCAGCCGCTGACCAACACCCCCGGCTCGACCTACCTCTACAGCGACCTCAACATGATCAGCCTCGGGGTCCTGGTCGAGCGGCTGCGCGGGAAGCCCCTGGACCAGGTGGTGGCGGAGCACATCACCCGACCCCTGAAGATGCGGGACACCGGGTACAACCCCACCGACCGGCGTCGTACCGCCGCGACCGAGTACCAGGTGGTCCCCGACCGCGGCATGGTCTGGGGCGAGGTCCACGACGAGAACGCCTGGTCGCTGGGCGGGGTCGCCGGTCACGCGGGAGTCTTCTCCACCGCGGACGACCTGGCCGTGCTGGCACAGGCACTGCTCAACGGAGGGGCCTACCAGGGCAAGCGGATCCTGCGCCCCGAGAGCGTGACCTCGCTCATCACCAACGTCAACGGGGCCTTCCCGGGGGACGACCACGGGCTCGGGTTCGAGCTGAACCAGGCCTGGTACATGGACGGTCTCGCCGGTCCACGCACGGCGGGTCACACGGGATACACCGGCACGTCGGTCGTCATCGACTTCGACACCAGGTCCTTCGCGATCCTGCTCACGAACCGGGTGCACCCGTCGCGATCGTGGGGCAGCATCAACGTCGCCCGTCAGGAGTGGGCGCGGGGTCTGGCTGACGCCATGGTCACGTCCTCACGCGACTGAGCCTGAGATCCGGTCCCACACCGTACGGTTGAGCCATGTCACCCCGCGACGAGTCCGCCGCACCCAGCCCCTCGATCCCGCTGCTCGTCCGGTTGCGCGGGATCAGACCGTCCCTGTCGCCAGCCGAGGACCGGGTTGCGGAGAAGGTGCTCGACAACCCTCGTGCGGCCGCGGCCCTGACGATCAGTGAGCTCGCCACTGCTGCACGGACATCCGAGACGACGGTGCTGCGCTTCTGCCGGAGGCTGGGGCTCCCGGGCTACCCGCAGCTGCGCCTCGGCCTCGCGGAGGAGAGTGCCCAGCCCAGGTCGGGCGGAGCCCAGGACACCGACATCAGCGCCGACGACAGCATCGACGACATCATCGCCAAGGTGGCCTTCGCCGATGCGAGCGCCGTCGAGGAGACCGCGCAGCAGCTCGACCGGACGAGCCTCGCGGCCACGGCGGCGGCCGTCGCGGCCGCGAGCCGGGTGGACATCTACGGCATCGGTGCCAGCGCCATCGTCGGTACCGACCTGCAGCAGAAGCTGCACCGCATCGGTGTGGTCGCCTTCGCGTGGAACGACCCGCACATCGCCCTGACGAGCGCGACGCTGCTGGGGCGTGGTGACGTCGCCATCGGCATCTCCCACTCAGGCACCACGTCGGAGACCATCGAGGCGCTCGAGGCGGCGCGCTCGCGCGGGGCGACGACGATCGCGATCACCAACTTCCCGGTGTCGCTGCTCGCCGCGCGGGCCGACCGTGTGCTCACCACCGCCGCCCGCGAGACGAGCCTGCGTTCGGGGGCGACCGCCAGTCGCATCGCCGCACTGACCGTGGTGGACTGCCTCTACATCGCCGTGGCCCAGCGCCACCTCAAGCGGGCCCGCAAGGCGGTCCAGGAGACGCGCCAGGCCGTCGCGAGCCACCACCTGCGGCACTAGCTGCGGAGCCCCGCCCGTCATTGATTCACATCATTGACTCACTGATGGTAAGAAACTAACATCGCCCTGTGACCAGCCACCCCAGCGTCAGCACGCCCGACGTGAGCGTCAGCGCGCCCACGGAGGAGCGGCATCCTCGCTCCGGTTCGATCGACACCGCGACCACGGTGGATGTCCTCCGGATGCTGAACGACGACGACGCCACCGTCGCCCCCGCCGTCGCCGAGACCCTGCCCGAGCTGGCGCACCTCGTCGACCACGCCGTCGAGTCCATCCGGGCCGGCGGGGTGGTGCACTACTTCGGCGCGGGCACGTCGGGCCGGCTTGCCGTCCTCGACGCGGCCGAGCTGCTGCCCACCTTCAACGCCCCGGACGGGCTCTTCGTGGCCCACCACGCCGGTGGCATGACCGCGCTGCTGAGGGCGGTGGAGAACGTCGAGGACGACATCGAGGCCGGCCGCGAGGACGCCGCGCCCGTCCGCCGCGGCGACATCGCCATCGGTCTGACGGCGTCGGGGCGCACACCCTACGTGGGGGGAGCCCTCGCGCGGGCCCGCGAGGCGGGCGCGACCACCGCACTGGTGACCTCCAACCCCGCCGCCGAGCTCGCGGCATACGCCGACCACCTGCTCGTGGCTCGCACCGGTGCCGAGGTGCTCACCGGCTCGACCCGCCTGAAGGCCGGCACGGCACAGAAGCTGATCCTCAACTCGTTCTCGACCGCGGTGATGATCCGGCTGGGCCGGACGTGGTCGAACCTGATGGTCGACGTGGTTGCCACGAACGCCAAGCTGCGCGGCCGGGTGCTGCGGATCCTCCAGGAGGCCAGCGGCGCCGACGAGGCGCAGGCGCGGGCCGCCCTCGAGGCCGCCGACGGCGAGCTGAAGACAGCCCTGCTGTCGATGCTGGCCGGCACCGACGCCGCGACCGCCCGCTCCTGCCTCGCCGAGCACCACGGCTCGGTCACCGCTGCCCTGACCGCCCTGACCACATCCCCCAGCGGCGCCACTCCCGCGCCGCAGTCCCCCTGAGGAGAACCCACATGACACCCCGCACCGGCACCCGGTTGGCCGCTCTCTGCATGGTCGGCCTGACGGTCTCCCTCGCGGCCTGCGCGCCCTCCAACAGCTCCGACGCCTCGGGCAACAGCGATGCCAAGACCACGCTGACCGTGTGGTCCTGGCGGGTGGAGGACGAGGCTGCCTACACCACCATCTTCGACGCCTACGAGAAGTCCCACCCTGACGTGACGGTGAACTTCAAGGCATTCAAGGCCACCGAGTACAACAAGATCCTGGCGACCGGGCTTGCCGGCTCCTCGGGCCCGGACGTGCCGCAGGTGCGCTCCTACGGCCAGCTCCAGTCGACGGTGGCTGCGAAGTCGCTGGTGCCGCTCGACGGCAAGGTCGACCTCGCCGGCTGGGACGAGAACGTCATCGCCAGCGCCAAGGGCAAGGAGGACGGCAAGATCTACTCCGTCCCGCTGGCCCGTCAGACGATCCAGATGTTCTACAACCAGGGACTCTTCGACAAGTTCGGCCTCAAGGCCCCCACGACGTGGGCAGAGTTCACCGCAGCCAACGACACCCTGATGGCTGCCGGCGTCACCCCGATCGCGGTCGGCGCCAAGGACGACTGGACGCTCCCGATCGTCCACGAGGTGCTCGCGGCGCCGCGGTTCGGCGGCAAGGACTTCCAGTCCGCCGTCAACAGCGGCAAGACCGACTTCACCGACCCGGACTGGGTGGCCTCGGTCGAGGTCGTCAAGAGCCTCGAGAAGTTCATGCCCAAGAACGTCACCGGCGTCGCGGCGACGGACGCCCAGACCCTGTTCGCGGCCCAGAAGGCGGCCATGATCCCAGGGGGTTCCTTCGACCTCGCGGTCCTGCAGAAGGCCGACCCGGAGATGAAGATCGGGGTCTTCGAGGTCCCGCCGGCACCCGGCTCACCCAGCGGCTCCGAGCCCACCACCCCCGGCTGGGCGGACGGCAACTTCGCCGTGTCGGCCAGGTCCCCGCACCAGGCCGCGGCGACCGAGCTCGTGAAGTGGATGGCCACCAAGGAGTTCGGGCAGATGGTCGCCGACGAGGTCAAGCAGATCTCGGCCGTGCCCGGAGTGGAGTACAAGGACCCGCTGCTCAAGCAGATGAGCGACAACTACACCTCGAGCGGTTCGCCCTACCTGCTGCTCACCGACTTCCGCTACGGCTCGCCGTCCGGCACCGACCTGCTGGGCAAGGGCATCCAGCAGATGTTGCTGGGTTCCAAGGACGCGGCGGCCGTGAGCAAGGAGCTCGACACCGGCGTCAAGACCTGGTTCAAGCCGTCGTCGTGAGGCGTCGCACCGGCCTGCTCTTCGTCGCCCCGGCCCTGCTGCTGTTCGGCGTGTTCGTGCTCTACCCCATGCTGACGTCGTTCTCCTACGCCTTCTTCCAGTGGCAGGGCACGGCGCGAGGGGGGTTCGCGGGGTTCGAGAACTTCCGGACGCTGTTCACCAGGGCACCCTTCACGACGGACCTGCCGAGGGCGCTGTGGCACAACCTGGCCTTCTTCGGTGGCACGATGCTCATCCAGAACACCATCGGCCTGGGCATCGCCGTCATGCTGCACCGCCGGGACCGCACCCGACGGATGCTGCAGACGCTCTACGCCATGCCCTACCTGGTCAGCCCCATCGTCATCGGCTACCTGTGGACGTTGCTGCTCTCACCCACGTTCGGCCCGGTCAACCAGCTGCTGACCAAGGTCGGGCTGGAGTCGTGGGCCCTCCCATGGCTCGGCGACCCGAAGACCGCGCTGTGGGTCGTCGTGCTCGTCAGCGTCTGGCAGTGGATCGGCTTCCCCGTGCTGCTCTACGGCGCGGCGCTGGGCGGGGTCCCCGAGGAGCTGACCGAGGCGGCGCGGGTCGATGGCGCCTCGCACCGGCAGGCCTTCTTCCGGATCACCTTCCCCCTGCTGGCACCGGCGATCGGGACGGTCTCCGTATTGACCTTCATCTTCGCGATGGAGGCCTTCGCGCTGCCCTACGCCTTCGGCGGGTCGACCGGAAACCCCGCAGGCGCAACGGACTTCGTCTCGCTGCTCTTCTACCGCACTGCATTCGACTCCGGCGCGGTCGACGCGATCGGCAGCTCGTCCGCGTTGGCGACACTGCTGTTCATCGTGATCTTCGGCGGGGCCCTGGGTGCCACCTCCGTGATGCGTCGCCACGAGCGGAGGATCACGGCATGACCGTGGTCGACCGCGCCCCGGCCCAGACCCCGGTGACGCAACCGCGCCCCGACCGTGGGCGGCGCGGGCGGCGGCGGGGCACCGCCAGCCGCCCCGTGGGTGGGTCCGGTGCGAGCATCCTGCTGTGGGGGTATGCCGCGCTGGCCCTGGTTCCCTTGCTGCTCATGGTCTCCAGCTCGCTGCGCAGCAACGCCGACCTGATCAGCGACCCGCTCGGAGCTCCCTGGCCGATCTCCACCCAGAGCTACCGCGACGCGTGGACCACCGGCCACTTCGCCACCTACTTCGGCAACTCCCTCATGGTCACCATCGGTGCCGTCGCCCTGTCGACGTCGGTGTCGACCATGGCGGCCTACGCCATCGCCAGGGTCAGGTCGCGGTTCTTCCGGGCCCTGGAGTCGCTCTTCCTGTCGGGGCTGATGCTCCCGATCCACCTCGCGATCCTGCCGATCTTCTACCTCTTCGACGGCCTGGGCCTGATCGACTCCCGGATGGGGCTGGCGATGATGTACGGCGCCTCCGGGGTGCCCTTCTCGATCTTCGTGCTCACCACCTTCTTCCGGCAGCTTCCCGAGGAGCTCGAGGAGGCGGCGGCCCTGGATGGCGCGTCGACGTGGCAGACGTTCTGGCGGGTCATGGTGCCGATGGTTCGCCCAGCCCTGGCGACCGTGGCGGTCTTTCGCTTCGTGCCGATCTGGAACGACTTCCTCTTCCCCCTCGTGCTGCTGCGCAAGCAGGAGAAGTACACCCTCCCAGTGGGCCTCACCACGTTCTTCGGTGAGAACGCCACGAACTTCTCGGCCGTCTTCGCCGGGCTCGTGATCACGACGATCCCGCTCATCCTGCTCTTCCTGCTGGCCACCAAGCAGATCGTCGCCGGATTGACCGCAGGGATGTCGAAGTGATCACATCGCCTCCGTGAGCATCGCGGCGGTGGACGTGGGCGGCTCCGGCCTCCGCGTCCAGGTGACCACCGACGGGGTGCCCGGACCGGTGCTCACCGCGCCGGGAGCACGGATCGGATCGGACGGCATCGACGTCCCCGCCCTGGCGGCGGACGCCAGGGCCCTGGCCGGTGTCGACCCGGAGGTCGTGGTCTGGTCGATGCGCGGTCTGCTCTTCCTGGCCGACCGCACGGACGTGGCGCGGACGGTCCGGGCCGTCCTCGGTGGTCGGCGCACCGTCGTGGTCAGCGACGCCGTCGCCAACCTCGTGGGGGCGCTCGGGGGACTGCGGCCCGGCGCGGTCGTCGCAGCGGGCTCCGGCGCGGTGGCCTTCGGGACCGACTTCGGGCAGGTCTGGCGCCGGGTCGACGGCTGGGGGCACCTGCTCGGCGACGTGGGCTCCGGCGCCTGGATCGGGCTCGAGGGGCTGCGCGCAGCCCTGCGGGCCGCAGACGGGCTCCCGGGTGGTTCGTCGGCCGTGTTGTCCAGCGCGACGGCGGTGCTCGGGGCGCCCGAGGGCTGGCCGCGCCGGCTGATGGGTGCGCCGGACGCCCCCGAGCGGTTGGCCGCCCTGGCCCCGGTCGTGGCCGGGCTCGCCGACGCCGACCCGGTGGCCGCGGAGATCTGTGCCCGTGCGGGCGCAGGGCTGGCCGAGGCGCTGCTCGCCGCCGCGGCAGGCCTGCCCGCGCCGGTGCTCACCGCCACCGGCGGGGTGCTCGGAGCGAGCTCGGTACGTCGGGCGTTGACCGAGCGACTGGCCCTCGACGGCCAGGTGCTGGCGCCGGCCGCGGGTGGGGCACTGGACGGTGGCCGCCTGCTCGGCACGCACCTCGCGGCGACCGGGCAGCTCCCCGAGCACCTGGCATACCTGTTGGTGCAGTAGGGCGCTCAGCCCCCGACGGGTGAGGGAAGGTCGAGCTGCGCGAGCACCGCGCTGCGCCCGAGGGTGAGCGGGACGGTGTACCAGCGGTCCGGGCCCTCACGCCCGCACAGCTGGTCGGCCGCACGCAGGGCGGGGCACTGGAGGTTGCGCACCGTGCCGCCCTGTACCTCGACGATGACCTGCAGGGTGTCCACCCGCGGACCCCGACTCAGCGGCGGCAGCACGACGAGCGCGCGACCGGGTGTGGAGGGGGTGCTGCGGAGCACCGACCCGGTGAGCCGGTAGCGCATCTGCACCTGACGGGTGCCTGACGGCAGGGTCAGTCGGGTGGTCTGGGAGAGGCTGGCCCCGGTCGTGTCGACGACGTTGCCGTCGGCCGACACCTGCAGGTCCTTGAGGCGGGCCCGTAATGGGGCGGTGCCCTTGGCGATGCCCTGTGACGAGGGCACTCCGAGGGTGAGGGAGTCGGACGGGACGGCGAAGCGGACCCGCTCGACGACCTCGAGGTCGCCGTTGGCGCTGGGGAGCGCCTGGACCAGGATGCCGGGGGCGGTGAGCCCGGGTCCGGTCGCGCCACCGGGCACGTAGGCGTTGTCGACGGCCGCCCGAGGGATGGCCGTGGCGGTGGCGAGGGGATCGGGCGCGGTCGCGACGGCGGTGGTGCTCGGGGACCCGTTGCCAGTGAGCGCCCGGATGGCCAGCCCTCCGCCGTAGAGGCCGCCGGCGAAGCAGATCGGGGCCAGCACCGCCCAGGCGAGGACGCGGCGACGCCGAGCCCGCGGCGACCGGGTCCCAGGTACGTCCGGACCCGGGGGGAGGCCGCCCCCGTCGCCGGCGTACCACTCCTGGCCGGCGGTGGCCGTGGTCATCGTCGACCCGCGGTCGAGCGCCGTGCCAACCGCCCACGCGGCGGGCTGGGCAGGGGCGGAGGCAGGGCCGTCGGCGGTGCCGGCGCGCGGATTGGTCCACCCCGCAGCCCTCTTCTTGCTCTTGCGTGCCTTGCTCACCTGACCATTCCCCTCGTGGCGCACCCCGAGTATGTGTCGGTGATCGTGCGGCAGAACAGCCCAAGCGTCACATTTACGTCATTTGTACGAGGCCCAGGGGAGGGCGCTTGCGCATCATCGGCTGTCCGGGGTGTCTGAGGTCTTGGAGGGGTCATGCGCCTGAGAGCTGTCGTCGTCGCGGTGCTGGTGGTGGGTCCTGCTGCACTGGTTGCGGTGGCGGGTCCGTCATCGGCCGAAGGTCTTCACCAGGTGCCGGCCGCCACGGCCCAGGCCAGCGTCTACGTCATCCAGGGTGTCGACGCCACGACGATGGGCCTCACGGTCGACGGCACGAGCATCGCGTCGGCGGCCACGGCCAAGACCGTCGTCGGCCCGTTGAGCCTGGCGGCCGGCCGGCACACGCTGGTCGCAACGCCCCAGGGCGGGGGAGCGACCGTGCAGGCGACCGTCCAGGTGGCGGCGGGCTCGAGCACCGACGTGGTGCTGCACCGGCAGGCGGATGTCACCAAGCCCCCGGTCTTCACCACCTACACCAACGACCTGTCGGCGGTGACGGCCGGCAGCGGGCGGCTCACCGTCGCGCACACCGCCGCGGTCGGCCCGGCCGACATCCGGGTGAACGGCAAGGTGCTGTTCTCCAACGTTGCCAACGGCGAGCAGCTGACCCTCACCGTTCCCGGAGGGAGCTACCCGGTCGACATCGTCCCCACGGCGGCCTCTGCCCCGGTGGTGTTCGGGCCGGTCGACCTCCCGGTCGCCAGCGCGTCGCTGACCCGGGTGTTCGCCATCGGGGTCGCCGCCACCAGCTCGATGGACGCGGTCGTGCAGGTCCTGCCGGTCCAGACCCGGGGGTCGGGGTCGGACCCGAACCGCGTCGATGCCGGCGACGGCGGGCAGGCACAGGCGCTCATCGCGGCCCATTCGCCCGACAGGGCGGGCTCCTCAGGCGTGGCCCCGGTCGGCCTGGTGCTGGCCGCGCTGCTGGCGGCAGGCGCCGCGGGCGCGGCGGGGGGCGCGGCGGGGATCCGGCGCCGCCGGTCCTGACCGTGCCCCGACCGGGCACCGCGGCCGCGGCCGCCCTGGTGGCGGTGGTGGCGCTCGGGACGGGTGGCTGCGCCGTGCGCCCCGACCCGGCCTCGGCGGCGACCGGGACAGCGACCACGGCGGTGGGCTCCCCCACGACCCCGGCTGCCCCGGGTGCGCCGGCTGCCGCTGCCGAGGGGACAGCAGCGGCGAGCCAGCTCAGGACCTTTGCGCCGCAACGCATCCGACTGGTCTCGGACCAAGGAGCCTCGGCGCCGATCCAGGGGGTCGACACCGGGCCGGGCGGTGAGCTGCGCCTGCCGGCCAACCCGGGCGATGTCGGCTGGTGGGTCAGCGGGGCCCTGGCCGGGGAGGTCTTCGGCAGCGTGGTCCTGGCCGGCCACATCGACTCGCGCGACTACGGCCTCGGCTTCTTCGCCAGGCTCCTCGACGCCGAGCCCGGCGACCGCATCGAGCTCAGTGGCGACGGACTGGCCCTGACCTACGTGGTGCACTCCAACCGCGAGGTCGACAAGGATGCGCTCTCGACGAGCACCGACATCTTCGACCGCGGCGCGTCCGGTCGCCTGGTCCTGGTCACCTGCACCGGGAGGTTCGACGCGACGACCCGGCACTACGACCACAACCTCGTGGTGGTCGCCGAGCCGGTGGGGGTCCCGCAGCCGCACTGACGGTGGTGTCTCGTGCTGCCGGGATCGAGCAAGGCCCCCGTGCAGCTGCCGGGGGCCGAGTCGTGGTGGCGGAGGATAGGGGATTCGAACCCCTGAGAGCTTTCACTCAACACGCTTTCCAAGCGTGCGCACTAGGCCACTATGCGAATCCTCCGCCGAGGAGGCTACACGGACGGCGGCCAACCCCTGAAATCGCTTCATTCCGGGACTGCGCAGCCGCTGTGATCGGCCGCCCGGGGCGGATTGGCTGCGGCCACGGAGCCCTGTCTAGACTGGGCGCAGGCACCCCGCGTGGTGGTACCTCTCCGAACTCCCCCAGGGCAGGAATGCAGCAAGGGTAGGAGAGCTCTTCCAGGTACGCGGGGTGTCCCTGTGTCACCCGGAGCCCGGGCGGCTACCCGCGGTGCGCCTCGTCCAGCAGGCGCACCTTGCGCATCCCGTAGGCGGTCGTGGCCGCCACCGCGAGCACGACCACGAGCAGTGCCGCACCGGCACCGGCCCCGGTGAGCGTGGACGTCGCGACCACACCGGTGACCATCGCGACGACGGCGGGCTGGGCATACCAGAGCGCCATGGTGACCAGGCCCCCCGGACCGAACAGGCGGATCGGTGGCAGGCCACGGAAGGCGGCCATGACATGGGTGCCGGCCACGACACCCGTGAGTGCCAGGGGCCACCACAGGGCCGCGACACCAGCGGCCGAGGTCAGGGCCACGACGCCGCCGGCGACCACGGCGACCGCGGCGAACAGCGCGGAGGGGGCCACCAGGTGGGCGGCCGCCTCGACCCGGAAGGGCAACCCGATCAGGGGCGCCGTCCCCGCGTTGTCGCCCTGCAGCCGCAGGCCCTCGGACCACGCGCCATATCCGAGGTAGGCGCCCCAGGTGCCCACCAGGGCCACGATGTTGGGCACGCCGGGAGTCGTCGCGTGGGCGAGGGCCCAGCAGCCGCCGGCCGACAGGACCAGACCGGTGAGAACCGCGCCGGGTGCCCGCCGCAGCCCGAGGACGTCGCGTGCCACGACGACCGTGAGGGGCCCGTGCGCGCGCAGCCGCACCCCGCGGCTGCGCGTGGTGGGGGCCGCCACGTCCAGGCGCGCCGCCCTGAGGTCGCCCGCGAGCACCGCGCCACCGACGGTGACGGCACGGGCCGCCTGGGTCCGCAGCCCGACCAGGTGCAGGGCCCGCAACGACCGCGAAGCCCGCAGGTAGGTCCCGGCCCCACGCGACCCGGTGGGCCAGGAGCGCACCTGCCCCCACAGCCAGGAGCCCGCCACGGCCGCCCCCAGCGCCACGCCACCGCCACTGGTCGGTGCCAGTGCCCACGGCGAGCTGACGCCGGCCACCACCATCCCGGCACCCAGCACGACTCCTGCGAGCAGCCCGGCGAAGAGCGCCCCGAACAGGCTCAGGCGCCACCACCGGCGCAGCACCAGCGACCGGTCGAGCGCACTCACCGCCACGTGGTCGAGGTAGGGCAGGTCCGGGACGACGGGACCGCGCAGCGACCCCAGGCGGTAGGCGAGCAGCACCAGGCCCAGGCACGTGCCGCCGACCACGAGGACGCCCTGCACTCCCGTGAGGTGGGCGGCCATCCACGCCGGGTCGACGAACAGGAAGAAGGCCCGCGAGGCCGGGATGCCGTAGAGCAGGGCGAGGATCAGCGTGACGTAGGCGACGTAGACGGCGTTGGACTCGCTGGGGTCA
Organism: uncultured Actinomycetota bacterium; assembly: GCA_963757635.1. Classification (GTDB taxonomy): domain Bacteria; phylum Actinomycetota; class Actinomycetes; order Actinomycetales; family Dermatophilaceae; genus Pedococcus. The sequence goes on along the minus strand of CAVWSK010000002.1, from coordinate 464,399 downwards.
CCGCCCTCGACCACCCTGCGGGCCTGGGCCAGCCGGTCCCGGTCGACGCTCACGAGCCGCTGACGTCGACGACCCGGTCGGCGATCGCCGCGGTGAGGTCCGGGTCGTGGAGGGCGGCGACGACTGCGGCACCGGCCTCCTTGCGCGAGAGCAGGATCCGGGCCAGGAGGCCGCGCTTGTGGGTGTCGAGGCGTTGTTCGGGCTCGTCGAGGAGCAGCACCTGCGCCGGCCTGGAGAGCACCATCGCGAGGTGGAAGAGCTGCTGCTGCCCCGAGGACAGCTCGTGCGGGAACCGCTCGGCCAGGTGGCCGATCTCGAGGGTGTCGAGCAGCTCCTCCGCGCGGTCGTCGGCGGTGCCGATGACCCCGCCCCACGTGGAGTCGATGAGCACCAGGTGGTCGACCAGGGTCAGGTCGCGGTATGCCGTGGGGGCCCCGATGAGCGCGGCGACCCGCCGGCGGATCTCCGGGTCGCGCTCGTCGACGGGTCGACCGTCGAGGGTCGTGGTCCCGGCCGAGGGGTCGAGGGTGCCTGCGAGGACGCGCAGCAGCGTGGTCTTGCCGCTGCCGTTGGGGCCACGCAGCACGATGCACTCACCGGAGGTGGCGCTCAGGCTGATGGGCTTCAGGAGCACCGCCCCGTCGATGTCCTTGGCGACCGCGTCGGCCCGTAGGAGGACCCGGCCGGCTTCCGGGTCGCTGCCGTCGGCCCGGTCGTCGGGCCTGGTGCGGCGTCCGAGCATGTCCCCTCCCCTCGTCGTCCGTCGCCAGTCTGCCAGCCTGTCGGTCGCTGTCCCGGCCGCCCCTGTGCGCACCCGCGGAGGCACCCCCGCAGCGGCCTGTCCCGTGTCGGGAGGTGCGACTAGGGTTCCCCCGTGAGCACCGCCCTGTACCGCCGCTACCGTCCCGAGACCTTCGCCGACGTCATCGGCCAGGAGCACGTGACCGAGCCGCTCATGCAGGCGCTGCGCACCGGTCGGGTCAACCACGCCTATCTCTTCTCCGGACCGCGCGGCTGCGGCAAGACCACCAGCGCCCGCATCCTGGCGCGGTGCCTCAACTGCGAGCAGGGGCCGACCCCGGACCCCTGCGGCACCTGCGACTCGTGCGTGGCCCTGTCGCGTGGTGGCTCGGGCTCCGTCGACGTGATCGAGATCGACGCCGCCAGCCATGGTGGTGTCGACGACGCCCGCGACCTGCGCGAGCGCGCGTCCTACGGCCCGGCCCAGAGCCGCTACAAGATCTACATCATCGACGAGGCCCACATGGTCACCCCGCAGGGCTTCAACGCCCTGCTCAAGATCGTCGAGGAGCCGCCGGAGCACGTGAAGTTCGTCTTCGCGACGACCGAGCCCGAGAAGGTCATCGGCACGATCCGCAGCCGCACCCACCACTACCCGTTCCGGCTGGTGCCGCCGGGTCAGCTGTCCGACTACATGCAGCGACTCTGCGTGCAGGAGGGGGTCGCGGTCGCGCCGGGGGTGTTGTCCTTCGTGACCAGGGCCGGTGGTGGCTCCGTGCGTGACTCGTTGTCGGTGCTCGACCAGCTCATCGCCGGGTCCCACGAGGAGGGCCTCACCTACGAGGGCGCGGCGTCGCTGCTCGGATTCACCGACGCCGAGCTCCTCGACGCCACCATCGACGCGTTCGCGGCCCGCGACGCCGCCGGGGTGTTCCACCAGATCGACCGGGTCATCGAGACCGGGCTCGATCCCCGCCGCTTCGTCGAGGACCTCCTCGAGCGGCTGCGTGACCTCATCGTCGTCGCGGCGGTGCCCGACGGTGCCTCCTCGATCCTGCGCGGACTCCCCGAGGACCAGATCGAGCGGATGCGCCAGCAGTCGGCGGCCTTCGGTGGTGGTGCGCTGTCGCGCGCGGCCGACATCGTCAACGCGGGCCTCACCGAGATGACCGGAGCCACCGCGCCCCGGCTGCAGCTCGAGCTCATCTGCGCGCGGGTGCTGCTGCCGGCGGCCTCCGGTGAGAGCGGGTATGCCGCGCGGTTGGACCGCCTCGAGCGTCGCCTCGACGTCGAAGGCGTGCCGTCGGGCAGCGTGTCCACACCGCAGGCGTCGGTGGTCCCGGTCGTGGCCGCTCCCGTCGTGGCCACGCCGGCCGCCGCTGCTCCGCCGCCCGCGCCCGTCCCGGTGTCGGCCCCGCCCGAGTCGCCCGAGTCGCCCGAGGCGGCGCCGGTCGCCGCTGCGCCGGCCGATCCCGCGCCGGCCGAGTCGGCACCCTTGGTGACCGCGCCGGCCGACCCCGCCCCCTCCAAGACCGTGACCGCGGCCGCGCCGGCCCACCCCGACCCGGCCCAGGCCGCGCCGTCCTCCGCCCCCGGCGCGGAGGACGTCCACGAGGCTGCCGCGACACCAACCGGACACGGCATGGACACCGCCGCGATCCGCCGGGCCTGGCCGGACATCCTCGCGTGGATCTTCAAGCACAAACGCACCACGTGGACCCTGCTCTCCGAGCATGCAAGCGTGCACGACTTCGACGGTCGCCGGGTCGTCCTCGGCATCTCCACGGTCGGCATCGCCAACACCTTCCGCCACGGCCCGCACGCCGACCTCGTGCGGCAGGCCCTCATCGACGTGCTCGGGGTGGATGCCCGGGTCGAGGGCATCCCGACGCCTGACGCGTCACTGTCGGTGCCAAGCGGTGAGGCCCACCCCACGGTGACCCCCGGCAACCGGTTCCCCTCGGACGACCCGGCCGTCAAGGGCGACGGGCCCCCGCGACCGCCGACCGACGGTCGCGCCGACCAGGGAGCCGCGTCCACCGGGCGTGGCGAGGGCATCCCCGGGGCCGGTGGCCCCGGGCCGCAGGCCGGGGCCAGCACGTGGGGCACCGCCTCGGCCGGCCCCGGCAGCGGCCCGTCCTGGGCCGGGTCCGCCGCCGACGAGATCGCGCCGACGCCCTCGACGCCGGCCGGGTCACCCCTGCAGCGCGCCCGGGCCGAGGTCGCCGCCGAGGCGCCCGCGCCGGGAGTCGAGCTCCGGATCGCCGACGACAGCGTGGTCAGCTCCGACGACGAGGACATCGAGGCGATGGGCGAGGTCGGTCGTCCCGTGATCGAGCGGGTGCTCGGGGGCAGGGTCATCGACGACGGGCAGTGACCCGCTCGAGTGACCCCACGGCATACCCGTCGTGCCGCGGGGTCCGGCGACACCGGCAGGGCATAGGCTCGCCCCTGTGTACGAAGGTGTGGTCCAGGACCTGATCGACGAGCTCGGGCGGTTGCCCGGGGTCGGTCCCAAGAGTGCCCAGCGGATCGCCTTCCACCTGTTGCAGTCCGACGCGATCGACGTCAAGCGCCTGGTCGACGCCCTGACCGAGGTCAAGGCCAAGGTCCGCTTCTGCACCACGTGCGGCAACATCGCCGAGGGCGACCAGTGCCGGATCTGCGCCGACCCGCGCCGCGACGGCTCTGCCATCTGCGTCGTCGAGGAGCCCAAGGACGTCGTGGCCGTCGAGCGGACCCGCGAGTTCCGCGGTCGCTACCACGTGCTCGGCGGGGCGATCAGCCCCATCGAGGGCGTCGGCCCCGACGACCTGCGGATCAAGGAGCTGATGACCCGGCTCGCCTCGGGCGAGGTGACCGAGGTCATCATCGCCACCGACCCCAACCTCGAGGGCGAGGCGACCGCGAGCTACCTCGCCCGGTTCCTGCGGCCCATGGGCCTGAAGGTCACCCGCCTGGCCTCCGGACTCCCCGTGGGCGGCGACCTGGAGTACGCCGACGAGGTGACCCTCGGCCGCGCGTTCGAGGGCAGGAGGTTGCTGGATGTCTGACGACCTGCAGGTCCTGGCCGACCAGTCGGCGGGAGACGCCCGTGACTACCTCGCCACCGTCACCGAGGTGGCGTCGGGCGCAGCCCCGGATGCCGCGATCCCGATGACCCTGCTGGCCCTGTCCCAGGTGCTCGTCATGGGCGCGAGGCTCGGGGCGATCCACGACATCGTGCCGGCCGAGCGCTTCGAGGCCGACGCCGGTGAGGCCGAGCTCGACCCACTGCGCACCGGCTTCGCCAACCTCTTCGAGGGGCTCGACGACTACGCCGACCTCGTCGACCCGGTCACGTCGGCCGAGCTGACGACGGGGTCGCTGTCCAACGACGTCGCGGTGGTCGCCGAGGCGATGTCCCACGGCTTGCGGCACTACGACGCCGGCCGGGTCTCCGAGGCCCTGTGGTGGTGGCAGTTCAGCTACCTGTCCGACTGGGGTGAGCGCGCGACCGCTGCGCTGCGGGTGCTCCAGGGACTGCTGGGCCACATTCGGCTCGACGCCGACGAGGAGACCATCTCCGAGGCCGAGTTCGACGCCCTCCACCCCTGACGCTTCCCGCCGAGATGGATCCCCGTCACAGGTTTGGTCGGCGTGTCGTGTGACGGGGATCCATCTCGGCGGGGGAGGAGCTAGGCGATGCGGGTGCCGTTGGGCAGTCGCCGGATGGGGGTGCGCAGCCGCCGCCCCGCAACGGTCGCTGCGCCGATGCCGGCCACCAGCAGGAAGCCCAGCCCGTACGGCCACACCGGTGCGGACTCGAGGGCGCGGCTGCCCTGGTCGCCCGTCTGGCCGTCGCTGACCTGGAAGCTGCACTCGTCAGAGACCGCCTCTGGACCGTTGCGTGCAGCCCGCGCGCCCTCGCTGATCCACCGCATCGGGGTGAACCCGCCGGCGTAGACGTCGTTGTCGGGCCGCGGCTCGGACGGTGCCGCATCGGCGACGACGACGAAGGGGTTCAGCGGCAGCATCCACCAGATCCGTTCGGTGTGGGCGACGGTGGACGTCCGCGTGAAGCGGACGCAGTCGGCCCGCGTCGGCTGGCCAGAGATCTTCAGCTGCTCGAGCTGCTGCGGGGTGAGGGTGGGGTCGTCCGGGTTGATGTCCGGTGGCTGGTGGGTCTCCCACCAGTTGTCCGGAATGCCGAAGACCTGGTGCTGCTCCGTGTCGGTCACGAGGAAGGCGGACAACCCGAAGCCGATCGCGGTCCCGAAGACCAGCGCGCCCATCGTCAGGTAGGTGAGCACCGCCGAGGCCACGGGGCGGGCGGTGAGCGTCGAGAACATCAGGCCGATGGTGCAGACCACCGCCAGCACGAGGATCAGCACGGCGAGCGACAGCACGATGCGCCCGCCCGACACCCCGCCCTCGAACCACGACCACGCGAGGAACGGCAGGGCGGTGACGAGGAAGGCGAGGGAGATGACCCAGGCCGCCACGAGCTTGCCGAGGGCCAGGTCCCAGGCGGTGAGCAGCGTGGTCTGCAGGGTGGCCAGCACGCCCTGCTCGCGGTCGCCGTTGACGGAGGTGGCGGTGAGCGAGGGCACGATGAGCATGGCCAGCCCGAGGACGAAGAAGATCACCACGTCGTACATCGCCTGGCCCGAGCGCAGGTCCGGGTCGTGGGTCGCGTAGTAGGCCAGGAAGGTCACGAGGGCGATGATGGCCAGCCAGATCCCGAGCACCACCGGCCACTTCGAGGTTCGGACGCGCTGGCGCAGCTCGAGGGCCGCGACCGTCCTGATGCCGTGCCAGCTCATCGTCGGTCCTCCGTCGCTGCGAGGTAGGCGGACTCGAGGGCACCGTGACTGGGGGTGAACGCGGTCACGCGGATGTCCGCGCGGACGAGGTCGGCGAGCAGCCGGGCGGCGTTCTCCTCACCGACGACCTCGACCTCGGTCAGGCCACCACCCACCCGCTTGGCAGGGACGTGGTGCTCGGCGAGCCAGACGGTGAGCCGGTCGAGGTCGAGGGAGTCGATCCGATAGGACGCCAGACCCGTCGCGACGAACTCGTCGTCCAGTCGCTGGGTCTCCAGGCTGCGCCCGCGCGCCACGATGACGGCCCGGTCGGCCACCTCCTGGAGCTCGGTGAGGATGTGGCTCGACACCAGGACCGTCTTTCCCTGCGCCGCGAGGCCGCGCAGCACGTCCCTCAGCTCGATGCGGCTGCGCGGGTCGAGCCCGGAGGCCGGTTCGTCCAGGAGCAGCACGCTGGGGTCGTTGATCAGCGCCCGAGCCAGGCCGAGGCGTTGCTTCTGTCCGCGCGAGAGCACCCTGGCCCGCCGGTCGCCGAGGTCCTCGAGGTGCACGGTGGCGAGCAGCTCGTCGGTGCGAGCCCGGGCGACGTCCGGCGGGATCCGGTATGCCGCGGCGATGGTGTGCAGCACCTCGCGCACCGTGAGTGCGTCCCACGTGCCGAACCCGTCGGGCATCCACCCGATCCGGGCCCGCACCTCGGTGGGCTGCGTGACGGGGTCGAGCCCGTCGATGCGGATCGTCCCCTGGTCCGGTACGAGCAGCGTGGAGAGCATGAGCAGCAGCGTGGTCTTGCCCGAACCGTTGGGGCCGATCAGCGCCGTGACCTCGCCCGGCTGAGCAGTCAGGCTGATGCTGTCGACCGCGAGGACGTCGCCGAACGCGCGGCGGACCCCCTGAACCTCGATGGCCATGGCCCGAGGCTAGCGGGACCGAGCCGGGTGCCATGGTGCGATCGCGAAGAGTTACCCTTGAGTAACCACGAGGAACGCCGAGGGCATGATGAGCACACCGAGCACACCGAGCCCACAGCTGGTCACGCTGCACGGCCACACCCTGTCCTATCTGGACAGTGGCGACGGCCCGGCCGTCCTCTTCGTCCACGGCCTCCTGGGCTCGCACCGGAACTGGGCCCACCTGGTCGACCGGCTCGACGACGCCCACCGCCTGGTCGTCCCGGACCTCTTCGGTCACGGCGGCTCGGCCAAGCCTGCCGGCGACTACTCCCTCGGGGCCCACGCCGCCACCCTGCGCGACCTGATCGACCACCTGGGCATCGACCGCGTGACGCTGGTCGGCCACTCGTTGGGCGGCGGGATCTCCTTGCAGTTCTGCTACCTCTTCCCGGAGCGGGTCGAGCGGCTGGTCCTCGTGGGCAGCGGCGGGCTCGGCAGGGAGGTCAACCCCCTGCTGCGCTCGGCCACGCTCCCGGGTGCGGAGATCGTCCTGCCGGTCATCGCTTCCGGTTGGGTGCGCAGCCGCGCCGAGGTGGTCAGCCGGGCCCTCACCAAGGTCGGGTGGCGGCCCGGGTCCGACGTCACCGCGGCCTGGGAGGGGTTCACGTCGCTGGCCGACGCGGATGGTCGGCGAGCCTTCCTGGCGACGACCCGGGCCGTGATCGGCCCGGGAGGTCAGAGCGTCAGCGCCCGGGCCTTCCTCCCCGAGGTGGCCAGCCTGCCGACCCTGATCGTCTGGGGCACGCGCGACCGGATGATCCCGGCCTGGCACGCGACGGCGGCACAGTCGGTCATGCCCGGCAGCCGGGTCGAGCTGTTCGAGGGCGCCGGTCACTTTCCGCACCTCGACGAGCCGGACCGCTTCGCGGAGGTGCTGCGTGACTTCGTCGCGACCACCGGGAAGGCGCCGCCGAGCAGTGGAGCGAGCGGGGCCGTGGGCCGGTCCGCCTGAGGGGCCGGACTGTCCGGCATACGGCACCGGCGTCCCACCATGAGGACCCCAGTTAGACTGACCGCTCCGCGCCCACTGCACTGCCGGGAGTTCCACCGTGCCGATCGTCGTCCAGAAATACGGCGGCTCTTCGCTGGCTGACGCCGCCAGCATCAAGCGTGTCGCCCGACGCATCGCCGAGGCGAAGAAGGCCGGCAACGACGTCTGCGTTGCGGTGTCGGCGATGGGCGACAGCACCGACGAGCTGCTCGACCTGGCCAACGCCGTGAGCCCCCAGCCGCCGCCGCGCGAGATGGACATGCTGCTCACCGCGGGCGAGCGGATCTCGATGGCCCTGGTGGCCATGGCCATCGCCGACCTCGGCTACACCGTGCGGTCCTTCACCGGTAGCCAGGCGGGGGTCATCACCGACTCCAGCCACGGCAAGGCACGCATCATCGATGTCACCCCCGGTCGGGTGACCGACGCGCTCGAGAAGGGCCACATCGTCATCGTGGCCGGCTTCCAGGGCGTCAGCCAGGACACCAAGGAGATCACCACCCTGGGTCGCGGCGGCACGGACACCACCGCCGTCGCCCTCGCGGCCGCCCTCAACGCCGAGGTGTGCGAGATCTACACCGATGTCGACGGAGTGTTCACCGCCGACCCCCGCATCGTGCCGGCGGCCCGCAAGATCCTCCGGATCAGCAACGAGGAGATGCTCGAGCTGGCAGCCTCAGGGTCCAAGGTGCTGCACCTGCGCAGCGTCGAGTACGCCCGCCGTTTCGGCATCCCCATCCACGTCCGCAGCTCCTTCTCCGCGAAGGAGGGCACCATCGTCACGGACACCACCGAAGGAGACACCGTGGAAGCCCCCATCATCGCCGGTGTCGCGCACGACCGCAGCGAAGCCAAGATCACGGTCGTCGGCGTGCCGGACCACCCCGGCAAGGCCGCCGAGATCTTCCGGACCTGCGCCGACGCCGAGATCAACATCGACATGATCGTGCAGAACGTCTCCGCCACGGAGACGGGCCTGACCGACATCTCCTTCACCTGCCCCAAGACCGACGGCCAGCCAGGGGTGCAGGCCCTGCGCAAGGTCCAGGAGTCGGTGGGCTTCGCCTCGATCCAGTACGACGACCAGATCGGCAAGCTCTCCCTGGTGGGGGCGGGTATGCGCTCGCACCCCGGTGTCTCGGCCACCTTCTTCAAGGCGCTGGCGGACACCGGCGTGAACATCGAGATGATCTCGACCTCGGAGATCCGCATCTCGGTGGTGACCCGGGCCGAGGTCCTCGACGATGCGGTGCGGGCGGTGCACACGGCCTTCGGGTTGGACTCCGCCGACGGAGAAGCAGTGGTCTACGGGGGCACCGGCCGGTGACCACCCAGGCCGTCAAGGCCGCTCGACCCACGCTGGCCCTCGTCGGCGCCACCGGCGCCGTGGGGCAGGTCACCCAGCAGGTGCTGTCGATGCGCGTCGACATCTGGGGTGAGATCCGTGCTGCCGCAGCACCCGAGGATGCCGGGACGGTGCTCACCGTGTGCGGCCGCGAGGTCGTGGTGCAGGAGCTCGCCCCGGAGTTCTTCGACGGCGTCGACATCGCGTTGGTCGACCTGCCAGCCGCCGTCGCGGGGGAGTGGGCCCTCACGGCCGCCGCCCGCGGCGCCGTCGTCATCGACAACAGCTCGGCGTTGCGCGGCGACCCGGAGGTGCCGCTCGTGGTGCCCGAGGTGAACCCCGCCCAGATCTCCAACCGTCCCAAGGGCATCATCGCCAACCCCGGTGCCACCACCCTGACGATGATCGACGCCCTCGGGGTGCTGCATGCCGGGTGGGAGCTGACCGAGCTGGTGGTCGCCTCCTACCAGGCGGCCTCGGGCGCGGGTCGGCTCGGCATGGCCCGCCTCTACGACGAGCTCGAGGTCGTGGCAGGACATCGTGAGCTCGGGCACCAGCCGGGGGACGTGCGCCGCCTGATCGAGCACGAGCTCGGCAGCGAGTCGCCCTTCCCCGCACCCCTCGCGCTCAACGTGGTGCCGTGGATCGGCTCGGCCGAGGAGGGCGGCTGGACGTCCGAGGAGCTCAAGATCCGCAACGAGACCCGCAAGGTCCTGGACCTGCCGGAGCTGCGGGTGTCGGCGACCTGCGTCCGGGTGCCGGTCGTCACCACGCACTCCCTGGCGGTGCATGCGACCTTCGCGCGCCGCGTCGACGTCGACCAGGCCCGTCAGGCGCTCGTCGAGGCGCCGGCCGTGGTGGTGCTCGACGACCCCGACGGCGGCGAGTTCCCGACCCCCTCGGACACCGTCGGCTCCGACCCCCGGTTCGCCGGGCGGCTGCGGCAGGCGCTGGACTTCCCCAACACCCTCGACTTCTTCATCTGCGGCGACAACCTGCGCAAGGGGGCGGCGCTCAACATGGTGCAGGTCGCCGAGCTCGTGGCCCGCGACCTGGTGGCCGTGACCTGACCCGCGGGTGCCGCGCGGCCCGGGGCGCGAGACCTCGACGGGCGCTCTCAGTCCTTGCTGGTGCTCACCGCGAGGCCGTCCGCGCCGACCGTGAGGGTGACGCGGCCCTTCTGCGGGAGGGTCAGCACCGCGCAGCCCACGAGGCGGTCGACCTGTGGGGTCTGGTCGATGACGCACAGCACGCGGCTGCCCGACTCCGTGAGGGCGAACCTGCCCTTCTCGTCCACGGCCGTGAGCGTCCCACCGACCTCGTTGACGTCCTCGTGGCGCACCGGACCGCGCAGGAAGGGGGCCTGCGGCGGGGCCGGGGGGTCCATGGCCGCCCTGGTCCAGAAGTCGCGCGCCTGGTCCTCGCTCAGCGAGGCGACCCAGCCCCCGGTGCGTGGCTGGGGGTCCTTTCCCTGCCGTGAGGACTGCAGCAGCCCCTCGAGCCCGTCGGGTCCACCACCGCAGGCGGTCAGCACGCCGAGGGTGACGAGGGCGGCCAGGGCGGTGCGGACGCGCCGTCGGGGGGCGTGGGGGCGGCCGGGGGTCAGGTCGGAGGGAGGAGCCACCCGAGCATCCTCGCCGACGGGGGCCGCGTCACGGGTCGGTGACGAATCCGCCGCGCCGCGTGTCGCTTGACATGTGACTGGAGTGGCGGGTGTGACGATTGTGACTCGAGACCGGGCAGCAGGGGGCGGACATGAAGGACGAGGACCTCACACCGACACAGGTCTGGCGCAAGCACCGGCTGCGCCAGATCATGCTGTTCGTCACGGTGCCGGGAGTCCTGATGGGCACCCTGAGCATCACGGCCGCCTACTCCAGCGGGTGGATGAGCCCCCGACCTCCGGCGCCCACGTGCGCGCCCACCATCGTCCCCGCCCCGGCCCGGTCGTCCTTCACCGTCAACGTCATGAACGCCACGGGCGAGGGCGGCGTCGCCGCCAAGGTCGCCGCTGGTCTGACCAAGCGTGGCTTCCGGATCGGTGGCATCAGCAACGCCCCCGAGTCCTGGTACGTGACCCAGTCCGCGGTCGTCCACCACGGCCCGCAGGGCCTGGACCAGGCGCTGTTCGTCGCCTCGCAGATCCCCGGCGCGAAGCTCTTCGAGGACGTCCGCAAGGGCACGTCGGTGGATGTCGTGGTCGGGACCGCCTACACGGACATGGTCGCGATCCCCGCCCGGCTCAAGCCGGTTCCCGCTGAGGTCACCGTCAACGTCTACAACACGACCTACCGGACCGGGCTCGCGCAGTCGGTCGCCGAGGCGGTGAAGGCGCGCAGCTTCACCGTCAAGGACGTCTCCAACGACCCCCTGCAAACCATGCAGATGGGCGCGGCCGTCATCCGCTACGGCGAGCAGGGTGACCTCGCGGCGGCGCTGCTCAAGGGGCACGTCCCCGGCGCCGAGCTGGTCAAGGACACTCGCGCGGGCGCCTCGGTGGACCTCGTGGTCGGCAATGCCTGGGCGGGGCTCACGCCCCTCTCTGAGGTGCCGGCCCTCCCCGCCCGACCCAAGCCCGAGGTGCCCACGGTCGCCCGGCCCTGCGGCTGACCGTCCGGTCCGGGCCGCGGGACGGCGTTTGGCGTGGAGCTGAGCGACCCGGCACAGTGGGTGCCGATGCGTCTGCACCCCGGGTATGCCGTGCCCCTCCTCGCCGTGACCCTCACCCTGACTGCCGGGTGCGGGGGTGCGCCGACGGCTGACGTCGCCGTGACCACGCCGACCTCCTCCGCCCCGAGCGTGCCCACCAGCGCACCCACCGCCTCGACGACCACGACCGCCAGGGCCAGCACCACCACGACACGCAGCGCCACCCCGACCCCGGCGAAGAAGGTCACCCCCGCCCCCAGGTCGGCGACGGCACCGACCGCGCTCGCTCCGGCCCCCCGAGCCGGCGCCGAGCCATCCACCCGCTTCCCGGCGAACGAGTCCGCGGTGGGCCGTGGGGCCAACGCTTCCATCGGCACGGTGCCCGACGCCCAGTGGGCCCGGATGGTCGGCTACTCGTGGACGCCCGGTTGCCCCGTGGGCCGCTCGCAGCTGCGCTACGTGAGGGTGAACTTCTGGGGCTTCGACGGCAAGCGGTCCCGGGGCTCGCTCGTGGTCAACGCCTCGATCGCCTCGCGCACCGCGGCCGCCTTCACCAGGCTCTACGACCTGCAGTTCCGGATCCGCCAGATGAGGCCGATGGACTCCCGCTGGGGGAAGAACCCCAAGGGGCCGGGCGCCGACGACTATGCCGCGATGGCTGCGGACAACACCTCGGCCTTCAACTGCCGGTACGTCGGCGGCGAGGAGGCCTCGAAGGTCTACAGCAAGCACGCCTACGGCACGGCCATCGACGTCAACGACTTCGAGAACCCCTACGTCGCCAGCGACGGCACCGTCTACCCCAACCCCTACTTCGTGCGGCGGCGCGGTCCCGCGGCCGGGGTCTTCTCCTCCAGCTCGAGCGCCGCGGTACGCGCCTTCACCGGCCAGGGCCTGCGCTGGGGTGGGCTGTGGTCCGACCCCGACTACCAGCACTTCGACCGATGATCCGCCGACCTCGCCCAACAGCGCTAGCGACCCTGGCCGCGGTCGGCCTGCTCGCCGCATGCTCCACGACCGACCCCGTCGCCGCCCCGACGGCGCCGGCCGCCACCACCTCGACCGCCAGCGCCTCGACCACCACGACAGCGCCGCCCACGACCACCACGACGACGACCTCGCGCCCCCCGACCACGACCCGTAAGTCCGCGCCGAGTCGTGCGCCCAAGACCACCGCACCCTCGCCCAGCGTGACGTCATCCCCGCGTAGACCGGCGGCAGCCCGCTGCGCCGTCCCGGCCGGGGTCACGGCCGCCCAGGTGGTCCTGGTCACCTCGGCTGGCTCCTCGGCGACCGTGCGGGCCTGCCGCCGTTCGGGCAGCACCTACCTGCTCTCGCTGGGTCCGTACGCCGGGCACGTGGGACGCAACGGCGTCAGCTCCTCCAAGCGCGAGGGCGACCTCAGGACGCCGGCGGGCACCTACCCGCTGCGCGGTGGCTTCGGCTCGCACGCCAGCCCAGGGCTCGCGATGGGCTGGTTCCGGGTCGACGCCAACGACGTGTGGGTCGACGACAGCTCCTCGAGCCTCTACAACACCCACCAGCGCAAGCCGGTGAGCGGGCGCTGGACGTCGGCGGAGAACCTGCTCAACACCCCGGCCTACACCTACGCCCAGGTGGTCGGCTACAACGAGGCCCGCACGCCCGGCAAGGGATCTGCGATCTTCTTCCACGTCGACACCGGCGGGGGCACGGCGGGATGCGTGTCGCTGCCCGCCAGTGCCCTCCTCGCGGTGCTGCGGTGGGAGCGTGCCGGCGCGGTGATGTCGATCCGCTGAGACCGCTCTGGCCGCCGGTTGCCCGACACGGCAGAGTGGTGGCATGACTGTGCGCACTGTGGCCATGTTGACCGCCGGGGGCCTGGCTCCCTGTCTCTCCTCCGCCGTCGGGGGCCTGATCGAGCGCTACTCGCAGGTGGCTCCGGAGGTGCGGATCCTCGCCTACCGCAACGGGTATGCCGGGCTGCTCACCGGTGACTCGGTGGAGGTCACCCCCGAGGTGCGGGAGAACGCCCACAAGCTGCACCACTTCGGCGGCAGCCCGATCGGCAACAGCCGGGTCAAGCTCACGAACGTCGAGGACTGCGTGAAGCGTGGCCTGGTCCAGGAGGGCCAGGATCCCCTGCAGGTGGCGGCCGAGCAGCTGACCCGGGACGGCGTCGACGTGCTGCACACCATCGGCGGCGACGACACCAACGGCACGGCCGCGGATCTCGCGGCCTACCTGCACGGCAACGGCCACGAGCTCACCGTCGTCGGCCTCCCCAAGACCATCGACAACGACGTGGTGCCGATCCGGCAGTCGCTGGGCGCGTGGACCGCTGCGGAGCAGGGCGCCGTCTACGCGCGCAACATCATCGCCGAGCACTCGTCCAACCCCCGCATGCTCATCGTGCACGAGGTGATGGGACGCAACTGCGGCTGGCTCACCGCGGCCACGGCGCAGGCCCACCACGAGTGGGTGCAGGCGGCACCGTTCGCCGGATGGCTGGAGAACTCGGCCGAGCGGTGGGACGTCCATGGCGTGTTCGTCCCGGAGCGGCCCTTCGACATCGCCGAGGAGGCGGCCCGGCTGCGCGCCATCATGGACGAGTTCGACGGGGTGAACCTCTTCGTCTCGGAAGGGGCTGGCGTGGCCGAGATCGTCGCGGCGATGGAGGCGGCAGGGGAAGACGTGCCGCGCGACCCGTTCGGTCACGTCCAGCTCGACAAGGTCAACCCTGGCGCGTGGTTCGCCAAGCAGTTCGCCCACCTGGTGGGGGCCGACAAGGTGCTGGTGCAGAAGAGCGGCTACTTCGCCCGCTCAGCCGCGGCCAACGACGCGGACCTCGCCCTGATCCGCAGGTGCACCGACTACGCGGTGGATGCCGCCCTGCGCGGTGAGTCCGGGGTGGTCGGTGAGGACGAGGAGCAGGGCGACGAGCTGCGCGCCGTCGAGTTCCCCCGCATCAAGGGCGGCAAGGCGTTCGACCCCTCGCAGGCCTGGTTCACCTCCCTGCTTGCCGACCTGGGTCAGGCGTAGCAGGGTCGGGGTCATGGCACCCACACCCGGCACCGCGGCATACCGGCAGGCGCGCGACACCCTCGTCGCCCTCACTGGACAGCACGACCGGGCAGTGAGCGAGTTCCGCTGGCCGGACGTGGGTGAGCGGTTCAACTGGGCAACGGACTGGTTCGACGTCATCGCGCGCGGCAACGACCGCACGGCCCTGTGGATCGTGGAGCAGGACGGCTCCGAGCAGAAGGTGTCCTTCGACGAGATGGCGACGCGGTCGGACCAGGTTGCCGTGTGGCTCTCGGAGATCGGTGTCTCGCAAGGAGATCGGGTCCTCCTCATGCTCGGCAACCAGCTCGAGCTGTGGGAGACCATGCTGGCGGTCTGCAAGCTCGGAGCCGTGATCATGCCGACGACGGCAGCCCTCGGGCCGACCGACCTGCGCGACCGGGTCGAGCGGGGCGGAGCCAGGGTGGTCGTGGCCAACCCCGATGACGCGGCGAAGTTCGAGGAGGTCCCCGGCGACTACCTGCGGGTCTGCGTCGGCGAGGTGCCGGGGTGGCACCGCTACGCCGATTCGCGGGACGCGACGCCGCAGGAGTTCGAGGGGGTCACCGCGGCGACGGACCCGCTGCTGCTCTACTTCACGTCGGGTACGACGAGCAAGCCCAAGCTCGTCGAGCACACCCAGGTGTCCTACCCGGTCGGGCACCTGTCGACGATGTACTGGATCGGCGCCCGGCCCGGCGACGTGCACCTCGCCATCAGCTCGCCCGGGTGGGCCAAGCACGCCTGGTCGTGCTTCTTCGCTCCGTGGATCGCCGAGGCGACGATCTTCGTGCACAACTACGCGCGCTTCGACGCCACCGCCGTGCTCGACCAGATCCGGCGGGCCGGGGTGACGACGTTCTGCGCCCCACCGACGGTGTGGCGCATGCTCATCCAGTCCGACCTGTCGGCGGGGAAGGGGTCGCTGCGCGAGCTGCTCGCGGCCGGTGAGCCGCTCAACCCCGAGGTGATCAGCCAGGTCGAGAAGGCGTGGGGCCTGACGATCCGCGACGGCTACGGCCAGACCGAGACGACGCTCCAGGTCGGCAACATCGCCGGCGAAACCCTCAAGCCCGGCTCGATGGGGCGACCCATGCCGGGTGTGCCCGTCGTGCTGGTCGACCCGCTCACCGGGGCGGTGGGTGACGAGGGCGAGATCGTGCTCGACCTCTCCCAGCACCCCGTCAACCTGATGACCGGCTACCTCGGTGACCCCGAGCGGCAGGCCCAGGCCATGGCCGGTGGCTACTACCACACCGGTGACGTGGCCCAGCGCGACGCGGACGGCTACATCACCTACATCGGGCGCACCGACGACGTGTTCAAGGCGAGCGACTACAAGATCTCCCCGTTCGAGCTCGAGAGCGTGCTCATCGAGCACCCGGCGGTCGCGGAGGCCGCCGTGGTGCCCGCGCCGGACGCCACCCGGCTCGCGGTCCCGAAGGCGTACATCGCCCTCGCCGACGGCTGGGAGCCGGACGCCGAGACGGCCAGGGCCATCCTCGGCTACGCCCGGACCCACCTCGCGCCCTACCTGCGGGTGCGACGGATCGAGTTCTTCGAGCTGCCCAAGACGATCTCGGGCAAGATCCGCCGCGTCGAGCTGCGGGACCGCGAGCAGCACTCGTTCGACGGCGGGACCTCCCTGTCGGAGGAGTTCCGCGACGACCAGTTCCCCGAGCTGAGGGCCTGAACTGCACGAATCGGGCGCATTGGGGCACCCCGCCCCGCGACCCCTATCGGGAGCGGTTCGTCCCCCGCTACCGTGAGTGGGGACGGTCCGCCGGGGGCCGCCGGGTGACCACAGGCCGGGGCTGCCAGTGCGGACGTACCCATACGCATTCCACATCGCCCTCGACGGCAACGGCCTGAACGGCCTCGAGGGCAGGGCGGGCGTCTGCCTGTTCCATTACGACCCTGTCACCGGGGACCACGCGTCCAAGGTCAGCTACTTCGACGGCGCCTCGGGCGGTCACGCCCCGAGTGTCGACCCGAGCCGCCGGATCGGTTTCCTCGGCAACACCGGCCAGCACCTGCTCTTCTACGACCTGGCCACCCTCGAGGAGGCCGACAGGGTGTCGACACTGCGCTTCGAGATCCCCGACACCACCATCAAGGGCAGCACCCACCTCGTCTGGCTGGACGACACCCAGTTCGTCACCTCGATCGGCGAGCACCTGTGGAGGCTCGACATCAACCGGCTGACCAAGGCCGAGAAGGTCGCACCTCACGGGCTGAAGATCCCGCACGCCATGAAGAGGACCGCGTCGGGGCGCTACATCGTGTACGGCGGCATGGACCACCCCACGCGCGGCGAGGCGCGCGAGGTGGGGATCCTCGACACCGTCACGGGCGAGGTACGCCGGATCGAGCTGCCCACGACCTGCTGGCACCTGGTCTGCCACCCCGTGCTCGACGTCTTCTACGCGATCTCGTTCCGGGTCAACGCCGCGGACCGCTCCGACTGGGAGCACTGGGGCATGGCCTGGCTGCGGCAGTACGCCTTCGAGATCGACGCGGCGGACGGTCGCGTGGTGCGGCACTGGGCCGCGGACCGCGACCTGCCGGCCCACATCAACTCGGACGTCACCATCTCGGACTCCGAGCTCATCTTCTGCACCGGTGGCAGCCACACCGTGGTCCTGGTCGACCTGCTGACCCTCAGCCACCACCGGATCATCGACGAGCACCCGGGGGCCCTGGAGAGCCTCGCGTTGACCCGTCAGTCCGCCTCGACCGTCGCCGAGACCCTCATGCGGGGCAACTTCTTCGGAAACTCCCAGCTCTATGCCGAGTCGCTGCGCGTCAGCCGGGGCGCGCTCGTCGACGGCATCTACGCGTGCCAGCTCTCGGCCGACCAGACCCTGCTCTTCACCGCCAACCGTGGCCAGAACCACATCACGGTCTACGACTACCCGTCCCTCGAGATTCGCGACCGCGTGGTCATGCCCGAGCTCCAGGAGTTCGATCCCACCGTCGCCGCCTGGGGCGACCCGCGCCTGGGCTTCCACCACTCCTACCTCGTCAGTCCCGAACCGCCACGTCCCGCAGGAGCGCTCTGATGGCCGACTACACGATCGACAGCACGGTCTTCGGGGGCAACACCTTCGCCGCCGACGTCACCTCGACCCTCGCCGGCCTCGACGACATGTCGCTGACCCTGGACGGCGGGACCACGACGACCCTGGCCGGGGAGAACACCGTCCACGGCGATGCCACCATCACGCTCCAGCCCATCACGACGACCTCGACGGTGAACTCGACGGCTGGGCTCACCTCGACCTCGAGCGTCGACACCACCTCCCGCGTCGACCTCAGGCCGGTGGCCGTGGACACGTGCGTCCGCCTCGAGCTGGGGCCACCTCCCGCGACCGAAGTGAGCACGCCGTACGAGCAGCAGTGGGCCTGGTCGGTGCTGGGTCTCGAGCTCTTCGCCATCACCGTGCGTGGCAGCACCACGACGCACATCCGTCCCGAACGCCGCGGCCCCGTCGTCATCGACCGCTGACTGTCATGGCGACCCCCCGACGCAAGACCCCCAAGCCCTCCGCGGCAAGCCCTCCGGCGGACGCGATCGTGCTGTCGGGACCACCCGGACTGCTCCGGGCCACCGTGTCGGTCGAGAACGGCGTGGACCAGCGGCTGACCGTCCGCGGCCTGGCGCTGCACCGCGACGGCCACCCGACGGTGACGGGAGCAGGCGTCGCCATCATCGCGCCGGGTGCCACGGCCGACGTCCCCGTCACCTTCCGACTCGACCCGGGGACCCTGCCGGGGGAGTACCCGGCGGAGGTCGAGGTGGGCGGGCTCCGTCGGGCGGCGGTGCTCCGGGTCGAGCAGGCGCTGTCGATGCGCGTCCAGCCCCGACGGGTGCTGGCCGAGGTCGGTCGGCAGGCGCTGGCGCTCACGGTGAGCAACGACGGGAACGTGTCGATCCCCCTCGCGGGCCTCGTGCGAGCCAGGACCGACGACGGTGGCCAGGACCCCGGGCCGGACGTCACCCTGACGCTCGAGCACGCGCTGACGCTGGACCCTGCCACCACCGTGGCCGTGCACGCGGTCCTCGTCGTCCCCGAGGACCTGGACCCGTCCCGCCGACACACCGCCCGCATCCCCGTCGGCACCGCCGACCTCGACGTCATCATCCTGCCCCGCACCGCATCGGAGACACCGTCATGAGCACCACCGCACCCGACTACCTCGCCACCCTCCGCGACGGACTGACCGGTGCCGTGCAGCAGTGGATGGACCAGTCGACCACCGCCTGGGACCAATGGGCGCAGGCGTGGTCAGACCCTGCTGCGGCCCTGTCCTGGGGGACGCCGGGCACGACGGCTCCCGCCTCGGGGCAGCGCCGCGGTGGCGGCCGCCACGCACCCGGCGACCCCCACGGCCACGGCCACCACCACGACCACGGCCACCACCAGGACCACGACCACCACCACGACATGCGGGGTGGCAACACGCCGTGCGGGTGCGGCACGCAGGCTCACCGTCCCCATGACTGCGGGTGCGGCGACGCCTGCGCGTGCTGCGTGCCAGAGGCCGACGTCGTCGTGCGTGCCAGGGCGGGCGAGCTGCGGGTGGTGCCGTTCCTGCTGCGCAACCCGTGGCGCCGCGAGCGCGAAGTGGCCCTGGAGGTCGGTCCGTGGCACGGCTGCGGCGGCGACGAGCTGGTCGTCCGGGCCCAGCTCGAGGAGGACGCCGTCGTCCTGGCGCCGTGTGAGGACCGGGTCGTGCGGCTGCTCATCTCCACCAGGGGGGTGAGCGCGGATGACGCCGGCGCCGACGGCAAGCCAGCCGGCAAGGCCCAGAAGCCGACGCGGGCCGACGCCCTCGAGGCTGCGCAGCTCGGGGAGCGGGCGGCCGGCGACGTAGGGTCCTGCCAGACGGCCTACGCCGACGTCCGGTTCGAGGGGTGCGCACGCCCCCAGCGCGTGGCGGTGGTCGTGCTCCCCGCGGAGTGCGATGCCATCGAGGTCGGGTGCGACTGTGGTTGTTGCTGCTAGGAGGAGCTGACATGGACGACGGGACGAAGGCAGTCGACGAGACCTTGGCGCGCATCACCGAGCTGGCCCGCAACGCCCTGCAGGCCCAGGCGACCCTGGCCCGGCAGTCGCTGGAGCTGGGGAGGGCCACGCTCACGGGCGAGGTGGACCGGTCCACGGCCAGCCGGGCGTACGTCGACTCTGTCAGTAGGGAGGGGGCGCGCTACTGGCGTGAGGCCAGTGCGCTCGGCCTCGACTACGCCGGTGAGCTCATGGCTCTCGGCAGCCGCACGGCGGCGCGCATCATCAGCGACGCATCGACGTCGGCGACCCCGCCCAGGGCGCGGTCGCGGGCGGCATCCGAGGGCCACCGAGGCGACCCGCACACCCCTGCTGCCCCGGAGGGCGCGTCAGGTGACGTGCCGGCCGACGACGACGCGGCCGGCCGCCGGTCGCTGGTCGTGCTTCGGGGCGGCCCCGGCCAGGTGGCGCAGGCCACGGTCACGGTGGTCAACCGGCACCCGAGGGCGCGCCGGGTGGAGCTGGCCCCCAGCGAGCTGCGCGACGCCACCGGCACGGTCGTCGCGGTGGCACTTCGGGTGGACCCCGAGCGGATCACCATCCCCGCCGGTGGCGAGTACCAGGTGCGGATCGAGGCCGACCTCGCCTCCGACCTCGTCCGGGCCGGCGAGACCTATCTCGGCACGGTCGAGGTCAGCGGGGGCGACGAGGCCACGCTGGAGGTGAGCGTCGAGGTCGCGGGCTGACGGGGTGCGGATCGGACAGTGGCGCCGCGACGAGCTCACGGGCCGACCGCACCTCGGGGCGGAGCCGCAGGCCCTCGCGCGCCCACCGGGGGAGGTCGGGACTGACCGCGAGCCACGCGAGGGATGCGGCGACGGCCGCGCGCGCCGGCCGTGGGGCATACCCGAGGCCGGCCGCCTTGCCACTGGAGTACCAGTAGTAGCGCCCGACCGTGGTCGCCTCGTCGCGCGTCGCCAGGGCCGTGGAGCCGCTCACCCGGGCCCACCACTCGCCCACCGCGGCCGCGGCCCACGCGCTGCCCGCGGACATCTCCGCGAAGGGTCCCGGTAGGCCGGCCAGGTCGCTGACCAGGGTGTGCAGCATCCGCCAGGTGACGTCCTCCCCCCCGAGCAGGTAACGCTCCCCGGGCACCCCTCGCTCGAGCACGGCGAGGTGACCGACCCCGACGTCGCGCGCGTCGACGACGTTGCAGCCGCCGGGAAAGGTGCTGCGGGTGGCATCGAGCAGGTAGCGCAGCACGATGGCATTGCTCGGGGCGAGCCGGGCGAAGGGACCACCGAGGACCACGGTGGGCAGGGCGAGCACGACGGGTATGCCGACCCGCTGGCCGGTCACGAGCGCAGCCTGCTCCTGGGCGACCTTGCTCGCGTAGTAGCCGGGCGCCGGTTCGCTCCCGAGGTGGTCGCGTTCGGATCGCGTCCGGGCCAGGGGCGAGGACCCGCAGGTCACCGCCGAGCTGGTCACCACCACCCGTCGCAGGCCGGCGTCCGCGGCCGCCTCGAGCACGACCGTGGTGCCGCCTGCGTTGACGCGGTCGACCTCGTCGGCGCGTTCGTCGCCGAAGGCGTAGACAGCGGCACAGTGCACGAGTGCGTCGCACCCGGTCAGCGCCTGCGTCATCGACCCGCGGTCGGTGAGCGTCGCGCCCGCGATGGGCACGCTGTGCGCGCCGAGGGGCAGGACGGTGCGGCGAGCCACCGTCTCGGGTCGGGCCACGGCCAGGACCTCATGACCGGCCTCGAGCGCGGCTCGGGCGACCTGGCCACCGACCAGGCCCGTGGCGCCGGTGACCGCGACCCTCACCGTGGACCCCGTACGTGCCGGAAGCCCCGCGAGTCGACGTGGGCGGCAACCGCCTCCCGGCCGCCGCCGAGGTCGGCCTGCTCGCCGAGCCAGTGCCTGACGGCACCCAGCACCAGGTCGAGCGACCGGGTGAGCAGGGGCTCGTCGGGGTCCGGCGTACGGCCGATGCGGAAGCCGCGACCCTCGAAGCAGGCCTCCAGGTTGTCGAACGTCGTGGTGAAGAACCGTCGGTAGGCCTCCTCGAGCAGGGGCTCGCGGACTGAGGGGACCAGGCCGAGATCCGCCCCGTCCCAGGCCCACGGCAGGGTGAAGAGCTGGCGGCCGCGGACGGTGGCCACGGTGCCGCCGAGGGCTCGGGAGAAGGTCAGTGTGCCGTCGTCGAGCTCCGCAGATCCGTTGGGGCTGTAGACCGTACGCCAGGTCAGTCGGTGGTGGTCACGGCTGCGCTCGACCAGCTCGACCTTGCAGACGTCGATCGGTTGGCCGCCCCAGGCGGCGAGGTAGTTGGGCTGCGGCAGGTAGAGGTTGCGCTCGGCCTGCCACGTCGCGGACTGATCGGTGGCCCCCGGCACCGTGACACGGCGACCGCCCAGGTAGTCCGCCATGAGGCTGATGCCCGCCGCCACGTCGACCCGGGCGACGAAGTCGTCGAAGTCGGCAGGGATGGTGCGGGTCACCTCGAACACCGTGGCACCGTCAACGAGTCTCCAGCGCATCCCGTCGACATTCGGCGCGAGGTCCGCGACGAGGTCGTCGAACGGACCGAAGAACGTGGCGAGGGTGGCGTAAGCAGCCTCGTGGGCCGCTGGCTCGAACCCCAGGGGCACCTCACGGCGGTCGACCGAGTCCTTCGCCGCGCCCACTGCCCACGCGTTGGCGGCCTGCGCCATGCTCCCGCAGGCCGAGAGCAGGGACGCCAGGGCGAAGCCTCCCGTGGCGTCGACAGCGGCGGTGACGAGTGGGGCCAGGACGGTGCGGAGGGTCGCCAGCACCTCGTCCACGGGTTCGGCGCCCTCGTCAGGGCCACCGATGGCTGCGCCCAGCACGCGCTCGAGGCGTGGCTCGGCAGCGAGCGCTCGGGCCGCGGCCCGGGCCAGCGGGTGCGCGGCCCTGGCCCCGTCGACCGCCGTCAAGGCACCCTCGATGCGTCCGGCTGGTGAGCCCAGGCGATCCACCGCCCGCTTCACGAGGCGCGACGCGCCGCGGTCCAGGCCGAGCAGGGCGGCGGTGGCACCGTCGGCTGTCACCGCGTCGGTCGCCACCAGGATGCTCGCGGAGTCGACGACGTCGAGCACGCGCCCACCGTCGGTGCCCACGCTCGCCTGGAGCGCGTCGACGACGACCACGGTGGGTGCCAGGTGCTCGAGGAGATCGGTGACGACATCGGCAGGCTCCGCCTGGGGCACGTCGCGAGCCGCACCCAACAGGGTGGCGAGGCTCGCGGCATAGCCGTCGACCAGGTCGGTGACCGCGCGGGCAACCACCACACGCGTGTCGGCACGGGCCCATCGGGTCGACACCGGTCGACGGTCGAGGACGCTCGTGGCCGGGACCGGCGCCGCTACGACCTCGTCGAGCAGGTCGACCAGGTCGTACCGGCGACCACGGCCGGTACGGCCCGCGAGGCCAGCGCGCCGGGCCAGCTCGTGGACCGAGTGGTGACCACGGTCGCGGTCGCCGACGGACAGTGATGCACCGACCGCGACCTCGACGCAGCCCCGCTCGAGGAGCAGGTCGACGAGCTCGTGCACCAGACCGGCGTCGACCGGTGTCGGCTGGGTGACCCGGACGAGCACGACGGCCCGGCCCCGCAACCGCGGCGCGAGCCGGGTCAGGGTGTCGCCCAGGCCCGCAGCCCCACCACCCCTGACCACGATGCAGGCCACGGGTGCGCCGGGCGGGACACCGGGTGGGTCCACGGGTCCAATGAAAGCAGCGAGACCTCGCCAGGGAAAGGGGTGGGGTGCGATAGTGGGCGGGTGGCTGACGACGTCGACATCCAGCAGCACATCAAGGGACTCATCGACGAGGAGCACGGACTCCGGTCGCGCCTCGGCGAGGGCGAGATCACCGTCGAGGAGGAGAACCAGCGGCTGCGCACCATCGAGGTCGAGCTCGACCAGTGCTGGGACCTGCTGCGGCAGCGTCGCGCCCGCCGCGAGTTCGGCGAGGACCCCGCCGGCGCCGAGGTGCGCGACGCCGGGACCGTGGAGAACTACCGCGGCTGAGTGCCGCGGAGCCGGGGTCAGTGGCCCCGGTCGATCCACTCCTGCAGGTGCGGTGCCTCGGCGCCGAGGACGGTCGAGTCGCCGTGCCCGGTGAGGACCACCGTCTCGTCCGGCAGGGTCAGCACCTTGTCGCGGATCGACTCGATGATCGTGCCGAAGTCGCTGTAGGAGCGCCCGGTGGCGCCGGGCCCCCCGGCAAACAGGGTGTCACCGGTGAAGAGCACGCCCAGCGCGGGGGCGTAGAGGCAGCACGAGCCCGGCGTGTGGCCGGGGGTGTGGATGACGTGGAGGTCCACGTCGCCCACCGTGATGACGTCGCCGTCCGCGAGCTCGCGGTCGGGGGTCACCGGGTAGAGCTCGTCCCAGAGCATCCGGTCGGCCGGGTGCAGGTATGCCGGGGCGCGCGTGCCGTCGCAGACCTCACCGACCGCGTTGATGTGGTCGTTGTGGGCGTGGGTGCAGATGACCGCCTGGACGCGCCGCTCCAGGTCGATGGACTTGACGATGGTGCGGCCGTCGTGGGCCGCGTCGATGACCACGCACTCCCGGTCGTCGCCGACGACCCAGACGTTGTTGTCGACGTCCCAGCTGCCGCCGTCGAGCTCGAACTGGCCGGACGTGATGATCCGGTCGACCCGCACGCCACCCGCTGAGGGGGCGATCTGCGGCATACCGGCGTCACTCACAGGACCACCACCGAACGCAGCACCTCGCCGCGCTCCATCTTGTCGAACGCGCCCTCGATGTCGCCGAGGCCGATGCGCTCGGACACGAAGGCGTCGAGGTCGAAGCGGCCCTGGCGGTACAGGTCCACGAGCATCGGGAAGTCGCGGCTCGGCAGGCAGTCGCCGTACCAGCTCGACTTGAGCGCGCCGCCGCGACCGAAGATCTCGATCATCGGCAGGGTGACCTGCTGGTCGGGGGTGGGGACGCCGACCAGGACGACCGTGCCAGCGAGGTCACGGGCGTAGAACGCCTGTTCGTAGGTCTCGGGGCGGCCGACCGCCTCCACGACGACGTCGGCACCGAAGCCGCCGGTGAGCTCGCGGATCCGCTCGACGACGTCCTCGTCCTTGCCGTTGACGGTGTGCGTGGCGCCGAAGGCCTTGGCGCCCTCGAGCTTCCGGTCGTCGACGTCGACGGCGATGATCGTCGTCGCACCGGCCACGCTCGCGCCGGCGATGGCGGCATTGCCCACGCCGCCGCAGCCGATCACGGCGATCGAGTCGCCGCGCCCGATGCCGCCGGTGTTGACGGCGGCACCGAAGCCGGCCATCACACCGCAGCCGAGCAGGCCCACGGCCGCCGCGTCCGCGTCGGCGTCGACCTTGGTGCACTGTCCCGAGGCCACGAGGGTCTTCTCGATGAAGGCGCCGATGCCCAGGGCCGGGCTCAGCTCGGTGCCGTCCTCGAGGGTCATCTTCTGCGTGGCGTTGTGCGTGTTGAAGCAGTACCAGGGCTTGCCCTTGGCGCAGGCGCGGCACTCGCCGCAGACCGCGCGCCAGTTGAGGATGACGAAGTCACCGGGGGCGACGTCGGTCACGCCCTCGCCGACCGCCTCGACCACCCCGGCGGCCTCGTGGCCGAGCAGGAAGGGGAACTCGTCGTTGATGCCGCCCTCGCGGTAGTGCAGGTCGGTGTGGCAGACCCCGCAGGACTGGATCTGCACGACGGCCTCACCGGGGCCGGGATCGGGGACGATGATGTCGACGAGCTCGACGTCGGCACCCTTGCTGCGGGCGATGACGCCCTTGACGGTTTGAGGCATGCAGCGACCCTATGCGTTCGCCGTGGCGCGGGCACGCGTGGGCCGTACGGCACAGCCAATCCCGCCGCCCCCCGCCTGCGGACCCACTAGTCGCCGCGGGCCGACACCCGCTCGAGTGCGCCGCGCAGCTCCGCGACCTGGCGGCTGAGCTCGGCGACGTCCTGGCGGGTCGCGGTCTGCGAGGCCTCCTCGACCTCCTGGACCCGGTCGATGATCCACGAGGCGAGCGTGGCGGTCACGACGCCGATCAGCGCGATCCCGGCCATCATCAGGGCCACCGCGATCATCCGGCCGGTGCCGGTGACGGGGAACCGGTCGCCGTATCCGACCGTGGTGACCGTGGTGACCGACCACCACAGGGCGCCGCCGAAGGTCTCGATGTTGGCGCCCTCGCGACCGCGCTCGGCATCGAGGATCGCCAGGGAGGCCACGAGCAGCACGACCGCCGACAGGCCCCCGACGTAGACCGCCACGCGCCCTCGCAAGGACCCGCCGGCGCGACGGTTGAGCACCTTGAGCAGGGTGATCAGCCGGAGCAGGCGCAAGGGTCGCAGCAGTGGGAGGGCCACGATCGCGAGGTCGAGCAGGTTGTGCAGGACGAAGTCCCGGCGGTCACGCGACAGCGCCAACCGGGCCAGGTAGTCCACGGCGAACAGGGCCCAGGCCGCCCAGGTGACGGCGTTGCTCACCCTGGGCCAGGGCGCCGCGAGGTCGGGGACCAGGATCGGCCAGGCGTAGGCGGCGAGGAAGAGCACGGCTGCGACGGTCAGGGGCAGCTCGGCCCGGCGCTCCCACCGGTCGGTGCGTTCTTCGACGGTCATGCTGAGCCATCGTGGCAGACGACGGCGACGCTCACCGGCACCCACCGCGGTCGCGCGGCCAGTCAGGAGTTCGCGAGCGACTTCCAGTCAAGGATCCGCTCGGCGATCAGTGCCGCACGGGCGTGGTTGTCGCGTCCGTCCAGGACGGCGAGGTCGTCGGCCTCGGCA
Source organism: uncultured Actinomycetota bacterium (assembly GCA_963757635.1). Classification (GTDB taxonomy): domain Bacteria; phylum Actinomycetota; class Actinomycetes; order Actinomycetales; family Dermatophilaceae; genus Pedococcus. The sequence continues at coordinate 438,052 of CAVWSK010000002.1, read as the reverse complement.
CGCAGGTAGACGCCGGAGGTCCGGGCGTTGAGGGCGGGGTCGGCGTCCGACCGCGTGGTCCAGTAACCAGCGGCACGGTCTGCCGTCTCGAGCTTGATCTCGCCGGTGCCGTTGATCTCCGGTGCGTTCGGGTGGCGCGGGCGCTCCCCCTTCCAGACATAGAAGATGCCACCAGGGTCCTTCAGCTCTTTGGCCACGTCGCTCCAGTAGCGGGACGACAGGGTGCCGTCCTCCTGCCAGGCGCGTCCGGTCACCTCCAGCAGGCGGTCGCGGTTCCGCGAGATCCGCAGCAGGCTCACCGCCGAGGGCTCCACGACGCTGCGCTCGGTCAGGGAGAACTGCCACCACAGGCCCTCGACCCGGGAGGCACTGCCGATGTCCTCGATGGCCTTGCGCAACTTCTGCCTGATGGACTCGAGCTCGGCTGTCTTGGTCGCGTCGTCGTACCGGACGCAGGTCAGGCCAAGCAGGTCGGTGGGCAGCTTCGCACCGTTCGCGTGCAGGATGAAGGTTCGCTCCATACCGAGGACGCCTCCGAAGAGTCCTGCCTCGAAGACGACGTTGTCACGCGGGGACGCCTGCGCAGGCGCTGGTGCGCCGACGTCGGGAGTGTTCGGTTCCGCACGGGTCCAGTCGTCGTGGGCGAAGACGAATGCCGCGAAGTCGACCTCGCGGGTCAGTTCGAGCAGGCGCCCGAGGGTAGTGGTGCCGGGATTGAAGGTCGCCGTCCAGGGCTCCACGTCCGCGATGTCCTCGAGCCCCTGGGTGAGCGCCTGGAGCAACGTGGCCTGCTTGCCTGATGAACCCAAGAAGATGCGTGGCTTGGCCATTGGTCCTCCCCCTTCAGGTCAACGGGGCTCTGCCGGTCGCAGCGTACCGAAGCCGTCCCTGGGGGAGGTCGCGAAGTGCGTGGGTGGTCTCGTCGAGGTGGCCAGGATGACGGCTCGGACCTACGGGAACATGATGGTCGGGGTGACAGGATTTGAACCTGCGGCCTCTTCGTCCCGAACGAAGCGCGCTACCAAGCTGCGCCACACCCCGTGGCTGTCGCCGCCCCTGTCAGTCCGACTTGGGCAGCGCCAAGGAAGGATAGCCCACGGCCGACCGCCGCTCCCAATCGGTGTGCCGCCGGGGGAGGGCCCAGCTCAACCTCGGCGCGGCGTCAGGGTCAGGAGCGTCGCCTCGGGACGGCAGGCGAAGCGCACGGGGGCGTACGGCGAGGTGCCGAGGCCGGCGGACACGTGCAGCCAGGCCGCATCCTCGGGCGCTTGCGGCGAAGGGGCCGCACCCGCACCCGGCCACCAGCGGGAGACGCCCTTGGCGCGGTCGGTCGGCAGGTCGCAGTTGGTCACCAGGGCCCCGTAGAAGGGCACGGCGAGCTGGCCGCCGTGCGTGTGACCGGCGATGAGCAGCCGCGCACCGTCGGCCGCCATCGGGTCGAGGACGCGCTGGTAGGGCGCATGGGTCACGCCCACCGTGATCGCGGCCGAGGTGGAGGCGGGGCCGGCCACCGCGGCATACCGGTCGTGACGGATGTGGGCGTCGTCGGTGCCGACGAGCTCCACCTCTGTGCCACCGAGCTCCAGCGTGGCGCGTGCGTTGTCGAGGTCGGTCCACCCGCCGGCGAGCATGCCGGAGCGGAGGTCCTCGACGGGGAGCTCGATGCGTCCCGGGAGCGCGTCGGCGTGCGCGCGGGTGAGGTAGCGGGCAGGGTTCTTCGGCACCGGCCCGTAGTAGTCGTTGGAGCCCATGACGAAGACGCCGGGGAAGTCGAACAGCGGCTCCATGGCACGCAACGCGCCCGGCACGGCATCCATCGCCGCGAGGTTGTCCCCGGTGTTGACGACCAGGTCGGGGGCGAGCGCCGCCAGCCCGCGCACCCACTCGATCTTGCGTCGCTGACGCGGCACCAGGTGCAGGTCGGAGATCTGCAGGACCCGCAGGGCCCGGGACCCCGGCGCCAGGACCGGAACCGAGAACCGGCGCAGCGCATACGCGTTTCGCTCGACGAGGCTCGCGTAACCAAGACCGGCCGCGCCGAACGCGGCAACACCACCACAGGCGCGCAGGAAGGTACTCATCGCCCCCATCATGGCAAAGCGACTCCTCGGGCCGTGCGCCGCGTTCCGGTAGGGGGGCCTGTGGCTCGGCGTGATGGCAGCCGGGCGCGGTCCCCGCCCGTGCCCGGACGTGGCCGAGGCGAATTGCCCTTGCGGGCGCCTGCGAGACTGGGCCCATGACCGAGCCCAGCCTCAAGGCCACCCTCCGCAGCGACCTCACCTCTGCCATCCGCGCCCGCGACGCGGTGCGCTCCGGCACGTTGCGCCTCGTGCTCACGGCCATCACCACCGAGGAGGTCTCCGGGACCCAGGCCCACGAGCTCACCGACGACGAGGTGCTCAAGGTGCTCGCCAAGGAGGCCAAGAAGCGCAGGGAGTCTGCCACCGCATACACCGATGCGGGCCGGCCGGAGCTCGCCGCGAAGGAGGAGGCCGAGTTCGCGATCCTCGAGACCTACCTGCCGGCCCAGCTCTCCGACGACGAGCTCGACGCGATCGTCGCCGCCGCGATCGCCCAGACCGGTGCCACGGGTATGCCGATGCTCGGCATGGTCATGAAGGCCGCCCAGGGCGTCGTGGCCGGTCGCGCCGACGGTGGCCGGGTCGCCGCCGCCGCGAAGAAGGCCCTGACCGGCGCCTGAGCAGACCCGCTCGCCCCGCGCTCTCTCCCCCACCCCTGCCCCGCGCTCTCCCTAACCTTTGCTAGCAAGGGTTGTCGTAAGGGGGACACCGTGCACCCTGTCCGGATTCACCTAACCCTTGCTAGCAAAGGTTAGGTAAATCCAGGGGAGGGGATCGCGGCGTCAGTTGCCCGGGGGCGGGAGGATGATGGAGTTGTTCGGAGGCGGCGGCGGCGTCGGGTTGCCGCGCTTGGGCTTCTTGGTCTTGGTCGGCTGGGGCGCTTGGGGCACGAAACCGCTCGAGGTGTAGAGCCCGATCGTCGAACCGCGGATCGCACTGCCGCTGGGGTTGGTGTAGACCACCAGCCCGCGGGCGAGCCCGTTGTTGGTGGTGCCCGCCACCTGCACCCGGAAGCCGGCGTCCTCGAGGCGGCTGGTGGCCTGGCTGACCGACATGCCACTGACGTAGGGGACGGAGACCTTGTCGCCGTTGAGCACCTTGTCGCTCGCATCGCCGAAGTCGCGGATCGGCATGCCCGCGGAGGCGCCCTTCATGATCGCCTGCCAGGTCGGAGCCGACAGCGTCCCACCGAAGATGTCGCCGTAGTAGCGGTCACCGAGCTTGAGGTTGCGCAGGCTGGCATTGCTGTCGGGCGAGCCGATCCAGACCGCCGTGGCCAGCTGCTTGGTGTAGCCGATGAACCAGCCCTCGGCGTTGTCCTCGGTGGTGCCGGTCTTGCCGGCGGCCGGTCGTGACCCCAGGGAGGCCCCGGTGCCCGTGCCGTTCTTGATGACGCCCTTGAGCAGCTCGGTGGCGCCGCGGGCGATGTCCTTGTCGATGACCTGCTTGCACGCGCTGCCCTTGAGCTTCAACGGCTTCTTGTCGTTGGTGGTGATCGACAGGATCGGGCTCGGCGGGCAGTACTTGCCGTCTGCGGCGAGCGTGGCGTACGACGTGGCCAGCGTGAGCGGCGTCGCGTCGTCCGAGCCGAGGGTGACGGCCGAGGGGCCGCACTGGATGGCAGGGGCGCCGATGCGGCCCTCGTGCAGACCCATCTTGGTCATGGTCTTCAGGACGTTGGGGGTGCCGAGCTGCAGCACCAGGGACGCGAACGCGGTGTTGACCGACTTGGCCGTGGCCGTCTTGAAGGCGATCGGCTTGCCACCGATGCTCTCGTCGTTGCGGACCGACCACGTGTCGCTCGAGCCGCACTTGCCCTGCTCCGACGGCGTGTACTTGGCCGGGGTGCGGGTGTTGGCGTACTTCGAGGGGACGGTGCCGTTGACGGCCATGCCGTTCTCGAGGGCGGTGACGATGGCATACATCTTGGCGGTGGACCCGAAGTGCTGGCCGATGGTGCCGCCGTAGTCGGCGTCGACGTTCCAGTTCACCTGCGTGAAGCCGACCCCCGTGTCCTTGCTGCTCGTGGGGTACTCGGTGTTCTGGACCATGGCCACGATGCGGCCGGTTCCCGGCTCGACGACCGTGGCCGCGCCGCCCACCCGGCGGGACAGGCCGGCCTTGGTCTTGTCGGTCTTGGCCTTGGGCAGCGCCGTGTTGCCGATCGGCACCCGCTTGGTGAGCTCCTTGCGGGCCAGCTTCTGGACGTCGGGGTCGAGCGTCGTCTGGATGGTCAGGCCGCCCTGGGTGAGGTTCTTGGTGCGCTCCTGCTCGGTCTTGCCCAGCTCCGGCATGGTCTTGAGGTAGGCCATCACGTAGTTGCAGAAATACGGCTCCGAGGAAGCGGCGCAGTTGCTCAGCGGCTGCTTGACCTTGAGCATCTTCTTCACCGGCACGGCCTTGGAGGCCTTCAGCTGCTTCGCGGTGATCTTGCCGAGCTCGTACATCCGGTCCAGCACGACGTCGCGGCGCGCCTGGGCCTTCTCGGGGAAGTGGATCGGGTCGGTCTTGCTCGGGTTCTGGACCAGCCCGGCGAGCAGGGCCGCCTGGACCAGCGTCAGCTTCTTGGCGCTGGTGCTGAAGTAGTGCTGCGAGGCCGCCTCGACGCCGTAGGCGAGGTCACCGTAGTAGGCGAGGTTGAGGTAGCCCTGGAGGATCTGGTCCTTGGTCATCTCCTTCTCGAGCGTGACCGCGTACTTGATCTCCTGGATCTTGCGGGAGGCGCTGACCCGGACGGCGGCCTTGGCGGCCTCTTCGTCGTTGGCCTTGAGCGCGTTCTCCTGGAGGGTGAGCTTGACGTACTGCTGGGTCAGCGTCGAGGCGCCCTGGACGTCGCCACCCTGCGCGTTCGAGGCGGCCGCACGCAGGATGCCGCGGGGGTCGACGCCCCCGTGCTCACGGAACCGGCTGTCCTCGATCGCGATCTGCGCCTCCTGCATGATCGGCGCGATGTCCTTGAGGTTGACGATGATCCGGTTCTCCTCCTGGGGGGTCGCGAGGACCCGGCCCTTGGCGTCGAGGATCTTCGACTGCTGGGACAGCGGGCTGGAGCTGAAGTCGCTGGGGAGGTCGTCGAACAGCGCGACCCCGGAGGTCGCCGCACCGCCGGTGGCACCCACCGCGGGGATCAGCAGACCGGCCGCGAGCAGGCCCATCACCATCGCCGTGGCGACGAAGGCTCCGAGCAGGCTGACGACATTTCCGACGTTGGTGGCGCGTCCAGACATGGGCACAGGGTAACGGCCGAACATGGGTGTCCCGGGTCCACGCGCTCCCACCTGCTCGGATCGGCCGGTCTGGGGGTTGCCCGGGGCCCGCCTCCGGGCCGAGACGAACCGGTTCGATATGACTAGTCCCTTCGGCCATCGCAGAACTACACGAATGGGCCATGTCGTGGGAGTGCCTTCACTTCCTATCGTTTCACCCACGGCGATACGGACATAAGGCGCAACGCACAGCGCCTGAATCAGCAGCATCTGGAGGCACGGACATGACCATCGCGCCAGCGAGGCCAACACGGCAGGGCATCACGGGATCCGCTTGGGTGGATGACTGGGCCCCCCTCGGTTCGTGTTCGACCACCGACCCCGACGCCCTCTTCGTCCAGGGCGCCGCGCAGCAGACCGCCAAGGTCGTCTGCCAGCGCTGCCCGGTCATCGCCGAGTGCCTGGCCGACGCCCTCGACAACCGCACCGAGTTCGGCGTGTGGGGTGGGATGACCGAGCGCGAGCGTCGGGCCCTGCTCAAGCGCCGCCCCAACATCACCTCCTGGGCCGCCCTCTTCGCCGCGGCCCGCGGCCAGGGCGCGGAAGAGACCGCCTGACCCGCACGGACCCGCAGACCCCCACCTGCCGAGCCGGTGACCTCCACGGAGGTCACCGGCTCGTCGGTCGTCCTGCCGGCTGGGGAGGGGTCAGGTGCCGGTGAGGGCGGCGCCGACCTCGCGCAGGCCCTCGAGGTCGTGGATGTCCTGGGCCGAGGCCGGCACCTCCACCACCGGTATGCCGGGGTGGCCGGTCGTGAAGCGGCGGGCCAGCCGCTCCTGCCTCTCGGCCGTCTCGGCCAGGTTGGCGTGCAGGCGCAGGAGGCCTTCGGTCGTCGCCGCGGTCGCGGACCGCTCGCCCGCCTCCGCGAGCTGCTCTGCCGCGGCGAGGGCGCGGGACGCGCTCAGTGACGGCGCGGCGACGCGCTGGATGCGGTTGAGGACCAGCCCGGCGAGGGGCATGCCCTCCTCGTCGAGGCGTCCGGCGAAGAAGGAGGCCTCGCGCAGGGCGTCCCGCTCGGGGGCCGCGACCACGACGAAGGCCGTCTCGGGGTTCTTGAGCAGGGCGTAGGTCTGGTCGGCCCGCTCGCGAAAGCCCCCGAACATGGTGTCCAGCGCGGCGACGAAGGTCTGCACGTCCTGGAGCAGCTGCCCGCCCAGGAGCTTGGACATCGTGGTCGTGAGCACGCCGACGCCGAGGCTGAACACCTTGAAGCCGGCCCGGCCGCCCGCCTTGGCCGGTGCCGCGAGCAGCCGGATGAACCGGCCGTCCAGGAAGGACCCCAAACGGGTGGGTGCGTCGAGGAAGTCCAGCGCGGAGCGCGACGGCGGGGTGTCGACGATGATCAGGTCCCAGCGCCCCTCGCGGCCGGCCTCCGCCCTCAGCTGGCCCAGCTTTTCCATCGCCATGTACTCCTGTGTGCCGGCGAAGGAGCTCGACACCGCCTGGTAGAAGGGGTTGGCGAGGATCTGGGCCGCCTTCTCGGGGGTCGAGTGCTGCTCGACCACCTCGTCGAAGGTGCGCTTCATGTCGAGCATCATGGCGTCGAGCGAGCCACCGGCCGACCCCGCGCCCTCGACCGGTCGAGGGGTGTTGTCGAGCTCGGTCAGCCCCATCGACTGCGCGAGCCGCCGAGCGGGGTCGATGGTGAGCACCACCGCACGCCGGCCGTGCTCGGCGGCCCACAGGCCGAGGGCGGCCGCCGTGGTCGTCTTCCCCACACCCCCGGCGCCGCAACAGACCACGATGCGGATGCTCGGGTCGGTGAGCAGGGCTGCCAGGTCGAGGGCCTCGGTGCGGGAGCGCGCGGCCATCAGACCAGCCCCTGCTCGGCGACGGCATCGGCAAGCACGGAGATGCCGCCGCCCTCGGTGCCCTCGGACAGGAGCGGTAGCCGGACGGTGAGCCGGCCCTGACCGGTGAGGACGGCATCCTGCTCGGCCTCGAGCTCGACCCGGGCGATGTGCTGGCGGGCGTCGGCGAGGAGCCCGTCGACGAGCCCGGGTGAGACCTTGACTCCCGCCGTGGAGAGGTCGGCCGCGACGCCGTCCACGAGCCGGCCGCTGCGACCGGCCCGCCCGGTCCGCACCGACCGCGCCGCCCGGTCGCCGAGGACCGCGGCCCGCACCTGGTTGACGACGATGGCCCCGACCGGCAGGGACGCGGCCCGCAGGTCGCGGACCGCGTCGACGGTCTCCTGCACCGGCATCTCCTCCAGCAGCGTCACCACGTGCACGGCGGTGGTGTGGCTGCGCAGCATGCGGGTGATGGAGTCGGCCTGCGAGCGGATCGGGCCGACCTTGGCCACGTCGGCGACCTCGGCGTTGACGTTGAGGAAGCGCACGACGCGCCCGGTGGGTGGGGCGTCGAGCACGACGGCGTCGTAGGACGGGGGGACGCCCCCCTTCGCGGACCGCCGGCCGGCGGCTTCGTAGACCTTGCCGATGAGCAGGACGTCACGCAGCCCCGGCGCGATGGTGGTGGCGAAGTCGACCGCCCCGAAACGCTCGAGCACCGACCACGCGCGTCCGGCCTTGTAGAACTTCTGGAGGTACTCCAGCAGGGACTCCTTGGCATCCACCGACAGGGCCCACAGCTCACCACCGGTGCGGTCGTGCAGGATCCGGGTCTCGGTGTGCGACAAGGGTCCGACGTCGAAGGTCTGGGCGATGCCCTGGCGGCCCTCGACCTCCGCGAGCAGGACCCGCTTGCCCTGGCGGGTCAGCGCGAGCGCCATGGCAGCAGCGACGGTGGTCTTGCCCGTGCCGCCCTTGCCCGTGACCACGTGCAGGCGGACCTGCGAGAGGTCATGGGCGGGCGCGGGCATGCTTCCAGCCTAGGAGGCGAGCAGGTCCACGGCCGAGCGGACCTCGGCGAAGGCCGGGTGCTCGGGGTCGATGAGGCCGAAGTGACCCCCCTCGCGCACCGTCACGAGTCGCACGTTCGGACCGCGGTGGGTCGCGGCATACCGCTCGCTCAGCTCGAACGGCACCACGTCGTCGTCGCGCGCATGGACCATGACCACAGGGATGGCGGGCACGAGGCGAGCCGGGTCGGCCTCGGCATACGCCTGGGGCACCTCGTCGGGGGTGCCGCCCAGGAAGGCTTCGATGGCGCCGTCGCCGACGCCGGTGGACTGCCCGTGGCCCAGGTCCAGCACCCCGGCCAGGCTCACGACGCCCCGCAGCCCGTGGGCCCACGGCTGCGACGCAGCCCAGGCGACGAGCTGGCCACCGGCGGAGTGCCCCACCAGCACGAGGGGCTGGGCGAGGTCGGGGTCGGCGCCGATGGAGACCACGGCGTCTCGGACGTCGTACGCGGTGCCGGGCCAGCCGCCGCCGGCCATCCCGGGACGGCGGTACTCGATGGAGGCGGTGGGGAAGCCTGCGTCGGCGAACGCCTGCGCCTGCCGGCCCGCGTGCACCCGGTCGAACTCGGCGCGCCAGAAGCCACCGTGGACCACCACGACGGTCAGCTCCCTCGTCGTGCGGGCGGGGAGGCGCACGTCGTAGACCTGGGCCGGGTCCTGGCCGTAGGCCACGGTGCGGGTCGGCGCCGGGGCGCGCTCGTCGAGGACGGAGATCGGGTCGCGGGCCATGCGGTCATCCTGCCAGCGCGGGGCCCGCCCCGTGGGTCGGTAGGGTGCAGGGCATGCGCAAGTTCGAGTACGCCACCGTGCCCCTCATCGTGCACGCCACCAAGCAGATCCTCGACCAGTGGGGTGAGGACGGCTGGGAGCTGGTCCAGGTCCTCACCGGACCCGACGGCAACGGGCTGGTTGCCTACCTCAAGCGAGAGAAGGCCTGACATGAGTGCTGTCGAAGACCGGCTGGCCGAGCTCGGCCTGACCCTGCCCGAGGTGGCCACGCCCGTCGCCGCCTACGTGCCCGCCATCCAGGACGGCCGCCGCATCTACACCTCGGGGCAGCTGCCCATGGTGTCCGGCGCCCTCGTGCAGACCGGCAAGGTCGGCGACGGCCACGGGCTGGTGCCGCCGGCGGATGCGGCGAAGCTCGCCGAGGTCTGCGCCCTCAACGCCATCGCGGCCGTGAAGTCGATCGTCGGTGACCTCGACAAGGTCACCCAGGTCGTCAAGGTCGTCGGGTTCGTGGCGTCCGACCCGTCCTTCACCGGGCAGCCCGGCGTCATCAACGGCGCGAGCGAGCTGCTCGGCAAGGCGTTCGGCGACGCGGGCATCCACGCCCGGTCGGCCGTCGGGGTGGCCGTGCTGCCGCTCGATGCCCCCGTCGAGGTCGAGATCGTCGTCGCCCTCGCCGACGACTGACCCGTTGGTGCTGCGCGACTTCCCGATCGGTGAGTCACCGCCGCTGCGAACGCGGGCGGAGGCGTGGCTCGCCGACCCGGTTGCCGCCGCCGGTGACGAGCCGCGCAGGCCGGTCCGCGCCGCCGCCACGGTGATGTTCGTCCGCGACGCACCGGCCGGCGTCGAGGTCTTCATGCTGCGCCGGGTGTCCACCATGGCGTTCGCGCCCCGGATGATGGTGTTCCCCGGCGGGGGAGTGGATCCGCGCGACGCCGACGCCGAGCTGCCCTGGGCGGGACCGTCGCCGGCCGACTGGGCCACCCTGCTGGCCGTCGACGAGGCCACCGCCCGCGAGCTCGTGGCGGCTGCGGTGCGCGAGGTCTTCGAGGAGTGCGGGGTGCTGCTCGCCGGCGCGTCGCCCGACTCGGTGATCGCTGACGTCGCCGACGACCACTGGCGCGAGCAGCGCCGTCGCCTGCTGGAGCGGGAGGCGTCGCTGTCCGAGGTGCTCAGGGAGCACGAGCTGGTGCTGCGCTCGGACCTGCTCGGCTACCGCGGCCACTGGATCACCCCGGAGTTCGAGCCGCGCCGCTATGACACCCGCTTCTTCAGCGCGGCAGTCCCCGAGGGGCAGCGGGCCGACGACCAGACCTCCGAGGCCGACGTCGCCGACTGGGTCGACCCGGCCCAGCTCCTCGACGCGTGGCGCCGCGGTGAGGCGCTGATGCTGCCGCCCACCCTCGTCAGCGTCGAGGAGGTCACGCTGGCCCGGTCGGCCGCAGCCTTCATCGCCGAGCGACCGCCGATCGCCATGGTCTGCCCCGAGCTGGTCGACACCGGGGACGGCCTGGTCCTGCGCGCGGAGCTCCCGCGGTGACCACACCCCCATCCGCGACCCCGCCGGCCCCCTCGGCTGCGCCGGGGGAGTGGCGCGGCGGCAAGGTCACCGAGCGGGCGCTGTGCGTGTTGTGCCCCAACCCCGGTCCGATGACCCTTGACGGCACCAACACCTGGGTCCTGCTCGAACCCGGCTCCACCGAGGCCGTGGTCATCGACCCCGGTCCCCTCGACGAGACGCACCTGCAGGCGGTCCTGGCGGCGGTCGGCGAGCGAGGCGCCCGAGTGACCCAGACCATCCTCACCCATGGTCACGCCGACCATGCGGAGGGCGCTGATCGCTTCGCGGAGCTGACCGGAGCACCCACCCGGGCGGTCGGTCGTGGCCACGACGACCTCGCTGACGGCGCCCTCGTGCAGGTGGGCGGCCTGGACCTGCGGGTGGTGGCGACCCCCGGCCACACCGCGGACTCGCTGTCCTTCGCCCTGCCCGCCGACCACGCCCTCCTGACCGGCGACACCGTCCTGGGCCGCGGCACGACGGTGGTCGCGCACCCCGATGGCGAGCTGGCGGCATACCTCGCGTCGTTGGAGCGGATCGCGGACCTCACCGGTGGCGGCTCGGTGACCTCGATCCTGCCCGGCCACGGGCCCGTGGTGCCGGACGCCGCGGCGATGGTCGCGTTCTACCGCCACCACCGCGCCGAGCGGCTCGAGCAGGTGCGCCAGGCGCTCGCCGACGGCGCCACCGGGGTCCAGGACGTGGTGGAGCGGGTGTATGCCGAGGTGCCCCGCGAGGTCTGGCCGGCCGCCGCCCAGAGCGTGGCGGCCCAGCTCGACTACCTGCGCTGACCCCTCCCCTTCCCGCCGAGACCCCTCCCCTTCCCGCCGAGATGGATCCCCGTCACACGACACGCCGGCGAATCCTGTGACCAGGATCCATCTCGGCGGAAGAGGGGGCGGGAGAAGGGGGCGGTCAGCGGGCGCGGCGCTTGAGCCGCTCGACGTCCATGATCAGCACGGCACGGGCCTCGAGCCGCAGCCAGCCCCGGGAGGCGAAGTCAGCCAGCGCCTTGTTGACCGTCTCGCGGGAGGCGCCGACGAGCTGGGCGAGCTCCTCCTGGGTGAGGTCGTGGGCCACGAGCACGCCCTCCTCGACAGGGCGGCCGAAGCGCGCCGACAGGTCGAGCAGGGCCTTGGCGACCCGGCCGGGCACGTCGGTGAAGACGAGGTCCGCGAGGTTCTCGTTGGTGCGCCGCAGCCGCTGGGCCAGCGCCGCGAGCAGCACCTTGGCCACCGCCGGTCGCCCGGCGAGCAGCCCGTTGAGGTCCTCGTTGCCCAGCCCGAGGAGCTGGGTCTCGGCGACCGCGGTCGCCGTCATGGTGCGCGGGCCCGGGTCGAACAGGCTCAGCTCGCCGAACATCTCGCCCGGCCCGAGGATCGCGACGAGGTTCTCCCGGCCGTCGCTGCTGCGCCGCCCGAGCTTGATCTTCCCCTCGTGGATGACGTAGAGCCGATCGCCCTGGTCGCCCTCGTTGAACAGCACGTCGCCGCGCTCGAGGCGGGTCTGCGTCATCGAGCCCATGAGCGTCGAGGAGGCCTCTTCGTCGAGTGCTGCAAACAGCGGGGCTCTTCTCACCACGTCGTGATCCACGGGCGACAGTGTGCCATGTCGACGTCAGCCCCGACCCGTAGGCTGCTGGGGTGTCTGCCACCACCCGTGAGGAGTCCCCGGTCGCCCTGACCCGGCGCGCCCGGAAGATGTACCGCGTCCTGCACGAGCGCTACCCCTACGCCCACTGCGAGCTCGACTTCGAGTCCCCGTTGCAGCTCCTCGTGGCCACGGTGCTGTCCGCCCAGACGACGGACGTCATGGTCAACACCGTGACGCCACGCCTGTTCGCGCGCTACCCCGACGCGGCCGCCCTCGCTGGTGCCGACCGCGAGGAGATGGAGACGCTGCTCAAGCCGACCGGCTTCTACCGGGCCAAGACCAACTCGGTGATGAAGCTCGGCGCCGCGCTCGTCGAGCGCTTCGACGGCGAGGTGCCGCCCAGGCTCAAGGACCTCGTGACCCTGCCGGGAGTGGGGCGCAAGACGGCGAACGTCGTGCTCGGCAACGCCTTCGACGTCCCCGGCATCACCGTCGACACGCACTTCGGGCGCCTGGCGCGTCGGTTCGGGTGGACCGACGAGGAGGACCCGGTCAAGGTCGAGCAGGTGGTCGGGGCCCTGATCCCCCGCAAGGAGTGGACGATGCTCTCGCACGTCCTGATCTTCCACGGCCGCCGCACGTGCCACGCCCGCAAGCCGGCCTGCGGTGCCTGCCCGGTGGCGCAGTGGTGTCCGTCCTACGGAATCGGTGAGACGGATCCGGCCCAGGCGACGAAACTGTTGAAGTACGAACTGGCGCCCGGGGCGGTGGCGGCCGCGGCCGTGGTCCCTGGTTCGGCCACCTCCCCGTCCTCGACCCCCGGAGCCAGCACATCGTGACCCCGACGCGCCCCTCGCGCCCCTCGTGGCTCGACCGCGCACACCGCGGGATCGCCGGAGCGGACGAGGGGTTCTTCGACCGGTTCGCGCCGCCCCCTGGTGGGGGGCGGAGATCCAGCGTGCTGCTGCTCTTCGGGCCTGCCACCGGTGGCGGCGAGGACGTCGTGCTCACCGAGCGTGCCCACACCCTGCGCACCCAGCCGGGTGACATCTCCTTCCCCGGCGGCAAGCGTGAGCCGGCCGATACCTCCGACTCCGCTGCGGCGCTGCGCGAGACCCACGAAGAGGTCGGCATCGACCCCGAGACCATCGACGTCGTGGCCGAGCTGCCGGAGATCTACCTCAGCCCCCGCCAGTTCGTCGTGACCCCCGTGCTCGGGTGGTGGCGCGAGCCAGGCCCGGTCGACCGCATCGACCCCGCCGAGGTGCACCGTGCCGTCCGCGCCCCGCTCGCCGACCTGCTCGAACCCTCCGCACGCTTCACCGTCACCCACCCGAGTGGGTACGTCGGTCCCGGCTTCGAGTTCGACGGCCTCTTCGTCTGGGGCTTCACCGCCGGGCTGCTGTCCGCGGTCCTCGATTTCGGCGGGCTGACCCGTCCGTGGGACCGTAGCGTGGAGCGACCCCTGCCAGCGCGCTACCGACCCGGTGGCCGCGAGGACGCCCTCACCAAGACTGCGACGGAAGGCCGAGCCTGATGTTCCTCGGACTCACCGTCCTCGACTACCTCCTGATCCTGCTGTTCGTCAGCTACGGCGTGACCGGGTACCGACAGGGTCTGGTCGTCAGCGTGCTCTCCCTCGCGGGCTTCCTCACCGGTGGGGCGATCGCCATGTGGCTGCTGCCGCTCGCGATCCAGAACTGGAGTGCGCTCGAGGCCGTGCCCCTGCTGCGCGCTGTCGTGCTCATCGCCGGTGTGTTCATCCTGGCCTCGACCGGGCAGGCGCTGGCAGTGGCCCTCGGCAGCAGGCTGCGCTCGCAGCTGCGGATCAAGCCGGCCCAGGCCTTCGACGCGGCCCTCGGGGCGATCGCGGTCGTGCTCTCCGCCGGCGTGCTGGTCTGGTTCATCGCCGGTGCGCTGCGCGGTGGTGCCCCCGCGCCGATCGCGAAGGCCATCGGCGAGTCGCGGGTGCTGCGGGCCATCGACACGGTGGTCCCCCCCGAGACCTCGCGGTTGTTCGCCGGCTTCCGCGAGGTGCTCGACCGGGAGGGCTTCCCCCGCGTCTTCGACGGACTCGAGGCCGAGCGGATCGCGCCCGTGGCGCCGCCCGACCCGGCCGTCGCCGACACCGCCGGGGTCCGCGCCGCCGGCGCGTCCATCATCAAGATCACCGGGGTCGCGGCCGACTGCAACCGGGGCCAGGAGGGCAGCGGCTGGGTGGTGGCCCGGGAGCGCGTGGTCACCAACGCCCACGTCGTGGCCGGTATGGACCGGGCCACCGTCCGCGTCCGCGGCACCGGACGCTCCTACACCGGACGCGTGGTCATCTTCGACGCCAAGCGCGACCTCGCGGTGCTCGCGGTGCCGGGGCTGCCCGCGCAACCACTGCCGCAGGGCCCGGACCTGTCCCGGGGTGACGGCGGTGTCGTGGCCGGCTTCCCGCTCGACGGGCCCTACCGCCTCGACGCGGCCCGGGTGCGCGAGGTCGTCAACGCCCGTGGCTCCGACATCTACGGCCACCCCGGCACCACGCGCGAGGTCTACTCCCTCTTCGCGCAGGTCCGCCCCGGCAACTCCGGCGGCCCGCTGCTCTCGACCGACGGTCGAGTGGTCGGGGTCATCTTCGCCAAGTCCCTCGACGACGACAGCACCGGCTACGCGTTGACGATGGACGAGGCCCAGCCGGTCCTGGATGCCGCGTCCAGCGCCTCCTCCCCAGTCGACACCGGCGCGTGCGTCGCCGGCTGACCGGCATGCCCGTCGAGGGGGTTGGGCCCGACCATGCGGTCAGGGCAGGGTGGCGAGCCAGGCGAGCAGGTGCTCGTTGACCCTGTCGGGGGCCTCCTCGGGGAGGAAGTGCCCGACCCCCGGAAGGAGCTTCTTCTCGAACGGCCCGCTGCAGAAGGCCTCGGACCCCCTGGCGGTCGACGGCAGCACCGCTTGGTCCCGCTCGCCGTGGAGCTCCAGCACCGGCACGCTGATCGTGGCCCGCATGCTGGCGGCAAAGCGCCAGCCGTCGGGGCGGACCTGGCTGCGCACGACCCACCGGTAGTACTCCGCGGCGGAGTGCGCGACGAAGGGCAGGGCCATGGCCTCGGCGTAGGTGCGGGCCTCCTCTGGTGAGGGCCAGATGCCCTCGGGGGAGGCCCACTCGCGCAGCATCCGCTGGACGTAGCCGCCGTTGACCGTCATCTGCCGCTCCGGCACGAAGGGTCGCTGAAGCCCGGCGAGGTAGGCGTTGGCACGGGCCTGACCCGGGCTGGTGAACGACGCCTTGCGGAAGATGAGGGGATGCGGCATCGACAGCGAGGCGATCGCGCGGGTGACCGTGGGCTGCAGCGTCGGCATGCTCCACGCGATCCACCCACCCCAGCCGTGCCCCACGATGACGGCACGTGAGGCCCCGAGCGACCGCAGCACGCTCGCGACGTCGGTCGCCGAGGTGCGGGTGTCGTAGCCACGGGGCGGCTTGTCGGAGGCGCCGTAGCCACGCAGGTCCATCGCGCAGGCCCGGTAGCCCGCTGCGGCGAGGGCAGCCATCTGGTGGCGCCACGCCCACCAGAACTGGGGGAAGCCGTGCAGGAGCAGGACGACCGGTCCCTCGCCCTGCTCGGCGACGTGGAAGCGGGCGCCGTTCGCGGCGACGAAGCGGTGCTCCCAGGGGCCCTCGATGAGGGCCATCGAGGCGTCGGGGCTCATGCGGTGGGTGGGCCGGTCAGCACGATTGACGAGTCGCCCTCAGGAGCCCGACTTGAGGGTCGCGATGGTGTCCTGGGCGTTCTTGATGGTCCGCTCGGGCTTGCCCTTCATCGCCTTCATGCTGTTGCGCCCGACCACCACGAGGATCGCAGCCACGAGGAACAACAGTCCGGTGGTGATGAGGTACCCGGCCCACTCCGGCAGCCAGATGTCCAGCACCGCCACGATCGTGTGGAAGAGGAAGATCAGCCCGAGCAGGCCGACGAACCCGGCGGCGGCGAACATGCCGGCGCCCTTGGCCGCGGTCTTGGCCTCGGTCGTGATCTCGGCCTTGGCGAGCGCGATCTCGCTGCGCACGATGGTCGACATGTCGTGGGTGGCATCGGCCACCAGCTGCCCGAGCGTGCGCTCGACAGCGGGGTCCTTGGCTGTGGTCATGTGCTGCTACCTCCCATTTCGCGGAACCGCCCCGCCCGACGACCCTACCCAGTCGGAGCGGGCCAGCGCCCGCCGACCGCCGCCCCCTAGACTCGCCGGACGCGATCGGCGCACCGGCGCCGGCCAGGAGGTATGCCATGAGAGCCAGGGACTTGGCCCAGGAGTTCCCCGCGGTGCGGGAGTCCGCCGACGCGCTGGATGCCGCCCGCACCATGGCCGAGAGCGGGCGGCCCGGCATCGTCGTCCTCGACGACTCCGGACGGGCGCGCACGATCCTGCCCGGGTCGCAGGTGCTGCGCTTCGCGATCCCGCGCTACGTCCAGGAGGACCCGAGGCTGTGCCGGGTCTACGACGAGAAGACCTCTGACGAGCTGTTCAGCCAGCTGGCCGGCAAGGTCGTCCGCGACCTGCTGCCCGATCCCAAGGAGCACGCCGAGCTGCCGGTGGTCGACCCGGACGCGACGTCCATCGAGGTGGCCGCCGTGATGGCCAGGATGCGCAGCCCGCTGGCCATCGTCCAGGATGGCGACACCATCCTCGGGGTGATCACCGTGAGCCGACTCCTGCGCGCCGTCCTGCCCGAAGGGACCACCAGTTCATGACGACCTCGCTGGTCATCGCGGCGTTCCTGGCTGCCTACGTCCTGATCGCCACCGAGCGGATCCACCGGGTCGCTGCGGCGCTCTGGGGGGCCGCCGCCATGGTGGTGCTCGGCGTCGCCAACGCGAAGACCTCGTTCTTCAGCGAGGAGACGGGCATCGACTGGAACGTCATCTTCCTGCTCCTGGGGATGATGATCATCGTCGGCGTGCTCCGCCAGACCGGGATCTTCGAGTACGTCGCCATCTGGGCGGCCAAGCGGGCGCGGGGCAAGCCGTTCGCGGTGATGGCCATGCTCATCGTCATCACCGCGGTCGCATCGGCGCTGCTGGACAACGTCACGACGGTGCTGCTCGTCGCGCCGGTCACCCTGCTCGTCTGCGACCGGCTGGGCATCAAGCCGGTGCCGTTCCTCCTGGCTGAGGCGATGGCCTCCAACATCGGTGGCGCGGCGACCCTTGTCGGAGACCCGCCGAACATCATCATCGCCAGCCGCTCGGGGCTGTCGTTCAACGACTTCGTGGTGAACATGGGCCCGATCGTCGTGATCCTGCTGATCGTCTTCATCGGGCTCTGCCGGGTGTTGTTCCGGTCGGCCCTGACCTACGACGAGGCGAAGGTCCAGGCCGTCATGGAGCTCGACGAGCGGGAGGCCATCGAGGACAAGGGGCTGCTCGTCCGCGCGCTCGTCATCCTCGCGCTCGTCCTGGTCGGCTTCGTGTCGCACTCGGCGCTGCACCTCGAGCCGTCGGTGGTGGCCCTGCTCGGCGCCGGTGCCGCGGTGGCGGTCTCCCGCATGGAGCCGTCCGACTACCTGGCCGAGGTCGAGTGGTCCACGCTGGTCTTCTTCGGCGGCCTGTTCATCATGGTCGGCGCCCTGGTCGAGGCCGGGGTCGTCGAGAGCATCGGCCGGGCGCTCACCGACGCCGTGGGCGACAAGCTGCTGCTGGCCAGCTCGGTGGTGATCGGGGGGTCGGCCGTGCTGTCGGGGATCGTCGACAACATCCCCTACGTCGCGACGATGGCCCCCATCATCAAGGACCTCGCAGGTCCCGTGGGGGCCGATCCGCAGCACGACTCGCTCTGGTGGGCGCTCGCGCTCGGCGCCGACCTCGGCGGCAACGCCACGGCGGTGGGCGCCAGCGCCAACGTCGTCATCCTCGGCATCGCGGCGCGCAACGGTCACCCGATCAGCTTCTGGACGTTCACCAAGTATGGGCTGGTGGTCGCCTTCGTGACCGTCACCATCTCCTGGGGCTACCTCTGGCTGCGCTACTTCGCGCTGGCCTGAACCTCGTAGCAGTCGGGGATGCCGTCCCCGTCGCTGTCACGGGACTCGACCTCCTCGATCCTGCGGTAGACGGTGTTGCGGCGCCGCAGCACGACTGCCGCGAGGACCGCGGACAGGAGCGACCCGATGAGCACCGCCAGCTTGGCGTGCTCGAGGGTGGCTTCATCGCCGGCGAAGGCGAGCTCACTGATGAGCAGGGACACGGTGAACCCGATGCCGGCCAACAGCGACAACCCCAGCACGTCCCACCAGGACAGGTCGTCGTCGAGCTCGGCCCGGGTGAACCGGGCGACGCCCCAGGTGCCGGCGAGCACCCCGAGGAGCTTGCCGAGCACCAGCGCGGCGACGACACCGATGACGACGGAGTCGGTCAGGGCGGCCCCGAGGTCCCCACCCACGACGGTCACCCCGGCGGCGAAGAACGCGAAGACGGGCACGGCGACGCCGGCCGACAGGGGCCGCAGGCGGTGCTCGAAACGGTGCGCGACATCGACATCGGCCTCGAGCGTGCTCAGGCTGGAGACGCTGCTGCGCGGGCGGACCGGCACCGTGAGCCCGAGGAGCACCCCGGCCACCGTCGCGTGGATGCCCGACGAGTGGACCAGGGCCCACACGGCAAAGGCCAGCGGCACCAGGAGCCAGGCCCGGGCGATGCGGTGCTGGACGAGCCAGGCGAAGACCGCCAGGGGGACCAGCGACGCCGCGAGCAGGGCGAGGTTGAGGTCGGAGGTGTAGAAGATCGCGATGATGGTGATCGCCACGAGGTCGTCGACGACGGCCAGGGTGAGCAGGAAGCTGCGCAGGGCCGAAGGCAGGTGCGTGCCGATGACGGCCAGCACGGCGAGGGCGAACGCGATGTCGGTCGCGGTCGGGATCGCCCAGCCGCTGAGGGCTGCGCTGTCCCCGCCGGTCACGAGCACGGTCCCGGCATACACGAGGGCGGGGACCGCGACCCCGCAGAGGGCGGCGGCCACCGGCACGGCGGCCTTGGCCGGGCTGCGCAGCTCACCGACGAGGAACTCGCGCTTGAGCTCCAGCCCCGCGACGAAGAAGAAGATGGCGAGCAGCCCGTCGCCCGCCCACTCCCCGAGGGTGAGGTCGAGGTGCAGCGCGTGGGGGCCCACGGTCAGGTCGCGCAGTGCCGTGTAGGCGTCGTGCCACGGCGTGTTCGCCCAGACGAGGGCGGCGACGGCCGCCGCGAGGAGCAGCGCCCCGCCGACGGTCTCGGTGCGCAGGGCGGTGGCGACGTACTGGGCCTCGCTCCAGCTCGAGCGGTGGAACAGGCGGGGACGCAGGGGTGGCAGGCTCACGCGGGAGGCCCTTCGGTGTTGGCGGTCGAGGAAGAACGCCGTCTCACGACGGCGACGCCGACCAGGCTTCCCGGCACACCATGTTGCGGGGGCCAGTCTACCGGCCCGGACCGTGCGGGGCCGACGACCGGAGAATGGACCAGGGCTAACAATTCCGCTCAACAGAAGATAATATCCACGATACAGAATACGTCGTGCCTAGGAGGCCTTTCGCATGTCTGCTCCGTCCCCCGGCTACTCCATCACCGTGCGCGCCGAGGCCCCGGCGGCGATCGACACCACGGGCGCCCTCGCCGCTGCGGTCGCGGCGGCCGGTGGCGCCCTCACCGCCCTCGACGTGGTCGAGTCGCGCAACGAGCGCTTCGTCGTCGACGTCACGTGCAATGCCTCGGACGAGGAGCACGCCGACCGGATCACCGCCGAGATCGCGGCCGTCCCGGGCGTGACCGTGCGCAAGGTGAGCGACCGCACGTTCCTGCTCCACCTCGGCGGCAAGCTCGAGGTCGTGCCCAAGGTGCCGCTGAAGCACCGCGACGACCTGTCCCGCGCCTACACGCCCGGGGTCGCGCGGGTGTGCCTGGCGATCGCCGAGAACCCGGAGGACGCGCGCCGCCTGACCATCAAGCGCAACACCGTCGCCGTGGTCACCGACGGCTCGGCGGTGCTCGGCCTCGGCAACCTCGGGCCGGCCGCCGCCCTGCCGGTGATGGAGGGCAAGGCGGCGCTGTTCAAGCAGTTCGCCGGCGTCGATGCCTGGCCCGTCTGCCTCGACACCCAGGACGTCGAGGAGATCATCATGATCGTCAAGGCGATCGCCCCGGTCTACGGCGGGGTGAACCTCGAGGACATCTCGGCACCCCGCTGCTTCGAGATCGAGGCCCGGCTGCGTGCCGAGCTCGACATCCCCGTCTTCCACGACGACCAGCACGGCACGGCCATCGTCGTCATGGCGGCGCTCACCAACGCCCTGCGGGTCGTGGGCAAACGATTCGAGGACGTGCGCATCGTCGTCTCGGGCGTCGGCGCTGCCGGTCACGCGATCATCCGGCTGCTCGATGCGCAGGGGGCCACCGACATCATCGGGTGCGACCGCCATGGCGCCCTCGACCCCACCGCCGAGCACCGCGACGAGTTCCGCGGCTGGATCGCCGACCACACCAACCCGCGCGGTGTCCAGGGCACCCTCAAGGAGGTCCTCGCCGGGGCGGACGTCTTCGTGGGGGTCTCGGCCCCCAACCTGCTCGACGGTGACGACATCGCCACGATGGCCGACCAGGCGATCGTCTTCGCCCTGGCGAACCCCGATCCGGAGGTCGACCCCGTGGAGGCCAGCCACCACGCTGCCGTCGTGGCGACCGGGCGCTCGGACTACGCCAACCAGATCAACAACGTGCTGGCCTTCCCCGGCTTCTTCCGCGGCCTGCTCGACGCCGGGGTCAGCGACATCAACGACGAGATGATGATCGCCGCCGCGCGGGCGATCGCCGACTGCGTGAGCCCCGACGAGCTCAACGCCAGCTTCATCGTCCCCAGCGTCTTCGACCCCGACGTCGCGCCGGCCGTGGCCGCGGCGGTGCGGGCGGCGGCCGGGGCCCCGAGCCGTCACGACGAGCACGCCAAGGTGGCACGCTCGTGACCTACGACCCCACGGCACTGCTGCACGACCTCGACACCCGGCTGGCGGAGGCCGACGCCGCGCTCGCGCGGGACTTCCCCGGCGAGCGTCCCGACCGCCAGCCGGTGCACACCGTCTACGTTCCGGCCGACCGCTACGACGCCGGGCTCGTCCCCCGCTGGGGGCGCGAGGCCCTCGACGTGCTGGCCGAGCACGGCGGCAGCGACGCCGAGTTCGCCGCCGTCCTCGGGCTCCCCCCGGAGCTGGCCGGCGCGGTGGTCCCCCGGGTGCGGGCCAAGCTCGAGCGCGAGCCCGTCGAGGACCTGCGCGTCGACTTCGAGGACGGCTACGGCGCACGCCCGGATGCCGAGGAGGACGCGGCGGTGGCCGCCGCCGCGGGGGAGCTGGCCGCCTCGATCGCGGACGGGAGGGCGGCGCCCTTCCACGGCATCCGGTTCAAGAGCTTCGAGGCCCCGACCCGGGACCGCGGGGTGCGCACCCTGGCGGCGTTCGTCGAGGCGTTGGCGGACGACGGGTCGTTGCCGGACGGCTTCGTGGTCACCCTGCCCAAGGTCACCTCGGTCGAGCAGGTCGAGGCGATGGTCCACGCGTGCGAGGTGCTCGAGCCCGGGCTGGGCCTGCCGGCCGGGGCGATCGGCTTCGAGATCCAGGTGGAGACGCCGCAGTCCATCCTCGGCCCGGACGGCACGGCCCTCGTCGCGCGGATGGTGCACGCCTCGGCAGGGCGCTGCACGGCGCTGCACTACGGCACCTACGACTACTCCGCGTCCTGCGGGATCGCGGCGGCGCACCAGTCGATGGAGCACCCGGCCGCCGACCACGCCAAGGCCGTCATGCAGGTCGCGGCGGCGGGCACCGGGGTACGGCTGTCGGACGGCTCGACCAACATCCTCCCGGTGGGTGGGCGAGAGGAGGTGCACGCCGCCTGGGCGCTGCACGCGCGGCTGGTGCGGCGCTCGCTGGAGCGCGGCTACTACCAGGGCTGGGACCTGCACCCGGCCCAGCTGCCGAGTCGGTATGCCGCGACCTACGCCTTCTACCGTGAGGGGCTTCCCGCTGCGGCACGACGGCTGAAGAACTATGTGGGACAGGTGGATTCGGGTGTGATGGACGAACCGGCCACCGCCCGGGCGCTGGCCGACTTCGTGGTCCGCGGCCTCGACTGCGGTGCCACCGACGACGACGAGGTCGTCGCGCTGACAGGAATCGACCGACGCCGACTGGACGTGCTGGCCCGTCGCGCGAAGTAGCGTGAGCCGTATGCGGGTGCGCGTTGAGTTCACGACCGAGCCCTTCCACGGTGAGGACGGGCAGCTGCCTGCCCACGTGAGTGCCGCTGCCGACGCCCTGACGGGAGCCGGGCTGGCTCCCGACCTGGGCCCGCTGGGCACCTCGGTGGACGGTGAGGCGGACCAGGTGGTGCCCGCCCTCGCGGAGGCGTTGCAGGCCGCCCTGACCCACGGCGCGACGCGGATCACCGTGCAGGTCGAGCAGGCCCGGACCGATGCCTGACGACACAGACCCCCGTTCACGCGACTCCGTGGGGCTGCGCGTCGCCCTGGGTCCCCTGCTGGCGCGCGTCGACGGCATCGTCGTCGAGGGCCGCCCGGCGCCCGGTGACGTCCCGGTCGAGTGGCTCGGCGAGGTGCTCTTCCACGTCCGGCTCCCCGGCGGTCAGGGCGAGCCCGACGGCACCGACCTCTCCGACGGGCTCGCCAGGCTCATCACCTCGGTGGAGGAGGAGCTCGGTGGGGCGCTGGCGACGTTGAGCCGGGCCGAGAAGCAGCACGCCGTCCGGCTCCTGGAGGAGCGTGGCGCCTTCGAGATGCGCCGCAGCGCCGAGACGGTGGCCCAGGCCCTTGGCCTGACCCGCTTCACGGTCTACAACTACCTGAACAGGGTCCGCGACACGGCGGTCCGCGAGCCGTCCGGAAATTCTTCAACAAACTGTTGACTCGCGGACCGGTGGACACTTATTGTTCCATCATTCGTAAATAGAATTCCGCAATCCGGAAGTTTCTCGCTCGACTCGAGCACGCGGCATACCTGGCCGATCGCCATCTCGCCGCCGTCCCACCGCCGCACGGCCCGCTGCCGGGCCCCGCAAGGAGTCATCGTCATGAGCTTCGTCCTCGGACCCAACCAGTACGGCAAGTCGGAGAACCGCGTCGTCCGCATCTACCGCGACACCGACCGCCACGAGATCCGCGACCTCAACGTCTCCACGTCCCTGCGTGGCGACTTCCGGGCCGCCCACGAGTCGGGGGACCAGGCCAACGTGCTGCCCACCGACACCCAGAAGAACACCTCGTTCGCCTTCGCCAAGAAGCACGGCGTCAGCTCGCCCGAGGACTACGCCCTGGCCCTGGGCTCGCGCTTCCTCGACGCCGCGCCGGCCGCGACCGCCTCGCGCATCGAGGTCGAGGAGTACGCCTGGGACCGCATCCCGGTCGGTGGCGCCGGGCACGACCACGCCTTCGTCCAGCGCGGAGGGTCGGTCCGGACCACCGTCGTGACCCAGGACCGCAGTGGCGAGAGCCCGCGTGCCTGGGTGGTGTCGGGCGTGAAGGACCTCGTGGTGCTCAAGTCGACCGGGTCGGAGTTCAAGGGCTTCCTCCAGGACGACTACACCACCCTCCAGGAGGCCGACGACCGCATCCTCGCGACCTCCCTCGTCGCCCGGTGGCGCTACGA
Source organism: uncultured Actinomycetota bacterium (assembly GCA_963757635.1). Lineage (GTDB taxonomy): Bacteria > Actinomycetota > Actinomycetes > Actinomycetales > Dermatophilaceae > Pedococcus. The sequence continues at coordinate 414,285 of CAVWSK010000002.1, read as the reverse complement.
GACGACCGAGGGCGTGGACTGGAACGCGACGTTCGACGACGTCCGGCGCATCCTCCTGGAGACCTTCGCGACCACGTACAGCCGCGCCCTCCAGGAGAGCCTGTACGCCATGGGCTCGGCCGTGCTGGCAGCCCACCCCGAGGTCGCCGAGATCAAGTTCTCGGCGCCCAACAAGCACCACTTCCTCGTCGACCTCGAGCCCTTCGGCCTCGAGAACGACGGCGAGGTCTTCATCGCCGCCGACCGACCCTACGGCCTGATCGAGGCCACGGTGCAGCGCGACGCGGGGTCCGACCCCGGCGATGCGTGGCTCACCGTGCCCGGCTTCTGCTGAGCCCCTCCCAGAGAGAGAGCACGACCATGAGTGTGTCAACGTCGACACGTCAGCGTCCCGAGGACGAGCGGCTGCCGCTCGGGCCCACCTTCGCCTATGGCCTGCAGCACATCCTGACCATGTACGGCGGGGTGATCGCGCCGCCGCTCATCGTGGGTGGCGCTGCAGGCCTCACCGGACCCGAGATCGGCCTGCTCGTCTCGGCCGCGCTCTTCGTCAGCGGACTGGCCACGATCCTGCAGAGCGTCGGCATCCCCTTCTTCGGGTCCCAGCTCCCGCTCGTGCAGGGGATCTCGTTCGCCAGTGTGTCGACCATGGTCGCCGTCGCGACGGGCAGCGGCGGCATCACCGCGGTCTTCGGCTCGATCATCGTGGCCGGCCTCGTCGGCCTGGCGATCAGCCCCTTCTTCTCCCAGGTGGTGCGGTTCTTCCCGCCGGTGGTCAACGGCACCATCATCACGGTCATCGGGGTCTCGCTCTTCCCGGTGGCCGTCCGCTGGGCCATGGGGGGCAACGCCAAGGCGCCGGACTACGGTTCGGTGTCCAACATCGGGCTGGCGGCGTTCACGCTGCTGGTCATCCTGCTGATGTCGCGGCTCATCCAGGGCCCGGTCAGCCGCCTGTCCATCCTGCTGGGAATGGTCGTGGGCACGCTGTTCGCCCTCGTGGTGGGCAAGACGGACTTCTCCAAGGTCGGGACCGGTGACATCGTGGCCCTCCCGACTCCCTTCCACTTCGGGGCGCCCACCTTCGCGCTCGGCGCGATCGTGTCGATGGTCATCGTCATCCTGGTCATCATGACCGAGACCACCGCCGACATCCTCGCCGTGGGCGAGATCGTCGGCACCGAGACCAGTCCGAGGCGGGTGGGCGACGGGCTCCGGGCCGACATGCTCGCGACGGCCGTCGCCCCCGTCTTCAACAGCTTCCCCGCCAGCGCCTTCGCGCAGAACGTCGGCGTCGTCGCGATCACCGGCATCAAGAGCCGGTGGGTCGTGACGGCGGGGGGATCGGTGCTCGTGGTCCTCGGGCTCCTGCCCGTCCTGGGCCGCGTCATCGCCGCCGTGCCGTTGCCGGTGCTCGGAGGTGCCGGGATCATCCTGTTCGGCTCGGTCGCGGCCAGCGGCATCCGGATCCTGTCCAAGGTGGAGTACGAGGGCAACCTCAACATCGTCCTGGTGGCCACGGGCCTCGGGTTCGGGGTCATCCCCATCGCCGTGCCCTCGTTCTACGACCAGTTCCCGGAGTGGTTCGCCACCATCTTCGACTCCGGCATCAGCGCCGCAAGCGTCATCGCGGTCGCCCTGAACCTGTTCTTCAACGTCATGGGCGGCGGGGTGCGCCCGTCACCCTCGGTGGTCTCCGCGAGCCCACCGGTCATGGTCAGCGAAGACCAGGCGCGCGAGCTGCGCGGACCCTCCTCACCCACCCAGTCCTAGCGCCACCTCACAACCGAAGGGAAGGTGCCTGCGATGAGCACGGCCACCGCTGAACCCACTCCTGCCACCCGGACCTCACGCCACCCCGTCGATGAGATCCTCCCCATCCCCAAGCTCGCCATCTACGGCTTCCAGCACGTGCTGGCCTTCTACGCGGGGGCGGTCATCGTGCCGATCCTGCTGGCCAGCGCGATCGGGCTGAGCACGCCGGAGCTCATCCACCTCATCAACGCCGACCTGTTCACCTGCGGCATCGCCTCGATCATCCAGTCGGTCGGATTCTGGAAGGTCGGCGTCAAGCTCCCGCTCCTGCAGGGGGTGACCTTCACCGCCGTGTCGCCGATGATCGCCATCGGCCTCGCCGCCGGGGGTGGCACCGACGGGTTGCTCGTCATCTACGGCGCGGTCATCGTCGCGGGCCTGTTCACCTTCCTCATCGCCCCGTACTTCAGCCGGCTGATCCGGTTCTTCCCCCCGGTGGTGACCGGTTCGGTCATCACCATCATCGGCATCGCGCTGCTGCCCGTCGCCGCCGCCGATGCGGCCGGAGGGGCGGGGCCGGACCTCGACCCGACCAGCGGCAAGAACCTCGCCTACGCGATGGGCACCCTGTTCCTCATCGTCGCCATCCAGCGGATCTTCAAGGGCTTCATGGCGACCGTGGCGGTCCTGGTCGGCCTGGTGGCCGGCACCCTGATCGCCTGGGCGCTCGGCGACGCGCACTTCGACAGCGTGGGCGGGTCGGGGTGGGTCGGGGTCACGACCCCGTTCTTCTTCGGGTGGCCGAAGTTCTCCGTCGCCGCGATCGTGTCGATGATCGTCGTCATGCTCATCACCGCGGTGGAGACCACCGGCGACGTCTTCGCGACCGGCGAGATCGTCGAGAAGCGGATCGGTCGTGAGGACATCGCCCGTGCGTTGCGTGCCGACGGCCTGGCCACCACCCTCGGTGGCGTCCTCAACTCCTTCCCCTACACCTGCTTCGCGGAGAACGTCGGCCTGGTGCGGCTCACCCGGGTCAAGAGCCGCTACGTCGTGGCGACCGCGGGCCTGATCATGATCATCATCGGGCTGATCCCCAAGGCCGGTGCCATCGTCGCCGGTATCCCGCACCCGGTGCTGGGCGGCGCCGCCCTGGCGATGTTCGCGACCGTCGCGGTCGTCGGTTTCCAGACGTTGTCCCGGGTGGACTTCCACGACCACCGCAACGTGGTCATCGTCGCCACGAGCATCGGCCTGGCGCTCTACGTCACGGCACAGCCCGACGTGGCCAAGGCGGTGCCGTCGTGGGCCCAGATCATCCTCGGCTCCGGGATCACGCTGGGCTCGATCACCGCGATCGTGCTCAACTTCGTGTTCCACCACGTGGGTTCCGACCGCGGCCCGGCGGTCGCCGGTGCCCCGGGCGCCCTCATCCGGCTGTCCCAGGTCAACGACATGTCTCGCGAGGAGTTCGTCGAGACCTTCGGCGCCCTGTTCCAGGGACCCCGCTGGGTGGTGGAGGGGGCCTACGACTCGCGGCCCTTCTCCGACACCAACGACCTGCGCAGCGCGTTCTCGGAGGCGCTGTTCTCCGCCACCGAGGAGGAGCAGCGCCTGCTCATCGACTCCTACCCGGACCTGGGAGCGGAGAGCGTCGCCGAGGGTGACGAGGGTGCGGACTCGCTGCACGACCAGTCGACGCTCGGCCTGACGCGGCTCGACGACCGGTCGCACACCGAGCTGGCCGACCTCACCTCGCAGTACCGCGACCGGTTCGGCTTCCCCTTGGTGACGTGCGTGCGCGACCGGGACTCCTTCGACCAGATCCTGCGCACCGGCTGGGAACGGCTGAACAACTCCCAGACCCAGGAGCACGCGGCTGCCCTCGTGGAGATCGCGAAGATCGCCGGCTACCGGTTCGACGACCTGGTCGCGGACGCCAACCCGATCCACTCGGCCCGCACCAGGTCCGTGGAGTCCTGAGGTGGAGCTCAACTCCCTGCCCGACGGGCGGGCGCGCGAGGCCCTGCGGGCCTGCCTGCCCGTCACCCGCTGGGTCGACGAGGTGCTCCGGGGCCGGCCGTATGCCGACTGGCCGGCCCTGGAGGCACGCGCGGCGACCGCGGCCGGCGACCTGTCCGACGACGAGCTCGACGCGGCCCTGGCCGGCCACCCGCGGATCGGGGAGCGGGCCTCCGGGCCGGACCACAACGCGCGGGCCAGCGCCCGGGAGCAGGCCGGGGTCGACCCGGGCGACGTGGATGTGGCGCGCGCCCTCGCCGAGGGCAACGCGGCATACGAGCAGCGCTTCGGCCGGGTGTTCATCATCCGCGCTGCCGGTCGCTCGGCCCCGGAGATCCTGGCCGAGCTGCGTCGCCGACTCGACCAGGAGGACGACGCGGAACGCGCCGAGACCGTGACCCAGCTGCGCGAGATCGCCCTGATCCGACTACGAGAGGTGGCTTCCTGATGGGAACCCTCAGCACGCACGTCCTCGACACCAGCCTCGGTCGACCGGGAGTCGGCGTCGCCGTGGTCCTCCGGGGCGCGGATGGCAGTGCCATCGGTGAGGGGGTCACCGACGGCGACGGCCGAGTGGGCTCGATCGGTCCCGAACGCCTCGCGGCGGGGGACTACCGGCTCACCTTCGCGACCGGCCCGTACTTCGCCGGGCAGGGCACGACGGGCTTCTACCCGGAGGTCGTCATCGCGTTCACCATCGCCGATGCAGCCGAGCACTACCACGTCCCGGTGCTGCTGAACCCGTTCGGCTACTCCACCTACCGCGGGAGCTGAACCATGGCTGTCCAGTCCCGGCTCGTCCTCGACGGGTGCACCGTGGCCACCATGGACGGCGCACGGACCGAGCACGCCGTGGGCCACGTGGTGGTGGAGGGTTCGCGCATCGTCGCGGTCGCACCCGGCCGATTCGCCGACGGCCCGCATGCCGGGGTGGCTGTCCCGCCCGCGACGGCGGTCAGGGTCGTCGAGGCGAGCGGGTGCCTGGCCACCCCCGGGCTGGTGAACACCCACCACCACCTCTACCAATGGGCCACCCGCGGCCTGGCGGTGGACTCGAACCTCTTCCAGTGGCTGACCGAGCTCTACCCGGTCTGGGGTGGTCTCGACGAAGACGTGGTGGGTGCGGCGGCGGCCGCAGGGCTCGGCTGGCTGGCCCGCACCGGGTGCACGACGTCGATGGACCACCACTACGTCTTCCCCGCCGATGGCGGTGATGTCCTCGGCGCCGAGATCGACGCCGCGCGGCGGATCGGTCTGCGGTTCCTGGCGACCCGCGGCTCGATGGACCTCGGGCAGAGCGCCGGCGGCCTGCCGCCCGACCACGTGGTGGAGGACCTGGACACGATCCTGGCGGCGTCCGCGCAGGCGGTTGCCGACCACCACGACCCGTCTCCAGACTCTGTCCTGCGCGTGGGCCTCGCCCCCTGCTCGCCCTTCTCGGTGACGGCCGACCTGCTGCGGGAGTCGGCGGTCCTGGCCCGCGAGCTGGGGGTCCAGCTGCACACCCACCTCGCCGAGACCCTCGACGAGGAGCGTTACTGTGCCGAGCGCTTCCACAGCACCCCGGTGGACTACCTCGAGTCCCTGGGCTGGCTGGGCGAGGACGTCTGGGTCGCCCACGGCATCCACTTCGACGCGCCGGGCATCGCCCGGCTGGCCGCGACAGGGACGGGTGTGGCGCACTGTCCCTCGTCCAATGCTCGGCTGGGGGCTGGGATCGCCCGGACGCGGGACCTGCGAGCCGCCGGCGTACGGGTCGGGCTCGGCGTGGATGGTGCCGCCTCCAACGAGTCGTCGTCGCTCGTCGAGGAGGCCCGTCACGCCCTCCTGTTCGCCCGCGCGAAGGACGGCCCCGAGGCGATGGGCGTGCGCGACGCGCTGGAGCTCGCGACGATCGGCGGAGCCCGCGTGCTGGGCTGGGACGACCAGATCGGGTCGCTGGAGGTGGGAAAGCTCGCCGACATCGCGCTCTGGCGACTGGACGGCCTGGGCCACGCAGGCGTCGCCGACCCGGTGGCTGCCCTCGTGCTCGGCTCCGCGCCGCCGCTGGAGCTGCTCCTCGTCGGGGGTCGGGCCGTCGTCGAGCGGGACCGCCTGGCCACCGCGGAGGAGCATTCCCTTGCCGCAGAGGCCGTTTCAGCGGGTCGTCGGCTGCTGGAGCGCGCCGGCTCCTCCGGGTGACCTCGTCCTCTGGCAGAGCTCGCGATGCGCCGCCACGGGCCCGGGCCCTGCCTTCCGCGACCTGAGACGGCCTCAACAAACAGTTGACTCCGGCGCGCGCCGTCTCCTACCCTTTCACTAGTTGGAAACAAGATTCCACGATACGGAATAACGGAAGGCGATGACGATGACCGACCACGGACTGCGCTACGAGGTGAACTGCTCGATCCTCTTCGGCGAGCTGCCGCTCCTGGAGCGCCCCGCGGCCGCGAAGGCGGCCGGTTTCGACGCCGTCGAGTTCTGGTGGCCGTGGCCGGACCAGCCCGTCCCGGCCGACCGTGACGTCGACGCCTTCGTGGGTGCCATCGCCGACGCAGGTGTCTCCCTCGTCGGCCTCAACTTCTTCGCCGGCGACCTGGCGGGCCCGGACTGCGGCGTGCTGTCGATCCCGGCGCGGGCGCAGGAGTTCCGCGACAACATCGACGTCACCGTGGGGATCGGCGAGCGTCTCGGCGTCGGTGCCTTCAACGCCTTGTTCGGCAACCGGGTCGACGGCGTCGCCGCCGCCCAGCAGGACGAGCTCGGCCGTGAGTCGATCGGGCTGGCGGCCAAGGCGGCCGGCGCCATCGGGGCGACCGTGCTCGTCGAGTCCGTGAGCGGCCCCAAGCCCTACCCGCTGCGCACCGCCGCGGACGCGGTCGCCGTCGTCGAGGACGTCCGGGCGGCCGGAGCCGACAACGTCGCCTTCCTCCTCGACCTCTACCACCTCGCCGCCAACGGCGACGACCTCGACGCCGCCATCCGGGACCACGTGGCCCGGACCGGTCACGTCCAGATCGCCGACGCCCCTGGGCGGGGCGAGCCCGGCACGGGTGACCTCGACCTGCAGCGCCACCTCGGCGACCTCGCTGCCGGTGGGTATGCCGGGTGGGTGGGGCTGGAGTACAAGCCCACCACGGCGACCACGCCCGAGAGCTTCGACTGGCTGCCGCGCGAGCGCCGCCGCTCCGCCTGACCCCGCAGCGAACGACCAGCAAGGAGAACCACATGAGCACCATCGCTTTCATCGGACTCGGCATCATGGGCAGCCCCATGGCCGTCCACCTGCAGGAGGCCGGCCACGACGTCGTCGGCCACAACCCCAACCCCGAGCGGGCCAAGCCGCTCGTCGACGCGGGGGGCCGCAGCGCAGCCTCCACCGCCGAGGCCGTCGCGGAGGCGGACGTGGTCGCGGTGATGGTGCCGGACAGCCCCGACGTCCAGGACGTGTTGCTGTCCGACGGTGGGGTCTTCGCCCACGCTCGCCCCGGGACCCTGGTCATCGACTTCTCGAGCATCCGGCCCGATGTCACCGTCGAGCTCGCGAAGACGGCCAAGGACAAGGGCTTCCGCCTGCTGGATGCCCCCGTCTCCGGTGGCGAGGCAGGAGCCAAGAACGCGGCCCTGTCGATCATGGTGGGTGGCGACGCTGCCGACTTCGCCGAGGCCGAGCCGATCTTCGACGCGGTCGGCAAGACCGTCGTCCACGTGGGCGGCAGCGGCGCCGGGCAGACGGTCAAGGCCGCCAACCAGCTCATCGTGGCCGCCAACATCCAGGCGCTCGCCGAGGCGGTCGTCTTCCTCGATGCCTACGGCGTCGACCTCGAGGCAGCCCTCGACGTCCTCGGCGGTGGGCTCGCCGGGTCGAAGGTGCTCGACCAGAAGCGCACCAACATGGCCAAGCACGACTTCACCCCCGGCTTCCGCATCGACCTGCACCACAAGGACCTGGGCATCGTCACCTCGGCGGCCCGGGAGGCAGGTGTCGTCGTACCGCTCGGCGCCCTCGTCGCCCAGCTGATGGCCTCCGCCCGCGCGAACGGCGACGGCGGCCTCGACCACTCCGGGCTGCTGCGCGGAGTCGAGCGCCTCTCCGGCCGGCTCTCCAGCTGAACCCGGCCCCCCAGACACCCAGCCACCCGGCATACCGAACCACGCAGACCAGGAGCACGACCATGGCACGCATGACGGCGGCGCAGGCCGCAGTTGAGATCCTCAAGAAGGAGGGGGTGACCCACGTCTTCGGCCTGCCCGGAGCCGCGATCAACCCGTTCTACAAGGCGATGAAGACCAACGGTGGGCTGCACCACACCCTCGCCCGCCACGTCGAGGGCGCCTCCCACATGGCCGAGGGTTACACCCGGGCCAAGGCCGGCAACATCGGCGTCTGCGTCGGCACCAGCGGCCCCGCCGGCACCGACATGATCACGGGGCTCTACTCGGCCAGCGCCGACTCGATCCCGATCCTGTGCATCACCGGGCAGGCGCCGGTCGCCAAGCTGCACAAGGAGGACTTCCAGGCCGTCGACATCGCCTCGATCGCGAGGCCGCTCACCAAGCTGGCGGTGACCGTCCTCGAGCCGGCGCAGGTGCCCGGCACCTTCGCCCAGGCGTTCCACCTGATGCGGTCTGGGCGGCCCGGCCCGGTGCTCATCGACCTGCCCATCGACGTGCAGATGGCCGAGATCGAGTTCGACATCGACACCTACTCCTCGCTGCCGGTGTACAAGCCGGTGGCCACCCGCGCCCAGGTCGAGAAGGCGCTGGACCTGCTCGAGGCCAGTGAGCGACCCCTGCTCGTCGCCGGTGGCGGCGTGGTCAACGCCGACGCGGCCGACCTGCTCGTCGAGTTCGCCGAGCTCACCGGCGTCCCGGTCGTCCCGACCCTCATGGGCTGGGGCACGATCCCCGACGACCACGACCTCAACGCCGGCATGGTCGGGCTGCAGACGAGCCACCGCTACGGCAACGCCACGATGCTCGAGTCCGACTTCGTCCTCGGCATCGGCAACCGTTGGGCCAACCGGCACACCGGCGACCTCGAGACCTACACGCGGGGACGGACCTTCGTCCACGTCGACATCGAGCCCACCCAGGTGGGTCGCGTGTTCGCCCCGGACTACAGCATCGTCTCCGACGCCAGGGCGGCGCTCGAGCTGTTCGTGGCAGTGGCGCGCGAGCGCCGCGACGCCAACCTGCTCAGTAACCGCACCGACTGGGCGGAGTCCTGCCGGGCCCGCAAGCGCACGCTGTGGCGCAAGACCAACTTCGACGTCACCCCGGTCAAGCCGCAGCGCGTCTACCAGGAGATGAACAAGGCCTTCGGCAAGGACGTCCGTTACGTCTCCACCATCGGGTTGTCCCAGATCCAGGCGGCGCAGCTCCTGCACGTCTACCGGGACCGGCACTGGATCAACGCCGGGCAGGCCGGGCCCCTGGGCTGGACCGTGCCCGCCGCCCTCGGTGTGGCCACGGCGGACCCGGAGTCGACGGTCGTGGCCCTGTCGGGTGACTACGACTTCCAGTTCATGGTCGAGGAGCTCGCGGTCGGCGCGCAGTTCAACATCCCCTACCTCCACGTCCTGGTGAACAACGCCTACCTCGGGCTCATCAGGCAGTCACAGCGCGGCTTCGACATGGACTACTGCGTCCAGCTGTCGTTCGACAACATCAACTCGCCCGAGGTCGGCGGCTACGGTGTCGACCACGTCAAGGTCGTCGAAGGGCTGGGCTGCAAGGCGATCCGCGTCTTCGACCCCGAGGAGATCCTCCCGGCCCTGGAGCAGGCCAAGAAGATGCTCGTCGAGTTCCGTGTCCCGGTCGTCGTCGAGGTCATCCTCGAGCGGGTGACCAACGTGTCCATGGGCCTGTCCATCGACGCGGTCACCGAGTTCGAGGAGCTCGCCGAGAGTGGGGCGGACGCCCCGACGGCCTTGTTCGCCAACCTGGACTGAGGACCGTCCATGACCCGCGTCCTGCTCGCCCCCGACAAGTTCAAGGGCACCCTGACGGCTGCGCAGGTGGCGACCCACCTGGCGGCCGGCCTCCGGACGGTGCTGCGTGACGTCGACGTGGTCGTGGTGCCCGTCGCCGATGGCGGCGACGGCACCCTGGCCGCGGCCGAGGCCGCGGGGTTCGAGCGGGTGCTCGCGCCGGCGCACGGCCCGACCGGTGTGCCGCGTGACGCGGCCTGGGGGCGTCGGGGCACGGACGCGGTGGTCGAGCTCGCGGAGGTCTGCGGGCTCGACCACCTGCCCCAGGCCCGTCCGGCCCCGCTCAGGGCCACCAGCCGGGGTGCAGGTGACCTCATCGCGGCTGCCCTCGATGCCGGTGCCCGCAGGCTCGTCGTCGGCATCGGTGGCAGTGCGAGCACCGACGGCGGCGCGGGCCTGCTCCTGGCCCTCGGGGCCTCGATCACGACCGCGGACGGAGAGCCCGTCGGCGACGGTGGGGCGGAGCTGGCGAAGGCCCGCCACCTCGACCTCGGCGGACTGCACCCCCGGCTCGCCGGTGCCGAGGTCGTCGTGGCCTGCGACGTGGACAACCCGCTCACCGGGGAGCGGGGAGCCGCGGCGGTCTACGGCCCGCAGAAGGGCGCCAGCCCACAGGAGGTCGACCGGCTCGACGCGGCCCTGTCCGGCTGGGCCGACCTCGTGGCGAGGACCACCGGCACGGACCACCGCGACGTGCCGGGTGCCGGGGCCGCCGGTGGCGTCGGCTTCGGGCTCATCGCCGTGGCGGGGGCGACCACGCGCCCGGGCGCGGAGCTCGTCTTCGAGCTGACCGGGCTGCGCGAGGCCCTGGCCGGCGCCGACCTGGTCGTGACCGGTGAGGGCTCGCTCGACGCCCAGACCCTGCACGGCAAGGCGCCGGCGGCGGTCGCCGCGGCCGCCCGCGACGCGGGTGTGCCCGTCGTCGCGGTCGCCGGCCAGGTGACGCTGGCGGCCGCCGAGCTCTCGACGGCGGGGATCCGTGCCGCGTATGCGCTGGTCGACGAGGCGACGACGCCGCAGGAGGCCTTCGACGCACCGGGCCCCCTGCTGGAGCGTCTCGGAGCCCGGATCGCGCGCGAGCACCTCGGAGCGCCGGCATGAGGCTCGCGCGGCTCGGGCCTCCCGGTGCGGAGCGGCCGGTCGTCGTGACTGCCGCAGGCGAGCACCTCGACCTGTCGGGGGTGGTGGACCCCACGGAGCCGCCGACCCTGGAGGTGCTGGCCCGCGTGCGGGCCGCCCTCGACCCGGGCCGGCTGCCACCCTGGTCCGGCGACAGCACCCGGCTGGGTGCCCCGGTCGCCCGACCGGGCAAGGTCGTGGGGATCGGGCTCAACTACGCCGACCACGCGGCCGAGGCGGGCGCTGCGCTGCCGACCGAGCCCGTGGTCTTCCTCAAGGCCTCCACCTCGGTCTGCGGGCCGGAGGACGACATCCGGACCCTGCCGGGCTCCACCACCACCGACTACGAGGTCGAGCTGGGGGTCGTGATCGGGGCGACCCTGCGCGGCGAGACGGACCACGAGCGCGCGCTCCGGGCAGTCGCGGGCTACGTGCTGGCCCAGGACGTCTCTGACCGTGAGCTCCAGCTCGAACGCGGCGGCACCTGGACCAAGGGCAAGTCCGCCGACACGTTCTGCCCCCTGGGCCCCTGGCTGGTCACCCCCGACGAGGTGGCCGACCCCGCGAACCTGGGCCTGCTGCTGTCCGTGAACGGCACCGTCCGCCAGGACGGGTGCACGTCCGACATGGTCTTCGGGATCGCTGAGCTCCTCTGCTACGTCAGTGGGCTGATGACCCTCGAAGCCGGCGACCTCCTGGTGACCGGCACCCCGGCCGGGGTGGCCATGGGACGGGCGGAGCCACGGCCCTACCTGCGCCACGGGGACGTGGTCGAGGCGCGCGCAGGCATCCTGGGACGGCAGCGGAACCACGTCGTCGACCCTGCCCGCGGGGCGGACACGCGGTGACGGGCAGCGGACAGGTGGGCCGACGGCATACGGTCGAGGTCAGCGACGACAGGGAGGTGCGAGGGTGAGTGCAGAGGTGGCCATCCGGGCCGGACGTGCGGTCGTGGGCGACCGCGAGCAAGGCGTGACCGTCCTCGTCGCCGACGGGCGGATCGTGGGCATCGAGCCCCTCGACGCGGTGGTGGAGGCCGACCGCGTGGTCGAGCTGGCCAGCGACGAGGTGCTCCTGCCCGGACTCGTCGACTCCCACGTGCACGTCAACGAGCCGGGCCGCACCGAGTGGGAGGGCTTCGCCAGCGCGACCCGTGCCGCGGCGGCCGGCGGCGTCACGACGATCATCGACATGCCGCTGAACAGCATCCCGCCGACGACCACGGTCGCGGCCCTGGAGGAGAAGCGGGCGGTGGCCCGCGACCAGGTCTTCGTCGACGTGGGCTTCTGGGGCGGCGCGGTGCCGGGGAACGTGCCGGACCTGCGGCCCCTGCACGACGCGGGGGTGTTCGGATTCAAGTGCTTCCTGCTCCACTCCGGCGTCGACGAGTTCCCCCACCTCGAGCCGGACCAGCTCGAGGCCGCCATGCGCGAGACAGGGGCGCTCGACGCGCTGATGATCGTGCACGCCGAGGACTCGCACGCGATCGACCACGCGGCTGCCGCCCACGGCGCGGAGTACGACCGGTTCCTGCACTCGCGTCCCCGGGGTGCCGAGAACCTCGCCGTCGCCCAGGTGATCGAGCTGGCCCGCTGGACCGGCGCGAGGGCGCACATCCTGCACCTGTCGAGCTCCGACGCCCTGCCGATGATCCGGTCGGCCCGGGCCGACGGCGTGCGGCTCACCGTCGAGACCTGCCCGCACTACCTCTCCTTCACCGCCGAGGAGATCCCCGCCGGCGCCACGCAGTTCAAGTGCTGCCCGCCGATCCGCGAGGCAGCGAACCGCGACCTGCTCTGGGAGGGACTCGAGGACGGCACCATCGAGACGGTGGTCACCGACCACTCGCCGTGCACCGAGGAGCTCAAGCGCTTCGACTCGGGGGACTTCGGGCTCGCGTGGGGCGGCATCGCCGGACTCCAGGTGGGCCTGCCTGCCGTGTGGACCGGCGCGCGCGAGCGGGGACTCTCGCTCGTCGACGTGGTGCGGTGGATGGCGCGCGGACCTGCCGACCAGACCGGGCTCACCGACCGTGGCCGCATCGAGGTGGGGGCGGTGGCCGACTTCGCCGTCTTCGCCCCCGACGAGGAGGTCGTCGTCGACGTCGCCGCCCTGCACCACAAGAACCCCGTGTCGGCGTATGCCGGCCGGACCCTGACCGGCGCCGTTCGCCAGACCTGGCTGCACGGCACACCCGTGGACCTGGAGGCCGCCCCCCGCGGCCGCCTCCTGACGAGAGGAAAGTCATGACGACGCCCCACTACTACGCACCCACCGGCGGCCACCCGGCGCAGACCGAGCTGACCACGGACCGGGCGATGTTCACCGAGGCGTATGCCGTGCTGCCCCGCGGCACCATGCGCGACATCGTCACCAGCCTGCTGCCGTTCTGGGACGCGACGCGGCTGTGGATCATCGCCCGGCCACTGTCCGGCTTCGCCGAGACGTTCTCCCAGTACATCGTGGAGGTGTCGCCGGGCGGAGGCAGCGACCGGCCCGAGCTGGACGGCGGGGCCGAGGGCGTGCTCTTCGTCGTGGACGGCTCGCTGCGGCTGACCCTCGAGGGGGCCGAGCACATCATGGGCCCGGGCGGCTACGCGTTCGTGCCCCCCGGTGCGAAGTGGTCCCTGCACGTGGACGCCGAGGCCGACGGGCCGGCCCGGTTCCACTGGATCCGCAAGGCCTACCAGTTCGTCGAGGGCATCGACCTCCCCGCGGCGTTCGTGACCAACGAGACCGAGGTCGAGGGTGGGGCGATGCCGGGCACCGAGGGCCGGTGGAAGACCCAGCGGTTCACCGACCCGTCCGACGTCCGTCACGACATGCACGTCAACATCGTGAGCTTCGAGCCCGGTGGCGCGATCCCCTTCCCCGAGACCCACGTGATGGAGCACGGGCTGTACGTCCTCGAGGGCAAGGCCGTCTACCTGCTCAACAAGGACTGGATCGAGGTGCAGGAGGGTGACTTCATGTGGCTGCGCGCCTTCTGCCCGCAGGCCTGCTACGCCGGCGGGCCGGGGCGGTTCCGCTACCTGCTCTACAAGGACGTCAACCGGCACGCGACGCTGAGCCGCCAGTTCGTCTAGCGCCGGTCCCTCGTGCGGGCATGATGGGGCGACGGCCACAGGAAGGCAGGTGAGCAGATGACCCAGCCACGTCGTCAGTCGGGCATCGTCGGCCTGCTCGTGCGCGAGGGCAGCTACGCGACCGGACCGCAGGTGCTGTCCGAGCTGCGCCGGGTCATCGCCTCCGGTGGTGTGCCGCCGGGGAGCCCGATCCCACTCGACGACGTCGCCGCCTTCTTCGGTGTGAGCCTCATCCCGGTCCGCGAGGCGCTGAAGACCCTGCTGGGCGAGGGCCTGCTCGAGCACCAGCCACGCCTCGGCTACACGGTCACCGCGCTGTCGTCGGCCGAGCTGGACGAGCTCTACGTCGTCCGGGGTGCCCTGGAGGCCGCCGCGCTCGGGGCCGCGGTGCGCCAGTCGACCCGGACTGACCACGACCGTGCCAGGGCGATCCATGACGCCCTCGGACGGGCCGTCGCCGCTGACGACGCCGCCGGGTTCCAGCGGGCCAGCCGCGAGTTCCACGAGGCCCTGCTCTCGCCCTGCAGGATGCCGCGGCTGCTGCACATGCTGGACATCGCCTGGAACCTCACGGAGCCGGTCCAGACGATGATGCGCACCACCGAGGAGGACCGCGCCGAGATGCAGGCGGACCACCAGCAGATGCTCGACGCGTTCGTGGCCCGCAACTCCGAGGCCCTCAAGGCCGCTGCTGATGCCCACCACGAGCGGCTGACCGCCTGTATCGCCCGGATCAGCGGGGGCTGAGAACGGCGAGGGCCGTGCTGGATATACCCAGATATACGGTTCAAGGCCTTATGCCGCAACGGATCCGCTCCTAGCGTTCTCCCAAGACATCCGCGTTGGCGCGGTGGACAAAGGAGTCCGGATGAGCACGACAGAGAAGCCCTTCGAGACGGAGGCGGCCGCGGCCGCCGCCGGGTTCACGACCCACCACGGGGAGCACGACCACGGCGCCGGTACCGGCCTGATCAAGAAGTCGTACGACCCACGGCTGACCAACGAGGACCTCGCCCCGCTCAGGGAGCAGACCTGGTCCTGGTACAACATCTTCGCGTTCTGGATGTCCGACGTGCACAGCGTCGGTGGCTACATCACCGCCGGCAGCCTGTTCGCCCTCGGCCTGACCAGCTGGCAGGTCTTCATCTGCCTGATCGTCGGCATCACCATCGTGCTGTTCTTCTGCAATCTCGTCGCCAAGCCGAGCCAGCGCACCGGCGTCCCCTTCCCGGTGATCTGCCGCTCGGTCTTCGGTGTGCTCGGCGCCAACATCCCCGCCATCATCCGCGGACTGATCGCGGTGGCCTGGTACGGCATCCAGACCTACCTGGCCTCTGCGTCGCTCGACATCCTGCTCGTGCGGATGTGGCCGGGCCTCGAGCCCTATGCCGACCTCGGACAGCACGGGTTCCTCGGGCTCTCGACGCTGGGCTACGTCACCTTCGCACTGCTGTGGGTCGCCCAGGCCGCCGTCTTCTGGACCGGCATGAACACCATCCGCAAGTTCATCGACTTCGCCGGACCCGCCGTGTACGTCGTCATGATCGCCCTCTGCATCTACCTGCTCAACAAGGCGCAGTGGAACATCAACCTGAACCTGTCCGACCACGAGCTGTCCGGCACCAAGGTCTTCACGACGATGCTGGCGGCGACGGCCCTGGTCGTGTCGTACTTCTCCGGCCCGATGCTCAACTTCGGTGACTTCTCGCGCTACGGCAAGTCGTTCGAGTCGGTCCGCAAGGGCAACTTCTGGGGGCTGCCGGTCAACTTCGTCTTCTTCTCGTTGCTGACCGTCCTCACCGCCGCGGCCACGCTGCCCGTCTACGGCGAGCTCATCACCGACCCGGTGCAGACCGTCGGCAAGATCGACAACACGTTCGCGCTGGTGCTGGCAGCCCTGACCTTCACCACGGCCACCATCGGCATCAACATCGTGGCCAACTTCGTCTCGCCGGCCTTCGACTTCTCCAACGTGAACCCGCAGAAGATCAGCTGGCGCATGGGCGGCATGATCGCGGCCGTCGGCTCGGTCCTGCTGACCCCGTGGAACCTCTACAAGAGCCCTGAGACGATCCACTACACGCTGGACACCCTCGGGGCGTTCATCGGGCCACTGTTCGGAGTCCTGATCGCGCACTACTACGTGGTGCACCGGCAGCGGGTCTGCGTCGACGACCTGTTCACCATGGACGAGTCCGGCGCCTACCACTACACCCGCGGCTACAACCCGGCGGCGATCTACGCCACCGTCATCGCCGCGGCCTGTGCCCTCGCCGCGGTCTTCGTCCCGGGGATCAACCGCTTCGACGACTACAGCTGGTTCATCGGCTGCGGGGTGGGCTTCGCGGCATACTCCCTCATCGCGCCGCGCCTGGGCATCGATGCCCGCCAGCTCGTCGGCAAGACCACCCGGGAGTAGGCCGTGACCTCCCGGACCATCCACCTGACCGTGATCAACCCCAACACCACCGCGTCGATGACGGCGCTGATCGAGGCGGAGGCGCGCAGGGTCGCGGCACCCGATGTCGTCGTCACCGGTCGCACGCCCGCCATGGGGCCGGCGTCGATCGAGAGCCACTACGACGAGGCCCTCAGCGTGCCGGGGGTGCTCGAGGTGATCCGCAACGACACCGAGGCGGACGCGTTCGTGCTCGCCTGCTTCGGCGACCCCGGCCTGGACGCCGCGAGGGAGGCGGCGTCCAGGCCGGTGATCGGCATCGCCGAGGCGGCCATGAAGACGGCGTCCCTGCTCGGACGCTCCTTCAGCGTGGTGACGACGATGAGCCGGACGGTGGGGCGGGCCTGGGACCTCACCCGCACCTACGGGCTCGAACGTCAGTGCGCCGGTGTCCATGCCTGCGACATCCCCGTCCTCGAGCTCGAGGACGACCGCGACCGGACGTATGCCGTGATCCTCGCCTTCGCGAAGAACGCGCTGGCGCAGGATGCCAGCGACGCCATCGTGCTCGGTTGCGCCGGCATGGCGGGCCTCCCCGAGCTGCTCACCGAGCAGCTCGGGGTGCCCGTGGTCGACGGGGTCGCGGCCGGCACCGTGCTGGCGGAGGGGGTGGTGCGGATGGGCCTGACCCCGTCCACGCACGGCGAGCTGGCCCCACCGCCGCCCAAGGCGTACACCGGCAGCCTGGCCTCCTTCGGCCGCAGCTGACTCCGCTTGGCGGAAAAAAGGTCTCACCAGACGGAATTCATGGCCCCAAACCCTTGATTCAACAGTTTGTGGAGGGCTACCGTCGTCGCAGATCACAGGCGGCCGTTGTTCAGCATGGATAACCGGCGGATCCGCCCACTGTCACGCAACCATGCACCGGGTCCGGCGAGGGCCTGGTGGATGATGGTCCCCATCGACGGGGTGACGGGAGTTGCGGCATGGCGACGACACAACACGAGGTCATGGTCAACGGCGTGGCGCGGACCCTGGCGGGCACCGACCCGGCCACCAACGCCCTGGACTTCCTGCGCAGGCAGGGCCTGACGGGCGCCAAGGAGGGCTGCGCCGAGGGGGAGTGCGGTGCCTGCTCGGTGATGGTCGCGCGCCCGGCCGGCGAGGAGGGCAGCCGGTGGACGGCCATCAACTCCTGCCTCATCCCGGCCGCCGCCCTCGACGGGCAGGAGGTGGTCACCGCCGAGGGGCTCGGGACGCCGGACTCCCTGCACCCCGTCCAGCGCGAGATGGCGGTCCGGGGCGGCTCGCAGTGTGGCTACTGCACGCCGGGTTTCGTCTGCAGCATGGCCGCGGAGTTCTACCGCGCCGACCGCAGCACCCCGGCACCCGGCACGCCCGGCGTCGACGGCGAGGCGCACGCCGCCTCCAACGGCGGGAGCGCCGTCGACCACGAGCACGGCCCCAACGGATTCGACCTGCACGCCCTGAGCGGCAACCTGTGCCGGTGCACCGGCTACCGCCCGATCCGGGACGCGGCCTACGCGCTGGAGCAGCCGGCCGCGGACGATGCCCTCGCGGGCAGGCTCGACCGACCGGCGCCGCCCGCCCGGCGCAGCCGCCTGGAGGGCTCCAGCGGTGTCTTCGAGCGCCCGGCCGACCTGGGTCAGGCACTGGCGCTGCTGGCCGAACACCCGGGTGCGGTGCTCGTCGCCGGCTCCACCGACTGGGGCGTCGAGGTCAACATCCGCGGCACGCGGGCCCCCTTCGCCATCGGAATCGACCGGCTGCCCGAGCTGCGTGGCCTGCAGGTCGGCGACGACGTGGTCGAGATCGGTGCCGCACTGAGCCTCAGCGAGGTCGAGCGGGCACTCGAGGGGCGGGTCCCGCTGCTCGACCAGGTCTTCCCCCAGTTCGCCTCCCGCCTGATCCGCAACGGCGCCACGATCGGGGGCAACCTGGCCACGGGCTCGCCCATCGGTGACCTGCCGCCGGCCCTGCTCGCCCTCGAGGCGGTCCTGGTCCTCACCTCGCTCGAGGGTGATCGGGAGGTCCCCCTGGCCGACTACTTCACCGGCTACCGCCAGAGCGTCCGGCGACCCGACGAGCTGATCAGGTCCGTGCGGATCCCGTTGCCGCTCAGCGGGACCACGGCCTTCCACAAGATCGCCAAGCGCCGGTTCGATGACATCTCCAGCGTCGCCGTCGGCTTCGCGATCGACCTCCGGGACGGGGTCGTCACCCGGGCCCGCATCGGGCTCGGCGGCGTCGCCGCGACCCCGATCCGCGCCCTGGCCTCCGAGGAGGCCCTCGAGGGCCAGCCGTGGACGGCCGAGGTCGCCCGCACCGCCGCCGAGGTGATGGGCCGCGAGGGGACCCCCATGGACGACCACCGGGCGAGCGCCGCCTACCGGGCGGCGATGCTCGGCACCGCACTGCTCAAGCTGCATGCCCAGACCGCGACCCCCCAGGAGGTGGGAGCATGAGCGCACTGTCCCAGCGCCCAGCGAATCCTGTTGTCGGGCAGGAGATCCCGCACGAGGCGGCAGCCCTCCACGTCACCGGCGCGGCGCTCTACACCGACGACCTCGTGGAGCGCACCCATGGCGTGCTGCATGCCCACCCCGTGCAGGCACCGCACGCGCACGCCCTCGTGACCGGGCTGCGCACCGCCGCCGCCCTCGAGGTGCCGGGCGTCGTCCGCGTGCTCACCGGCAGTGACGTGCCGGGTGTCAACGACGCCGGGGTCAAGCACGACGAGCCGCTCTTCCCGACCGAGGTGATGTTCCACGGTCACTCCGTGTGCTGGGTGCTCGGCGAGACCTTGGAGGCGGCCCGGCTCGGTGCGCTGGCCGTGGAGGTCGACTACGAGCCCCTGCCTGCCCTGGTCAGCGTCAGGGACGCCATCGAGGCCGGCAGCTTCCAGGGCGGGCAACCCCGGATGGAGCGCGGTGACATCGATGCGGGCTTCACCCGGGCCGCCCACGTCTTCAGTGGCGAGTTCGAGTTCGCGGGGCAGGAGCACTTCTACCTCGAGACGCACTGCTCCCTGGCCCTCGTCGACGAAGGGGGGCAGGTGTTCGTCCAGAGCAGCACCCAGCACCCCTCCGAGACCCAGGACATCGTCGCCCACGTGCTCGGCCTCGACAGCCACGCAGTGACCGTGCAGTGCCTGCGGATGGGTGGGGGCTTCGGCGGCAAGGAGATGCAGCCCCACGGGTATGCCGCCATCGCCGCCCTGGGCGCCACCCTCACCGGCCGCCCCGTCCGGATCCGCCTCAGCCGCGCCCAGGACATGACCATGTCGGGCAAGCGGCACGGGTTCCACGCCCAGTGGCGGGTGGCCTTCGACGCCGACGGCGCCCTGCAGGCGCTCGACGCGACCCTGACCTCCGACGGCGGCTGGAGCCTGGACCTCTCCGAGCCGGTGCTGGCCCGGGCCCTGTGCCACGTCGACAACGCCTACTGGATCCCCAACATCCGGGTGAACGGGCGGATCGCCAAGTGCCACAAGACCTCCCAGACCGCCTTCCGCGGTTTCGGCGGACCCCAGGGCATGCTCGTGATCGAGGACATCCTCGGCCGGTGCGCGCCGCTGCTCGGCATCGACCCGTTGGAGCTGCGGCGCCGCAACTTCTACCAAGCGGGCCAGAGCACTCCCTACGGCCAGCCGGTCCGCCACCCCGAGCGGGCCGCGACCTGCTGGGACCAGGTGCTCACGACGGCCGACATCGCGGTGCGCCAGGGCGAGATCGACGCCTACAACGCCACGCACCCCCACAGCCGGCGCGGGCTGGCCATGACACCGGTGAAGTTCGGGATCTCGTTCAACTTCACCGCCTTCAACCAGGCCGGTGCCCTGGTGCACGTCTACAAGGACGGCTCGGTGCTCATCAACCACGGCGGCACCGAGATGGGCCAGGGCCTGCACACCAAGATGCTCCAGGTGGCCGCCACGACGCTCGGCGTGCCGCTGTCCACCGTGCGGCTCGCGCCGACGCGCACCGACAAGGTGCCCAACACCTCGGCCACCGCGGCCAGCTCTGGGGCCGACCTCAACGGCGGCGCGGTCAAGAACGCCTGCGAGCAGATCCTCGACCGCTTGCGGCCGGTTGCGGCGGAGCGCCTCGCGGTCCCGCCGGACCAGGTGCTCTTCTCCGCAGGGCGCGCGAGCGGTGGCGCGGAGTCGGTGGAGTGGGGCCAGCTGGTCAACCAGGCCTACTTCCAGCGCGTGCAGCTCTGGGCTGCCGGCTACTACCGCACCGAGGGCCTGCACTGGGACTCCTCGGTGATGCACGGGTCGCCCTTCAAGTACTTCGCCTACGGCGTCGCCGCCGCGGAGGTCGAGGTCGACGGCTTCACCGGGGCCTATCGCACCCGGCGGGTCGACATCGTCCACGACGTCGGCGACAGCCTGTCGCCACTGGTGGACATCGGCCAGATCGAGGGCGGCTTCGTCCAGGGCGCCGGCTGGCTGACCCTGGAGGACCTGCGCTGGGACGAGGGCGACGGCCCGTCGCGGGGTCGCCTCGCCACCCAGGCAGCCAGCACCTACAAGCTGCCGAGCTTCTCCGAGATGCCTGAGGTGTTCAACGTCGCACTGCTCGAGGCGGCGCACGAGGACGGCGCGGTCTACGGCTCGAAGGCCGTGGGCGAGCCTCCCCTCATGCTGGCGTTCTGCGTGCGCGAGGCACTGCGCCAGGCTGCGGCTGCCTTCGGCCCGGCCGGGGTGAGTGTCGACCTCGCCTCCCCGGCCACGCCCGAGGCCGTCTACTGGGCGGTCGAGCAGGCGCGGCGGCACCACGAGCACGGCCACGTGGTCGAGGGTGCCCCCGGGGTCGTGCCCGCGCAGCCGGACGCCTCGGCGCACCCGCTCTTCCCGCACTCCGAGCGGGCCGCCCACCCAGCGCCGGCAGGAGCCTGACGTGCAGTGGCTGGCCGCCGTCGAGCGGCTGCGGCGGGAGCGGCACCCCGGCGTCCTCGTGACGCTCGTGTCGGTCCGCGGTCACTCGCCGCGCGAGGCCGGCGCCAAGATGGTCGTGGCGACGACCTCGACGTGGGACAGCATCGGTGGCGGCAACCTCGAAGCCACTGCCGTGGCCCGGGCCCGCACGATGCTCGCCGAGGGCGTCACCGTGCCCGAGCAGCTCACCCTGTCGCTCACCGACCGGGCGCCGTCCGAGCACGGCCAGCAGTGCTGTGGCGGCGAGGTGGCCATCCTGCTGGAGCCACTGGCCGTCGTGCCGGCCGTGGCCGTCTTCGGCGTGGGGCACGTGGGCCTCGAGCTCGCGAGGGTGCTGGCCCGGCACGACATCGAGCTGCACCTCGTCGACTCGCGGGCCGACCAGGTGTCCCGGCAGCGCCTGTCGGTGCTCGACGACTCCGTGGCGCGCGTCCATGTGCACCACGCACCGGTGCCCGAGCTGGTGCTCGGCCAGGTGCCGACGGGCACCCACGTGCTCGTGATGACCCACGACCACGCCGAGGACGCGGCGCTGTGCGACAGCGCCCTGCGCTGTGGCCACCTCGCGTCGATCGGGCTGATCGGATCCTCGGCCAAGTGGCGACGCTTCCAGCAACGCCTTGCCGCAGAGGGGCATTCGACGACCGAGATCGATCGCATCACGACACCGATCGGCCTGCCCGAGATCGAGGGCAAGGATCCCGCCACCATCGCCCTCAGCGTCGCCGCGGACCTGGTTCGCGTCTTCGAGGCCGAACGGGCGCGACAGGGAGCCCGTTCGTGACCCTCTACCGCGCCACGGTCATGGACACCCCTCGCGGACCCGTTCGCGGGCGGAGAGCTGCGCACCGACCAGGACGCCGGACTGGTGGTCGACGAGGGTGTCATCACCGCCCGGGGATCCTTCGAGCAGGTGCGGGCCGACCACCCCGACGAGGAGGTCATCGACCTGCGCGAGGGGCTGCTGCTCCCCGGTCTGGTCGACACCCACGTCCACTTCCCCCAGGTGCGCGTCATCGGCGGGCTGGGGATGCCGCTGCTCGACTGGCTCGACCAGTGCGCCCTGCCCGAGGAGGCCCGGCTCGCCAGCGTCGACTACGCCCGGGGCGTCGCCCGCGACTTCGTCACCGGCCTCGTCGATGCCGGCACGACGACCTCCCTGGTCTTCGGCTCACACTTCGCCTCGGCCGTCGACGTGATGTTCGAGGCGGCCCATGTCGCAGGGCTGCGGGTGACGACCGGTCTCGTCGTCTCCGACCGCAGCCTGCGCACCGAGCTGCTGTCGACCCCGGACCGGGCCTACGACGAGGCACGGGAGCTCGCGCAGCGGTGGCACGGGGTCGGTCGGCTCCGGTATGCCGTGACGCCCCGCTTCTCCTTCTCCGCCAGTGACGCGATGCTCGAGTCGTGCGCTGCGACCTTCAAGGAGGTCACGGGGTCGTGGTTCACGTCCCACGTCAACGAGAACCTCGCCGAGATCGAGGAGGTGGCCAGGCTCTTCGACGGGGCGGCCTACGTGGACACCTATGCCCGGCACGGCCTCGTCGGGCGCAACAGCGTGCTGGCGCACAACGTGCACCCGACCGACGCCGAGCTCGCCCTGCTCGCTGCGGAGGACGCGTCGGTGGCGCACTGCCCGACGAGCAACGCGGCCCTGGGCAGCGGCCTCTTCCCGCTGCGGCGCCACCTCGAGCACGGGGTGCGCGTGGCGCTCGGCTCCGACGTCGGGGCGGGCACCGGGTTCAGCCTGCTCAAGGAGGGCCTGCAGGCCTACTTCGTCCAGCAGCTCCTCGGCCCCGAGGGGGTGCCGCTCACCTCGGCCCACCTGTTGTGGCTGGCGACGGGGGCGGGCGCGGACGCCCTCGGCCTGGCCGACCAGATCGGCGACCTGGGCGTCGGCAAGCAGTTCGACGCCCTCTGGATGCTGCCGGAGGCGGGGGACCCGTTGGCGGTGGGACTCGGCAACGCGAAGTCACCCCTGGACGCCCTGGCCAAGGTCTTCGCCCTCGGCACCACCTCGGACATCGGCGGGGTGTGGGTCGGCGGCGACCAGATCGCAGCCGGCCGCTGGCGCTTCCCGGCCAGGCAGTCCTGAGCCCCGGCCCGGGACCTCGCAGGGCCCAGGGCCACTCCCGTGCGACCAGGCCCCACGGGAGTGGCCCCGGGCGCACGGGAGTCGCGAGCGGCGCTGACGGGCCGCCCCCGGCGGTGGCCGGGGGTCAGCCGGCCTGCGCGCGCTCGAGGCGCAGCACCTCGGCATACGCCGGCAGGGTGAGGAAGTCGGGGAAGTCCGGGTCGATCGCGCACTCCACGAACAGCCGCCGGGCGGCCTCCCACTCACCGGCTTCGAAAGCCTCTGCGCCCACGCTCTCGCGCAGGGCGGCGAACTCCTCCTCGACGACGCGGTCGACGAGCTCTCGCGTGACCTTCTCACCGGAGGACAGCTCGACCTCGTTGCTCAGCCACTGCCAGATCTGCGAACGCGAGATCTCGGCGGTCGCGGCATCCTCCATGAGGTTGTGGATGGCGACGGCGCCGTTGCCGCGCAGCCACGACTGGAGGTAGGCGATGCCGACGGTGACGTTGCCGCGCAGGCCCTCCTCGGTGCGGTCGCCCGGCGTGGCGCCGGCAGCGAGGAGGTCGTCGGCGGTGACGGTGACGTCGTCCCGCTGCTTGGACAGCTGGTTGGGCTGGTCGCCGAGGACGTCGGTGAAGACCTCCTTGCACAGGTCGACCATGCCGGGGTGGGCGACCCACGACCCGTCGAAGCCGGCTCCCGCCTCGCGCTCCTTGTCGGCCCGGACCTTGGCGAAGGCCTGCTCGTTGACCTCGGGGTCCTTGCTGGGGATGAAGGCCGCCATGCCACCGATGGCGAACGCGCCACGGCGGTGGCAGGTCCTGACGAGCAGCTCGCTGTAGGCCTTCATCATCGGTGCGGTCATGGTCACGGCGTTGCGGTCGGGCAGGGTGAAGTCAGGCCCGGAGTCTCGGAAGTACTTGATGATCGAGAACAGGTAGTCCCAGCGCCCGGCGTTGAGGCCGGCCGCGTGGTCGCGCAGCTCGTAGAGGATCTCGTCCATCTCGAAGGCCGCCGGGATGGTCTCGATCAGGACCGTCGCCCGGATGCTGCCGTGCGGCACGCCGACGTGCTCCTGGCTGAAGGTGAAGACGTCGTTCCACAGCCGGGCCTCGAGGTGCGACTCCATCTTGGGCAGGTAGAAGTAGGGGCCGCTGCCGCGGGACAACAGCTCCTGCGCGTTGTGGAAGAAGTAGAGGCCGAAGTCGACGAGGGCTCCGACGAGCGGCTTCCCGTCGAGCTGGAGGTGCTCCTCGTCGAGGTGCCAGCCGCGGGGGCGGGGCACGATCACGGGCACCGTGTCGGGGTCCTTGAGCGCGTACTCCTTGCCCTCCGGCGAGGTGAAGGCGATGGTGCGGCGGACGGCGTCGCGGAGGCTGACCTGGCCACCGACCACGTTGGTCCAGTGCGGGGTGTTGGCATCCTCGAGGTCGGCGAGCCAGACCTTCGCGCCGGAGTTGAGGGCGTTGATCGCCATCTTGCGCTCCGTGGGCCCGGTGATCTCGACCCGACGGTCCGAGAAGTCGGCCGGGGCCGGGGCGACCTGCCAGTCACCCTCGCGGACCCCACGGGTCTCCTCGAGGAAGTCCAGCCGCCCGGTCTTGGAGACCTCGGCTCGGCGGGACTGGCGGGCGGCGAGCAGCTCGTCACGCCGAGCGCCGAAGCGCCTCTGCAGCTCGGCGAGGAAGTCGAGCGCCTCGGCGGTGAGGATCTCGTCGCTACGCTCGACCGGTCCTCCGGTCACGGTGATGTCGGACATGGGTTGGCTCGATCCTCCGCAGTTCGGGTCGTGCGCCCCGCGGGAGCGGGGCGCCGGTACTATGTTTCCATGATACGAAAGTTTCTTCTCACTAGGGAAGTGGGGGAGAGATGACCTCCGAGACCGACGCCGCGACTCCTGCCGCTGCCAGCACGGGTGCCGCCAAGACGGGCGGCGGGGTGCAGAGCCTCGAACGCGCCTTCGCGATCCTCGAGACCATGGCGGACGCGGGTGGGGTGACCAGCCTGTCCCAGCTCGCCGCGGACTCCGGGCTCCCGCTGCCGACGATCCACCGGCTCGTGCGCACCCTGGTCGACCTCGGCTACGTCCGCCAGGAGGCCTCGCGCCAGTACTCCCTGGGTCCGCGCCTGATCCGCCTCGGCGAGACGACCTCGCGGATGCTGGGGCGCTGGGCCCGGCCGCACATGGAGGCACTGGCCCACGAGCTCGGCGAGTCGGTCAACCTGGCCATGCTCGACGGCGACCAGATCGTCTACGTCGGCCAGGTGATGGCCTCGCGCAACTCGATGCGCATGTTCACCGAGGTCGGTCGACGCGTGCACCCGCACTCCACTGGCGTGGGCAAGGCGATCATGGCCGACATGGACCCCGACGTGGTCCGGTCGCTGCTCGAGCGCACCGGGATGCCGGCTCGCACCGACCACACCATCGTCTCCCCCGAGGCCTTCGCCCTCGAGCTGGGCCGCACCCGTGAGCGCGGCTACGCCCTCGACGAGGGAGAGCAGGAGATCGGCGTGCGGTGCGTCGCCGTCGTCGTGCCCGACGCGCCCCAGCAGCTCGCGCTGTCCGTGTCCGGACCCCTGCCGCGGATGACCGAGGACTTCGTCGCACGAGCCACGGGTCCGCTGCACCGGGCGGCTGCCGCCATCTCGGCCGAGATGCGGGTCGAGCGCGACTGACCCGCAGCGGCCGGGAGCACATCGTCGCCTTCGTGGCCGCTGTGGCCAGGCCAGGGTGTCGTCCCGGCAGCATCGGGCGAACGGTTGTCGTTGATGGGGTGAACAGTGGTCCCGAGGGCCGTTTCCGTCACCTGCGGCCGGTTCCGGGCGGCACGCTGGTGCCATGGCCTACGGCTCCGAGTTCGGACCCATCGCCCTCGCCCACCGCGGCGGGGCCTCCCTGGCGCCCGAGAACACCCTGGCGGCATTCCGGATGTCGACCGCACTCGGGTTCCGCTACCTCGAGACCGACGTCAAGGTCACTGCCGACGGCCACCTGGTCTGCTTCCACGACAACACCCTCGACCGCGTCACCGACGGCCGCGGGCCGGTCGGCCGGCAGACGCTCGCCGCGCTGCGGGGGGTCCGCGTGAAGGGCCTCGAGCCCATCCCGACCCTGTCCGAGGCGCTCGAGGCCTTCCCCGACGCCCGCTTCACGGTCGATCTCAAGGACCGCGCCGCGATCGCGCCGCTGGTGAAGGTGCTGCGGCACCGGGACTTCAGGGCCCGGGTCTGCATCGCGGGTGCGTGGGACGGCTGGCTCGAGACGGTGCGTGCCGAGGTCCCGGGCGTGCGCAGTGCGCTCGGCTGGCGTTCCCTGGCCGCCCTCGTGACCTCGTCGCGGACCGGCGTCCGGCCCGCCCGTCGCCTGGCGACCGCCGAGTTCGCCCACGTGCCGCTGCAGCTCGGTCGGGTGCCGATCTTCGTCGAGCGCCTCGTCGAGGGGGCCCACCGCATCGGCGTCCGCGTCGTGCTGTGGACCATCGACGACCCGGTCGCCATGCACCGCGTGCTCGACGCCGGGGTCGACGGCATCATCACCGACCGCCCCGACGTGCTGCGCGAGGTCCTCGTGGCCCGCAGCCAGTGGACCCCCATGTCCGCCTCCGCCTCGCCGGAGTCCCTCGCCGGGTGACCGGCCCACGAACCAGGTATGCCGCGGACGCTGGGGGGCGTTCGCGGCATACCTGCGCTGCGGGCTGGGGTCAGTCGTCAGAGGTGGCGGACATGCCCTGCTTGATCAGGCCCATCACCGAGGAGTCGGCGAGGGTGGTGACATCGCCGACCTCGCGGTTCTCGGCAACGTCGCGCAGGAGGCGTCGCATGATCTTGCCGGAGCGGGTCTTGGGCAGCTCGGCCACCACCATGATCTGGCGCGGCTTGGCGATCGGCCCGATCTCCTTGGCCACGTGGTTGCGCAGCTCCTGGACGGTGGTGTCGCCGTCGTCGACGAACCCGCCGCGCAGGATGACGAACGCACAGACCGCCTGGCCCGTGGTCTCGTCGGTCGCACCCACGACGGCCGCCTCGGCCACCGACGGGTGCGACACCAGGGCCGACTCGATCTCGGCCGTGGAGAGGCGGTGGCCCGAGACGTTCATGACGTCGTCCACGCGGCCGAGCAGCCAGATGTTGCCGTCGGCGTCGTACTTCGCCCCGTCGCCGGCGAAGTAGTACTTCTCACCGAACCGTGACCAGTAGGTCTCCTGGTAGCGGTCGGGGTCGCCCCAGATGCCGCGCAGCATGCCCGGCCACGGCTTGGTGAGGACGAGGTAACCCACGGCCTCCGCCTCGTGCAGCGGCTGGCCCTCGTCGTCCAGGATCTCGGCACTGATGCCGGGGATCGGGCGCTGGGCCGAGCCCGGTTCGAGCGTGGTCACACCGGGCAGGGGGCTGATCATGATGCCGCCGGTCTCGGTCTGCCACCAGGTATCGACGATCGGGGCCTTGTCGCCGCCGATGTGCTTGCGGTACCAGAGCCACGCCTCGGGGTTGATCGGCTCGCCGACCGAGCCGAGCACCCGTAGCGACGACAGGTCGGACTTCGCCGGGATGTCGTCGCCCCACTTCATGAAGGTGCGGATCGCGGTCGGCGCGGTGTAGAGGATCGAGACCTTGTACTTCTCGACGATCTCCCACCAGCGGCCCTGGTGCGGGGTGTCGGGCGTGCCCTCGTAGATGACCTGCGTCGCGCCGTTCGCGAGCGGGCCGTAGACGATGTAGGTGTGGCCGGTGACCCAGCCGATGTCGGCCGTGCACCAGTAGACGTCGCTCTCCGGGTGGACGTCGTGCACGACGGAGTTCGTGTAGGCCGCCTGGGTGAGGTAGCCGCCCGTGGTGTGGAAGATGCCCTTGGGGGTGCCGGTCGTCCCGGAGGTGTAGAGGATGAACAGCGGGTGCTCGGAGTCGTGTCCCACGGCCTCGTGCTGGTCGCTGGAGCCGTCGACGACGTCGTGCCACCACACGTCGCGCTCGTCGTTCCAGCTGACCTCGGTCTCGGTGCGCCTGACCACCAGGACCTTCTGGACCGTCGTGTCACCAGAGACCGCGTCGTCGACGGCCGCCTTCAGGGGGGCCGCCTTGCCACGGCGGAACTGCCCGTCGGCGGTGATGATGACCTTGGCCTCGGCGTCCGCGATGCGGGTGCGCAGGGCGTCCGCCGAGAAGCCGCCGAAGATGACCGAGTGCGGTGCGCCGATGCGGGCACAGGCGAGCATCGCGGCCACCGCCTCGGGGATCATCGGGAGGTAGATGGCCACGCGGTCGCCCTTGACGACGCCGAGCCCCTCGAGCGCGTTGGCCGCCCGGGCGACGTCACGTTGCAGGTCGGCATACGTGATGGTGCGGGTGTCGCCGCCCTCACCCTCGAAGTGGATGGCGACACGGTCGCCGTTGCCCGCCTCGACGTGGCGGTCCACGCAGTTGTAGGCCACGTTGAGCTCGCCGCCGACGAACCACTTCGCGAAGGGCGCGCCGCTCCAGTCCAGGGTCTGGTCGAAGTCCTTGCTCCAGCTGATGCGCTCGCGGGCCTGCTCGGCCCAGAATCCCTCGTAGTCGGCCGACGCCCGGTCGTACAGGTCTGCGGTGCCGTTGGCCTGGGCCGCGAACTCGGGAGAGGGGGAGAGGTCCCGCACCTCGGCGTGGCTCGTGGACGTGGACTCGGACACGGTTCCTCCTGGAGGACGGCTGAAGACGACGGTGGCTTGCTCCCCTAGCCAACCCGCATCCGGGCCGAGCTTCAAGGGGAGCGGTCGCCGGGATCGGTCGGCGGACCGCTGGGCCCGCCCAGCGGCTAACGTACGCGGCGTGAGCAGCGCACCCAGCACCGTGGTCGGGGACGGCGGACCACGCCCCCGTGAGCGGGCGGTGTCGGCCTGGGTGCGGCCGCGCCCCCAGGTGGGGATCCTCCTCGGGTTGCTGGTGTGGTGGCCGACCGGCTTCTGGGGGATCACCTCGTGGCTGCACCTGCCCCTGCACGTGCTGACCGGCGACGTGCTGCTGCTCGGGGCGATCGCCGCGGCTGCGGCGGTGTCGCTCCTGGTGCGCTCACCGTGGCCGCGCATCGCGATCGTGCTGGTGTCGAGCGGGATCGGCTGGCTCCTCGGCGCGCCCGGTGCGGACCGGTACCCCGACGAGCGCGAGGTCCTGCTCCTGCTGCTCGTGGGTGCGGCCATGGTCGGGATCGTCCTCGGGGCCAGGGGCTCCAAGGGTCCGCTCGGGGCGGCCACCGTGTTGGCGGTCGTGGCCGGGGTCTCGCCGGCCACGTGGCCACACGGCCCGGTGCTGGCGCTTGCGCTGGCCCTGCCGTTCGCGGTCGCCACCTGGCACCGCGTGGCCCCAACGCTGCTCAGCGTGCTGCGGGTCCTGCTGACCTGGCTGGTCCTCGCCCTGGTGGCGCGTTCGGTGAGCTACGGCTGGGACCTGCTGCACCCCGGGATGAGCCTGGGCTCCAAGCGTGCCGAGCTGCGTCTGGTCGGCGAGGCCATGGCCGACTTCGTCCGCACCCAGTGGTGGACCTCGAGCGAACAGCTGCTGCGCTCGACGGCCGCGTGGTTCTGGGTCGCCCTCGGCCTCGCCCTGGTCATCGCCGGCGGTCGGGCCCTGGTGGGGCGGCGGCGCCGACCGGCGGGGACCACGAGCGAGGCCGAGTCGCGTTGACTCCTACCAGCGGTGCGCCACGTCGACGACGAGCCGGCTCGTCGCGCCGTCGTTGATCGTGAAGACCCGGAACGGCAACCGGGCCCGCACGCCGATCCCGAGGCTGGTGTAGCCCTCGAAGCTGCTGTCCCAGCGCACCTGGCGGAAGGTGCGGTAGCCCGTCACGTCGACGACCTCACGAGGGTTGCGGGGCACGTATGCCGGCCGGCCGGCGGAGGTGTAGGAGGGTGCGTTGACGGTGACGGCCAGCCTGGCGCCACCGCGCAGGCTGATCGGCAGCCCGGAACCCTGGCCGGTGAACGTGCTGACGTAGCGCACGGTGTAGCCCGGAGCCCGGCCCCGGAGGTCGAACACCAAGCGGTCGTAGCAGGCATGGCGACCTGCGCGGATGCCGGTCAGGGGCCCCTGCTGGAGCGGAGCGCTGCTCTTGGCCAGCGAACCCCACCTGATGCCGCAGTACGGGGCGGCCTGTGCGGTGGTGCTGGCCATGGTGAGGGGGAGCAGTGCTGCGACGAGTACGACGACGAGCGACCGGATGGTCGTGGACCTGGTGATGGTCATGGCGTCCTCCCTTCGGACACCTCCATGACGCCAGGACCGGCCCTCCCGTTGACAGGGTCGAAGGGCCCGATCCCGACGGTGTCGCAGGCGTGTCCGCGACAGCACGGTGCCGCACTCCGTCTGCGGGAGTGCGGCACCGTGGTCCAGGGGGATGGTGCTCCTAGTGGCTGATCGCCTTCTCGGAGCCGTGACCGGTGAGGGAGCGGACCTCCATCTCGGCGAACTTCGCGTCGTTGACCGGCTCCTTGCTGGTGACGGTGCCCAGCCAGCCGAGGAAGAAGGCCAGCGGGATCGACACGATGCCCGGGTTGTCGAGCGGGAACCAGTGGAAGTCGATGCTCGGGTCGGTGATCATCGACGCGCTGGTGGTGGCCGGGGCCACCGGCGCCTTGCCGGACACGACCGGGCTGAAGATGATCAGCGTCACCGCCGAGATCAGACCGCCGTAGAGGCTCCAGAGCGCACCCCTGGTGTTGAACCTGCGCCAGAACAGCGAGTACAGGATCGTGGGGAGGTTGGCACTGGCTGCGACGGCGAAGGCGAGAGCCACCAGGAACGCGATGTTCTGGTTCTTGGCGAGCATGCCTCCCACGATCGCGACGGCGCCGATGACGACCGCCGTGATCCGGGCGACCTTGACCTCGCCGTCGGCGCTGACCTCACCGCGCTTGATCACCTGGGCGTAGATGTCGTGCGCGAAGCTGGCACTGGCCGTGATGGTCAGACCCGCGACGACCGCGAGGATCGTCGCGAACGCCACCGCCGAGATCAGTCCCAGCAGGATCTCCCCGCCGAGCTCGAACGCGAGCAGCGGCGCAGCCGAGTTGGCCTTGCCGGGTGCGGCGTTGATCTTGTCCGGGCCGACGAGGGCGGCGGCACCGAAGCCCATGACCAGGCTCAGCAGGTAGAACCCGCCGATGATCCAGATGGCCCACTCGACCGACTTCCGGGCCTCCTTGCTCGAAGGCACGGTGTAGAAGCGCATGAGCACGTGCGGGAGGCCCGCCGTGCCGAGGACCAGGGCGAGCGACAGCGAGATGAAGTCGATCTTCGTCAGGTTGCTCTTGCCGTACTTCAGGCCCGGGCCGAGCAGCTTCTCGCCAGCCTTGGGGGAGTTGTCGACGGCTGCGCCGAAGACGCTGGAGAGGTTGAACCCGAACTTGCCGAGCACCCAGACCGACATCACGATGGTGCCGATGATCAGCAGGGTGGCCTTGACGATCTGGACCCACGTC
This sequence comes from uncultured Actinomycetota bacterium, assembly GCA_963757635.1. GTDB lineage: Bacteria > Actinomycetota > Actinomycetes > Actinomycetales > Dermatophilaceae > Pedococcus. The sequence goes on along the minus strand of CAVWSK010000002.1, from coordinate 382,440 downwards.
GTGCCCTTCATGCCACCGATGAGGACGTAGGCGATCATGATGACGCCGACGATCGCGATGACGACGTTCTGGGCGCCCTCACCGTCCAGGCCGAGCAGCAGGGACACGAGGCCACCGGCACCGGCCATCTGGGCCAGCAGGTAGAAGAAGCTCACGACGAGCGTCGACAGGGCAGCCGCCATGCGCACCGGTCGCTGGCGCAGCCGGAAGCTGAGCACGTCGGCCATGGTGAACTTGCCGGTGTTGCGCAACAGCTCGGCCACCAGCAGCAGGGCGACGAGCCAGGCCACGAGGAAGCCGATGGAGTAGAGGAAGCCGTCGTATCCCGTCAGCGCGATGGCTCCGGCGATGCCGAGGAACGACGCTGCCGACAGGTAGTCACCGCTGATGGCGATGCCGTTCTGCCGGCCGGTGAAGGAGCGCCCACCCGCGTAGTAGTCGGCGGCGCTGCTGTTGTTGCGGGCCGCCTTGATGACGATGGCCAGCGTCACGCCCACGAAGACCACGAAGATGGAGATGTTCAGCGTGGGATTGCCGACGTTGGTGCCGGCAGCGACCAGTGAGGTCATCGGTCTCCTCCTTCGAGCGTGGTGTGCAGGGCGGCGGCGCGGGGGTCGAAGACGCGGTCGGCCCAGCGCACGTAGAGGATGGTGATCGCGAAGGTGGACACGAACTGCCCGAGCCCGAAGACCAGGCCGACGTTGATGTTGCCGGCGAGCTTGTGGCTCATGAAGTCCGGCGCGTAGGCGGCGAGCAGGACGTAGAGGAAGTACCACGCCAGGAACAGCGCGGTCATGGGGAAGACGAACTTGCGGAAGCGGGTCCGCAGGTCGGCGAACTCCGCCGATGCTTGGACGTCTTGGTAGATGTCGCGCTCCGTGCGAGCCTCATTGCTCACGGGGGCACCTCCAGGTGGGTGTCGTGGTGCAGCCGGTGCCTCGGGGGGCGGGCCGTCATGGCTGCGGGTGGCGGCTTGGCGCCACTGTGACGTGAACGACATGGCGCGGGGAGAGGCGTCGGACCGCCGCGCGCCGTGCGGGAGGTGGCGTCGGCAGGTGGCGGGCGGGCCTGCGCCGAACGGTCGGTCTGACCCGCTGAACGGCGAACGACCGCCCGGGCGGTCGGGCCGTCGCGCCGGGGTGGGTCAGTCGCGGTCGAGGACCAGGTCCTCGGGGGTGTGCAGCCTGACCATCGTCCGCGCCGTGTGCCGGGGCACACGGCCGGGAGTCGCGAGCGAGACGACCATGGCGGTGGCGAACGCGATGGGGATGCTCCAGGCGGCCGGCTGGCCGAGCAGGGCGCCTGGCCACCCCGGGATCGGACCTGCCAGCACCGTGAGCGTGACGGCTGTGGTCGCGAGTCCGCCACCGACGACCAGCCCCGCGGCAGCACCGACGGTACTCAGCCGGCGCCACCACGACCCCAGCACCAGCAACGGACAGAAGGTCGAGGCGGCCACCGCGAACGCCAGGCTCACCATGGTCGCGAGGCCCACCGGCTCGATGACGCGCGACACGGCATACGGGACGATCACGGCCAGCAGGGTGGCCAGCCGGAAACCTTGGGCGACGGTGAAGTCCTCGCCGGTCATCCGGCCCAGGCGCCGGCGCAGGAGGTCCTGGTCGATGACGCCGGCCACCGACATGGTGAGCCCGGACGCGGTCGACAGGAAGGCCGCGAAGGCCCCACCGGCGAGCACCGCCGACAGCAGCTCACCCGCGCCACCGGGGAGCATCGCCACGGGCAGCCGCAGCACCAGGGTGTCGGCGGCGACACCCTGGGGCAGCTCCGGCAGGTAGACGCGCCCGAGGATGCCGTAGACCGGGGGGAAGAGGTAGAAGGCGCCGAGAAGCGCGACGACGGTCAGGGTCGTGCGCCGGGCCGCCCGACCGTCGGGGTTGGTGTAGAAGCGCACCAGGACGTGGGGCAGACCCATGGTGCCCAGCGCCAGGGCGAGGAGCAGGCTGTAGGTGGCGTAGACCGGGTGCCCCTGTCCGGCAAGGCCGTTCAACGGCTCGGCCCACCGGGTGTTCTCGACGATCGCCGGCCCCGGTGCGCCGTCGCCGGCCCAGACCCACAGCAGGACGAACGCCGGGACGGCGATGGCCGTGAGCTTGATCCAGTACTGCACCGCCTGCACCAGGGTGATCGACCGCATCCCCCCGGCGGCCACGTTGGCGACGACCACCACCGCCACGATGAGGCCCCCGACCCAGCTGGGCGCGCCGGTGACGGCGCCCAGCGCGAGGCCTGCCCCCTGGAGCTGCGGCAACAGGTAGAGCCAGCCGATACCCACGACGAGCACCGAGCAGAGCCGCCGGATGACGGTGCTCTCGAGCCGGGCCTCGGCGAAGTCCGGCAACGTGTAGGCGCCGGACCGGCGCAGCGGGGCGGCCACCAGCACGAGGAGGACGACGTAGCCCACGGTGTAGCCGACGGGAAACCACAGCATGTCGAGGCCGTTGGTGTAGACCAATCCAGCGATGCCGAGAAAGCTTGCGGCAGAAAGGTACTCACCACCGATGGCACTGGCGTTGCGATAGGGCGACACGGTGCGGCCCGCGACGTAGAAGTCGCTGGTGGTGCGCGAGAGCTTGAGGCCGAAGGCGCCGATCCCCAGGGTCACGGTGCAGATCACCAGGACGGCGACGAGGCCGTAGGCGGTGTGCACCGCTCAGCGCCGTCCGACGACGGCGGAGAACTCCGCCTCGATCCGCTCGGACGTGCGGACGTAGAAGCGGGCGACGACGAAGGAGACCGGGTAGACCAGTACGGCGAGGATGAGCCAGGGCAGGGGGATCCTGCCGATCTCGAGGGTGCGGGTGGCGGGGACGAGCAGGAACAGCAACGGCAGACCACCGAGCCCCACCGCACCGAAGGCCAGCACCTTGGCCGCGAGCCGGAGCTGGGCGGACATGAGCCCGGCCATGTAGACCTCGCCCAGGTTGCTCTGCTCGTCGATCTCCCTGGTCAGTGAGCGCAGCTGCGCCTGCGTCGCCGCATCCCTGCGCGTGCTGGTCACCCGGACCCGGGGCGGTGGGGGACCCGGATCGGTCATGGGATGGTTCGCGGGTTCGGCCGCAGCAGGGTGTCGCGCAGCTCGCGCGTGTGGCGCCGGCTCACCTGGAGCTCGACCCCCTCGAGGACCACGCTGCAGCGGCCGTGCTCCATGCGGACCTCCCTGATGTGCGGCAGGGAGACCAGGGTGCTCCGGTGGATGCGCACGAACCCTGCGTTGGCCCAGCGTTCCTCGAGGGTGCTCAACGGGATCCGCACCAGGTGCGACCCCTCGGCGGTGTGCAGGCGGGCGTAGTCCCCCTGTGCCTGGGCGTAGCGGACCTGGCTTCGCGTGATGAAGCGCGTCACTCCGGCGAGCTCGACCGGGATGGTCTCGTCCTCGGCCAGCCCGGGTGCGGCTGTGGGCCCGGCGTCCGTTCCGGGAGCAGCCCCCGGCAGCGACGGCTCCGCCGAGGCGACCACGCGGCGTACGGCCTCCGCGAGGCGGTCGGCGCGGACCGGCTTCATGACGTAGTCGACGGCGTCGACGGCGAAGGCGTCGACCGCGTGCTCGTCGTGCGCGGTGACGAACACCACGTGCGGGCGCTGGGTGAAGCGGGCGATGACCCGCGCGAGGTCCATGCCATCCAGTCCGGGCATCGAGATGTCGGAGAACACCACGTCGATGTCACCGGCCTCGAGCGCCCGCAGCGCCTCTGCTCCGCTCCCGGCCGTGCGGATCTCGCCGATGCGCGAGTCCTGGTGCAGCAGCCAGCGAAGCTCCTCGAGGGCAGGGACCTCGTCGTCGACGAGCAGGGCACGCAGGCCGGGGCCCGCAGCGCCATCGTCGGCATCCTGCGGGCGGCGGTGCTCCGGACCCCCGGAGGAGGCGCCTGCCATGGGGGGAGCCTACGACGTGGGGTGGACGCCCGGGGCGTACTTGGGCACCCGGAAGGTCACCTTGGTGCCGGCGCCGGGAGCCGTCTCGACGACCAGCCCGTAGTCGTCGCCGTAGACCTGTCGCAACCGGGCGTCGACATTGCCCAGGCCCACGTTGTCGCCCTCCGTGTGGCCGTCGAGCACCTGGCGGATGGCCTGGGGGTCTGAGCCCACCCCGTCGTCCTCGATGGTGATGCTCGCCTCCGAACCGGCGTCGGTGGCGACGATGCGGACGTGACCCCCACCCTCCTTCCCGGCCAGCCCGTGGCGTACGGCGTTCTCCACGAGCGGCTGGATCGCGAGGTAGGGCACCGCGACCGGGAGCACCTCGGGGGCGATCAGCAGGGAGATGCGCAGCCGGTCACCGAACCTCGCCTGCTCGAGCACCAGGTAGCGCTCGACGTTGCGCAGCTCTTCGGCCAGGGTCGTGAACGCCCCGCCGCGGCGCAGCGCGTAGCGGGTGAAGTCGGCGAACTCGAGCAGCAGGTCCCGGGCGCGCTCGGGGTCGGTGCGCACGAACGAGGCGATGGCGGCCAGCGAGTTGTAGATGAAGTGCGGGCTGATCTGGGCGCGCAGGGCGCGCAGCTCGGCCTCCATGGTCCGGGTCCGCTGGTGCCCCAGCTCGGCCAGCTCGGCCTGCGTGGCCATCCACTGGGCCACCTCCTCCGTCGCCCGCGCCAGGCCGGCCGAGGCCTGGGGACCGTATGCCGCGATGGCGGCCACGACCCGGTCGCCGGTGACGACGGGGGCGATGACCGCGGCGCGCACGGGGCAGTCGGGGTCGGAGCAGTAGACCTCCGTGGCTCCGAGAACGATGGTGCGGCCGGAGGCCAGTACCTCTTCGGCATCCTGGCGGGCGTGCCCGCTGTGGTGCTCCGCCGCGCCCTCCCAGGCCAGCAGCCCTCCCGGGTCGCACACCGCGATCGCCGGTGAACCGAGCAGGCCGCGCAGGTGCTTGGCCGACTTGGTCGCGCCCTCAGGGGTGAGGCCGTCCTGCAGGTGGCGCGCCGCGAGTGACGCGGTGTGCAGGGTCGCGTGGGTCGCGTGGTCCACGTCGGACACGAACCCGCGCGAGGCGCTGCGCCCGTGGCGCAGCAACCGCAGCAGCGCATAGACGAGCAGCATCGCACCGGCCACGAAGATGGCGGTGGGGAGGTGGAAGCTGCCCGACACAGGGCGAACTCTAGGCTGCGGGGCGTGCCCGACGTCGTTGCTTCCCTCACCGCCCTGGCGGAGCTGCCCGGTGTGTCCGACCGGATCACGGCGGCACGGGCCGCCTGCGAGCAGCTCCGATGGCACGAGGCGCTGCGTCGGCGGATCCCCGAGGCGGCTGCGGAGTCACGGGTCCGGGGGGCCCAGGCCAGTGCGGCGCTCGAGGGTGCGACGGTGCCGCTGGACCTGGTTCGCGACGTCATGCGCGGGGCTGCCCGGTGGCCGCTGGACCCCGACCCGGTGCAACGGGTGGCCCGGGGCGTGGTGCAGGCCACCGCCGAGACCGAGCACGTCAGGTCACTCGTCGCGACCGCACCGTTGCAGGCGCTCGCGCGGCTCCACGTCGCCGCCGCCTCCGGGCTGGTCGCGGACGACCAGCTCGGTCGGCCGCGGGCCCAGGGCGAGGACAGCGCCGAGTTCACCGACCTCGGGGTCGCGCCCGGAGCGCCGCAGGTGGCGGCCCGCCTTGAGGGTCTGGTGGCCGTGCTCACCTGCGACGCAACGGTCCCCGCCCTGGTGGTGGCCGCGGTCGTCCACGCCGAGCTGGCCACGCTGCGGCCCTTCGTGCGCGGCAACGGGGTCGTCGCGCGGGCCCTGGAACGCGCGGTGGTGCAGGCCCGCGGGCTGGACCCGACCGGGGTGGTGGTCACCGAGGCCGGGCACGCCGCGCAGGGCGGGCCGGCCTACCTCGGCGCGCTCGCGGCCTACGGCACCGGTTCGGCCGAGGGCGTGGCCCTCTGGTTGGGGCACTGCGCCGACGCGATCGTCGCGGGGGCGGAGCACGGGGTGCAGATCTGCGACGCCGTGCGCGCGGGACGCCTCACGTAGACACGCGCGGAGGTGCGGTGACGCGAAAGTCAAGGGTTTCCTTTGCCCCCCAGCAGGGGTAGACAGGGAGGTGAGTCGACGCACGCGAGTTCGACGACCACCGTGACCCGATTGGGCACCCACGCGAAGGCAGTCCACTGGTGGACCGATCGTGACGGGCTTGTCCCGGTGCGACAACTAGAGATGCACGCCTGGTAACCCGAGGTGGATCACGGTCGATGGCACCCCGCTGAGGCGGGGTGCCATCTCACTGCGCGGCAGGGTGGGAGGAGTGCCCCCTTTTGTCACGGACGCGCCCTGAATGCCGGGGCGTCGTGCGCCGGATGCACACATCGCTGGGATGAGTTGCGGTTGAACGCTAAATGGGACACCATGATCTAGTCCGCTCCCCCTCGGGGTAGAGCGGATCGGCGCACCGGCTCCTCCCCCCCGGAGCTTGGCGCGTCGACGGCCCCGGTTGTCCCCCCGACCGGGGCCGTCCCCTTTCCTCCTCCAGGTGCGGGCCCCGCCCGCGGCCGCGCCGCCGGACCCCTCCACAGGCTGCACGCACGCCGCCGACCGTCCACAGGCGTCCTCGGGGGCTCGCCAGCGCCGGCAGGTCCCGAGCAGGCTGATGGCATGGACCACAGGGTGATCGGGGTGCTCGGGGCGTCGGGAGGGCTCGGGGTCTCGACCCTCGCCGTCGCCGTGGCCATGCGGGCAGGGCCGCGTAGCGGGGTGTCCGCGTGTGTCGAGGGCGACGCCCGCGGTGGTGGCCTCGACGTCACCGCATGCCTGGAGCACCTGCCCGGGCTGCGGTGGAGCGACCTCACCGAGGCGCAGGGCGAGCTCGACGGCGCGGCCCTGCTCCAGGCGCTGCCGCGCGAGGGAGCCCTGAGCGTCCTCGCGGGCCGGGGGACCGGTCCTCTCCCGGTGGTGGTGAACTCCACGGTGGACGCGCTGGCCCGGGTCTGCGCAGTCACCGTCCTCGACCTCGGCCGCAGTGACCGGCTCGCTGGGCGGTGCACGGAGTTGGTGGTGCTGGCGGGCGTGTCGGCTCGCCACCTGGCCGATGCCGCCGCCGTGGCTCCACGGCTGGTGGCGGAGGACCGGGCCGTGCACCTGGTCGTGCGGCGGGGACGTCGTGACGCGGTCGACCCCGAGGAGGTCGCCCTGCGCCTCGACCTGCCCCTGCTGGCCTCCTGGGTCGACGACCCCCGCGTCATCGCCGACGCAGACCGCGGGCGGGTCCCCGGGTCGAGGTCGGCCGGTCGCCTCGCCGAGGTGGCCGACCTGGTCCTCGCGACGGGCGAGGGCCTTCCGGGGCTCGGCGGCCCGGTCGACCGCCGGGCGTCGGCATGAACCGCTCCATGCAGATCGCCGAGCGGATCCGGGCCGGCCAGGGGCCTGACCGGAGCGTGGTCGACCAGGTGGTGGCCCCGGAGGCGGCGCGCCTCGGTGCGCAGGGGGTCGAGGCGGCGCGCCGCGCGCTGTCGTCCGAGGTGCTCGGGGTCGGCCCGCTCGAGTCGTGCCTGTCCGACCCGCAGGTCACCGATGTCTGCGTGAACGGCGACGGGTCGGTGTGGGTCGACCGTGGTCGCGGGCTGGAGCGCGCCACCGTCGAGCTCCCTGACCAGGATGCGGCGCGGCGGCTGGCCGTCCGGCTGGCAGGCCTGGCCGGGCGGCGGCTGGACGAGAGCCAGCCCTGGGTCGACGGCCTGTTGCCCGGGGGAGTGCGGCTGCACGCGATCCTTCCCCCGCTGGTCGATGGTGGCGCGCACGTCAGCCTGCGCGTGCCCCGGGTCCGGGCCGACGGACTGGGCCACCTGGCCTCGACCGGCATGTTCGGCCCCGTCGTCGCGCAGGTGCTCCGAGGCGTGGTGACCGGACGCTGCTCCTTCGTGGTCACCGGTGGCACCGGGTCAGGCAAGACGACGCTGCTGGCGGCCATGCTGGCCGAGGTGCCACCGGCCGAGCGAATCGTCCTCGTCGAGGACGTCCGCGAGCTCGCCGTGGCGCACCCGCACGTGGTCCAGCTCCAGGGAAGGGGATCCAACGTCGAGGGCGTGGGATCGGTCAGCCTGGTCGACCTCGTGCGCCAGGCCCTGCGGATGAGGCCCGACCGCCTGGTGGTCGGTGAGGTGCGTGGCCCGGAGGTGAGGGAGATGCTCGCCGCGCTCAACACCGGCCACGAGGGCGGCTGCGGCACCCTGCACTCCAACTCGCCCGCGGACGTCCCGGCCCGGTTCGACGCACTCGGCGCCCTCGCGGGGCTGCCGCGCGAGGCGGTGCAGCGCCAGCTCGCCAGCGCGGTCGAGGTCGTCGTGCACCTCGAGCGCGACGCAGAGGGGCGTCGGCGGGTGGGGTCGCTGTCCATGCTGCGATGGGACGGATCAGAGGTGCGCTGCGAGCTGGCCCTCGACTGCGCGACCGGTGCCACCGGGCCGGCGTGGTCCGCACTCGGCCGACGCTCCGGGGCAGATCCGTGCTGACCGCGGGCATCGCGGGGTTGCTGGTGACCGCGGTGCTGTTGTGGCCGCTCGCCGGCCCGGACGTCGGGCGCTCCCGGGACCGGGGCGGGGCGTCCCATCGGGGCATCGGCCCTCGACGGCGGGGAGTCCCACGACGCGAGGTTGTCGCGATGGACGAGTCGCTGGTCGAGCTCGTGTCGCTGTTGTCCGGTCCGCTTCGTGCTGGCGTGGCCCCCTCCGTCGCCCTGGCGGCGGCCGCACCCGCGTTCGGGCGACATCCCCTCCTGGGTCCGGTCCTGGCGGACCTCGTTGCGGCCTCGGCCGAGGGCCACGGGCTCGCGGAGACCTGGCTCCGGCACGGCGCACGCGTGGACAGTCCCGGGCTGGCCTTCGTCGGGAGGGCGTGGGCCCTCACCGAGCGCACCGGAGCGCCCTTGGCCGACGCGCTCGTCGCGGCCGAGTCGGCCCTGCGGTCCAAGGTTCGTGCACGACGGCAGCTGGACGCAGCTTCCGCCGGCCCGCGGGCCTCCATGACCGTGCTGTGCCTGCTGCCGTGCGCCGGCCCGCTCGTCGGGCTCGCCTTCGGGCTGGGGCCGGGCGAGCTCTACGGCGCCAACCCCGTGTCGACGGCCAGCCTGACCCTGGGGGTCGCCCTCGCCCTGCTCGGGTGGTGGTGGAGCCGACGGATTCTCGCCGCTGCGCTGCCCGGCTCCACCCGAGGGGGCCAGGCGGCGCAGGCCTGCCCCGACGGTCGGCCAGGAGGCGGGAGGGGGCGGTGACCGTCCTCGTGGGGCTCCTCGTCCTGACCGCAGTGGTGCTGTGGCCGAGCCGGAGGCGGGCCCGCCTCGGGCCGGGTGCCAATCGTGCGCTGCTGGGGCGGTCCGCCGTGCCCGCGTGGGTCCTTCGGGGCCGCAACGGGCGAGGCCCGCCGGTCGGGGAGGTGGCCGACACCTTGGTGCTGCTGGCCCTCGCGGTGCGCTCGGGTGCGGGCCTGACCCAGGCCCTGGCCGAGGTCGCGGCCATCTCCGGGCCACAGGTCCGGGCCGACCTCGGAGCGGTGGTGGCCGCCCTCCGGTGGGGACGGCCCGCCCATGAGGCGTGGGGGTACGCCGGAGTGCAGTGGCGGCCCGCGGCGCTGGCCTGGCAGGTGGCCGAGAGCACGGGAGCCGCTCCGTCCTCGATCGTCGAGCGAGCCGCGTCCGGGCTGCGTGAGCAGCAGGCCCTCGAGACCGAACGTCGGGCAGCACGGGCAGGCGTCCTGCTGGTCCTGCCCCTGGGCCTGGGCTTCCTGCCCGCCTTCGCCTGCACCGCGGTCGTGCCCGTGGTGGTGGCGCTGGCGTCGGGCCAGCTCGACGGTGGCGGCTAGCCCGGGGAGGTCCGTCCGGCCCCGCTGACGACCGGGTCGTCCACAGGGGGCACCACCTGACAGAGCCGTCCACAGCTCCGCGGGCAGGCGCTGGAACGGACTGGGTCCACACGGTGGACTGCTCGTGGTCGGACACCCCGTCTGACCGTGACGAAAGAGGAGAGCAGCGTGAGATGCACACTGGCACAGAGGTTTTCCACGATTCGGCGCCACGCGGAGGCGGGCATGACCACGGCGGAGTACGCCGTCGGCACCCTGGCCGCCTGCGGTTTCGCCGCCGTACTGCTGGTGGTGGTCCGCTCGGGGGCCGTGAAGTCGGCGCTGGCCTCGGTCATCACCGCGGCCCTCGGCTCGGTCTCCTAGGTCGGGAGCGCGGGATGGCGACCGCGGAGTTCGCGGTCGCCCTCCCCGCGCTGGCCCTCGTCCTCGTGCTCGCCGTCTCGGCCCTGGCGACGTCGATGGACCAGATCCGGTGCATCGACGCCGCGCGCGCCACGGTCCGCTCCCTCGCCCGCGGGGACAACCCGGCGACTGCCGTCGCCGTCGGACGGCGCCTGGCCCCGGCTGCGGCCTCGATCGCCACCACCGAGTCCCCCGAAACGGTCACCGTGACCGTGCGATCGCCTTCGGCGCCGGCCCTGAGGTGGCTCGGTGCCAGGGCCTCCCCGCGGGGCGAGGCCGTGGCGGTGCGCGAGCTCACCGACACCGAGACGCCGCCGTGACGGTTTCCCGGGGTCATCTCCGACCCGCTCGGGGGCCGCGGCGGACCGGGTGTCCGATGGCGGAGTCCGGTCAGGTGACCGTGGTCATGGTCGCCGTCATCGGGGTGACCGTGCTCCTGCTGGTCGGTGGCGCCTACCTCGCGAGTGCGGTGACGGCCATGCACCGAGCCCGGGCAGCGGCAGACCTCGCGGCCCTCGCCGCGGCGCAGTCCTACCAGCAGGGAGCAGATTGGGGCGCTTCCTGTGCGGCCGGGGCCGCCATCGCCACCCGGAACGCGGCCGGCCAGCTGGCGTGTGCGGTCGGCAGCGACGGCTCCGTCACGGTCGTGACGACGGCCCCCGTGACCTGGTCCCTGCCGGGCCCGGTACCGCAGCGCGCCAGGGCCACCGCCAGGGCCGGGCCGGTGACGGGCTGAGCCGCCCGGGCCCAGCCCGTGCGGGTCAGGACTGCTGGTCGGGGTGGCGTCCGGTGAGCTTGTCCGCGACGGTGCGATGAGCAGGATGGGTCTTCGCCTCGGGGTCGCGACCCATGATCTTGTCGGCCACCGTCTGGTACTCCGGGCCCGAGGTGCGGCCATCGTCCAGGTCCGTCCCTCGGTCAGCCGGGCCCTGGTCGCCCGAGGCGGGGTCGACTGCCTCCGCAGGCTCGTCGGCGCCGCGGTCCGACGCGTCCGCGACAGTGGCGGCGGCGTCGTGGGTGTCGACCGCTGCGGCTGGGGAATGGTCGTCCGCGTGTGCGGCAGCTGCCCCACCCACCACGCCGGCGACCGGCGCGGTGTCGCGGGCGGCGTGCTCGCGCTCGACCGCGGCGCGCTCCTGCGCCCTGACCCGCTCCTCGTCCTCGACCTTGCGGGTGCGGAACTCCTCGTCGCGGAGGCGGTCGTGCTCGTCGAGCTTGGCCTGGAGCTCGTCACGGTGGAGCTGGTCGCGCTCCTCGAGCCTGGTCTGGAGGTCCTCGTCGTGGAGCCGGTCCCGCTCCTCGAGGGCGGCCGCATGGGTTTCCTCGGCCCGACCCCGCTCGTCCGACCTGATCTGCTCCTCGAGCTCCGCCTGGCGCTGGGCTTCCTTGGCCTCGCGTGCCGGCCGGCGCCGTCGCTTGACGCTCGCGCGAACCATGCCGAGGCCCAGCACGAGGACGAGCAGCACGACAGCACCCGTGATGAGCAGCTGCAGCGGGGTCAACGTGGCCTGCAGCCCGGCGGCTTCCAACGTCGACGTCGACGTCAGGGACTCAGCCCCGAAGTACAGGAGCACTCCGGCTCCAGCGGCCAGCAGGACGACCAGCAGTCCGATCAGCACCACGACGGACACCTCCCAGTTCCGGGCGCGCTCTGCGCCGCTGCGCCTCGACCCTAGCCCGTGGCCTGCAGTTATGCCCGTTTCGGACGAGCCGGCAGGGCCTCAGTCGGTGCTGGCCGGTGCCTCCGCGAGCACGGCCCCGAGCAGGCGCACGGCTGCTGCCTTGTCGAGCGGTTCGTTGCCGTTGCCGCACTTGGGTGACTGGACACAGGCCGGGCACCCGCTCTCACAACCGCACGACGCGACGGTCTCCATCGTGGCTCCCAGCCAGGTGGCGAAGGAGTCGTAGGCGCGCTCTGCGAAGCCCGCCCCACCGGGGTGCCCGTCGTAGACCATGATCGTCGGGAGCCCGGTGTCCGGGTGCAGCGCCGTGGAGACCCCGCCGATGTCCCACCGGTCCGAGGTCGCCACCAGTGGCAGCATGCCGATGCCCGCGTGCTCGGCCGCATGGGCGGCGCCCGGGATGTCGACCTCGGCCACGCCCGCCGCCTCCAGCCACTCCTGCGGCATCGTCCACCAGACGGCCTTGGTCGCCAGCGTGCGCTGGGGCAGGTCGAGCGGGTGCGTGCCGAGCACCTCACCGCTGGGCAGCCGGCGCAGGAACGAGGTGACCTGGGTGTGCACGCGGACCCCGCCGAACGACACCCGTACCGGGCCCCAGTCCATCGAGCGGGACGCGCCCACGATGTCGAAGGCGCTCACGGACTGGGCGAACGTGCTCCACCCCGGGTCGCCACGCACCGCCCGTGCCGTTCCGCCCTCGAGGTCGAGCTCGGTGACGACGTAGGTGTCGCCCTGGTGCACGTGCACCGCGCCGGTGTGGGCCTGGGAGTGCGCCGAGGCTCCGTCGATGGTGCCGAGCACGCGGCCGGTGCGCGTCTCGACGATGCCGACGACCTCGCCGGCGCCACGCAGCGACACGTGGTCGGTGGCGCGGTCCGTGCGCGCCCAGAACCAGCCGTTCGGTCGCCGACGCAGGATCCCGCGAGCCACCAGCGCCGCGAGCAGGCCCGGGGTCTGGGGGCCGAAGAGCCCGAGGTCGGCCTCGCGCAGCGGCAGCTCGGCAGCCGCAGCGGCGAGGTGGGGCCCGAGCACGTGGGGGTTGTCGGGGTCGAGCACGGTCGCCTCGACCGGTTGGCCGAAGATCGCCTCGGGGTGGTGCACCACGTAGGTGTCCAGCGGGTCGTCGGCGGCGACGTAGACCGCCAGGGAGCGCGTCCCGGCGCGACCGGCCCGTCCGGCCTGCTGCCACAGGGACGCCCGGGTGCCGGGCCAGCCCGCGAGCACCACGGCATCGAGGCCGCTGATGTCGATGCCGAGCTCGAGGGCGTTGGTCGCCGCCAGCCCCAGCAGCTCGCCGCTGCGCAGGGCGCGCTCGAGCTCGCGGCGTTCCTCGGGCAGATAACCCCCGCGGTATGCCGCGACCGCGCCGGAGAGCTCGGGCGCCTGTTCCGCCAGCGTGCGGCGTGCGCTCGCGGCCAGGGCCTCGACCCCGGCGCGGGACCGGGCGAAGGCCACGCTCTGCACGCCACGCTGCACCAGGGCGGCCAGGAGGTCGGCTCCCTCGGAGGTGGCGCTGCGGCGGCCCCGGTCGTCACCGAGCTGGCCCGGCTCCCACAGGGCGAACGTCATGGCACCCCGCGGTGAGCCGTCCTCGGTCACGGCCGCCACCGGGAGCCCGGTCAGGCGCGAGGCGTGGAGTCCGGGGTCGCGCACCGTGGCGGACGCGAGGACGAAGGTCGGGGAGGCGCCGTAGCGGGCACAGACCCGCCGCAGCCGCCGCAGCAGCGCTGCCAGGTGCGACCCGAAGACGCCGCGGTAGACGTGGCACTCGTCGATGACCACGAAGCGCAGGGCTCGCAGGAACGGGGCCCATCGCTCGTGACCGGGCAGCAGCGAGTGGTGCACGAGATCGGGGTTGGTGAGGATCAGCTGGGCGTGGTCGCGGATCCAGCGCCGCTCCTCGCGCGGGGTGTCGCCGTCGTACGTGGCGGCCCGCACCCCCGGCACGGCCAGCCCCTCGATGCGCGCGAGCTGGTCGGCGGCGAGGGCCTTGGTGGGCGAGAGGTAGAGGGCGGTGGCGCCCCGCCCCGTCGGGGCAGCGGCCCCCTCGACGAGGGCACTGAGCACCGGCAGCAGGTAGCCCAGGCTCTTGCCGGAGGCCGTGCCGGTGGACATCACGACGTGCGTGCCCGCATGGGCCGCGTCAGCGGCCTCCCGCTGGTGCGACCACAGCGAGGTGACCCCCGCGCCGGCCACCGCGGCATACACCGAGGGGTCGACCCAGGTGGGCCAGTCGATGAGCGAGGCGGTCCGCGCGGGCACCTCGTGGACATGGACCAGGCGCTCGTCCTCGCGCCCCGAGGCGAGGCTCGCCAGCGTGGCGTCGGGGTCGAACCCAGCACGATCGCGTGGTGCGGTGCGGCCTGAGGTGGACATTGCCGCTACCGTAAGCCCGAGGGCGGACGGCGTTCCCGGCTGCCCCACCCTGACGTCGAAGGAAAGGGCGACCGTGGACCTTTCGGTCTCCAGCAGTGAGCAGGGCGCAGCGACGATCGTGCACGTGGCGGGCGAGATCGACGTCTACACGGCGCCCCTGCTGCGCGAGGTCCTGGACAAGCAGGTCGCCGCCGGCCGGCTCCAGCTCGTGGTCGACCTCGAGAAGGTCACCTTCATGGACTCGACCGGTCTGGGGGTGCTCGTCGGCCGGCTCAAGCTCGTCCGCGGGCAGGACGGCGCGCTGCGCATCGTCAGCGCCCAGGAGCGGATCCTCAAGGTCTTCAAGATCACCGGTCTGGACAAGGTGTTCCACATCTACCCCACCGTCGAGGAAGCCAGCGCAGCGGCCAACGCCTGATGAATTGTCTGTGACGCTGCTCACCAGTGCCCGCCAGGCCTGTGACGTGCATTACCCTCACCACCATTGCCACCTCTACGGTGCGCCATCGCGTCGCGCCCATGGGTGCCCACCCTGTGTTTGACCATCGAGGAGGATGGAATGTCGCGCCTAGCGCCTGCCGCAGCTGCTGATCTGCAGCTCGACGGCACCAATCTGACCCTGGTGATCGCGGTCGCCGTGATCTCGGCCGTCGCGCTCGTCATGGGCGCCTTCTTCCGGAGGCAGGTCCTCGCGGCCGACCCCGGCACGGAGAAGATGCAGGAGATCGGCGCTGCAGTCGAGGAAGGCGCTCAGGCGTACCTCGCCCGCCAGTTCAAGACGCTCAGCGTCTTCGTCGTCCTCGTCTTCGGCCTGCTGCTGCTGCTGCCCGCCGACACCGAGGGCGTGCGGTGGGGCCGGTCCGGCTTCTTCATCGTCGGAGCCCTGTTCTCTGCGGCGATCGGCTACTTCGGCATGAGCCTGGCCGTCAAGGCCAACGTGCGGGTGGCCTCGGCTGCCCGCGAGGGTGACCGCGACTGGGGCATGCGGATCGCCTTCCGCACCGGTGGCACCGTCGGCATGGCGACGGTGGGCCTCGGCCTGCTCGGCGCCTCCGTCGTCGTCCTGCTCTACCAGGGCGACGCCCCCAAGGTCCTCGAGGGCTTCGGTTTCGGCGCTGCCCTGCTGGCGATGTTCATGCGAGTCGGCGGCGGCATCTTCACCAAGGCCGCCGACGTCGGCGCCGACCTCGTCGGCAAGGTCGAGGCGGGCATCCCCGAGGACGACCCGCGCAACGCGGCGACCATCGCTGACAACGTCGGTGACAACGTCGGCGACTGCGCCGGCATGGCCGCCGACCTCTTCGAGTCGTATGCCGTGACGCTGGTCGCGGCCCTGATCCTCGGCTCGGTGGCGTTCGGCGCCTACGGCCTGGTCTTCCCGCTCATCGTGCCGGCCATCGGTGCGGTCACCGCCCTCATCGGTGTCTTCATCACGCGGGTCAAGCCCGGCGAGAACGCCCTCAAGGCGATCAACCGCGGCTTCTACATCTCCGCCGTCATCTCGGCCGTGCTCTGCGCGGTCGCGGCCTACACCTACCTGCCGTCGACCTTCGCGGCGCTCGGCTCCAGCGACCAGGGCGTCGCCGCCCTCGCCGGGGACCCGCGCCGCTCCGCGATCCTGGCCGTCGTCATCGGCATCGTCCTGGCGGCCGTGATCCTGTGGCTGACCGGCTACTTCACCGGCACCGACAAGCGCCCCACCATGGACGTGGCGCGCACGTCGCTCACCGGCGCTGCGACCGTCGTGCTCTCGGGCATCGGCGTCGGCCTCGAGTCGGCCGTCTATACCGCGGCGATCATCGGCGGGGCGGTCTACCTGGCCTTCCTGCTCGGTGGCGGGTCGGTGGCCCTGTCCCTGTTCCTCATCGCGCTGGCCGGCTGCGGCCTGCTCACCACGGTGGGCGTCATCGTGGCGATGGACACCTTCGGCCCGGTCTCCGACAACGCCCAGGGCATCGCGGAGATGTCCGGTGACGTCGACGGCGAGGGCGCCCAGATCCTCACGGACCTCGACGCGGTCGGCAACACCACCAAGGCGATCACCAAGGGCATCGCGATCGCGACCGCCGTACTGGCCGCGACGGCGCTGTTCGGCTCCTACAGCGATGCCTGGCAGACCGAGCTCCAGCGGATCGTCGACGGCGGTGAGATCACCGCGGACCCCTCGCCCTACATCCAGGGCCTGTTCAACCTGCAGATCGTCACGCCCAGCGTCCTGGTCGGCCTGCTCATCGGCTGTGCGGTCGTCTTCCTCTTCTCCGGCCTGGCGATCAACGCGGTGACCCGCGCCGCCGGTGCCATCGTCTTCGAGGTGCGCCGCCAGTTCCGCGAGCACCCCGGGATCATGGACTACACCGAGAAGCCCGAGTACGGCCGCGTCGTCGACATCTGCACCAAGGACTCGCTGCGCGAGCTGGCGACGCCGGGTCTGCTGGCCGCGCTCATGCCGGTCGCGGTGGGCTTCGGGCTCGGCATCGGCGCCCTTGCGGGCTTCCTCGCCGGGGCCATCGGGTCCGGCTGCCTCATGGCGGTGTTCCTGGCCAACTCCGGTGGGTCGTGGGACAACGCCAAGAAGATCGTCGAGGACGGCCACCACGGCGGCAAGGGCTCCGAGGCCCACGCGGCCACGGTCATCGGCGACACCGTCGGCGACCCGTTCAAGGACACCGCCGGTCCGGCCATCAACCCGCTCATCAAGGTGATGAACCTCGTGTCGGTGCTCATCGCCCCGGCCATCGTGGGGCTCACCGTCGGCAACGGCGCGAACGCCCCGGTTCGCTACGGCATCGCCGTCGCGGCCCTGGTCATCGTCATCGGCGCGGTGGCGGTCTCCAAGGCCCGTGACCTGGCGATCGGCGGCGACGAGGATGGCGAGCTCGCCACGCCCGCAGGTGCCTCGGCACCCGACGCCGGCCACGTGACGACGGCGCCCGGCCAGCCCGTCGACGAGACGACCGGTCCGGTCGACGAGCCGGTCCGCCGCTAGGCAGCGTGACCCGGCGGCCGGTTCCACCCCTGCGGTGGGGCCGGCCGCCGTCGCGTGTGCCCCCGAGTCGCGTGAGCCCGGCGTAGCGTCAGCACCCATGGACGCCGACCCTGCCCTGCGCATCGCTCCCGCAGCCGAGGACGACCTGCCCGACCTGCTGGAGTCGATGGTGGCCTACGGCACCTTCTACGGGACCCAGGCACGCGAAGACGACCTGGTGTCGATGGGCCGTGCCTTCCTTGCTGCCGACGGACCCGGCACCCAGCTCGTGGCTCGCGACGGCCAGGGACGCCTGGTCGCTCATGCCACGATCCTCTGGAGCTGGGACACCACCGCCGGGCTGCCGGTGGCCACCATGGAGGACCTGTACGTGGCGGCCGGTGCGCGGGGTGCCGGAGTGGGCCGGGCCCTCATCGAGGCCTGCTGCGCGCACGCCGCCGAGCGGGGCATCGGCTGGCTGCAGTGGGAGACCGCCCCTGACAACCACGCCGCCCAGCACCTCTACGACACGCTCGGGGCCACGCGCGACAGCTGGTACTCCTACCGGCTGCCCACCGCGCCCCCGGCGACCTAGGCTGAGCCCATGCAGAGCCCACTGTTCGAGCAGGCGAACCTCGAGGTCCAGGCGGAGCAGCGCTTCGTCCTCCAGAACCCCCAGATGCTCCGCGTCCACCTCGGCGGGGACGTGCTGGCCGTCAAGGGCGCGATGGTGTCCTACCAGGGCCAGATCCGCTTCGACCACGAGAAGGCCGGGAGCGTCGGCAAGCTGTTCAAGAAGGTCGTGACCGGCGAGGACGTCTCGTTGATGCGGGTCTCCGGCGACGGCGACGTGTTCTTCGCCTCCGAGGCCGGCTTCGTCTTCCTCATCGAGCTCACCGGTGACGCGCTGTCGGTCAACGCCCGCAACCTGCTCGCCTTCGACTCCTCGATCGACTGGGACATCAAGCGCGTCCAGGGCGCGGGGATGCTCAGTGGCGGCCTGTTCAACACCACCCTGCAGGGCACGGGCACGGTCGCGATCCACACGGTGGGCCAACCGGTGATCCTCGACTGCGCCACCCAGCCGACCTACGTCGACGTGCAGGCCTGCGTGGGGTGGTCGGCCAACCTGGTCCCCCAGGTCGTGTCGAGCATGAACGTCCGGTCGATGCTCCGGGGTGGGTCCGGCGAGGCCTTCCAGTACGCCTTCAGTGGGCCCGGTTTCGTCGTCGTCCAGCCCAGTGAGTGGACCCCACCCGCAGGGCAGGGCGGCGGCGGGGGCGGCGGCTTCAACCTCGGCGGTCTGCTCGATGGCTGAGCAGACCCGATGACGACGACCACGGCGCCTCCCGCCACCGACCCCGACCTCGTGGCCAGGCTGCGCGCCGACCTCGCACGGGCGGCATACACGGTCGAGGGCGTGGCCCAGCTGCTCGGACCCCTTGCCGCGGACGCGCTCGGCCGCGAGCAGGTGTTGCCGGCCCAGCGGGTGACCGCCGCGTCGGACACCCCGCTCGCCACGCTCGTGCGCCTGTTCGGGCTCGGTGACGCCGTCGATGCCGAGGAGGCGGCGCGAGCGCTACCGACCCTGGGGACCGCCGGTGCCGAGGCGCTCGGGCTGGTGCGTGAGCAGGGACCCGGCGTGGTCGCCACCTGCGACCTGCGCCCCTACGGCGACGAGGACCACGGCTGGTGGGTGGCCTCGGACCTGTCCGAGATCGCCACGGGCCAGCCGCTGCGCGCCGACCACGTGCTCGGGATCGGGGGCGCCTCGACGACGTTGACCTCCTGGACGCCCCGTCCGCAGGTCGACCGGGCGCTCGACCTGGGCACCGGCTGCGGCGTGCAGGCGCTCCACCTCGGCGCGCACGCGGCCCGGATCACCGTCACCGACATCTCGACCCGGGCGCTGGCGTTCGCGCGGTTCAACGCCGCGCTCAACGACTGCGACTGGGACGTCGTGGAGGGGTCGATGCTCGACCCGTTGGCGGGGCAGCGCTTCGAGCTCATCGTCAGCAACCCCCCGTTCGTCATCACCCCCCGCAGCCCCGACGTGCCGCTCTACGAGTACCGCGACGGGGGCGCTGCCGGTGACGCCGTCGTAGGTGACCTCGTGCGTTCGATCGGGGCCCACCTCGAGCCCGGGGGGATCGCGCAGTTCCTGGGCAACTGGGAGATCGTCGGCGACGCCGACTGGCGCGACCGGGTGCGGGCCTGGGTGGCCGGCACGGGGCTCGACGCGTGGGTCGTCCAGCGTGAGGTGCAGGACCCGGCGCAGTATGCCGAGACCTGGGCGCGCGACGGCGGTCACCACAGCGCCACGGTGGAGTTCGCCGCGATGTATGCCGCGTGGCTCGACGACTTCGACTCCCGCGGGGTGACCGCGGTCGGCTTCGGGGTCATCACCGTGCAGCGGCCGGTGGGGGATCGGGCGCCCTTCGTTGACCTGGCCGAGGCACTGGGGCCGGTGTCGTCGCCGATGGGGCCGCACATCCTCGCGGGGCTCCGGGCGCGGACGTGGCTCGCCGAGCACTCCGACGAGGACCTTCTCGGGGTTGCCTGGTCCTGCGTCGCGGATGTCACCGAGGAGCGGCACGGGCGTCCCGGGGCGGACGACCCGTCGGTGATCCAGCTGCGCCAGGGCACGGGCCTGCGCCGGGTGGTGCGCCTGGACACCGCTGGCTCGGCGCTGGTCAGCGTCTGCGACGGCACGCTCGCGGCCGGGGCCGCGGTGGACGCCATCGCCGACCTGTTGCAGGTCGACCCCCTCGGACTCCGGTCCGAGGCGGTGGCGCTGCTGCGCGAGCTGGTCGCCGACGGTCTCCTGGTGGCTGACGGGGTGGTCCCGGCCTGACGGGGTCACCGGTCCCGGTTGCTTCGGGGGAGTGAGTGGCGTCGTCGAGCACGACCCGCGCGAGGGACATTTGCGCAGGTGGTTAAACCACTTGTGAGTGAGCGCTCACTCACTTAGTCTGTCTGGGTGACACCGCGCGCACCAGCCATGACCCCTGAGGACCGACGGGCCTCCATCGTCA
Organism: uncultured Actinomycetota bacterium; assembly: GCA_963757635.1. Taxonomy (GTDB): domain Bacteria; phylum Actinomycetota; class Actinomycetes; order Actinomycetales; family Dermatophilaceae; genus Pedococcus. The sequence continues at coordinate 362,188 of CAVWSK010000002.1, read as the reverse complement.
GTGCCACCATCCCGCTGCTGCGGGTCAAGGGGAGGGGGCTCAGCACCAGGGAGATCGCGAAGGCTGCGGGAATCGCCGAGGGGACGATCTTCCGGGTGTTCGAGACCAAGGACGAGATCATCCACGCCTGTGTCCACGAGGCCTTCGACACGACCACCCTGCGCGCCGAGCTCGCGGGCATCGACCCCGCGCTCGGCCTGCACGACAGGTTGGCCGCGGCGGTGACCGTCATGCAGGACCACCTGCAGGGGATCTTCGCCCTGATCAGCGTGCTCCAGTCCTCGGGCCAGCCCCTCCACCGGCCCATGGGATCAGACGCCGAGCGGCGGCGACGCGACGGCACCGCCGAGCTCGACGACGCCTTCACGGCACTCATCGGGGCCGACGCCGCGCGGCTGCGGATCCCCGTGCGCACCTTCATCGGCTACCTGCGCATGCTCACCCTGTCCAGCGTCCACCCGATGCTCGAAGGGCAGGACTCCACCGCCGCAGAGCTCGTCGACGTGGTCCTCGAGGGCGCCTTGGCGCGCCCCGGCGCACCCACACCTACTCCCAGGGGGAAGAACTAGTGCTGGTCCGAACCATCCGCGACTACCTGCGGCCCTACCAGCGCCTCGTGGCGCTCCTCGTGGGGCTCCAGCTGGTCGGCACCATGGCCTCGCTCTACCTGCCCAGCCTCAACGGCCGGATCATCGACCAGGGCGTTGCCCGCGGTGACACCGGCTACATCGTGCGCACCGGCGGGTGGATGCTCGGGGTCTCCCTCGTCCAGATCGTGGCGACCGTCGTCGCCACCTACCTGGGGGCCCGGGCGGCAGCCGGGCTGGGTCGCGACCTGCGTGCGGATGTCTTCGCGCGGGTCGGCGACTTCTCCGCGCAGGAGGTTTCGCGGTTCGGCGCCCCGACCCTGATCTCGCGCAACACCAACGACGTCACCCAGGTGCAGACCGTGGTCTTCATGGGTGCCGCGATGATGGTCTCGGCACCGATCATGATGGTGGGCGGCATCATCATGGCCCTGCGCGAGGACGTGGGGCTGTCATGGTTGGTGGGCGTCTCGGTGCCACTCCTGGCCCTGTCGGTGGCCCTCGTGATCCGCCGGATGATCCCGCAGTTCCGGCTCATGCAGGAGTCGGTCGACTGGGTCAACAGGGTGCTGCGAGAGCAGATCACCGGCATCCGGGTCGTGCGGGCCTTCGTCCGTGAGGACCACGAGGCCGGTCGCTTCGCGCAGGCCAACACCCAGTACACGGGCACGGCGCTCGCGGTCGGTCGCCTCATGGCGCTGGTCTTCCCCATCGTCATGCTCATCTTCAACGCCTCGACCGTCGCCGTGCTCTGGTTCGGTTCCCACCGGGTCGAGTCGGGGCAGATGCAGATCGGCGAGCTCACCGCCTTCATGAGCTACCTCATGCAGATCCTCATGTCGGTGATGATGGCGACCTTCATGTCGATGATGATCCCGCGGGCGACCGTCTCTGCCGGGCGCATCATCGAGGTGCTGGACACCGACTCGACCGTGGTGCAGCCGGCGTCACCGGTGGCCATCCCCCGAGCCGGCGCCACCGTCGAGCTGCGCGACGTGGAGTTCACCTACCCGGGTGCCGATGTGCCGGTGCTGCAAGGGGTCTCGCTCACTGCGGAGCCCGGACGCACGACCGCGATCATCGGCAGCACGGGGTCGGGCAAGTCCACCCTGCTGTCCCTGATCCCTCGCCTCTACGACGTGACGGCAGGATCGGTGCTCATCGGTGGCGTCGACATCCGTGAGGCGGCCCTGGAGGACGTGTGGGCGCGGATCGGCCTGGTGCCCCAGAAGCCCTACCTGTTCACGGGCACGGTGGCGTCCAACCTGCGCTATGGCGACGACCGTGCCACCGACGAGGACCTCTGGGAAGCGCTGCGGATCGCCCAGGCAGATGACTTCGTGCGAGCCATGCCCGAGGGCCTCGAGGCGCCGATCGCGCAGGGCGGCACCAACGTCTCCGGCGGTCAGCGCCAACGCCTGGCCATCGCCCGGGCCCTCGTGGCCAAGCCGGAGATCTTCCTCTTCGACGACAGCTTCTCGGCGCTCGACCTGTCCACGGACGCCCGGCTGCGCTCGGCGCTCAAACCGGTGACCCGGCACACCGCCGTGATCGTCGTCGCCCAACGGGTGTCCACCATCATCGACGCCGACCACATCATCGTGCTGGACGACGGGATGGTCGTCGGTGCGGGCACGCACGACGACCTGCTCGCCACGTGCGCGACGTACGTCGAGATCGTCGAGTCCCAGCGCAGTGCGGAGGAGGCGGCATGAGCGGCGAAGGCGTCAAGACGGCGGAGGAGAAGGCGGCGGAGGCGCGCCGTGGCCCCGGTGCTCGGGCCGGCCAGCGGCACGGCCCGATGAGCATGGGCCTTCCCGCCGAGAAGTCCCAGAACTTCGTCCCGTCGGCCAAGCGGCTGCTCGGCCTGTTGCGGCCCGAACGGACCCACCTGTATGCCGTGGTCCTCCTCGCGGTGGTGAGCGTCGGTCTGACCGCCGTCGGGCCCAAGATCCTCGGCCGCGCGACCGACCTGATCTTCGCGGGCTTCATCGGCGCCAAGCTGCCGCCAGGCGCGACGCGCCTCCAAGTGGTGCAGCAGCTGCGCAACAACGGCCAGGACACCTACGCCGACCTCATCGCCGGGCTGCCCCACCTCGTACCGGGCCAGGGCATCGACTTCGGCGGCGTGGGGCAGGTACTCCTGCTCGCCCTCGGGATCTACGTCATCGCGAGCCTCCTGTCGTGGGCGCAGGGCTGGATCCTCACCGGCGCGGTCAACCGCACCATCTTCGGGCTGCGCCGCGACGTCGAGGACAAGCTCAACCGGCTGCCGCTGCCCTACTTCGACGGACAGCCCCGGGGAGAGCTGCTCAGCCGGGTGACCAACGACATCGACAACGTCGCCCAGAGCCTGCAGCAGACCCTCAGCCAGCTGCTCACCTCGTTGCTCACGGTGGTCGCGATGGTGACGATGATGCTCGTCATCTCACCGTTGCTGGCCATCATCGCCCTGGTCACCATCCCGGTGTCGATGGCGGTCACGGCGGCCATCGGCAAGCGTTCCCAGAAGCACTTCGTACAGCAGTGGAAGAGCACCGGCGAGCTCAACTCGGTGGTCGAGGAGACCTTCACCGGCCACCAGCTGGTCAAGGTGTTCGGTCGCCAGGCCGAGGCCCGGGCAGCCTTCCGGGCCAAGAACGATGACCTCTACGAAGCCGGCTTCGGTGCCCAGTTCATCAGCGGCATCATCATGCCCACGATGATGTTCATCGGGAACCTCAACTACGTCGTCATCGCCGTCGTCGGTGGCCTGCGTGTGGCCAGCGGCTCGATGTCCCTGGGTGACGTGCAGGCGTTCATCCAGTACTCACGACAGTTCACCCAGCCGCTGACCCAGGTCGCCTCGATGGCCAACCTCATGCAGTCGGGTGTCGCCTCGGCCGAACGCGTCTTCGAGGTCCTGGACGCGCCCGAGCAGCGCACCGAGTCGGCGACACCGGCCGCGGTCGACGTGACGCAGGGCCGGGTCGAGTTCGAGGACGTGTCGTTCTCCTACGACCCCGAGACCCCCCTCATCGAGCACCTGGACCTCGTCGTCGAGCCCGGGCAGACCGTCGCCATCGTCGGGCCCACGGGTGCGGGCAAGACCACGCTGGTCAACCTCATCATGAGGTTCTACGAGCTCGATGCCGGCCGGATCACGTTGGACGGCAACGACATCACCGACCTGACGCGGCACGACCTGCGCAGCCAGATCGGCATGGTCCTGCAGGACACGTGGCTCTTCGGCGGCACCATCCGGGACAACATCGCCTACGGGCGGCCGGGGGCCAGCGAGCAGGAGGTCCGCGAGGCGGCGACCGCCACCTACGTCGACCGGTTCGTGCACTCCCTGCCCGACGGCTACGACACCGTGCTCGACGCCGAGGGCGGCAACATCAGTGCGGGGGAGAAGCAGCTCCTGACGATCGCCCGCGCGTTCCTCTCGGACCCTGCCCTGCTGATCCTCGACGAGGCCACCAGCTCGGTCGACACCCGCACGGAGCTGCTGGTGCAGCAGGCCATGGCGGCCCTGCGCCAGTACCGCACCAGCTTCGTCATCGCGCACCGCCTGTCCACGATCCGTGACGCCGACGTCATCCTCGTGATGCAGTCGGGGCGCATCGTCGAGAAGGGGTCGCACGAGGAGCTGCTGGCCGCCGACGGCGCGTATGCGGAGCTCTACGCCGCGCAGTTCAGCGGGGCGGCCGTCGAGGTGGACCCGGGTGCCCCCGGCACGGCGCCGCTGGCCCCTGCGGGCCGCACGTGACGGTGGAGCTGTCCGCCGACTGTGCGCGGTGCTTCGGGCTCTGCTGCGTCGTGCCGGCGTTCGCGCGGTCCGTCGACTTCGCGATCGACAAGCCGGCCGCGACGCCGTGCCCGAACCTGCGCGAGGACTTCGGCTGCGGCATCCATGCCGAGCTGCGGCCGCGCGGCATGCCCGGCTGCACGGCCTACGACTGCTTCGGTGCGGGGCAGCAGGTCTCGCAGGTGACCTTCGAGGGTGTGGACTGGCGCTCGGCGCCCACCACCGCCGCGCAGATGTATGCGGTGTTCCCGGTGATGCGCGAGCTGCACGAGTTCCTCTGGTACCTGCGGGAGTCCGCGTCCCTCGTGACGGATGGGCCGGTGCAGGGCGAGGTCCTCGCGCTGACCCGCGAGGTCGAGGCCCTCACGGCCGCCCCGCCCGACACTGTCTCGGGCGCCGACCTCCCGGGCCTGCGCGGCCGGGTCGGTGACCTGCTCGGCCGGGTCAGCAGCACCGCACGCGGGGGCGCGATGGGCCCGGACCTGTCCGGAGACGACCTGGTCGGGCTCGACCTGCGTGGCCGCGACCTGCGTGGGTCGTCGTTGCGTGGCGCCCTGCTGCTGGGGGCCGACCTGCGTGGGGCTGACCTCGCGCGGGCCGACCTGCTGGGGGCGGACCTGCGGGGCGCCCGGGTGGCAGGCGCCGACCTGCGTGGGGCGATCTTCCTCACCCAGCAGCAGGTCGGCGGCTGCGCCGGCGATGCCACGACCGTGCTGCCGCGGCGGCTGACCCGTCCGGACCACTGGTCCTGAGAGGGCCCGGCGCCACCCCGGGGTGCTGAACCGGGGCATACGCCCTAGGTTGGATCGGACGTCCACCGACGCGCCAAGGAGCCGCTGATGTCTCACCTCGCCCCCCTCGCGGTGCCTGCCGCCACCCCACTGATCGCGGCCAACTGGCTCGACTACGTGCTGGTGGTGATCTACTTCGGATTCGTCCTGGGCATCGGGGTGCTGGCCCGCCGGTCGGTGTCCGACTCCATCGACTTCTTCCTCTCGGGGCGGTCGCTGCCCGCGTGGGTCACCGGGCTGGCCTTCATCTCCGCCAACCTCGGTGCCGTCGAGATCATGGGGATGTCGGCCAACGGCGCCCAGTTCGGGCTGCCGACGGTGCACTACTTCTGGGTCGGCGCCATCCCGGCCATGCTGTTCCTCGGCGTGGTGATGATGCCCTTCTACTACGGGTCGAAGGTCCGATCCGTGCCGGAGTTCATGTTCCGGCGCTTCGGCACGGGGGCGCACCTGGTCAACGCCCTCAGCTTCGCCGTCGCGCAGCTGCTCATCGCCGGCGTCAACCTCTACCTGCTCGGTTCGATCGTGCACGCCCTGCTGGGCTGGCCGCTGTGGGTGGCGCTCATCGTGGCCGCTGCGATCGTGCTGTCCTACATCACGCTCGGTGGCCTGTCGGCGGCGATCTACAACGAGGTCCTGCAGTTCTTCGTCATCGTCGCCTCGCTGGTGCCCCTGACGCTCATCGGCCTGCATCGGGTGGGCGGCTACGGCGGCCTCAAGGACAAGATCACCGCGGCTGCCGAGGCTGCGCCGGCCTCGGCGGGCGTCGCAACCGCCGGCCAGCAGCTCGAGTCCTGGCCCGGACAGGCCCTCACCGGGTTCAGCTCCAGCTTCCTGTCGGTCATCGGGATCGTCTTCGGACTCGGCTTCGTGCTCTCCTTCGGCTACTGGACGACGAACTTCGTCGAGGTGCAGCGCGCCATGGCGTCCAAGTCGATCTCGGCGGCCCGCAAGACCCCGATCATCGGGGCCTTCCCGAAGATGTTCGTGCCGTTCATCGTCATCCTCCCCGGCATGGTCTCGGCCGTCCTCGTCAAGGAGATGGTCGACCTCAAGAACGGCGGGTCGCCGCCCGGTGGGGCATCGGGTGAGGGGGTCAAGTACAACGACGCGCTGCTGCTGCTGATGCGCGACGTGCTCCCCAACGGCCTGCTCGGCCTGGCCATCGTGGGCCTGCTCGCTGCCTTCATGGCCGGCATGGCGGCGAACATCTCCGCCTTCAACACGGTCTTCAGCTACGACCTGTGGCAGCGCTACATCCGCAAGGACCACAGCGACGACTACTACCTGCGGATCGGGCGACTGGCCACGGTCGCCGCCACCCTCATCGCGATCTTCACGGCGACCATCGCGAGCAGCTTCTCCAACATCATGGACTACCTCCAGACGTTGTTCGGCTTCTTCAACGCGCCCCTGTTCGCCACGTTCATCCTCGGTATGTTCTGGAAGCGGATGAGCGCGACGGCCGGTTGGGTGGGCCTGGTCAGTGGGACGGTGTCTGCGGTCCTGGTCGCCTTCCTCAGCGAAGACGCCTTCGGCTCCGCGAGCCTCGGGGTGATCGGCCTCTCCGGGCAGGGCGCGAGCTTCGTGGCGGCGTCGACCGCCTTCGTGGTCGACATCGTGGTCAGCGTCGTGGTGACGATGATGACCCAGCCCAAACCGGTGTCCGAGCTCAGGGGCCTGGTCTACTCCGAGACGCCCAAGGAGGACCTGGTCGACCCGGAGGAGGCCAGCCAGCCGTGGTTCCAGCGCACCATGCCGCTGGCCGGGATCGCGCTCGTCCTCGTCCTCATCCTCAACTTCGCCTTCTAGGAGGACCAGCCGTCATGGCAGAAGAGACCAAGCCCGGCAAGAAGACCGCCGGCGCCTTCGACATCCGGAACATCATCGGGCTGCTGCTCTCCACCTACGGCGTGATCCTGCTGCTGGCAGGGATCTTCGCCGACACCGCTCCTGAGAAGACCGGCGGCGTGAACGCCAACCTGTGGACCGGAATCGCGCTGGCGGTGGCCGGTGCGGCCTTCCTGTCGTGGGCGCAGCTCAAGCCGATCATCGTCCCGACGGAGGTGGAGCCGGCGGGAGACGACCCGACCCGGCCGGCCCCCAGGCGCCGCTCGAAGGACGACTGAAGGGGCCACGGGCGCAGCCGGGAGCCGGGCGCCGGCTCTTGGTCAGCCCTCTTGCGAGGTGATCCGGAGTCGGCGCCGCTCGAGCCCGTCCAGCAGGGCGTCGAGGCCGAACTCGAACTCCTCCTGGTCGTCGCACCACCCGAGGGTCGACTCGGGTCCCTCGACGTGCGCGATCTGCGAGAGCATCTCCACCAGGTGGGGCGCCTGCTCGGCGACGGCCGCGAGCGCCGCCCGCGAAGCCTCGTCGTCGGTCCCGGAGCCTGAGGGGTCGAAGAGCTCCTGGGCGAAGCCGAGGGCGCGGCTGCCGAGCGCGTGCAGGCTGTGGTGGGCGAGGTCCCAGGAGAAGCCGCCAGCCCTCAGGGCGGCGAGCACCCCGTCGTAGTGCCGGACCACGCCCGGGCTCAGCGCGGCCCGCGACTCCAGCACGACCGGCATCCAGCGGTGCTCGAGCATCACCTGTCGGGCGGCCAGGATCCTGGCCCGCAGCGCCCCCTGCCAGTCGAGCGCAGGGTCGGGCGCCTCCAGCTCGGTGGTCCGGGCGGCGATCTCCCCGACCACGAACTCGACCATCCCGTCGAGCAGGTCACCCTTGTTGGCCACGTGGTTGTAGAGGGACATGGCCTCGACGCCGAGCTCCAGGCCGAGGCGGCGCATGGAGACCGCCTCGATGCCGGATCCGTCGGCGAGCTGGACCCCGGCGCGCAGCACCCGGTCGCGGGTCAGGGGGAGGCGGGTGGTGTCGGGCACGCCGCCGACGGGGGCGGCCGAGTCGGCTCCGGTCATGGACATCTCACCACCCGCGCATCCTAGGTCGGCCTGACTCGCCGTGCACCGACCCCTTGACAGCCTTCCGCCCGAGGCTTAACTTACGACGTACACATACAGTGTAAGTGACGTGCGGTCAGCCAACGTCCGCGCTCCCGAGGAGGACCCATGACCGAGGTCGGCACGCACCCCAGCGCAGGACGCACCCTGCCCACGACGATGTCTGCCGCGGTCTACGACCGCTATGGGCGCCCCGAGGAGGTCGTGACCATCCGGAGCCTCCCGGTCCCCACCCCGGGCGACGGTGAGGTCCTGGTCAGGGTCCGGGCCGCTTCGGTCAATGCGCTCGACTGGCACTACACCACCGGCCTGCCGATGTTCGCCCGCGCCACGATGGGACTGCGGCGGCCGAAGCGGTCCATCCCCGGCGTCGACGTGGCCGGGACGGTCGTGGCAACGGGGGCCGGTGTCGAGAGCTTCGAGGTCGGCGGCGACGTCGTCGGGCAGGTGTCCGGCGGCGGCTTCGCGGAATTCGTCTGCGCTCCTGCTGACGGGCTCGCCGCCAAGCCTGCGCTGGTCGGGTTCGAGGAGGCTGCCACCCTCGGGATCGCGGCGCAGACGGCCCTGCAGGCGTTGCGCGACTGGGGCGGGTTGCAGCCCGGGCAGCGGGTGCTCATCAACGGCGCCTCCGGGGGCGTGGGCACGTTCGCGGTGCAGCTGGCCAAGGCGCTCGGCGCCGGGCACGTCACCGCCGTGTGCAGCACCGGGAACGTCGAGACAGCTCGGCGCCTCGGGGCCGACCGGGTCGTCGACTACACCCGGGAGGACCTGACGGCCGAGACCGAGCCCTACGACCTCTTCCTGGACAACGCCGGCACCCAGCCGCTCGGGGTGTGCCGCAGGATGCTCACCCCGGCTGGTACCTACGTGATGGTCACCGCCCCGAAGTCGCGATGGCTCCGGCCGCTGCCGCGGCTGCTGGCCGCGCCCCTCGCCTTCACCGCTTCGGGACGCCGAGCCGTTGCCGGGCGCACGGCCCGGCACAGCGCCAAGGACGTCGCGCTGCTGGTGGAGCTGGTCGAGGCCGGCCTCGTCGCCCCGGTCATCGAGCACCGCCGGCCACTCACCGAGGCAGCAGACGCGCTGCGGGTGCAGGGCGAGTTCCACGCCCGCGGCAAGACCGTCCTGCTGCCCTGACCGGGGTGCCTGACCTCTGGGACGATGGGGCATGGCCAACCATCCGATCGACCTACACGAGAGGTTCGACCAGTTCAGCGACCTGTGGTCACCCAAGGTCGTGGCGCGCCTCAACGACTACGAGATCAAGCTCGTCAGGGTCAAGGGTGAGTTCGTCTGGCACAGCCATGACGACACCGACGAGGTGTTCCTGGTGATCGACGGCGTGCTGACGATCCAGCTGCTCGACGGTGATGTCACGCTGCGACCGGGGCAGCTGTTCGTCGTGCCCCGGGGTGTGGAGCACTGCCCGGTGGCCGACGGGGAGGTGCGGGCGATGCTCATCGAGCCTGCCGGGGTCGTCAACACCGGTGGTGCCGGCGGCGAGCTCACCGCCGACCATGACGACTCCCTCGCCGACTGACCCGCCCGTCCACAGGCGCCGGCCCGGGTCTGCGCCCGTCCACAGCCGGTCTCGCGCTGTCGGCGCCGTGCTGTCGGCAGGCTCACGATCGTCGGGTGACTGCCGTCGAGCACCGGGCGCGTCGCCTCCGTGCCGACGACGCGGCCGACGCGACCGACGGCGTGATCTCGAGGGAGCGGTTGCGTGACCTGGGCATCGGGCGCCAGATGGTCTCCCGCGAGGTCGCGGCCGGGCGGTGGGCAACGCTCGGGCGGGCGACCGTGGCCGTGCACACCGGGCCGCAGTCCGAGACGGCACTGCGCTGGCGGGCCGTCTGGGAGGTAGGTGCTGGCGCAGCCCTGGATGGCGTATCAGCCCTGCACGCTGCTGGCCTGACGGGCTTCGTCCCACCGGTGGTGCACGTCTCGGTCCCCGATGACTTCCGGCCACGGCCGGTCCCGGGGGTGCGCCTCCACCGCGTTGCCCGCCACCCTGGCGAGGTCGTCCGGGCGGGCATACCGCGGGTGCGTCCCGCAGCCGCCACCCTGCGGGCGGCGCACTGGGCGTCCAGCGACCGCCAGGCGGCCCTGCTCCAGTGCCTGCCGGTCCAGCAGCGCCTCGTCACGGGCGCGGGACTGGCTGCCGCCGCGACGGTGGTGCACGGCAGGGCGCGGAGGGCGTTCGTCCAGCAGGTGGTCGCCGACGTGGCTGACGGCGCGCAGGCACTGGGAGAGCTCGACTTCGCCTCGCTGTGCCGTCGCCGACGCCTGCCCCCGCCCAGCCGCCAGGTGGTGGTGCACGGAGAGCGCGGTCGGTCTACCTCGACGTGGAGTGGGAGGACCTCGGACTGGCGGTCGAGATCGACGGCGCAGGGCACCGCACCGGACTGGCGGTCACCGCTGACAACCTCAGGCGGAACAGCCTGCTCATCGGGGGTCGCATGGTGCTCACCCTCGACCTCGTGGGCCTACGGCTCGACCCGGACGCCTTCATGGACCAGGTCGAGGCCGCCATTCGAGCGACCCCACACCGGGCCGGCGGCTGACAGCGGGGTGGGTCCGGGTGCGGGCGACCGCGCTCCCGGTCGCAGACACCCGGACCGGGGCCAGTGAAAGCCGGCTGGCTCAGCCGAACTGCCAGGACCGCTTGCTGAGGCCGAACCAGAAGCCGTCGATGACGCTCTCGTTGTCGAGCGAGCCCGACGCATAGGCCGCGCCGAGGCTCACGAACAGCGGCGCCCAGTGCTCGGTGCGCGGGTGCGCCTCCCGGGCTGCCGGGGCCTTGACCATGAAGTCGAGGATGGCGTCGACGTCCTGGCGCTCCAGCGCCTCGGCCGCCCAGTGGTCGAACTCTGCTGACGGCTTGGGCGGCGTGGCTGCGGACCCTGCGCGGGGGTCGAACCAGTGCAGGTTGTGCGTGGTGAAACCCGAGCCGACGATGAGCGTGCCCTCGTCGCGCAGGGGTGCGAGGCTGCGGCCGAGGTCGAACAGCCGCCGCGGGTCCAGGGTGGGCATCGACATCTGGAGCACCGGGACCTGCGCCTCGGGATACATCTCCACCAGGGGCACGTAGGCGCCGTGGTCGAGACCTCGCTCCTCGTCGCGGTGCACCACGGTGCCCGAGGCCCGCAGCAGCCCCGTCACGGTGTCGGCCAGTGCGGGGGCCACCGGCGCGGCATACGTCACGTCGTAGTAGCGCTGCGGAAAGCCCCAGAAGTCGTAGAGCAGGGGCACGGCACGGGAAGTGGCGCTCAGGGACAGGGGTGCGGCTTCCCAGTGCGCGGAGACGATGAGGATGCTCGTGGGCTCGGCGAACCGGTCGGACCACTGCGCAAGCTGGCCGGTCCACAGCGGGTCGTCGGCGAGCGGGGGAGCGCCGTGGCTGAGGTAGAGCACCGGGGGGCGGGTGCTGACAGGTGCGCTCATGACCTGATCATACTCACTCATTGAATCTTCAACAAGAAGCCGCAGCGCGCCGTGGTTTCGAGACCGCGCGGCACGGATTTGACGTCCTCGGCTACCGTCTTTCGCGTTGCCATGTCCACGCTGCGACGAATCCGCAGCACATGGGAGCAGGACTGAGGACACACATCGTGAGCACCGGGCGCAAGCTCGTCATCGTCGAGTCGCCGGCCAAGGCCAAGACGATCGCCGGATATCTGGGCAAGGACTGGGACGTCGAGGCGTCCGTCGGGCACATCCGCGACATCCCGACGCCGTCGGAGATGCCTGCCGACATCAAGAAGGGCCCCTTCGGCCGGTTCGGTGTCGACGTCGACAATGACTTCGAGGCCTACTACGTCGTCGACAGCGACAAGAAGAAGAAGGTCTCCGAGCTCAAGCGGCTGCTCAAGGGTGCCGACGAGCTCTACCTCGCCACTGATGAGGACCGCGAGGGCGAGGCCATCGCGTGGCACCTGCTCGAGGTGCTCCAGCCCAAGGTGCCGGTCAAGCGGATGGTCTTCCACGAGATCACCAAGGAGGCGATCCAGCGCGCGGCCAACAGCACCCGTGACCTGGACGTGGCCCTGGTCGACGCCCAGGAGACCCGGCGCATCCTCGACCGCCTCTACGGCTACGAGGTCAGCCCGGTGCTCTGGCGCAAGGTCAAGGCCGGCCTCTCGGCCGGTCGCGTGCAGTCCGTCGCGACCCGCATCGTGGTCGAGCGGGAGCGCGAGCGGATGGCCTTCGTCCGTGCCTCCTACTGGGACGTCGAGGGCGAGTTCACCCCCGACGGCGCCAGCAACCAGTTCGGCGCCCGGCTCAGCTCGGTCGACGGCCAGCGCGTCGCCACCGGGCGCGACTTCGCCGACGACGGCACCATCAAGGCCAGGTCCGTGGTGCACCTCGACGAGGCGACCGCCCGCTCGATCGCCACCCAGGTGCTCTCCGCCCAGGTCGCCGTGACCAGCGTCCAGGAGAAGCCCTACACGCGGCGTCCCTCGGCGCCGTTCACCACCTCCACGCTCCAGCAGGAGGCCTCGCGCAAGCTGCGGCTGTCGTCCAAGAACGCCATGCGCGTCGCCCAGCGGCTCTACGAGAACGGCTACATCACCTACATGCGCACCGACAGCACCACGCTGTCGGAGGCGGCCCTCACCGCTGCCCGCCAGCAGGCGAGGGACCTGTATGGCGCGGAGTACGTCCCCGATGCGCCTCGCCACTACGAGAAGAAGGTCAAGAACGCCCAGGAGGCGCACGAGGCCATCCGCCCCGCCGGTGACCGGTTCCGCACCCCGGCCCAGGTGGCCGGCGAGCTGCGCGGAGACGAGTTCGCCCTCTACGAGCTGATCTGGAAGCGGACCGTCGCCTCCCAGATGGCCGACGCCCGGGGTTCGACCGCCACGGTCAAGCTCGGTGGGACCCTCGACAGCGGCCAGGTCGTGGAGTTCAGCGCGTCCGGCACGGTCATCACCTTCCGCGGCTTCCTGGCCGCCTACGAGGAAGGTCGCGACGAGGAGCGCGCTGCCAAGGCAGCGGAGGCCGACGAGGAGCGTCGCCTCCCGAAGCTGAGCGAGGGTGTCGCCATCACCGTCGTGCGGGCCGAGCCCGACGGCCACGAGACCACGCCGCCGCCGCGCTACACGGAGGCCACGCTCGTCAAAGCCATGGAGGAGAAGGGAATTGGTCGTCCCTCGACCTACGCTTCCACGGTCGGCACGATCCAGGACCGTGGCTACGTCAACAGCCGAGGCTCCGCGCTCATCCCCACCTGGCTCGCCTTCGCGGTGACCCGGCTGCTGGAGACGCACTTCTCCGAGCTGGTCGACTACGACTTCACCGCCTCCATGGAGGAAGACCTCGACCGGATCGCCGGCGGTGACGAGCAACGGGCCGTGTGGCTCAAGCGGTTCTACTTCGGTGACGAGGCACGCAGCGGCGCCGGGCTCAAGCACCTCGTGGAGGACCTCGGCGAGATCGACGCCCGCGAGATCTCGACCATCGCGATCGGCGAGGGCCTCGTGGTCAGGGTGGGCCGGTACGGACCCTACGTCGAGGAGACCATCCCCCAGGGGGTCGACCCGTCGACCGGCGAGATGGACGAGGACGCGAAGGCGACGCCGCGGCGGGCGACGATCAACGACGACATCGCCCCCGACGAGATGACGCCAGCCCGGGCGCGCGAGCTGCTCGAGCAGTCGGCCGACGACGGTCGCGTGCTCGGCCAGGACCCCACCACGGGACGGGACGTGGTGGCCAAGGCCGGCCGCTACGGCCCCTACGTCACCGAGGTGCTGGACGAGGAGACCGCGGCGCTCAAGGGCAAGAACAAGGTCAAGCCGCGGACCGCGTCGCTCTTCAAGGACATGGACCTCGCCTCGCTCGACATCGACACGGCGCTCAAGCTGCTCAGCCTTCCTCGCGTCGTCGGCACCTCGAAGGAGGAGGACGGCACCGAGGTCGAGATCACGGCGCAGAACGGACGGTACGGCCCCTACCTCAAGAAGGGTACGGACTCACGCTCGCTGACCACTGAGCAGCAGCTGTTCGACATCACGCTCGAGGAGGCACTGGCGATCTATGCCCAGCCCAAACAGCGTGGGCGCGCGGCGTCGGCTCCCCTGAAGGAGCTCGGCAACGACCCGGTCTCGGGGCGCCCCATGGTGGTCAAGGACGGCAGGTTCGGCCCGTACGTCACCGACGGCGAGACCAACTCGACGCTGCGCAAGGACGACGAACCCGAGTCGATCACGCCCGAGAGGGGCGCCGAGCTGCTGGCGGAGAAGCGTGCCAAGGGCCCCACGACCCGCAAGCGGGCCGTGAAGAAGACGGCGAAGAAGGCGACCACGAAGAAGGCCGCCAAGAAGGCCCCTGCGAAGAAGGCCGCAGCCAAGAAGGCTTGACGACGCAGGAGGGGCCCCGGCAGCAACGGCTGCCGGAGCCCCTCCTGCGTGCATTCATGACCCTCAGTCGGCGATGAAGCCCTGGTCGACGAGCCACTCGAAGGCGACGTCACCGGGTTCGCGGCCCTCGACGTCGATCTGGGCGTTGAGGTTGATCAGGGTGTCGTCGGTGAGCTTGGCTGCCACCGGGCCGAGGAGCTGCTCGATCTGCGGGTAGTCCTTGATCGTCTCTTCGCGCAGGACGGGGGAGACGTTGTAGGCGGGGAAGAACTTCTTGTCGTCCTTGAGCACCACGAGGTCCAGGGCCTTGATGCGGCCGTCGGTGGTGAACACCTCGCCGAAGTTGCACAGGCCCTGGTCCGTCGCGGCATACACGGCGCCGGTGTCGAGCTTCTTGACCTGGTTGCGCGGCACCCCCGAACCCAGCGGCACGCCGTACGTCTTGAGCATCGGCTCGAAGCCGTCGTTGCGGTTGGCGAACTCGGACTCCACGCAGAAGGTCCGCTGGTCGGCGGGCACGTCCTTGATCTGCGACAGCTTGTCGATGCCCAGCGCGTCGGCCTTCTCGCGCTTCAGGGCGAAGCCGTAGGTGTTGTTCATCGGCGCAGGCTTGAGCCAGACCAGCTGGTTCTCCTTGCGGTCCTCGTCGCGCACCGCGGCGTACTGCTCCTGCTCGTCGGGAATCGGGTCCTCGTGACCGAGGTAGGAGATCCAGGCGGTTCCGGTGTACTCCCACTCCATGTCGACCTGGCCGGCGAGCTGGGCCTGGCGGGCGCTCGAGCTGCCCGGGATGTTGGTGAGGTCCTTGACGTTGGCGCCCGCGGACTTGAAGAGGATCACGGCCATCTTGCCCAGCAACAGCTGCTCGGAGAAGTTCTTGGAGCCGACCGAGAGGCTGGCGCCCTCCAGGGAGGGCACATCGGCGATCGGACCGGCGAGGTCCCCCGACGGGGCAAACCCTCCGGCGGTGCCGAGCCCGCAGGCAGACAGCGCGCCAGCGGTCACCAGGGCGGCGACGGCCGGCACCAGGCGGCGGTGACGACGGTGGATGCGGTGTGGGACGGCCACAGCTCAGACTCCCTTGGGCTTGGCGACGGCCTCGAGCACGCGCCCGGCCCAGTCCACGACCAGCGCCAGCAGGGCCACGAGCAGCGCACCGCTGATGAGGATGGGGTAGCGGAAGAGGGAGATGCCCGTCGTGATGAGGGCGCCGAGGCCGCCGGCGTTGATGAAGGTGGCGAACGTGGCGGTGCCCACGAGCAGGACGAGGGCGGTGCGGACGCCGCTCATGATCACGGGGACCGCGAGCGGCAGCTCGATCCTGCGCAGCACCGCGCCCTGGGACATCCCCATGCCCCGGGCCGCCTCGACGAGCGTGGCGTCGACCCCCTGCAGACCCACGATGGTGTTGCGCAGCACCGGCAGGAACGCGTAGAGCGCCAGTGCGCCCACTGCGGTCCAGAAGCCGAAGCCCAACCAGATCGCGAGCAGCACGATGACGCCGATGACGGGCGCGGCCTGGCCAGCGTTGGCGAAGGCCACGATGGGCGGCGCGAAGCGGCGCAGGTGCGGTCGGGTGAGGGCGATGCCGAGGGGGATGGCGGTGACCAGGACGACCACGGTCGAGACGAGCGTGAGTCGGATGTGCTGCCAGGTCAGTCGCTGGATCGCCCCCCAGGCGAGCTGGCGCTGCTCGATGGAGTCGAGGTCCGCCTGCAACCGCCAGACCACCCAGCCGCCCAGCACCACGAGCACGACGATGGGCAGCCCCAGGAGCAGGCCGCGCTGCTCACGTCCGAAGCTGCGGGTCGCGCGGGTCGCGTCAGGGCTGCTCATCGGCCGCCGTCTCCTGGGTCTGCCGGATGTGAGAGGTGACCGCGTCGAAGCTGACCACGCCGAGGTACTCGTCCCGGCGGCCGGTCACGACGACGGCGCCGTGCGAGGAGGCGAGCATGCTGTCGAGGGCGTCGTTGAGCGTTGCCCGACGGTCGACGACGTTGAGGCCCTCGTCCCGGGTCGAGGGAATGCGGTCGTCCGAGAGCTCTCGGAGCCACGGCCAGTCCAACGGTCGCCGCCGGTCGTCGAGGACGAGCACGGCCCTGTCGCCCGCAGCCCGGGCGCGGGCCACGGCCTCCTGGGCGTCGCCGCCGGCGGTCGCAGTGGTCGGCTGTTCGAGGTCGAGGTCGCTGACCCGGCTGAGGGTCAGCTGCTTGAGCGCCGACCCGGCGCCGACGAAGTCCTCCACGAAGGAGTTGGCCGGGGCCGCGAGGATGCCCTCCGGGGTGTCGTACTGGGCGATCTGCGCGCCCTCCTGGAGGATCAGGATGCGGTCGCCGAGCTTGATCGCCTCGTCGATGTCGTGGGTGACGCAGACGATGGTCTTCTGGAGCTCCTCCTGGATGCTCAGCAGCTCGTCCTGGAGCCGCTGGCGGGTGATCGGGTCGACCGCACCGAAGGGTTCGTCCATCAGGATCACCGGCGGGTCGGCGGCGAGGCCGCGAGCCACGCCGACGCGCTGCTGCTGGCCGCCCGAGAGCTCACGGGGGTAGCGGCTGCGGTAGGCGGCCGCATCGAGACCGACGAGCTCGAGCAGCTCCTCGACGCGGTCGCTGATCCGTCCGCGGTCCCACTTCAGCAGGCCCGGGACGAGCCCGATGTTCTGCTCGACGGTGAGGTGCGGGAAGAGCGAGCCGCCCTGGATCACGTAGCCGATCGACCGGCGCAACGCATCGGCGTCCTTGGTGCGGATGTCCTCGCCGTCGATGGTGATGGTGCCGGAGGTGGGCTCGATGAGGCGGTTGATCATCTTCAGCGACGTCGTCTTGCCACAGCCGGACGGCCCGACGAACATGACGATCTCGCCGGCAGGGATGTGCAGGGACAACTTGTCGACCGCGGGCTGTCCCTGCCCGGGGTACCGCTTGACGATGTCGCGGAACTCGAGCTCGGCACCGCTGACCGAGGTCGGGGTGCTGGTGTCGGCCTCGGCCGCAGCGGTGGTGGTGGTGGATGCGCTCTCGGCGGTCATCAGACTCGGATCCCTCTCGAGGTGGTGGCGCGCCCCAGACCGAGGAGCACGAGGTCAAGCAGGAGCGCCAGGAGGACGACCCCGATGGTGCCCACGAGGGCGTAGTTGAGCGCGTTGGCGCCTCCCACGGAGGTCAGGCCGGTGAAGATGTAGCCGCCCAGTCCGGGGCCGAGGGCGTAGGCCGCGATCGCCGCGACGCCCATCGACATCTGGGTGGAGACGCGGAGCCCGGCGAGGATGACGGGCCACGCGAGGGGCAGGCGGATGCGCAGGAAGCTCGTGATCGGCCCCATGCCCATGCCGCGCGCCGACTCGATCAGGGTGGCGTCCACCCCGTCCAGGCCCACGACGGCGTTCCGGAGGATGGGGAGGGTGGCGTAGAAGGTCACCGCGACCACCGAAGGGACCGTGCCGATGCCGACCAGCGGCAACAGCAGGCCCAGCAGGGCGAACGACGGGATGGTCAGGCCGACCGCCGTGACCGCGTTGGCGGCGCCGCGCAGCCTACCGACGCCGGTGACGAGCACGGCGAGCGCGATGGCCAGGATCGTCGCGAGCAGCACCGACTGCACGACCAGGCTGGTGTGCTGGAAGGCGCGGAAGGCGACGTCCTGCCATCGCTCCACGACGAAGTCCCACACGTCGAACACTCCTGTCGTCGCCGGTTTGATTTCCACCGTCCTTAATAGCGCAGGCGGGACGGGTCCGCCCAACTCCCGGCGCTGGTCAGGGGCCTAAGGCCAGCTCAAGACCCTTGCGAGACAGGCGATTTCAGCGACATGTGTCAATCGTGTTACAGAGCCCGCAAGAGGTGGATGGCGGGTCACTAGGCTCCCCGCATGGACGAGACCACCATCAGGGCACTATCACGCCGGCTGGCCACCGAGCAGTCCACCAACCGTCTGCCCTCGGTGGCTGCGGGGCTGGTCCGCGGCGGGGCCCTGGTGTGGTCGGACGCGGCGGGCACCGCGACCGGGCGCAGCGACGGAGCGCCCGCTGACGCGGACCTGCAGTACCGCATGGGCTCCATCACCAAGACCTTCGTCGCGGTCGAGGTCCTGCGCCTGCGCGACGAGGGCCGACTGGACCTCAACGACGGGATCGGCGCGCACGTCGCCGACGCGCCGCATCCCGAGGTGACGGTCGCGCAGCTGTTGTCGCACTCCTCTGGGCTGCAGGCCGAGACCAACGGCCCGTGGTGGGAGCGCACCGCCGGCGGGACCTGGGACGACCTCGTGGCCTCGAGGCCGCAGCTGCGCTTCCGCCCCGGCGCCCGCTTCCACTACTCCAACCTCGGGTATGCCGTGCTGGGCGAGCTCGTGGCGCGGCTGCGCGGCATGCCGTGGGACGAGGCCGTCCGCCTGAACCTCCTCGAGCCGCTGGGGATGCGCCGCACCACCACCCGACCCCAGGCGCCGAGTGCGCCGGGGTGGGGGGTGCACCCGCTCGCCGACCTCCTGCACGTCGAGCCCGAGCACGACGCCGGTGCGATGGCACCGGCCGGCCAGCTCTGGTCGACGGTGGCGGACCTGTCGCGCTGGGCCGCGTTCCTCGGGGGCGCGACCGCGGGCCTGCTCTCGGCCGACACGCTGGCCGAGATGTGCCGGCCGATCGCCGTGGACGACACCCCCGGGCGGGGGTGGGTCGGGGCCCACGGACTGGGGTGGCAGCTGTGGAACGTCGACGGTCGGCGGTTCGGCGGACACGGAGGCTCGATGCCCGGCTTCCTCGCGGGGCTGCGCGTCGACCTCGAGTCCGGTGACGGGTGCGTCGTGGTCGCGAACGCCACGTCGGGTCTGGGCCCGCTCGCGGTCGACCTCCTGGACCTGCTGGCCGCGAGCGAGCCGCCGCCTGAGCCCTGGACCGCCGACTCCACCCAGGTGGGCGGGCTGGACCTGGTGGGGGACTGGTACTGGGGCACCACGGCATACACGCTGCGGCTCGCGGCGGAGGGCTTCCTGGTGCTGGGCGAGCCGGGGCGCAGCCGCGGCTCCCGGCTGCGCCCCCGCGGGGACGGGTGGGTGGGGCTGGACGGCTACCACGAGGGTGAGCCCCTGGTGGTGCTCCGGGACGCCGAGGGACGCCCCAGCCACCTGGACCTCGGGTCGTTCCGGTTCAGCCGCACCCCCTATGACCCCGACGCCGACATCCCCGGGCAGGTGCACCCTGACCGCTGGCACTGAGCCCGACCGAAGCGTCTCGGGTTGCGGGACCGGCGTGGTTGGGTCATGGTCTCGTGAGTACGTCTCGTCGAGGAAGGGCACAGCCATGGGGGACCCCGGCCACACCGATCGGGGTGCGGAGCTGACGGCCCGGCGTGCCTGAACGCGTTCCCGGCGACCGGCTGCGTGACCACCCGGACGCGTTCCGGCTGGCGATCTCGAACGTCATCGACGGCCTGGGCACGTATGTCGGCCTGGCCGCGCTCCTGGTCATCGGTTTCAACGCCTCCCAGCTCTGGGGGACGGCGATGGTCCTGGCGGCGCACATCCTGCCGGGGCTCCTCGTCACCCTGTTCGTCGCACCTCGTCTGCAGGACCTCGACCGCCGAGGCGTGCTGCTGGCGCTGAACCTCGCCGGGGTCGTCGCGCTCGTCCCCGCACTGGTCAGCCCCGGCGTCGGGACCGCGGTGGTGGCCGCCGCCACGCTCGGCGGGACCGGTGTGGCGACTCGCGGGGTGCAGATGGCGGCGCTCGCCGAGGCGGTCCCCGCGATGGTGCGCGGGCGGTTCTACGGGATCGTGGGCTCCTTCGGCCAGGCCGTGCAGGTGCTGGGACTCGCCACGGGCGGGGCGATCGCCACCTCCCTCAGCCCCCGCATCGCACTGGGCATCGATGCCGTGAGCTTCGTGGCGGCGGCACTCGTCATCGCCACCATCCGGTTCGCTCCTCCCGCAGCGCCCGGGCCCAGGATCCATGGGGGGTTCTTCGGGGAGGCGCCCGGGCTGGTGTGGTCGATCCCGCTGCTGCGCACCCTTGCGCTCGTGACCTGGATCGGTGCGCTCGTGGCCACCGCGCCCGAGGCGGCCAGTCCCGCGGTGACCAGCGGCCCGCTGCTTCCGTTCGTCCTGGCCGCCTCACCCGCGGGCGGGGCCGTGGGTGCGCTCGTCTGCACGCGCTACGGGGTCTTCTCGCGGGTGGGGGACACCCTGCGACTCACCGTGGTCTCGGCCCTCTCCCTGGTGCTGGCCGGTGCGGGGATGTTCGTGGCCTTCCAGGCGCCTGAGGCGTCGACCGGCCGCGCGGTCTACGGCGTCGTCGCCAACGCGGTCGTGGGTGGGTTGGGCGTCTGGTACCTCGGGATGATCGCCGCCTTCGCCGAGCACACCCCACCCGGTCACACCGTGTCGGTCGGGTCGTTCATGTCCTGGAGCGTGGGCGCTGCCAGTGGCCTCGGCGGCTTCGTGGTCGCCGTGCTCGGGGTCCCCCTCGGCTATGCCGCCGTGGGGCTGGCGCTCCTGCCCGCCAGCTGGTGGGCCCTGCGGGTCGTCGCGGCCACCCGCTCCGCGAGCGAGCGCCGCTGACGTGCCCCGGCCGGGGTTGACCCTGACGCGGCGTGAGGCCCCACAGTGGGTCCCATGACCGAACGGACCCGGACCGCGATGCTCACCGTCGGGCAGGTGGCCGAGCAGCTCGCCGTCACCGTGCGCACCCTGCACCACTACGACGAGATCGGTCTCCTGGTGCCGAGCGAGCGGTCGCCCGCGGGCTACCGGCTCTACACCGAGGAGGACCTCACCCGCCTGCAGCACGTGGTGGTCTACCGCCGACTCGGGTTCGCGCTGGAGGAGATCGCCCTCCTCCTGGACCACCCCGAGAGCGTCGAGCAGCACCTGCGGCGCCAGCGGGCCGCGGTCATGTCCCGGCTGGACGAGATGAGCGATCTCGTCGCGGCCATCGACCGAGCACTGGAGCGAGAGATGACGAACCAACCAGCCACGCAACAGGACCTCAAGGACCTGTTCGGCGAGGGCTACTCCGACGGCCGGGCCGAGGCGCAGGAGCGCTGGGGTGACACCGACGCCTGGAAGCAGTCGCAGCAGCGCACCAAGAACTTCACCAAGGAGGACTGGGCGCAGGTCAAGGCCGAGTCGGATGCGGTGCACGAGGCCTTCACCCGGGCGATGGACGCCGGTGAGCCGCCCACGAGCGAGGTCGCGATGGACGCCGCCGAGCTGCACCGCAGGTCGATCGACGACCGGTTCTACGACTGTTCGCCCGCGTTCCACCGCAACCTCGGGGACCTGTACGTCAGCGACCCCCGGTACATCGCGACCTACGACGACATCCGGGTCGGCATGGCCCAGTACGTCCGGGACGCGATCCAGGCGAATGCGGACCGCCTCGAGGGCTGAGCCGGGCCACCACACGCGGGTATGCCGCGCACTCACCTCGGGTGCGCGGCATAGCCATGTCCGGGTGGTCTTACGACCATCGCCCAATACCGCTGGCCCATGGCCGGCACCCATGGTTGTCCCGAGCGGTCACCCTTCCGGCGACCACCACGAACGGGAGAACCTCATGAACACCACGACGAAGCTGGGAACTGTCGCACTGGCGCTTGCGCTCGTCACCACCCTGGGTGCACAGCCGGCGTCCGCCAAGGGTCTGCAGGCCCGGGCCTCCGGCCACTGCTCCAAGGGGAGTGCCTGGACGCTCAAGGCCAGGGCCGACCACGGCCGCATCCAGACCGAGCTCGAGGTCGACTCCAACCGGGTCGGCCAGTCCTGGTCGGTCCGCCTGACCGACAACGGGGTGGCCGTCTACACCGGCACCCAGGTGACGCGGGCCCCGAGTGGCTCCTTCTCCCTCGAACGGCGGATCACCAACCGGGCCGGTTCCGACACGGTGCGCGCCACCGCCCGCGCGGCCTCCACGGGCGAGACCTGCTCGGCCTCGGTCCGCTTCTCCGGATAGACCCCGTTTCCCTCCCCCTCCCCGGCACACTGATCCCGAAAGGATCCCCTCATGAAGCGCACCGCAGTCACCTTCGCAGCCCTCGTGGTCGCCATCGTCCCCGCCGCCGTCGGCCTCTGGGGCAATGCCTCCTTCTCCCAGGCCGTCCCGGTCAGGGTCCCGGCCAGCGCCGAGGTGGTCACGCCGACGGCGAGCACCACGACGCCGCCCCGCACCTCCACCACGACGGACGACCACGGCGGCCGCACCCCCCGCGACCAGCGCACCGAGCCCGGCGACGACCACGACGCGCGACCGGCCACCGCCAGCCCCAACAGGTCGTCGGCTGGTGCGCCGACTGCCGACGACCACGGCGGCCGCACCCCCCGCGACCAGCGCACCGAGCCCGGTGACGACCACGGCGCCGACTCCGGTTCGGCGTCGGGTGGCTCCGGTTCGGGGTCGGGTCAGGGGGGCCCTTCGGATGACCATGGCTCGGACGACAGCAGCTCGGACCACGGCGGCTCTGACCACAGCGGCTCCGGCGGCCACGGAAGCGACGACTGAGTGGACCAGCCCCTGGTCAGCCCGGCCGCCTCGGCACCTCCCCCACTCGCCGAGGCGGCCGCGGCCGTGCCCTGGGTCACCGTGTCGCGCACCCGGGCCGTCCAGCGCGTGCCGGCGCGGATGCGTCCCCGACGGGTGCTGCTCCAGCTCGTGGCGGGGCTCGTCGCGGTCCTCGTCGTGGTGGGGGTGCTCGGGGCGCTGGCCGCCCAGCGCCTGGCCGAGCGTGAGTCGGTCAACGACGCCGCCAACACCGCCGACGTGCTGGCCGATGCGGTGATCACCCCGGCGCTGACCGATGGGCTGGCCGACGCGGACGCAGCCCAGCTCGCGACCTTCGACGCGATCGTGCGGGAACGGGTCCTGGGGCCGGCGATCGTGCGGGTGAAGCTGTGGTCGCCGGAGGGGCTCGTCGTGTATGCGGACGAACCGCAGCTGATCGGGCGCAGCTTCGCCCTGAGCAACGACCAGCGGGAGGCGCTGTCGCACCCCCAGACCAAGGCGGAGGTGTCCAACCTCGAGGAGTCGGAGAACGAGTTCGAGACCGGCGGTCGGCTGCTGGAGGTCTACCGCCCCGTGTGGACGCCTGGCGGACGGGAGCTGCTCTTCGAGACGTACTCGCCCTACGACCCGGTCGAGGCCCGCGCGGGGCAGCTCTGGCGTGGCTTCGGGGGAGTGACCGCGAGCAGCCTGCTGCTGGTCGTGGTGCTCATGGCCCCGATCCTGTGGAGGCTGCTGCACCGGCTGGGTGAGGCCCAACGCCACCGGGAACAGGTCCTGGAACGCACGGTCGAGGCGTCGGACGCGGAGCGCAGGCGCATCGCCGCCTCGTTGCACGACGGTCCGGTGCAGGACCTCGTCGCGACCTCCTTCGCCGCCGCCGGGGCGGCGGCGAGGGCCGAGTCGGAGGGAAAGCTGCAGGCTGCGCAGGAGCTGCGCGGACTGGCGGGCGCCGTGCGCGGGAACATCCGTGTGCTGCGCTCGCTGCTCGTCGACATCTACCCGCCGAGCCTGACCAGCGCAGGGCTCGCCACGGCTCTGGCGGACCTGGCCGAGTCGTCGTCCGGCCGCGGCACCATGGTCCAGCTGGACGCACTCACCGAGGACGAGCTCGGCCTCGGTGACGTCGAGCAGCGACTCGTCTACCGCATTGCCCAGGAGTGCCTGCGCAACGCCGTCAAACATGCCGGGCCGTGCACGGTCAGCGTCCGGCTGTGCCGGGAGGAGGGGGTCGTCGTCCTCGATGTCCTGGATGACGGACCGGGCTTCGACCCCGCAGCGATCGGGCGACCGGCGCAGGGTCACTTCGGGATGCGCGTCCTGGGTGACCTCGCCAGCGATGCGGGGGCAACGCTCCAGCTCGCGACGGCTCCAGGATCTGGGACGCACTGGCGCCTGTCACTGGCACCCGGGGAGGGCTCGTGATCCGCGTGGTGGTGGTCGACGACCACGCGATGGTGCGCAGCGGCATCGCCGCGCTGCTCGAGGCCAGCGACGACATCAGTGTCGTGGGGCAGGCCGCCGACGGCAGGTCCGCCGTGAGCGTGACCGCGGACACGCTGCCCGACGTCGTGCTCATGGACCTCTCGATGCCGGTCATGGACGGCGCCGAGGCCACGCGCGAGGTCCTCGCAGTGGTCCCGGAGGCCAAGGTGGTGGTGCTCACGTCGTTCTCGGACCGGCAACGGGTCGGCGCTGCACTGCGCGCGGGTGCGGTCGGCTACCAGCTCAAGGACGGTGAGCCCGCCGACCTCCTCGCCGCGATCAGGGCCGCGGCCGCCGGGCACGCCCCGCTGGACCCTCGGGTGGCCCGCATCCTGCTCCCCTCCCCGGGGGACCGGCCGGTCGACGGTTTGAGCCCCCGCGAGCGCGAGGTGCTCACGCTCGTGGCGGAGGGGATGGCCAACAAGCAGATCGGCCGCGCGCTCGGCATCAGCGAGCGCACCGTCAAGGCCCACCTGGGCCGGGTGTTCCGCCACATCGGTGTCCTCGACCGGACCAGCGCTGCGCTGTGGGCCAGGGACCACCTGGCACCCGGGGGCGACTGACCCGGAGCCGGCCGCGCGTGGCGAGAAAGTTCCACGGCACCCCTTCTATGAATGTTGTATACAAGATACGATCCCGAAATCAGACAAAGCCGGTGAACGGGAGCGTGTCATGACAATGCGGACCAACGAGCTCAGCCGTCCTCGACGACCTCGGGCCTGGGCGATGGGGACCCTGGCAGCCATCTCCGTCGTGGCCCTCGGTGCCTGCTCGTCCGTGGAGCCGACCAACGGCCCGAGCTCATCGAGCGGCTCGGCAGCCGGCGGCGGCGACGTCTTCGGCGAGCCGGCGCAGGCCGACCAGGTCAAGGCGGGAGGGGAGCTGGTGATGGCCCTCTCGGCGGAGCCGGACCAGCTCGACCCGGCCCTGTCCCGCAGCCTCTACTCGCGCTACGTGTTCCACGCCATGTGCCAGAAGCTCTACGACGTCGACCAGAAGGCCGCCATCGTCCCGCAGCTCGCCGTGGCGCTGCCCACGACGAGTGCGGACGGCAAGACGGTGACCATCCCTGTCCGCACGGGGGTCACCTTCGCCGACGGCACCCCGTTCAACGCGGCCGCGGTCAAGGCGTCCATCGAGCGCGAGCTGACGATCGCGGGTTCCGGGCGCAAGAGCGAGCTCGGCCCCATCACGGCGGTGAGCGCCCCCGACGCCACGACGGTGAAGATCAGTCTCTCCAAGCCCTTCGCCCCACTGACGGCGGCGCTGACCGACCGTGCCGGGATGGTCGTGAGCCCGACGGCGGCCAAGCGCCTCGGCGACAAGTTCGCGACGGCCCCCGTGTGCGTCGGGCCGTTCAAGTTCTCCAAGCGGGTCCCGCAGAACTCCATCGAGCTGGTCAAGGACCCGAAGTTCTACGACGCGGACAAGGTGCACCTCGACTCGATCACCTACCGCATCATCACCGACGCGAGCATCCGGGCGGCCAACCTGCGCTCCGGCGACGTCCAGGTGGCGGATTCCCTGAGCGCGCAGGACGTCCCGGCACTGCAGAAGGAGAAGACCCTGACCGTGCTGCAGTCGCAGTCACTGGGCTACCAGGGCGTGACCTTCAACGTGGGGAACGTCGACGGTGTCGGCACCGCGCCCAAGCCCATCGACCGCCCCGAGGCCAAGGACCCCCGCGTGCGGCAGGCCTTCGAGCTCGCCATCGACCGACCCGGGCTCGTCAAGGTCATCTTCAACGACCTCAACACCGTCGCGTGCTCCCCGATCTCGCCCACGACGCAGTTCACCTCGGACCAGGCGCAGGCCTGCACACCGCACGACCCGGCCAAGGCCAAGGCGCTCCTCAAGGAGGCCGGCGTCACCACCCCGCTGCGCATCGACATGATCGCGTCCAACAACCCCGACACGCTGCGCCTCGCCCAGGCCCTGCAGTCGATGGTCAAGGACGGTGGCTTCGACCTGCAGATCAAGCCGGTCGAGTACGCGTCCCTGCTGGACCAGCAGGACCGTGGTGACTTCTCACTCCTGCAGCTCGGGTGGTCCGGGCGCATCGACCCCGATGCCAACATCACCAACTTCGTCGGCACCGGTGGCAGCCAGAACGTCTCCGGCTACAGCAGCCCCAAGGTCGACCAGCTCCTCGGCCAGGCCCGCGAGGAGCAGGACGTCTCGGCGCGCCGGGACCTCTACGGGCAGGTCGTGGACGTCCTGCACCAGGACGACCCCCTCATCTACCTCTACCGTCAGCGCAACCTGACCGGGGTCGCCAACACCGTCAAGGGGGTCCAGGTCTTCCCCGACGGCGTCGTCCGGGTCGGCTTCGCCGGCCTCGCCAAGTGACCTGATGGCTTCCTACCTCCTCAGGCGGGCCTGGCAGTCGCTCGTCACCCTGGTGCTCGCCACCGTCGTGGTGTTCCTCGGGGTGCGGGCGCTGCCCGGCGACCCTGCGCTGGCACTCGCCGGCGAGGACCGCACCCCGGAGGCGCTGGCCGCGATCCGGTCCAAGTACGGACTCGACGACTCGCTGCCGGTGCAGTTCGGCAGGTTCGTGCTCAACGCCCTGCACGGCGACCTGGGCACGTCGATCCGCACGGGCCAGCCCGTCGTCTCGATGCTGCGCACGGCCCTCCCCGTCACGGTCGAGCTGTCGCTCATCGCCATCACCATCGCCACCGTGCTCGGGGTGGGTGCCGGGGTCGTGGCGGCCGTCCGGCGCGGGGGCCCGTCAGAGTGGGTCGCCAACGCGTTCGCGCTGCTCGGGCTCTCGGTGCCGCACTTCTGGCTCGGGCTGGTCGCGATCCTCTACCTGTCCGTGGCCACCGGCCTGTTCCCGGCCTCGGGCTTCGTGCCGCTCGGCGACGGGGTCCTGGACAACCTGCACCACCTGGTGCTGCCGTCGCTCATCCTCGGCACCGGGCTCGCGGCCGTGATCATGCGACAGACGCGCTCGTCGATGCTCGACGCCCTCTCGACCGACTACGTGCGCACAGCCGAGTCCAAAGGGCTGCGGCCCCGGGCGGTGGTCGGTCGCCACGCCCTGCGCAACAGCCTGATCGTGGTCGTGACGATCGTCGGCCTGCAGCTCGGCGGGCTGATCTCCGGGGCCGTGGTGACCGAGCAGATCTTCGGCCTCCCGGGCTTCGGGAAGATGACGATCGACGCGGTCTTCCAACGCGACTACCCCGTCATCCAGGCGGTGGTGCTGGTGACGGCCACGGCCTACATCCTCATCAACTTCGTCGTGGACCTCCTCTACTCGGTCATCGACCCGAGGGTCCGCGTGGCAGGAGGACCCTCGTGAGCGTCGAAGCCCTCCCCGTGTCGCCGGCGGTCGTGACCGCCGCGGCTCCCCGGCGGCGGGTCCTGCGCCGGCTGCGCCGCAACCCGCTCGCCGTGGTGAGCGCCGTCGTCCTGCTCGCCGGCATCCTCGTGGCCCTCCTCGCGCCGTGGATCGCCCCGTATGCGCCTGAGCAGACCGACTTCGCCCACACCCTGGCCCCGCCCGGGACGTCCGGGCACCTGCTCGGGACCGACGACCTGGGCCGGGACGTGCTCTCGCGGATCATGCTCGGCATGCGGGCGAGCCTGGTCGTCGCCGTCCTCGCCGTGGCCACGGCCCTGTTCATCGGGGTGCCGCTGGGGCTCGCCGCCGGCTACTTCCGGGCCGTCGACGCCGTGATCTCCCGCTTCACCGACCTGCTGTTGGCCTTCCCCTTCCTCATCCTGGCGGTCGGCCTGGCCGCCATCCGCGGCGCCAGCCTGGGCAACGCCGCGGTCGCCATCGGCATCGCGCAGATCCCCGGGATCGTCCGCGTGGTGCGCTCAGACACGCTGCGCCTGCGCTCGCTGGACTTCGTCGCCGCCGCGGTGGTCGACGGGGCCAGCGACCTGTGGGTGCTGGGCCGACACATCCTGCCCAATGCCACGTCCGTGGTCCTCGTCCAGGCGACCGTCGCCATACCGGCAGCGATCCTCGGCGAGGCGGTGCTGTCCTTCCTGGGCCTCGGCATCCAACCGCCTGCCCCGAGCCTGGGCACGATGCTCGCCAGCGCTCAGCAGTTCGCTGCACGCGCTCCGTGGGCAGCGGTGCTGCCGGGGATCGCGATCATGCTCCTGGCCCTGGCGTTCAACGTGTTCGGCGACAGCCTGCGCGACGCCCTCGACCCGAAGGGGAGTCGTCGATGACGGCCGAAGCCGTGGCTGCCGCAGCGCAGGCCCCTGCCCGAGGGCCCGTCCTGGAGGTCCGCGACCTGTCCGTGTCGTTCCGCACCGAGGGCGGCCGGGTGAGCGCCGTCGACTCGGTGGACCTCACCCTGGGTCGCGGCGAGATCGTCGGCATCGTCGGCGAGTCAGGCTGCGGCAAGAGCGTCACGGCCATGAGCCTCGCCGGCCTCCTCCCACGGAGCGCAGCGGTGACGGGCTCGGTCCGGCTCGACGGTGACGAGCTCGTCGGGGCCTCGACCGCCACGCTGCGGCGGGCCAGGGGCAAGGACATCGCCTACATCTTCCAGGAGCCGATGACCTCCCTGAACCCGGTGCTCACGGTGGGGCGCCAGATCCGTGAGGTGCTCCAGGTCCACGAGCGGCTGTCCCGCCGGGCAGCGCTCGCACGGGCCGTCGAGCTGCTCACCCTGGTCGGCATCCCGTCACCGCAGGAGCGGGTCAAGCAGTACCCGCACCAGCTCTCCGGGGGCATGCGCCAGCGCGTCATGATCGCGATGGCAGTGGCCTGCGGTCCGCGGGTGCTGGTCGCCGACGAGCCGACGACGGCGCTCGACGTCACCGTGCAGGCCGGCATCCTCGACGTCCTGCGGGGCCTGCGCGACCGCCTCGACACGAGCATCATCGTGATCACCCACGACCTCGGCGTCATCGCCGACATCGCCGACCGCGTCGTGGTGATGTATGCGGGTCGGGTCGTCGAGCGGGCCGACGTCCGGGAGCTCTTCGCCCGGCCCCAGCACCACTACACAGCGGGGCTGCTCACCGCCTCGCCCACGCCCGGGCGGCACGCGGACACGCACCGGCTGCAGGAGATCCCCGGACTCGTGCCGGTGCTGACCGAGCAGCCTGATGCGTGCACCTTCGCCGAGCGCTGCCCGGCCGCCGACGACCGGTGCCGGTCGTCGGCACCGCCGCTGGAGGTCGTCCGGCCCGGGGCGACCGCCGACGCCGCGACCGACCGGACCAGCCGTCACTCTGTGGCCTGCTGGCACCCTCGCGGCGAGCTGGGCCGCCCCGACCTCCAGGAGCGCCGATGACCCCCACCCGACCTGACGACGCCCCCGTCCTCGAGCTCGAGGACCTCGTCATGCACTTCGGCCCCGTCCGGGCGGTGGACGGGGTGTCGCTGACCATCCGTCCCGGGCAGGTCACGGCGTTGGTGGGGGAGAGTGGGTCCGGCAAGTCGACGGTGGGCCGCTGCATCGTGCGGCTCGAGCAGCCCACGTCGGGGAGGGTGCTGCTCGCGGGCGCCGACGTCACGGCGCTCTCGAGGGCCAAGCTGCGTCGCCACCGCAGCGATGTCTCGATCGTCTTCCAGGACCCCGCCGGGTCCCTCGACCCCCGCATGCTGGTCGGCGAGATCGTGGGCGAGCCCCTGCGCCTGCAGCCGGGCGGCCCGGGTCGCCGCGAGCGCGAGGAGCGGGTGGAGGCGGCCCTCGGTCGGGTAGGCCTGCGCCCGGAGGTGGCCCAGCGCTACCCCCACGAGCTGTCCGGAGGCCAGCGCCAACGGGTGAGTATCGCCAGGGCGCTGATGTCCGAACCCGCGCTGCTCGTCGCCGACGAACCGACCAGCGCGCTGGACGTGTCGGTGCAGGCCTCCGTCCTCAACCTGATGGCCGACCTCCAGCGCGACCTCGGTTTCGCGTGCCTGTTCATCACCCACGACCTGGCGGCGGTGGAGTTCCTCGCCGACGACATCGCGGTGATGTACCTCGGGCAGATCGTCGAGAAGGGCTCCCGGGAACAGGTCTTCGCCCACCCCCAGCACCCCTACACCCAGTCCCTGCTCGCCGCGGCGCCCGTCGCCGACCCGGACGAACAGCGCAGCCGGGTGCGCGTGCTGCTCGGCGACGACCTGCCTTCGGCCATGGACCCGCCGTCTGGGTGCCGGTTCCACACCCGGTGCCCCCTGGCCGTACAGCGTTGCGTGGACGAGGTGCCGTCGTTGCGGACCACCACGCGCGGCGCCGTAGCCTGCCACCTCGTCGACGACTCCGGAGTCGGCCCCGACGTCCGCACCACCACGACCGCAGGGAGCACCTCATGACCTTCACCACCAGGCCGACCCTCGAGGGGACCTTCGGCATGGTCTCCTCGACCCACTGGATCGCCTCCCAGGCGGCGATGGGCCTGCTGGAGCGTGGCGGCAACGCGTTCGACGCAGCCGTCTGCGCCGGGTTCGTGCTGCACGTCGTCGAGCCCCACCTCAACGGCCCCGGCGGCGACATGCCCGCGATCATCACGACCGCGGACGACCCGACACCCCGCGTGCTCTGCGGCCAGGGACCCGCCCCGAGCGGCGCGACGATCGAGCACTACCGCTCGGAGGGGTTGGAGCTCGTGCCCGGGTCCGGGCCGCTGGCGGCGGCCATCCCGGGGGCGGTGGATGCATGGCTGCTCCTCCTGCGCGACCACGGGACGATGGCACTGGTCGACGTGCTCGCCCCGGCGATCGGGTATGCCCGCTCGGGGCACCCGGTGCTCGGGCGGGTCAGCAGCACCATCGCCACCGTCCGCGACCTCTTCGTCGACGACTGGAGCACCTCGGCCGACCTCTGGCTGCGCGGCGGACAGGCACCGCAGCCCGGGTCGCTCATCACCAACCCCGCCTACGCAGACACGCTGGAGCGACTGGTCTCCGAGGGCGTCGCGGCCGGCCCCGACCGGGCGACCCAGGTCGAGGCGGCCCGTCGGGCCTGGTCGCAGGGGTTCGTCGCCGAGGCGGTCGACACGTTCTCCCGCAAGGCTTTCCGCGACTCCAGCGGCGACGCCCACGCCGGTCTGGTCACGGCCGAGGACCTGGCCGGGTTCTCGGCCACGTGGGAACCGTCGACTACGCTGGACTGGCACGGCCACACGATCGCCAAGACGGGACCGTGGGGCCAGGGGCCGGCGCTGCTGCAGGGCCTGCAGCTCCTCGACGCCCTGGGTGACCCGGCCGCCCTGGACCCCTCCACCGCCGAGGGGGTGCACGGCATCGCCGAGGCCATGAAGCTCGCGTACGCCGACCGGGAGGCATGGTACGGCGACGTCGAGGTGCCGATGGGCGAGCTGCTGGACCCCGCCTACGCGGCGGAACGCGCGACCCTCATCGGCTCGCAGGCCTCCCTGGAGATACGCCCCGGCAGCCCGGGTGGCCGCGCCCCGTCAGTGGCCGCGCACCTGCGGGTGCCCTCCTCGGAGGCGCCTCGCGACGCGACCACGGGGGAGCCCACGGTGTCAGCCGAAGGCCTCACCCGCGGCGACACGTGCCACGTGGACGTCGTCGATCGCTGGGGCAACATGGTCTCCGCCACGCCGAGCGGAGGGTGGCTGCAGAGCTCGCCGACGATCCCCGAGCTGGGGTTCTGCCTGGGCAGCCGGATGCAGATGTTCTGGCTCGAGGAGGGGCTGGCGTCGTCGCTGGCCCCGGGCCGCCGGCCCCGGACGACCCTGACCCCGACGCTGGTCCTGCGCGACGGGGAGCCGACCATGGCCTGCGGGTCGCCGGGCGGAGACCAGCAGGACCAGTGGCAGCTGCTGTTCCTGCTGCGCACGCTCGCCCGGGGGGAGGGCCTGCAGGAGGCCATCGACGCGCCCGCCTGGCACACCAGCTCCATCGCCGGCTCGTTCTACCCCCGCACCTTCGAGCCCGGCGTCCTCGTCGTCGAGGACCGGATGGACCCGGACGTCGTCGCCGGCCTCCGCGCCCGGGGCCACGAGGTCCGGCTCGGTGACCCGTGGAGCGAGGGGCGGCTGTGTGCCGTCACCCGCGACCCCGGCACCGGAGTGCTGCGGGCCGCGGCCAACCCCCGTGGGATGCAGGGGTATGCCGCCGGCCGCTGAGCCCACACGGGGCGGGCCCGACCGGCGGGTTCGCCCCGTGCGGGCTCAGGTGGGTCGCAGGTTCTCGACCGCCGAGCGGGCGGCGGCCGCCACGTGCACGCGGGCGGCCTCCTCGGCCCCGTCGGCATCGCCCGAGGCGATCGCGTCCACCAGCCTGATGTGCTCCTCCCACGAGTGCGGGGCCCGGTGGGCCGCACCGATGCGGAAGATCCAGTGGACGTGCAGGTACAGCGACTGGGAGATGGTCGCCAGCCAGCGGTTGCCGCTCACCTCGATCACGCGCATGTGCAGGTCGCTGTTGAGCTGCGCGACCAGTGACAGGTCGTCGCGGTCGGTGGCCTCCCGTGCAGCGTCCATCAGGGCGCGGAGGTCGGCGATGTCGCGCGGGCCGGCCCGCTCGGCGGCCATCCGGGCCGCCAGCGTCTCCAGGCGGAGCCGCACCGCGAACAGGTCGGCGACCGCATCGGCGTCCGGGCTGGCGACGACGGCTCCCCGTCGGGGTTGCAGCGTGACGAGCCCGTCGCCCTGCACGATGCGCAACGCCTCGCGCACGGGGTTGCGCGAGACCCCGAAGTCGGCCGCGAGGCGGTCCTCGGTGAGCCGCTCACCCGGCGGGTAGTCGCCGTCGACGATCCGTCGGCGCAGCTCGCGCAGGACCTCGTCGCGCAGGGCGAGGTGCACGCCGCCGATGGTGCCCTCGGCGTTGACCATGTCGCTCCTCAGCATCGACGTCCCCCTCCGTACCGGACCTCGTCCCGGTCTCCCTCCCTGCACCGTATACGAAAGACAATCTGGTGACGCCTTTCTCGACAGCACTGACCGACCCGGCCGCGACCGGGATCCTGCCTCACGCCGTCTCCGTGCTCACCACGGGCGCCGGCATCGCTCCGGTGCCGGTGGTGTCGTGGCTGCTCGCCGTCAGTCCGGTCGTGCTGCTGCTGGCCCTGGTGCTCTGGGGCAGGCACCCGATGACGACCAACGCGGCGGTCACGGTCGTCGCCGCCGTAGTGGTGTCCGCGGCAGCCTTCGGCGCCGGGCCCCTGGCGGTCGCCGTGGGGCTCGGCAAGGGGGCATGGGTGGGCGTCTGGATCCTGTACGTGATCTGGCCGGCCCTGCTCATGCACCACCTGGCGACCCAGCTGGGCATGGAGTCGCTGGGCCGGGTGCTGTCCGGGGTGCTGCCCCACCGCAGCGAGAACGTCCTGCTGCTGGCGTGGGTGCTCCCCTCGTTCATCCAGGGGGTGTCGGGGTTCGGGACGCCCATCGCCGTCGCCGCACCGCTCCTGCTCGCCCTCGGCGTCAGCTCGGCCCGCGCCGTCGCCCTCCCGCTCATCGGCTACCACTGGGCGGTGGGGTTCGGGTCGATGGGGTCGTCGTTCTACATGGGTGCCCTCACCGCCCACCTCGACGCGGCCGGGACCCGCGAGTACGCCACTGCGGCTTCGCTGGCCCTCGGCATCAACTGCGTGCTCTCAGGGGTGTTGGTGACCCTCATGGACGGTGGCCTCCGCGGGCTACGGGGCGCATGGCTCACGATCGTCACCGTGGGGCCGGCCATGGCCGTGGTGCAGGCCCTGGTCGTGCGGCTCGAGCCGAGCATCGGTGCCCTCTGCGCCGGTGGTGCCGGCCTCGCGACGGTCTTCCTGCTCCGGACGGTGCGGGGAGGGGGCCGTGCCCGCCCGGCGCCCCGCGAGGCCACCGGCGACGAGGCCACCGGCGACGAGGCCATCGCCGACGAGGCCACGGGCCTCGAGGTCGGTCCCGAGGACCGCTCGAAGGCCTGGGCGGCCGCCGTGCCCTACGCCCTGCTCGCCCTCGTCGCGCTCGCGGTCTTCCTTCCGCCTTCCGTGCGCGACTGGGCCAAGTCGCACCTGCTCCTCGGTCCGTCGTTCCCCCTGACCCGCGCAGGCGACGGGGTCGAGAACGCCGCCGTCCACACCTACAACCCCATCGCCATGGGGGGCCACCCGGGCACGTTCCTGCTCATCGCGTGCGCCGGCAGTGCCCTGTGGTGGCGGCTGCGGGGCCAGTGGCCCCGTGGGGCCTGGGCTCCCACGCTGCGCGGTGTCTGGAAGCAGGCCCGCAAGTCCTCGCCCTCGATCATCCTGCTCGCCTCGGTCGCAGGCATCCTCGTCGACAGCGGCATGGTCCACACGGTGGCGAGTGGTGCCGCCGCGGCCACCGGGCCGGCATACCCCGTCATCGCACCGCTGGTGGGCGCACTGGGCTCGTTCATCACGGGCTCGACCACCAGCTCGAACGCACTCTTCTCGGCGCTCCAGTCCGATGTCGCCCACCTCATCGACGTGCCTGCCGCCGACCTCCTGGCCGGACAGCTGGCAGGGGGCAACATCGGCAACTCCCTGGCGCCGGTCGTGATCGTCCTGGGCCTGAGCGCCGTGGGGGCGGCACGGTCCGCCGGCAGGGTGCTGCGGATGACCTTGCTCCCGGCGGGGGTGCTGCTCGCCTCCACGATCGCGACGACGACGCTGGTCGTGGCCCTCCACTCGTGAGGGGTCGTGGGCCCTGTCCGCCCGGGGGCCTAGGCTCGCTGCGTGACCGACGGACTGTTCATCGCCTTCGAGGGGGGAGACGGTGCCGGCAAGTCCACCCAGGTGACGCTGCTGCGGGCCGCCCTGGAGCGAGCCGGGCGCACCGTGCTCGTGACGCGCCAACCCGGCGGCACCGACCTGGGCCGGCAGATCCGCGACCTCGTGCTGCACGGTGACCACGTGGCACCCCGCGCCGAGGCGCTGCTCTTCGCCGCAGACAAGGCCCACCACGTCGACATGCTCATCCGCCCCGCCCTGTCCCGGGGGGACGTGGTCCTCACCGACCGCTACACCGACTCCTCGGTGGCCTACCAGGGGGCCGGTCGCGACCTCGGCGCGCCGGAGATCCACGACCTCAACATGTGGGCCGTCGACGACCTGGTGCCCGACCTGACGGTCATCGTCGACATCTCCGCCCAGGAGGGCCGCCGCCGGCGAGGGAACGTCCACGATCGGCTCGAGTCCGAGGAGGACGCCTTCCACGAGGCGATCCGGGCGCACTTCCTGGCCATGGCGCAGGGCAACCCGCAGCGCTACCTCGTCGTCGACGGCATGACGGCCCCCGACCAGATCCACGCCCAGGTGCTCGCCCGGCTCGCCACCATGGGGGTCCCGGTATGACCGTGTGGCGGGATGTCATCGGTCAGGACGTCGCGGTCGCCACCCTCCAGCGTGCGGCCGCCGAGCCGGCGGCGATGACCCACGCGTGGCTGCTCACCGGGCCGCCTGGGTCGGGCCGGTCGGTGGCCGCCCGGGCGTTCGCGGGGGCCCTGGAGTGTCCCCAGGGCGGCTGCGGTGAGTGCCGTGAGTGCCGCACCGCCATCGACGGCACCCACGCCGATGTCGACGTGATCGCCACGGAGGGGCTGTCCATCAAGGTCGAGCACGCTCGCGAGCTCGCGGCCATGTCGGCGCTGCGACCCTCCGTCGGACCGTGGCGCGTCATCATCATCGAGGACGCCGACCGGCTCACCGAGCGAGCCGCCGACGCGCTCCTCAAGGCCATCGAGGAGCCGGTCGCTCGCACGGTCTGGATCCTGTGCGCCCCCTCCGTCGAGGACGTCGTCATCACCATCCGCTCCCGCTCGCGCCACGTGCGGCTGCGCACCCCTCCGGCCGAGGCCGTCGCCGAGCTGCTCCACCGCCGCGACGGCATCGACATGCCCATGGCGATGTATGCCGCCCGCGCGGCCCAGAGCCACGTCGGGCTGGCCAGACGGCTGGCCCGTGACGAGGGGGCCCGGATCCGGCGCCGTGACGTCGTGGCGCTGGCGGGCCGGATCCACGGGGTGGGCGACGCCGTGGGGGCCGCGTCCGACCTCATGTCGATCGCCGAGGAGGAGTCGACGGCCGCCGCGAGCGAGCGGGACGCAGGGGAGCGGCAGCGCCTCATGGAGCTGCTCGGCGCCGACCCCTCGGCGCGCACCCAGCCACCCCACATCCGCAGCCAGCTCTCCGGCCTGGAGAAGGAGCAGAAGCAGCGGGCCACCCGCCACTCGCGCGACGTGCTCGACCGTTCGCTGGTCGACCTGCTGTCGGTCTACCGCGATGCCCTGGTCCTGCACAGCGGGGCGAGTCTGGGGCTGGTCAACCAGGACGGCCTGCCAGCCGTGCAGGCGCTCGCCCGGTCGATGAGCCCTGAGCAGCTGCTGATGGCCATGGACGCCATCGGCACGGCGCGTGAGCGGATCGGGCTCAACGTCGCACCGCTGCTGGCGCTCGAGGCGATGGCCATCTCGCTGCGGGTACCCCGCTGAGCCGCGCCACGGGGCATCCCGAAAGGCGCGGCTCGTGCCGCGTGCGGTGCGGCGCCGGGATAGCGTCGGGGGCATGACGAAGCACGTGCGTGGACTGGTTGCCGCTGCCGCGATGGTGGCGGTGGGCCTCTCCGGGTGCTCACTGATCGGCCAGGGCGACTCGCCCGCACCGCCCCCGGCAGCCGGGTCGACCACGCCGCCCCCCGGCTCCGAGGCGCTCGCGAAGTTCTACGGCCAGACCCTGTCCTGGTCCGGGTGCGGCATCGGCGAGTGCGCGGGGCTGAGCGTCCCGCTGGACTACGCCAAGCCGGACGGCGCGACGATCACCGTCCAGGTGCTGCGGATGCGTGCGACCAAGCGCCAGGACCGCATCGGGTCGCTCGTGGTCAACCCCGGTGGCCCCGGTGGCTCCGGCGTCGACTACGCACGAGCGGCGGACTTCATCGTCGGCAAGCCGGTGCGCCAGCGGTTCGACATCGTGGGTTTCGACCCCCGAGGGGTGCAGCGATCCGCACCCGTCGACTGCTTGTCCGATGCCGGGATGGACCAGTTCCTGGGCCAGGACCCGACCCCGGACGACGCCGCCGAGGAGCAGGCGTTCGCTGCCTCCGGCAAGGCGTTCGGTGAAGGGTGCAAGCAGCTGACCGGCCCGTTGATCGGGCACGTCTCGACGGTCGACGCCGCCAAGGACATGGATGTGCTGCGGGCGGCCCTCGGAGACGCGAAGCTCAACTACCTCGGCAAGTCCTACGGCACCTACCTCGGTGCGACGTATGCCGAGCTGTTCCCCACGCTGGTGGGACGGTTCGTGCTCGACGGGGTGCTGCCCCCGGACATCACCTCGGGCGAGGTGGCGATCGGCCAGGCGGAGGGCTTCGAGCGGGCCACCCGCGCCTGGGCGGCCGACTGCGTGGGCGAGGGCGGCTGCCCCCTGGGCGACTCGGTCGACGGCGTGATGTCGGGGATGCGAGACCTCCTCAAGCGACTGGACAGCCAGCCGATCCCGATGACGGACGGGACGCAGTCGCAGCTCACCGAGGGCTGGGCCGCCATCGGGATCGCCCAGGCGATGTACGACCAGGGCTCGTGGGGCACGCTCACCGACGCCCTCAGTGAGGTCGTCTCCAAGAACAACGGCACGGAACTGATGAAGCTCTCCGACCAGTACGCCCACCGCAACACGAACGGGCGTTACGCCGGCAACCTGCTCGAGGCCTTCTACGCGATCTCGTGCTCGGACAACCCGGACAGCCCGGACCCGAAGGTCTTCGAGCAGCGGGCGAGGGACGCCTTGGTCAAGGCGCCGACGTGGGGGCCCTTCCTCGCCTGGGGTTCGCTCGTGTGCGGCGAGTGGCCGATCCCCTCGAAGGCGAAGCCCCACACGATCAGCGCCGAGGGCAGCGGGCCGATCGTCGTCGTGGGCACCACCCGGGACCCCGCCACCCCCTACGAGTGGTCGGTGCGGTTGCGCGACCAGCTCTCCAACGCTCGCCTGGTGACCTTCGACGGTGACGGCCACACGGCCTACATGCGCTCGAACAGCTGCATCAACACAGCGATCAACGACTACTACACGAAGGACAAGGTGCCCGCCGACAACCTCACGTGCTGAAGGCGTAGACGACCGTCACGGTGACCCCCACGTCCTGGGTCCCGGCCTTGATCGGCACCGGCGAGGCTGCCATCCGGTCGGCCGCGGCATACGCGATCGGCGGGGTGTCGGAGACCGTCTCGGTGAGGCTCACCACCGGCCCGAGGTCACGACCGCTGGCCTTGGCGTACTGCTCGGCCTTCGCCTTCGCATTGTCCACGGCCTTGTCACGAGCCGTCTTCAGCAGCGACCCGTTGTCCTGCAGGTCGAGGCTGATCCCGTTGACCTGCACCGCATTGCCGCCAGCGCCCACAGCCGAGGTGATGGCCGACCCGGCCTTGGCCAGGTCGCGCAGTGTCGCCGTGACGCCCTCGGTCACGGTGTAGCCCTTGAGGATGGGGCCGCCGTTGCTGGGGTAGGTGTACTCGGGCTGGATCTGCAGGTTGGAGGTCTGGACGTCCTTGGCGGCGACGCCACCCTTGCCCAGTGCGGACTGGACGCGGGCGGTCGTGCCGTTGGCCTTGTCCAGGGCCCGGCTGACGGAGTCCTCGGTGACCGAGACGCTCAGGTCCAGGCGGAGGGTGTCGGGTCGACCGGCGACCTGGGCGGTGCCGGTGACCGTGATCCCAGCTGCGGTCGGCGTGGTGCCGGCCGCAGCAGGGGCCAGGGGGAAGGTCGCGGCAACGGCCGGACGACCGGAGTGGGAACCGACGACGAAGCCGCCTCCCAGCATCAGCGCGGCGACGGCTGCTGCCGTCCCGCGGGACATCGATGGGCTGGTCATGGCGGTGGGACGGTGTGCCGGGAGGGCGGGTTCCGGGGGCGAGTGGCCCGGTTCGGAGTTTGCCAGTCCCATCCGTATACTCATCGTCCGTGCCTTCGGGCATGTGCCGCCTTAGCTCAGTCGGCTAGAGCGATTCACTCGTAATGAATAGGTCATCGGTTCGATTCCGATAGGCGGCTCCACAGCACCACCGCAGGTCAGGCCCCCACGACTCCGGTCGAGGGGGCCTTTCCCATGTCCCCCGAACGGTCACGTGCCCGTCTGGTGTCCCCGATCCGTTCTGGGACCTGCCCCGAGCCTGACCCATTGCCCCTCGGAGACCACCTCGACGGAGCCGTCGACGACGGTGATGGCCGTCTGTTCGTCGATGGCGTAGGCCGGGGCGCCGAGGTCGGCTGCCCATCGCTCTGCGTGAGCCAGGGTGTTCGTCGGGAAGGCTTCCAGGTGCGGGAAGATCGAGAAGTCGACGATGCCAAGGGTGCGGTCGTCCGGCGCGGACGGCCACTCGACGAAGTACGTCCCGATCCGGGGCGTCATCACCATGCTTCCGGCGCTCACGCCCACCCAGACCATGTCGGGCAGGGACGGCAACAGGTCGGCCAAACCGGACTCCCGCATCCAGTGGCCCAGGTACGTCGCGTCGCCGCCGTCGACCAGGAGCACGTCGGCCTCGCGAACCCAGGGTTCCCAGCGCTCCGCGCCGATGGAGGGCAATGCGGTGAGCTCGAGGACTCCGAGCGACGCCCAGCCCAGGCCGGAGAAGTGTCGCCAGTCAGGTCTGGCGGCGATGAAGCCCTGCACCGAGGCCGGCCCACACATCGGGTGGCCCCACTGGGCTGTCGGTATGCAGAGCGCGTGGCTTTCGGCGATCGGCTTGCCGAGGAGCTGCACGAGCGCCGAGTGGATGCTCGGGTTCGTGACACCGCCTGACGTCAGCAAGAGCTTCACGAGGCCTCCAAGTTCGTGGCGGAAGGTGGACGGGACTTAGACCCCGGAGGCCGCTCGGACTCACCGCCGTGGGCGAGCAGCGATGAGTCCCCGTTCGGGAGGAGGTCAGCACGTGCAGGACCGCTGGCAGACTGACACCTTCGCACCCGGGGACGCATGGCACAGGTCATCTACTCGATGGTCCTCGCTCGACGGCTGTGCCGAGGCGCACATCCTGCAGTATGCCTGTGACTGACGGGCCGCGGAGAAGGGTCAAGGGAAATGCTG
Source organism: uncultured Actinomycetota bacterium (assembly GCA_963757635.1). Lineage (GTDB taxonomy): Bacteria > Actinomycetota > Actinomycetes > Actinomycetales > Dermatophilaceae > Pedococcus. The sequence goes on along the minus strand of CAVWSK010000002.1, from coordinate 321,775 downwards.
AAGCAGGTAGCCGACGGCGTCTGGGTCCGGCAGAGCGCGTGGGTCTGGAGCAACTCCACCGTGGTGCGCGGGGAGGACGGGCTGGTCCTGGTCGATCCCGGCATCGACGGTTCCGAGCTGGAGCAGCTCGCCGATGACGTGGACCAGCTCGGGATCCCGCTGGTCGCCGGGTTCTCCACCCACCCCCACTGGGACCACCTGCTCTGGCACTCCCGGTTCGGCGACGTGCCGCGCTACGCCACGGCTGCCTGCGCCCAGGCTGCCAGCGAGGCTCGAGACCGGGCGCAGGCGATGGCGGAGCAGAGTGCGACGGGCGTCCCACTCGAGCTGATCGGGCTCCTCACCCCGCTGCCGGCGGACGGGGGACCCGTCCCGGGCGAGGTCGTCGAGCACGGGGCGCACGCCATCGGCCACGCCGCGGTCCTCCTCGCGGACCGCGGGGTCCTGCTCGCCGGCGACATGCTCTCCGACGTCCTCATCCCGTTCCTCGACCCTCGCCAGCCCGGCCAGGTGAGTGCCTACGCGTCCGCACTCGACCGGCTGGGCGAAGCCGCCAGGCACATCGAGGTCGTGGTCCCCGGCCACGGTGCCGTGGCCGTGGGTCCCGACGTGGCCGCCCGTCTGGCCGTCGATCGCGCCTACATCGACGCGCTGCGACGAGGAGCGGAACCGGTCGACGCGCGGTTGACCCAGAAGTGGCTCTCCGGACCCCACCAGTCGAACCTGGAGCAGGCCCGACCCTCGGACGGACGACCGCCGGCCACCCCCACCGGACACGAGTCGCCCACCTGCGAGCGCTGCGGCCAGCCCATCGGTGCCGAACGGGTGGACGCCCTGCCCCGGGCGACGACCTGCATCGCGTGCGCAAGCCTGCGCAAACCGCCGTCGCGGGGCCGGACCTGCTCGTGACGTCGGGTCGCAGCTGGCGACGTGTGCAGGCCCGGGACCCCCTGGTTCACGGAGGTCGGTCCTGATGGCATGGCGATGGTTGTCGTTGCCGGTCTTCGCTGCTGTCGAATCGCCGCTTTCCTGACCGTTGGTCCCGAAAAGGGTGCGCGCCGGGCCGCGCCCCGCCAGCCCCAGGCGCCACATACCCGGCAAGCGGTGGCCTGTCGAACGCGACGCTCCGGGCGGTTCTAGTCCGTTCGGCCAGATACTCGCAGGCCAAACGTGCCAACTGGCTTCCGAGGCCTATCGCTCACCCCCCTGCGCACGCTTATGTTCCGTTCACCCGAGTTTTCGTGATGAGGAAGGTGGCGTTCGTGTCCAGACTGCAGTCGGCGGCTGGCCGTGTCCCCCAAGGCTGGTCCTTTGACCAGTGGCCCCTGCGCCGAAAGCTTGCTGCGGCCGTGGCCCTGCCCATCATCCTCGCCTTCGCCTTCGGTGGGTTGCGGGTATCCAGCGACCTGTCCTCCTCGCGCGACCTGGCCCAGGCGGCGGACTCCGTCCTCGTCCTCCGTCCCGTGGTCGCCTACAACCTGTCGGTGCAGAACCTCGCCGCGGCCGGTGCCGTCGGCGGTGACGGCGAGATCTCGGCCATCACCAAGTACGAGTCCGCCGCGGCCAACCTGCGCATCGCCCTGAAGGCCCCGGGGATCCCCGAGAGCGCCAAGGCCAGCGCGCAGTCGGCCCTCGCGATCGGCCAGGCCGTGCGCACGGCGAAGACCCAGAACGGCTTCTCCGACGTCGTCATCGACAAGTCCGGCAACACCGCGAGCCTGCTGTCCTCGGCCGTCAGCGACCTCGGGCTGAGCGCCGACTCGGACTCGGCCAAGATCGTCCTCGACATGCAGGACACCATCGCCGGGCAGCGCGCGCTGACCGGCCAGCAGCTCAATCTCGCCAACACCAGTGACGGTTCGGCCAACGCTCGCGCGGTCGGCCAGGTCGGCGCCGAGACCGCGGCCCTGACCCGTCTGCAGTCCACGACCCAGGACGCCAGCCTGGTGCGACAGCTGCTCAACGAGAACGGCCGCCGCGCCTACACGCTGCAGCAGGACAACCCCAGCAAGGCGCAGATCACCGATCTCGGCCCAGTCTTCCAGTCGGGCAACACCGGCTACAGCAAGCTGATCGACGGACAACTCGACACCCTCGAGGCCAACCTGCGCCAGCGGGCCTCGGCCTTCCGCACCGATGCCCTCCTCGAGACGGCCCTGATCCTCGGTGTCCTCGCCCTGGCCATCGGCCTCGCCCTCGCCCTGCTGCGTTCCTTGCTCCGCCCGATCCGCATGGTCCGTGCGGGCGCCCTGGACGTCGCCGAGAACCGCCTGCCCGCTGCCGTCGCCGCACTGCGCGACGGCAAGGAGCCGCCTGCCTTCGAGGCGATCCCGGTCCACACGACCGAGGAGATGGGTCAGCTGGCCCGAGCCGTCGACGACATGCACACCCAGGCCCTGGGCCTGGCCAGCGACCAGGCCCGTCTGCGGGTCCAGGTCGGCCACATGTTCGAGACCCTCTCGCGCCGCAGCACCTCCCTCATCGACCAGCAGCTCAGCCTCATCGAGCGCCTCGAGAGCGACGAGGAGGACCCGAAGCGGCTCCAGAGCCTCTTCCGCCTGGACCACCTCGCCGCCCGTATGCGCCGCAACAGCGACTCGCTGCTGGTGCTCGCGGGCACGACCACCCGGCGCGGTGTCTCCGGCTCCATCTCGGTTTCCGACGCGGTCCGCGCGGCCGTGTCCGAGGTCGAGAACTACGAGCGCATCGACATCGGTGACACCTCCAACGACCAGGTCCTCGGCGCCGTCGGCTCCGACCTGATCCACCTCGTGGCCGAGGTCGTCGACAACGCGCTGGCCTACTCGCCCCCCACCACCCGCGTGGACATCCGGGGAGCCCGCACGCCCGAGGGCGGCCTGCTCGTCGAGGTCACCGACCGTGGACTGGGTATGCCGTCGCGTGACCTCGCCGCGCTCAACGACCGCCTCGCCAACGGCGGGGACATCACCACCGACACCGCTCGCCGGATGGGTCTGTTCGTCGTCGGCAGCCTGGCCAAGCGCCACGGCATCGCCGTTCGGCTGCGCACCAACGGCACGGACAAGCAGGGCATCACCGTCTCGGTGCACCTCCCCGCCGGTCTGCTCGCCGACCACGCCCAGGCCCGTACTGACCGCCCGAGCCGTCCCGCGGTCAGCGCAGGTGGCTCGGATGCCCCGGAGACCCCGCTCACGCCCCCGACCTCCGCGGTGGGTGGCACGACCAAGGCCGGTCTGCCGTCCCGCGTCCGCGGTGCCAGCGGCGCCACGCCGAGCCCGGTGGCCGGCGCAGCGAAGCTGCTCCCGACCAGGACGCCGGGAGCCCACGGCCCAGGCGCCGTGAACGGCGCGACCCCGCCGGCGAAGCCCGTCATCGATGGTGCCGCTCCCGCGACTGCTCCTTCGGTCTCGAACGGCAACGGAGCTCCCAGCGGAGACGCCAAGCCGGTCAACGGCCACGCTGCCCAGCCCGTCAACGGCCACGCCGAGGTTGAGGCCAAGCTCGACGACGCGTCCACGGTGGACGACGCCCCTGCCGAGGCAGAGGCGGTGGCTGTCGACGCGGTCGCCGACGTCCCGGACACCGAGGCGGTCTCGTCCGCAGCGAAGGCCGACAGCACGCCGGTCGATGAGGTCGCCGCGGCTGACGCCGCACCGGTCGAGTCCCCCCGCGCCGCCTCGGGGCTGCCGGTGCGCAAGCCCCGCGCCACCGGGATCACCGAGTACCGCGAGTTCGAGGACGCCCCGTCCACGGCCGCCGCCGACGACAAGGCGGGCGCCAAGCCCGAGGCCTCGTCGGGGAAGGCCAGTCGACTGACCAGCTGGCTCCCGGGTCGCGCCAAGGCCAATGCCGAGGCTGCCCGGCTCGAGGCAGAGGCGGCCGAGCCGCCGCGCATGCCCTCGAACCTCTCGGCCTGGCTCGACCACCGCGCCAAGCTCGTCGAGGCCACAACGGCTCGTGAGGACGCCGAGAACAGCGACGAGTCGGGGGCCGCACCGGGCGACGAGTCCACGCCTGACCTGACCCCCGCTTCCAGCGACGACTCCGACGCCGGAACGCAGCCGGCCGGCCAGACGGACGACACCACGCCCGAGCTCCACGTCCCGGACGAGTGGGTCGCCGAGGTCAAGGCCGACGAGGCGACGGCTGAGGTGGCACCCTCCACCGAGGACAGCGTCACGGCCGAGAGTGAGCTGACCGCCGAGCCGGAGGGCGACGAGCCCGTCGTCGTCGAGGCATCGGTCGACGCCCCGCCTGCGACGCCCACCCCGACGCAGGAGGGACTGCCGAACCGGGTCCCGGGCTCGACCACTCCCGCAGCGTCGCTGGCGTCCCCGGTCTCCGGGACGCGTCCGGCGATCCGCGCCCACAAGACGTCGTTCTTCGGCGCCCGCAAGGCCCGCGGAGCCGCGGCCGCGGTCGAGACCCAGCCCGTCGAGGCCGAGCCCGTGGTCGCCGAGCACGTCGAGCCCGAGCCCGAGCCCGTGGTCGCCGAGCACGTCGAGCCCGAGCCCGTGGTCGCCGAGCACGTCGAGCCCGAGCCCGAGCCCGTGGTCGCCGAGCCCGAGCCCGAGCCCGTGGTCGCCGAGCACGTCGAGCCCGAGCCCGTGGTCGCCGAGCCCGAGCCCGAGGTGACCGAGCCCCAGGCCCAGCACGACGAGGCTGAGGCCACCGACGTCCAGGAGTCCGAGCTGAGCGTGCCGTCCGAACCCGAGCCCATGGTGTCCGAGAGCCAGCCCCTCGAGGCGGACGAGGAGCCGGTTCCGGCAGCTCGTCTCAACGACACCCCGATCTTTCGGGCGATGATGTCGCGCTGGCTCACCGACGACCCGGCCGAGGTGCCGGCCGAGGCCGAGTGGTCCTCGAACGAGGCCGACCAGGCCTGGTCCGCCGCAGCACGCACCGAGGGCGAGCCCGTGCTCGAGGAGTCCTCCGCCGGACTGCCCAAGCGACGCCCGGGGCGCCTGCTCGTCCCCGGTGCCATGGACTCGGAGGAGCAGCCAGTGCCCTCCGCAGGGGCCCGACGCGATCCTGAAGCGATCCGCCGCAGTCTCAACCGCCACAAGACTGGTGTGAGCGCCGCGCGCACCGAAGCACAAGACGGAACACACCGAGAGGAAGCCGATGTACACCACTGACGCCATGACCCAGCCCAAGGGCGAGTACGACTGGCTCGTGGCCAAGTTCACGACCGAGACGCCCGGCGTGTCCCACGCCATCCTCGTCTCGGCCGATGGGCTGCCGATGGCCTCGAGTGAGCAGCTTCCTCCCGAGCGCGCCGAGCAGATGGCCGCCGTCGCTTCCGGTATGGCCAGCCTGGCTTCCGGTGCAGCTCGCCTCTTCCAGGGCGGCACCGTGCTCCAGTCGGTCATCGAGATGGAGCTCGGCTACCTCCTGCTCATGAGCGTGGGTGACGGCTCGCACCTGGCCGCACTCACGAGCACCGACTCCGACATCGGTCAGGTCGGCTACGAGATGGCGGTGCTGGTCGACCGCGTCGGCACGATGATCGACGCCGCGGCCCGCACCCCGATGTCGGGGTAGTCGAATGGCGCCCGACGCACGCGAAGAGACGGCAGGGCCGCGACTGGTCCGTCCGTACGCGCTGACGTCCGGACGTACCGAGTCCGTGGTCGACCTGCCCATCGAGGCCACGCTCGAGGTGCAGCCGTCCGGACGCACCGCGACCTGGCCCGAAGGTGACCTGTCCGGCCGGATCATCGAGCTCTGCAGCGCCGCCCAGTCGGTGGCTGAGGTCTCGGCCAACCTGCACATCCCACTCGGCGTGGCCCGTGTCCTGCTCGGAGACCTCGTCTCCGCGGGCCACCTCAAGACCCGCGCCACCATCTCGACCAACACGACGACCGACGAACGACGTGAACTCATTGAAAGGACACTCAGTGGACTACGCGCCCTCTAACCGCAACAGTGCCTCGACCAAGATTGTCGTGGCCGGCGGCTTCGGCGTCGGCAAGACCACCTTCGTTGGTGCCGTCTCCGAGATCGACCCCCTTCGTACCGAGGCCTTGGTGACCCAGGAGTCCGCAGGACAGGACGACATCTCCAAGGTGCAGCAGAAGCAGACCACCACGGTGGCCATGGACTTCGGTCGCATCACCCTCGCCGAGAACCTCGTCCTCTACCTCTTCGGCACGCCTGGCCAGCGCCGCTTCTGGTTCATGTGGGACGACCTGGTCACCGGCGCGATCGGCGCCGTCGTCCTGGTCGACACCCGTCGTCTCGACGACAGCTTCGCTGCCGTGGACTACTTCGAGGCCAAGGGTCTGCCCTTCGTCGTGGCGCTCAACGAGTTCGAGGGTGCCCAGCAGTTCGCGCCGGAGGAGATCCGAGAGGCCCTCGCGATCCCGGCGCACATCCCGGTGATCACCGTCGACGCGCGTGACCGCGAGTCGGCCAAGCGGGCCCTGGTCCGCATCACCGAGTTCGCCCTCACCCAGCTCACCAGCGTCGCCACCCCGGCCTGACCCGGCGGGCACCGGAGCCCGGTCCACCCCCTGGGGTGGGCCGGGCTCGGTGCTGCGGTGCGACACTCCAGGGATGGATGCCGACGACGTCACCACCGCCCGCCACGGTTCGTGGAGCTCACCCATCACCTCCGCCCAGGTCGCGGCCGGCCGGCTCGCCCTCGACCAGACCTGGCTCGACGACGGGCACGCCCACTGGCTCGAGGGGAGGGGCAGCGAAGGGGGCCGGGTCGTCCTGGTCCGGGACGGGCTCGACCTGACGCCCGAGCCGTTCAACGTGCGGAGCCGCGTACACGAGTACGGCGGTGGGGCCTTCACCGTCGTCGGTGAGGTCGTGGTCTTCGTCAACTTCGCGGACCAACGCCTGCACCGCATCGACCTCGGCAGCGGTCGTGGACCGGTCGCCATCACCCCGGACTCCGACGGTGCGCTGCGCTACGGCGACCTTCGGCTCGACCCGGCGCGTCGGTGCCTCTTCGCCGTTCGCGAGGACCACAGGGGCGGCGGCGAACCGGTCAACACCATCGTCCGGCTCGACCTCGACGGCCCCAACGACGACGGTGGCACCGTCCTCGTCGAGGGCCACGACTTCGTGGCGGCCCCACGGGTGTCCCCCGACGGCGACCGGATCGCCTGGGTGACCTGGGAGCACCCGAGCATGCCCTGGGACTCCACCGTCCTGTGGGTGGGCCGGCTCGACGAGCGCGGCGCGCTGGTCTCCCGTGACGTCGCTGTGGGGGCGCAGGACGTTGCCGTCACCGAACCGTGCTGGGCCCCGGACGGGAGCCTCCTGTTCCTGGGCGACGCCACCGGCTGGGCCAACCCGTATGCCGTGCAGCCCGGTTCGCCACCGCGTGCCCTCTGCACGGTCGCGTCCGAGTTCGGGTGGCCCCAGTGGGTGCTCGACCGGTCGTCGCTCGGCGTGACCGACGACGGGACGGTGGTCTGCACCTGGTGGGAAGGGGGCCTGGGCCACCTCGGCACGATCGCCGCGGACGGGACCCGGGCGACCCTGGACGTGGGCGGCACGGCATACGACCAGGTGCGGGTGGAGGGGAGCTCCGTGCTGTGCCTGGTGAACTTCGCCGACCGCCCCCGCGCCGTGGTGCGGATCGACCTGGACGCGCCGCAGCCCCAGGTGCTGCAGGAGGAGTCGGCGCACACCCTCCCGGCGGCCCTGGCCGGCAACCCGCAGCCCGTGACGTGGACCAACAGCTCCGGGCAGGCGGTGCACGGCATCTTCCACCCACCGGCCAACAGCGGCTTTCGCGCCCCCGACGGCGAGCTGCCGCCGCTGGTGGTGCGGTGCCACGGCGGCCCGACGGCGATGGTGCCGGCCAGCTTCACCCTCGACACCACCTACTGGACCAGCCGGGGCCTGGCCGTCCTCGACGTCAACTACGGGGGCTCCACCGGCTACGGACGGGCCTACCGGGAGCGGCTGCGTGGCACCTGGGGGCTCACCGACGTCGACGACTGCGCCACTGGCGCACTGGCCCTGGCGGAGGAGGGCCGTGTCGACCGGACGCGCCTGGCGATCCGTGGCGGCAGCGCGGGCGGGTTCACGACCCTGGCCGCACTGACCAACACCGATGTCTTCTCCGCCGGCGCGAGCTACTTCGGGGTGGCCGACCTCGAAGGCCTGGCGACCGACACCCACAAGTTCGAGTCGCGCTACCTCGACGGGCTGGTCGGTCCCTATCCCGCGTCCCGCGACGTCTACGTGCAGCGGTCGCCGGTCCACCACCTCGAGCGGCTCAGTGCACCGATGATCCTCCTGCAGGGCCTGGAGGACCGCGTGGTGCCGCCCAACCAGGCCCGGGCGATGGCCGCCGCGGTGCGGGCCAAGGGTTTGCCCGTGGGGCTCCTCGAGTTCGAGGGCGAGGGGCACGGCTTCCGCGTCGGGGCCAACATCGAGCGGGCGCGGGATGCGGAGGCCTACTTCTACGCCGCGGTCTTCGGCTACGACCTGCCTGACGGGGACGCCGCCGCGGTGCCGCCGATCGAGCTCGAGAACCTCTGAGCCGGATCGGGGGTCAGGGCCGGGACAGGACCGCGTCGACGACCTCGTCGACGTGCGTCTCGGGGAGCCAGTGCCCAGCGCGCAGCTCGACGAACCGGTAGTCGGCCTCGACCCACTCGGCGGTCTGCTCCGCCGCGGCCCGCCCCAGGGCCGGGTCCTGCGCACCCCAGACGTACGTGGTGGGCACCGTGATCCGGGGCTCGCGCACGGCGGCCGGCCGCCGGCCCAGCAAGCGCAGCCCCGCGGCGGCTCCACCGGTCAGCGGCAGTGCTCGGTACCAGGCCAAGCCACCGGCCGCCGCCCCCGAACGCGTGAACCGCTCGGCATACCGCTGCACGTGGGGCTCGGGGAGCCCGCTGCGGCGCAGCACGCGGGGGAGCCGGGTGGCGAGCAGGTGCTCCGGGAGCCAGGGCAGGCGGAAGGCCAGCATGTACCAGCTGCGGCGCGCCTGGTCGCCGTGGAGCATCGCCCAGGACATTGCCTTGTGGTGCGGTGTCGACAGCACCGTGAGGGCGCTGAGGCGCTCCGGGTGCCGCTCCGCGAAGGCCCACGCGACCGCACCGCCCCAGTCGTGTCCCACGAGGTGCACCTGCTCCGCCCCGGAGGCGTCGACGAGGGCCGCCACATCCGCCACCAGCTCAGCAAGCCGGTAGTCCGCGACCCGTCTCGGCCTGGCCCTGGGGGAGTAGCCCCGCTGGTCGACCGCCAGCACCCTCCGCCCGGCGGAGGCGAGGCGTTCGGCCACCGCGTCCCAGGCGTGCCGGTCCTGGGGCCAGCCGTGCAGGAGCACCACCACGGCACCGTCGTGGGGGCCGGTGTCGTCGACGTCGAAGACGAGCCCGTCACGGGAGAACTCCTGCATCCCGCGAACCTAGCCCTCGTGCTGCCCCGGGTGCCGGGTGGGCGTCGGGGGCGCGACAATGGTGCGGTGACCGCGGCCCCCACCACCTTCGAGCTCGGCGGCAGGCGCGCATGGACCGTCTACGCGGCGTCGGTCTCGATCTACGTGCTGGCCGTGTTCCACCGCAGCTCGCTCGGGGTGGCCGGTCTGATCGCGACCGAGCGGTTCCACATCGCCGCCACGCAGCTCAGCGTCTTCACCATGGTCCAGCTGTTCGTCTACGCGGCCATGCAGATCCCGGTGGGTGCACTCCTGGACCGGTTCGGGCCCAAGCGGCTGCTGCTGACCGGCCTCACCCTGATGACGCTGGCCCAGCTCGGCTTCGCCCATGCCGACTCCTTCGGGGCCGGGATCGCCGCGCGGGTCTTCGTCGGCATCGGCGACTCGATGGTCTTCGTGCCGTTGTTGCGGATCGTCGCGCTGTGGTTCCCGCCCATGCGGATCCCGATGGTCTCCCAGATCACCGGCCTGCTCGGCCAGGTGGGCGCGCTGGCCGCCGCATCGCCACTGGTCTATGCCCTGCACCGGTGGGGGTGGACACCCTCCTACGAGACCGCGGCCCTGGTCGGAGTCCTGCTCGCGGTGCTCGTGGGGGTCGTCGTCAAGGACTCACCCAACCCCGACCACGAGCTCGACCAGATCAAGCTGCGCGCGCTCGCGCGGACGCTGCGCGCCGCGTGGCGCACCCCGGGCACGCGACTCGGGCTGTGGTCGCACTTCTCGGCACAGTTTGGCGCGACCGTATTCGCCCTGCTGTGGGGCTATCCGTTTCTCGTTGCAGGACAAGGGCTTTCGCCGCAGACGGCAGGCACGCTCCTGATGCTGATGACGGTCACCACCGTGGTGTCCAGCCCGATGATCGGCGGCTTCATCACCAAGTACCCGTTCTCACGATCCACGCTGATCCTCGGCATCGTCTTCGCCATCATGGCGGTCTGGGCCGTGGTCCTGCTCTGGCCGGGCCGGGCCCCGCTGCCCCTCCTGGTGGTGCTGGTGGTCGTCACCGCCGTCGGCGGCCCGGGCTCGTTGGTGGGCTTCGACCTGGCCCGCACCTTCAACCCACCGACCCGGCTGGGGAGCGCCACCGGGATCGTCAACGTCGGCGGCTTCCTGGCCTCGCTGTCGACCGTGACGCTGATCGGGTTCATCCTCGACCGGCTCGCGCCGGGCGGACCGAGCACCTACACCGTGGACACCTTCCGGGTCGCGATGTCGGTGCAGTACCTCGTGTGGGGCCTGGGGGTGGTGCAGATCCTGCGCTACCGGCGCAAGGCGCGCCGCGGGCTGCGTGACGACGACCCCGAGGGGTATGCCGCGTTGCGGGCCGGTCGGTCGATCGTCCCCTGACCGGCGGGGGTGCTTTCAGGCGTCGTTCAGGGCCTCCCACCTGCGAAAACACCGAAGTCGTTACCTATTCGTGACCTTCGTCGGACAGGTGATCGAAGCAGTCCCCCTGCCTGCTGAAAGACATTCGTGTAACTCGGGGAACTACACGAATGTCATTTCGTACCAAGGCCCGTCACGGATGGGATTTGTGGGGCGAGAGTGTTTTGAGTGAAAACCCGGCTCTAGTCTCGACCGGCTGCCACATACCCGTATGAAAGAGGCGTCCCCCGTGCTTTCTCGCTCGTCCGCGCGCCACGTCCTGCGCGCCAGCGTGTCGCTCGGCGTCGCCGGGTGTCTCGCCGCGGGCACGACCCTGGCCGCCTCTGCGGAGCCCGGACCCGTGTACCCCTCGAAGCAGCAGGTCGACCAGGCCAAGGCGGCCGTCTCTGGCACCGCCGGCCAGATCTCCTCCCTCGACGCGGCGTTCGCGGCGGCCAGCGCCCACCTGACCCAGGTCCAGGAGCAGGCGGGTGCAGCCGCCGAGGAGTACAACGGCGCCAAGTACGAGCTGGACCAGCGCACCGCCGAGACGCAGGCGGCCCGCAAGCGAGCCGCTGCCGCGCAGGCCGTGGCCGACACGGCCAGCCTCGAGGTCCGCCGCTACGCCGCGAGCGTCTACCAGCAGGGCGGCAACTTCGGCGAGCTGGAGGCCTACCTTTCCAGCAAGGGCCCGCAGGACATGATGGACCGCGCCACCGCGCTCGAGGCCGTGGGCGACGCCCGGGCCCGCACCATGCAGAAGGCCGAGGCGACCTCAATCGTCGCCGCCACCATGAGGCGACAGGCCGACCAGGCTCAGGCTGCCCAGGCGAAGGCGGCCCAGGACGCCGAGACCGCACGCAACGCCGCCCAGGCCAAGGCCGACCAGGCCCAGGCGGCCACGGTCCAGATCCAGAAGCAGCAGTCGACGCTGGTGGCCCAGCTCGCCACCCTGCGCAAGACCTCGGTCGACCTCGAGCGGCAGCGCCAGAGTGGTCTCGCGGCAGCTGCCGCCGCTCGCGCCGCCGCCGCAGAGGCCGCCCGACAGTCCCGCCTCGCCGCCGAGCGGGCCCGTGCCGCCCAGAACGCCGCGGCGAAGAAGGCGGCCCAGGCCGCGGCGAATCGTGCTGCCGCAGAAGCCGCCCGCCAGCGTGCGGCGGCCGAGGCTGCCGACAGGGCAGCCGCCGCGGCTGCCCAGCAGCAGAACCCGTCGACGCCGAGCAGCCCGCAGCCGAGCGACCCCACGCCCCCGCCCCCGCCGCCCAGCAGTGGCGGGGTGTCCTCCGTGCTCGCCTACGCCCGCGCCCAGATCGGCAAGCCCTACCAGTGGGGTGGGTCCGGCCCGAGCTCCTTCGACTGCTCCGGGCTGACCATGAGGGCCTGGCAGCGGGCCGGCGTGAACCTGTCGCACTACACCGGTGCGCAGTGGGCCGAGACCGCCCGTGTGGCCATCAGCGACCTGCGTCCCGGCGACCTGGTGTTCTACGGCAGCTCAGGTCCCACGAGCCACCACGTCGGGCTGTACGTCGGCAGTGGGCAGATGATCGAGGCGCCGTACACCGGGGCCAACGTCCGCTACGCGTCGATCTACCGCTCCGACCTGGTCTCCTACGGTGGACGCCCCTGAGCGTCGGCCGCAGGATGCCCGGCCCCGAGCCGGGCGCACCCCCACACACCACGCCCCCAGGCAGACCGCGGTCGCCTGGGGGCGTGGTGGTGGTCCGGGACCAACCCGGCAGTGCTCAGTCGGTCGGCGTCTTGGCGTCGGACATCGGCTCGGCCGTGATGTCGGGCATGCGCCAGCGGGCCGTGGTCATCCCAGCCGCCGTCGCGCGGTCGATCGCCTCGCGGACCACCCGCTCGGCCTCCGCTCGCCCGGCCCAGTGGGCGCCCTCCACGGACTTGCCGGGCTCGAGGTCCTTGTAGGTCTCGAAGAAGTGCTGGATCTCCAGGCGGTCGAACTCGCTGACCTGGTCCAGCTCGGTGAGGTGGGCCTGGCGCGGGTCGCCGGCCGGCACGCAGAGGATCTTGTCGTCGCCGCCGGCCTCGTCGCGCATGTGGAACATGCCGATGGGCCGCACCCGGACCAGGCAGCCGGGGAAGGTGGGCTCCTCGAGCAGCACCAGCGCATCGAGCGGGTCGCTGTCCTCACCCAGGCTGTCCTCGACGTAGCCGTAGTCGGCGGGGTAGCGCGTCGAGGTGAACAGCAGGCGGTCCAGCCGGATCCGGCCGGTCTCGTGGTCGACCTCGTACTTGTTGCGGTGCCCCTTGGGGATCTCGATGGTGACGTCGAACTCCACGACTGTCCCTTCATTAGTACGCGCACCTATGACCTAGGCTCCCTCCAAGTGTTCCGTATGGCGCAAGTTGAGGGCTGAGGGGGTCAGGTGCGTCGCGTTGTGGTGGCCGTGACCGCGCTGCTGGCCCTCGTCCTCTGCTACGGCGTGCTCGACGTCTACGACCTCGCCCCGGGCATCCTGACCCGGGCGGCACCCACCCAGCCGGCGCCCACGACGAGGCCGACCGGCACGGCGACCCCCACCGTTGCGATCCCCACGGTCGACGCCGGCGCCCAACCGCTGGTACCGGCGTCGGCGAGCGCGCCCATCCCCGATCCGGTGGCGCTGACCAAGCACCTGGCCGCGGTCGTCAAGGACCCGGCGCTGGGGTCCAGGGTGGGGGTCGTGGTCCGCGATGCGTTCACCGGTCAGGAGCTCATGAAGCTCGGCGCCGATCGGCCCCAGGTGCCAGCCTCGACCGCCAAGCTGCTCACGGCGCTGACCGTCAACACCACCCTGGACCCGCTCGCCACCCTCCCCACGACGGTGGTCCGGGGCGACACCCCTGGTGAGATCGTGCTCGTCGCGGGGGGCGACACCATGCTCGCCAAGGGCAAGGGCGACCCCACTGTCGTGGAGGGGCGCGCCGGGCTGGCCGACCTCGCAGCCCAGGTGGCCACCGCACTCCAGGCCGACGGCACCGGCACGGTTGGCCTGCGGCTGGACACCTCGTACGCCAAGGGGGCCCGATGGGCCCCGGGCTGGCTGCAGGCCGACGTCCGGGCGGGCTACACCGGGGGAGTGTCGATGCTCGGGCTCGCCGGGCAGCGGGCCGTGCCCGGCCACCCGGCCCCTCGCGACCCGGAGGCCGCCACCGGCGCGGCGTTCGTCGCGGCGCTCAAGGCCCAGGGCATCACGGCGAAGCTCAGGCCCGAGAGCACGTGGTCCACGCCGGCCGCGAGCGGTGCGGTGGAGCTCGGCAGGGTGGAGTCCGCACCGATCGGTGACGTGCTGGCGCTGGCCCTGGACGAGAGCGACAACGCCCTGGTGGAAGGACTCGCCCGCCAGGCTGCGGTGCAGGCCGGTGCCGAGCCCACCTTCGCGGCCGCGGTCGCACTGGTGAAGAAGACGGTCGCCGCCCGGGGGGTCGACCTCACCGGAGCCGTCCTCAAGGACACCAGCGGGCTCACCGCCGGCCAGGCGCTGTCCCCCCAGACCTTGTCCGACGTGCTCCAGCTCGGTGCCGATGGCTCGGTGCCGGCGATGCAGGACTCGGTGGCGAGGCTGCCCGTGGCCGGCCTCAGTGGCACCCTGCACTCGAGGTTCCACGCGAGCAGGACCAGGGCGGTCGCCGGACTCGCCCGGGCCAAGACGGGCACCCTCACGGGCGCCAGCGCGATGGCGGGGACGGTCATCGACGCCGACGGGCGGGTGCTGTCCTTCGTCGTCCTGGCCGACCGCATACCGCCGTCCACCGGAACCCTCGGCGCCCAGGCGGCGTTGGACCGGTTCGTGGCGGCCATCGCAACCTGCGGGTGTCGCTGACCTACGGTGGGGGGATGAGCGTGCCCGAGTCGGACCAGCCGTCGACCACCCGCTACGTCGACTGGGGCTTCGCCAAGGCCACGGGGGCCCGGCTGGTGCCCGCGGGCCCGAAGGTCACTGCCGCGGAGGCCGCCTCCGTGGTGTCGGCCGTCCGTGACGCCGCCCGCCGCGCCCAGCAGCCGGTCGCGGAGACGGCGCGGATGCACGCCCCGGGGGATGCCCCGGTGCCGGTGGTGGTCGACCGGCCGACCTGGATCGCCGTCAACGCCGACTCGATGTCCGCACTCATGGACCCGGTGTTCGGCGGCCTCATCGACAAGCAGAAGGCGGCCCCGAGCGACGCCATGAGGGCCATCGGCGGCAAGGTGACCGGGGGTGAGGCCGGGGCGCTGCTGGCGTTCATGGCCGGCAAGGTCCTGGGCCAGTACGACCTGGCGCCGACGGGCACCCCCCAGCTGATGCTCGTCGCGCCCAACCTGGTGCAGGCGGAGCGCGAGCTCGGCGTGGACCCGGCCGACTTCCGGCTCTGGGTCTGCATGCACGAGGAGACCCACCGGGTGCAGTTCACCGCCGTGCCCTGGCTGCGCGAGCACATGATCGCCCAGGCGCGCTCGTTGGCGACCGACCTCGTCCCGGACCCCGAGACCCTCCAGGAGACGCTGTCGCGGTTGAGCAGCCAGCTCCCCGAGGCCCTGCGCAGCGGTGGCGCGGGCCTGACCGAGCTCATCGCCACCCCCGAGCAGCGGGCCAAGCTCGCCGAGGTCACCGCCGTGATGTCACTCCTCGAGGGCCACGCCGACGTCGTCATGGACGAGGTCGGCCCGCAGGTGATCCCGTCGGTGGCACAGATTCGCGGGCGGTTCAACGAGCGCCGCAAGGGTGTGGGCACCTTCGACCGGCTGCTGCGACGACTGCTGGGGCTGGAGGCCAAGATGCGCCAGTACCGCGACGGTGCCGTGTTCGTGCGTGAGGTGGTCGACACGGTCGGCATCGACGGGTTCAACCGCGTCTGGGAGTCCCCCGAGACGCTGCCCCGCGCCAGCGAGATCGAGCAGCCGTCGGCGTGGGTCGCCCGCGTCCACGGATGAGGCGGTGAGCTCCGCGTGAGCGGACCCGCGTCGGCCACCGCGGCCATCCGGCTGGCGGTGCGCGCGACCGTCGAGGAGTTCACGGACGGCGACCTCCTCCTGGTCGCGTGCAGCGGGGGACCGGACTCGCTCGCCCTCGCGGAGGCGCTGGCCTTCACGGCCCCACGGGCGTGTCGCCGCGCCGGCGCCGTCGTCGTCGACCACGGGCTGCAGCCGGGGTCGCGGGAGGTGGCTGCTGCGGCGGGTGCCCGGTGCCGGGCGCTCGGGCTGGACCCGGTGGTGGTCCGGCGGGTGGAGGTCACCGGCACGGGCGGGCCCGAGGCCGCTGCACGCGAGGCCCGCTACACGGCCCTGCGGGCCGTGGCCGCCGAGCTGGGCGCGGTCGCGGTGCTGCTCGGCCACACCCTGGACGACCAGGCGGAGCAGGTGCTGCTGGGCCTCACCCGGGGTGCGGGGGCGCGGTCGCTGGCCGGTATGCCGCGGTCCCGCGAGGGCTTTCGCCGCCCGCTGCTGGGCATCACCAGGGGGCAGACCCGGGAGTCGTGCCGCGCCGAGGGGCTCACCTGGTGGGACGACCCGATGAATGTCGACCCGACCTACACCCGGGTCCGGGCGCGCAACGCCGTGGCGGACCTGGAGCGCGACCTGGGCCCCGGCGTCGCCGCGGCGCTGGCCCGGACCGCGGACCTGCTGCGCGAGGATGCCGACCACCTCGACGCCCTCGCCGACGCTGCCGTGACGGCCCTGCCGGCCGGTCCGTGGGCTGTCGAGGCGCTCGCGGCCCTGCCGAGGCCGGTGCGGACGCGCGTCTGGCGTCGCCTGGCCATCGCGGCCGGTGCGCCGGCCGGGCAGGTGAGCACCCGGCATACCGAGGCCTGTGACGCGCTGCTCACGAGCTGGCACGGGCAGGGACCGGTGAGCCTGCCGGGGTCGCTGCGGGCGGCCCGCGCCGACGGCCGGGTATCCATCACCGCCGCCCCTCCGGTTGAATAGCCCCGCACCCCCACCGCACGACAACCACCAGGAGTAGAGCCGTGGACGCTGCCCACATGGGAGCAGATCTGGAGAAGGTCCTCATCACCGAGGAGGCGATCCACGCGCGGCTCGCCGAGCTGGCGCAGGAGGTCTGGGCCGAGTACGACGGCAAGGACCTGCTGCTGGTCGGGGTCCTCAAGGGCGCGGTCATGGTCATGGCCGACCTGTCGCGGGCCCTGCCGGGCACGGCGCCGGTCGACTGGATGGCGGTGTCGTCCTACGGCTCGGGCACCAAGTCCTCCGGCGTCGTGCGGATCCTCAAGGACCTCGACACCGACATCACGGGCAAGCACGTGCTCATCGTCGAGGACATCGTCGACTCCGGGCTGACCCTGTCGTGGATCAAGTCCAACCTGGAGTCGCGCTCGCCCGCGTCGGTCGAGATCTGCACCCTGCTGCGCAAGCCGGAGGCCGCCAAGGTCCAGATCGACGTCCGCTGGGTGGGCTTCGACATCCCCAACGAGTTCGTGGTCGGCTACGGCCTGGACTACGCCGAGCAGTACCGCAACCTGCGCGTCGTGGGCACGCTGGCGCCCCACGTCTACGCCTGACCCCGCCGAGATGGATCCCCGTCACGGGATCTGTCGGCGTGTCGTGTGACGGGGATCCATCTCGGCGGGAGGGGGCGGGCGGAACACCCGACCCATCCGGGTCGTTGTCCAGCACGAAGCACGGCAGGACAGCCGTAGTACCGTCGAGTGACAGCCACGCCCCGGCCGGGCCGTGGCACAGAGCGTGATCGAGCAGGAGGCACGGGGCGGCATGCCCCGCTACACACATGGACTTCAAGCGCATCCTTCGGGCCCCGTTGTTCTGGGTCGTCGCGATCATCGCGATCACGCTGATGGTCTTCTCCTTCAGCGACTCCGGTGGCTACACGCGGATCGACACCTCGGCTGCCCAGACCCTCATCACCGAGAACAAGGTCGAACGAGCGGTCGTCACCAACAACGAGGTGGTCGACCTCGACCTGAAGAAGGGCGTGACCTACTCCGACGGCAAGAACGTCAAGGATGCGACCAAGGTCCGCACCCAGTACGTCGTCGCCGCTGGTCCCGGGTTCATCCAGCTGCTGCAGGACAACGTCCCGCCCGGCGGGACCAACCAGGTCATCAAGGACACCAACCCGTTCCTGGCCCTGCTCGGGTCGCTGCTGCCGATCATCATCCTGCTCGGGCTCTTCTGGTTCCTGATGAACCAGATGCAGGGCGGTGGCTCGCGCGTCATGCAGTTCGGCAAGTCCAAGGCCAAGCTGGCCTCCAAGGACACCCCCAAGGTCACCTTCGCCGACGTGGCAGGAGCCGACGAGGCGGTGGAGGAGCTCCACGAGATCAAGGAGTTCCTCGCCGAGCCCGCGAAGTTCCTCGCCGTCGGCGCCAAGATCCCCAAGGGTGTGCTGCTCTACGGCCCCCCCGGCACGGGCAAGACCCTGCTGGCCCGCTCCGTCGCGGGTGAGGCCGGGGTGCCGTTCTACTCGATCTCCGGCTCGGACTTCGTCGAGATGTTCGTCGGTGTCGGCGCCAGCCGGGTCCGCGACCTCTTCGAGCAGGCCAAGGCCAACGCCCCCGCCATCATCTTCGTCGACGAGATCGACGCCGTCGGTCGCCACCGTGGGGCCGGTATGGGCGGTGGCCACGACGAGCGCGAGCAGACGCTCAACCAGCTGCTCGTCGAGATGGACGGCTTCGACGTCAAGACCAACGTCATCCTCATCGCGGCCACCAACCGCCCCGACATCCTCGACCCCGCCCTGCTGCGCCCGGGCCGGTTCGACCGCCAGATCGCCGTCGAGGCGCCTGACATGATCGGACGCCACCGCATCCTCGAGGTGCACTCCCAGGGCAAGCCGATGGCCACCGGCGTCGACCTGCTCGCCGTGGCGCGTCGCACCCCGGGCTTCACCGGAGCCGACCTGGCCAACGTCCTCAACGAGGCCGCACTGCTCACGGCTCGCAGCGACGGCAAGCTCATCGACGACGCCGCGCTCGACGAGGCGATCGACCGCGTCATCGCCGGCCCGCAGAAGCGCACCCGCATCATGTCGGCCAAGGAGCGCAAGATCACGGCCTACCACGAGGGTGGGCACGCGCTCGTCGCCGCAGCGATGAACCACCTCGACCCCGTGACCAAGGTGACGATCCTCCCCAGAGGCCGGGCACTGGGCTACACGATGGTGATGCCGACCGACGACAAGTACTCCACCACCCGCAACGAGATCCTCGACCAGCTCTCGTATGCCATGGGTGGGCGGGTCGCCGAGGAGGTCGTCTTCCACGACCCCACCACCGGTGCCTCGAACGACATCGAGAAGGCCACCGGCATGGCCCGCAAGATGGTCACCGAGTTCGGCATGTCCGAGCGCGTCGGCGCCATCAAGCTCGGTGCTGGCAGCGGTGAGGTCTTCCTGGGGCGCGACATGGGTCACCAGCGCGACTACAGCGAGGAGGTGGCCGGCATCGTCGACGAAGAGGTCCGCAAGCTGATCGAGAACGCGCACGACGAGGCGTGGCACGTCATCAACGACAACCGCGACATCCTCGATCGGCTGGTGCTCGACCTGCTCGAGCACGAGACGCTCAACGCCAAGGAGCTCGCCACGCTCTTCGAGCCGATCCGCAAGCGCCCCCTGCGCCCGACCTGGCTGTCGAGCCAGACGCGCCTGCTCTCGGACCAGCCGCCCGTGCTGACCCCCGCCGAGAAGGCCGCGCAGAACGGTGGCAGCCGCACCCTCGAGTCGGCCGGTACCGACCGCGACACCGCGGAGGCGATCGACAAGGCCGCCGAGACCGGTGCGGTCAAGGTCGAGGAGCACCCGCCCACCCAGGCCATCGAGCTCCCCGAGGGGGGCCAGGTCGACCCCAATGGGCACTGAGGCCTCGTACCCCGGCGTGGACCACGCGCGCGCCGAGGCGGCCGTCCGTGAGCTCCTGGTCGCGATCGGCGAGGACCCCGACCGCGAGGGGCTGCGTGAGACACCGGCGCGGGTGGCCCGGGCCTACGGCGAGTTCTTCGCCGGGCTCGGGCTCGACGCCGCCGACGTGCTGTCGAAGACCTTCTCGATCGACCACGAGGAGATGATCCTGGTGCGCGACATCGAGGTCTACAGCATGTGCGAGCACCACCTGGTGCCCTTCCACGGTGTCGCCCACGTCGGCTACATCCCCGCCAGGGACGGCCGCGTCACCGGACTGTCCAAGCTCGCCCGGCTGGTGGAGATGTATGCCCGCCGGCCCCAGGTGCAGGAGCGGCTCACCACCCAGATCGCCGACGCCCTCGGCACCCACCTCGGTGCCCAGGGTGTGATCGTCGTCATCGAGTGCGAGCACCTGTGCATGTCGATGCGGGGCATCCGCAAACCGGGCTCGCGCACCATCACCTCGGCGGTGCGGGGCCAGCTCCGCGACCCCGCCACCCGCTCCGAAGCGATGTCCCTGCTGCTCGGGGGCAAGCGGTGACCGGACGCGCCCCCACGCGTCCCAACCCGCCCAAGCTCCCCGGCACACGCACGGCCGGAAGTGCCCCCCGGCTGCTGGGGAACCTCACCTACCTGATCGGCCTCGTCGACCTGCTGACCGGTCTCCTGCACACGTGGCGGCTGCGCCTGCACCTGCTGGTCGACGTCATTCCGGGGGCGCTGTCCGCCGCGGCAGCGGCCGGCACGGTCGTCGCCGGGATCTTCCTGCTCGTCCTCGGCCACTCGCTCAAGCGCCGCAAGCGGCGGGCCTGGGGCGCGGCGGTCGCCCTGCTGGCGCTGTCGGTCGTCCTGCACGTCGTCAAGCTCGACCCGGCCGCGCTGCTCATCTCCGTGGTCGGGCTGGGGCTGCTGCTGCGCTACCGCCGGGAGTTCCACGCCCTGGGCGACCCCTCGACGCGGTGGCGTGCGGTGCGGGCGTTCCTCGGCCTCCTGGTCCTGTCGCTGGTCATCGGGACCGTGGTGATCTGGCTCAACCGCAAGGACCTCGTGGGGGGCTTCCCCGGGGTGACCACGCTCGCCCAGCAGCTCGTCTACGGCATGGTCGGCGCCAACGGACCGCTGCAGTTCACCCGCGACCGCTCCACCGACATCGTCGGGGCGATGCTGCTGGGGTTGGGCATGATGACGACCCTGACCCCGGCCTACCTCGCGCTCCGCTCGCCCGAGCCCCGTCCGGAGCTCACCGACGAGGACCAGGAGCGGCTGCGCGCCCTCGCGGTGCGCCACGGCGACTCCCTCGCCTACTTCAACACCCGGCGCGACAAGAGCGTGATCTGGTCGAGCACCGGCAAGGCGGCCATCGCCTACCGCGTGGTGTCGGGGGTCATGCTGGCCAGCGGCGACCCGGTGGGCGACCCGGAGGCCTGGCCCGGCGCCATGGCGGAGTTCCTGGAGGTCGCGAGTGCCTACGCCTGGACACCGGCAGTGCTCGGGTGCTCCGAGCATGCCGGCACGATCTGGGTGCGCGAGACGGGCTTCGCCGCCCTGGAGCTCGGCGACGAGGCGGTCGTGGACACGGCCACCTTCACCGTCGAGGGGCGGCCGATGCGCAACGTGCGCCAGATGGTCGGCCGGATCTCGCGCGCGGGCTACGTCGTGGAGATCAGCAGGGTGCGCGACGTGGACGCCGGCGTCCGCTCCCGGGCGATGACCGACGCCGCGGCCTGGCGGTCCACGGACACCGAGCGCGGGTTCTCGATGGCGCTCGGGCGGCTGCTCGACGAGTCGGACCCCGAATGCGTGTTCGTGGCGGCACGGCAGGATGGGGTCGTGCGTGCATTCCTGCAGTTCGTCCCCTGGGGCTCGGACGGCATGTCCCTGGACGTCATGCGGCGCGACTCGGCCGCCGAGGCGGGTGTCAACGAGCTCATGATCGTCGAGGCACTGCGCGCGGCCCCCGGTCTCGGCGTCGCGCGGGTGTCACTGAACTTCGCCGCGTTCCGCTCTGCCCTGGAGCGTGGCGAGAAGCTCGGTGCGGGCCCGATCACCAGGGCCTGGCGCAAGGGCCTGCTCTTCGCTTCGCGCTGGCTCCAGATCGAGAGCCTCTACCGGTTCAACGCCAAGTTCCAGCCGACCTGGCAGCCCCGGTTCCTCGTCTACCCGACCGGCGCCGACCTGCCCCGCGTGGGGCTGGCCGCGCTCGAGGCCGAGGCCTTCCTCACCTGGCCCACGCTGGGCCGGCTCCGGGGCGGCTCGTGACCACGTGGCCGTTGCGGCGCCCCGACGGTCTCCCCGTCGTGATGGGCGTGGTCAACGTGACCCCCGACTCCTTCAGTGACGGCGGCCAGTGGTTCGAGCCGTCGGCCGCCATCGCCCACGGCCACGAGCTGCTGGCGCAGGGCGCGGACGTGCTCGACGTCGGCGGTGAGTCCACCCGGCCCGGGGCCACGCGCCCCTCGGTCGAGGAGGAGCTGCGCCGCGTGGTGCCGGTGGTCGAGGCCCTGGCCGACGCAGGGGCGGTCGTCTCCGTCGACACCATGCGGTCTGTGGTCGCCACGGCCGCGCTGCGAGCCGGTGCGGGCATCGTCAACGACGTGAGTGCGGGAGGAGCCGACGAGGCCATGGCCGCGGTGGTGGCCGACGCAGGGGTGCCGTTCGTGGCGATGCACTGGCGCGGCCACAGCGCCGACATGCAGTCCCGGGCGGTCTACGACGACGTCGTCGAGGAGGTGTGCCGGGAGCTGGCCGGGCGGGCCGCCGAGCTGGTCATGCAGGGCATCGCCGCCGACCGGCTGGTGCTGGACCCCGGTTTCGGGTTCGCCAAGCTGGCCGCGCACAACTGGACCCTGCTGCGCCACCTCGACCGGGTGCTCGACCTCGGCCACCCGGTCCTCGTGGGGACCTCGCGCAAGGCCTTCCTCGGGAGGCTGGGGGTGCCCGAGGGCGCCGACCCGCGTCCGCCCCTCGAGCGCGACGTGGCGACCGCCATGACGTCGGTGCACGCAGCCCGACTCGGGGCCTGGGGTGTCCGGGTGCACCACGTGCCCACGACCCTCGACGCCCTCCGCGCAGCACACGCCATCCAGGAGGCACCATGACCGACCAGATCGTGCTCAAGGGAATCTCCGCCACGGGCCACCACGGCGTCCTCGACGCCGAGAAGCGAGACGGGCAGACCTTCGTCGTCGACGTGACGATGCACGTCGACCTCGCGCCCGCGGGTTCGAGCGACGACCTCGCCGACACGGTGAACTACGCCGAGGTGGCCGGGGATGTCGTCGCGCTCATCGAAGGGGACCCGCTCGACCTGATCGAGGCCCTCGCGGCACGCATCGCCGACCGGGTGCTGGCCCGCCCGCGGGTCGAAGCCGTCGAGGTGGTCGTGCACAAGCCCCAGGCCCCCGTCGGCCACCCGTTCACCGACGTCGCGGTGCGGGTCAGCCGGGAGCGCCAGGCCCGCGTGGTGATCGCGATGGGGTCCAACATCGGCGACTCCGTCGAGACCCTGCACGACGCCACCATCGCGCTCTACGGCCTCATCGACATCGTCGAGGTGTCCGCGGTCGTGGAGACCGACCCGGTCGGCGGTCCGGACCAGCCGGCATACCTCAACGCCGTCGTCACGGGCACCACCCACCTGGCGCCGTCCTCGCTGCTGGCAGGACTGCACGACATCGAGCGGGCCCACGGGCGGACGCGTGAGGTCCACTGGGGCCCACGCACCCTCGACCTGGACCTGGTGCAGTACGGCGACCCCGTCTTCGACACGGACGTGAGCATGGAGAGCCCGACCCTGACCCTGCCCCACCCCCGGGCGCACGAGCGGGCGTTCGTGCTGCTGCCGTGGCTGCAGATCGAGCCCGAGGCCGCCCTGCGCGTCCACGGCCAGGTCCGGCGGGTGGCCGACCTCGTCTCCGGGCTGGACACCTCCGGGGTGCGCCCAGGACCCGACATCGACCTCCTGGAGGGGCCATGGTGAACGACGGTCAGGGGCTGCGCTGGCCGCAGCTCGTCGCGATAGCCCTGATCGTCGGGATGCTCTCCTGGGTCGGCTGGAAGCTCTACCTCAACAGCGGCCACCTGCTGGGTCCGGCGTCGTGGGTGTCCTCGATCCTGCTCGTGCTGATGGCGGTGCTGGTGGTGAGCTCCGGCCTCCCGGTCCGCCGCTTCCTGCGAGGGGAGGCCCGCAAGACGTTGAGCCCGATCCGGGCGGCGCGCACTCTGGTGCTCGCGCAGGCGGCGGCCCTGACCGGCTCGGCGGTGTTCGGCTGGTATGCCGCGCAGGTGGCGCACGCGGTGCCCGACCTGGACCTGGCGAACTACCGTTCCTTGCTCTGGCGACTGCTCGCGTTGTGCGCCTCGGCCCTGGTGCTGACTGCCGCGGGGATGCTCACCCAGTGGATGTGCCGGGTCGACCCGCCCGACGACGACCGGGACCGTACCCCCGGCTGACGCGCCCCACCCGGCTCCTCCTCGCCGAGATGGATCCCCGTCACACGACACGCCGACGGAACGTGGGACGAGGATCCATCTCGGCGGGGGTGGCCGGGGTGGCGGGGGTGGCGGGGGTGGCGCTGGCTACTTGTCGACGTCGCCGACGACGAAGAACATCGAGCCGAGGATGGCCACCATGTCGGCGAGCAGGTTGCCCGGCAGCACCTCGGCGAGGACGGCGACGTTGTTGAACGAGGCGGACCGCAGCTTGAGCCGCCACGGCGTCTTCTCGCCGCGCGAGACGAGGTAGTAGCCGTTGAAGCCGAGCGGGTTCTCGGTGGCCGTGTAGAGGTCTCCCTCGGGAACCTTGAGCACCTTGGGCAGCTTGACGTTGACCGGCCCCTGCGGCAGCGAACCCAGCCGGTCGAGGCAGGCCTCGGCGAGGTCGAGGCTGACGTGCACCTGCTCGAGCAGCACCTCGAGCCGCGCGAGGCAGTCGCCGGCCGTGCGCGTGACCACCCGACCGGGCCCGCCCTCGACGAAGAGCTCGGCGTAGGCGAGGTAGGGCTCGTCGCGGCGCAGGTCCATGTCGACGCCGGAGGCCCGGGCGATCGGACCCGAGACGCCATAGGCCGCAATGAGCTCCGGCGTCAGCACCCCGACCCCCCGGGTGCGCGCCTCGAGGATCTCGTTGCCCACGATGAGCGACTCGAGGTCGGGCATCCGCCCGCGGACCGCGGACACGGCCTGCGCGACGCGGTCGAGCCAGCCGGCAGGGAGGTCCTCCTTGAGGCCGCCCACCCGGTTGAACATGTAGTGCATCCGCCCGCCGGAGGCCTCCTCCATCACCGCCTGGAGCTCCTCGCGCTCGCGGAACGCGTAGAAGACCGGGGTGATCGCACCGAGCTCGAGTGGGTAGGAGCCGAGGAACATCAGGTGGTTGAGCACCCGGTTGAGCTCGGCCAGCAGGGTGCGTGCCCACACGGCTCGCTCGGGCACCTCCATGCCGAGCATCCGCTCCACGCCGATGACGACCCCGAGCTCGGACGAGAACGCCGAGAGCCAGTCGTGCCGATTGGCCAGGACGACGATCTGGCGGTAGTCGCGCACCTCGAACAGCTTCTCGGCGCCCCGGTGCATGTAGCCGACGACGGGCTCCGCGCTGACGATGCGCTCGCCGTCGAGCACGATGCGCAGGCGCAGCACCCCGTGCGTGGCGGGGTGCTGGGGTCCGATGTTGAGGACCATGTCGGCGGTGGCGAGGCCGCCGGCGCCCAGCCCGACCGTGAGCTCGCGCTGGTCAGGGGTCGTCATGACCGTCAGTCTGCCGTATGCCGCGGGGCCGGGTCGGGCGCGAGCCCCCGGCCGAGCGGGGCGGCCAGTGATGGTCGTGGTGGATGACGACGCACTCTTCAAGGCGATGGCCGACCCCACCCGGAGGGCCGTCGTCGAGGACCTGGCCGAGCGCGGCGGGCGGACGCTCTTCGAGCTCTGCGCGCGGCTCGCGACCCGGCACGCGGTGGCCCCGTCGCGGCAGGCCATCAGCCAGCACCTCGACGTCCTCTCCCGGGCCGGGCTCGTACAGGTCCGGCGCGAGGGGCGCTACACGTTCCACGACCTCGAGCCCGCGCCCCTGCGGGCGATGGCCCGTGGGCTGCTGGCCCGGTTACCGGAGGAGAAGGCATGAGGATCACCCTGACGAGCATCCACGTGGAGGACCAGGACCTCGCACTGTGCTTCTACACCGAGGTGCTGGGCTTCGTGAAGAAGACCGAGGTCCAGGAGCCGGTGGACATGGGGTCGGTCACCACGGCGGTGTTCGACGACACCTGCGGCAACCTCATCCAGATCGCCCAGGTGGGCTGAGCCGGAGCGTCGGGTCAGCCGGGGCAGCCGGGAACGTTGTCCGCTGCGACGACGCGGCCCTGGTCGTCCAGCTTGACGAGCACGCCGTTCTCACGGTCGCCCAGGCCCTTGAGGTCGGCGGCGGACACGGACTTGGTCTGCAGGGGCTGGTCGGCCGCGAGGCAGTGGTGGTAGAGGATCGCAGCACCGTCCGCGACGGGGATCGTGTAGGTGAGCTTGGCGTTCTGGTTCTCGTAGGGGACCTTGCCCTTGAAGGGATCCAGCGGCACGCCCTGCTTGGCGAGCTTCGTGTCGGCCAGTCCCTTCCACGTCCAGCGGTCGAGCTCGATCACGGCCACCCCGCCGACCGTCGAGGCCTTCACGACCTGGCCGAAGTCGTAGGCCCGTCCGACCACATCGCTCTTGGGCGGGGCCGGCGCGGCCGAGGTGGTCGCTGGCGCCGACCCCGAGGCGGTGACGGTGGGGGTGACCGTGACGGTGACATCGCCGCCGGCCGCGGGGGAGTCCGCGCCGCCGCCGCAGGCTGAGAGGGCGAGGCTGGAGCAGGCTGCGGCGCCGGCGACGAGCAGACGGACATGGTGCTGGTGCTTCATGGGGACAGGGGTCCTTTCGAGGGTCAGCAACCATCGATTCTGCCGGGGTCGGGACGACCTGACAAAACCCGTCTCGCTGCGGCAGGCTGCACAGGTGCCCACCGAGACCGCTGTCGACGCCGCTGACTTCCTCGACCTGGGTGCCCCGGACGTGGTCGCCGACCCCTACCCGCACCTCGCCGCGCTGCGTGCCGCCGCCCCCCTGGCCTGGCACAGTGGGATGCGCACCTGGCTGGCGACCGGCCACGCGGAGGCGGGTGTGGTGCTGCGCGACCGGCGGCTCGGGCGTGTCTTCGGGGCCCGCACGCCGGCGTCCGACTGGGACACCTTCAACTGGCTGCACGCCGACTCCATCCTCGACAGCGAACCGCCCAAGCACACGCGCCTGCGGCGGCTGGTGGCCGGCGCGTTCGGCCGCGGCCACGTCCAGCGGCTCGCCCCGCGCATCCAGGAGCTGGCGGCCGGGTTGCTGGCGGACCTGCCCGACGGCGAGTTCGACGTGATCGAGGGGTATGCCGAGCCGTTGCCGGTACTCGTCATCGCCGAGCTGCTCGGGGTCCCGGAGTCAGACCGCGCCCTGCTCCGGCCCTGGAGCCAGGCGATCGTGCGGATGTACGAGGTGGACCGAACCCCGCAGCACGAGGCCCAGGCCCGAGCAGCCAGCGGCGAGTTCGCGGCATACGTCGAGGAGCTCGCCGCCCACCGTGCCGACGCGCCGGGCGAGGACCTGCTCTCCGACCTGGTGCAGGCCCGCGACGGCTCGGACCGGCTGTCGGCGCACGAGCTGGTGGCGACCGCGGTGCTGCTGCTCAACGCCGGTCACGAGGCGAGCGTCAACGGGTTCGGGAACGGCCTGCACTCGTGGCTCACCGAGCCCTCCGGGCCTGCCGTTGACGTCGCCGACGACGCCGCGCTCACCGGGCTGGTCGAGGAGTTCCTGCGGCACGACTCGCCGCTGCACCTCTTCGAACGGACGGCGAAGGCGCCCGCCGACATCGCCGGGGTCCACCTGGAGCCCGGCGACAGGATCGCCGCGCTGCTGGGGGCGGCCAACCGTGACCCCGCCGTGTTCGCCGACCCCGACCGCTTCGACCCGACGCGCGAGCCCAACGCCCACCTGGCCTTCGGTGCAGGCATCCACTTCTGCCTCGGGGCGCCACTGGCCCGGCTGGAGCTCGAGACCTCGGTGCGCACCCTGCTCGGCCGGTTCCCCGACCTCGCGGTGGTCGAAGCCGTGCGACGGCCGACGTTCGTGCTGCGCGGCTTCGAGCGCCTGGTGGTGGCGCCGGCCTGACGGCCCTCCTGATCAGCGCTGCGTGCCGTTCCAGGGTGGGTGGGCGTCCTTCGCCGGCTGGACGCGGCGCACAGCGGGGGTTCAGGTTCCTCTCAGGAGACCG
Source organism: uncultured Actinomycetota bacterium (assembly GCA_963757635.1). Classification (GTDB taxonomy): domain Bacteria; phylum Actinomycetota; class Actinomycetes; order Actinomycetales; family Dermatophilaceae; genus Pedococcus. Next base: position 293,868 of record CAVWSK010000002.1, on the reverse strand, counting down.
TGGTGGTTTGGCGGGACCGCCATCCGTCGAGTCCCCGGGAGTGTGTCGTGCTCAAGTTCTTCGTCCTCGCCATCCTGGGTGGCGCACTCGCCCTGACCGGTCTGGCTGCGGTGCTGGGGTCGCCGGGCTGGTGGGCCCTGCTGGCCGTCGTGGCACTCCTGCTCGCCCTCGCCGTCCACGACGTGGTGCAGCGCAAGCACGCGATCCTGCGCAACTACCCCGTCCTGGGGCACCTGCGGTTCCTCCTCGAGGACATCCGCCCCGAGGTGCAGCAGTACTTCATCGAGCGCAACTACGACGGCCGTCCCTACGACCGGGACACCCGTAGCGCCATCTACCAGCGGTCCAAGGGCATCAAGGAGGAGCAGCCGTTCGGCACCGAGCGTGACGTCAACGAGGTGGGCTACGAGTACCTGGTGCACTCCACCGCGCCGGTCGACCCGCCCGAGGCGCCCCCACGGGTCCGGATCGGCGGACCTGACTGCACCCGGCCCTATGACATGTCGCTGCTCAACGTCTCGGCGATGAGCTTCGGAGCGCTGAGCGCCAACGCGATCCTGGCGCTCAACGGCGGGGCCCGGCGGGGTGGCTTCGCCCACGACACCGGGGAGGGCGGTCTGACCGACCACCACCTGCGCCCGGGAGGCGACCTCGTGTGGGAGGTGGGCACGGGGTACTTCGGGGCGCGCACCGAGGGCGGTGACTTCGACCCCGACCAGTTCGCGGACAAGGCTTCCCACGACCAGGTGAAGCTGGTCTCGCTCAAGCTGAGCCAGGGCGCCAAGCCCGGTATCGGTGGCGTCCTGCCAGCAGCCAAGGTCAGCGCCGAGATCGCCCGGGCGCGCGGCGTGCCCCAGGGGGAGAAGTGCGTGTCACCCACGAGCCACCGCGTCTTCGCGACGCCCCGCGAGCTGGTCCTGTTCATCGCCCGGATGCGCGAGCTGGCGGCCGGCAAACCTGCTGGCTTCAAGCTCTGTGTCGGGTCCCGGGTCGACGTCCTGGCCATCTGCAAGGCCATGGTCGCGGAGGGTGTCAGTCCCGACTTCGTCATCGTCGACGGTGGCGAGGGAGGCACGGGAGCAGCGCCCCTGGAGTACGAGGACCACATGGGCACACCCCTGACGGAGGGGCTGCACGTCGTGCACAACGCCCTGGTCGGGGCCGGGCTCCGCGACGTCGTCCGGGTCGGGGTGAGCGGCAAGGTCAGCACGGGCATCGACATCGTCAAACGGCTGTGCCAGGGCGCGGACTACACCAATGCCGCCCGCGCCATGATGATGGCGACCGGCTGCATCCAGGCCCAGCTGTGCCACACCAACACCTGCCCGGTCGGGGTCGCGACGCAGGACCCCAAGCGGGCCAGGGCGCTCGACGTCGCGGACAAGACCGAGCGGGTCCACCAGTACCACCGGGCCACGGTGGACCAGGCCACCCAGGTGATGGCCTCGATGGGCGTGCGCTCGCCCGATGAGCTCTCCGCCGAGCTGTTGCGACGTCGCGTGGACGAGCACCGGGTCGCCAGCTATGCGGAGATCTACCCGGCCCTCGAGCCCGGGCAGCTGCTGGACGAACCACCCCATGACTGGGCGGCCGACTGGGCGGCGGCCGACCCCGACCGCTTCGCCCGACCGATCCCGAGGAGGAACCGATGACGACAGTCGCCGAGATGATCGTGAGCACGCTCGAGGCCAACGGCGTGCGGCAGGTGTGGGGCGTGGTGGGTGATGCCCTCAACCCGGTGACCGATGCCATCCGGCGCTCCGAGCAGGTGGACTGGATCGGGGTCCGTCACGAGGAGGCCGGTGCCTTCGCCGCATCCGCCCAGGCCCAGCTCGGGGACGTGCTCGGGGTCTGCATGGGTACCGTCGGTCCGGGCTCGATCCACCTGCTCAACGGTCTCTACGACGCCAAGAAGTCGCACGCGCCCGTCCTGGCCATCTGCGGGCAGGTGCCGCTCGCGGAGCTGGGCAGCGACTTCTTCCAGGAGGTCGACAACGACGCCCTCTTCGCCGACGTCTCGGTCTTCTGTCGCACGGTCACCAGCGCCGACCAGGTCCCCGCACTCCTGGAGCAGGCGGCCAACGCCGCCCTGGAGCAGCGGGGCGTCGCCGTGCTGACCCTCCCGGGAGACGTGGGGTCCCTCGAGGTCGACCGTGCCGCCACGCCACCACGGTTCGTGACCGCGCACCCGGTGGGTGCCGCCGACGAGCAGGCCGTCCGCTCCGCGGCCACAGCGCTGTCGAGTGCCACCAAGGTCACCCTCCTCGTGGGACAGGGTGCCCGTGGCGCCCGCACCGAGGTGCTGGCCCTCGCCGAGCGGCTGCAGGCGCCGATGGTGCTGTCCCTCAAGGCCAAGGAGGGGTTCGAGGACGACAACCCCTGGGAGATCGGGCAGTCGGGACTGATCGGCAACCCGGCGACCGCGAAGGCCTTCGACGACTGCGACGCCCTCGTGCTGGTCGGCACCGACTTCCCCTATCGCGAGTTCCTCCCCGAGGGGAAGGTCGTGGTGCAGATCGACTCGCGGGGCGGCCACATCGGGCGCCGGGTCGCGGTCCAGCACCCCTTGGTGGGGGACTCGGCCGCGACGCTGCGTCTGCTCCTGCCGCTCCTCGACGGCGAGCACGCGGACGACCACGTGCAGTCGTGCCGGGCGTCCTACCAGGCCTGGCAGGAGCGCCAGGACCGCCTGACCGCTCCCGACTTCGACCAGCGACCACGGGGGATCCTGCGCAGGAAGGTCGACAACCCCGAACACAAGATCCGTCCCGAGGCCCTGGCTGCGGCCGTCGATCGCCACGCTGCGCAGGACGCGGTCTTCACCAGTGACACCGGGATGTCGACGGTCTGGCTCGCGCGATTCGTCCGCATGACCGGCGCGCGCAGGCTGGTCGGTTCCTACAACCTGGGCTCGATGGCCAACGCCATGCCCCAGGCGCTCGGGGCGGCGGCCCTGGACCGCAACCGCCAGGTGGTGGCCTTCTGCGGGGACGGCGGCCTGACGATGCTGCTCGGTGACCTCTTGACGGCGGTCACCGAGGACCTCGACGTGACCCTGGTCGTCTTCGACAACGGCACCCTCGGCATGGTCCGCCTCGAGCAGGAGCAGGGAGGTCTGCCGCACTTCGGGACCACCCTGCACAACCCGGACCTGGCTCGCGTGGCCGAGTCGCTCGGCCTGCGCGGGATCCGGGTCACCGACCCCCACGAGCTGGAGGGGGCCGTGCAGGAGGCGCTTGCGCACCGAGGCCCGGTCCTGCTGGACGTCGTCACGAATCCGGACGAGATCTCGGTTCCCCCCAAGCCGAGCCTCGCCCAGGGCTGGGGCTTCGCGATCGCCAAGGGCAAGGAAGCCGTCATCAGCGCAGGGGACGACTGAGTCCCGCGGCCGTCAGCCCACCCGCTTGAGCGCCCAGAGGAAGTCGCCGAAGCCCCCGACGCGGGTCAGGGCCGCCGCCGCCGAGGACCGCTCGAGCGCCCGTAGGTAGGCGGTCGGGTCGCTCGCCGCCAGGGCGTGGGGCGGGCTGGCCCCGTCGACACCGAGCGCCCGCAACGCGGTGCGCTGGTCGACGAGGTGGTCGTGGTCGAGGCTGTCCATCGCGACGTGGGCGGTGAGGTCGCAGGTGCCGTCGGGGACCGGGGCCACCTGCTGCCCCTGCCGGTATGCCGTGAGCGTGCCCTGTGCCGGTCGCTGACCCGCGCGGTGGCCGTAGTCCACCGCCAGGGCCAGCCCGCTGCGCACGCGTCCCAGGAGGTTGTCCCAGGCCACGTCCCTGGCCAGCCCGATCTCGACGCGCTCACCCGGTCGATCCGCCGGCCAGTGGTGCTCGGCCCACGACAGGTCCGGGTCGTCCACCGCGTCACCCCAGTCCTCGGCACCGGTGCCGGGGTCGACCACGCGGTGGCGCAGCACACCGTGCGGGTCGACCTCGGCCACGGCGCACGGCACGACGTCGAGCCACTCGTGGGCGACGACCAGGACGTCGGTCAGGCCATCGAGCTCAGCGGGCAGGTCCGGTCCACCGGGCGAGCCCCACCAGGCGATGTCGTCGGGCAGGTCGCCGGGCCGAGCCACCACGTCGACACCGGTGAGCTGGAGGGTCGGTGCGACGGCCCGCAGGTGGCGCAGCAGCTCGCCGCGCCCAGCGCCCACGTCGACGACGCGGGTCAGGCCGCGGTCGTGGGCCAGCAGGGCCAGTGCCTCCGCGAGCACCGCCCCGAGGCTCCCGTGCGTGGCCGTCGTGAAGTGGCCGCGCGGCCCTTCGGGGGTGCGGTAGAAGCCTCGGGCACCGTAGAGCGCCTGCTGCCATGCGCCCAGCCATCTTTCCCCGCCCACCAGGCCCACGCTAGCCATCCGTGGCCATGCCGGCTCAACCGTTCGGGCGAACTTCTCGTCGCCAGCGTAGATTCTTAACATGAGGGCTAGGTTGTTTGTAAACTGATGACATGAGTGAGGCGACGCCCCAGGGTCCGGGGATCCGCACCCTGACCGCGGACCAGCGACGAGAGCTGGTCCAGCTGATCCTCAGTGGCCGCTGGCGACTCCTGGGGTCGCGGCCGCCGGCTGAACCTCCGCTCGGCTGACGGGCGCCCCCGTCGGCGGTGAAACGCGAGCGGTAGCGTTCACGTCGTGTCCTCGGCCGATGAGCGTCCCGCGCGTCTGGACGTCGGCGTGGTCGGAGCCGGTCGCGTCGGTGCCGTCCTCGGCGCTGCCCTCCACCGCGCGGGCCACCGGGTGGTCGCGGTCTCGGGCGTCAGCGACGCCTCCCGCGCCCGGGCGGCCGAGCTGCTCCCCGGCACGGCCGTGGTCGCGCCGGACGAGGTCGTCGGTCGGAGCGAGCTCGTGGTCCTGGCGGTGCCGGACGACTCGTTGGCCGCCCTGGTGGCCGGGCTCGCGGCGACCGGTGCCTGGCAGGCGGGTCAGCTGGTGGTCCACACCTCGGGGCGACACGGCCTCGAGGTCTTCGAACCGGCGGCCGAGCAGCGCATCCTCGGGCTGGCCCTGCACCCGGCGATGACCTTCACCGGCACGGCGCTCGACCTCGACCGGCTGGTGGACTGCTGCTTCGGGGTGACCGCTCCCGAGCCGCTGCGACCCGTGGCCGAGGCTCTCGTGCTGGAGATGGGGGCCGAGCCGGTCTGGATCGAGCCCGGGGCCCGACCGCTCTACCACGCGGCGCTCGCCCACGGCGCCAACCACCTGGTCACCCTCATCGCGCAGTCCCTGCAGGCCCTGTCCGCCGCGGGGGTGGCGAACCCCGGCCGGCTGCTCGGCCCGCTGGTGGCCGCTGCCCTCGACAACTCCCTGCGTGCGGGTGACGCCGCCCTCACGGGCCCGGTCGCCCGCGGGGATGCCGGTACCGTGGCCGAGCACCTGCGACAGCTGCAGGGGCTGTCACCCGACATCCGTCCGACCTACGTGGCGCTGGCACGGGCGACCGCGGAGCGTGCCCTGGCCAGTGGCCGGCTCAAGGCTCACGCCGCGGAGCCGCTGCTGGACATCCTCGCGAGCGACCAGGAGCGATAAGTGAGCGACCCCAGCGAGACCCGCCCCGTGGTGGCCCGCACGCGCGACGAGCTGGCAGCGGCTCGTGCCGAGCTCACCGACGGCGACGTCGCCGTCGTGATGACCATGGGTGCGCTCCACGAGGGGCACGCGACGCTCATCGAGACCACCCGCAAGCGCGCCGCCCACGTCATCGTCACCATCTTCCTCAACCCGCTGCAGTTCGGCCCCCGTGAGGACCTGTCGCGGTATCCCCGCACGTTCGACTCGGACATGGAGATCTGCCAGGCCGCCGGCGTCGATCTCGTCTTCGCGCCCACCCCTGACGTCATCTACCAGGACGGCGACCCCGTGGTGCGCATCTCCGCAGGGCCGCTCGGCGACGTGCTCGAGGGGCAGTCCCGCCCCGGTCACTTCGACGGCATGCTGACCGTGGTGGCCAAGCTCATGCAGCTGACCAGGGCCGACAGCGCCTACTACGGCCAGAAGGACGCCCAGCAGCTGCTGCTGATCCGGCGCATGGTCCGCGACCTCGACTTCTCGGTGCGCGTCGTCTCGGTGCCGACCGTGCGTGAGCCCGACGGCCTGGCGATGAGCAGCCGCAACACCTACCTCACCGAGTCCGACCGCGAGGTCGCCCTGTGCCTGTCCCGGGCGCTCAAGGCCGGTGCGGCGGCCGCCGAGGAGGGTCCGTCGGCGATCCGACGGGCGGCGAGGTCGGTGCTGGTCCGCGAACCGCTGGCCCTCGTGGACTACCTGGTGCTGGTGCACCCGTCCACCCTGGAGGACGTCCCGGAGTGGTACCGCGGCGAGGCCCTGCTGGCCGTGGCCGGCAGGGTCGGCACCACCCGCCTCATCGACAACATGCCCGTCGAGGTCGGCCCCGGGGGCGGCGCCCTCGACGTCTTCTCCGACGTCGACTCCGCAGGCACCTGACCAGCGGTCCCCACGACCCGCCCGGCCCAACCACCAAGGACAGCCATGCACCGCACGCCCATCCCCGTGACCCGACACCATGGCTGACGACGTGCTCGCGGTCCCGCGGCGCCTGGTCGCGTCCGAGCCGGGCTGGACCACGTCGGCCGACGTGGTCGTCGTCGGCTCGGGTATCGCCGGGCTCACCACCGCGCTGCGACTGCGCCAGCGGGTGGACCGCGTGCTGCTGGTGACCAAGACGGTCCTCAACGAGGGCTCGACCCAGTGGGCCCAGGGCGGTATCGCCGCAGCCCTGGACCCGGGCGACTCCCCACGGGAGCACCTGCACGACACCCTCGTGGCGGGCTGCGGCATCTGCGACGTCGCAGCGGTCACTGCCCTCGTCAACGAGGGCCCGGCCCGCGTCCGCGAGCTCGTGGCCCTCGGCGCCGAGTTCGACCTCGACGAAGGCGGCGAGCTCAAGCTGACCCGCGAGGGTGGTCACCATCGCGACCGCATCGCCCACGCCGGGGGCGACGCCACGGGCAAGGAGATCTCGCGGGCCCTCATTGCCGCGCTGCACCAGGTGCAGGATGACCCGGGCATCGAGGTGATCGAGCACGCGCTGGTCGTCGACCTGCTGCAGGATGCCGAGCGCCGGGTCTGTGGGGTCACGCTGCACGTCATCGGTGAGGGGCGCATGGACGGCGTGGGTGCCGCCCTGTCCCGGGCCGTGGTGCTCGCGACGGGCGGGCTGGGGCAGGTCTACTCCGCGACCACCAACCCCTCGGTCGCCACGGGCGACGGCATGGCCGCTGCGCTGCGGGCCGGCGCGGTGATCGCCGACGTCGAGTTCGTCCAGTTCCACCCCACCGTCCTGTGGCTGGGGGAGGGTTCCAGCGGTCAGCAGCCGCTGATCTCCGAAGCGGTCCGGGGCGAGGGCGCCTTCCTCGTCGACCGCGACGGCACCCGCTTCATGCAGGGTCGGCACCCGCTGGCCGACCTCGCGCCCCGCGACGTCGTGTCCAGGGCCATCGTCGACCGGATGCGCGAGACCGGCGCCAGCCACGTCTTCCTCGACGCGCGTCACCTGGGCCGTGAGTTCCTCGGTGAGCGCTTCCCGACCATCGTGGCCCGCTGCCGTGAGCTCGGCTTCGACCCGGCCGTCGACCTGCTCCCGGTGGCACCGGCCCAGCACTACGCCAGTGGGGGCGTGCGCACCGACCTGGTGGGGCGGTCCTCCCTGGACGGGTTGTACGCCTGCGGAGAGGTCTCGTGCACCGGTGTCCACGGTGCCAACCGGCTCGCGTCCAACTCGCTGCTGGAGGGCCTGGTGTTCGCCCACCGCATCGCCGACGACATCAGCGCGCGGATGGCGGCGGGCGAGCTGCCCGCGACCTGGCCCGAACCCGGCGAGCGCGACGGCGTCGCCGCGCTGCTGGACGTCTCTGCCCGGGTCCAGGTGCAGACCGCCATGACGAACGGCGCGGGAGCGGTGCGCTCGGCCGAGTCGCTCGCGGCGACGGCCGCGGCCCTGGTCGAGCTGGCGGCCGCAGCCACCTCCAGCGAGCCCGGTCCGCAGTCGTGGGAGACCACCAACCTGCTGCACGTGGGGCAGGTCCTCACCCTGGCGGCCTCGCTGCGCGAGGAGACGCGTGGCGGTCACGTCCGTTCCGACCACCCCGACCAGGTCGACCCGCAGTGGCGGGGCCACACCCTGCTCGTCCGCGGTGCCGATGGTGCCGTGAGCACCTCGTTCGACCCCGTGCCCGGACAGGACCTGACATGACCGACCTGCACTTCCCCGCTGACGCCGCCCTCGCGCTCGTCCGCACCGCGCTGGACGAGGACCTCGGTGGCCCCGACGGCGTGGACGTCACCACGACGGCGACCGTCGCTGCCGACCAGGTGAGCACCGCCCACGTCGTCGCGCGTGCCGGTGGCGCGCTGGCCGGCATACCGGTGATCGGGCTGGTCTTCGAGGAGGTGGCGCGACGGATGGGCGCTGAGCCCCTCGAGGTCCGCGCGCTGCGCGGGGACGGTGACCTCGTCGACCGCGGCGACGTCGTCGCGACGCTCAGCGGGTCCACCCAGGTCACCCTCGTCGGCGAGCGCACGATGCTCAACATCGTCTGTCGGCTCTCGGGCATCGCGACCCACACCCATGAATGGGCGCAGCGACTCGAGGGCACGGGGGCGACCGTGCTCGACACCCGCAAGACCACCCCGGGACTGCGCGCCCTCGAGAAGTACGCGGTGCGCGCCGGTGGCGGGACCAACAAGCGGATGGGCCTGCACGACGTCGCGATGATCAAGGACAACCACAAGCTCGCCGCCGGTTCACTCGCCCTGGCGTATGCCGCGGTGCGGGCGAGGTACCCCGACGTGCCGGTCCAGGTGGAGGTCACCACGGTCGAGGAGGCACTCGAGTCCGTGGCGGTCGGGGCACGGTTCCTGTTGTGCGACAACATGTCCGTGCCCCTGCTCAAGGCCACCGTCGACGCGGTGCGGGCCACCGGCGAGGCCGTCGAGCTCGAGGCCACCGGTGGGCTGACCCTCGAGGTCGCCCGCGACTATGCCCTGACCGGCGTCGACTACCTCAGCGTCGGCGGGTTGACGCACTCCTCGCCGATCCTGGACCTGGCCCTGGACCTCGTCGACGGGTGAGGTCGTGTCCCTCGCGCATCACCTGCCCGATGCCGGGGATGGTGAGCGGCCAGCCGTCCCGGGGCAGGACGGCATCCGGGCTGCGCTCCACGCGACGCACCGGGAGCGGCTCGGTCCAGTCCGCCATGCGGGGCACTGTATGCCGGTCGGTACCCTTTGCGGGTGAGCCAGACCCCCAGCGACGCGAGCGTCAGCCTGCCCGAGACCGACCTGCCCGAGCAGATGCAGGTCCGTCGGGACAAGCGCGAGCGGCTGCTCGCCCAGGGGAGGGAGCCGCACCCCGTGCAGGTCGCCCGCACCCACACCCTCGCCGAGGTCCGCGAGCAGTGGGCGTACCTCGAGACCGGCGAGGAGACCATGGACGTCGTCGGGGTGGCCGGGCGGGTGATCTTCGTCCGCAACACCGGCAAGCTGGCCTTCGCCACCCTCCAGGAGGGCGTCGGCACCCGGCTGCAGGTCATGCTCAGCCTGGCGGAGGTCGGGGAGGAGGCGCTCGCCGACTGGAAGGCCGCCGTCGACCTCGGCGACCACGTGTTCGTCGAGGGCCGGGTCATCTCCTCGCGCCGCGGCGAGCTGTCGGTCATGGCGACCCGCTGGGAGATGGCGTCCAAGGCGCTGCGACCGCTGCCCGTCCTCCACAAGGACCTGTCCGAGGAGTCGCGGGTCCGCCAGCGCTACGCCGACCTGATCGTGCGCCAGGAGGCGCGGGACATGGTGCGCACCAAGGCGCGGGCGCTCTCGGCGATCCGCGGCGTGCTGGACGACCAGGGCTACCTCGAGGTCGAGACGCCTGTCCTCCAGCTCATCCACGGCGGCGCGGCGGCGCGACCGTTCACCACGCACTTCAACGCCTTCGACCAGCAGATGACCCTGCGGATCGCCCTGGAGCTCAACCTCAAGAAGGCGGTCGTCGGCGGCGTCGACCGGGTCTATGAGATGGGGCGCATCTTCCGCAACGAGGGGGCCGACGCGACGCACAGCCCCGAGTTCACCATGCTCGAGGCCTACCAGGCCTACGGCGACCAGACCACGATCGCGGCCCTGATGCGCGATCTCTACCTCGGGGTGGCCGACGCCCTCGGGTCGCGCAAGGTCGAGACCGACGCGGGCACCATCGACCTCGACGGTGAGTGGCGCTGGCTCCCCGTCTACCAGGCGGTGTCCGAGGTGGTGGGCCAGAGCGTCACGCCCGACACCGACGCCGAGACCCTGCGCGGTTACGCGGCTCGCCACGACGTGCCGGTGGACCCCGTGTGGGGCAAGGACAAGGTCTTCCTCGAGCTCCTCGGTGAGCTCGTCGAGCCGGGCCTGGTGCAGCCGACGTTCCTGTGCGACTACCCGGCCCTCGCCCAGCCGTTGGCGCGGCCGCACCGCAGCAAGCCGGGGCTCATCGAGGCGTGGGACCTCATCATCGGCGGGGTCGAGCGCGGGACCGGCTTCTCCGAGCTCGTCGACCCAGTGGTGCAGCGGGAGGTCCTCACGGCGCAGTCGCTGAAGGCCGCCGGGGGGGACCCTGAGGCGATGCAGCTCGACGAGGACTTCCTGCGGGCGTTGGAGTACGGTGCGCCGCCCATGGGCGGTCTGGGACTGGGCCTGGACCGGCTCATCATGCTGTTCACCGGTGCCAACATCCGCGAGACGATCCTCTTTCCGCACCTCAAGCCGGAGATCTCCCGATGAGTTCGATGTGGCCCTACGTCGCTGCGCTGATCCCTTCCGCCGGGGTGGGATTCCTCTTCTGGCTGGTGATCAAGAACATGATCGAGGGGGACCGCAAAGAGCGGTTGGCGCATTCCCAGTGGGAGGCTCGCCAAGATGTCGCCGCCGCCTCGGCGCCGGAAGAACCGGTCGAGGAAAAGAATTCCTAGTTCGTATTTTGCGCAGGGGTTTGCCAGCGGATACTTTTGTCTTCGCCCCCCTTTGTTTGCGTGAAAGGAAAAACCATGGCGCAGCGCGTCAACATCGTCCTCGAGGACGACCTCGACGGCAGCCCTGCCGACGAGACCGTCAGCTTCGCCCTCGACGGCGCGACCTACGAGATCGACCTCAGCTCGGCCAACGCCGCAGCCCTGCGGGACGCCATGGCCCCCTATGTCGGCCATGCGCGCCGGGCATCCGGTCGCCGCGGTGGTGCCCGCAGCAGCGCTCCACGCTCCTCGGGCAAGCGCGACCTCGGCGACGTGCGCGAGTGGGCTCGCCAGAATGGCCACAAGGTCAGTGAGCGGGGTCGCATTTCCGCCGAGGTCCAGGCCGCCTACGACAAGGCCCACTGAGAAGGCGACCGGGGCCGGCAGGAAATTCGCGCGACCAGCGCATTTTCTCGCCGGCCCCTTCCTTTTGACCTCATGGCTGAAAATGTCCCCGAACTCGCCGCCCGCCTGGGTCGAGAATTGCCGTGGTGGCGGGTGTCCGCCGCCGGCGCCGGTGATCCGGACCTCACCCACCGCTGGGGTGCGCTGGGTGGCGACGGGACCGCTGCGTGGCGCGCGGCCCTCACCCTGGCCACCTCGCGGCAGTACGGTCTCGCTCCACCACCGGCGATGCCGGCGGCCTTCGTGCTCCAGTGGGCGCTCGAGGTGCCCGCGACCATCGGGGCGTATGCCGCGGTCCTCGGTCCGTGGGTCGTGCACCCGGCCCGCGCGGGGCTGAGCTTCGAGACCGACCCGCACGGCCACTATCCCGTGCACGCCCAGGTCCGCGAGGTCGAGGTGGTCGACTGCCCCGCGCCCGAACGCCTCGAGCTGGCCCGGGCGGCCTACCTGCGCGACGCCCGGGAGCTGGCCCTGAGCTACCAGCCGGGCGTGCGCCTGGGTCCGCACCAGCGGGTCGAGATGGTCGGGGACGTCTGGGCCATGGCAGCCGCCCGTGCGACCCACGCTGCCGCGCCGGCGAGGGGGTCGTGCTGCTTCATCTACCTGCTGCCCGGGGCGCACGAGTGCGCCGGGTGCCCGCGCCTGCGTCGGCGGGGCGAGGGCTCATGACAGGTCGGCGAGGAGGTCGCCGCCTGACTCCAGGCGGTCCAGCACCTCGTCGAACATCAGCTGCTCGAACACCGCGCCCTCGGCTCCGGACTCGACCTCGTCCCAGGACCGCGGCGCCGCCACCGTCGGGGTTTCCTTGCCGCGCAACGAGTAGGGGCAGATGGTCGTCTTCGCAGCGACGTTCTGGCTCCAGTCGAGGAAGATCTTGCCCGGGCGCAGCGACTTGGTCATCTTCCAGACGACGAGCTCAGGGTGCTTCTTGGTGAGCTCCTGGGCCAGCTGCAGGGTGAGGTCACGGGTCTGGTCAGAGGTGAGGTCGCCGGGCAGGCCGGCATACAGCTGCATGCCCTTGCTGCCACTGGTGACCGGGAAGAGTTCCAGGCCGACGGCGGCCAGCCGCTCGCGCACCATGAGCGCCACCACGGCGCACTCGCGCAGGCCCGCACCGGGGCCGGGGTCGAGGTCGATGACCAGTCGGTCGGGGTTGCGGCGCGCGCCCTCGGCGTCGACGGTCCACTGCGGCACGTGCAGCTCGATCGAGTTGAGGTTGACCAGGTAGGTCAGGTGCGACAGGTCCTCGACGACGGGATAGGTCACGTCGTCGACCTGGACCCGGGGCAGCCAGGACGGTGCGCCGGACGGCAGGTTCTTCTCGAAGAAGCTCTGGTCACCGGTGCCGTGCGGCCAGCGGACCCGGGTCAGTGGACGTTCGGCGAGCTGGGGGAGCAGCACCTGCGCCACCTGCGCGTAGTAGTTGAGCACCTCACCCTTGGTCGTCTCCGTTGACGGGAAGAGCAGCTTGTCCAGGCTGGTGAGCTTGAGCTTGCGCCCCTCGACGACGACCGACGTGGCCTCAGTCATCGGCCACCTCCCCGCTCGCCTCCGCGAGGAGCATCTGCGCGGTGAGGTCGGTGCGCACCCCCAGGTAGGCCGGGTGGCGCAGTCGCCCGTCCCGCGTCACCTCGAGCGTGCGAGCTTCGACGACGATCTGCGGCTCGACCCACACCGCGCCGTCCGCGTCGACGGCAGGGACCGGCGTCGCGAAGGGGGAGTCGGCGCGCCGCAACGGCGCCAGGACCTCGGCGAGCTGGCGCTGCGCCCGTCCGGCGATGCCCGACCCCATCCGTCCGGCGTACCGCCACCCCTGCGCCGTGGCGATGCCGAGCAGCACCGCACCGAGCCGGTCGGTGGTCCCGGTCTCGGGCCGCCACCCGCCGACGACGGCCGAGACGGTGGTGCGGTGCGGCGACTTCAGCCAGTCGGCCGAGCGCCGGCCGGGGAGGTAGGGCGCGTCGAGCCGCTTGCTCACCACGCCCTCCAGGCCCTGCTCGCGGGTCGCCGAGTACAGCTCGTCGCCGTCGTCGTAGACCGGGGGCACCTGCCAGTGGCGACCGGCGAGGTCGAGTCGCTCGAGCAGCTCGCGACGTGCTGACAGCGGCTGGGTCGTGAGGTCGGCGCCGTAGAGGCGAAGGAGGTCGAAGACCATCAGGGTCACCGGCCTGGTGGTGGCCAGACGCTCGGCCCGACGCCGGTCGCCCACGTGCATCCGCTCCGCGAGGGCTCCGAACGACGGGCGTCCATCGTCCAGGGCCACCACCTCGCCGTCGAGCAGCATGTCGTCGTAGAGGTCCGCAAGGGGTGCGAGCTCCGGGTAGCTCGCGGTGACGTCGTTCCCCGCACGTGAGGTCAGGGCGAGGTGACCATCGCGGATGTCGGCGAGCACGCGCATACCGTCCCACTTCACCTCGTGGACCCACTGCGGTCCGCGGGGGATCGTCGTGGTGGGGGTGGCCAGCATGGGGCGCATGGGGCCATCCTGACGCATAGGCTGGTGCGGCTGAGGTAACCGGGGAGAAGGAGCGTGGCCATGCGGGCTATCTGGAAGGGCGCGGTGTCGTTCGGGCTGGTCAACGTGCCGATCCGGCTCTACTCGGCGACCGAGAACCACGACGTGCAGTTCCGCCAGGTGCACCGCGAGGACGGCGGGCGCATCAAGTACCAGCGGATCTGCAGCATCGACGGCGAGGTCGTGTCCTACGACGACATCGCCAAGGGCTACGAGACCGAGGACGGCGAGATGGTCGTCCTCACCGACGAGGACTTCAAGGACCTGCCCAACAAGAGCTCCAAGGAGATCGCGGTCGAGAAGTTCGTGCCGACCGACCAGATCGACCCCATGCTGCTCGACAAGTGCTACTACCTCGAGCCCGACAAGGCCTCGACGAAGCCCTACATCCTGCTGCGCGACGCGTTGGAGAAGGAGAACCGCATGGCGGTCGTCTCGGTCTCCATCCGCACGCGGATGACGATGGCGGTGCTGCGGGTGCGCGACGGCGTCATCGTCATGCAGACCATGTTGTGGCCCGACGAGATCCGCAGGCCCGACTTCGCCCACCTCGACGACGACGGCAAGGCCACCAAGCAGGAGCTGGCGATGGCCGACCTGCTGATCGAGCAGCTGGCCGGCGACTTCGTGCCCGACGACTACGAGGACGACTACGCGCTCGCGATCCAGTCCCTGGTCAAGGCCAAGGTCGAGGGGGGCGAGGTGCAGGTGAGCCCGGAGGCCAAGGACGAGTCCGGCGAGGTCGTCGACCTGCTCGCCGCGCTCAAGAAGTCCGTCGACAAGGCCAAGGCGGCCCGCGGCGAGTCGACCTCCGACAGCAAGCCGGCCGCCAAGAAGGCCGCCCCCAAGAAGAAGGCCGCCAAGAAGGCCAGCTGACCCGCGCCTACGGACGCACCACCCCGCCAACCGCCCGCAACTTTATCGGGTCTAGCAAGAACGTTGACCTTCGCACGGGTAGCGAAGTGGGGTGAAGGTCAACCTTCTTGCTAGACCCGATAAAGTTGGGGCGAGGGTCAGGCGTTTTCGCGGCGGAAGGTCGCGGTGCCCCACCAGACGGCGAGGGCGAAGAGTGCAGCCGCCCAGGCGGTGCCCCACATCATCGGGGAGCTGGCGAAGTCACCCGAGAACGCGGTGCGCACCGCGTCGACGACCCAGCGGAACGGCATCCAGTCGCTGACCCGCAGCAACCACGTGGGCCCGATCGTCATCGGCAGCAGGATTCCCGAGAGCAGCAGGACCGGCATCATGACCATGTTGATGACCGGCGCCATGACGTCCTCGCTCTTGGTCGTCAGGGCCAGGGCGTTGGAGGCCGCGGCGCAGGCCCCGCCGACCAGCAGGGTCAGCAGCACGCCGTAGACGATGCCCGGCCCCGAGGCGCGCATCCCCATGACGAAGCCGAGCCCCACGAGGATCAGGGCCTGGACGAACAGCTGGACCACGTCACGGATGAGCCGCCCGACGAGCAGCGCGGTCCGGCTCGCCGGCGTCACCCGCTCGGCCTCGATGACGCCCTCGCGCCACTCGCCGATCAGGCTGAAGCCGGCGAAGAACGCGCCGAAGATGCCGAGCTGGACGAGCATGCCCGGCACGAAGAAGGTGTAGGCGTTGGTCGCCCCGAACGCCTTGATGAGGGGTTTGAGCAGGGGCCCGAACAGCAGCAGGTAGAGGATCGGCTGGACCATGCCGATGATGACCCAGGCGGGGTTGCGCAGGTTCATCCGCAGCTGGCGGCGGAAGACGATGAAGCTCTCTCGTGCGAAACGCATGTCAGTTCTCCTTGGCGGTGGGGTCGACGGCGGTGTCCGCGGCGTCGCGCAGGGACCGACCGGTGAGGGTCAGGAAGACGTCGTCGAGGGTCGGGCGGTGGACCTCGACCGAGTCCAGCGAGATGTCCGCGTCGTGCAGGTCGCGCAGCAGCCCCGGCACGGCCTTGCCGGCCCGCTGCACGCGCCCGCGCACGTGGCAGCCGTCGACCTCGACACCCTGGACCCCGTGACGCGGGGCCTCGGCGATGGCCTCGAGCCGTTGGGCGGCCACGGAGACCAGGTCGGGGTCGGCGACCTCGAGGTCGACCAGGTCGCCGGACACCTGGGCCTTGAGGTTGTCCGAGGTGTCGGCGGCGACGATCTTCCCGTGGTCGATGATGACGATCCGGTCGCTGAGCACGTCGGCCTCGTCCAGGTAGTGGGTCGTGAGGAAGACCGTGGCGCCCCGGCGCCGCCTCAGGTCGGCGATGTGCTCCCAGAGGTTGGCCCGCGCCTGCGGGTCGAGGCCGGTCGTCGGCTCGTCGAGGAAGACCAGCGTGGGCTCGTGGATCAGGCCCATGACGATGTCGAGCCGTCGGCGCTGGCCACCGGACATGTTCTTGGGCATCCGGGCCCACAGCCCGTCGAGGTCGAGCTGGGCGAAGAGCTCCTTCCCCCGGCTGGCGGCCTCGGCGCCCTTCATGCCGTAGAGCATCCCGTGGTCGACCACCTCGTCGCCGGCCCGGGCGCCACTGAACGCACCACCCGCCTGCGAGACGTAGCCGATGCTGCGCCGCACCTGCTCGGACTGGCGCACGACGTCGTAGCCGGCAACCGTCGCCTCTCCCTCGGTGGGCCGCAACAGGGTGGTCAGCATCCGCAGCGTGGTGGTCTTCCCGGCGCCGTTGGGTCCGAGGAAGCCGACCACCTCGCCCTCCGCGACGTCGAGGTCGACGCCGTCGACGGCACGCACCTGGGTCTTCTTCCGCCCGTCCTTGGTCTGGAAGGTCTGCACGAGTCCCCGCGCGTGAATCATCTCGTCTCCCTTGTTCAAACTTGAATACGGTGAGTATTCAATATTGAACACCGAGCGTCAACGGCGCCGGTGCATCGGGGAGGTAGACCCGCCGGGGCCGGTGAAGTCATCGCCCTCGCGCGATGAGCCCCAGGTAGCGGTTGCGGTCACTCGCCATCTCCCAGCCGGGGTCGGTGGCAGGGGGCTCCCAGTCGAGGGGCTCGTCGCGGAAGGCGTAGCCGCCCGCACCGATGCGCCCGCGGAGGTCGACCAGCCACTCGCGCTCGGTCGAGGCCAGGCCCATCCAGAGGTCGGCCATCGCGAGGACGTGAGGGGGTGCGCTGTCGAGGCGACCCGCGTCGTCGGCCTGGGCGCGCACCCGCGCATCGAGGTTGGCCAGTCGAGCGCGCAGGCCGGCCTCGACCCGCTCGCGCGGCATCAGCGGCATCAGGGCCAGGCTGGTGTGGAAGGGCAGCGGCGAGAGCAGGTCGACGGTCTCGACGGCCGACTGCCACAACCGCTCGAACTCCAGGCGGCCTGCGTCGGTGCTGGTGTAGACCGCGACCCCCCGGGTGCCGTCGACCAGGTCGTGCCGCTCGAGGTTGCCTGCCCTGGTGAGGGTGGACAGGCCCGAGTAGATCGACCCGGGGTTGACGTGGGCCCAGTCCTCCACCTGCCACGACAGCAGCTCACGGCGCAGCTGGTAGCCGTTGACCGGTTCGAAGAGCATGACGGTGCCGAGCAGGAGCAGTCGCGTCTCGGTGGCCGCCATGCCGTGCAGTGTAGGTGGGGAGATGATGGGGCCCATGCCCGAAGGCCACACCCTCTTCGCCCTCGCCCGTGACCTCGACGCGGCCTTCCGCGGCACCGAGCCCGACGCCAGCAGCCCGCAGGGCAGGTTCGCCGCCGGTGCGGCGCTGCTGTCCGGCCGGACCTTCGTGCACTCCACCTCGTGGGGCAAGCACCTCTTCGTGGAGTTCGCCGGCGACGCGTGGCTGCACGTGCACCTTGGGCTCATCGGCACCTTCGCCATCGACGAGCGCGAGTATGTGGGCGAGGTTCCCGTCGTGGGTCAGGTCCGGCTGCGGCTGGCGACCGACGATCACGTGGCCGACCTGCGGGGACCCAACCTGTGTGCCGTCATCACCCCGGACCAGGTCGAGGCGGTGACCGGCCGGCTCGGACCCGACCCCTTGCGTCCCGAGCCGGACCCCGACCTGGCCTGGCGCAAGATCTCGCGCAGCGGGCGCACGGTGGGCGAGCTTCTGATGGACCAGTCGGTGCTCGCCGGCGTCGGCAACGTCTACCGCAGCGAGGTGCTCTTCCGGCAGCGGGTCGACCCCTTCCGTCCCGGGAAGGAGATTCGTCGCAGCAGCTGGGACGCCATCTGGCTCGACCTCGTCGACCTGCTGCCCCTCGGCGTCGCGACGGGCAAGATCGTCACGGTTGCCGACCAGGTCGACCAGGTGCGTGAGGACCTGGCCCGTGGTGAGGTCGACCGGCTGGAGCGCCGCACCTCCTACGTCTACAAGCGGCAGGGTGAGCCGTGCCTGGTCTGCGGCTCAAGGATCCGCACCCAGGTGGTCGCCGGACGCAACCTGTTCTGGTGCGGCAGGTGCCAGCGCCGCCGGTGACCTAGGAGAGCGTCGAGCACACGTTCTCGGCCTGGCCGTGGCGGCCCAGGGTGAAGGTGCGGGTGCCGTCGGCGTTGAACGTGACCTGGGTTCCCTTGCCGGACAACACGAACAGACCGGTCGCAGGCGTGCTGCCAGCCGGCATCGTGGCTCCGAACGGGCCCTTCGTGGACGTCAATGACGCAGGCGCCCCGTCGGGGTCGAAGCGAAAGACCGCCGTCGCGCTCAGGTCGCGCACGACCGACTCTCCGCTGGACAGGTTGGTGTAGCTCTCGACCAGGGTGCCCCGGTAGACCTGTTCGCGCGGTGACCCGTCGGGATACGTCCGCGACGTGCGGTACTCCTCCTCGTCGCGGACCACTGAGATCCGCACGTCGAAGGCGCAGGTCGAGCGGGCCGCGGTGACCGTGACGTCCGCGGTGCGGTACGGCGTCCATGGCGAGCCGCCGGCACTGGCGGCAGGGGCCGTCAGCAGCAGGCCGAGCAGGATCGTGGTCGTGGTTGCGGCGATGCGTCGCATGAAACGTCTCCTAACCAGATAACATCTTGTGAATGGTTAGCAGTCAAGCGCCCTCCTCCACCCGGGTCAAGGCCCCTGGTGGCCACTGGTTCGAGGTCGACGGACTGCGCCTCCCTCGGGCCTGCGGCGGTCACGTCGCCCTCGACTTCCTCAACACGTACGCCGGGTGGGGCGATGCGACGGGCAGGGACTACCTCGCGACCTACGACCACCTCGTGACGTGGGCCTCGGTCAACGGGCTCGTGGAAGCACCTGCTGCCGGGGCCCTGCGGCGCCGCGCCGCCGCGCGACCGGCACAGTCCGCCGAGGTCCTCGACGACGCCCGCAGGTTCCGCTCCGACCTGCGCTCGGTCGTGCTGGACCCCACCGGCCGGCGGGCGATGGCCGCCGTCAACCGGCACGTCTCCAGGGCCCTCGGCGTGACCGTGCTCGAACCCGCTCCGTCGCCGGGGGCGCCGCCGAGGTGGGCCGTCGGGGGCGGGCTCGAACGACCGCTCCTGGCCATCGCCTGGTCGGCTGCCGAGCTGCTGACCCGCGAGGACCTCGGCGCGGTGCACGCCTGTCCGGGTGACGGCTGTGGCTGGGTCTTCCTCGATCCTCGGGGGCGACGCCGGTGGTGCAGCATGCAGTGGTGTGGCAACCGGTCCAAGGTGCGGGCGCACGCGGAGCGCCAGCGGGTGGCGGACTGAGCCACCCACCCTGCTGGGTTCCCCCACCGACAGCTGGCCACGGGCTGGTCAGCGCGGGCCGGGTGACCACCGTCCGGCCAGCAGCAGGCCGCCCAGCAGCACCAGAGCCGCCAGCGCCGCGAGGCCCACGGTGACCTCGACGTCCCGCTCCTGCACGTCCACGTGCTTGGGCAGGTCGGCCAGCACACCCTGGAGCTGACCGGCATCGCTGGCCTTGAAGTACTCACCGCCGGTCGTCTGCGCGACCTCCCTCAGGGCGGCCTCGTCGACGACCAGGAAGTTGCGCCCCCCGGGACCGAGGCCGCCGAAGCCACCGATGCCGCCGCGCCCCGGTCCCTCGAAGAGCCCGCCGCCGAGCTGGTCGCTGGTGCACACCATCTGGGTGGGCTCGGTGGTGCCGAAACCGATGGGGTAGACGCGGACCCCGCGGGCTGCCGCCTGCTCGGCCGCCTGCGCCGGGGTGACGCCCCGGGTGTTCGCACCATCGGTCAGGAGCACGACGATCTCCGGGGCGGTGGTGGCGGCCCTGGGGGCGGGCGCCTGGGGCGTCGCCTGGCCGTCTGCTCCCGGGTCGACCGCGCTGGAGTCCGCGGGGGCGACCGAGGGGTTGATCTCGGCGATCGCGTCGATGGACTTGAGGATCGCCGCGCCGATGGTCGTGCCGCGGCCGGTGGTCAGGCCGTCCACAGCACGGCGCAGGTCGTCGTGGTTGGTCGTCGGGGCCACCGCGAGCTGGGCAGAACCCGAGAACACCACGAGACCGATCCTGGTCTGGTCGTCCTGGGCGTCGACGAAGTCGCGCACCGCCGCTTGCGCCGCGGCCAGGCGGTTCGGCGAGACGTCGGTCGAGCACATCGAGCCCGACACGTCGACCGCCAGGATCACCGCGGATGCCGAGACCGGCACCTGGGCGCGCACCTGGGGGCGGGCTCCCGCAACCGCCAACAGGGCCAGGCTGGCCAGGACGAGCGCCAGCGGGACGTGCCGCCGCCACGCGCGTTGGCGTGGCATGGCGGCCCGGATGAGCGACACGCTCGAGAACGCCACCGCGGTCCGACGTCGCCGGCGCAGCTGCCACACGTAGGCCGCGAGCAGAGCGGGCACGGTCACCAGGCCGAGCAGGGCATACGGCAGGCCGAAGGACACCTCAGATCACCCGGCCCGAGCGGAGCACCGAGACGGCCGCGCCCGCGAGGAGCAGGAGCGCCGCCGCGCCGGCGAACCACGAGGTGATCTCACGCTGTTGGGTCCGCGCGGTCCAGGCGAGGTCGATGGCGTCGTAGACACCGGACAGGGAGGTGGAGTCGGCAGCCGGGTAGTAGGCGCCGTCGGTGGTCGTGGCGATCTGCTTGAGGGTGGCCTCGTCCAGGGCGGTGGAGATCTGGAAGCCGTCGACCTCCAGGACCGTGCCCTGGGGGCTGCCGACACCGACCGTGTAGACCCGCACGCCCGCCGCCGACGCGAGGTCGGCCACCGCGAGCGGGTCGGGGC
Organism: uncultured Actinomycetota bacterium; assembly: GCA_963757635.1. Classification (GTDB taxonomy): domain Bacteria; phylum Actinomycetota; class Actinomycetes; order Actinomycetales; family Dermatophilaceae; genus Pedococcus. Next base: position 272,856 of record CAVWSK010000002.1, on the reverse strand, counting down.
TGGCAGTGTTCTCGCCGTCGGAGAGCAGCACGATGGCCGCGGACGCGTAGTAGCCGATCCCGCTGTCGTCGGGGACGCCGTCCGCCGCGTTCTCGTCGACGGTGATCGGCTTGCCGGCGATGGCGCTCAGTGCGGAGACCAGCCCGCGGCCGACCGCCGTGCCACCTTCGGGGGTGAGCCGGTCGATCGCCTTCAGGACCTGGGCCCGGTCGGTGGTGGGCTGTTGGGAGACCACCGAGCTGTCACCGAAGGCAACCACCCCGAGGCGGATCGTCGTGGGCTGCCTGGCCACGAACGTCCGGGCGGCCGCCTTGGCGGCGTCGAGCCGCGTGGGCGCCAGGTCCGTGGCCCGCATGCTGGTGGAGACGTCGAAGGCCAGCATCACGGTGCCCTCGCGACGGGGCTCTGCCACGGTCGCCTCCGGGCGGGCCATCGAGACCAGCAGCAGCGTGAGGGCACCCAGCAGCAGCACCGGTGCCAGGTGCTGCCAGCGGTCGCGGCGCCCTGCACTCGCCGCGACCAGGCCGATGGCCTCCAGCTCGTGGCGGCGCCGCTCGCGCTGGCGTCCCTGCACGCGGTAGGCCACCACGAGGAGCGGAACCGACAACAGCCCCAGCAGCACCCACGGCCAGTCGAAGCTCATCGGCGCTCCCGTCTGCGCAACGTCGAGATGCGGGCCAGGGCACGCACCAGGTCGTCGTCCGTCGCGACGGTGTGGATGTGGGTGCCGGCCCGGCGGGCCGCCGACACCAGGGCCTCCTGGCGTTCGAGGGCGACCTCGCGCAGCCGGGCGCGGAAGGCGGGGTCGTTGGTGTCCACGAAGATCTGCTCACCGGTCTCCGCGTCCTCGACGTAGACCATGCCCACGGACGGCAGCTCGGACTCGCGCGGGTCGACGACCTGGATCGCGACCACGTCGTGCCGCCGTGACAGCAGGGCCAGGTGCTTGTCCCAGCCGGGCTCGCTGATGAAGTCGGAGACGATGACCAGCAGGGAGCGGCGCCTGGCCAGTCCGAGCGCGGCCTTGAGAAGCACACCCAGGTCGGTGGTGTCCCCCTTGGGGCGGGGCGTGGCCGGCTGGAGGAGTGCCTGGGTGATCCGCAGGACCTGGTTGCGCCCGTGGCCCGGGGGGATGGTCTGGATGCCGCCGTCGAAGAGCGCGGCACCGATCCGGTTGCCTCCGCGGGCCAGCACGTGGGCGAGCGTCGTCGCGATCTCGGCCAGTACCAACGACTTCTGGCGGTCCACGGGGCCGAAACCCATCGACGCGGTCCGGTCCAGCAGCAGCCACGCGGTGACCTCGCGGTCCTCGACGTACTCACGGACGTAGGGCGTGTCCATTCGCGCGGTGACGTTCCAGTCGATGTGCCGCAGGTCGTCGCCGGGCTCGTACTCCCTCAGGTCGGTGAAGTCGACCCCGGTGCCGCGGAACAGCGTCCGGTAGTCGCCCTGGAGCTGGCCGTCGAGGCGGCGCACCACGCGCCACTGCAGGCGGCGCAGCAAGCCCTCGGCGGTCAGCGTGGTCCGGGGGTCCACGGTGACTCGATGGTCTGGGCACGGCGCTCGCGCAGGGGCACGTCGGGCATGGTGACCGCGTCGATGATCGGTCCGAGCAGGTCGTCGGGGCCCATGCCCTCGGCGAGCGCCTCGTAGCTCAGCACCAGCCGGTGCCGCATCACGTCGTGGGCGAGGTCGCGCACCTCCTGGGGCCGCGCGAAGTCGCGGCCGCGGAGGAAGGCCAACGCCTTGGCCGCCAGGACGAGGTTGATCGACGCGCGGGGGCTGGCGCCGAAGGTGAGGTACCGGGCCAGGTCGGGCAGGCCCACCATGTCCGGCGTACGGGTCGCGTTCGCCAGCCGCACCGCATACTCGATCACGGCGGGATCGACGTAGACCGCGTCGGCGGCCTTCTGGAACTGCACCAGCTGGCCCGTCTCCAGCACCCGCTGAGTCGCTTCGAGGTTCGAGGTCATCCGCTCGACGACGACGTACTCCTCGGACGCGGTGGGGTAGCCCACCAGGGTCTTGAGCATGAACCGGTCCACCTGGGCCTCGGGGAGGGCATAGGTGCCCTCGGACTCGATGGGGTTCTGGGTGGCCATGACCAGGAACGGGTCGGGCGCCTGGTAGGTCTGGCGTCCGATGGTCACCTGGCGCTCCTGCATCACCTCGAGCAGGGCGCTCTGCACCTTGGCCGGGGCCCGGTTGATCTCGTCGGCGAGCACGAGGTTGGCGAAGACCGGGCCCAGAGAGACCTGGAACTCGCCGTCCTTCTGGTTGTAGATCCGGGTGCCGATGACGTCCGCGGGGACGAGGTCGGGGGTGAACTGGATGCGCTGGAACTCACCGCCGACGGCCTGGGCCAGCGTCTTGATGGCCATCGTCTTGGCCAGCCCGGGGACGCCCTCGACGAGCAGGTGGCCGCGGGCCAGCAGGGCGACGAGCATCCGCTCGAGCAGGACGTCCTGGCCGACGATGGTCTTCTTGACCTCGTAGAGCGCCTGCTCCAACGGGTGCTGGCCGCCGGGCTCGGGTCGGTGCGGATCCATGGGGTCTCCTGGGTCGGGACTGGTCACTGGGCGGGGCCGCCGGCCACGCCGCCGGCGGTGGAGATGGGTACGGCGAACGAGATGCCGACGAAGAAGTTCTGCTCGGACGGGTTGGCCAGTCCGGTCACGATGCCCACGACGTGGCCGTCGCGGTCGAGCAGCGGGCCGCCGGAGTTGCCCGGGTTGACGGCGGCGTCGAACTGGATGAGGCCCTTGAGGACCTGGTCGGTGTCCACCCGGATCGAGCGGTCCAGCGCCGAGACCACGCCGGCGGTGAGTGAGCCGGTGAGACCGAGGGGGTGGCCGAGGGCGAAGACGGGGTCGCCGACGGCCGCGCCGCCGCCCATCACGGCGGGCACGACGACCTGGGGAAGCCGCTCGGGTGCCAGCACCGCGATGTCGCTCGCGGCGTCGCGGCGGGCCACGGTCGCAGCTGACTGCGTCCCGTCCGAGAAGGTCACCCTGATCGCGTCGGCTCCCGCGACGACGTGCAGGGCGGTGAGCACCGAGCCGTCGGCGCTGATCACGACCCCGGCCCCGCTGCCCCGCTCGGCACCCTGGGCCCCGACACCCTGGGTGTTGATGGTGACCATCGACGGGAGCGCAGCCCGGTAGGCGACCCCGGCGTCCGGCGGTGCGTTCCGGGCCTCCTGCTGGGCCTTGGCGATCCCCTGGTCGACAGCCTTGGTGACATCGGCTCCGGTCAGTGGTGGCGTGTCGGGGCCGCGGGTGAGGGCGAAGCTGCCGAGGGCGGCCAGGAGGATCACCACGACCGCGGCGAGGAGCCACCGGCGGCGGGGGCGGCGCCCGGGCGGTGGCGCTGCTGGGTCCGTCACCGGTTCCCCCGGGGCCTCGACCACGCGCGCTGCCGACAGATGGTCCACCTTTGCGAGCGTACGTCGCATCGTTGCGGGGCGATACGCCACCAACGGATTCAGGGGAGATTCTCAGGCTTCGCCGTATGTTGGCTGACATGGACAACGTCGTCTCCACCGCCGAGGAGCTGCGGGACCTGCAGCTCGACCGGATGCGCGCGAGCCTGGCTCGCGCCTACGCCCAGGTGCCGCACTACCGCGCCGCGTTCGACGCGGCCGGCGTTCGACCCGAGGACCTGCACGACCTCGCAGACCTTGCGCGGTTCCCCTTCACCACCAAGGCCGACCTGCGGGCCAACTACCCCTTCGGGATGTTCGCGGTCCCGCGCCAGGAGGTGGCCCGGGTCCATGCCTCGAGCGGGACCACCGGCAAGCCGACCGTCGTGGGCTACACCCGAGCCGACCTCGACACGTGGGCCGAGGTGATGGCTCGTTCCATCGAGGCGGCAGGAGGGCGTCGGGGCGACCTGCTGCACGTGGCCTACGGCTACGGCCTGTTCACCGGTGGCCTCGGCGCCCACTACGGCGCCGAGCGGCTGGGCTGCACCGTCGTGCCGGTCAGCGGGGGGATGACCGAGCGGCAGGTCCAGCTCATCGTCGACTTCCAGCCGCGGATCATCATGGTCACGCCGTCCTACTTCCTCGCGATCCTCGACGAGATGCAGGCCCAGGGCATCGACCCGAGGTCGACCTCCCTGGAGATCGGCATCTTCGGGGCCGAGCCCTGGACCGAGCAGATGCGCCAGGAGGTGCAGGAGCGCACCAACCTGCGGGCCGTGGACATCTACGGGCTCTCCGAGGTGATGGGACCCGGGGTCTCGCAGGAGTCCGGCGAGACCCAGGACGGGCTGCACATCTGGGAGGACCACTTCTACCCCGAGGTCGTGGACCCGATCACCGGGGAGGTGCTCCCCGACGGCGAGGAGGGTGAGCTCGTGTTCACCTCGCTGACCAAGGAGGCGATGCCGGTCGTCCGCTACCGCACGCGCGACCTCACGACGCTGCACCCTGGCACGGCATACCCGCAGTTCCGGCGGATGGCCAAGATCACCGGGCGCAGCGACGACATGATGATCGTGCGCGGGGTCAACGTGTTCCCTTCCCAGATCGAGGAGCACCTGCTCGCGATCGAGGGGTTGACGCCGCACTACCTCTGCGTCCTGACCCGCCCGGGCCGCCTCGACGAGCTGACCGTGCAGGTCGAGGCCCGCGAGGGGGTCACTCCCGGGCAGAGCGCCGAGGCCGGCCGCCTGCTCGAGCGACGGGTCAAGGACGTGGTCGGGGTCAGCATCCGCGCCGAGGTGGTGGCGCCGCACAGCCTCGAGCGCTCGTTGGGCAAGGCCAAGCGGATCAGCGACCGCCGGGACCTTCGCCCCTGACCGCGGTCCGACCCGGGTGTCAGGCTTGGGGACTCGACCAGCAGATGAGGAAGTCCCGCCATGGAGATCACCGTCCACACCGACCACAACATCGAGGGCACCGAGGCGTTCGCCGCGCGGGTCCAGGAGTCCGTGGCGAGTGGACTGCCCTCACTGGGTGAGGACCACGTTCGCATCGAGGTCCACGTCGCTGACGAGAGTGCCGGTCGCACCACCCCGTCGGACGTGCGGTGCACGCTCGAGGTGCGGACCGACCGGCAGTCGCCGGTGTCCGCGACCCACCACGCCGAGAGCGTCGATGCCGCGGTGGCCGGAGCCGTGCACCGGGTGCGCCGGCTCATCGAGGGCCGCACCGGTCGGCTCGAGAACCGTGACCCGCGGGCCACGATCCGCGGCCACGGTTGAGGGGTGGCCGCTCCAGGGGCCGGCGGCGGCGTCCGCGAGCCCTGAATCGGCGGCGTGTGGGTCGCCCGAGTTCGCCCTGGGCGGACACCCTTGTCCATCCCTGAGTCGCGGTGTAATCATGATTACATGACTACACCGACAACTGCAGAAGCGTGGCTGGCCGGCCGCCTTCCCGAGGACTGGTTCACCGGCCCGGTCACGGTCACCCGTGACCGCGACGAGCTCATGCTCATCGGCACCCTCGCCGAGCCCTCCCTCGAGGGGGAGCCCGACGCCGCGACCCGCGAGATCGCCGCGCGGGCCCGGATCAAGTCCTTCCGCGAGGACACCCGCGAGCGACGGATCGAGATCGCCCGCGAGCTCGAGCACCTCAGCGGCCGCAAGGTCTCCTGGGGCGTCCGGGTCGGCGACACCGAGTCCGTGTTCACCCAGCTCGCCGCACCGGTGATGACGCGGCTGCGCCAGCCCGAGCGGCAGGTCCTGGACACCCTCGTCGACGCTGGCGTGGCCCGGTCCCGGTCCGAGGCGCTGGCCTGGTGCGTGCGGCTGGTCGGCGAGCGGTCGGACAGCTGGCTGGCCGACCTCCGCACGGCCATGGAGCACGTCGACGAGGTCCGCAAGCAGGGCCCCGCAGCCTGACCCCTCGGCATACCTCAGCTTTATCGGGTGTAGCAACTTCATTGACGTTCGCACGACTTCCGAACCGGGGTGAAGGTCAACCTTCCTGCTAGACCCGATAAAGCTGGGGTATGCCGGTCGGCCGGCTGGGTGCCTCGCGCGTCCGCTCACGGCGAACATGAGCCCACCACGCTCAGGGGCGGGAACAGGGGGGTGGGCCCCGGCGTTCCCACCCACGAGTAGGCGTGACCTGTGTCAATTCGTCCCGATCGGATATCGGTCGGTGAAAGGTTGGCGCCGAGGTCGCGCGGCACAAGTAGCATCGAGGTGATCTCGATAGGCAGGAGCAGAAGATGTTTGAACGGTTCACCGACCGGGCCCGTCGTGTGGTCGTGCTCGCGCAGGAAGAAGCGCGCATGCTCAACCACAACTACATCGGCACGGAGCACATCCTGCTCGGCCTGATCCACGAGGGTGAAGGCGTCGCGTCCAAGGCTCTGGAGAGCCTGGGCATCTCGCTGGAGTCCGTCCGTGAGCAGGTGCAGGAGATCATCGGCCAGGGCCAGCAGGCGCCCAGTGGCCACATCCCCTTCACGCCCCGCGCGAAGAAGGTCCTCGAGCTCAGCCTCCGCGAGGCGCTGCAGCTCGGCCACAACTACATCGGCACCGAGCACATCCTGCTCGGCCTGATCCGCGAGGGCGAGGGCGTCGCCGCCCAGGTGCTCGTCAAGCTCGGCGCCGACCTCAACCGGGTGCGCCAGCAGGTCATCCAGCTGATCTCGGGCTACCAGGGCAAGGAGGGCCAGGCCACCGGTGTCGGCGGCGGGGTCCAGCAGGAGGGAACGCCCGCGGGCTCGCTCGTGCTCGACCAGTTCGGTCGCAACCTGACCATGGCCGCCCGGGAGGGCAAGCTCGACCCGGTCATCGGGCGCGAGAAGGAGATCGAGCGGGTCATGCAGGTGCTGTCCCGCCGCACCAAGAACAACCCGGTGCTCATCGGTGAGCCCGGTGTCGGCAAGACGGCTGTCGTCGAGGGCCTGGCCCAGGACATCGTCAAGGGCGAGGTGCCCGAGACCCTCAAGGACAAGCAGCTCTACACCCTCGACCTCGGCGCCCTCGTGGCCGGCAGCCGCTACCGCGGTGACTTCGAGGAGCGGCTGAAGAAGGTTCTCAAGGAGATCCGCACCCGCGGCGACATCATCCTGTTCATCGACGAGATCCACACCCTGGTGGGTGCGGGTGCCGCCGAGGGCGCGATCGACGCCGCAAGCATCCTCAAGCCCATGCTCGCCCGCGGTGAGCTCCAGACCATCGGCGCCACCACGCTCGACGAGTACCGCAAGCACATCGAGAAGGACTCCGCCCTGGAGCGCCGCTTCCAGCCGATCCAGGTGGCCGAGCCCACGCTCAGCCACGCGATCGAGATCCTCAAGGGCCTGCGCGACCGCTACGAGGCACACCACCGCGTGTCCATCACGGACGCGGCGCTGGTCTCGGCGGCCAACCTCGCCGACCGCTACATCAACGACCGCTTCCTGCCCGACAAGGCGATCGACCTCATCGACGAGGCCGGCGCGCGACTGCGGATCCGCCGCATGACCGCTCCACCGGACCTTCGGGAGTTCGATGACAAGATCGCCGCCGTCCGGCTCGAGAAGGAGTCGGCGATCGACGGACAGGACTTCGAGAAGGCTGCGCGCCTGCGCGACGACGAGAAGACCCTGCTGGGCCAGAAGGCCGAGCGCGAGGCGCAGTGGAAGTCCGGCGACATGGACGTCGTGGCCGAGGTCGACGAGGAGCTCATCGCCGAGGTGCTGGCCGCCTCGACGGGCATCCCCGTCTTCAAGCTCACCGAGGAGGAGTCCAGCCGGCTGCTCCACATGGAGGACGAGCTGCACAAGCGCGTCGTGGGCATGGACGACGCCATCAAGGCGCTGTCGCAGGCCATCCGGCGCACCCGTGCCGGGCTGAAGGACCCGCGTCGCCCCGGCGGCTCGTTCATCTTCGCCGGGCCCACCGGCGTCGGCAAGACCGAGCTGGCCAAGACGCTGGCCGAGTTCCTCTTCGGCGACGAGGACAGCCTGATCCAGCTCGACATGTCCGAGTACTCCGAGAAGCACACGGTGTCGCGGCTGTTCGGTTCCCCTCCCGGCTACGTCGGCTACGAGGAGGGCGGCCAGCTCACCGAGAAGGTGCGGCGCAAGCCGTTCTCGGTCGTGCTGTTCGACGAGGTCGAGAAGGCCCACCCGGACATCTTCAACACGCTGCTGCAGGTGCTCGAGGACGGCCGCCTCACCGACTCCCAGGGTCGGATGGTCGACTTCAAGAACACGGTCATCATCATGACGACCAACCTCGGTACGCGGGACATCACCAAGGGTTCGCTCGGCTTCTCCGCCGGCGCGGACACCCGCAGCGACTACGACCGCATGAAGAACAAGGTCACGGACGAGCTCAAGCAGCACTTCCGCCCCGAGTTCCTCAACCGGGTCGACGACACCATCGTCTTCCCCCAGCTCACGCAGGCGGAGATCGTGGCCATCGTCGACCTCGAGATCGCCAAGCTGGACAAGCGGCTCAAGGACAAGGACATGGGGCTCGAGCTCACCTTCGAGGCCAAGGCACTGCTGGCCAAGAAGGGCTACGACCCCGTGCTCGGCGCCCGTCCGTTGCGGCGCACCATCCAGCGCGAGATCGAGGACGTCCTGTCCGAGAAGATCCTCTACGGCGAGCTCAAGTCCGGCGAGCTCGTGCTCGTCCACGCCGATGGCGAGGGCAAGGCCGCGAACTTCACGTTCGAGGGCACCCCCCACCCCAGCCACATCGAGCTCCCGCTCGTGGAGGCTGTGGGCGACACCGCGGAGTGACTCCCGGGATGCCGCGCCGACGCGCGCGGCATCCGCCCCCCGAGATGGCCCGGACCTGCTGGTCCGGGCCATCTCGGCGTCCAACACCCGGTTCCTGCGCACGTCCTGCACGGGGGAGTGCTCACGGCGTCGTACGCTGGAGCGCGTGGTTCCTTCCGATCTGACTCGCCGTTCCCTGCTCCTCGCCCTGGCAGCCTCGCCACTCACCGTGGCCGCGTGCTCGGGTGACAAGCCCGAGCCGGCGCCGTCCTCCAGCGCACCGACCTCGTCCACGACCTCGACGACCCCGCCGCCTGCGCAGGTGACCGGTGCGGGTCTGCCGGCGGACCTGCTCGACGTGCTCACCGCCCTGTACCTCGGTGGCGACGTCGCGGCCGGCGGCGCAGTTGCCACGGCCCTGGGCAAGCGCAAGGCCCTCAGCACCCCGGTCGCCGTCAAGGGCTCGACCGGGACGTGGAAGGGCCAGTCGGTCGCCATGGTCTCCCAGGGGAAGGACCTGACCCTGCTGGTGAAGTCGAAGACCTGGTCCGTCGTCGGCGGCTGGTGGCCCGCGCTCGGGGTCGCGTCGGTCCCGATGGCGCCGATGCGCGTGCTGGCCATCGGCTCCGACGCCCGCCCCGACGAGAAGGTCTCCAGCCAGCGTGCCGACTCGCTGCACATCATCGGCGTCGACGACAAGGGCGTCGGCGGCATCGTCGGCATCCCTCGTGACTCCTGGGTTCCGCTGTCCAGCGGCGGCACGAACAAGATCAACGCCTCCCTCGTCTTCGGCGGACCCAAGGGTGTGGTCAGCACCGTCCAGAGCGCCACGGGCGTCAAGGTCGACGGTTACGTGCTGACCGGCTTCAAGGGGTTCCGGGCCATGGTCAACGCCATGGGCGGCATCCGCTACGTCGCTCCCGCCCTGTTCAAGGGTGAGCACGGCATCCTCGCGAAGAAGGGCCTGAACATCCTCCGGGGCGAGCCGGCCCTCAGCTTCGCCCGCGAGCGGCACACCCTGCCCAACGGTGACTTCGGTCGCTCCGCGAACCAGGGCAAGCTCATCCTGGCGGGAATGGGCATGGCGCGCAGCGGCGGCCCGACCGCGATCATGAAGTACCTCACCGCGATGAGCGCGCACGTGGAGACGAACCTGTCCGCGGCCCAGGTGCTGAACCTGTCGTCGGCGGTCTTCCGGGAGAGCCCCAACGACGTCAAGAACGTCGTGGCGCTCGGCGGGATCGGCACCCGCAGCCAGCAGTCGGTGGTCCTGCTGGGCAGCCAGGCCTCCACCCTGTTCAGGGACATCAAGGACGCCCGGCTTGGCGCCTGACAGCGGCGAGGTGCTGGTCCGTCCGGCCCGCACCAGCGACATCCGCACCATCCGCGAGATCGTCCGACCGCACGCCGAGTCACGGGTGCTGGTCTCCAAGGACGCCGTCACCTACTTCGAGGCCCTCCAGCAGTTCCGGGTGGCCGAGGTGGATGGGCAGGTCGTCGGCTGCGGTGCCCTGCACGTCATGTGGGAGGACCTCGCCGAGATCCGCACCCTCGCCGTGCGGCCCGAGGCGAAGGGTCTGGGGGTCGGCTCACGACTGCTCGAGCAGCTGGTCCTCGACGCGCGGGACCTGGGCGTGAAGCGGTTGTTCTGCCTCACCTTCGAGGTGGACTTCTTCGTGCGGCACGGGTTCGAGGTCATCGAGGGTCAGGCGGTGGCTCCCGAGGTGTATGCCGAGCTGGTGCGTTCGTACGACGAGGGCGTTGCCGAGTTCCTCGACCTCGAGCGGGTCAAGCCGAACACCTTGGGCAACACGCGGATGCTGCGCACCCTCTAGCCGGGGGATGGCCTGCGGGAGCAGCGGTCACCCCACCGCGGCGTGGCGATGCCGGGGGAGCATCCGCAGGCGCACCGAGGCCGCGAGGACGAGGAACAGCAGGGCGGCGATGACCCCGAACCCCAGCTGGGGGACCAGGGGCAAGGAGATGCCGATCGCGCCCCCGACGACCCAGGCGATCTGCAGGACCGTCTCCGACCACGCGAAGACGCGGGTGCGCACGGACTCCTCGATGTCGCGCTGGATGACCGCGTCGCTGCTGAGCTTGATGAGCTGCGCCGCGAGCCCGGCCACGAGGCCGAGGAGCAGCAGGGTGCCCAGCGAGTAGAACACCGCGGCGACCAGGGCCGCGAGGACGTCGGCGATGAGGGCTACGGCGATGATGACGTCGGGGCGGGACCGGCGCAGGGCGTTCCCCAGGACCGTGCCGAGGGCATTGCCGGCTCCCGCCGCTCCGACCACCAGAGCCAGCACCAGGGTGCCGCTGAGTCCCGGGATGGGGTGCTCCCGCATGAGGAACGCCATGAAGAGGGTGAGGAAGCCGGTCAGCAGGCGGGCGCCCACGGCACTGCACAGGGCCGTGAGAACCGTGGCGGGCAGGGCCGCGACCCGGGCACGCGCGCGCGCGAAGATCGACAGGGGCCGACCCGTGCGCCGTGGCAGGCGGATGGGGCCGGTGTCGGCGATGTCCTGCTCGCCGATGCTGGAGTCGACCCGGGCGGGGAGCCGGATGGCCATCACCGTGCCGGCGACGTAGATCAGGAACGCCAGCCGCAGGGACCACTCCGGGCCGATTCGCGACGCCGCCCCGGCGAGACCGCCCCCCACGGCCATCCCCGCGACGCCGGCGAGGGCGTTGCGTGAGTTGGCGTTGACCAGGCTGAAGCCGGGCGGTAGCAGGCGGGGCACGGCCGAGGCGCGGGTGACCCCGTAGGCCTTGGAGGCCACCAGGCACCCGAGGGCGGCGGGGAAGAGCCAGGGCGAGTCGTTCGCCACCGCGCCCGCCAGCACCCAGCAGAGGAACGCCCGCAGCGCCAGCGTCGTGCCGATCGCCCATCGACGACCGTGCCGGAAACGGTCGAGCAGCGGCCCGATGAAGGGCGCCAACAGGGCGAACGGCGCCATGGTCAGGACCAGGAACTGGGCGACCTGGCCGCGGGCCTCGTCGGTGGGGATGGCGAAGATCGTGCCGGCCAGGCTCACCGTGAGGGCCGCGTCGCCGGCCAGGTTGACGAAGTGCAGCTCGACGATCCGGGCCAGCCCGCTCTCGCCGGCCCCCTCCGAGTGCGTGTAGGCGCGGGCCCGCCGTGCGCCGGCACGACTCCCACGGCCAGCAAGCACCGCCCCCGCCCGGCCGCCGCGTCCGGCGATGCGGGCGCCGGCGATGGTCCCCCTGCCCACAGCCCTACCCGCACGGTAGGCCCCGTGGCGCAGGCCGTGCGCGGTCCTCCTGCGCCCGGGCCCGGGTGCCGCGCCGTCGGGGGCCGGGCCGGCGCGACCGGGTGCCGACCGCTCGGGATCGGGCGGCCCCGAGGGGCTCGGACGGTGCGCGCTCGGCGGCATGGTCACCTCAGACCGCCTCACCAGCACCGGGGAGCCGGAAGAGGTCGCCATCGAGGGGTTCCACCAGCCCGTCCGAGACGAGCGAGTCGAGGCACCGCTCCCGTTGCAGCTCGCGGTCGGACACCGCCGCCAGGGTCGCGCGCGACACGGGCAGGCGGCTCTGGCGCAGGGCGTGGAGCAGCACCCCTCGCATCTGCCGGTCGGTGCCGGCCCAGGCCTGGCCGCGGCGGGGTGGCCCGTCGTGCGCCGGGCTACCGGCGCTGCGCCACGCGCACAGGTCGTTGACCGGGCACTCGTCGCATCGTGGGCCGCGGGCGGCGCACACGAGCGCGCCGAGCTCCATCACGGCGACGCTCCAGACCCGCGCCGTGTCGGCGGCCTCGGGGACCAGGTCGGCCGCAAGGACCAGCTCGGCCTTGCTGGGCGATGGCGCGGCGTGGGCCCGGCCCTGGACGACGCGGGCGAGGACGCGGCGGATGTTGGTGTCGACCACGACGGTGCGCTCGCCGAACGCGAAGGTCGCCACCGCGGCCGCGGTGTAGGTGCCCACGCCGGGGAGGCTCAGCAGCTGGGCCTGCGTCGAAGGGACCTGCCCGTCGTGCCGCTCGGTCATGGCCACGGCGGCGGAGTGCAGCCGCAGCGCGCGACGGGGGTAGCCGAGGCGCCCCCACGCTCGGACCGCCTCCCCGGGTGGTTCGGCGGCCAGGTCGGCGGGAGTCGGCCAGCGTTCCAGCCAGGACTCCCAGACGGGCAGCACCCGGGCCACCGGGGTCTGCTGGAGCATGATCTCCGAGACGAAGATCGCCCAGGGTGTGGCGTCATCGCGGCGCCAGGGCAGGTCCCGGGCCGACGCGGCATACCACTCGAGCACGCGTGCGTGCAGGCGCTCCGGAGCGGCGCCGGTGCTCACACGTAGCGCTCCAGGATGCTGGACTCGGCCAGACGGGAGAGTCCCTCGCGCACGGCGCGAGCCCGGCCCTCACCGACGCCATCGACGTCCATGAGCTCCTCGAGGTTGGCGGCCAGGAGCTTCTGGAGGCTCCCGAAGTGGTCGACCAGCCGGTCGACGATGGCTCCCGGCAGGCGCGGCACCTTGCTGAGCAGGCGGAAGCCGCAGGGGCTGACGGCGGAGTCGAGCGCGTCGCCCCCCACGGTGAAGCCGACGGCCTTGGCCCCGGCCGACAGGTCGAGCAGGTCGGTGGAGGTGAGCTCCTCGAGTGCGGCCATCGCCGCCTCGGTGCTCAGACCGGCCTTGGCCAGCGGGATGTAGTCGCGGATGACGAGCTCACGGTCGTTGCCCAGGCCGCCGGTCAGCTCCTCGAGCTGGAGGGTGAGCAGTCGGCCGTCGACGCCGAGCTCGACGACGTAGCCGGAGATCTCGTCGCGGATGCGGCGCACCATCTCGAGGCGCTGCAGCACGCTGGCGACGTCGCGGACCGTGACGAGGTCCTCGATCTCGAGGGCGGACAGGGTGCCGGTCACCTCGTCGAGTCGGGACTTGTAGCGCTCGAGGGTCTGCAGGGCCTGGTTGGCCCGGGAGAGGATCGCGCTGGAGTCCTCGAGGACGTGGCGCCGACCGTCGACGTAGAGCGCGACGATCCGCATCGACTGGCTGACTGACACGACCGGGTAGCCGGTCTGCTTGGCCACGCGCTCGGCGGTGCGGTGCCGCGTGCCGGATTCACTGGTCTCGATCGAGGGGTCGGGGACGAGCTGGGTGGCGGCCCGCAGGATGCGGGAGACCTCACGGTCGACGACGATGGCGCCGTCCATCTTGGCCAGCTCGCGCAGCCGCGTGGCGGAGAACTCCACGTCGAGGGGGAAGCCGCCGGTGGCCAGGCTCTCGACCGTGCGGTCGTTGCCGAGCACGATCAACGCCCCGGTGCGGCCCCGCAGGATGCGCTCGAGGCCGTCACGCAGCTCCGTCCCGGGGGCCACCGCGGCGAGGGTCGCGCGCAGCGCATCGTCCTCGCGAAGTTCCACTGCTCAGTACCCCTAGGTGTGCCGCCGGATCGGTGTGGCGCGAGTCTATCCGGGCCCGGCCTGCAAAGCTGCGCGCACCGCGGTGCGGATGTCGGGACACTCGACGACGGACAGGCCCTCGGGCATCGGCGCGCTGCCGAGGACACCGGGCGGGACGTAGGCGATGCGGTAGCCGAGCCGACTCGCCTCGGCCAGTCGTCGTGGCATGCCGTTGACCGGCCGGATCTCGCCGGCCAGGCCGAGCTCGCCGAAGGCGATCGAGTGCTCGGGCAGCGGGGCGTCCTTGACCGCGCTGGCCACGGCCAGGGCGATGGCCAGGTCGGAGGCCGGCTCGGTGAGGCGAACCCCGCCCACCGTGGAGAGGTAGACGTCGGCGTTGCCGATGGGTGCCTGGGCCCGCTTGGCGAGCACCGCGATGATCATCGCCACGCGGGCCGAGTCCAGCCCGCTGGTCGCGCGACGTGGTGTCGGGATCTCGCTCTTGGCGACCAGCGCCTGCACCTCGGTCATCAACGGCCGTCGACCTTCGAGCGTGACGGTGACGCAGGTGCCGGGGACGCTGAGGGTGCCCCGGGACAGGAACAGGCCGCTCGGGTCGGACAGGCCGACGATGCCGACGTCGGACAGGTCGAAGCAGCCGACCTCGTCGGTGGGGCCGTAGCGGTTCTTCACCGCCCGCACGAGGCGCAGCTGCGAGTGGCGGTCGCCCTCGAACTGCACGACGACGTCGACGAGGTGCTCCAGCACGCGGGGGCCGGCGATGGAACCGTCCTTGGTGACGTGCCCGACCAGGAGGGTGGCGATGCCGCGTGCCTTCGCGACCTGGATGAGCGAGGCGGCGACCTCACGGACCTGGCTGACGTTGCCCGCCGACCCCTCGACGTCGCCGCTGGAGATCGTCTGCACGGAGTCGACGATGACCAGGTCGGGCGCGATCGCCTCGATCTGGCCCAGCACCGTGGCGAGGTCGGTCTCGGCGGCGAGGTAGAGGGTCTTGGCCATCGCCTCGATGCGCTCGGCCCGCATGCGCACCTGGGCCGCGGACTCCTCGCCGCTGACGTAGAGGACGGTGCGGCCCTCGCCCGAGCGGGCGGCCCGCGCTGCGACGTCGAGCAGCAGGGTGGACTTGCCGATCCCCGGCTCGCCGGCGACGAGCACCACGGCGCCGGGCACCAGTCCGCCGCCCAGCACCCGGTCGAACTCGCTGACACCGGTGGACCGCGCCTCGGCCCGCCGGACGTCGACCTCGCCGATGGGGACGGCGGGTCGCTCCACGCGGCCCGCGGCCGTCGTGCGCACCGTCACGGCGCCGACCTCGCCCACGGTGCCCCACGCCTGGCACTCGCCGCACCGACCGACCCACTTGGCCGTGGTCCACCCGCACTCCGAGCAGCGGTACCCGCTGGACCTCACCGATGCCTTCGCCGCCATGGGCGACAACCTACGTGCCCGGGCCGACAGGCCTCAGAACCGGCGCCACCACAGGTTGACCGCGTAGTCCACGCCGGTGCCCTCGTGCTCGGCCAGGATGCCCTCGGCCGCGGTCTCCGGGAACTCGATCCGCACCACCGCCTCCAGGTCATCGCGGCTCTCGAAGTCCCACCGGATCGTCAGCGACTCCCGGGACCAGCCCTGTCGGCCCCAGAAGCGCTCCACCCCGCGCGGGTCGTAGCCCGGGTAGGCGCGCGAGAACCAGCGTCCGAACGTCGAGCGCGTCGCGTCGTTGTCGATCACGTATGCCGTGCCACCCGGGCGCAGCACGCGCTCCAGCTCGCGCAGCCCGGGCTCACACCCCGCACCGAAGAAGTAGGCCCAGCGGGCGTGGGCGATGTCGACGCTCGCGTCCTCGAGCGGCAGGGACTGCGCGACGCCCTCCACCACCCGCAACCGCGGGTCGCCTGCGGCGCGCTGCTGCGCGAGGGCGACCAGCGGCGGGTGGGGCTCCACGCCCACGACCGACGCGCAGCCCCGGTCGGCGAAGCGCGGCAGGTGGAACCCCGTGCCGCAGCCGATGTCGACCAGGTCGGCACCCGCGAAGGGGTGCAGCCGGTCCATCGCCGCCTCCAGGACGTGCTCGCGGTCCACGCCGAGGTTCTCGACCTCGTAGACGTCCGGCGAGTCCCAGATGTTGGGGCTGCGGGTGGGCTGGTCCGGCGTCGTCACCGCCGCTTGCGCGCCTCTTGGGCCGCCAGCGTCGCCGGGTGCACCATCAGGGGCAGCATCTTGCGGGAGTAGGCGTTCCGGGCCGCCTTGACGCTGGCGAGGTGCGCCTCGCAACGGATCTCCAGCTCGGCATACGCGCCCTCACCCATGAGCTCGACGAGCTCACCGCGGTTGCTGCGGAAGACCGGCTCCCGGCCCACGTGGGCCTCGGGGTTGGCCGAGCAGTACCAGTCGAGGTCGTGACCGCCGGGTCCCCACCCGCGCCGGTCGTACTCGGTGATGGTGACCTCCTGCCAACTCGACCCGTCCGGCAGCTCCACCTTGCGGTAGGTGCGCCGGATGGGGAGCTGCCAGCAGACGTCGGGCTTGACGGTGTGGGGCTCCTTGCCGTGCAGCACCGCGTGCTGGTGAAGGGCGCACCCGGCCCCGGCCGGGAAGCCGGGGCGGTTGAGGAAGATGCACGCGCCGTCGACGACCTTGGTCTTGAGGGCGTCGTCCTCGGGCTCGGTCCAGGCCGAGAGCTTGGTCGACCCGGGGTGCAGCTGCCACTCGTCCTCACCGAGCTCCTTGACGGCCTTCTTGACCCGCCTGACGTCGTCGTCGTCGGTGAAGTGCGCGCCGAGGGTGCAGCAGCCGTCGTCGGGCCGGTCGGCGTAGATGCCCTGGCAGCCGCTGCCGAAGATGCACGTCCAGCTCGAGGTGAGCCAGGTGAGGTCGGCCCGGTACCGCTGACCGGGATCGGCTGGGTCGGCGAACTCCACCCAGAGGCGGGGGGTGTCGAGCGGGGTTTCGGGCACGGGGCAACCCTACGTCGCTGAGGGGTCCCTCCCGGGTGCGACCCGCATCGCGGACGAGCGGCGACGCACCGCCACGGTCGTCCCCAGCACCACGAGCAGGAGTGCGGTGGCCGCCCAGTTGAGCATGGTCAGGTCGGCGAAGGCGTCCCCGAACCGGACGGCGCGGCCCACGCCGGCGTCCTGCGGGTCGCCCTCCTTCGCGAGGAAGGACAGACCGACCGGCACCAGCAGCACCGTGGGGAACGCCAGCAGCAGCAGACCCCAGCGTGACCCCAACACGAGTCCGAGCACCAGCAGGAGCAGGAGCGGAGCGACCGCGGTGAGCGCGACCATGCCGGACTCGACGTAGCGGTCCCGCGAGGGCGCCTGCCCGAAGAAGGGCGCAGTGTTGATCAGGGTCGCGAACAGGGTCCAGGCGGTGAGGCACCACCCGAGCAGCACGAGGCCGGTCGTGACCGGCCAGATGGGGCGACGTGGCGACGGCGGGGCGGGGGAGGGCGGGGTGGCGAGCCGGGACTGGTCGCTGGAAGGCGGCATACGGGCCAGTGTCGCCCGGCGCGGACGCTCGCGCCTGAGCACCGCTACTCACCGATAGCGTGGGGCCATGCGCCTCGGAGTGGTCGATGTCGGCTCCAACACGGTCCACCTCCTCGTCGTCGACGCCCACCCGGGCGCCCAGCCGCTGCCCGCGTCGTCACACAAGATCGAGCTGCGCCTGTCCGAGCACGTCACTGCGGACGGCCGCATCGACGAGTCGGGCGAACGCGCCCTGACGGGCTTCATCCACGAGTGCCTGCAGGTGGCCGAGGACCAGGGCGTCGAGGACGTGATGGCCTTCGTCACCAGCGCCATCCGCGAGGCGCCCAACGGCGAGGAGGTCCTGGCCCGGGTGCGGGCCGCCACCGGCGTGGCCCTCGAGGTGCTGTCCGGTGAGGACGAGGCCCGCCTGACCTTCCTGGCGGTCCGGCGGTGGTTCGGGTGGTCCAGCGGCACCCTGCTGGTGGTCGACATCGGCGGTGGCTCGCTCGAGCTCGCCGCGGGCATGGACGAGGACCCGGATGCCGCGGTCAGCCTTCCCCTCGGCGCAGGCCGGCTGACCCGGGACCTCCTGCCCGGCAACCCACCCGACGCCGGGGTGATCCGCGAGGCCCGTCGCGAGATCCGGATGCGGCTGGCGAGCGAGGTGCGTCCCCTGGCGCGCTCCGGCGCGCCCGATCGCGCCGTCGGCACCTCCAAGACCATGCGGTCGCTGGCCCGGGTCACCGGGGCCGCGCCCAGCAGCGAGGGCCCGTATGCCGGGCGCGAGCTCGAGCGCTCAGCCCTCGCCGACCTGGTCACCAGGCTCGGCGGGATGACGGCCGACCAGCGGGCCCGACTGCCGGGGGTGTCGTCCGGCCGGGCACGCCAGCTGCTGGCCGGGGCCCTGGTGGCCGAGGCGGCGATGGACCTGCTCGACCTCGAGCGGCTGGACATCTGTCCCTGGGCGTTGCGCGAGGGCGTCATCCTGCGGCGTCTCGACTCGTTGCGCTGACCGCCGACGGGCCCTCCGGTGGAGCCGTGGGTACGCTCGCGCCATGAAGTCGGCGGTCTCGGTCCCCAGCGCCACGGTGGCCCTGTCAACCGCCTCGGTGTACCCCGAAGGGTGCGCCGCAGCGTTCGCCACGGCGGCCAGGCTCGGGTACGACGCGGTCGAGGTGATGGTGTGGAACGACCCCATCTCGCAGGAGTCCGGCGCCCTCGCGGCGCTCTCCCGGCTGCACGGCATACCGGTCGTCTCGGTGCACGCGCCCACCCTGCTGCTGACCCAGCGCATCTGGAGTGCCGACCCCTGGACGAAGGTCGACAACTCCATCACCCTGGCACAGGAGGTGGGGGCCGACACCGTGGTGCTGCACCCGCCGTTCCGCTGGCAGAAGGACTACGCGGCGGGGTTCGTCGAGGGGATCGCGCTGCGTGAGCACGAGCGCGGCACGGCCCTCGCGGTGGAGAACATGTTCCCGTGGAGGGCCCGCCAGCGGGAGTTCGAGGCCTACCTGCCCCACTGGGACCCGGTGCCCCAGGCCTACGACAACGTGACGCTGGACCTCTCGCACACCTCGACGGCCGGCTCGGATGCGATGGAGATGGCTCGGGTGCTCGGTCCGCGGCTGCGGCACGTGCACCTGGCGGACGGTCTCGGCTCCCTCAAGGACGAGCACCTGGTGCCTGGTCGCGGCGCCCAGCCCTGCGCAGAGTTCCTGGAGATGCTTGCCACGCAAGGCTATTCGGGCTCGGTCGTCGTCGAGGTGAGCACGCGCAAGGCGTCCCCCGAGCAGCGCGACCTCGACCTGGCCGAGTCCCTGGCCTTCGCCCGCCTGCACCTCGCCTCGGCGGTGGCCCCGTGAGCCCGCGCGGCCGGCGTCCCGGTGGGGCCGACACCCGGGCGTCCATCGTCGACGCGGCGCGGGCGGACTTCGCCGACCAGGGATACGACGCCACGTCCATGCGCGGGGTCGCCCGCCGGGCCGGCGTGGACCCGGCCCTCGTGCACCACTACTTCGGCGGCAAGGCGCAGCTCTTCGCCGTGGTGATGGACATCCCCGCCGACCCCGCCCTCATCGTCGCGGTGGTCCTGGACGGTCCGCGCGCCGAGGTGGGCGAGCGCCTCGTCCGGGCGTTCCTCGAGCTGTGGGACTCCCCGCCCGGGCGCGAGCGCTTCGAGGCGCTGGTGCGCTCGGCCGTCTCCCACGAGGCGGCGGCCAGGGTGCTGCGCGAGTTCCTCACCCACGAGGTGTTCGGCCGGCTGGTGACCTCGCTCGCCTCGGGCGACACGGGGCGTGCGGAGCTGGAGCTGCGGGCCGGGCTCGCGGCGTCCCAGATGGTCGGCATGGGGATGATGCGCTACATCGTGGAGTTCCCCGCCGTGGTGGATGCCTCGCACGACGACCTGGTGCGTGAGCTCGGGCCCGCGCTGCAGCGCTACCTGGCCCCCTGAGAATGCCGGGAAAGCCCTTGTAGCCGACCCGTCGTCGGGCTATATTTCATCACATGGTGAAAAATGTCGTCGAGGTCGAGGACCTCCGAGTCGTGCGCGGGGGACGGGTGGTACTTCCCAGCCTGTCCCTGGACGTCCCTGCCGGTCAGGTGGTGGGGCTCCTCGGACCCAGCGGGAGCGGGAAGTCGACGCTGATCCGGGCCATCGTCGGCGTCCAGGTCGTCGCCGGCGGCTCCGTGACGGTGCTCGGGGAGCCGGCGGGTTCGCCGGACCTGCGCCACCGCGTCGGCTACCTCACGCAGAACCCGAGCGTCTACGACGACCTCAGCGTCCGGGACAACGTGCGCTACTTCGCCGCGATCCTCGGGGCCTCGCGCCAGGCCGCCGACGAGGCGATCGAGGCGGTGGACCTCACCAGCCACGCCGACGCCCGGGTGGACCAGCTGTCCGGGGGGCAGCGCTCGCGGGCGTCGCTGGCCGCCGCGCTCGTCGGCGACCCCGAGCTGCTGGTGCTCGACGAGCCCACCGTCGGGCTCGACCCGGTCCTGCGGCGCGACCTGTGGCAGCTGTTCAACCGCCTTGCAGCACAAGGACATTCGCTCCTGGTGTCGAGCCACGTGATGGACGAGGCATCCCGGTGCGACCGGCTGGTGCTGTTGCGCGAGGGCGAGATCCTTGCCTACGAGACGCTGCCGGCGCTGCTCGAGCGCACCGGCACCGACGACGCCGAGGGCGCGTTCCTCTCCCTGATCGACCACGCCGAGGAGGCTGCCCGATGAACCTGCGACGCACACTGCTCACCGCCGGCCGGGTGCTGGCCCAGCTGCGCGGCGACCACCGGACCATCGCGCTCATGCTCGTCGTGCCGTGCGTCCTCATCGGACTGCTGGCCTGGATCTTCGACGGCACCCCGGTGTTCGACGCCCTGGGCGCTCCGTTGCTGGGGGTGTTCCCCTTCGTGGTGATGTTCATCGTGACCAGCGTGGCCACGCTGCGGGAGCGGACCTCGGGGACCCTGGAGCGGCTGCTCACCACCCCGATGGGCAAGGGCGACTTCATGCTCGGCTATGCCCTGGCCTTCGGCGTCATGGCTGTCCTGCAGGCCCTCGTCGCCACGGGTTTCGCCGTCTGGGTCTGCGGCCTGGACGTCGCCGGCCCGCTCGCCCTGCTGGTGGTCGTCGCCGTGCTCGACGCCCTGCTGGGCTCGGCGCTCGGCCTGCTCGCGAGCGGGTTCGCCCGGACCGAGTTCCAGGCCGTGCAGTTCATGCCGGCGTTCGTGCTCCCGCAGTTCCTCCTCTGCGGGCTCATCGTCGCCCGCGACAGCATGCCCGGGGTGCTGAGCCGGATCTCCGACGTCCTGCCGCTGTCGTATGCCGTGGACGCGATGAAGGCCGTCACCACGAGTGCCCAGCCCGGCCACGACGTGGGGGTGGACTCCGTCGTCATCATCGCCTGGGTCGCTGCCTCGCTGGTGCTCGGAAGCCTCACCCTGCGCCGGCGGACGGCCTAGCGGGCCCTTCGACCTGCGGGTTCCCGCGGGGTGGATATCCTCGGCCACGGGTCGACGACGGCCCGAAGCCACCCCGGAAGGACCACCGTGGACGCCAGTGACCTGCTGCGCAACTCCCTGCTCCAGCTGTCCCGGAGCAACGCGGTGCGCCAGGGCATCGAGAAGGCGCCGGTGAGCCGCAACGTCGTGCGCCGTTTCGTCGCCGGCGACAGCACCCAGTCGGCCGTCGAGGCGGCAGCCGAGCTGCGCACCACCAACCGGCTCGCCACCATCGACTACCTCGGCGAGGACACCGCCGACCTCACCCAGGCGATCCGCACCCGCGACCACTACATCGAGCTCCTCGAGGCGCTCGCCGACGCCGGCCTGTCACAGCACGGCATGGGTGAGGTGAGCCTCAAGCTGTCCGCGCTGGGCCAGTACCTGCCGGGGGACGGTGACAAGATCGCGCTCCAGCACGCCCGCGAGATCTGCCAGGCGGCGGCGAACGCGGGAACCACCGTCACCCTCGACATGGAGGACCACACGACGACCGACGCCACCCTGGAGGCCCTGCGCGAGCTGCGTCAGGACTTTCCGTGGGTCGGGGCCGTGATCCAGTCCTACCTGCACCGCAGCGAGGCGGACTGCCGCGACCTCGCCAGGGAGGGGAGCCGGGTCCGCCTCTGCAAGGGCGCCTACAAGCAGCCGGAGTCGGTCGCCTTCCAGTCCTCGGCCGACGTGGACCAGAACTACGTCCGCTGCCTCAAGATCCTGATGGCGGGCCCCGGCTACCCCATGGTCGCCAGCCACGACCCTCGGCTGATCGAGATCACCGGGGCGCTGGCTGCCCACCACCGGCGCGAGCCCGACAGCTACGAGTACCAGATGCTCTACGGCATCCGCCCCGACGAGCAGAAGCGGATCGCCGACCGGGGTGACCAGGTGCGGGTCTACATCCCCTACGGCGAGGAGTGGTACGGCTACCTGATGCGGAGGATGGCCGAGCGTCCCGCCAACACGTTCTTCTTCCTGCGGGGACTCGCCTCCAGGGGCTGAGAGATGGCGGCAGACCCCGGCCGCCCGCTCGGCATACTTGCGTGCAGATCCCAACCACGAGGAGAAGTCATGGGCACCGTCGCGATCCTGGGAGCCGGGGTGATGGGGGAGACGCTGCTCTCCGGCCTGATCAGGTCCGGCCGCAGCGCAGCCGACCTGGTCGTCACCGCGCGCCGGCCTGAGCGGGCCGACGACCTCGCCCAGCGCTACGGGGTGCGAGCCATGTCCAACGTCGAGGCCGCCGAGGTCGCCGACACCCTCGTCCTCGGCGTCAAGCCGCAGGACATGGGTGGCCTGCTGGAGGAGATCCACGACCACGTCTCACCCGGCAACCTCGTGGTCAGCCTCGCCGCGGGGATCCCGACCGCCTACCTCGAGAGCCGGCTGTCGGACGGGGTCGCGGTGGTCCGCGTCATGCCGAACACCCCTGCGCTGGTCGACCAGGGGATGGCGGCCGTCAGCGCCGGCCGCAGCGCCGACGCGGCCCACACCGAGGAGGCGGCCGAGCTGCTCCGCTCGTGCGGGCGGGTGGTGCAGGTCGCCGAGAAGCACCAGGACGCCGTCACCGCGATCAGCGGCTCCGGCCCGGCCTACATCTTCTACGTCGTCGAGGCGATGATCGAGGCGGGCGTCGTGCTCGGCCTGCCCCGCCCCACCGCCACCGAGCTCGTGGTGCAGACGCTCTTCGGCGCCGCGACCATGATGCGTGAGACCGGGCAGCACCCGACGGTGCTGCGTGAGCAGGTGACCTCGCCGGGGGGCACCACGGCGGCGGCGCTGCGCCAGCTCGACGACCACAAGGTCAGGGCCGCCTTCATCACCGCGATGGAGGCTGCCGCGATGCGCTCCCACGAGCTCGCCGCCGGCCATGACTGAGCCCTGGACGCCGGGGCTGGCGCTGCGGCGGGTCGAGCCCTCCCTGTGGCAGGTCTACCGCGGCGTCCGACTGGCGATGCTGCTCGACGAGCCGCTCGCGTACGGGAGCACCTTCGCCCGTGAGGTGGCCTTCCCCGACAGCCTGTGGGTCGAGCGGATGGCTGACAGTGCCGGCTGGCTGGCCTTCGACGGCGCCCTGCCGGTGGGGGCCGTGACCCTGTTCCACGCCCCGGAGCAGGCCGAGGACGAGGCCTACCTCGTGGCCATGTGGGTGGCTGCCCATGCCCGCGGCCGGGGAGTGGCCGATGCGCTCGTCGGCTCGCTGCTCGACCATGCCACCGGGGCCGGTCTGCGCCGCGTCACCCTGGATGTCGCGCACAGCAACGCCCAGGCGGTTCGGTGCTACGAGCGGCTCGGTTTCGTCCCCACGGGACGCACCGGCACGCTCCCGCACCACCCCGAACTGACCGAGCTCGAGATGGAGTTCCTGCTCGACCAGCAGGCCGCGTGCTCCCAGTGAACTCTCACGGAACCGACTGACCGGAAGGCCAGCCTTCGTGCGAGAGTGTTCCGCATGACGGAGATCGTGGTGCATACCCTGGGTGAGGACGAGTGGGAGCGGTACCGCTCGGTGCGGCTCAGCGCGCTCGAGGAGTCGCCGGAGGCCTTTGCCGCGTCCGCCGAGGAGGAGCAGGGCTTCGACGAGGACCTGTGGCGCTCCCGGATGAGGCGCTCGCAGCGGCTGCTGGCCGAGGCCGAGGGCGAGCCCGTGGGGGTCGCGAGCGTCGGACAGGCCAGCCAGGACGAGCGGGTCGCCGAGCTGTTCGGGCTCTGGGTCGCACCGACGGCCCGGGGCACGGGGGTGGCCACCCGGCTGGTGCAGGCCGGTGCCGACACCGCTCGCACCCAGGGTCGCAGCCACCTCGCCTACTGGGTCGGGACCGACAACGGTCGGGCGGTGGCGTTCGCCAGCGGGTTCGGGTTCCGGCCCACCGACAGCCGCCGTCCCATGCGCCTGAAGGCCAGCGAGGACGCCGAGGAGGAGATCGCGATGATCCTCCCGCTCGGCGACGACCGCGGCCTGCCCAGCCTGTAGGTGCCCGAGGGCGGTCAGGGCCGGGAGGCCAACCGGTCCAGCAGTTCCGTCGGCCCGCTGACGATGAGCGTGTCGTGCGCGGTCACCTTGGTCTCGGGGACGGCGTAGGAGAAGTCCTCGGACGGTGCCTTCACGCCCACGACGGTCACGCCGTACTTGCTGCGGATCTTGCTCTGGCCGAGGGTGAAGCCGATGGTCTCCTGCGGTGGCTTCATCTTGACGATCGCGAAGCCGTCGTCGAACTCGATGTAGTCCATCAGCTTGCCGTTGACCAGGTGGGCCACCCGCCGGCCGGTCTCCGCCTCGGGCGAGATCACGTGGTGCACCCCGATCCGCTCGAGGATGCGCCCGTGCTCCGGACTGAGGGCCTTGGCCCAGATGGTGGGTATGCCGGCGTCGACCAGGTTCATCGCGCACAGCACCGAGGCCTCCACGGACGACCCGATGCCCACCACGGCCAGGGTGAAGCTGCGGGCCTTGAGGTTGGCGACCGCCTGCGGGTTGCTGGCATCGGCCTGCACGATGCGGGTCACCTTGCCCAGGAAGGTCTCCGCGAGCTGGGCGTCGCGCTCGACCGCCACCACGTGGTGACCCAGGCGCTGCAGCTCGATGGCGACGGCACCACCGAACCGCCCGAGGCCGATGACGAGCACGTCGTCGTCGTAGAGCTTCTTGACCACGGTTCCTCCGGAGCGTCGTTGGCTGGGAAGGCACGCTACCGCGTCCGCGGGAATGGGACTGCGCTGTCCCGTTCGGTGACCGACGGGTAGCGTTCCGGCCATGCCCTCTCAGGTGCGGGTGGTCTGGGACCCCGGTTTCACCGCATACAACTTCGGGCCGGGCCATCCGATGAGCCCGGCCCGCCTCGACCTGACGGCCCGACTGTGCGAGGCGATGGGGATCTTCGACGCCGAGGGTGTCGAGGTCTTCTCGCCCGAGGTGCCCGGCGACGAGGTGCTGACGACGGTGCACGACCCCGGCTACGTGGCGGCCGTGAAGGCGGCCTCCATCGACCCGCGCACCGCCGACGAGTCCCGGGGGCTGGGCACCGAGGACGACCCCGCCTTCACCGGCATGCACGACGCGAGCGCTCGGGTGGTCGAGGGCACGCGTGCGTTGTGCGCCGACGTCTGGGAGGGCCGCACCAGTCACGGGGTCAACTTCTGCGGGGGGCTGCACCACGCGATGGCCGGCAACGCCTCCGGCTTCTGCATCTACAACGACATCGCCGTCGGCATCCAGTGGCTGCTCGACCACGGGGCCGAGCGGGTCGCCTACGTCGACATCGACGTCCACCACGGTGACGGCGTCGAGAAGCTGTTCTGGGACGACCCGCGGGTCCTGACGATCTCGCTGCACGAGTCGGGACGGATCCTCTTCCCGGGCACGGGCTTCCCCGGCGACATCGGCGGCCCGCAGGCGCAGGGCAGTGCGGTCAACGTCGCGCTGCCGCCGGGCACCGGTGACTCGGCCTGGCTGCGCGCCCTGCACGCGACCGCGCTGCCGCTGGTGCGGGCGTTCGCGCCGGACGTGCTCGTCACCCAGCACGGCTGCGACACCCACTCGGAGGACCCGCTGGCCCACCTCGCGGTGTCGGTCGACGCCCAGCGAACGGCCGCTGAGTCGCTGCACCGCCTGTCCCACGAGGTGTGTGGTGGTCGCTGGGTCGCCCTGGGCGGCGGGGGGTACGAGGTGGTCAACGTGGTCCCGCGCACCTGGACCCACCTGACCGCCATCGCCGCACACCGGCCGATCGCGCTCACCGAGCCCGTGCCCGAGGACTGGCGTGACCACGTGCGGGTCGCCCTGGGGCAGGAGGGCCCGGGCCGGATGGGGGACCTCGACCCTGCGGACGGGCCGATCTGGCACCAGCCGTGGGACATGGGCTACAACCCCCACAGCGAGGTCGACCGGGCCATCATGGCCACCCGCGAAGCGGTCTTCGCCCTGCACGGCCTGGATGTTTGGTTTGACTGAATGCGGCGTGTCGACTGGACTTTGCCGAAGAACTTTCACGAATGACTTCCCCACGAGTCACATCAGCCCCTACAGTTCCTCATGCACGAGCGTAGTGTCCGCCGGAGGGGAAGCCGGCGATGCGCGCGTGTAGAAGATCGAGGTATTCCATGTCCAACGAGCGACAGCTCGCCGAGGTGCGGTTCCTGACCGTCGCCGAGGTGGCCTCGATCATGCGCGTGTCGAAGATGACGGTGTACCGCATGGTGCACGCCGGAGAGCTTCCCGCAATCCGCGTCGGGCGTTCCTTCCGTGTCCCGGAGGATGCCGTGCACAAGTACCTGCGTACCTCGTACGTCGACACCGCGTGATGGTGCGCTGACCGCACGAGCAGGGCGGACCGGGACCCTCGTCCCGGTCCGCCCTTCTCGTTCCGGCGCCGGCCGGAAGGCCCCGCGGGGTCCGCAGGCAGGCCCTGGTTTGGGGCAGGGGCTCACGGGCCGCTAGAGTGGCGTCACAGTTCGGCGTGGTGCGTTGGTTCGTTGCCCCGTCCGGCAACACGACCACTACACGCGAGGACGACCCATGGGCTCTGTCATCAAGAAGCGCCGCAAGCGCATGGCGAAGAAGAAGCACCGCAAACTTCTTCGCAAGACGCGCCACCAGCGTCGCAACAAGAAGTAACCCGAGGGCCCCCGCACAGCGGGGGCCTTTCGTGTGCCCGGTGGTGGTGTGACGAGCGCCGCGTCCAGAAGCGGACCGCGCCCCTTCGGCATGGCGGACCCTCTCGGTAGTGTGGGCACAGGTCGCGATCCTCGCGGCCGGGGAACCCGGGGAGTGCGTGTGGCTGATGTCGTCCTCGTGACCGGCGTCTCCCGCTACCTCGGCGGTCACTTCGCGCGCCAGCTGACGCGCGACCCCTCGGTCTCGCGCGTCATCGGTGTGGACGTCATCCCGCCGCCCCACGACATCGGCCGCGCCGAGTTCGTCCGGGCCGACATCCGCAACCCGATGATCGGCAAGATCATCGCCCAGTCCGAGGTGGACACGGTCGTGCACATGAACGTGATCGCGACCCCGACCCACGCCGGTGGACGGACCTCCCAGAAGGAGATCAACGTCATCGGCACGATGCAGCTGCTCGCCGCGTGCCAGAAGGCCCCGAGCATCCGCAGGCTGGTGGTCAAGTCCTCCGCTGCCGTCTACGGCTCGAGCCCCCGCGACCCTGCGATGTTCACCGAGGAGATGGGACCCAAGGCGCTGCCCCGGGCGGGTTTCGGCAAGGACTCGGTCGAGGTCGAGGGCTACGTGCGGGGCTTCTCCCGCAGGCGACCCGACGTCGAGATCTCCATGCTGCGGTTCGCCAACATCATCGGCCCCGGTATCCGCACGTCGCTGACCGACTACTTCTCGCTGCCCTTCGTCCCGGTGCCCTTCGGGTACGACGCCAGGTTGCAGTTCGTGCACGAGCAGGACGCGATCGACTCCCTGTTGCTGGCGACGACGGGCCCGGCGACCGGCATCACCAACATCTCCGGCGACGGGATCATCACCGTGACCCAGGCAGCAAGCATGGCGGGGCGACCGGTGCTGCCGGTGCCCATGCCGGCCGCAGGGGTCTTCGGCACCCTGGTCAAGCGGTCCGGGCTCGCCGACTTCAGCCGCGACCAGATCCAGTTCCTCGCCTACGGCCGGGGTCTGGACACCCGACGGATGCGTGAGGTGCTGGGCTTCGAGCCCGCCTACACCACTCGATCGGCCTTCCAGGACTATGTGCGCGGGATCGGGTCCGCGGTGCCCGGTGGCGCGGCCCTGGGGTCCGCCGTCTCCGGGGTGGCCGGCACCGCGGCCACCGCGATCAGCCACGTCTGGGCCGCAGGAAGGGATGACTGATGGCTGCCAACGAAGGCGCCAAGAAGTCGCCGAGCACCAAGACCACCAGGGCGAGCAGCACCAAGGCACGTCCTGCCAAGGCAGGCGGCGCCACGGCCAGCTCCCGCGCGAAGGCCCCGGTCGGGCGCAGCGGCGCCCTCGCCGCCGGCGCGGCCCGGGCCTCGGGCGAGCGGGCCAAGCGACGCAGCACCCCCCTGCTGCCCGTCTCGGCCATGGCCCAGACGACGGCGCCGCAGGCCGCGGCCCGACCGCCGGTGACCACTCCTCCCGCGACGCCCGCACCCGAGCCGACCGGCCCGGACCCGGCCTCCGCGCGCACGGCCGCGGCGCCGCGGGCCGGGGTCAAGCACCGCCCGAGCCCGATCGCGAAGTCGGCGCCGAGCCGCCGGGCCGTGTCCAGCTCGGGAGGCCGCACCACTCGCGCCGGATCGCGCACGGGCCTGGACCGCAGCCCCGGCACCCGACCCACCCCGCCCGAGCGCAAGCTCGCAGCGGTCCGTGACGACGGCGTGCCCCCGCCGAGTCCGGTGGCCGATCCCGAGGTGCAGCGCACGATCGCCCCCGGTGTCGAGGAGCTGCTCTCCGCCGGGATCGCCGCCATCCGGGTAGCGGCGCAGGCCGCCGGGGTCTCGGCCGACGACGTGGAGCACTACCTCGCCACGATCCTCTCCTTCCTGCGCCGGCGCCTCACCGGCGACTACGTCGTCGACGAGTTCGGCTTCGACGAGGACTTCACGCGCAACTTCTACCTGCCGGTCCTGCGCCCGCTCTACCGGTCGTGGTTCCGGGTCGAGGTGCGCGGCATCGAGAACATCCCCGCCAGTGGGGGCGGGCTCGTGGTGGCCAACCACTCGGGCACGATCGCCATGGACTCGCTGATGACCCAGGTCGCCGTGCACGACGAGCACCCGGCCCGTCGGCACCTGCGGATGCTGGGCGCCGACCTGGTCTTCCAGACGCCCGTGGTCGGCCAGCTGGCCCGCAAGTCCGGGTCGACCCTCGCCGCGACGGCCGATGCCGAGCGACTGCTGTCCGGGGGCGAGCTGTGCGGCGTCTGGCCGGAGGGCTTCAAGGGTGTCGGCAAGCCCTTCAGCGAGCGCTACAAGCTCCAGCGCTTCGGGCGCGGGGGGTTCGTGTCGGCGGCCCTGCGGACCGGGGTGCCGATCATCCCGTGCTCGATCGTCGGTGCCGAGGAGATCTACCCGATCATCGGCAACATGAAGACGGTGGCCAGGCTCATGGGAGCGCCGTATGCGCCGATCACCCCGACCTGGCCGCTGCTCGGGCCGCTCGGACTGATCCCGCTGCCCAGCAAGTGGATCATCGAGTTCGGCTCCCCCGTCGAGACCGCGGACCTGGGGCCCAACGCGGCCGACGACCCCATGCTGGTGTTCGACCTCACCGACCAGGTGCGCGAGACGATCCAGCAGACGTTGTACTCGCTGCTCATGCAGCGCCGTTCCGTCTTCTTCTGACGGCCCGGGCCGGTCGCGCGCCGCGGCCTAGGGCAGGGTGATCGGGATGCCGGGCGCCGTGATCGGGCCGAGCGTGGCGCCGGGCACCGTGGCGCTCACACCTCCGGTGCCGATGCTCGCCGAGGGCAACGGCACGGTGGCCGTGGCCGACGGGAGCAGGGGCACGCTCAGGCTGACCGTGGGAAGGCCCGCGGAGGCGCCGCCAGAGGACACCCCGGCGCCGCCACCGCCCACCCCGACTCCGCCACCGGCGACGCCGGCCGTGACGCCGGGGGCGGGCGCGGACGACCCACCACCGCCGGGCTGACCGGTGACTGCCGTCCCCGGCACGGTGATGCTGCTGCCGACGGTCGGCGCCGCCGTCGTGGTGGTCGTGGGCAGCGAGCCCGGCAGGGTCGCCGGACCCCCGGACGAGGCCAGACCGATGTCACGGCACGGGGTGCCGCAGGCGGCGATGCGGCGTGCGGTGGCGTCCTGGCTGTCGCGCAGCAGCGCCTCGAGCGCATCGACCAACCTGAGCGATTCGGGCGGCGCCTCGGTGCGCAGGGCGTCGATCTGCGGGAGGGCGCGGGCGGTGAAGTCGCGCAGGGCGAGCAGGGCCTGCGGGTTGGCGGTGGTGGCGTAGGCGGTGTCCAGCGACTGCTGGCCGCGCCGGACCGAGCCGATGGCCGCCTCCAGCGCGACGTCGACGTCCGCGGGGTGGGGGTCGCTGCGACCGGAGAGCTCGCGCGCGTCGGAGATGTGCCTCTGGGCCTGGGCGAGGTAGGTGGTGCCGCGGTCGAAGTCGCTGTCGGCGAGGCGGACCGCGACGCCGTCGATCCAGCCCTTGACGGGGTAGAGCACGTCACCGGGCACCGCGGTGCGCGAGGCGAGGCCGACGACGCTGGCCACCAGGAGGGCAGAGGCGACGGCGCCTGCGAGGAGGCGTGGCAGCCCGCGGCCGACGACCACGACGACCGGTGCGCTGCGGGCGGCGGCCCGCCGGGCCGCTGCCGCCTTCGCCCCGGCCGGGCTGGCGGTCGGCAACGTGTGGGCCTCGGCCATCAGCCGGTCGCGCAGCCGGGTCACGAAGACCGGGTCGGGGGCCGGCCCGATGCCGCCGACCCCGACCAGGTGACGGCTGGTCTCCACGAACGCGGCGAGCTCGGCGTCACTGGGTCGCTCACCGTCGAGGGCGCGCTGGAAGCGGTCGGCCGTCCGGTTCAGTACCGCCATGCCGACACCTCCCTCCCCAGCTCGGTCACGGTCCGTCGTGCTGAGAACGAGCCAGTGCCCCAGAAGTTACGCGCCGCAGCGTAGCGAAATGCTCGCCGCTCACAGGTCGACATCGGCGAGCTCCCGGTGCAGGGACCGGACGGCCCGGAGCTGGAGCTGCTTGACCGCGCCCTCGGACCTGCCGAGGACCTTGGCCGTCTCGGCCAGGCTGAGTCCCTGGAGGAAGCGCAGCACCACGCACTCGGCCTGCTCCGGCTTGAGGTTCCGCACGGCCGTGAGCAGCCGCTCGTCGCGGAGCCGACCCAGGACCTCCTGGTCGGGGCCCTCGACGCGGCCGTCGGCGTCGAGCATGTCGGCGGTGGTGACCTCCATGCGGAACCGCGCCGACTTGGCGTTGTCGGTGATCAGGTTGCGGGCGATGGTGATGAACCACGCCGCGATGTCTCGGCCCTGCCACGCGAACGAGTCCATCCGGCGCAGGGCCCGCAGGAACGCCTCGGAGGTGATGTCCTCGGCCGTCTGGCGACTACCGACGCGGACGTAGACGTAGCGGTAGACCACGTCGACGTAGCGCTCGTAGAGCATCCCGAACGCCTCGGCGTCACCGCGCTGGGCGAGCTCGACCAGCGCCGCGACGCGCTCGAAGTCCGGGGGCGCCGCACCGGGCCCGAAGCCGGCGCGGGCCGAGGGGCTCGCGGTGTCGCCGTCGCCGGAGCGGGTCCCGGCGTCGCCGGCGACGCTGAGCAGCACCCGCAGGGTGGCGAGGAAGTCCGCGGTGGCCGCACCCATGCCGTGGTCGTCACGGGGCTCGGCGCCGACCGCTCCCAGCGCGAGGGCAGGGCGAGGCAGGGCGAGGCGACTCGCGGCACGACGATGGGGGCGACGACGGATGGGGACCTCCTGGCCGCCCAGTTTCCCCGAAATCGGCCCGTTTGTCAGGAGGTGCTCTTCACGGTCTGGTGGACGGCGCCGGGCGACATGGCTCGGCTCACCGGGTGCGTCGGCGGGCGGCCGCAGCCAGGACCCCGGCCAAGGCCGTGGCGCCGATGGCCTGGACGCCGACCTTGGCGGCGCGTCGGCCGGTGCGGTACTCGCGGATCGTCCAGCCGTGGGCCTTGGCGTGGTCGCGCAACGCGCCGTCGGGGTTGATCGCACAGGGATCGCCGACGAGGGAGAGGAGGGGGATGTCGTTCGAGGAGTCGGAGTAGGCCGAGCAGCCGCCGAGGTCCAGCCCGCGCCGTGCGGCGAGGTCCTTCACGGCTTCCGCCTTGGCCACCCCGTGCAGGGGCTCGCCGACGAGTCTGCCGGTGTAGACCCCGTCCACCGCTTCCGCCACGGTGCCCAGCGCGCCGGTGAGCCCGAGCCGGTCGGCGATCACCGTGGCGACCTCGACGGGGGTGGCCGTGACCAGCCAGACCTCCTGCCCCGCATCGAGGTGCATCCGGGTCAGCGCCTGGGTGCCGGGCCAGATCTTGGTGCCGAGGACTCCGTCGAAGATCTCCTCCCCGACGGCTCCGAGCTCGGCGACCGAGTGTCCGGCGATGAACCCCAGCGCCTGCTCGCGGATCTGGTCGAGGTGCTCGAGGCTCTCGCCCAACGCCGCGAACCGGACCTGCTTCCAGGCCATGGAGCTGACGTCGCTCAGGGAGAAGAAGTCCCGCCGCCACAGGCCGAGGGCCAGGTGCCAGATGCTGGCGCCGCGCATCACGGTGTTGTCGAGGTCGAAGAACGCGGCGGTGCGTTCCTGGGCCTCGGGCATGGCGCCAGAATAGGGCGACCACCCGGCATACCCTGAGGGAGTGCCCCCCACACCACCGCCACCCGTGCGGATCACGCTCATCGGCAAGCCCGGCTGCCACCTGTGCGACGACGCGCGCGCGGTCATCGCCGCCGTCGCGGCCGACGTCGGGGTCGGCTGGGAGGAGCGCTCGACGGCGGACGACCCGGCGCTGGCCGAGCAGTACTGGGAGCAGATCCCGGTCACGCTCGTCGACGGTCGGCAGCACGACTACTGGCGGGTAGATCCGGTGCGCCTGCGGGCGGCGCTGGAGGGCTGAGCGGGTTCCCCGAACGGACCGAGGGTGACCTAACTCACCCGTGCCCGGAAGGCGGTGCTTGTGACTTTGTGCATCGGTTCACAAAGGCGTAATCTGCTTCGGCAGCCCGCGTCAGCCAGGTGCGGACCTGCGTGATCTAAGGAGCCGTCGAAGACTGTGTCTGCCGACCCGAGCGCCCGTCGGGGCATTCCCGATGCCACGGTGGCACGACTGCCGGAGTACCTGCGCGCCCTCACCGGGCTCGCGGAGCGCGGGATCACGTCGGTCTCCTCCGAGGAGCTCGCGACCGCCGCCGGTGTCCGCAGCGCGAAGCTGCGCAAGGACCTCTCGCACCTCGGCTCCTACGGTGTGCGCGGTGTCGGCTACGAGGTGGACCACCTCGCCTACCAGATCTCCCGCGAGCTCGGGCTCACCCAGGACTGGCCCGTGGCCATCATCGGCATGGGCAACCTCGGCCACGCGCTGGCGGCCTACAGCGGGTTCGCCACCAGGGGATTTCGGGTCGCTGCCCTGCTCGACCAGGACTCCAGCCTGCTCGGCCAGGAGATCGCCGGCCTCGCCGTGCAGCCGATGGACGCCCTCGGCGTGCTGGCCCGCGACCTGGGCCTGGCCATCGGGGTCATCGCGACGCCCGCCGCCTCGGCCCAGGGCGTCTGTGACGCCCTCGTGGAGGCCGGCGTGAGCTCGATCCTCAACTTCGCCCCGTGCGTGCTCTCGGTGCCCGACCACGTCGACGTCCGCAAGGTCGACCTGTCGACCGAGCTGCAGATCCTCGCCTTCCACGAGCAGCGCAAGGCGCTCGCCGCGGCCGACACGCTCACCTCGATCCCGACGGTGGTCAACCGATGAGCCTGGTCATCCTCGGGCTGTCCCACCACACCGCTCCCCTGTCGCTGCTGGAGGCGATGGCACTGGGCAGCCAGGCCCGTTCGGCGCTCGGCGCCAGCCTGGCCGGCCGCGACAACCTGTCCGAGGCGATCGTCGTGTCCACCTGCAACCGCACGGAGGTCTATGCCGAGTCGCACACCTTCCACGGGGCGGTCAGCGACATCACCGAGGCCCTGACCGAGGTGACCGGGGTCGACCGCGACGAGCTCCGCGAGCACCTCTACGTCCACTACGAGGACCGCGCCATCGCCCACGCGTTCACCGTGGCCTGCGGCCTGGACTCCATGGCGGTCGGCGAGGCGCAGGTCCTGGGCCAGATGCGCACCGCGTTGCGCGAGGGACAGAAGGCCGGGCACGCCGGGCCGGCCCTCAACACCCTCTTCCAGCAGGCCCTGCGGGTCGGCAAGCGGGCCCACACCGAGACCGGGATCGACGCCGTCAGCGTCTCCCTGGTCGAGGCGGGGCTGGCCCACGCCGAGCGCGAGCTCGGCGACCTGGGCCGCCTCGACGTCCTGGTCGTGGGGGCAGGCGGCATGAGCTCACTCGCCGCGACCACCGCCGGCCGACGCGGCGTCGGGTCGCTCACCATCGTCAACCGCACGGCGGCCAAGGCGTCCCGGCTCGCCGAGCGCACCGCGGCCACGGCCCGCCCGCTCTCCGAGCTGGCCGAGGCGCTCGCCGCCGCCGACGTGGTCATCTCCTGCACCGGGTCGACCGGGGTGGTCGTCGACCTCGCCACAGCGGGTGACGCCCAGATCGCCCGCGGCGGCCGCCCGCAGGTCTACCTCGACCTCGCCCTGCCCCACGACGTCGCCGTGGAGGTGGACTCGCTGCGTGGGGTCAGCCTCGTCGGGCTCGCCGAGCTCGGCGAGCAGCTCTCCGGGGGCACCACGCCGCCGCAGGTGCGCGAGGTGGCCGACCTGGTCATCGGCGAGGTCGCGGCCTACCTCACCTCGCGGGCGGCGGAGTCCGTCGCCCCGACCGTCGCCGCCCTGCGCTCACACGCCGCCGACGTGGTCGCCGGTGAGCTCACCCGGCTCGACCAGCGCCTGCCCGACCTCGACGACGTGGCTCGCGCCGAGGTCCAGCTCACGGTGCACCGCATCGTCGAGAAGCTGCTGCACACCCCCACCGTGCGCGTGAAGGAGCTCGCCGTCGGCGGACAGGGCGACGGCTACGCCCAGGCGCTGCGCGAGCTCTTCGACCTCGGACCCGGCGAGGCCGTGACCTCCAGCGTGCCCCCGCCCGACCGGGGAGGTATGCCGTGACCCCCGGAGCCCCCCAGACCCTGCGGCTCGGCACCCGGCGCAGTGCCCTGGCCACCACCCAGTCGACCTGGGTGGCCGACCTGCTGCGCGCGGCCGGTCACGACGTCGAGCTCGTGGAGATCGTCACCGAGGGTGACACCTCGACCGCGTCACTGTCCTCGATCGGTGGCACCGGTGTCTTCGCCGCGGCGCTGCGCCAGGCGCTGGTCGCCGGCGAGGTCGACCTGGCCGTGCACTCCCTCAAGGACCTGCCCACGACGCCCGAGCCGGGCCTGGTGGTCGCGGCGGTGCCGACCCGGGAGGACCCGCGCGATGCCCTGGTCGCCTCCGACGGGCGCACCCTGGGCGAGCTCGGCGAGGGGTCGGTCGTCGGCACCGGCTCACCGCGCCGGGTCGCCCAGCTGGCGGCGCTCGGTCTTGGCCTGTCCTTCAAGGACATCCGCGGCAACGTCGACACCCGGATCGGGCTGGTCACCGACGGTGCCGTCGATGCCGTCGTCCTCGCGCGAGCCGGACTGGCCCGCCTCGGCCGCCTGGGCGAGGTCACCGAGACCATCGACCCGCTGCAGATGCTGCCGGCCCCCGGGCAGGGCGCGCTCGCGGTCGAGTGCCGCGCCGACGACGAGGCCACCCTCGCCGCGGTCCGACCGCTGGAGGACCCCGACACCCGGGCCTGCGTCACCGCCGAGCGCGCCGTCCTGGCCGCCCTCGAGGCCGGCTGTTCGGCCCCGATCGGCGCCCTGGCCGAGATCGTCGAGGGTGAGGACGGCGTCGAGCTGTCACTGCGTGCCTTCGTCGGAGCCGTCGACGGATCCTTCGACCTGCGCCGCTCACTCGTGGGCCCCGTCGCCGATGCGGACTTGATCGGTCGCCGACTGGCGGGCACGCTGCTCGAGGACGGTGCCGAGGTCCTGCGCGGGCCCGAGGAGCGACCACCGGCGACCCCCGGTGGGTCGTGGCCGCCCGACAGTGCGCCCCCAGACCCAGCCATGGCGACCGGAGACCATCCGCTCGCCGCCCCCGTCCGCCGCCCAGAACACGACAGCACGGAGCGTGCCCAGTGAGCCCCACGCGCTCGACCCAGCCCACCACCAAGACCACCACCCGCCAGCCCGGCCGGGTCGCCTTCGTCGGCGCCGGCCCGGGCGACGCCGGCCTGATGACGGTCCGGTCCGTGGAGTTCCTCGCCGCGGCCGACGTCGTCGTCATCGACCAGGTCGCGCGGGAGTCCGTCGTCGCGCGCTACTGCCGTCCTGACGTCGAGGTCATCGACGCCGGTCACGGCGACCACGGCCAGCCCCTGACCCACGCCTCGCGTGCCAAGCTGGTCGTCAAGGCGGCCAAGGCCGCCCGCGGCGGCCTCGTCGTGCGCCTCATGGACGGCGACCCGGGGACCTTCAACGGCCTCGCCGAGGAGGCGCTCGCCTGCCACAAGGCGGGCGTCGGCTTCGACGTCGTCCCCGGCGTCAGTGCGGTCTCGGCCGTGCCGACCTACGCGGGCATCCCGCTCACCTCGAGCCACTCGCCCGCCGTGCACGTGATCGCGGCCAACGACCGCTCCGTCGACTGGTCGTCCTCGATCGGCGAGGCGGTCACCGTCGTGCTCCTCGGTGCCCCGGAGGACCTCGGCGTCGCGCTCGGCAAGCTGCTCGCAGCGGGCCGGTCGGCGTCCAGCCCGGTCGCCCTGACCGAGCGCGGCACCACGATCCGCCAGTCCACGATCGTCACCACCCTCGGCGAGGTCGCCTCGGTGATGAAGACCGTGGAGTTCCCGGCGCTCGCCGTCGTGGGCTCCACCGTGGCGCTGCGCGAGCAGCTGTCGTGGTTCGAGAGCAAGCCGCTGTTCGGCTGGAACGTCCTGGTGCCCCGCACCAAGGAGCAGTCCGGCTCGACCATCGCCCGGCTGGAGTCCTACGGTGCGACCGCCGAGGTCGTGCCGACGATCAGCGTCGAGCCACCCCGCACGCCCCAGCAGATGGAGCGCGCGGTCAAGGGTCTGGTCACCGGTCGCTACGAGTGGATCGGCTTCACGTCGGTCAACGCGGTGAAGGCGGTGCGCGAGAAGTTCGAGGAGTTCGGCCTCGACGCCCGCGCGTTCGCCGGCCTCAAGATCGCCGCCGTCGGCGGGGTCACCGCTGCGGCGCTGCGCGAGTGGGGCATCGTGCCCGACCTGGTCCCCACCGGGGAGAGCTCGGCCAGCGGCCTGCTCGCCG
This sequence comes from uncultured Actinomycetota bacterium, assembly GCA_963757635.1. Classification (GTDB taxonomy): domain Bacteria; phylum Actinomycetota; class Actinomycetes; order Actinomycetales; family Dermatophilaceae; genus Pedococcus. The sequence continues at coordinate 235,384 of CAVWSK010000002.1, read as the reverse complement.
ACTGGCCGCCGTTCGACGAGCTGCTCGACCCGATCAACCGGGTCTTCCTGCCGCGCGCCGACATCGCCACCGACACCCTGGTGGCCGGGCTGCAGGAGATGGGCTGGGAGGTGGACGACGTCACGGCATACCGCACCGTCCGTGCCGCGCCGCCGGCCGCCCACATCCGGGAGGCGATCAAGGGCGGTCAGTTCGACGCCGCGGTGTTCACGTCGTCCTCGACGGTGCGCAACCTGGTCGGCATCGCCGGCAAGCCGCACCCCTCCACGGTGATCGCCTGCATCGGGCCGGCGACCGCCAAGACCGCCGAGGAGCACGGCCTCCGGGTCGATGTGCTCGCCCCCGAGGCCTCCTCCGACGCCCTGGTCGACGCGCTCGCGGACTTCGGCCTGGGGTTGGCCTCGGCTGCCGCCGAGGCGGGCGAGGACGTGCTGCGCCCGAGTGCGAGGAAGACGTCGTCGCGGCGCCGGGCCAAGTAGTGGCAGGCGGTGCACGGCCGACGGGACCGGTGGTCCGGCCCCGTCGGCTGCGCCAGTCCGTGGCGATGCGTCGCCTCGTCGCGCAGACCCGGCTGCACCCTGCCGAGCTCGTGCTGCCCGTCTTCGTCCGCGAGGGCATCGACGCGCCGGTGGCGATCTCGGCCATGCCGGGCGTCGTCCAGCACACCATGGACTCGTTGCTCGAGGCCGCCCGTGAGGCTGCGGACGCCGGCATCGGCGGCCTGATGGTCTTCGGCGTCCCCGCGGCCAAGGACGCGGTCGGTTCCGGTGCCGACGACCCCGACGGGATCCTCAACCGGGCGCTGGCCGCCCTCGTCGACGAGGTGGGCGACCGGCTCGTCGTGATGGCCGACCTGTGCCTCGACGAGTTCACCGACCACGGCCACTGCGGGGTCCTCGACGACGCCGGGCGGGTCGACAACGATGCCACCCTGGAGCGGTATGCCGCGATGGCGCTCGCGCAGGCCCGCACCGGGGCCCCCGTGCTGGGGCTGTCCGGGATGATGGACGGCCAGGTCGCGCACGTCCGCTCCGCGCTGGACGCGGAGGGCTTCACCGACACCGTGATCCTCGCGTATGCCGCGAAGTACACCTCCGGGCTCTACGGCCCGTTCCGGGAGGCCGTGCAGTCCTCCCTCCAGGGTGACCGCGCCACCTACCAGCAGGACCCGGCCAACGCGACCGAGGCGCTGCGCGAGATCGAGCTCGACATCGCCGAGGGCGCCGACATCATCATGGTGAAGCCGGCCACGCCCCACCTCGACATCGTGGCCGCAGCGGCGTCGGTGTCGCCGGTGCCCGTCGCGGCCTACCAGATCTCGGGGGAGTACTCCCAGATCGAGGCGGCTGCCGAGCGCGGCTGGATCGACCGCGAGCGAGCGGTGCTGGAGTCGCTGCTCAACATCCGTCGGGCCGGCGCCCAGATCATCCTGACCTACTACGCCGTCGAGGCCGCCCGGCTGCTGGGCTGACCGGTCCGCCCGGCGCTCAGTGGGTGAAGACCGCGTCCACCTGCGGGATGCGGCTGCGGTAGCCCCGGAGCAGCTCGCGCGCGACGGTGACCGAGTCGACCAGCGGGTGCAGGGCGAACGCCTCCACCGCGAGCCGCTCCGAACCGGTGCGGGCCGCCTCGATCACGAGGCGCTCGACGGCCTTGACCTGCTGCACCAGGCCGAGCGGGTGCCCCGTCAGCGGGCTCACCGGCACCACGCGCGGGCCGTCCGCGTCGACGGTGCAGGGCACCTCGACCACGGCGTCCGCGGGGAGGCCCGGCACCGCACCCGCGCCGCGCACGTTCAGGATCAGGGAGGCGGGCTCGCCGCGTGAGATGGCGGCCATGATGGCCAGGGCCACGCCCTCGTAGCCACCCCCCTGCACGTCGCCCTCGTCGCGCTCCTCGCCCTCGTCCCTGGCCTCCTTCATGTACGTGGCGTTGCGCTCCATCCGCACGCGGTCCCACTCGCCCAGCGCCCCGGACGGGGAGCGGTCGACGGCGGCGTAGAAGCCGCGCTGCTGGTCCAGCAGGTACTCACCGCGGGTCTGGGCCGCCGTGGTGATGGAGCGGACGGCGTCACGGGTGAAGTAGTAGTAGTAGAGGTACTCGTTGGGGATGGAGCCGAGCGTCCGGAGCCAGTCCAGCCCGAAGAGCTGCCCCTCCTCCATCGACCCGAGCAGGGCGTCGTCGGCGAGCAGCTGTGGCAGCACGTCGACGCCGTGGTGGCGGACGCCGCGCAGCCAGCCGAGGTGGTTGAGCCCGACGTAGTCGACGGTGGTGGCCGCGGGGTCGAGCCCGAGGGTCGCCGCAGCGCGCCGGCCCAGGCCGATGGGGGAGTCGCAGATGCCGACGACCCGGTCGCCGAGGACGGCCTGCATGGCCTCGGTGATCATGCCGGCCGGGTTGGTGAAGTTGATGACCCAGGCGTCGGGGGCCACCGCCTGGACCCGCTGCGCGACGTGCAGCGCCACGGGGATGGTGCGCAGCCCGTAGGACAGGCCACCGGGGCCGGTGGTCTCCTGCCCGAGGAGCCCGAGGTCGAGCGCGACCCGCTCGTCGGCGGTGCGCCCCTCGAGCCCGCCGACCCGGATCGCGGAGAAGACGAAGTCCGCACCCTCGAGGGCCTCGTCGAGGTTGGTCGTGGTCCGGACCACGGGGGCGTCCTGGTGACCTTCGCCCATCTCCGCCAGGACCCTGGCGATGGCTGCGAGGCGAGACTCGTCGACATCGTGCAGGCGCACCTCGTCGACGCGGCGCTCGTGCCGGTCGGTGAGCAGTGCACCGTAGACGAGGGGCGTGCGGAAGCCTCCGCCGCCCAGGATCGCCAGCCTCATGCGAACAGCACCTCCGTGCCCGCCTCGCGGCAGGCCTGTGTCGTCGTGTCGTCGGCGCCCGGGTTGGTGATGAGGACGTCGATCTGGTCGGTACCGCAGACGCGCAGGTTGCCCGTGCCGGGGAACTTGTGTCGGTCGACCAGCAGCACGGACTCGGCCCCGGCGCGCAGCAGCGCCCGCTTCACGGGCACCTCGACCATCGTCGTGTCGAGCACGGTGCCGTCCGGGGTCACCCCGCTCGCCCCGAGGAAGACGCGGCTCGCCCGGACCTGGCGCAGCGCGTCCTCGGTCAGGGCGCCGACGAGGGAGTGGTAGGTGCGGCGCACCATGCCGCCCAGCAGGACCAGCTCGACGTCGGGGTCGTCGCGCAGCACGTCGAGGACGGCCAGGCTGGCCGTGACGACGGTGACCGGGCGACCGCGCAGGGCGCGCGCCAGCATCATCGTCGTCGTGCCGATGTCGAGCAGCACGCAGTCGCCGTCCTCGACGAGTGCCGCCGCCCGCTCGGCCACGGACTGCTTGTCGGCAGCGTCGCTGGCCGCCACCTCGGCGAAGCCGCGCGAGACGTCGGCGTCCGGGCCGGTCACGACGACGGCGCCGCCGTGCACGCGGCGCAGGATCCCCTGGGTCTCCAGGTCGATCAGGTCGCGGCGCACCGTGGCGATGCTGACGGCACACAGGTCGGCCAGCTCCTCGGTGGACGCGGTGCCGTGGGCACGCAGCCGACCCACGATCGACTGCTGTCGGGTGGCCCGCATACGAGCAACATAACAAGCAGATCCCTGCAGAGCACGCATGATGATGAAGATTCTTGAAGGTTTTTGCTTGTCTGGTTGCGCGATTGGGTGCATTCTGGTCCGGAGCCGACCGACGACAGGAGCCAGCGCCGTGCCGGAGCAGGTGTTCGACCCCCTCGCCCTCTCTCGGGGCCCCGATGTTCCCGACATCGACGTCTTCGTCTGGGGCACCGTCTTCCTCGACATCATCTTCACCGGGCTCGACGCGCTGCCCCAGGGCGGCCAGGAGGTGTGGGCCGACGGGATGGGCTCGTGTCCCGGCGGCATCGCCAACCTCGCGGTGGCGGCCCGGCGCCTGGGCCTGCGGACCTCGCTCGCCGCGGCCTTCGGGGACGACGCCTACGGCGACTTCTGCTGGGAGACCCTGGCCGACTTCGAGCACGTCGACCTCTCGCGGTCGCGGCGCTTCGACGGGTGGCACTCCCCGGTGACCGTCTCGATGGCCGTCGACCGCGACCGGGGCATGGTCAGCCACGGGCACCGGTCGCCGATCGGCCCCACGGAGCTCATCGGTCGCCCACCGCGGGCTCGCGCCGTGATGGCCGAGCTGTCCGAGGACCGGCCGCTCATCGCCGACGAGCCGACCTGGGTGCAGATGGCGGCGAGTGACGGCGCGCTGGTCTTCGCCGACGTCGGCTGGGACCCCAGCGGCCGGTGGTCCACCGACGTCCTGGACCAGCTCGCGGTCTGCCACGCCTTCCTGCCGAATGCGGTCGAGGCGATGGCCTACACCCGCTCCGACACCCCCAGCGAGGCCCTCTACGCCCTGGCCGACCGGGTGCCACTCGCGGTGGTGACCCACGGTGAGCACGGGGCGATGGCGATCGACTCGTCGACCGGCGAGGAGGCCCAGGTGCCGGCCCTGCGGGTGCCCGCCCTCGACCCGACCGGCGCCGGCGACGTCTTCGGCGCCGCGATGGTCCTCGGCACCCTGGCGGGATGGCCCCTGCAACAGCGGCTGTCGTTCGCCTCGCTGTGCTCCTCGCTCTCGGTGCAGCAGTTCGGCGGGTCCCTGGCTGCTCCCGGGTGGGGTGACCTCGCAGACTGGTGGGCCCACCAGCGGGCGATGGACAACAGCGGGAGCTACCACCAGTCCCTGATGCGCCGCTACGCCTTCCTCGACGACCTGGTACCTGACATCCCCCTCGGGGTCGGCCGCCGCGCCTCGGCGACGATCGCCCGACACGTCGACGTCGAGGGTTACCCGTGAGCAACCGCAAGTACCGCACTGCCCCTTTCCCGAACCCCGAACAAGGAGCACGTCCATGAGGAGCCGACCCACGACCCTGCTGGCCGCCGCCGGGCTGATAGCTGCGGTGGCCCTGGCCGCCTGCACGCCCGGCTCGACCGCCGACACCGCGGGCACGACCCCGACCGGGTCGGTGACGACCGACGCCGCCGCGATGGGCGAGGTGACCCTGACGGTGTGGGACCAGGAGGTGCGCGGTGGCCAGAAGGCGCAGATCGAGGCGCTGAACGCGCAGTTCCAGGCCAAGTACCCCAACATCAAGCTCAACCGCGTCACCCGGTCCTTCGACGACCTCGGAACGACGCTCAAGCTGGCGCTGTCCGGTAACGAGCCGCCCGACGTGTTCCAGGCCAACAACGGCCGCCCCGACATGGGCGCCTTCGTCCAGGCGGGGCAGCTGGCCTCCCTCGACCAGTACGCCAAGGCCTACCAGTGGGACCAGCGGTACCCCGAGTCGGTGCGCAAGTACTCCTCGTACTCCCCGGACGGCAAGACCTTCGGCACCGGGTCCCTCTACGGCCTTCCCCAGGTCGGCGAGGTCGTCGGGATCTACGTCAACACCGCGAAGCTCAAGGCGGCCGGCGTCAACCTCCCCCAGACCTGGGCCGACTTCGAGTCCAGCCTCGCGACGCTCAAGGCCAAGGGCGACCTGCCCCTCGTCCTGGGCAACCTCGACAAGTGGCCGGCCATCCACGTCTTCGGCACCGTGCAGGCGCAGAACGTGGCGCCGGAGGACATCCGGACCCTCGGCTTCGGGCAGAAGGGCGGGTCCTGGACCACGTCGGCCAACACCAAGGCGGCCCAGACCATGGTCGACTGGGTCGACAAGGGCTACTTCGCCAAGGACGTCAACGGGCTCGGCTACGACCCGGCCTGGCAGGCCTTCTCCAAGGGCAAGGGCGACTACCTCATCGCCGGGACCTGGCTGCAGGCCGACCTCAGCAAGGCGATGGGCGGCGACGTGTCGTTCATGCTGCCGCCGGCGGCGCAGGGCAACCCGGCCGCAACCGGTGGCACGGGCATCCCGTGGGCGATCTCCAGCAAGAGCAAGCACCAGGATGCCGCCGCGGCCTACATCGACTTCATCACCAACACCGCCGCCATGGGGGTGCTCGCCAAGAACGACAACCTGCCGATCGTGGACACCGCCGCCCAGCAGGCCACCGACCCGCTCGGCAAGGACGTCTTCGCCGCCTTCGGGACCGCCGTCGAGAAGGACGCGTTGGTGCCCTACCTGGACTACGCGACGCCGACCATGGCTGACACGTTGGGAGCCGCGTTGCAGGACCTGATCGCGAAGAAGGCCACCCCCCAGCAGTTCCTCGACACCGTCGAGAAGGACTACAGCGCCTTCGTGGCGTCGAACGGCTGACCATGGCCGACCGCGCCCTCGGTGGGCCCGTGCGCCCCAGCACGGGTCCACCGGGCGAACCGCGCAGGATCGCCTACCTCTACCTCCTGCCGGCATTCACGGTCTACGCGGCGTTCCTGCTCTACCCGTTGGGGCGTTCGATCCAGATCTCGCTCTATGACTGGAACGGCAACACGCTCGCGACGTGGGCGGGGCTGGACAACTACGCCGAGGTCTTCACCGACGCAGCGTTGCGCGCCTCCTTCGGCCACGCCCTGGTGCTGATGCTCTTCTACGCCGCGGTGCCGGTCGTCGTCGGCCTGGGCCTCGCCTCGATCCTCAACCGGTCGCGGGTGCGTGGGCTGGCGTTCTTCCGCACCGTGGTGTTCCTGCCCCAGGTCGTGGCGATGGTGGTCATCGCCGTGGCCTGGCGCCGGATGTATGCCCCCGACGGGAGCCTGAACGACCTGCTCCGCGCCGTCGGCCTCGACAGCCTGGCCCGGGGCTGGCTGGGTGACTACGCGGCGGCCCTGCCCGCCGTGGGGTTCATCGGCACCTGGTTCGAGATCGGGCTCGTCACCGTGCTGCTGCTCGCCGGAATGGGCCGGATCCCCGGCGAGCTGTACGAGGCGGCGCGCCTCGACGGGGCGGGTCCGTTCCGCGAGTTCTTCTCGGTGACGCTGCCCTCGGTGCGCGGGGAGATCTCGGTGGCGTTGACCCTCACCGTGATCGCCGCGCTGCGCACCTTCGACCTCGTCTACGTCACCACCCGCGGCGGCCCCGGCACCAGCACCTCGGTGCCCTCCTACGAGGTCTACCACCGCGCCTTCCAGCTCGGCAGGGTCGGCTCGGCCGCCGCGGTCGCCGTCGTCCTGACCCTGATCATCTTCGTCATCTCCTTCGGCATCACGCGGATCGCGGACCGGGACCGCGGATGAAGGTCTCCGGTGCCGAACGGGCGGCCAACTACGCGATCCTGGTCGCCTTCGCGGTGTTCGCCCTCTACCCGGTCCTGACGGTGGTCGTGGCTGCGCTCGGCCCCGACGACGCGGCCGGGAGCGCAGCCGGTGGCGGGGTGCTGGGGCTGCACGTCGAGAACTTCTCCCAGGCGTGGGAGGTCGGGCGGTTCGGGAGCTACCTGCGCACCAGCCTCCTGGTCTCCACCACCGTGGTCGTCGTCAGCGTGGTGCTCTCGATCCTCAGCGGCTTCGCCTTGGGCACCATGAGATTTCGTGGTTCGACGGTCATCTTCTACGTCTTCCTGCTCGGCATCATGATGCCGAGCGAGGCCGTCCTGGTCCCGCTGTACTACGACCTCCGGGCGCTGGGCCTGACCGACACCATCTGGGCGGTCGTCCTTCCGCAGGTGGCCCAGTCGGTGGCCTTCGGCACCTTCTGGATGCGCGCCTACTTCCGCAGCAGCAGCCGGGCCCTGGTCGAGGCGGCCCGCCTCGACGGCGCCTCGACCCGCAGGATCCTCTGGCAGGTCCTGGTGCCGCTGGCGCGTCCCGCGATCGTCACCCTGACCGTGCTCGTCTTCATGTGGACCTGGAACGAGTTCCTCATCCCCCTGGTCATGGTCACCTCCGAGTCGCTGCGCACCGCGCCACTCGGCCTGGCCTTCTTCCAGGGCCAGTACACCCAGGGGTTCACCCTGCTGGCTGCCGGCGCGTGCATCGTCGCGACACCGGTCGTCGTGCTCTACCTCTTCCTCCAGCGCCACTTCATCGCCGGGATGCTCGAGGGGGCCGTCCGGGAGTAGTCAGCAGTTCCGCACCCCAACAGGAGGTCAATGATGATCGGACTGACAGCCAGGCACCGGAGGGTCGCCGTCGTGGCGGCGACCACTCTCGCGGTCGTGACCGCGACGGGGCTCGCCGCGGCGGCCCCAGCGGCCGCGCACGACGGCGGGGGCGGGCCCAGACCCCCGGACCGCACCACCTCGGCCGGGAAGGCGGTCGACCTCGGCGCGCTGTTCATCGGCGCCCATCCCGACGACGAGGCGGGTCTGCTGTCCACCTTCGGCGAGTGGGGTGAGCAGAACCACGTCCGCACCGGCGTCATCACCGTCACGCGCGGAGAGGGTGGCGGCAACGCGGTCGGTCCGGAGGAGGGGCCCGCGCTGGGCCTGTTGCGCGAGAAGGAGGAACGCTCGGCGGTCGGGATGGCCGGCATCACCAACGTCTTCAACCTCGACAAGGTCGACTTCTACTACACGGTCAGCGACCCGCTGACGCAACAGATCTGGGGCCACGAGGAGACCCTCGGGAAGGTCGTGCGGATCATCCGCCAGACCAAGCCGGAGATCCTCGTGACGATGAACCCGGCGCCGTCGCCGGGCAACCACGGCAACCACCAGGAGGCCGGTCGGCTGGCCATCGAGGCGTTCGCGGCTGCCGCGGACCCGAAACGGTTCCCCGAGCAGATCAAGCGCGAGGGGCTCACGGCGTTCGCCCCCGCACGCCTGATGGTGCGCGGCTCGGCCGCCAGCGCGCCCGCCGGGCCGACCTGTGCCAGCGCGTTCACCCTGCGCGATGCCACCCAGAACCTCTACGGCGTCTGGTCCGGTGAGCGGGCCAGGTCCGGACAGACCTGGGCGGCCATCGAGCGCACCGCCCAGCGCCAGTACGCCTCCCAGGGCTGGGCCGGTTTTCCGGACGTCTCGAGCGACCCCAACGCCCTGGGCTGCGACTTCCTGCAGCAGATCGACTCCCGGGTACCCTTCCCCGAGCCCGGCTCGGCAGCCGCGGCCGACCCGACCGCAGCGCTCGCCGGGGCGTTGACCCACCCGCGCGGGACCGTGCCCCTCGGCACCGGTCTGCGGGTCAGCACGGGGACGTTCGGGGTGCTGGCGGGCCAGTCCTTCCAGGCGACCGTCGAGGTGACGGCGCCACCGCGCGACCGGCTGCGCGACGTGCGGCTCGACCTCACCCTGCCCAGCGGCTGGACCGCGACCGGGCACGGCACCGTGGGCACCCTCGACCGCGGGCGCACCGTGCGCCGGGTCTTCACCGTCACGGCGCCGGCCGGCGCCACGGTGGGCGACCGGGCGCGAGTGGGCGTGCGACTGCGCACCCATGAGGGATCGGGGTATGCCGATCGTCCCGTCCTGCTCGTCCCGGCGGTCGCTGCCACCCAGCAGCTGCTCCCGCAGGTGTCCGACTTCGAGAAGTGGGCCACCGGCCCGGCCGGGCAGCCCCAGCTGACCGGCACGGTGTCCCCGGTGGTCTCGCTGGCCACCGGCCAGACCCGTCAGGTGCGGGTGGACCTGCGCAACAACGCCGCCTCACCCCAGTCCGGGACGGTCTCGCTGGAGCTGCCGGCCGGCTTCGCCGCGTCGCCGGCCTCGGCGGCATACGGTCCGATCGCTGCGGGCGGCACGGGTGCGGTGACCTTCACCGTGACCAACACCGACCCGGCGCTCAAGACGTCGAACCAGGGCGGCACGCCGGGTGCACCGGCCGGTGACTACGCCTACACGATCCGGACGACCTCCGGGGCGGGGCCGAGCACCAGTGCAGCTGCGCTGGAGCTCGTGCCGCGCACGACCATCGCCCAGGCGTCGGCCGACCCGACCATCGACGGGGTGGACAGCGCGGGCGAGTACCCCGGCCCGGCGCTGGACATCTCCCGGCTGTGGGAGGGCTCGCCCTGCTCGTCGGCGGCCGACTGCTCGGCGACGGCGAAGGTGGCCTGGCGTGGCGACACCCTGTTCGTCCTCGTCACCGTGGTGGACGACACCCTGGGGACGACGCTGGACGCCGCTGACTGCAAGCGGCACTGGCGCACGGACTCGGTCGAGCTCGCGATCGACCCGCGTGGGACGTCGGAGAACACGTCGACGACGTTCAAGGCGGCTCTCCTCCCGGTGACCACCGAGGGCGGACCGTGCTTCGAGCGGGATGCCGACAACCACCAGGGCCCGGGGTCGGAGGTGGCGCCGGGCATGCGGATCGCATCGACGGTGACCGCCCCCTACACCGGCTACACCGTGGAGACGGCGATCCCGATGGCGCTGCTGCCCGGCGCGGTCGACCCCGAGCACCTCGGGCTGAACCTGTTCGTCTACGACTCCGACACCCAGGACAAGACGGGCCAGACGCGCATCGGCTGGTCCACCTGGGGTGGCGTCCAGGGCGACCCGTACCGCTGGGGCCAGGCGGCCGTCGAGGGCTACACGCCCCCGGCCGGTCGTCCGACCACGGCGCCGGACCCGATCGTGCCGCTCAGCGCGTTGTCCTCGCTGGACTCGCCGCAGAGCCTGGCCCAGGCGGTCACGAACAACGTGCCACTGGCCGGGGACCCCGCGAGCGCTCGCGGTGACAGCGGCTGGGTCGACCGGGCCTCGGTCCGCCACGGTGTCGTCGAGGTCCGCCTGCGGGCCAACGACAAGGGCACGGCGCACGTGTTCGTCGTGGACGGGTCCGGCACTGCCGGCTCCACCACGGTCACGGTGGGCCGGGCCGGGCTGAGCACGGTCCGGGTGCCGCTCGACCGGGCGTTGTCCGGCCGCGCGCAGGTGCTGGTCGGCTGGCTCGACACCACAGGTGGCACGCTCGCCTCGAGCGCGCGCCTGAAGTGAGGACCCGGGGCGCCGCCGTACTGGCGGCGTCCCGGCCCCGCACCACGACGACGCGGCCCGGCTCCCCCCAGGGGCCGGGCCGCGTCGGGTTCGCGGTGGACGGTCAGGCGGCCTTGACCAGCTGGATGTCCAGGTTGACCTTGATCTTCTCGGAGACGAGCACGCCGCCACCCTCGAGGGCGACGTTCCACTCCAGGCCCCAGTCCTTGCGGTTGATCTCGGTGGTGGCCTCGAAGCCGGCCTTCGCGTTGCCCCACGGGTCGGTGGCCAGGCCGCCGAAGTCGAGGTCGAAGACGACCGGCTTGGTGACGCCCTTGATGGTCAGGTCGCCCTTGAGCGCGTCCTCGGTGACCTCGGTGGAGGTGAAGGTCATGGTGGGGTTGTTGTCGGCGTCGAAGAAGTCGGCGCTCTTGACGTGGGCGTCGCGGTCGGCCGAACCGGTGTCGACGGAGCCGATCTGGGCCACGGCCGTCACCTTGGAGTCGGTGACGTCGTCGCCGACGACGACGGTGCCCTCGAACTCCTTGAACTGGCCGCGGACCTTGGTGACCATCAGGTGGCGGGCGGTGAAGCCGAGCTCGCTGTGCGAGGCGTCGACGTTCCAGGTGCCGGCGGGAAGGTCCTTGATGCTTGCCATGGTTACTCCTTGTGGATGTGGGGTGCGGGGGGATCCGCGCTGTCCTGGTGTGCAACATAGCGCATCTCATTTATATTTCAACAATTGAGAACAGGTGGGATACTGGACCCATGAGCACCGTCACCGCGCCGCCCCGTTGGCTGAGCACCGAGGAGCAGCAGGTCTGGCGTGCCTACCTGCACGGCAGCCGCCTGTTGGAGGCAGTCCTCGACCGGGACCTGCAGTCCCACGGCGTGCAGCTGTCGGAGTACGAGATCATCTCCATGCTCTCCGAGGCCCCGGACCGCCGGCTGCGGATGTCCGCGCTCGCCGACCTGGTGGTCCAGTCGCGCAGCCGCCTGACCCACACGGCCGCCCGCCTGGAGAAGCGGGGCTGGGTGCGCCGCGAGTCCTGCCTGCAGGACCGGCGTGGGGTCGAGCTGGTGTTGACCGACCTGGGCCGCGACGCGGTCGAGGAGATGGCCCGCATCCACATCGAGAGCGTGCGCCGCAACATCGTCGACGCGATGAGCTCCGAGCAGTTCGTGATGCTCGGGGCCGCCATGACCGCGATCACCGAGGCCATCCACGGCGCCGGCGACCTGCCCGCCTGCAGCGAGGTCTGACGGCGCCCGCGACACCGTTGCCCGTGGCACGGTCCGGCGCGACCGACCCGTCAGGACGGCGCTCAGGTCCGGCTGGGACACTGTGCCCATGACGTCCTACCCCTTCGACGCCCCGGCCTCGCAGGCACTGCTCGAGCGTGCCCTCGCGGTCACCCCCGGCGGGGTCAACTCGCCCGTGCGCGCCTTCCGCGCGGTCGGCGGGACGCCCCGGTTCATGGTCTCGGGCGCGGGGGCCCACCTGCGCGACGCCGACGGGCGGGACTACGTCGACCTGGTCTGCTCGTGGGGTCCGATGATCCTCGGCCACGCCCACCCGGCCGTCCTCGACGCCGTCCGCGGGGCCACCGCGCTCGGCTTCTCCTTCGGCACCCCCTCGGAGAACGAGGTCCTGCTCGCCGAGGAGATCGTGGCCCGGGTGCAGCCGGTCGAGCAGGTGCGCCTGGTCTCCAGCGGTACCGAGGCGACCATGAGCGCCATCCGGCTGGCTCGCGGCTACACCGGCCGCTCCCTCGTGGTGAAGTTCGCCGGCTGCTACCACGGCCACGTCGACTCCCTGCTGGCCCAGGCCGGCTCGGGCGTCGCGACCTTCGCGCTGCCCGACTCCGCGGGCGTGCCGAAGGAGATGGCCGCCGAGACGATCGTGCTGCCGTTCAACGACCTCGCCGCCGTCGAGGCGGCCTTCGCCGAGCGCGGCCCCGAGATCGCTGCGGTGATCACCGAGGCGTCCCCGGGCAACATGGGGGTGGTGCCGCCGGGTCCCGGCTTCACCGAGGGCCTGCGCCGGATCACCACCGCCCACGGTGCGCTCCTCATCAGCGACGAGGTGATGACGGGCTTCCGCTGCTCCGCCTCCGGGTGGTACGGACTGGAGGGCCCGTATGCCGCGGGCGCCCCCGACCTTTTCACCTTCGGCAAGGTGATGGGTGGCGGCTTCCCCGCCGCGGCGTTCGGTGGCCGCGCTGACGTCATGGCCCTGCTCTCACCCGTCGGGCCGGTCTACCAGGCCGGCACCCTGTCGGGGAACCCGGTCGCGACCGCGGCCGGGCTGGCCACCCTGCGGCACTGCACGCCGGAGGTCTACGCCCGGCTGGACACGGTGGCCGACGCCATCACCGGCGCCGTGACCCACGAGCTCGGCAGGGCCGGGGTGCCCCACGTCATCCAGCGCGCCGCCAGCATGTTCAGCGTGTTCTTCCGTGACGGCGCGGTGCGCGACTACGACGAGGCCAGGGCCCAGCACGTCCCTGCCTACGCCGCCTTCTTCCACTCGATGCTCAGCCAGGGGGTCTACCTCCCGCCGAGCGCGTTCGAGTCGTGGTTCGTCAGTGCGGCCCACGATGACGCGGCCGTCGACCGGGTGTTGGGCGCCATACCTGCCGCGGCGTCGGCGGCCGCAGCGGCATTTGCGAGAATCGAGTCATGACCCCCGCCGACCGCACCGTGGTGCACCTGCTGCGCCACGGTGAGGTGCACAACCCCGAGGGGATCCTCTACGGCCGGCTCGACGGCTTCCACCTCTCCGAGCTGGGGCGCGAGATGGCCCGGGCCGCGGCCCGCCACCTCAAGAGCCACGACGTCTCGCACGTCGTCGCCTCGTCGCTCACCCGCGCCCAGGAGACCGCCGCCCCGATCGCCGAGTCGCACGGCATACCGATCACGACGGACGACCGGGTGATCGAGGCGGGCAACGCCTTCGAGGGCGAGCACGTGGCCGGTATGCGCCCGACGGCCTTCCTGCACCCGCGCAACTGGGGTCGGCTGACCAACCCGATGGAGCCGTCGTGGGGCGAGCCCTACGTCCGCATCGCGGCCCGGATGGAGTCGGCGATCACCGACGCCCGGGAGCACGCGCGCGGGCACGAGGCCGTCATCGTCTCCCACCAGCTGCCGATCTGGACCGCCCGCAACCACCTCACCGGCAAGCGGCTGTGGCACGACCCGCGCAGGCGCGAGTGCCGGCTCGCCTCGCTCACCACCTTGAGCTACGTCGGCGACGAGCTCGAGTCGATCACCTACTCCGAGCCGGCCGCCGACCTCCTCGTCCGCTCGCACGGCGGCACCGGATGAGGGCTCGTACCCCGCGCGCCGCTGCCCTGGTGCTGGCGCCGGTCATCGCCATGTCGGTGGCCGCCTGCTCGCAGGACCCGAACAGCATCGCCGCACAGGCCAAGTCGGGCAGCCGCCAGGGTTACATCTCCGGCGACGGCTCGATCGAGACCATCGCCGCGGCCAAGCGCGGCAAGCCGGTGGCACTGTCCGGAAAGACCCTCAGCGGCGACGCCTGGGCGGTCTCGGACGAGACCGGCAAGGTGGTCGTCCTCAACGTCTGGGCCTCCTGGTGCCCGCCGTGCGAGGCCGAGGCCCCTGAGCTGAAGAAGGCCGCGGACTCCATCGCAGCCGCGGCAAAACCCGTGGTGTTCATGGGGATCGACACGCGCGACAACCCTGCCTCGGGGGCCGCGACGGCGAAGCGGCACGGCATCCCCTACCCCTCCCTCAACGACGAGGGCGGCACGATGATCCTCGCCCTGCAGGGCAAGGCGCCGTTCCCGCCCACCACCCTGGTGCTCGACCGCACCGGTCGCATCGCCGCGCGCGTGGCCGGTCAGGTGACGTCCTCGACGCTCACCGGGCTCGTCGACGACGTGCTGGCCGAGAAGTAGGGGTAGCGCGCCCTGATGATCGCTGACGTCGCGGACACGGTGACGACCGGTGCCCTCCCGGTGGCGGTGGCCGTTGCCGCCCTCGCCGGCCTGGTGTCGTTCGCCTCGCCCTGCGTGCTGCCGCTGGTGCCGGGGTTCCTCGGCTACGTCACCGGGCTGTCCGACGAGTCGCTCGCCGAGCGCAGCCGACACCGGATGGTGCTCGGCGCGCTGCTCTTCGTGCTGGGCTTCACCGTCGTCTTCATGGCCACCACTGCCTTCCTCGCGAGCGTGGGCGCCGCCCTGGTCATCCACCGCGACCTGCTCATGCGGGTCGGCGGGGTGCTCGTCATCCTCATGGCTCTGGTCTTCATCGGCACGGGGTCACAGCGCGAGCTGAAGCTCCACCGACGACCCGCCTCGGGCCTGGCCGGCGCGCCGCTGCTCGGCGCCGTGTTCGGCCTCGGCTGGGCGCCGTGCACCGGTCCCACGCTCGGCGCGGTGGTCACCCTCGCGACGTTCACCGGCGACCAGTCGGCGGTGACGCGCGGCATCGTGCTGGCCCTCGCCTACTCGCTGGGCCTGGGGCTGCCCTTCCTGTTCATCGCCGCGGGCTACGAGCGCTTCGGCGCGGTGTCGGCCCTCCTGCGTCGCCACCAGCGCGGCATCCAGCTCTTCGGGGGTGCGCTGCTGCTCCTCATCGGGCTGCTGCTCGTCTCCGGGGTCTGGGAGTCGTGGACGCGCTACCTGCAGACGAGTCTCGTCAGCGGATTCGAGACGGTGATCTGAGTGGCCGAGACCATCACCCAGCCGAAGCTGGACGCCATGGGGTGGGCGCGCTGGACGTGGCGCCAGCTCACCAGCATGCGCACCGCGCTCTTCCTGCTGCTGCTGCTGGCCATCGCCGCGCTGCCGGGGTCGATCTGGCCGCAGCGCAGCATCGACGCCTCGCGCACCGCCGACTACATCGCCAACCACCCGACGGCGGGCCCGTGGCTGGACCGGTTCGGGTTCTTCGAGGTCTACGCCTCTCCGTGGTTCGCCGCGATCTACCTGCTGCTGTTCATCTCGCTGGTCGGCTGCGTGCTACCCCGCAGCCGGGTGCACTGGAAGGCGATCCGGGCGACGCCGCCGCGGGCACCTGCCCGCCCCGAGCGGCTGCCGGCCAACGCGACGGGCGAGGTCGATGGGGAGCCCGAGGCGCTGCTGGCTGCTGTGCGGGAAGCGTTGCGTGGCAAGCGGTTCCGCACCCATACCCACGACGGCTCGTCGGTCAGCGCCGAGAAGGGCTACCTCAAGGAGACCGGCAACCTCGTCTTCCACCTGGCACTGATCTTCGTGATCATCGGCGTGGCGATCGGGCACCTGTTCGGGTGGAAGGGCGACGTGATCGTCCCCGTCGGGCAGACGTTCTCCAACACCCTGCTGCGCTACGACACGTTCAGCCCCGGGCCGTGGGTCAACCCCGAGGACCTGTCGCCGTTCCAGCTGAAGGTCGACCAGCTCGACGCGACCTTCGAGGAGAACGTCACCGGGCGCGGCCAGTTCGGATCACCCCGTGACTTCACCGCGCACGTGACGACCACGGCCACCCCGGGCGGGCCGACCGAGAGCCACACGATCAAGGTCAACCACCCGCTGGAGATGGACGGTGCGGGGGTCTTCCTCCTGGGCAACGGGTATGCACCGGTGATCACCGTGCGCGATGCCGCCGGCAACAAGGTCTACAGCGGACCGACGCCGTTCCTCGCCCGGGACAACAACTACACCTCGGTCGGCGCCATCAAGGTGCCCGGGGCGCAGCCCAAGCAGCTCGGCTTCTCCGGGATCTTCCTCCCGACCGCCATCATCGACCCCGAGCAGGGACCGATCTCGATCTTTCCCGACGCGAAGAAGCCAGCGCTGGCCCTGACGCTGTTCGAGGGAACGCTGTTCCCCGGTGGGCGGCCGCAGTCGGTGTACGTCCTCGACACCGCTGAGATGACGCAGGTCAAGGGTGAGAAGGACCAGCCCCTGCGGATCTGGCTCGAGCCCGGCAAGACCGTCCAGCTGCCGGGCGACCGCGGCAGCATCACCTTCGACCGGGTCGAGCGGTTCGCCGGGTTGTCGGTCCGGCACGACCCGGGCAAGTTCATCACCTTGGGCGCGGCGCTGCTCGCCCTGACCGGGTTGATCGGCTCGCTCGTGGTCAGGCGTCGCCGCGTCTTCGTCCGGGTGTCGCCGGGGCAGGAGCAGGGCCGTACCGTGGTGACTGTCGGCGGCCTGGCCAAGGGCGACGACGAAGGGCTTCAGGAGGTGGTCGAGGAGATCCTCGCCACCATGGAACGAGGATCGGGCAGCACCTCATGACGAACGAGACGCTGGCGGGCTACGCCAATGTGAGCCTCTACTCGGCAATGGCCGTGTTCACCCTCGCGATGCTGTGCCACGCGGTCTACCTCGCCGGGCTGTTGCCGGCGCGCGACCTGGTGGCACGTCGCGAGGCCGCAGACCGGGAGACCGCAGCCGACCGCGAGCAGGAGCTCGTGGGCGCGGGCGCCGGGGCTCCGGCCCGGGCGACCGACGCCGGGTCCGGTGCACGGGCTGCTTCCACGCGGGACGCCGACGCCGAGGTGCCCCTGCGGGCGCGCAAGGCGGCCGGCATCGCCGCGACGACGACCTGGCTGGGTGGCTTCCTGCTGGCTGCGTCCGTGGTGCTGCGCGGGCTGGCGGTCCACCGCTGGCCCCTGGGCAACATGTTCGAGTTCGCGGTGATGGGCTCGATGTTCACCGTGCTCGCCTACTCGTTCTGGTCGACCAGGCGCGACCTGCGCTGGCTCGGCCTGTTCATCACCGGGCCGGTGCTGCTCGTGCTCGGCATGGCCCTGCGCGTCTGGTACACCGAGGCGGCCCAGGTGATGCCGTCGCTGCAGAGCTACTGGCTGGTCATCCACGTCACGGTGGCCGTGCTGGCTGCCTCCATCTTCACGATCGCGGCGGCCGCCACCGGGGTCTACCTCGTCAAGGACGCGTTCGAGCGCTCCGGCCGGGCCAGTGTCCTGGACCGGTTCCCGGCCACGGCGGCACTGGAGCGCACGGCATACGGCCTGCACATCGTGGCCTTCCCCCTGTGGACGTTCACGTTGATCGCGGGTGCCATCTGGGCTCGGCAGGCGTGGGCGTCCTACTGGAACTGGGACCCCAAGGAGGTGTGGACCTTCGTGATCTGGGTGGTCTACGCCGCCTACCTGCACTCGCGCGCCACGAGCGGCATCAGCCGCCAGACCGCGAGCTACATCGCGCTGGCCGGCTACGCCTGCATCATCGTCAACTTCGCGATCGTCAACGTGTTCTTCGTCGGTCAGCACTCCTACTCGGGGCTCTAGACATCCATGGTTCGCTACTCCCTGCTCCGGCTGCTGGTCTTCTTCGGAGTCCTGGCCCTGCTCTGGCTGCTCGGCCTGCGTGACCCCGGCCAGGAGTGGATGCTCCTCGTCCTCAGCGCGCTGATCTCGATGGTGCTGTCGTTCTTCGTGCTGGGGCGGTTCCGCGAGGAGAGCACCCAGCAGATCGCCGAGCGGCTGCAGCGCCGCGCCGAGGCCAGGCAGTCCGGCGGTGGCACCGTCCAGGGGGCGGATGAGGACGCCGAGGACGCCGAGGACGACCCGGGGTCCGTCGAGTACCGCTGACCCACCCCCGACCGCTTTCCCTAACCTTTGCTAGCAAGGGTTAGGAGAAGGTGGACACCGTGCAGGGTGTCCGCTCTAGGCCAACTATTGCTAGCAAAGGTTAGGGAAACCACGGGCGGGGGAGGGGCGGCCGGGACGTCCGGTGGTCTCAGGCGGCGCTGAGGATGATGCCCACGCCGAGGACCACCGCGTAGGCCAGTTCGAAGAGACCGGTGAAAGCGAGCACGGGCACCAGGTCGCGACCCGTGGCGCCCCTGCGCAGGGCGTCCAGTGGCTTGACCAGCAGCCCGAACGCGAGCAGGGCCAGCCACGCCCAGGGGTAGGCCAGGGCCACCACGACCACCATGACGAGGGCGATGACGACCAGCCCGACGTAGAGCACGCGGGTGCCACGCTCGCCGAGCCGCACGGCCAGGGTGAGCTTGCCGGTGTCGCGGTCGGTGGGGATGTCGCGCAGGTTGTTGGCCACGAGGATGGCCGAGGCGATCGAGCCGACGCCGACCGCGCAGGCGACGCCGATCCCGGTGACCTGGTGGGCCTGGGTGTAGAGCGTCCCGAGGGTCGCGAGCAGTCCGAAGAACACGAAGACGTAGACCTCGCCGAGCCCGCGGTAGCCGTAGGGGTTGTCGCCGCCGGTGTAGCGCCAGGCCGCCAGCACGGCCAGGCCGCCCAACGGGACCATCACCCAGGCCTCGCTGAGCGCCACCAGGGCCAGGCCGACGAAGGCTGCCGCGCCGAAGAAGCAGAAGGCCATGAGCTTGACGTTGGCCGGTCGGGCCAATCGCTGGCCGACCAGCCGCACCGGCCCGACCCGGGCGGCATCGGTGCCCCGGATGCCGTCGGAGTAGTCGTTCGCGTAGTTCACCCCGACCTGCAGCCCCAAGGACACGAGCATCGCCAGCAGGGCGTACCCGAGGTTGAGCCGGTCGAGCGGGGCTGCTGCGGCGGTGCCCACCACGACGGGGGCGATGGCGGCGGGGAGGGTGCGCGGGCGGGCGCCGGCGATCCACTGGGACAGGGTGGCCATTCGGGGTGGTGTGCTCGCTCTGGTTCGAAGTGGTGGGCGCGGCTGGTGGGGCTCAGAGGCCGCGCAGGAAGTCGGGGTCGTCGTCGGGTCCTCGCGGCGGCTGGCGTCGCGGTGGCTGGCTACGACCGGCCTGGGGTCGTTCGGGGCGGCCGGCGATGAACCACGCGATCGGGCCGACCAGCGGGAAGAGCAGGATCACCAGCACCCACACCACCTTGGGCAGGCCGCGGACTCGGGAGTCGTCGGTCTGGATGCAGTCGACGACCGCGTAGATGGTGAGCGCGATCGCCAGCAGCCAGGGGAGCAGCCTGATCATGACCCCATCGTGTCATGGCTGTCGGTGAACCGGGCGGCCACCGCCACCCGGTCGGGCTTCCCTGGCCCGCGCAACGGCAGCTCGGTCAGGACGAGGAGCCGCCGGGGGAGGGCGTGCGGTGGGAGTATGCCGCGCAGCGCCTCCCGCAGGTCGGCGAGGCCGGGTGCCGGGGCACCGGGTGCGAGGACCAGGCCGGCGGCCACGGTCTGGCCCCACTCGGGGTCGGGCACGCCCACGACGACGGCCTCGCCGATGCCATCGAGCCCGCAGAGGGCGTCCTCGACGACCCGGGGTGACACCTTGAGGCCGCCGGTGACCACCACGTCGTCCAGGCGACCGTCGACGTGCCATCGGCCGGAGTCGTCGGGGTGGCCGGTGTCGTCGGTGCGGAACCAGCGGGTCCCCTCCGGGTCGCGGGTGAAGGAGGCCCGGCTGAGGTCCGGTCGACCCAGGTAGCCGGTCGCGAGGGTGGTCCCGCCCAGGTGCAGGCGGCCCTCGTCGTCGAGGCGCACGAGGGCACCGGGAAGGGGCACGCCGTCGTAGACACAGCCGCCGCAGGTTTCGCTCATGCCGTAGGTCGTCACGGCCCGAACGCCTGCGGCGCGGGCCCGCTCGAGGAGGCCGGGCGGGGTGCCCGCACCCCCCACCAGCACGGCGTCGAACCCGGCCAGGGCCTCCACGGCGGCCGCGTCGTCGAGCAGTCGCCGCAGCTGGGTGGGGACCACCGCGGTGTAGCGCCGACCGCCGCCGGAGTCGCCGAAGTCGGTGGCGGCCCGGACGAAGGCGGCGGCGGTGAAGCCCCCGGTGAGGTCGACGAAGCCGGGCTCGGTACCCGCGACCACGCAGCGCAGCAGCACCTGGACCCCCGCGATGTGGTGCGGTGGCATGGCCAGCAGCCAGGCCCCGCGACCGCCGAGGCGCTCGTGGGTCGCGTCGGCGCTGGCGACCAGTGCGGCGCCGGGAAGCATCGCGAGCTTGGGGACGCCCGTGGACCCCGAGGTCCCGACCACCAGGGCGGTGCCCTCGTCGGGCAGGGCACCCCGGGGGACGGGCGGCGGTGCTGCGTCCGCGGCATACGGCAGGACCGTGAGCTCACCGGCCAGGGCGCGTCGCAGGACGGGCATCGCCTGCACGGCAGCGCCGCCGGGCGCGATGGCCAACGGCTGCACGGTCTCCACGAACTGGAGGGTAGTCGGCCCGCGTGGCCCCGGGTGGACGGACCGGGGCGGCGGCGGGACCATGAGCCAAGGGAGGTGCGCATGGAAGCCGACTTCGCCCAACACATCACGCGGGTGCGGGCCCACCGGGCCGAGCTGCGTGACTCCGTCGCTGCCGTCGACGAGGCGCTGGCCTCACCCATCGCACGCGGCGGCGCCTGGCGCGAACGGGTCCGCGCTGCCCTGGCCGAGCTCTCGCACGACTTCCGCGACCACGTGTCGCTGACCGAGGGGCCGGGTGGCATCTACGACGGAGTGCGGCACGGGGCCCCGCGCCTGATCGCCGCCGTCGACCGGCTCACGGGGGAGCACGCACGGTATGCCGAGGACATCGACGCCTACCTCGCCGTCCTCGAGCACGGGGGCACCATCGCTGACCTGCCCGCCTTCCGCGAGGAGGTCACCACGCTGATGGGCCGGCTGGTGCGGCACCGCCAGGCGGGGGCGGACCTGGTGTACGAGGCCTTCGAGGTGGATCTGGGAGGGTCCGGGTAGGCGTGCCGCTCGACGTCAAAGCTCCCAGGTCGACGGCTCGTCGGCGTCTGGCTGGTAGCTGCAGGTGA
This sequence comes from uncultured Actinomycetota bacterium, assembly GCA_963757635.1. Taxonomy (GTDB): domain Bacteria; phylum Actinomycetota; class Actinomycetes; order Actinomycetales; family Dermatophilaceae; genus Pedococcus. The sequence continues at coordinate 213,902 of CAVWSK010000002.1, read as the reverse complement.
AGCCGGTGCGGACTCGTGCCGAGAGGTGGCGCCCGAGGACCGGATCGGCCGCGGTGATCACGGCGATGTCCGTGGCGATCGCCTTGCGCACGGTCGCGCGGGCCCGTCGGCGGGACCGCCGACGGGACGGGCCCGCCCGCCGAGTCCGGTGGCCGCCGAGACCTCTTTCCAGGTCACATCGTGACCGTGGTTCCACCCCCGACCGGGACCCTGGCGGGCTGCCCGACATCTTCCGCCACGAACCTGCGCGGACGTGACCAGCGCCAGCTCACGCGCAACCCGTTGTCCTGGGCGTCGGGGGCCCGACCTGCCGCCGTAGCGGAGCTACTCCTTCGACTTCTTCGGCGGCTTGGCCCGTGCCCGCTCCACCGCCGGGCCAACCCAGTCGTCGAGGGTGGCCGGGTCGTGCAGGTCCGCGGCCCCGACCAGGACCAGGCCGCCCATGGTTCGTTCACCCATCGTGGCCGGCCGGCCCCCCTGCTCCAGAGCGTCTTCGACCCCGTCCTTGCCGACGTGGACCATCAGGTCATCGCCGGCGCACCCGACGGCCATGTGAGTGTTCACGGTCCAGCACAGGCCACCGAACATCCTGATCTCGCGATAGCCCACGGGTCCAGCCGCAGCGCCCACTGCGGTCCTGATCCTGTCGGCGAGATTCTCGTCGTACGTCATCGAGGGGCCAACCTCCTGTCGTCCCACCATCAAGCGCCACGGCCGCTCCTTCTGCACACCATCCCAGAGGATCCGGCCACGGTCACTCGGGGCCGTCCGGCAGTGATGGGGCGTCGGTGGGATAGATGCCGATGGCGAAGCCGTAGACAGTGTCCCCAGACCTGGGCAGCTGGTCGAACTCCTGCACGAGAGCCGCGATGCGTTCCCAGAACTCGGCGGCGCGCTCCTCTGGGAGGCGGGCGTGCCGGATGAAGCCCCACAGCTTCCTGTCCCGGAACGCGGCCGCCGACTCGCTGGCCGCGATCTCGAAGTCGTTGAAGTCGCCCGGCAGGTCCGGGTCGTCACCGCCGTGCTCCACGGCCACATAGAACATCCGAGCCGTGCGGCCGTAGAAGCGCTCCTCGACCGCGCGCACCCGGCGGGTCCGAACGACGCGCACCAGTCCCGCCTCGGCCAGGACCTTGACGTGGTGAGCGATCGTGCTCTTCGGCCGTCCGACCGCGGTCGCCAGCTCGGTCACGGTGGCTGCCCGCTCGTGGAGCAGGCTCAGGACCGTCGTACGGAGGGGGTTGCTGATGGCACGGACCTGGGCGGGCGTCGTGAGCGCGAGCCGGTCCGCGAGCTCGTAGTCGGGAGGGGTGTTGCGAGACATGTCGCGAACAGATTACTCTCCTAGAACGTTCCAAACTATTGGATTGATTTCGAGAGGATGGGAAACCGATGGTCGAGGTCGTCGTCTACCACCACGTCCAGGGGCTCACCGCAGGAGTCGTGGCCTTCGCGGACGAGTTGCGCCGAGCAGGGCACACCGTGCACACGCCGGACCTGTTCGACGGGCGTACGTTCGCCACGATCGAGGACGGCATGACCTATGCCCGTCAGACGGGGTTCGGGCTGCTGCTCGACCGGGGGGTTGCCGCTGCCGAAGGCCTGCGGTCAGACGTCGTCTACGCGGGCTTCTCCATGGGGGCGATGTCGGCCCAGAAGCTGGCGCAGACCCGCGCGGGTGCCCGGGGTGCGCTGCTGTTCCACGCCTGCCTGCCGGTCTCCGAGTTCGGGGAGCGCTGGCCCGACGGCGTCCCGGTCCAGGTGCACGGGATGGACGCCGACCCCTTCTTCGCCGAGGAAGGGGGCGACATCGACGCGGCCCAGGAGCTGGCCGCCTCGACCGACGAGGCGGAGGTGTTCCTCTACCCGGGCCAGGAGCACCTCTTCACCGACTCCTCGCTGCCGTCCTACGACCCGGCCGCGGCGGCCCTGCTCGTCCAGCGCGTACTCCGGTTCCTCGACGGCCTCGCACCCGCCCCGAGCACGTCGCAGTCCCTCTGACCCCACCCGCGGAGGATGCTGTGGAGGATGCGGTGGAGCATGGCCCGACCGACCCGGGATCCTCGTCCGATGGCGGAGCCGGCGCAGCACGGACGGACGTCGATCTCGATGCCGCCGCCCAGCGCCTGCGTGAGGAACGGGATGAGGTGCGCGCCCGACTGGCAAGCATGACGAGGGACCTCGAGGCCCTCTTCGCCGCATCGGCGGACTCCAACGCCGATGACGAGCACGACCCCGAGGGCCAGACCATCGCCTACGAACGGTCACAGCTGTCGGCGCTGATCCAGGGGGCGCAGGCGCACCTCTCCGGGATCGACGCCGCCGCCGTTCGACTGCAGCAGGGCAGCTACGGCACCTGTGAGGTGTGCGACCAGCCGATTCCCGCCGCACGGCTGGAGGCCAGACCAACGGCACGCACGTGTGTCCGGCACGCCGCGCGCGGCAGAGGTTGAGCCGACCCGCGCAGCGGCACGGGAACCGGAGGGATGGCTGCGTTCGTCAGGACGTGGCCCCCGGGTCGGCCAGCACGTCACGCCAGGAGTGCTGGGGCGCGTAGCCGAGCAGCTCGCGGGCCTTGTCGATGGAGTAGAACGTCTCGTCACGGCCCATCTCCCGGCGCTGGGTGACCCCGTCGTAGAAGCGGTCCCGCACCTCCTGGGTCGTGGCAGCGACGGACATGTCCGCGTTGGCGACGTTGAAGACCTGGTAGCCCAGCCCGTCGACGTCCAGGCAGCGTTGCACCATCTGGCCCAGGTCGCGGGTGTCGATGTAGGCGAAGATGTTGCGGCGCCGCAGCGACGGGTCGGCGAGGAAGGCCGGGAACATCTCGGCATACTCGTGCGGCTCGATGACGTTGTTGATCCGCAGGCCGTAGACATCGGCACCGGTGCGGGCCTGGAAGGAGCGCGCCGTCACCTCGTTGGCCACCTTGGACATCGCATAGGAGTCCTCCGGGACCGTGGGGTGGTCCTCGTCCACGGGTACGTACTGCGGTCGCCGCTCGCCCTGGGCGAAGCAGACCCCATAGGTCGTCTCCGAGGAGGCGAACACGATCTTGCGGATCCCCAGCCGCGTCGCGGCCTCGAGCACGTTGTAGGTGCTGAGCACGTTCGTCGCGTAGGTCTTCGCGTCGGAGGTGAGCAGGATCGCCGGCACGGCGGCGAAGTGCACGACGGCGTCGTAGGCGGGCTTCGCGGGCAGGTCCAGCTCGTCGAAGGTCGCCAACCCGGCCAACGCCGAATAGGTCTCGCCGATGTCGGTGAGGTCGATCTTCAGATCTGCTACGGCCGGGTGCGCCAACGGGACGAGGTCGGCGTTGGTGACGTGGTGACCCTGCTCGGCCAGGTGTGTCGCGACGTGCTTGCCTGCCTTGCCGCTGCCACCGGTGAAGAAGATGCGCATGTCCTGATCAAACCACTGGCACCGTCCGACGCTTCCCCTCGGGGGGAGGGACCACGTCACCGTGCGCCGGTCCAGGGGCGCGGTAGCGTCGCTCCATGCGAATGGGCCCGCCTGGCTGGGCAACCGATCTGGCGATCCTCGAGCTCACCGGCTCGGTCGTCGAGGATCATCAGGACCACCTGGTCGTCCGGACCCCGCACAACCCCGACTTCCACTGGGGCAACTTCGTGTTCGTCGCCGACGGTGACGCACTGGGTGACGCGCAGAGGTGGGTCACCACGTTCCGGCTGGCCTTTCCCGACGCGTCCTGGGTCGCGATCGGCCTGACCCGGATGCCCGAGGACCAGACTGCCTGGACCTCGCAGGGGCTCGAGCTGGAGCTGGACGAGGTGCTCACCACCCGGACCCTGCCCCGGCGGGTGCCGCTTCCCGAGGGGTACACGGTGCGCCGACTTCGTGACGGGGACTGGGCCCAGTCCGTGGCCAGGTCGGTGGCGGAGAACGACCGCACCAAGCAGGAGGAGCCGACGTCCTTCGCGCGGTTCGTCCAGGCGCAGGCGCAGGCCCGAGCCGCTCTGTCGCAGAGCGACCTCGGAGCGTGGTTCGGCGCGTTCTCGGAGGGCACGCTCGTCGCCGACCTGGGCATCGTGCGGTGCGGCGCCACGGCTCGCTACCAGAGCGTCGCCACCGACGCGGAGCACCGGCAGCGAGGGCTGGCCGCCCACCTGCTCGGCGTCGCCGCGCAGTGGGCCGCCGACGGTGGCTGCGACCGATGGGTCATCGTCACCGAACCCACCAACCCGGCCGGACGGGTCTACCGCAGTGTGGGGTTCGCGCCCGACACGGGCGCCATCCGCGCATACCGCAGGCCGCCGTCGTGACGCGTCGCTCGTCGTCGCCGCAGTAGCCTCGGTGGATGAGGATCGAGGAGCTCGACTGGGGCGACACCCCGTGGGGCACCATCAGCCTCCGCCGGCGCTGGGACCGCGTCACGGAGCGGGACGTGCACGAGGTCAAGCTCGGGGACGACTTCCTCATGTCCAGCCAGTTCACCACCGGAGAGCAGGAGCTGGCACGGATCGGTCTCGCGGCCGTGACCGGGTCGTCCCTGACGGTGCTGGTGGGCGGGCTCGGACTCGGCTACACCGCGGTGGCCGCACTGGAGGATGACCGAGTCACCGAGCTGACCGTGGTCGAGGCCCTTCAGCTGGTCATCTCGTGGCACGAGCGAGACCTGTTGCCCGACACCCGGGGGCTGGCCGCCGACCCGCGCGTGCGCCTCGTGCTCGACGACTTCTTCGACATGGTCCGAGCGGGGCGCGCCGACCGCACCTACGACGCCGTGCTGCTGGACATCGACCACGCACCCGACTGGCTGCTCCGTGAGGACCACGGGGACCTGTACACGGTCCAGGGTTTCGCGCGCCTCGCCGCCATGCTCACAGACGGTGGGGCGTTCGCCCTGTGGTCCGACGAGCCGCCCGAGCCCGAGGTGGTGCGGCGGATGGGCGAGGCCTTCGAGCACGCCGACACCCACGTGGTCCCGTTCCCCAACCCCCTGACGGGCGGGGAGTCGACCAACACCGTGTACGTGGCGGTCCGGCCGCGTCGCTGAGCACGTCGTGCTCACGCTCTGGATCGGTGGCCGTTGAGGGTGTAGGCAGGGGGTGGGCGCGATCTGCGCGCCGGAAACCGAGGAGGACCCATGGCCGCACTCGACAGCGCCCAGTTGCTCGCCGCTCTCGAGCCGACGGTCGAGGAGAACCTCAACCGTCACCTCGCCGCCGCGCAGGAGTGGATGCCGCACGAGTACGTGCCGTGGTCGCTGGGCCGCGACTTCGCCGACCTGGGTGGCGAGCCGTGGTCGGCCGACCAGTCGCAGCTCTCGCCGATCGCCCGGACGGCCCTGGAGGTCAACCTCCTCACCGAGGACAACCTGCCGAGCTACCACCGGGTCATCGAGCAGGCCTTCGGCGGCGACAGCGCATGGGGGGCCTGGGTCAACCGCTGGACCGCCGAGGAAGGGCGGCACGCGTTCTGCATCCGCGACTACCTGCTGGTCACTCGCGGCGTCGACCCCGACGAGCTCGAGCGGGCCCGCATGGACACGATGGAGACCGGCTACGACTCGGGCGACAAGCCGCTGCTCAACATCTGTGCCTACGTCTCGTTCCAGGAGCTGGCCACCCGTGTCTCGCACCGGAACACGGGCCGCTACACCGAGGAGCCGATCGCCGAGAAGCTGCTCACGCGGGTCGCCAAGGACGAGAACCTCCACATGATCTTCTACCGGAACATCGTCCAGGCCGCGCTCGAGCTGACCCCCAGCCAGACGATGCGGGCGATCACCGACGAGGTCGTCACGTTCCAGATGCCCGGCGCGATCATCCCGGGGTTCGGCCGCAAGGCCGTGCAGATGGCCATGGCCGGGATCTACGACCTGCGCATCCACCACGACGACATCGTGACGCCGCTGCTGCGCCAGTGGGGCGTCTGGGACCTCGAGGGCCTCGACGCCGAGGGCGAGAAGGCTCGCGACGAGCTCGCCGCCGCCGTCGCCGCCCTCGACGAGGAGGCCGCCAGGTTCGTCGCCCGTCGTGAGGAGCGCGCGGCGAAGCGGGCGGCCCGCCAGGACGCCTAGCGGCCGGGCTCGCCCTGGGCCCCGGGCAGGGCGCCCAGGATGCAGGGACGGACTAGCATCCCTGCGTGATGGCATCGCCCTTCGGCTTCGTCGACGTCGTCGTGGCCGACCGCGACCTGGTCGTCACGAGTGCGGGCGAGCACGTGTGCCGGCTGGAGCCCCGGGAGTCCGACCTCGCCTGGTACTGCGATCTCGATGACGGCACGCCGACCGGAGAGAGCGACCCGACGTCGTTCGTCCGCTGGGTGTGCCCGGCGCTGCGGGTCGGGTCTTCGGCGACCGGGAGGGCGCTCCCGCTGCTCGACGTGCGCCGACCAGGCCCCCACTCCGACCTCGGCAGGATGGTGAAGGCGTTCGGGCGCCTGGCCAGGGGGGCGTCAGGCCGCGCGCCCGGAGGCGAGGTCGGCGGACGATTCGTCTACACCGATCCCGCTCGTATCCTCGACGCCGGGCTGCGTCGGCGCATCGAGACCTGGCCGTCGGCCCAGCACGGCGACGGTGTCGTGCGACCTGCGGAACTGTGGTCGGTCACCCGCACCGGCGAAGGGCTGGTCGTCGGGTCGGTGTCGTGGTGGGGCAGTGCTCCGGCCCTGGATCACCAGATCGGGCTCGCCGTCGACATCGCCCATCGCCTGACGGGGCAGCGGTAGTCCACCAAGAAAGCCTGGGAAGGGTGGCGCGCTCAGGGCCTGACCGCTCGGTTCGGGGGAGGGCAGTAAGGCACGTCGGCCGCCAGCACGGTGTAGTCCGGGAGAAGGGCGTCCCACCGCGTCCCGATGGGGCGTCGGTCACGACCCGCCACATGGTCTGAGAGGTCTTCGACGTGGACCTGCATCCCAGCCCCGTATGCGGCGACCTGGTCCAGGGGTATGCCCCGTTCCTCGATGACCAGGACGGTGTGGTCGCCCTCCGCGGTCAGGGTGGCCTCGATGGCGTGCTCGTCCGGTTCGTCGGGGTCCTTGGTCAGCACCAGCAGTCGCCGGGGAGGCTCGCACGCCTCCACCCGCCCGGTGCCCTCCCACCCGGTTGCGAAGAAGAGGGCTCGGAACTCGCCGCGCAGGCGCAGGTCGCCCTCCACCTCGCCGAGCCAGCGGACCAGCCGCTGCGGATCGGTGAGAGCCGACCACAGGTCGTCGATGTCGGTGGCGTAGCGGTCCTCCATCCGCACGACACCCTTGCCGCCCTCTGCTCGCAGGCTGCCCAGGATCCGGCGGCCCCCCACTGCGTTGCTGGTCATCTCGTGCTCCTTCGTTCGCGCTTTCCTCGCGCTACCTCGGTGTGCAGGGCATCGAGCCGTTGTTCCCACAGGGCCCGGTAGGGACCGAGCCACTCGTCGAGCTCGGCGAGTGGCTCCGGGCGCAGGCCGTAGATGCGCCGCTGAGCCTCCTGGCGCACGTCGACCAGACCGGCTTCGCGCAGGACCCGCAGGTGCCGCGATACGCCGGGACGGGCGATGGGCAGCAGCGCCGCCAGCTCGCCCGCAGTGGCCGGACCTTCGGCGAGGGCTCCGAGCATCGTGCGGCGACTCTCGTCGGCCAGGGCCCGTAGTACTGACTCCACGCCCGTGAATGTACCTCTTTTGTTACGTAACTGACAAGGTACCTAGATCGAGGCCGTGGTCGGGGGATGGATGTCGGTGCGTCTCGCTAGGTTGCCTGTGTGTCGATCACCTGGGCGCAGGCCCTCTCCTGGCGGATGGGGCGCCAGCTGCTCGATCCTGTCGGGCGTGGGTCGGTGGGCGACGTCGTGCGCCGCCTCGGGGCCGTCCTGGCGACGGACGAGGGCGCCGCCGAGCTGGCGGTGGGGATGCGACGGGCCGCCTCGCGACCAGGGCAGATCGCTCGCGCCCTCGAGGCCGAGCAGGTCATCAGAGTGTTCGCGTTCCGAGGCGCGATGCACTACGTCTCACCCGAGGACGGCGGCGCCTACCTCGCCCTGCGGGCGGCCGGGCGCCAGTGGGAGCGGTCGAGCTGGCAGAGCTTCTACGGGCTGGGCCCGGACGACTGGCCCGCGTTCCGGGAGGAGGTCCGGAATGCGCTCGCGACCGGTCCGCTGACCATGGGCGAGCTGGGTGCCGCGGTGACGCGCACGCCGGCATACCGTCATCTTCGGCCGGTCTTCGACAAGGGTGCCGGCACGCTGATCAAGCCGCTCTCCTGGCAGGGCGACCTCGGTTTCGGCCCACCGCGCGAGGGCCAGCACACCTACCAGCGTCTTGACACCAATCCGCGGTGGGCGGGGGTCTGGGACCTCGAGGAGGCGGGACCGTACGCGATCGCCGCCTACTTCCGTGCCTACGGGCCGGCGACCCCGGATCACCTGCACTACTGGCTCGGCAACGGCCTCAGCGCCGGCACCAAGCGCCTGCAGTCCTGGCTCGCGGGCATGGGTGAGCGCCTGGTGGAGGTCGACGTCGCGGGCGAGAGTGCGTACGTGCTCCGCGAGGACGTCGACGAGCTCATGGCGGCGCGACCGACCGGGGCTGTGCGGCTGCTCCCCGGCCACGACCAGTGGGTCATGGGGCCAGGCACCAAGGACCAGCACGTCGTCCCGCTGGCGTGCCGCACCGCGGTCACGCGCAAGTCGAACCTCGTCACCGCCGGGGGCCTCGTCAGCGGCACCTGGTCGATCAAGGGCGGCGAGGCCCGGATCACCTGGTTCGGGGAGAACGGCGACCCGCCGCGGGACGCCCTGGCACAGGAGGTGGCCCGACTCTCGGTCATCCTCGATCGACCGCTGGCCACGACCGTCGACCGGGCCTGATCGCGCACGCCCTGACGGGCGGCACCACCGACTCAGAAGTACCAGGGGAACGGCGACCAGTCCGGTTCGCGCTTCTCCAGGAACTGGTCGCGGCCCTCGACGGCCTCGTCCGTCATGTAGGCCAGCCGCGTCGCCTCCCCGGCGAACACCTGCTGTCCCATCAGGCCGTCGTCGAGCAGGTTGAAGGCGAACTTGAGCATCCGCTGCGCCTGCGGGCTCTTGCCCATGATCTCGCGGGCCACCTGCAGCGCGTCGGCCTCCAGCTCGGCGTGGTCGCTGACCAGGTTGACCGCGCCCATCCGGTGCATGTCGTCGGCCGTGTAGGTGCGGCCGAGGAAGAAGATCTCGCGGGCGAACTTCTGGCCCACCATCTTCGCGAGGTAGGCAGATCCGTAGCCCCCGTCGAACGACCCCACGTCGGCATCGGTCTGCTTGAAGCGCGCCTGCTCGCGACTGGCCATGGTCAGGTCGCAGATCACGTGCAGGCTGTGGCCGCCCCCGGCCGCCCAACCGTTCACCAGGGCGATGACCACCTTGGGCATGGTGCGGATCAGGCGCTGCACCTCGAGGATGTGCAGCCGCCCGCCCTCGGCCTTCACGCGACGCTCGTCGACCGTGTCGGACGTGTCTCCGGCGGCGTACTGGTAGCCCGAGCGGCCGCGGATGCGCTGGTCGCCGCCGGAGCAGAACCCCCACTGGCCCGCGCTGCCGGTGCCGGCCGGCCCGGGCCCATTGCCGGTGAGCAGGACGACCCCGACGTCGGGGGTGCGGCGGGCGTGGTCGAGCGCGCGGTAGAGCTCGTCGACGGTGTGCGGCCGGAAGGCGTTGAGCACCTCGGGCCGGTCGAAGGCGATCCGGACGGCACCGACGTCCGTGGCCCGGTGGTAGGTGATGTCGGTGAAGTCGAACCCCTCGACGACCTCCCACGAGGTCGGGTCGAAGGTCTCGCTGACGGTCCGCTGCTCGCTCACGTCCGCGAGCCTAACGGCGCTGCCACCGCGGTATGCCGTCTGGTGACCGCGTCCGCCCGCGCCGGAGGTGCGCAGGTGCGCCGGCGCAGGGTCGGTCCTACCGTGGGGCGCATGGCCCTGCGCTGGTACACCGTCGTCGTCGACTGCCACGACATCGCTGCCCAGGCCCGCTGGTGGGCGCAGACCCTCGACTTCCGGATCATCTACGAGGACGAGCGCGGGGTCGCGGTCATCGCCAAGCACGCGGAGACCGAGGTGATCGACGACCCGCGGGTCTGGATGCACCAGCCCCAAGGACTGGTCTTCGTCCCGGTGCCCGAGGGCAAACAGGTCAAGAACCGCCTGCACATCGACCTTGCGCCGCACACCAGCCAGGACCGGGACGCCGAGATCGCCGCCCTCCTGGAGCGCGGAGCCTCGCGCGCCCAGGTGGGCCAGTCCGTCGACCTCCCGTGGACGGTGCTGCTCGACCCCGAGGGCAACGAGTTCTGCGTGCTCTCCAGCCGCGACCGCTGAGGGCGCCCGCCACGGCGGGCGCGGCCGGGGCCGCACTCAGCCCAGCGCGGCCTCGATGTCCTTGGCCAGGTCCGCGGGCTTGGTCGTGGGGGCGTAACGCTTGACGACCTGCCCGTCGCGACCCACGAGGAACTTGGCGAAGTTCCACTTGATGTTCCGTCCGAGCAGGCCGCCCTGCTCGGACTTGAGCCACTGGTAGAGCGGGTGGGCGTCGTCCCCGTTCACGTCGATCTTGGCGAACATCGTGAAGCTCACGCCGTAGTTGCGCTGGCAGAACTCACCGATCCCGTCCGAGTCCAGCGGCTCCTGGCCGCCGAACTGGTTGCAGGGGAAGCCGAGCACGGCGAGGCCGCGGTCGGCATACGTGCGGTGCAGCTCCTCGAGCCCGGCGAACTGGGGCGTGAAGCCGCACTCGCTGGCCGTGTTGACGACCAGGACCACCTGGCCGGCGTACGCCGACAGGTCGCGCTGCTCGCCCTCGAGGGTGGTCGCGGAGAAGTCCGACAAGGTGCTCATGCCCCAACGCTAGGCCAGGGTCGGCCGGTCGCGTGGCCCCCCCGGGAGGTTCGCGGCCGAGGGCCCCGGCCCCGCCCACAATGGCCCCATATGTCCGTTTGTCGTAGCGTGACCACGCTGAGTCAACGCCGACATCGGAGACCCCCATGGCCAACGCCACGCAGACCACTGCCGAGCCCACCACCGGGAAGGGCCCCGGCTGGTCGCTCATCGGACCCGGCCTGGTGGTCGCCGCCACGGGCGTCGGTGCCGCCGACCTCGTCGCCACCCTCGTCGCCGGGAGCAAGTACGGCTACGCACTGCTGTGGACGGTGGTGGTCGGGTGCCTCATGAAGATCGTCCTGGTGGAAGGTGCCGGGCGGTTCTCCCTCGCCACCGGCCGCACCATCTACGAGGGCTGGTCGAGCCTGGGTCGGTGGACGCACTGGTACTTCGGCCCCTACATCGTGGTCTGGGGCTTCGTCTACGGCGCTGCCGCCATGGCCGGCACCGGCCTGCCCCTGCACTCGCTGGTGCCCGCGCTGTCGGTGCCCGCCTGGGGCATCCTGTCCGGGCTGTTCGGACTGGCCCTGGTCTGGTTCGGCCGCTACGCGTTGTTCGAGAAGGTCTGTGCCGTCCTGGTCGGGATCATGTTCGTGACCATGGTGGGCGCCGCCATCCTCACCGTGCCGAACCTGTCGGAGGTCGCCCGCGGCCTCGTACCGATGATCCCCGACGGCGCGATCGTCAACGTGCTCTCGGTTGCCGGCGGCGTGGGCGGCACCATCACCCTCGCGGCCTACGGCTACTGGATCCGGGAGAAGGGGTGGTCCACGCCCGGGCACATGCGGGTGATGCGGCTGGACAACTCCGTGGCCTACCTCGTGACGGGCATCTTCGTCGTATCGACCCTCATCGTCGGCGCCGAGCTGCTCTACTCCGCGGGCCTGGCGATCAAGTCCGGTGACCAGGGCCTGCTCAGCCTCTCGGACGTCCTGGCCGACCGCTACGGCACCTGGTCGGGCCGCGTCTTCCTCGTGGGTTTCTGGTCAGCCGCGATGTCGTCGCTGGTCGGGGTCTGGAACGGCGTCTCGATGATGTTCGCCGACTTCGTCGGCCACGTCCGCGGCCAGGGGGCCGACCACCCCGACAGCCGGCTCGGTGGCCGCTACTACAAGGCCTACATCCTGTGGCTGACCTTCCCGCCGATGGTGATGATGTTCCTCGGCAAGCCGGTCTACCTGATCCTCGCCTACGGCGTGCTGGGCGCGTTCTTCATGCCGTTCCTCTCGGTCACCCTGCTCTGGCTGCTCAACACCGACCGGGTGCCACGCGAGTGGCGCAACAAGCTGCCCTCCAACGTCGCCCTGGTCCTCTGCGCCGCCGCGTTCATCGCCCTCGCTGCCAACGAGCTGGTCAAGGCGGTGCGGGGCGCCTGACGGGACAGGGTTGGATGGCTCCATGACCGATGCCGCCCTCCCAGCCCTGGAGGACCTGCTGGACACCCTCCGCGTGGTGTCGATCCCGATGCGGGTGCGCTTCCGTGGGGTCGAGGTGCGCGAGGCGGCGCTGCTGCACGGCCCCGCGGGCTGGGGCGAGTTCTCACCCTTCCTGGAGTATGCGTCGGCCGAGTCCGCGCGCTGGCTCGCCGCTGCCGTCGAGGCGGCATGGGAGGGGTGGCCGCTCGCGCTGCGCGACGTGGTGCCGGTCAACGCCACGGTGCCCGCCGTACCCGCCGACCAGGTGGCAGGGGTGCTGGCCCGCTTCGACGGCGCCCGCACCGCGAAGGTCAAGGTCGCCGAGCGGGGCCAGGGCATCGAGGACGATGTCTCCCGGGTGGCAGCGGTGCGCGACGCGATGGGCCCCACCGCCCGGATCCGCGTCGACGCCAACGGCGGGTGGGGTGTGGTGGAGGCGACGGACGCGCTGCGTCGCCTCGCGGCCTACGGCCTGGAGTATGCCGAGCAGCCCTGCGCGCAGGTGGCCGAGCTCCGCGCCCTGCGGCTCGCACTGGCGCGAGCCGGGATCGAGGTGCCGGTGGCCGCGGACGAGTCGATCCGCAAGGCGCAGGACCCGCTGCGGGTCGCCCGCGAGGAGGCAGCCGACCTGGTCGTGGTCAAGGTGGCGCCCCTCGGTGGGGTGCGCCGCGCCCTGGGGATCGTGGCCGACTGCGGCTTGCCCGCGGTCGTCAGCTCGGCGCTGGACACCTCCGTCGGCATGGCGGCCGGGGTGGCACTCGCGGCAGCGCTGCCGGAGCTGCCGCACGACTGCGGACTCGGGACGGTCGCGCTGCTCGCCGGCGACGTGGCCGACCCGTCCCTGATCCCGGTTGGTGGGGTGCTGACCACGGCTCCCGTCGAGGTTCGTGAGGAGCTGCTCGACCGCTGGGCTGCGCCGCAGGACCGGGTGCGGTGGTGGCGTGAGCGCGTCGCGGCGTGCCATGCCATCCTGCCGGGAGGCGCCTGACACCCGTCCGGCTCCGGAGGGCTGACCCGCCCCGGGGACGATACGGTCGTCCCGTGAACATCGTCTTCGTCGAGCCCGGCTTCCCCGCCAACCAGCGACGGTTCGCCCTGGCCCTCGCGGCGGTCGGTGCCAACGTCATCGGCGTCGGTGAGTCCGACGAGTGGGCCCTGGACCCCGAGCTCCGGGGAGCCATGAGCGGCTACTACAAGGTCGGCTCCGTGACGAGCGTCCACGACCTGACCGAGGCCGTGCGGTTCATCCAGGGCACGGTCTGGGTCGACCGGCTCGAGGCGACCGTGGAGGCGCACACGATGGCGGCCGCGCAGGTGCGGGAGGCGACCGGCATACCCGGGACGTCGGTGCGCACCACGTGGCTGTGCCGCGACAAACCCTCGATGAAGCAGGCGTTGCGTGAGGCCGGCGTCGCGACCGCCGCCTCGACGGCCGCCGACCACGCGCACGAGGTGTGGGCCTTCGTCGAGGAGGTCGGCTACCCGGTCATCCTCAAGCCACGCGACGGAGCCGGGGCCAAGGACACGGTCCGGGTCGACGACGCCACCGGTCTGGCGCACGCGCTGACCGACTTCGGGCGCTCCGGCTCGACCTCGATCGCGGTGGAGGAGTTCGTCGAGGGGCACGAGGGCTTCTACGACACCATCACCAGGGACGGGCAGGTGGTCCACGACTGGACCACGCACTACTACCCCAACGTGCTGGAGGCGATGCGGCACCGCTGGATCTCGCCCCAGTTCGTCACGACGAACCGGATGGCCGACTCCGACTTCTACCGCGAGGTGGCCACGATGGGGCGGCGCGTCGTCGAGGCGCTGGGCATCGAGACGTCCGCCACCCACATGGAGTGGTTCTTCGGTCCGAAGGGGCTGAAGTTCTCCGAGATCGGCTGCCGGCCCCCCGGCGTCGGCTGCTGGGACCTGTACTCGGCGAGCAACGACGTCGACGTCTACCGCGAGTGGGCCCACGTCATCACCCACGGCGTCCCCGAGCAGGCGATGCGTCGCACCTACTCGGCCGGCATCGTGGCCCTGCGCCCCGACGCGGACGGGCAGATCCGCGGCTACCAGGGGATCGACGACATCCAGGGCCGCTACGGGCAGTGGATCCTCGACGGGCACTTTCCCCCGATCGGCCACCACACCCAGCCCATCGAGGCCGGGTACATGGCCAATGCCTACCTGCGGATGCGCCACCCCGACTACGACGTGCTGAGGGCGATGCTCGACGACGTGGGCCAGACCATCCACGTCTCTGCCGGCTGAGGGCGCATGCGCACGATCCTGCTCGGTCCGCAACGCTTCATGACCACCGCGGGAACCGCCCTGCGCTCGCTCGGCGTCGACGGACCGGTGGCGACCATCAACGCCGGCTGGGAGGAGCGCGAGGACGTCGTCGACGAGCTCGAGACCGTCCTGGGCCGTGACACCCGACACCTGCGGCTCTACCACCGCACCCTGGACGTCCTCGCCAAGGACGAGGTCTTCGCCGCCGCGGCGCTGGAGTTCCGTGACCACCACGACGAGCTGCTGTCCCTCTACCGGCTGCGCGTGCAGAACGCCCTCGACGGCGCCTACGCCGTGCAACGACGGGCCGGCGACGAGGTCGGCGACCTGGACGGGTCGGCTGCCTACGGCGCCGTCGACGACGCGATCGAAGGGGTGCGCCACGTCGACGCCTGGTATGCCGGGCAGCTCAAGCTCCTCTACGCGGACCTCGACGCGACGGCGCCGATCGACTCCAGCGGTGTCATCGGGTGGCACCGCGGCGAGCTCGCGGCCACGTTGGGGGACTGCGCCGCCCTGGTGCTCACGGGCGGTCACGTCGGGACGCTGCTGAGGGCGCTCCGGCTGTTCGCCATCACGGTGCCCGCGCACCTCCCGGTCGTCGCGTGGTCGGCCGGTGCGATGGCGCTGACCGAGAAAGTGGTGCTGTTCAACGACTTCGGCCCCGACGGCGCCAGCGAGGTGGAGGTCTACGACCGGGGGCTGGGCCGGGTGAGCGGCGTCGTGGTGCTGCCGCACGCACGTCGACGGCTGCGGCTCGACGACCGCGAGCGCTGCGCCATGATGGCGCGCCGCTTCACCGACCAGCACTGTGTGCTGCTCGACGACGGGACCGCCCTCGAGCTCACCGCCGACGGTGGGCTGCCCCTGGGCGCCCGGATCCTGGGCATCGACGGCGCGGTCCACGAGATGCGTGAGGCCCGGTCATGAGTGAGCGGCGACTGGCGGTCAACCGGCTGCGGGAGCGCGCCCCGCTCGACGGCGCGGCGATCGACCGCTTCGTCGCGCGGCGGGGCTCACCGATCATCGAGGGCGAGCGCGCGACCTTCTTGTTCCGCGGCGAGGCCGACGAGGTGCGGGTGCGCCACCGGGTGGTCGGACTGACCGACCCGCTGCACATGCGCCGCGTCGCCGACACCGACCTGTGGGCCGCGACGACGGTGCTGCCGGCGGGATCCCGGGTGGAGTACCAGCTCGAGACCCGCCGCGGTGAGCACTACGAGACCTTCAACGACCCGCTCAACCCCAAGGTCGCGCACTCGCCGATGGGATCGAGCTCGGTGTGTGCCGCCTCCGGCTACGAGGTACCCGACTGGGTGCACCACGACCCGGAGGCGCGACCGGGCGAGCTCGTCGAGGAGGTGCTGCGATCCAAGGCGCTGCGCCGCGAGCAGCCCGTGCGCCTCTACCTTCCGGCGCGCTACAACACCGCCCTGCGCTACCCGCTGCTCGTGGTCCACGACGGCACCGACTACCTCGACTATGCCTCGATGAAGACGGTGCTGGACAACCTGATCCACCGTCTCGACATCGCGCCGATGGTCGTCGCCTTCGTGCCACCCCGGGACCGGTTGCGTGAGTACCCCAACCACGCGCCACACGCTCGGTTCATCGCCCGCGAGCTCGTACCCCGGCTCACCGAGCGGCTGCCGCTGCTCGACAGCCCCGAGGGGCGGTGCCTCATGGGTTCGAGCTTCGGCGGGGTCGCGTCGCTGTCGACGGCAGTGCGCTACCCCGGAGTCTTCGGGTCGCTGCTGCTCCAGTCCGCATCGTTGGTCTTCACCGACATCGGTCTCGACCACGGCGGCGGGCCGGCCTTCGACCCGGTGGTGAAGTTCGTCAACCGCTACCGCGCCAAGCCGACCCGGCCGGTGGAGCGGATCTTCATGAGCTGTGGGATCTATGAGCCCCTCATCACGCCGAACCGGTCGATGGTCCCCGTCTTCCGCGGCGCGGGCATGAGCGTCAAGTACGTCGAGGCGCGCGACGGGCACAACTGGGAGGACTGGCGGGACCGGCTGCGCGACGGCCTGTCCTGGGTCTTCCCGGGGCCCCAGAAGTTCGTCTACGAGTGAGCACCGATCGATGAGGAGACAGTCGTGAAGGTCAGCGAGCGTTGGCACTCCCCGCGGATGGACCAGGACCTGAGCCTGGTCCGCTGGGGCCACTACGGCACCCCCGTCCTGCTCTTCCCCACCGCCGGGGGCGACCCCGAGGAGGTGGAGCGCAACCACCTCGTCGAGCGGCTCGCGCCGATGATCGAGTCGGGCCGGATCAAGGTCTACTCGTGCGACAGCGCGGCGGGCCGGGCGATGGCCCAGAAGGTCGGGTCGACCGACTACCGCCGCTGGCTGTTCAACCAGTACCACCAGGCGGTGGCCGAGGAGGTCGTCCCTGCGATCCACGCCGACAGCGCCGGCGCCCAGCCGATCGTGGTCGCCGGTGCCTCCATCGGCGCGTTCAACGCGGTGGCCATGCTGTGCCGCTACCCCCACCTGTTCAACGCAGCCATCGGCATGAGCGGGACCTACGCGGTCGAGCAGTTCATCGGCGGCCCCGAGACCGACGACCTCTACTTCTCCTCCCCCCTGCAGTTCGTCCCGGGCCTGGAGGGCCCGGGGCTCGACCTGCTCCGCCAACGCTTCGTCCTGCTCGCATCGGGCAGCGGTGACTACGAGGACGTCGGCGAGTCCTGGGCCCTCGCGAAGGTGTTGGGCGACAAGGGGATCCCCAACCGCGTCGATGACTGGGGGCCGGGCTACATGCACGACTGGCCCACCTGGTGGGAGATGCTTCCCCTCTACCTCGACGACCTCGTGCCGTGAGCAGTTCGCTCGCCGACCGCCTCTCGTCGGCCGTCTCCGCCGGTATGCCTCGGGGGCGCGACGACCTCGCGAGGCTGGTGGCGCTGCGCTCGGTGGCGAACCCCGCGATCGAGCCGGCCGAGGAGTGCCTGGCCGCGGCGGAGCTGGTGCGGAGCCTCTTCGAGGAGGTCGGCGTCCGCGGCGTGGAGGCGGTGCAGACCCCGGACGGGTCGCTCGCCGTGGTGGGTCGCACCCCGGGCCCCACCGGGTCCCCGTCGGTGGTGCTCTACTCCCACCACGACGTGGTGCCGGTCGGTGACCTCGACGAGTGGTCGACACCGCCCTGGCGGCTCACCGAGCGAGACGGTCGCTGGTTCGGCCGCGGGGCCGCGGACTGCAAGGGCAACATCGTGGCCACGTTGCTCGCCCTGCGCGCCTTGACGGAGGTGCTCGGCCACTGGCCGGTCGAGGTCGCGGTGGTCTGCGAGGGGTCCGAGGAGCAGTCGAGCGGGGGCATGGAGGCGCTGGCCAGGAGCCGCCCCGAGCTGGTGGCGTGCGACGCGTTCGTGCTGGCCGACACCGGCAACATCGCCCTGGGACGGCCCACCCTCACCACCTCCCTGCGCGGCACCGGCAGCGTGCTCGTCACCGTGCGGACGATGACCCATCCCGCACACTCGGGCACGTACGGCGGCGCGGCCCCGGACGCGCTCCAGGCCCTGCTCATGGCGCTGGCGTCGCTGCGGGACGCCTCGGGCGAGACCACGGTCGACGGGCTGGACCACACGGCCACCTGGGACGGCGCGCCGGTCGACCCCGAGGCGTTCCGCGAGGACGCCGGACTGCTCGACGAGGTGGCGCCGCTCACCGGTGACGGCACCATCGCCGACCGGGTGTGGGCCCGGCCGGCCGCGACCGTGCTGGCGATCGACTGCCCACCGGTCTCGCAGGTCACCGCCGCTGTCCAGGGCGAGGCTCGCGCCGTGGTCAACCTCAGGGTCCCGGCCGGGGTGGACGCCCGCACGGCACAGGAGCTGCTCGTCGCCCACCTGCACCGACACACGCCGTTCGGGGCCCAGGTCGAGGTCGTGCCCGTCTCCTTGGGACAGGGTTTCCTGGCCCGCACCGACGGCCGCGCCTACTCGGCCATGGGCCGGGCGATGGCTGCCGCCTTCGGTCGCGACGTGGTGACCACGGGGCAGGGTGGGTCGATCCCCCTGGCCGTCGCCCTCTCGGAGCTGGTCCCCGACGCGGAGGTCCTGCTGCTGGGGGTCGAGGAGCCGGCGTGTCGGATCCACGGTCCCGACGAGAGCGTCGACCCCGGCGAACTGGCCCGAACGGCCCTGGCCCTGGCGATCTTCCTCGCTGACCTGGGGGGAGATGACATGGTGGGGGAGTGAACGTGCGCTGGGCGTGGATCTTCCTCGACCTCCCCGAAGAGGGACTTGACGAGGGCATCGCCTTCTGGCGGCGGGTGACGGCGACCCGGCTCTCGCCGTGGCGCGGGGAGCGCGACGAGTTCACCACCCTGCTCCCGCCCAGCGGCGCCCCCTGGGTCAAGGTGCAGCGCGTCGAAGGACCCGGAGGGGTCCACCTCGACCTCGACGTCGAGGGCCCGCTCGCCGACGCGAGGGCCGACGCGGTGGCGCTGGGTGCGCGGGTGGTCGCCGATCTCGACGACGTGGTGGTGTGCCAGTCGCCCGGGGGACTCTCGTTCTGCCTGGGCGTCGGGAGCCGGGAGGCGGACCCCGCGCACCAGGAGCGCGACGTCGGGCCCAGCCTGCTCGACCAGGTGTGCCTCGACATCCCCTCCGACCGGTATGCCGGCGAGCTCACCTTCTGGTCGCGCCTCACCGGTTGGGATCCCGAGCCGGGCAGCACGCACGACCTCACCCCGCTGACCCGGCCCGACGGCATACCGGTGCGGTTGTTGGCCCAGCGCGTGGAGGAGGCGGACGGCGTCGTGACGGCGCACGTCGACCTGGCCTGCGCCGACCGCGCGGCGGAAGTGCAGCGGCACGAGCGACTGGGCGCCCGGCTGGAGTCGCACCACGAGCACTGGAGCGTGCTGCGCGCTCCGGACGGGCGGCGCTACTGCCTCACCGACCGCGAGCCGCGCACCGGGCTGCTCGCCTGAGCCGTCCACAGCTCTGGCCGCAGCGCGAGCCGGTCCACAGGTTCGGCCGACGGACTGGGCGGGGTCTGCTCACGAGGCGAGGCTCGGGGCATGGTGGTGGACCCGGGGCAGCTCCGCGGGCTCGCTGCGCGGCTGCGTGCCGAGTCCGACCGGGTGCGGCGCCTCTCGGCGCGGCTGGCCGCGCTGGCCGAGGTGCCGTGGCGGAGCACGGCGGCCCAGGCCTTCCGCACCCGCGTCGGGGAGCGAGCGGCTGCACTGCACGCGGCGGCCAGCAGCCTCGATGACGCCGCGGCCGCCCTCGAGCGGCACGCGGCCGGTGTCGAGCTGGCGCTGGCAGTGCTGTCTGCGGCGGCCCGCCAGGCCGAGCGCCTGGCGACCGAGGCCCGGGACACCGCGCGGTCCTGGGGGATCGGGTGACGCGCGACATCGGCGGGGTCGATGTCCGCGGTGGCGTGGGCGGCACGACCGTCGGACTCGAGGCCCTGGACGAGGCCGCGCGGGCGCTGGCCGGCTGTGCCACCGAGGTCGCGGGGGTCATGGGCCGGGTGCTGCTGGCGGCAGGCGACCCGGTCCTGGGCGTCAGCGCCCCGCTCAGCCCGGCCACCGCCGCCCGGGCGGAGGCGTCCCTGGCATTCGCCGTGGGCCCGGCGCGGCTGGGTGGGCAGGCAGCGCTGCTGACGGCCCTGGCCGCTGCCACCGCGGCGGCGACCGCCGCCTACCGTGAGCGCGACGCCGAGGTGGCGCGCACGATGTCCCTGGCCCAGGACGCGGCGATGTTTGCCGTGGGCCGGTGCGCGCCCCAGGTCGTGGTGGGGGTGCTGGCCCTCGAGGCGCTCGGCGTCGACGTCCCGGCCCTGCTCGACAGGGCGGTCTACGCGCGGCCCTGGCTGGCCGACCTCGGTGGTGGGGCGGACGGGCTGGTGCTGGGCCTGTCGGTCGACCCGTGGACCGGGGCGGCCCTCGTTCCCGGCCTGGTCCGGCGTCTGGCACCCGGTCAGGAGGAGCCGGGTGGCCACTACGAGGAGGCCCTTCGCACCCTGGGCGATGCGGCGGGGTTCTGGGGCCTGCTCCGGGACGACGGGCGGGCCGTCGTGGCGCAGGAGGACCGGCCGCGAGCCGGTGCCGTCGCGCCGACCAGCCTGGTCACCCTGGTCTCGGACCAGGCGGCCCTCGGCGACGGCGCTCGCTACCCCGGTCACGTGCGGGTCGTGGAGGTGCCCCAGCCGGACGGCAGCGCTGCCTGGGTGGTCGAGATCAGCGGCACCCAGGTGTGGGACCCCCGGGCGGGCGACAACCCCTTCGACGTCACCACCGACGTGCGGCTGATGGCCCACGAGTCGACCGTGCTGGCGGCGGGGGTGGAGCAGGCGCTCGACACCGCCCAACGCCTGACCGGCCGTGACACGACGGCCGAGCCGGTCCTGCTCGCAGGCCACAGCCTGGGCGGGATCGTCGCCGGTGGGCTCGCGTCGTCGCCCCGGTTCACGGCGAACCACCACGTCACCCATGTGGTGACGACCGGGTCGCCGATAGCCCGGATGCCGGTGGCGACGGGGGTGCAGGTGCTGTCCCTCGAGCACCGCCAGGACCCCGTGCCCCGGCTCGAGGGCGAAGCCAACCCCGACCGCCGCGACTGGGTCACCGTCACCCGTGACCTGGACGACGCAGCGGGTGGGGGCCGCACCGCTGGCTCGGCCCATGGCCTCGGCGGCTACATCGAGACCGCCGGCGACGTCGACGCCTCTACTGATCCCTCGCTGGCGCAGTGGCGCCGTGGGAGCCAGCAGTTCTTCACCGCGGCCGACGGCAGGGAGCCGGTGCTGCGCGACTTCCGCATCGCGCGATCGGCTGATCTCGGCTAGTGGCACAATCCGACCCGTGCACCCGTCGACCGCGTTGTCCACCGTGCTCGTCGACGAGCTCATCCGTTGCGGGGTGCGGCACGCGGTGCTCTGCCCGGGATCGCGGTCCGCCCCGCTCGCCTACGCGCTGCAGGAGGCCGACCGCGCCGGGCGGCTGAGGCTGCACGTCCGGGTCGACGAGCGGTCGGCGGGCTTCCTGGCGTTGGGGCTGGCCAAGCTGACGCGCGTGCCGGCCGTCGTCGTGACCACCTCGGGCACGGCGGTGGCGAACCTGCACCCAGCGGTGCTCGAGGCGCACCACGGCCTCGTACCGCTCATCGTCATCAGCGCCGACCGGCCCCCAGAGCTGCGCGGCACCGGGGCCAACCAGACCACGGTCCAGCCCGGGATGTTCGGCACGGGGACGCTGCGCTGGTCGCACGAGCTGGGCGTTCCCGGGACGGGGGCCGGTCAACAGGCCGGGTGGCGCAGCACGGTGTGCCGGGCCACCGCCGCAGCGCTCGGGCACCAGGCTGAGGCCGGTCCGGTCCACCTCGACGTGCCCCTGCGCGAGCCCCTCGTCCCGTCGACCGACCCGGCCTGGCCCGAGCCCCTGGACGGCCGCCCCGGTGGGGCGCCCTGGACCCGTTCCGGGGTCGTGGGCGCAGCGGCGGCGGCCGACGGCGGCCCGGAGCACGTCGCCCGGACCCTGGTGGTCGTGGGCGACCTGCCGGACCCACGGCTCGTCGAGCGTGCCCTCGACTGGGCACACCGGCAGGGGTGGCCGGTCGTCGCAGAGCCCTTCGGCGCCCATCCCCGCGCCGACGTGGTGCCGCACGGGCCGCTCCTGCTCTCCGCGACGCAGTGGCTCGACGATCACCTGCCCGATCGCGTCGTCACCGTCGGCAGGGTGACGCTGTCGCGCGCGGTGGCGGCACTGCTGCGCCGCCCCGGTCTGCGTGTCGAAACCCTCTCGGCGACCCGGGCCTGGACCGACCCCGCGGGCGTGGTGGCGGTCGTGCACCCCACCAGCGTGCTCGACGGACCGGTGACGGGCCCGCCCGACGAGGACTGGGCGGCGGCCTGGCGGCGGGCCGGTGCGGCGGTGGCCGCGGCGGTGGCGGCCGAGCCGCCGCCCTGGCCGAGTGGACCCGCGGTCGCCGCGACCGTGCTCGGCTCCGTGCCGCGGGGGTCGACCCTGTTCCTCGGGTCGTCCAACGCCGTCCGCGACGTGGACCTCGCGGCGACCTCGGCCGCGACCGCCCATGTCGTCGCCAGCCGGGGGCTGGCCGGGATCGACGGGTGCGTCTCGACGGCCGTGGGGCTGGCGCTGTCCGGCGAGCAGCCGACCTACGCGCTGCTGGGCGACCTGACCTTCCTGCACGACGCGAACGCGATGCTCATCGGACCGGACGAGCCCCGGCCGGACCTGACCGTCGTGGTCACCAACGACGACGGCGGCGGCATCTTCAGCCTCCTCGAGCCGGGGGAGCCCGAGCGGGCAGCCGACTTCGAGCGGATCTTCGGCACCCCCACCGGCACCGACCTCGCCGCCCTCTGCGCCGCCCATCGCGTGGAGCACCTGCGCGTCGACACGGGCGAGGCGCTCGCCGACGCCCTCACCGCGCCTCCCCAGGGGCTGCGGGTCGTCGAGGTCCGCGTGCCCCGGGGCTCGCACCGGGCCGTGCACGCCCGACTGCGGCAGGTCGCGGCCGACGCCCTGCGCTAGCGCGTCAGCGGGTGGGCGGGCCCGCCGTCAGGGCGTCACGCATGGGCACGAGCTTCGCGTCGGACTCGGCGACCTCGGACTCGGGGTCGGACCCGGCGACGATCCCGCAGCCGGCGAAGAGCCGCATGGCGGCGGGGTCCGACGGGTCGAACGCCCCGCATCGCAGCGCGATGCCCCACTCGCCGTCGCCAGCGCTGTCCATCCAGCCCACCGGGCCGGCATACCGACCGCGGTCCATGAGCTCCAGCTCGGTGATGAGGTCGTCGGCCGCCGCGGCCGGGGTGCCGCAGACCGCCGCGGAGGGATGCAGGGACGCCGCCAGGGCCAGCGAGGTCGCCTCGTCGGCGAGGACGCCCGCGACGTCGGTGGCCAGGTGCATGACGTTGGACAGGTGCAGCACGAAGGGCGACTCGGGCACGTTCACCGACGAGCAGTGCGGGCGCAGCGCGTCGGCGACCGAGCGCACGGCGTACTCGTGCTCCTCGAGGTCCTTGCTCGAGCGGGCCAGGGACCCGGCGAGGGCGAGGTCGTGCTCGTCGTCGCCGGTGCGCCGGATGGTGCCCGCCAGCACCCGTGAGGTGACCAGGCCCTTCTCCAGCCGCACGAGCATCTCCGGGGTGGCGCCCACCAGTCCGTCGACGGCGAAGACCCAGGTGGTGTCGTAGCGGTCGGCGAGGCGCTGCAGGACCCAGCGCGGGTCGATGGGGGCGTGTGCCTCGACCCGCAGGTCTCGGGCGAGCACGACCTTGTCCAGCTCGCCCGAGGTGATCCGCGCGACCGCCTGCGCCACGGCCCCCGCCCACTGCGCGGGGGGCAGGGCCCCGTCGGCGAAGGCGATGCCGAGGGGTTCGACGGGCTCGGACTGTCGTGGCAGCACGGGGGAGGGCAGCTCGGCGCCGCTCCCGACGGTGGTCACCCACCAGCGGCCGTCCCGGGCCCCGACGACCACCTCGGGCACCACGAGCGTGGCACCGGCAGGGGAGCCCGCGGCATACGCCACCGAGCCGAAGGTGAGCGGTCCGGTCCCGGGCAGACCCACCTCGTCGCGCACGACGGCGTTCTCGACCACCTCGCGCCACCACTGCTGGCACGCCGCGAACCGGTCCGGACCGTGGGCGGTGAACTCCAGGGCGCGCCCCCAGCCCACCAGCCCCTCGCCGCGGCGCACCCAGCTCGCGATCGTGCCCGGGTCGGTCGAGGCGGGCAGCAGCGAGAGCAGGGCGCCGGGGTCCTCGATGGCGACGGTTCGCGCGACGAGAGGTATGCCGCGGGGCGCAGTCGAGGGCGTGGGCAGGGTGCTCATGTCGGGACCAGCGTACGACCGGGCCCCCTGGCGGACCGCCACGGGCCGGGCTGCGAGCGGGTGGGAGGATGGCGCGCATGACCCGAGCCAGCCTCGACAAGGACCCCCGTGACGTCGCCGCCATGTTCGACGGCGTGGCGGGCCGGTACGACCTGACCAACGACGTCCTGTCCCTCGGCCAGGACCGGCTCTGGCGCCGGGCCGTCCTCAAGGCGGTCGACGCCTCGCCGGGCGAGACGGTGCTGGACATCGCCGCAGGCACCGGCACGAGCAGCGAGCCCTTCGCGGACGGAGGGGTCAACGTGGTGCCGGCGGACTTCTCGCTCGGCATGCTGAGGGTGGGCAACCAGCGCCGCCCCGACCTGGGGTTCACCGCGGCCGACGCGATGCGGCTGCCGTTCGCGGATGACAGCTTCGACGCCGTGACCATGTCGTTCGGGTTGCGCAACGTCGCCTCGGTCGACACCACGCTGCGCGAGTTCCTGCGGGTCACCAGGCCCGGCGGCAGGGTCGTCGTGTGCGAGTTCAGCCAGCCGGTCAACGCCGCCTTCCGCAAGGTCTACACCGAGTACCTCATGCGCTCGCTGCCGCCGATCGCCCGGCGGGTGAGCAGCAACCCCGAGTCCTACGTCTACCTCGCCGAGTCGATCCAGGCCTGGCCGGCGCAGCGCGAGCTGGGGGCGGCCATCGAGGCGGCCGGCTGGTCGCAGGTCGCCTGGCGCAACCTCACCGGCGGCATCGTCGCGCTGCACCGCGCGGTCAAGCCGCTCTGACCGCGCCGGACCGCCCTCTCGCTCCACCCCCGCCGAGATGGATCCCAGCACCACGACACGCCGACGAAATCTGTGACGGGGATCCATCTCGGCGGGTAAGGGGTGCCTCAGTGAGACACCGGGGCGAGCCGGGAATAGACTCCCCCCTTGAAGTTCGTGAAGTCGTTCACAAGCGGGTGAGGCAGGCGTGACAGACACCATCAGCGAGTCGGCAGCAGGAGCCGCGGCATCCGGCGCACCGACCGAGACCGCCGACGTGATCGTCGTCGGGGCGGGCCCTGCGGGCACCGCCACCGCCGCCTACCTCGCCATGGCGGGGCTCGACGTCCTCGTCCTGGAGAAGACCTCCTTCCCCCGCGAGAAGGTGTGCGGCGACGGCCTGACCCCCCGTGCGGTCAAGGAGCTCATCACCCTCGGCATCCCCACGCCCGAGGACGACGGCTGGATCAAGAACCACGGCCTGCGGATCATCGGTGGGGGTATGCGGTTGTCACTTCCGTGGCCCGACCTCGCCAGCTTCCCGCCCTACGGGCTGGTCCGCACCCGCCAGGACTTCGACGACATCCTCGCCAAGCACGCGGTCAAGCACGGTGCCCGGCTGCGCGAGCTGACGTCGGTGACCGGCCCGATCCTGGACTCCCGCGGTTCGATCGTCGGCGTCACCGCCAAGGCAGTCGGCGAGTCCGGCCGGACCGGTGGTCCCGAGCTGCGCTACACCGCGCCGCTCGTGGTGGCCGCCGACGGCAACTCCTCACGACTGTCCCTGTCGATGGGCCGCGAGAAGCGCGACGACCGCCCGATGGGTGTCGCCGTGCGCACCTACTACACCAGCCCGCGCCACGACGACGACTACCTCGAGTCGTGGCTGGAGCTGTGGTCGACCGACGCCAACGGCAAGAAGGTGTTGCTGCCCGGCTACGGCTGGATCTTCGGCGTCGGCGACGGCACCTCCAACGTCGGCCTCGGCATCCTCAACACCTCCAGCGCCTTCGGCAAGACCGACTACAAGGACGTCATGCGGCGCTGGGTCGCGACCATGCCGCAGGAGTGGACCTACTCCGAGGAGACCATGGTCGGCCCCATCAAGGGCGCGGCGCTCCCCATGGGCTTCAACCGCCAGCCGCACTACGCCGACGGCCTGCTGCTCGTGGGTGACGCCGGTGGCATGGTCAACCCGTTCAACGGCGAAGGCATCGCCTACGCCATGGAGTCGGGGCGCCTCGCGGCCGAGGTGATCGCCCAGGCGTTCGCCCGCGGCACCGACGCGCAGCGCGAGCGGGTGCTGCAGTCCTACCCACGGGTGATGGCCGACGCGCTGGGCGGGTACTACACACTCGGCCGCTACTTCGCCAAGATGATCGGCAACCCCGAGGTGATGCGACTGGCCACGAAGTACGGCCTTCCCCGCACCACCCTCATGAAGTTCCTGCTCAAGGTCATGGCCAACCTCGCGGAGCCGCACGGGGGCGACGCGAGCGACCGCCTGATCACCGCACTGTCCACAATGGCCCCGGACGCATGACCCGTCGTGCATTCAGGTCGGCCACCCCTAGGATTGGGCCGCACCAGACCTGCAGCGGCATGATCCTCGGCGACGAGTTCGACGACGACAACGGAAGGGGAGTGGCACGGCGATGAGCAACCCCTACGTCCCGTTGCTTTTCCTGCTGGCCATCGGCGGTGGTTTCGCCGTGTTCTCGGTGTTCGCCGCGTCGATCGCCGGACCCAAGCGCTACAACCGCGCCAAGCTCGACGCCTACGAGTGCGGCATCGAGCCGACGCCCCAGGCCGTCGGTGGTGGTCGCGTGCCGATCAAGTACTACCTGACCGCGATGCTCTTCATCATCTTCGACATCGAGTCGGTGTTCCTCTATCCCTTCGCGGTGGCCTTCGAGAAGCTCGGCCTCTTCGCGTTGGTGGAGATGGTGCTGTTCATCCTGACCGTCTTCGTGGCCTACGCATACGTGTGGCGCCGCGGTGGACTCGACTGGGACTGACGAGGACGACATGGGAATCGAAGAGAAGCTGCCCGCAGGCTTCCTGCTCACCACGGTGGAGCAGGTCGCGGGATACATGCGCAAGAGCTCGATGTGGCCGGCCACCTTCGGCCTGGCCTGCTGCGCCATCGAGATGATGGCGGTCGGCACCCCCGACTACGACATCGCCCGGTTCGGGATGGAGCGGTTCTCCGCCACCCCTCGCCAGGCCGACCTGATGATCGTGGCCGGGCGAGTGAGCCAGAAGATGGCCCCCGTCGTGCGCCAGGTCTACGACCAGATGCCCGAGCCCAAGTGGGTCATCTCGATGGGTGTCTGCGCCTCCTCCGGCGGCATGTTCAACAACTACGCCATCGTCCAGGGGGTCGACCACATCATCCCGGTCGACATCTACCTGCCGGGCTGCCCGCCCCGCCCCGAGATGCTCCTCAACGCGATCATCACGCTCCATGAGCAGGTGCAGGGCAGCAAGCTCGGGGTCAACCGCGTCGCCGCTGCGCGCGCGGCCGAGGCCGCAGCCCTGGCGGCCACCCCCACGCACCAGATGAAAGGCCTCCTCGCGTAATGGCTGACAACGAGAAGTCCGCACCGGACACCTCGGCCGAGGACCCCACGAAGGCCACCGCCAACAGCGACACCGTCGGCTCCACGGCGGACGAGCCCGCCGCCGAGCACGGTGAGGGCCCCAACCAGCCCGCCCCGGAGATCGCCGGCCCCACCCTCGGCGAGGACCCCTCGAACCTCCCCGCCGCCCCGGGCGCCACGCCCGACCCCGTCGTGATCGGCGAGCGGCGCGGGATGTTCGGCGCCACCGACACCGGTGACACCACCGGCTACGGCGGCATCGTCAGCCCCATCCTGTTCCCGGCGGCCGCGGTCCGGCCCTACGGGAGCTACTTCGACGACATCGCCGACCACCTCGAGCGGGCCCTCGGCGGCGGCTCCACGGCCTACGCCGACGCCATCGAGCGCGTCGTGGTCGACCGCGGCGAGCTGACCATGTTCGTGCGCCGCGAGCACCTCCCCGCGGTGGCGCGCGTCCTGCGCGACGACGCCGCGCTGCGCTTCGAGATGTGCACGGGCGTCTCGGGGGTGCACTACCCGCACGAGGCGGGCCGCGAGCTCCACGCGGTCTACCACTTCCTGTCGATCACCCACGGTGGTCGTCGCGTCCGCGTCGAGGTCACCGCACCCGACGCCGACCCCCACATCCCGTCGATCGTCGAGATCTACCCGGCGAACGACTGGCACGAGCGCGAGACCTGGGACATGTTCGGCCTGCAGTTCGACGGACACCCCTCGCTGACGCGCATCCTCATGCCCGACGACTGGCCGGGCCACCCGCAGCGCAAGGACTATCCCCTCGGCGGCATCCCCGTCGAGTACAAGGGCGCCACCATCCCACCGCCGGACCAGCGGAGGTCTTACAACTGATGTCCACCACCATTCCCACCAGCGGCCGGCCCGACATCTACGCCACTTCCGGCGCAGACACCGCCGACGCCGAGGGTGCCCACGTCTTCAACGCGACCGGCGGCGACTGGGACCAGCTCGTCGACGAGGCGGCTGCGCTCCACGAGGAGCGGATCGTCGTCAACATGGGGCCCCAGCACCCTTCGACGCACGGCGTGCTGCGCCTGATCCTCGAGCTCGACGGCGAGACGGTGACCGAGACCCGCGCGGGAATCGGCTACCTGCACACCGGCATCGAGAAGAACATGGAGTTCCGCACCTGGACCCAGGGCGTGACCTTCTGCACCCGCATGGACTACCTCACGCCGTTCTTCAACGAGACGGCGTTCTGCCTCGCGGTGGAGAAGCTGCTCGGCATCACCGACCAGATCCCCGAGCGCGCCAGTGTCATCCGCGTCCTCATGATGGAGCTCAACCGCATCACCTCCCACCTCGTGGCCCTGGCCACGGGCGGCATGGAGATGGGTGCCACCACGGTGATGACCGTGGGCTTCCGCGAGCGCGAGCGCATCCTGGCGATCTTCGAGATGGTCACCGGTCTGCGGATGAACAACGCGTTCGTCCGGCCCGGTGGCGTCGCCCAGGACCTGCCCCCCGGCGCCATCGACAAGGTGCGCGACACCATCCCGCTGGTGCGCAAGGGCCTCGGTGAGCTCGAGCTGCTGCTCAACGAGAACCCCATCCTCAAGGGCCGCACCGTCGACGTCGGCTACCTCGACCTGTCCGGCTGCATGGCGCTGGGCATCACCGGCCCGATGCTGCGCTCCACCGGCCTGCCGCACGACCTGCGCAAGCTCGACCCCTACTGCGGCTACGAGACCTACGACTTCGAGGTCATCACCCGCACCCAGGCCGACGCCTACTCCCGGCTGCGGATCCGCATCGACGAGATGTACGAGTCGCTCAAGATCGCGGAGCAGTGCATCGACCGGCTGCAGGCCAACCCCGGCCCGGTCATGGTGGAGGACAAGAAGATCGCCTGGCCGGCGCAGCTGGCCATCGGTGGCGACGGCATGGGCAACAGCCTCGACCACATCCGCGAGATCATGGGCACGTCCATGGAGTCCCTCATCCACCACTTCAAGCTGGTGACCGAGGGCTTCCGGGTGCCGCCCGGCCAGGCGTATGCCGCTATCGAGAGCCCCAAGGGCGAGCTCGGCTGCCACGCCGTGTCCGACGGCGGGACGCGCCCCTACCGCGCGCACTTCCGCGACCCCTCGTTCAACAACCTGCAGGCCGCGGCCGTGATGTGCGAAGGCAGCCAGATCGCCGACGTCATCGTGGCCGTCGCCTCGATCGACCCCGTCATGGGAGGTGTCGACCGCTGATGGCCGACCACTACGGATTGCAGACAGCCGCCGGCCACCTCACGGTGTCGGCCGAGTCCAAGGAGCCCTACGCCGAGGACGTGCTCGCCGCCCTGCACGCGGACGCCGCGGCCATCCTTCCCCGCTACCCCCAGGCCCGCTCGGCGCTGCTGCCGCTGCTGCACCTGGTGCAGAGCGTCGACGGCTACGTCACGGGCCGGGGCATCGACTTCTGCGCCGAGGTCCTCGACCTGACCACGGCCGAGGTCTCGGGCGTCGCGACGTTCTACACGCAGTACAAGCGCCACCCCAACGGCGAGTACACCGTGGGCGTCTGCACCAACACCCTGTGCGCGATCATGGGCGGCGACCAGATCTGGGAGGAGGTCTCCGAGCACCTGGGCATCGGCCACGACGAGACCACCCCGGACGGCAAGGTCACCCTCGAGCGGGTCGAGTGCAACGCGGCCTGCGACTATGCCCCCGTGGTGATGGCGAACTGGGAGTTCTTCGACAACCAGACCCCTGCCTCGACCAAGCAGCTCGTCGACGACCTCCGCGCAGGCAAGGACGTCCGGCCGACCCGTGGCGCCGCCAAGGTCTGCACGTTCAAGCAGGTCTCGCGGGTGCTTGCGGGCTTCCCCGAC
Source organism: uncultured Actinomycetota bacterium (assembly GCA_963757635.1). Taxonomy (GTDB): domain Bacteria; phylum Actinomycetota; class Actinomycetes; order Actinomycetales; family Dermatophilaceae; genus Pedococcus. The sequence continues at coordinate 183,339 of CAVWSK010000002.1, read as the reverse complement.
GGGCTCGCCGACGAGGGTGTGGGCGCCGGCCCCGCGTCCCTGGAGGGCCTGAAGCTCGCCCAGGAGCACAACTGGACCGCCCCCGACGGATCGGCCGGCGCAGGCCACCAGGCGCAGCAGCCGGACGGCGACCTGGCACCCGGTCGGCACAGCTCGACCGACTCGCCCTCCAACGACGCCGACGACCAGGCGGGCACCAAGCCCGCCGAGGGGAAGTGACGACCGTGGCGACCACGCTCACCCCGATCCTCACCAAGTTCTGGGACGACCCGCAGTCCTGGACGCTGGCGACCTATGAGAAGCACGAGGGCTACCAGGCGCTCACGAAGGCCCTCGCCATGAAGCCGGCCGACCTCGTGCAGATGACCAAGGACTCCGGCCTGCGCGGTCGTGGTGGCGCAGGCTTCCCCACCGGCATGAAATGGGGCTTCCTGCCCCCGCCGGACGGTGGCCCCCGCTACCTCGTCGTCAACGCCGACGAGTCCGAGCCGGGCACGTGCAAGGACATCCCGCTGATGATGGCGGCCCCACAGTTCCTCATCGAGGGCGTGGCGATCACGTCCTTCGCCATCGGCTGCAACCACGCCTTCATCTACGTGCGCGGCGAGGTCGTGCACGTCTACCGCCGCCTGCTGCGCGCGGTGGAGGAGGCGTATGCCGCCGGTTACCTGGGCAAGAACATCCAGGGCTCCGGGTTCGACCTCGACGTCACGGTGCACGCCGGCGCCGGCGCCTACATCTGCGGCGAGGAGACGGCGCTGCTCGACAGCCTCGAGGGTCGCCGCGGCCAGCCGCGCCTCAAGCCGCCGTTCCCCGCCGTCGCGGGTCTCTACGCGCGCCCGACCGTGGTCAACAACGTCGAGTCGATCGCCTCCGTGCCCCCGATCCTGCTCCACGGTGCCGACTGGTTCACCGGCATGGGCACCGAGAAGTCGCAGGGCTTCGGCATCTTCAGCCTCTCCGGGCACGTCAAGCGTCCCGGCCAGTACGAGGCGCCGCTCGGCATCACCCTGCGCGAGCTGCTCGACATGGCCGGCGGCATGCGCGACCCCAACCACAAGCTGAAGTTCTGGACCCCGGGCGGTTCGTCCACCCCGCTGTTCACCGACCAGCACCTCGACGTGCCGCTCGACTTCGAGTCGGTCGCCGCGGCCGGCTCGATGCTCGGCACCCGTGCCCTGCAGATCTTCGACGACACCACCTGCGTGGTGCGCGCCGTGGACCGCTGGACCGACTTCTACAAGCACGAGTCCTGCGGCAAGTGCACCCCGTGCCGCGAGGGCACCTGGTGGCTCAAGCAGATCCTCGGTCGGCTCGAGCACGGCCAGGGCGACGAGGAGGACCTCGAGAAGCTGCTCGACATCTGTGACAACATCTTGGGCCGCAGCTTCTGCGCGCTCGGTGACGGCGCCACGTCGCCGATCACCAGCAGCATCCAGTACTTCCGCGAGGAGTACCTGGAGCACCTCACGCACGGGGGCTGCCCGTTCGATGCCCGAGACTCCACCCTGTTCGCGAAGGATGCGGTGTCTGCATGACTGTGACCACGAGCCCCAGCGCCGGCGGCAACTCCGTCAGCACCGGCGGCGACGCCACGCCACCGGCGACCGTCGACCTGGTGAACCTCACCATCGACGGCGTCGAGGTGTCGGTGCCCAAGAGCACCCTGGTGATCCGGGCGGCCGAAGAGGTCGGCGTGCAGATCCCGCGGTTCTGCGACCACCCGCTGCTCGAGCCGGTCGGCGCCTGCCGCCAGTGCCTGGTCGAGATCGCCACCCCGGGTCCTGACGGCAGCATGCGGGCGATGCCCAAGCCGCAGGCTTCGTGCACGATCGCGGTGTCCGAGGGCATGGAGGTCAAGACCCAGCACACGTCCAAGGTCGCGGACAAGGCGCAGCAGGGGCAGATGGAGTTCCTGCTCATCAACCACCCGCTCGACTGCCCGGTGTGCGACAAGGGCGGCGAGTGCCCCCTGCAGAACCAGGCGATGAGCAACGGTCGCGCCAAGTCCCGGTTCGAGGACATCAAGCGCACCTACCCCAAGCCCATCAACATCTCCTCGCAGGTGCTGCTCGACCGCGAGCGCTGCGTCCTGTGCGCCCGGTGCACCCGCTTCTCCGACCAGATCGCCGGTGACCCGTTCATCGCGCTGGTCGAGCGCGGAGCCCTCCAGCAGGTCGGCATCTACGAGCAGCAGCCGTTCGAGTCCTACTTCTCCGGCAACACCGTGCAGATCTGCCCGGTCGGTGCCCTGACGGGTGCGGCCTACCGCTTCCGCAGCCGCCCGTTCGACCTGGTGTCGACCAAGAGCGTCTGCGAGCACTGTGCCTCCGGCTGCTCGATCCGCACCGACCACCGTCGCGGCCAGGTGCTGCGCCGGATGGCCATCAACGACCCGGCGGTCAACGAGGAGTGGAACTGCGACAAGGGTCGTTGGGCCTTCCAGTACGCCTCCACGGGTGACCGCTTCGAGTTCCCGATGGTCCGCGACGAGAACGGCGAGCTCCAGGTCGCCTCGTGGCCCGACGCCCTCGCGGTGGCCGCGGCCGGACTGCAGGCGGCCCGCGGGGTCGGGGTGCTGGTCGGTGGCCGGGTCTCCGTCGAGGACGCCTACGCCTACGGCAAGTTCGCCCGCACCGTGCTGTCGACCAACGACGTCGACTTCCGGGCCCGTCCGCACTCCGTGGAGGAGGCCGACTTCCTGGCCGCCAGCGTCGTCGCGACCGGCCCGCACGGGGCTGCGGTCACCTACGCCGAGCTCGAGACGGCCAAGACCGTCGTCCTCGTGGGCTTCGAGCCCGAGGAGGAGAGCCCGATCGTCTTCCTGCGCCTGCGCAAGGCGGTCCGCAAGCACCGGGCCGCGGTCTTCGCGGTCGCCCCGTTCGCCACCCGCGGCCTCGAGAAGCTCGCCGGCACGCTCATCCCGTCAGCTCCCGGCACCGAGGCCGAGGTGCTCAAGGCGCTCTCCGACGGCGTCACCGGTGACGGTGCCGCAGCGGTCGCCGCCCAGGCCATCCAGGAGCCGGGCGCGGTCGTGCTCGTCGGTGAGCGGCTGGCCACCGTCCCCGGAGCCCTGTCCGCTGCTGCGGCCCTGGCCTCGTCGGTCGGCGCGCGGCTGGCCTGGGTGCCCCGGCGCGCTGGCGAGCGGGGGGCCCTCGAGGCCGGTGCCCTGCCCACCCTGCTGCCCGGCGGTCGACCCGTCACGGAGGCCGCGGCGCGCCAGGAAGTGGCCGAGGCGTGGGACGTCATGGGCCTTCCCGACGCCCCCGGGCGTGACACCGCGGCCATCGTCGAGGCCGCCACGACGGGCGCGATCGGCGCCCTCGTGGTCGGTGGGGTCGATGTCGCCGACCTGGCCGACTCCCGCGCCGACGAGGCGCTCGCCAAGACCTTCGTCGTGTCCCTGGACTTCCGCCCCTCGTCGGTCACCGCCGTGGCCGACGTGGTCCTGCCGGTCGCCCCTCACGCCGAGAAGGGCGGGACCTTCGTCGACTGGGAGGGTCGCCCGCGGCCCTTCGACGTCGCGCTCGACACCGCTGCGCAGTCCGACTACCGCGTGCTCGACATGCTCGCCAGCGAGCTGGGCGTCTTCCTCGGCACCCGTACGCTCGGTGAGGTCCGGGGTGAGATGACGGCGCTCGGCCCCTGGCAGGGCGAGCGGGCCCCCGCGCCCACCGTCGAGGTCGGGACCGTGCCGAGCGCGGGCCAGGGCCAGCTCGTCCTGGCGAGCTGGCACCACCTCCTGGACCGGGGGTCGCTGCAGGACGGCGAACCCTTCCTCGCGGGCACGGCCGCCGCGACCGTGGCGAGGATCTCCGCCGCCACCGCCGAGACCTTCGCGGTCGTCGACGGTGACACCGCGGTCATCTCCTCGGGCCACGGCTCGGTGCGCGTGCCCGTCGTCGTGACCCCGGGCATGGTCGACCACGTTGTGTGGCTGCCCACCAACTCCGAGGGCAGCCGCGTGCGGCTGACGCTCGGGGCCAGGGCCGGTGACGTGGTCGCGTTCGGCAAGGCCGCCGCCACCCTCTCCGGAAGCGAGGTCACCGCGTGAGTGCCGTGACGTATGCCGCCCAGGCCCTGACCGGGGTGCCCCACCTCGCCGCGGGGCTGGCGGCCGGACTGCCCGCCGACGACAACCCGAGCGCCGACTTCAGCGACACGCCCTGGTGGCTCCACCTGGTCAAGGCGCTGCTGGTCTTCGTCTTCCTGCTCGTCAACACCCTCGTCGTCATCTGGTTCGAGCGCCGTGTCATCGGGCGCATGCAGCAGCGTCCCGGTCCCAACCGGACCGGCCCGTTCGGACTGCTCCAGACCCTGGCCGACGGCGTGAAGCTGGCGCTCAAGGAGGACGTGACGCCCAAGAACGCCGACAAGGTCGTCTTCGTGCTGGCCCCGGCCATCGCGGGAGCGATGGCCTTCGTGTCGTTCGCGATCATCCCCATGGGGCCGATGGTGTCCATGTTCGGCCACCGCACCCCGTTGCAGCTGACCGACATCCCCGTCGCGGTGCTGCTGGTGCTGGCCGTCGCTGGGGTGGGTGTCTACGGCATCGTCCTCGCGGGCTGGTCGTCCGGTTCGACCTACCCGTTGCTGGGTGGGCTGCGCTCGACCGCCCAGGTCATCTCCTACGAGATCGCCATGGGGCTCTCCCTGGTAGCCGTGTTCCTCTACAGCGGCTCGATGTCGACCTCGCAGATCGTCGCCGCCCAGTCGAGCCTCTGGTACATCATCCCGGCGTTCTTCAGCTTCTTCGTCTACGTCATCACCATGGTCGGCGAGACCAACCGGCTGCCCTTCGACCTCGCCGAGGGCGAGGGCGAGCTGACCGGTGGGTTCCACACCGAGTACTCCTCACTGAAGTTCGCGATGTTCTTCCTCGGTGAGTACGTCAACATGTTCACCGTCTCGGCCCTGGCCACGACGATGTTCCTCGGCGGGTGGCAGGCGCCGCCCCTGGTGACCATGATCGGCGACGGCTACTTCAACCACGGCTGGTGGGGCCTGCTGTGGTTCGTCATCAAGCTCTGGCTGTTCATGTTCTTCTTCGTGTGGCTGCGCGGCTCCCTGCCCCGCGTCCGCTACGACCAGTTCATGCGGTTCGGCTGGAAGTTCCTCATCCCCGTCACCCTGGGCTGGGTGGTCGTGGTGGCCTTCATCCGAGGCAGCCAGCTCGGCTACTTCGGGGACGCCGCCATCACGGTCGCCGGCCGCAGCTTCCCGGTGTTCACCCTCGTCCTCATCGTGATCGCGGCCCTGGCCGCGCTGTTGATCTCCTACCTGTGGGAGAACCGCGTCGACGAGCGCAACGCCGCCCGGGACGCCCCGGCGCCCGAGGAGATCGACCCGTTCGCCGGCGGCTACCCCGTCCCGCCCCTGCCGGGGCAGCGGCTCAAGGAGCCCGCCCGGGCCATCAGTGACCGCAGCAGTGACCGCAGCAGTGAGCACGCAACCGAGAAGGAGCCCACTCGTGGCTGACGACCAGAAGAAGGGCGGTTTCTTCGCCGACCTCTTCGCCCCGGTCGGTGGATTCGGCGTCACGTTCGCCACCATGTTCCGCAAGCTGGAGACGGAGGAGTACCCCGAGGAGAAGCGGCCCACCCAGCCGCGCTACCACGGTCGGCACCAGCTGAACCGGCACCCCGACGGGCTCGAGAAGTGCGTGGGCTGCGAGCTGTGCGCGTGGGCCTGCCCGGCCGACGCGATCCTCGTCGAGGGCGCCTCCAACGACGACACCGAGGGCGGCGCCGGGCGGTTCTCCCCGGGCGAGCGCTACGGCCGCGTCTACCAGATCAACTACCTGCGGTGCATCTTCTGCGGGCTGTGCATCGAGGCCTGCCCGACCCGCGCCTTGACGATGACCAACTTCTACGAGCTGGCCGACAACAACCGGGCCGACCTCATCTTCACCAAGGAGCAGCTGCTCGCCCCGCTCCAGGAGGGGATGCTGCCTGCTCCCCACCCGATGGTCGAGGGCATGGAGGAGCGCGACTACTACCAGGGCAAGGTCGCCAAGGCCACGCCTGAGCAGGAGTCCTGGGCACAGGAGCACGCGCCGCCGGTGAAGGACGGCATGACGCCCAGCGGCGACCCGGTCGAGGGCGTCGACACCGTCGCCCACGGCCGGCAGGCCACCCGCGACAGCAGCGGGGAGGCGGTGCGCCGATGACCAGTCTTGGCGAACAGATCATGTTCTGGATCCTCGCGCCGATCAGCGTCCTGGCCGCGCTCGGGCTGCTCTTCGCGAAGAAGGCCGTCCACGCCGCCATCTCCATGGCGCTGGTCATGATCAACCTCGGCATCTTCTACATCGCGCAGGAGGCCGACTTCCTGGGCATCATCCAGATCTTCGTCTACACCGGCGCGGTGATGATGCTCTTCCTCTTCGTGCTCATGCTGGTCGGCGTCGACTCCTCCGACTCCCTGGTCGAGACCCTCAAGGGCCAGAAGTGGGCCTCGGCGCTGTTGGCCCTCGGCCTCAGTGCCCTGCTCTTCAGCGCGATCGGCAAGGCGCAGTTCGCCCCCATGAAGGGGCTGGCCTCGGTCAACGACACCACCGGCAACGTCTCGGGCGTCGCCGAGCTCATCTTCGGCAAGTACGTCTGGGCGTTCGAGATCACCTCCGCCCTGCTCATCACCGCCGCGCTCGGCGCGATGGTGCTGGCCCACCGGGAGCGGATCGGTGCCAAGCCGAGCCAGCGGCTGTGGTCCGAGCGGCGGATCCGCGAGAACCGCAACGTCGCGGGCCTGCCCGCCCCCGGTGTCTACGCCCGCCACAACGCGGTCGACACCCCGGCGCTGCTGCCCGACGGCACCCCCAGCGAGCTGTCGGTCTCGCGCGTGCTCAGTGCCCGTGAGCAGGTCGTCGTGCCCACCCGGCACGTCGACTCCGAGCACGACATCGAGCACGAGATCGAGGAGGGCTCGCAGCGATGAACCTCGTCAACTACATCTACCTCTCGACGCTGCTGTTCGCGATCGGTGGCGCCACCGTGCTCATGCGGCGCAACGCCATCGTCGTGTTCATGGGGGTCGAGCTCATGCTCAACGCGACCAACCTCATGTTCGTCACGTTCGCGCGGATGAACGGCTCACTCGACGGGCAGGTGATCGCCCTGTTCGTCATGGTCGTCGCCGCCGCCGAGGTGGTCGTCGGCCTGGCCATCATCATCGCGATCTTCCGTGCCCGCCGCTCGGCCTCGGTCGACGACGCCAACCTGCTGAAGCTGTAGAAGGGGCCTGGAAGGTGAATTCCCTCGCAACTCTCGCCACAGCCGATGGTGCCGCCACGGCGGCCACCGGCTTCACGGCATACGCCTGGCTGCTCGTAGCCCTGCCGATGCTCGGCGCCGCCGTCCTGCTCCTCGGGGGCAAGGCCACCGACAAGTGGGGCCCACTGGCCGCCACCGGTCTGTCGTGGGCCTCGTTCGTCGTCGGCTTCGTCGTGTGGATGGTCATGCTCGGCCGCGACGGCGAGTCCCGGGCCGTGTCGATCCACCTGTTCAACTGGGTGCCGGCCGGGTCGTTCAACCTCGATGCCGGGATGCTGGTCGACCAGCTGTCGCTCACCTTCGTGCTGTTGGTGACCTTCGTGGGTTCGCTCATCCACGTCTACTCCCTCGGCTACATGGAGCACGACCCGGACAAGCGCCGGTTCTTCGCCTACCTCAACCTCTTCGTCGCGGCGATGCTGCTGCTGGTCCTGGCGGACTCCTACCTGCTGCTCTACGTGGGCTGGGAGGGCGTCGGCCTGGCCTCCTACCTGCTCATCGGCTTCTGGAACCACAACCCTTCGTATGCCACGGCAGCCAACAAGGCGTTCGTGGTCAACCGGATCGGTGACTTCGGGCTGTCGATCGCGATCATGATCATGTTCGTCAGCTTCGGGCGGGTCGACTTCGCGGGGGTGTCCCAGGCAGCGCAGAACGCCCACGAGGGCACGCTCACCGCGATCGGCCTGATGCTCCTGCTGGGGGCCTGCGGCAAGTCGGCGCAGTTCCCGCTGCAGAGCTGGCTCGGCGACGCCATGGCCGGTCCGACACCGGTGTCGGCGCTCATCCACGCGGCGACCATGGTCACCGCGGGGGTCTACCTCGTGGTCCGCAGCAGCTTCATCTTCAACGGGGCGCCCAACGCCCAGCTGGTCGTGGTCATCGTCGGCGCGATCACGCTGGTCTTCGGTGCGGTCGTCGGCTGTGCCAAGGACGACCTCAAGAAGGCGCTGGCCGCCTCGACGATGTCGCAGATCGGCTACATGATGCTCGCCGCGGGCCTCGGCCCGGCCGGCTACGCGTTCGCGATCTTCCACCTGGTCACGCACGGCTTCTTCAAGGCCGGGATGTTCCTCGGCGCCGGCTCGGTCATGCACGGCATGAACGACCAGGTCGACATGCGCCGCTTCGGTGGGCTGTCCAACGCCATGAAGATCACCTGGGTCACCTTCGGCCTGGGCTGGCTCGCCATCCTCGGCGTGCCGCCGTTCTCCGGATTCTGGTCCAAGGACAAGATCATCGAGGCCGCGTTCATCGGCGAGGGGTGGCGGCCGTGGGTGTTCGGCGGTGCCGCCCTCATCGGTGCCGGCATCACGGCCTTCTACATGTCACGCCTGTTCTTCATGACCTTCCACGGCAAGAAGCGCTGGACCGAGGACGTGCACCCGCACGAGTCGCCCCGCACCATGACGATCCCGATGATGGTGCTGGCCGTCGGGTCGGGCCTCCTGGGCCTGGTGCTCAGCATCGGCGGGACGTTCTCGCACTGGCTGGAGCCGGTGGTCGGGGCCCACGACGAGGGCGCGGGCCCGGTGCTTCCGGTCTGGCTGCTCATGACCCTGACCCTGCTGCTGGTCGCGGGTGGTGTCGGACTGGCCTGGATGCGCTACTGGCGCGACTCGGTGCCGCAGACCGCACCCGCGGGCTCGCTGGTCACCCGGGCCGCCCGGCGTGACCTCTACCAGGACGACGTGAACGAGGGCGTCTTCATGCGCCCCGGCATCCACCTGACCCGTGCCCTGGTCTTCGCCGACAACCGCGGCGTCGACGGCGGTTTCGGTGGGCTCGCCGCCCTGGTCGGCGGGACCTCCAGCCGGCTGCGTCGCCTCCAGAACGGCTTCGCACGTTCCTATGCCCTGACGATGCTCGTGGGCGTCGTCGCGATCCTCGGTGCACTGTGGGTGATCCAGTAATGACCAACTTCCCCTGGCTGACGGTGATCGGGCTGATCCCGCTCATCGGTGCTGCCGTCGTGGCGGCCCTGCCCGCGGGCCTGGCCGACCGGGCCAAACACATCGCCCTGGGCTTCTCGCTCGTGACGCTCGTGTTCGCGGTCGCTGCCGCACTGCAGTTCACCAACTCCTCGGGCGAGCAGTTCCAGCTGACCGAGCAGCACCAGTGGATCCCGCAGTTCGGGGTCTCCTACGCCCTCGGCGTCGACGGCATCGCCCTGGTGATGATCCTGCTGGCCGTGATCCTGACGCCGGTGTGCGTCCTGGCCGCCTGGCGTGACGTGCCCGAGGGCGGGTCGCGGGAGAAGAACTACTTCGCGCTCATGCTGGCGCTCGAGACGTTCATGGTCGGCGTCTTCGCCGCGACCGACGTGTTCCTCTTCTACGTCTTCTTCGAGGCCATGCTCATCCCGGTCTACTTCCTCATCGGCTCCTACGGCGGCTCGCGCCGGCAGTATGCCGCGGTGAAGTTCCTGCTCTTCTCCCTCGCCGGCGGGCTGGTGATGCTCGTGGGCGTCATCGCGCTCTACCACTACGGTCCGGGCGGCGCCGACGGCTTCCTCGTGAGCAAGCTGACCGGCCTGCAGATCGGGCAGACCCCCGAGCGGCTGATGTTCCTCGCCTTCTTCTTCGCGTTCGCGGTGAAGGCGCCGATGTGGCCGGTGCACACCTGGTTGCCCGACGCCGCCACCGAGGCGCGTCCCGCGACCGCGGTGCTGCTCGTGGGCGTCCTGGACAAGGTCGGCACCTACGGCATGATCCGGTTCTGCCTCCAGCTCTTCCCGGAGGCCTCGAAGTGGGCCACCCCCGTGGTGCTGGTGCTGGCCGTGATCTCGATCCTCTACGGCGCGCTGCTGGCGATCGGCCAGACCGACCTCATGCGCCTGATCGCCTACACCTCGGTCAGCCACTTCGGCTTCATCGTGCTGGGCATCTTCGCCCTCACCACGACGGGCGGAGCGGGGGCCACGCTCTACATGCTCAACCACGGGTTCTCGACCGCGGCCCTGTTCCTCATCGGCGCCATGCTCGTGGCCCGTCGGGGCAGCAAGCGGATCCCGGACTTCGGTGGCTGGCAGCGGGTCACGCCAGGCCTGGCCGGCGTGTTCCTGGTGGCCGGTCTCTCCGGACTGGCGCTGCCCGGCCTCAGCTCCTTCATCTCCGAGTTCCTGGTGCTCGTGGGGACCTTCCAGCGCTACAAGGCCGCGGCGATCATCGCCACGGCGGGCATCATCCTGGCGTCCCTCTACGTCCTGCTGATGTACAAGCGGATGATGACCGGGCCCAAGCCCGAGCTCGCCACCCCGGTCCGCGACATCACGCTGCGGGAGAAGCTCGTGGTGGCACCGCTCATCGCAGCCTTCCTCGTGCTCGGCTTCTACCCCAAGCCGGCCCTGGACATGCTCAACCCCGCGGTCGCCACGACGCTGAAGTTCGTCGGCGTCACCGACCCGGGACCGACCTCCGCTGACGGGAGCACGAAGTAATGCCCGCCGTGACTGTCCTGTCCACGCCCCTGCTGCCGGCGGCCTTCCAGGCCACCGACGTCGACTACGGTGCGATCGCGCCCATGCTCGTCGTGATCGGCGTGGCCCTCGTCGGTGTCCTCGTCGAGGCGTTCGCGCCGCGGCGCCTGCGGCACGGCATCCAGGTGACCCTCGCCCTCGTGGGCCTCGTCGCCGCCTTCCTGGTCCTGGTCCTCGTCTCGACCAAGAGCGAGCACCAGGGCGGCACGCTGTCGCAGGCGGTCATCATGGACGGCCCCTCGCTGTTCCTGCAGGGCGCCATCCTCGCGATGTCCGTGCTCGGGGTGCTCACCATGGCCGAGAAGTTCGGCGGGCAGGCCGCTGACGCGTTCACGCCCCTGGGCGCCTCGATCCCCGGCTCTCCCCACGAGGCCGCTGCCCTGCGCGCCGGGCTCGGCACCAGCGAGGTCTTCCCGCTCACCATGTTCGCGGTGGTCGGCATGATGCTCTTCCCCGCCGCCGGTGACCTGCTGACCATGTTCATCGCGCTCGAGGTGCTCTCGCTCCCGCTCTACCTGCTCACGGGTCTGGCGCGTCGACGTCGGCTGCTGTCGCAGGAGGCGTCGCTGAAGTACTTCCTGCTCGGCGCCTTCAGCTCGGCCTTCTTCCTGTTCGGGGCCGCACTGCTCTACGGCTACTCCGGGTCGATCTACATCGCCGACATCGCCAAGGCCGTCACGACGGCGTCCAGCCCGCTGGAGCCGTTGCTGCTGCCCGGGGTCGTCTTCGTCCTCGTCGGCCTGCTCTTCAAGGTCGGCGCGGTGCCGTTCCACTCGTGGACGCCTGACGTCTACCAGGGCGCGCCCACCCCCGTGACCGGCTTCATGGCCGCGTGCACGAAGGTCGCCGCCTTCGGTGCCATCCTGCGCATCGTCTACGTCGGCATCGAGGCCAACCGCTGGGACTGGCGCTATGGCATCGTGGCCGTCGCCGCGCTCACCATGGTCGTCGGCGCCGTGCTGTCCGTGACGCAGACCGACGTCAAGCGGCTGCTCGCCTACTCCTCCATCGCCCACGCCGGGTTCATCCTCGTGGCGGTGCTGTCCTTCGACCGCACCGGCGTCTCGGGCACCATGTTCTACCTCGTCGCCTACGGGTTCATGACCATCGCCGCCTTCGCGGTCGTGTCCATGGTCCGCCAGGGTGGGTCGGAGGCCTCGCACCTGTCGCAGTGGGCGGGGCTGGGCCGCAACCACCCGGTCGTCGCAGGAGTCTTCACCTTCCTGCTGCTGGCCTTCGCAGGCATCCCGCTGACCTCCGGCTTCGTCGCCAAGTACGCGGCGTTCTCGCCTGCGGTCAACTTCGGTGGACGCTCAGGGGTGGCACTCGTGGTGATCGGCGTGATCGCCAGCGTGGTGACCGCATTCGTCTACGTGCGCCTCATCGTGCTCATGTACTTCACCGAGCCCCCGGCGGGTGAGGCGGTCGTCGCCGAGACGGCCTCGCCGTTCACCACGGTCGCCATCACCATCGGCACGCTCGTGACGCTGGTCCTGGGTGTGCTGCCGTCGCAGGTCCTCGACCTCGCCGAGCGCTCGTCCCAGTTCCTCGTCAGATGAGCTCCACGCCACCGGTCCTGGCCCTCCCTGCGACCTCCCAGGAGTTCGAGGCCCGGCTCCAGGACGGGCTGGCCGAGGTGGATGCCCTCGTCCGCCGCGAGGTCGACCACGACGACCCGTTCATCGCCGGGGCCAACATCCACCTGGCCGAGGCCGGCGGCAAGCGGTTCCGACCGCTGCTCACGCTGCTCGCGTCGGAGGTCGGTACGGGCATCAACCCCGACGTGGTCGCGGCGGCGGCCGGGGTCGAGCTCACCCACCTGGCCTCGCTCTACCACGACGACGTCATGGACGAGGCGCAGGTGCGCCGTGGTGCCCCGAGCGCCAACGCCAGGTACGACAACTCGACCGCCATCCTCGTGGGCGACCTGCTCTTCGGCACCGCGTCCTCGATCATCGCCGAGCTCGGGCCCGAGGCCGTCAAGATCCAGGCGCAGACCTTCGTGCGGCTGTGCTCCGGCCAGATCCGCGACGACCGCCCGGCCGGCCCGGGCGTCGACGCTGTCGGCTACTACCTCGGGGTGCTGGCCGACAAGACCGGAGTGCTCATCGCGACGGCGGCCCGCTACGGGGCGATGTTCTCGGGGTGCCCTGCCGAGACGGTCGACACGCTGCGCGAGTATGGCGAGCGGCTCGGGGTGGCGTTCCAGCTCGCCGACGACCTCATCGACATCGCCTCGGATTCCGAGGCCACCGGCAAGACGCCGGGCACCGACCTGCGCGAGGGCAAGCGAACCCTGCCGGTCCTCTACGCCCTCGCCTCGACGGACCCCGCCGACGCCCGCCTGCAGGAGCTGCTGGGTTCGGACCTGCGTGAGGACGCCCTGCTGGAGGAGGCCCTTGACCTCCTGCGGGACCACCCGGCGATGGACCGCGCCCGCGAGCACACCGACACCGTCGCTCGCCAGGCGCAGGAGGCACTGACCCGCCTCCCGGAGGGTGAGGCCAAGACGGCCCTGCTGGCGCTGGCCACGAGCGTGGTCACCCGCGTCGGCTGAGCCCGAACCACCTCGCGCCACAGCGGTGCGCCGGTAGGGTCACGCATGTGACCCGACCCTGGGACGAGGCCACGGCAGGGCTGCAGCCGCCGTTCGCCGTGGTGGACCTCGATGCGTTCGAGGCCAACGCCGACGACCTCGTGCGCCGGTCGGCCGGGACGCCGATCAGGGTCGCCTCGAAGTCGGTCCGTTGCCGCGCGCTGCTCGACCGTGCCCTGGCCCGTCCGGGCTTCCACGGGGTGATGGCCTATGCCGTGCCGGAGGCCCGCTGGCTGGTCGCCTCCGGCCACGACGACGTGTTCGTCGCCTACCCCAGCGTCGACCGGTCGGCGTTGGCCGCCATCGCGGCCGATGCGCGTGAGGCAGCCCAGGTCACGCTGACGGTGGACTCGGTCGAGCACGTGGAGCTGTTGGCCTCGCTCGACCGGCCGCACGGACTGCGGGTCGCGGTCGATGTCGACGCCTCCCTGCGGTTCGGACGCCTGCACCTGGGCGTTCGTCGCTCCCCCCTGCGGTCCCCCGAGGACGTCGTGGCGGTGGCCCTCGCCGCGCAGGCCGCGGGACTGGCAGTGGTCGGTCTGATGTTCTACGACGCACAGATCGCCGGGCTGCCGGACAGCTCGCCGGGCGTACGCCTGGTCAAGCGGCGGTCGGCGGCCTCCCTGGTCCAGCGCCGCGCCGAGGTCGTCGGGGCCGTGCGGGCCGTCTGCGACCTCGAGTTCGTCAACGGTGGTGGCACCGGCTCGTTGCACGTGACCGGTCGCGACCCGGTCATCACCGAGGTGGCCGCGGGGTCGGGGCTCTACGGCCCGACCCTGTTCGACGGCTACGACGACTTCTCCCCCGGGGTGGCCGCGGCATTCGCCCTGCCGGTGACCCGGCGCCCTGCGGCCGAGGTGGTGACGGCGTTCGGTGGTGGCTACGTCGCCTCCGGGCCGCCGGGGTGGAACCGGACCCCGCGCCCCTACGGGCGTGACGATGTCCACCTGGTGCCGGCCGAGGGTGCCGGTGAGGTGCAGACTCCGTTGCAGGGCAAGGGAGTCCGCGGCCTGCGTCTCGGGGACCGGGTCTGGTTCCGCTACGCGAAGGCGGGGGAGATGTGCGAGCGGTTCGACGAGCTGCACCTGGTCCGCGACGGGGTCCTCGTGGAGACCGTGCCGACCTACCGCGGCGAGCGGAAGAACTTCGGATGAGCCCCACCTGGACCAACTGGGCGGGCAACCAGACCAGCCACCCCGTCGAGGTGGTCGAGCCCCGTCGCCCCGACGAGGTCGTCGCGGCGATCGCGCGGGCGCGGTCACGCGGCATACCGGTGAAGGCGGCGGGCGCGGGGCACTCGTTCACCGCGGTGGGGGCCACGGACGGCCTCCTGCTCCGACTGGACCACCTGAGCGGCATCACCCACGTCGACGCGGAGCGCGGTCGGGTCCGGGTGGGAGCGGGCACCCCGCTGCACGTGCTCAACCCCGCGCTGCAGGCCCTCGGGCTGGCCCTGCCCAACCTCGGTGACATCGACCAGCAGACCATCGCCGGTGCGATCGCCACCGGCACGCACGGCTCGGGACTGCGTCGCCAGGGCATCGCCGCGGCCGTCTCCGGACTCACGATGGCCGTGGCGGACGGGACCCTGCTCGAGTGCTCGGCGCAGCTCGACCCCGAGGTCTTCGCGGCCGCGCGGGTCGGGCTGGGGGCGCTGGGCGTGGTGACGGAGGTCGAGCTGCAGTGCGTGCCCGCGTTCCGGCTGCGCGCCCGGGAGTTCGGTGCGGAGCTGTCCGAGGTGCTGGCCACCCTCGACCGGGACGTCGAGGTGCACGACCACGTCGACCTGCACTGGTTCCCGCACACCGACCGGGTACTGGTCAAGCACAACGACACCGCAGCCCCCGGTGACCCCGGCCAGCCCCTGCCCGCGTGGCGGGCCCGCCTCGATGATGACCTGCTCGCCAACACGGTCTTCGAGGTGGCCAACCGAGTGAGCGCCCGCTGGCCGCGGATCGTGCCGCGGCTCAACCAGGCGACGTCGCGGGCGCTGTCCGCGCGTGAGTACACCGACGACTCGTGGCGGGTGTTCTGTTCGCGTCGGGCCGTGCGGTTCCGCGAGAGCGAGTACGCCGTGCCGCGAGCTGCCCTCGGCGACGTGGTCGCGGCACTGCGCACCTGGATCGACTCCCACGACGTGGCCCTTCCGTTCCCCGTGGAGGTGCGCGTCGTCGGTGCCGACGACATCTGGCTCTCGACGGCCTACCAGCGCGAGAACGCCTACGTGGCCGTGCACCAGTACCACCGGATGGGTGACATGGGGGTGTTCGCTGCCTTCGGGTCGATCGTCGCGGAGCACGCCGGCCGTCCGCACTGGGGCAAGCTGCACACCCTCGGCGCCGACCGGCTGCGCGAGCTCTACCCTCGTTTCGACGACTTCCTGGCGGTGCGCGACCGGCTCGACCCGCAGCGGGTCTTCACCAACCCGCACCTGCGGCACCTGCTGGGGGACTGACCCTGCGGTCGCCCTACGCCTCGCCGGCGGTGAGGGCGTCGAGGTCGCGTTCGGCGTAGAGCCGGTGCTGCCACTCCTCGTTGAGGACGATGTGCAGCACCTCGCGCACGGGGAACGTCTCCGGTGGTGGCCACGCGGTCCCTTCCACGGGCTTCACCTCGCCGTCCAGCTGCTCGTCGGTGAGGCCCTCGAGCACCTGCCGCACCCCGGACACCCGGTCGCGACGCAGCTCCATGACCTCGTCGAGCGACGGTCGCGCCTCCCGGTCCCGCGGCACACCCGGGGTGTCGCGCATCTCCTCCCACGGCAGCGCGAGGGGATGCCAGGGGGAGGTGTCGTGCAGGAGGGTGCGCCCGACCCAGGCGTCCGTGGCGAAGACCAGGTGCCGCAGGGTCTGGATGAAGGACCACTCGTCGTCCACGGAGGCGTGCAGGACGTCGGGATCCAGGCGCGCCGCGCGCCGCACGGTCTGGTCCCAGAGCCGCTCGAGCACGTCCCAGGCCTCGCGGAATCCCGCGGCGTCGGTGGGCCTCATCCTCACCCGGTCGGGGTGTCGCCGGTCGAGCTCGGCCTCGACCAGGGGGCCGACGTCGACGCCGTTGACCCGCAGGCCGTCGATCTCGCCGTCGATGTCGACATCCACCAGCTCCACCCCGCGGAACCTCGCGTGCCGTAGGTCGACGGCCCGGAAGTCAGCGTTGGTCAGGTCGACGGAGCGGAAGCTGGCGCCGGTCAGGTCGAGGCTGCGGAAGCGTGCGTCCGCCAGCCGCTGGTCTGCCAGCTCGAAGGTTTCCCCGGTCATGGCGCGAGCCTACGACCGGATCCGGACGTTCGACGTCCGGATCGGCGGGCGAGGCAGTCCTCACGCCCGCAGGACCGACGGGGGTGCTCGCTAGGGTGCAGGGATGGTTGACCAAGCCAGCCACCTGGCCGACGAGTTGTCCACCCTCCACGCCGCGTTGCAGTCGCACCGTGAGGTGATGCTCTGGAAGCTGGACGGGCTCTCCGACGACCAGGTGCGGCGCGCCATGGTGCCCAGCGGCACCAACCTCGTCGGGCTGGTCAAGCACCTGGCCAATGCCGAGTACGGCTGGTTCTGCCAGACCTTCGGGCGTGCGACCGAGCCGCTGACCGACATCTCGCAGGACCCGGAGGCCGACATGCGGGCCGCCGAGGGTGAGTCGACCGACGAGATCATCGACTTCTACCGGCGGTCCTGGGCCGCTGCGGACGCGGCGATCGGCGAGCTGCCGCTCGAGGCGACCGGCACGTCCTACTCGGGCCGGACCGTGAGCCTGCGGTGGGTGCTCGTGCACATGATCGAGGACACCGTCCGCCACGCCGGTCACGCCGACATCCTGTGCGAGCTCCTCGGTGGCGGCACCGGCCACCACGTCCCGCCGCGCCGAGCGTCGCCCGAGCTGCCGCGATGACTTCGCGGACCGACGCCGGTCAGCACTCCTGACACCACCACCCGCAGAGAGCGAGCCCACGATGTCCTTCCAGGCCTACATCGACGCCGTCGAGAAGAAGACCGGCAAGACCCCCGAGGTGCTGCTCGCCGAGGCCCACGCGCGGGGCTACGACGCCACGACGAAGGCGGGTGAGGTCATCGCCTGGCTCGCGGAGGACTACGGCGTCGGGCGCGGCCACGCCATGGCCTTCTTCCACGTCGTCAAGAACGGCGCGAGGATCGAGGACAAGCACGTCGGCACCACCGGCGTCCACCGCGACGAGGCCGACACCCTCCGCCTGGACGGACTCGCGAACCGTTGACCCGAAGGAGGGTCGGCGTCAGGCCAGGACGGGAGGGGTGCCGCGACGGCGTCGGGGGAAGTTGCGCACCGAGTCGACGCTGAGCACCACCAGGGCCACCCAGACGATCGCGAAGCCGATCCAGCGGGCGCCGCTCATGTGCTCGCCGAGCAGCAGCACCCCGCAGAGCAGCTGGAGCACGGGGGTGATGAACTGCAGCAGCCCGATGGTCACCAGCGGCACCCTGCGGGCCGCCGCGGCGAAGAGCAGCAGCGGCACCGCGGTGGCGACGCCCGAGGCGACGAGCAGCCCGGTGTGCACCGGGCCGTCGGTGGTGAAGGTCGTCGTCCCGCGTGCCGTGAGCACGAGCAACGTGACCACGGCCAGGGGCGCGAGCACCGCGGTCTCCGCGGCCAGGGAGTGCATGGCCTGCAGCGAGACGCCGATCTTCTTCTTCACCAGGCCGTAGCCGCCGAACGACGCCGCCAGGCTCAGTGCGATGACCGGCACCGAGCCCGCGGCAACGGTGAGGTAGATGCCGGCGACGGCGCCGATCCCCACGGCGACCCACTGCATCCGGCGCAACCGCTCGCGCAGCACCAGGACCCCGAGGGCCACGGTGACGATGGGGTTCAGGAAGTAGCCCAGGGCGGCCTCGGTGGTGCGGTCCGAGAGCACGGCCGCGACGTAGATGACCCAGTTCCCGGCGATGAGCAGGGCGGCCATCGCGACTCCGAGCCCGAGCCGGGGGCGCCGCCAGAGCTGGCGGACCCAGCCCAGGTCTCGGCGCACCAGGAGGACCGCCGCGCACAGCAGCAGGGTCCACAGGATCCGGTGGCTGAGGATCTCCCACGCGCCGGCCGGCTTGAGCGCCGCGAAGTAGAGGGGGAAGGCACCCCAGATGGCATAGGCGAGGAACCCGTATGCCGCGCCGCGCCGTGCCTCGTCGTCGCCCACCTAGGTGGTGGTCATGCGACGGTCCAGGTGTCGCGACCGTGGATGAGCTCGTCGAGGTCGGCGTCCCCGGCGGGGCCCCCGGCGGAGTCGATGGCGGCCTCGACCTGGGCCCGCACGAGGTCGTCGTAGGTCGGCCGCGAGACGCTGCGGAAGATGCCCATCGGCACGTGCGTCATCTGGGGGGTGTCGAGCCGGGAGAGGGCGAAGGCCGCGGTCGGGTCGGCGGCCCGGGCGTCGTGGACGACGACGTCGCGACCGGAGGCCGTGGCCTCGGGCACGAACTCCATCGTCCCGGACGCACCGCGGACCAGCACGTGGCGGTCGCCCTCTGGTCCCACCTGCACCCGCTCGCCGTGGGCGAGGTGGACGATCCGGGCCTCCTGCTGGGAGCGGTCCTTGATCACGTCGAAGGCGCCGTCGTTGAAGATCGGGCAGTTCTGGTAGATCTCCACCAGCGCGGTGCCGCGGTGCTCGGCAGCAGCGCGCAGCACCTCGGTGAGGTGCTTGCGGTCGGTATCCGTGGTGCGGGCCACGAAGGTCGCCTCGGCGCCGAGCGCGAGCGAGACGGGGTTGAACGGCTGGTCGACCGAGCCCATCGGGGTCGACTTGGTGACCTTGCCGACCTCGGAGGTGGGGGAGTACTGGCCCTTGGTCAGCCCGTAGATCTGGTTGTTGAACAACAGGATCGTGAGGTTGACGTTGCGGCGCAGGGCGTGGATGAGGTGGTTCCCACCGATGGACAGGGCGTCACCGTCACCGGTGACGACCCACACCGAGAGGTCCTGGCGCGATGTCGCCAGCCCGGTGGCGATGGCCGGTGCACGCCCGTGGATGGAGTGCATCCCGAAGGTGTCGAGGTAGTAGGGGAACCGGGACGAGCAGCCGATGCCGGACACGAAGACGATGTTCTCGCGCTTGAGCCCGAGCTCGGGCAGGAAGCCCTGCACCGAGGCGAGGATCGCGTAGTCGCCGCAGCCGGGGCACCAGCGCACCTCCTGGTCGGAGGTGAACTCCTTCTTCGTCTGGCGTGCGGCGTCCTCGCCGAGCCGCGGGACGTGGGCGGTGCCGCTGGGAACTCCCGTGGACGGCATACCGAGGTCGGTGGTCATGCGCGCACCTCCGAGGTGGCGTCGTGGTCGGCGGTCGCGGCCAGCGAGACGATGGCGTCAGCCAGCTCGACGGTGGTGAAGGGCAGGCCGCGCACCTGCGTGAAGGAGTGCACGTCGACGAGGAACTTCGCGCGCAGGAGCATGGCGAGCTGACCCATGTTCATCTCCGGGACGAGCACCCGGTCGTAGCGGCGCAGCACCTCGCCGGTGTTGGCGGGGAACGGGTTGAGGTGTCGCAGGTGGGCGCGGGCGACCGTGGCGCCGGTGTTGCGGACGCTGCGCACCGCGGCGGCGATCGGGCCGTAGGTCGAACCCCACCCGAGCACCAGCACCTCGGCCTCGCCGCTCGGGTCGTCGACCTCGAGGTCGACGATGGTGTCGGCGATCCGCTCGACCTTGGCCGCCCGCAGCCGGGTCATCAGGTCGTGGTTGTCGGGGTCGTAGGAGATGTTGCCCGTGACGTCGGCCTTCTCGATGCCACCGATGCGGTGCTCCAGCCCCGCGGTGCCGGGCACGGCCCACGGACGAGCCAGGGTGGCCTCGTCGCGCAGGTAGGGGTGGAAGACCGGCTCGCCCTTGTCGCCGGTGCCGTTGGGCTGCGAGGCGAACTCGACGGTCAGGTCGGGCAGGTCCGCGACGCTCGGGACCGCCCACGGCTCGGAACCGTTGGCGAGGTAGCCGTCGGACAGCAGGAACACCGGCGTGCGGTATGCCGTGGCGATCCGCACCGCCTCCAGCGCCGCGTCGAAGCAGTCCGACGGTGAGCACGGCGCCACGATCGGCACGGGCGACTCGCCGTTGCGGCCGAACATCGCCTGGAGCAGGTCGGACTGCTCGGTCTTGGTCGGCAACCCGGTCGACGGTCCGCCGCGCTGCACGTCGACGATGACGAGCGGCAGCTCGAGGGAGACGGCCAGGCCGATCGTCTCGGACTTGAGCGCGACACCCGGGCCCGAGGTCGTGGTCACCCCGATCGAGCCGCCGAACGAGGCGCCGAGGGCCGCGCCGATACCGGCGATCTCGTCCTCGGCCTGCAGCGTGGTCACGCCGTAGCGCTTGAGCCCGGAGAGCGTGTGCAGGATGTCGGACGCCGGCGTGATGGGGTAGGACCCCAGCAGCAGCGGGATGCCGGCGCGGTGCGCGCCCGCGACCAGGCCGTAGGCGAGGGCGATGTTGCCGGTGACGTTGCGGTAGGTGCCGGGCCGCATCGGGGCCGGGGCGATCTCGTAGGAGACCGCGAAGTCCTCGGTCGTCTCGCCGTAGTTGAGCCCGGCCCGCAGCGCCGCGAGGTTGGCAGCGAGGATCTCGGGCTTGGACCCGAACTTCTTCTGCAGGAAGGCCTCCGTGCCGGCCGTCGGGCGGTGGTACATCCACGACAGCAGCCCGAGGGCGAACATGTTCTTGGCGCGCTCCTTGTCCTTGCGCGACAGGGAGTCGAACTCGGACAGCGCCTCGACGGTGATCGAGGTCAGCCCCACCGAGTGCACGTGCCACGACTCCAGGCTGCCGTCCTCGAGGGGGTTCTCGGTGTAGCCGACCTTGGCGAGGTTGCGCTTGGAGAACTCGTCGGTGTTGGCGATGATCGTCGCGCCGCGGGGCAGGTCACGCAGGTTGGCCTTGAGGGCCGCGGGGTTCATCGCGACCAGCACGTCCGGGGCGTCGCCGGGGGTGAGCACGTCGTGGTCGGCAAAGTGCAGCTGGAAGCTCGAGACGCCCGGCAGGGTGCCCTGGGGCGCCCGGATCTCGGCCGGGAAGTTGGGCAGGGTGGACAGGTCGTTGCCCAACGCAGCGGTCTCCGAGGTGAAGCGATCTCCCGTCAGCTGCATGCCATCGCCCGAGTCTCCAGCGAACCGGATCACCACTCGATCGAGCTGCTGGACGGACTTGCTGCTCATCTGCGTTTCCGCCACCTGTTCTTGCGCTTGCGGCCCCGTCGCGCGGGGGTTCTTCCATGGTAGAACTGCCCGTCCACCGGCGTTGCGGGGCACCCGCATTTCGGACACCCGGGTGTGTCGAAAATGCCCCCGAGCCATCCTCCGAGTGGTCAGGCCGTCGGCCGGCCCAGCTCGTCGCGCCACCGGACGAAGGTCGCGCCCACCTCGGAGTCGTGGGCGTCCCGCACCAGCGAGCGGGCGACGGCCCCCGGCTCGGCGAGGGTGTACTCCGCACCGGTGCTCGTGGCCGGCGAGTCCTGCCCGGTGGGCTCCGGCGTGGGGGCGGGCCGCCAGCCGACGGCCGTCGCCGAGTCGACGACCCGGGCGTCGCCGAGCATCCCGGGAGCCGATCCCGGGTGCAGCTCGAGCGCTTCGACGAGGGCCGGCCGACCGGCATACGCCATGGCGGTGCGGCAGTGCAGCAGGCCGCCGGCCTGTCCGCTGCGCCCGAGGGCGACGCGGTCGCGCAGCAGCAGCCGGGCCCCGTCGGCGACCTCGACCACCAGCGACCGGGTGACGTCGGCGCCGTCGCAGACGACGAGGGGCTCGCCGGCCCACACGAGGGTGGCGCCGGTCTCGAGCCGGACGGTCACGTCGACCAGGGCCGGTCGCCCGCGGCCGTGGTAGGCCACGGTGCCCGCGACGTCGCGCAGGTCCAGCCGTAGCCCCGCACCGACCTCGACCACGAGTCGCTGCTCGTCACCGCCGAGGAGGGTGGCGGTCGTGGCGATGAGGGCGATCTCGGCGCCAGCGGGTCGGTGGCCGACGATCCGCGGTGCGAGCAGCCCGGCGGCGAGCTCCACCCGGCAGGGACCTGCGGTGGGCGAGGGGTGCAGCGCGACGCGAGTGGTGCGAACCTCAGTGCGTGTGGGCACCGGCGGCCCCGTCGTGGCCGTGCGCGGCACCGGCGGCGTGCCAGTGCGGGGCCATCGGGCCGGGATCGACCGGGGTGCGCGCCCCGGCCCGGTGCGCGGCGAGGACCGCGAGCACCCAGGCGCCCAACGCGGCGACGGACTCGGGGTCGGTGCGCGACAGCGCGATCACCGGCCGTCCGTCCCGGGCCTGACGGCCCTCGCGGGCCATGAGCTCGGCATCGACACCGACGTGGGGTGCCAGGTCGGTCTTGTTGACCACGAGCAGGTCGGCGCGGGCGATGCCGGGACCCCCCTTGCGGACCACGTCGCCGCCGCCGGCCACGTCGAGGACGAACAGCTGGGCGTCGACGAGGGCAGGGGAGAACGTGGCCGTGAGGTTGTCGCCGCCGGACTCGACCAGCACGAGGTCGAGCGGCGCGAAGTCGGCCTCGAGGTCCTCGACGGCGAGCAGGTTGGCGCTGACGTCGTCGCGGATCGCCGTGTGGGGGCACGCGCCGGTCTCGACCGCCCGGATCCGCTCCGGGTCGAGCACCCCCGCCGCCCGCAGCATCCGGGCGTCCTCGTCGGTGTAGATGTCGTTGGTGACGACGCCGATCTCGAGCTCGGTCGACAGGGTGCGGCAGAGCATGGCGATGAGCGAGGACTTGCCCGTGCCGACGGGCCCGGCGACGCCGAGCCGCAGGGCGCGGGTGGGGATGGGGTCAGGCACTGAAGAGCCTCCGGGGGTGGGTGGGGTGGCGGTGCTGCCAGACCTCGAGCAGCGGTGCCGTGGGAGCGGGTATGCCGGCCGGGTCCGTGAGGTGCGCGACCTCCGCGACGACCTCCTCGGCCAGGGCGCCGGCGTCCAGCAGCCACGCGCTGGCCTGCGCCGGGTCGAGCGGGGCGAGCTTGAGGGCCGCAGCGCACAGGGTCTGCACGTCGTCGTAGGCGACCAGCCGCGCGGTCCGTGGACCGTCCAGTCCTGCGGCCGCAGCGCTCGCTCCGACCGCCACCGG
This sequence comes from uncultured Actinomycetota bacterium, assembly GCA_963757635.1. Classification (GTDB taxonomy): domain Bacteria; phylum Actinomycetota; class Actinomycetes; order Actinomycetales; family Dermatophilaceae; genus Pedococcus. Next base: position 159,914 of record CAVWSK010000002.1, on the reverse strand, counting down.
ACGACACGGCGTGGCCAGGTCAGCCAGCGCCGAGGCCGTGGCCGACCCCGGCCACAGCTGCAGGGCCAGGCGCCGCTGGCCGCGACCGACGGTCACCGACGCGGCTCTGGACACCTCGCTGGGGGTGCGCGCGGCCCACGCCGCCTGGACCGGCGCGAGGGGCAGGCCCGCCATCGTGTGGTGCCGGGCGACGACGGCCACCGCGGCCTCGACGCGCACCACGGTGCGCAGCCGGGTGGCCACGAGCGCCGGGATGTCCGCCGCCGGCATACCGGCGAGCAGGGCCGGCTCCAGGCCCGAGGACTGGGTGTGGCCGCCGACCGGGAGGCGCCCGTCGGCGAGCAGCATCGCGGCGAACTCGGGGTGGGTGGACATCAGAAGAGCGAGTAGAGCTGGGCCAGGGGCAGCACCGAGGCCGGCGCCGGTTCGACGCGCTCGCCCTCGATGCGGATGTCGAAGGACTCGGGATCGACCTCGATGGTCGGGGTGGCGCTGTTGTTGACCATGTCCGCCTTGGTGACGCCTCGGGTGGGTCGGACCGCCACGAGGCCGCGGCGCAGGCCGAGGTCGCCGGCCAGCCCGGCCTCCACCGCGGCCGGCGCGACGAAGGTGACCGACAGGTCTGCCCCCGAGCCGCCGCCGCCCACGAGGGCGGGGCGCATGAGCACCGGCTGCGGGGTGGGGATCGAGGCGTTCGGGTCGCCGAGCGCGGCGTAGACGATGGCGCCGCCCTTGACGACCAGGTCGGGGCGCCAGCCGAAGAACTTGGGGTCCCAGAGGACCAGGTCGGCCATCTTGCCGGGCTCCACCGAGCCGATCTCGTGGTCGATGCCGTGCGCGATGGCCGGGTTGATCGTGTACTTGGCGATGTAGCGCCGGGCTCGTTCGTTGTCGGCCGGAGCCGAGTCGCCGAGGCGGCCCAGGCGGGCCTTCATCACGTGCGCCACCTGCCAGGTGCGGGTGACCACCTCACCGATGCGACCCATCGCCTGGGCATCGGAGCTCGTCATGGACAGCGCCCCGAGGTCGTGCAGGATGTCCTCTGCCGCAATGGTGCTCGCCCGGATCCTGGACTCCGCGAAGGCGAGGTCCTCCGGCACGGTCGGGTTGAGGTGGTGGCAGACCATCAGCATGTCGAGGTGCTCGGCGACGGTGTTGACCGTGTGCGGCAGGGTCGGGTTCGTCGAGCCCGGCAGCACGTTGGGGTGGCTGGCGATGGTGATGATGTCCGGGGCGTGGCCGCCGCCCGCACCCTCGGTGTGGAAGGCGTGGATGCTACGACCGCCGATGGCACGCAGCGTGGAGTCGACGTAGCCCGCCTCGTTGAGGCTGTCGCTGTGCAGCGCCACCTGGAGGCCGAACTCGTCGGCGGCGCGCAGGGCCGCGTCGATGGCGGCCGGGGTGCTGCCCCAGTCCTCGTGGACCTTGTAGGCCGCAGCGCCGGCCAGCGCCTGCTCGGCCAGTCCCGCAGCGCTGACGGTGTTGCCCTTGGCCATGAGGAGCAGGTTCACCGGCAGGTGGTCCAGTCCGCGCAGGACCGACCGCAGGTGCCACGGCCCGGGGGTGACGGTGGTGGCCTTGGACCCCTCGGAGGGTCCGGTGCCACCGCCGCCGAGCGTGGTGAGACCGGCCGCGAGGGCCTCGTGCACCTGGCTCGTGGAGAGCAGGTGGACGTGCAGGTCGACGCCGCCCGCGGTGAGGATGCGACCCTCGCCGGAGATGACGTCGGTGCCCGGGCCGATCTCGAGGTCGGGGTGCACGCCGTCCGCGACGTCAGGGTTGCCGCTGCGGCCCAGGGCCACGATCCGGCCGTGGCGGATCCCGACGTCGGCCCGGACCACGCCCCAGTGGTCGAGCACCACCGCGTTGGTGATGACGGTGTCGAGGGCACCGTCGGCGCTGGAGCGCACGCCCTGCGCCATCGACTCACGGATGGACTTCCCGCCGCCGAAGACGGCCTCCTCGCCCCCGAAGGTGAGGTCGTCCTCGACCTCGATCCACAGGTCGGTGTCGCCGAGGCGCACCTGGTCGCCGGTCGTCGGGCCGTACAGCGCGGCATACCGCTCGCGGTCGAGGTCAGCCATCGAGGGCACCGCCCTCGCCGCGCTCGGTGAGCTGGAGGCCGGGCACCCGGCGGCGGCCCCGCAGCGCCACGGCGGCGACCTCTCGGCTGACCCCGGGCTCGAAGCGCACCGAGGTGCCGCTGGGGATGTCGAGCCGGAACCCGTGGGCCGCCACCCGGTCGAAGTCGAGGGCGCTGTTGCTGTCGGGCAGGTGCAGGTGCGAGCCGATCTGGACCGGTCGGTCGCCGGTGTTGACGACGACCAGGGTGAGGCGCTCAGCATCGGTGCGATCGGCGTTGATGGTCACGGTGCCGGGGCGCACCCGGATCTGGCCGGGCCCGGAGGCGCTGCTGCTCAAGGGTTTCTCCTGTGCTCAGGCGATCGGGTGGTGGAGGGTGACCAGCTTGCGACCGTCGGGGAAGGTGGCCTCGACCTGCACGTCGGCGAGCATCTCGGCCACACCGTCCATCACCTGCTCGCGGGACAGCACCGAGCGGCCCTGCTCCATGAGGTCGGCGACGGACGCCCCGTCCCGGGCCCGCTCGACCACCCAGGTGGACAGGAGGGCGACGGACTCGGGGTGGTTGAGCAGGACGCCGCGGGACAACCGGTCCCGGGCGACCATGCCGGCCACCGACAGCAGCAGCTTCTCGGTGTCCGCGGGGGACAGGTGCATGGACGACCTCCTTGGCCTGGTGGGTCCAGTACACCAAGAACGTGTTACCTGCGCGTTTCGGAGCGGCCGCAGGAGCGCGGCCAGCCCCCGGGATGGCTACGGTGGCGGAGTGCCGCCCCGCCTCCTGGTCCTGCCCAGCCCGCTGTTGGGTCCCAGCTGCTATGGGCCGGTCGCGGACGAGCTGACCGTCCAGGGCATGCCGACGACAGTCGCCACGATCCCGAGGGACGACCTGCGGCCGACCGCCATCCTGGACTCGTTCGTCGAGCAGGCTCGCGCCGCCCGGGCCGAGGCGCTGCTCGCCCACAGCAACGCCGGCTACTACGCCCCCGAGGTGGCCGCGCGTGCCGACGTGCCCGTGACGCTGTTCATGGACGCGGCCCTTCCCGAGCCGGGGGCGGACAGCACCCTCCTGGCCCCGATGGCGTTCCGCGAGCTCATCGACGCGCTGCCCGTGGCGGACGGTGCCTTCCCGCCCTGGACGCGGTGGTGGCCGCCCGAGTCGGTCGAGCCGCTGTTCCCCAGCGCGGTGTGGCTCGAGCGGGTCACCCGGGAGGCCCCGCGGATGCGCCCCGACTACTTCGCGACCCCCATCCCGGTGCCGGACGCCTGGGCGCGGGGCTCCGCCGCCTACCTCGCGTTCGGCAAGGGCTACACCGAGGAGGCCAGCCTCGCCCGGCTGCTCGGCTGGCCGACGACGCGACTCCCGGCGCACCACCTGCACCACCTCAGCCACCCGGACGCCACGGCCGCGACCCTGCTCGCCCTGCACGCGCGTCTGGTCCGGCAAGCCCGCTGAGCGCGTCGCCCGCCCGGTGCTGGGCGCCGGCCCGCCCATACCCCGCGAGTTTGAACACTCGTGGAGGTCAGGACCTCCTTGGGTCTTCAAACTCGCCGGTATGGGGTGGCAGGGGTGGCAAGGGCGCGTGGGTGAGCGCCGGCCCGCCCATACCCCGCGAGTTTGAACACTCGTGGAGGTCAGGACCTCCTTGGGTCTTCAAACTCGCCGGTATGGGGTGGCAAGGGCGCGTGGGTGAGCGCCGGGGTGCGGTCAGTCGCCGGTCGTGCCGTCCGCGAGCTCGCGCAGGATGTCGAGGTGACCGTTGTGCCGGGCGTTCTCCTCGACGAGGTGCAGGACCACCCAGCGCAGGGTCGGGTGCTCGCCGGTGCTCAAGGGCGTCATCGACCGGTCGTCCAGGGAGAGGCCCTCGATGAGGGCATCCGTGCGGATGGCCTGCGCGGCATACTCCTCCAGCAGCCGGGCGATCGGCGTGACGGCACCGTCGACGAACTCCTGGTCGGGCTGCTCCTCGGTCCAGGGCCCGAGGTCCGGGCCGCCGACGAAACGGTTCTCGATCCACGAGTGCTCCACCCAGCGCAGGTGGCTGAGCACGCCGCCGATGCTCATCAGCGGCGATCCCGGCAGCGGGGCACTGCCGGCGTGGTGCGCGGCGAGGTCGCGGCACTTCTCGGCGGCGGTGTCGCGGGTGTACTGGAGCATCGCGAGCAGGGTGGTGCGCTCGTCCCAGGCGGTGGGCAGGTCGGTGCGGCTCATGCCTCGACTCTGGTCCACGCCGGGGCGGGGCGCCAGCGCTTTGTCGGCCCGGCGACCCTGGCGGCGGCCGCCCTCGGCCTCGACTGCAAGCCGACGTGGCTTCGGATACTGTGCGAGGAGAACGGTCTGGGGCCTCGTCGGCATCGGGGCGTCCATCCGACGAAGGAGCGCGCGATGCAGTGGTGGAGCTGGCTGATCGTGGCGGTGGTGGTCGTCCTGGTGGTCGTCCTGGGCGTCCTCCTCGTGCAGGCCAGGCGTCGTCGGGGCGGCGTCATCATCGGCGGGGGCGGGCCCCACGACGGGGCCGGGCCGACGTCATGACCCGGCTGATGCGCACCAGCGAGATCGCCAAGCGTCCCGTGGTGACCATGGGCGGCGAGGACATCGCCCAGGTCAAGGACGTCGTCTACGCACCGGACGGCGGGGCGGTCAGCGGGTTCACCCTGGCGGGCCGGGGCCTGTTCGCCGGGCCACGTCACGAGGTGCTGCCCTGGGCCTCGGTCGTGGCGCTCGGTGCGGATGCCGTGATGGTGACGAGTGCGACGTCGCTGGACAGCAGCGGTCACCTGATCGCGGGCGACGGCGAGCCCGGTCGGCACGGTGACATCCTCGGGTCACGGGTCCTCACCGACGGCGGCACCGACCTCGGCCAGGTGGTCGACGTGGTCGTGGAGGTGGGTCCACGAGGAGGGGCCTGCGACGTGGTCGGTTACGAGATCGAGGCCTCCGAGTCGCTCGGCACCCCGGGCAGCCGGATGCTCATCCCCCTGCCGGACACCATCGCGGCTTCGGGCGAGCACCTCATGGTGCCGACCAGCGCCAAGGAGTTCGTGCGCGACGACCTGGCCGGCTTCGGGGCCGCGGTGCAGGCCTTCCGCGACCAGCTGGAGGGTGGTCGCTGATGCTCTTCTCCGAGGCCAGGGGACACAAGGTCGTCAGCACCCGGACGGCAGATACGGTGGGTCGGGTCAAGGACTTCGTGGTCGACCCCGCCACCCGCCGGGTCGTGGCACTGGAGGTGCGCAAGAGCGCCGAGGGCGACACCCTGCTCTGGGCCGACCTCGGCGCGTTCGGGGCCGACGCCGTGACGGTTGCCGAGGCCAGCTCCATCGGCGCCGCCGGTGACGACATCGCGGCCCTGACCGGCAAGGACCACCGCCTCGTCGGGAAGCGGGTCCTCTCGAGCGTCGGTGACGAGCTCGGGACCGTCTCGGACGTCGAGTTCGACCACGAGTCCGGTGCGGTCACCGCCCTGGTCCTCGGCTCGGCGTCGGTGGTCGGCGCCAGGCTGGTCGGGGTGGGCTCCTACGCCGTGGTCGTCACCGCCGAGTGACGTCGCACGCATGGGCACCTAGTTGGGGTTGTACGGCCGCTCCAGCGGAGGCGGGACGACGCCGAGCATGGCGGCGAGCCCGCGCTCACGCCGCACGAGCTGCAGGCCCATCCGCAGCCGGGTGGCGGTGTCGGGTGCGGCGAGCAGCTGTTGGCGCTCGGTGAGGTCGAGGCCGACGGCGACGCCCACGGCGTAGGACAGCTCGACCGGGTCCTGCGGGCACTCGGGCTCGGGGGCGCCGACGACCCGTGCGTAGTCGCCCAGGGCGCCACGCACCCGCGCGGCGAGCTCGGCCAGCGCCGTCTCGTCGCCTCGCCGCTCCTCGAGGAGCGTCACCTCACCCGTGAGGTATGCCGTGCCGGCGCCCGGCGCGAGCGCGTCGAGGTGGAACCTGCGCAGGCCTTCGCTGATCACCAGGTAGCGGCCGTCGCCGATGGACGCGGCCTGCGTCACCCGCGCCACGCAGCCGACCTCGTGCAGGTCGCGCACCGCGTCGACACCGACCTCGTGCCCCTGCCGGATGGCGACCACCCCGAAGTCCGGCTCGTCCATCGCGTTGACCAGGTCGCTGAGCAGCACGATGTAGCGCGGCTCGAAGATCTGCAGCGGCAGCTGGGCGCCGGGCACCAGCACCGTGCCCAGGGGGAAGAGCGGGAGCCGCGCCATGGTCCAAGGCTAGGTGTCCGGCGCCCGGCGCGCAGCCCTCACGGATCGCCGGGCCACTAGGCTGCCAGTCGTGTCGCCCTACGTCGTCGTCGCAGCGGTGGTCGTGGTCGGCCTCCTGCTGTTCGTCGCGGCCATGGGGGCCCGGGCGCTGCTCGCCCCCAGGGCGCCGACCCACGCCAAGCTGACCACCTACGAGTCGGGGGTCGACCCGGTCGGCCAGGGTTGGGCCCAGACCCAGATCCGCTACTTCGTCTACGCCTTCCTCTACGTCATCTTCGCCGTCGACGCGGTCTACCTCTTCCCGTGGGCGCTGGTGGTCCGCACCAGTGCGCTGGGGGCGGCGTCGCTCGTCGAGATCGGGGTCTTCGTCGGGGTGCTGCTGGTCGGACTCGTCCACGCCGCCCGCCGCGGCCTGCTGAGGTGGTGGTGATGGCCCCCGTGGAGCTGCCGATGCCGCGGGTGGGCCCCGCGACCGACCTGGCCCCGCAGCCGATCCGCGTGGTCCTCAACTGGGGCCGGCGCTACTCGTTGTGGGTCTTCAACTTCGGGCTCGCCTGCTGTGCCATCGAGTTCATCGCGGCCTCGATGGCGCGGCACGACTTCATCCGCCTCGGGGTCATCCCGTTCGCCCCCGGTCCCCGCCAGGCCGACCTCATGGTCGTCTCGGGCACGGTCACCGACAAGATGGCGCCCGCCGTCCGCCGGCTCTACGACCAGATGCCCGAGCCGAAGTACGTCATCTCGTTCGGCGCGTGCTCCAACTCCGGGGGCCCCTACTGGGACTCCTACTGCGTCACCAAGGGCGTCGACACCATCGTCCCGGTCGACGTCTACGTGCCGGGGTGCCCGCCGCGCCCCGAGGCGCTGCTGCAGGGGATCCTCAAGCTGCAGGAGAAGATCGCGGCAGAGACGTTGTCCACCAAGGGAATCCGGGCGAAGTATGCCGGCCACCGCACGGCCAGCGCAGGCGAGGTCACCCGCGGCCTGGTGGCACCCCCCGGGCGGGAGGCGCCATGACTGCGCCCGTGGACCTCGAGCGCCTCGAGGTGTCCCACGACACCTGGGTCGCCGCCGTGGCCGGGGCCCGGGACGCGGCCTTCACCTTCTTCGACTGGCTCAGTGCGGTCGACCAGGCTGACGACGTCGACGCCCCCGGGCTCGACGTCGTGTGCCACCTCATGGATGGTTCCACGCCCGGGGCGCTGCGCCGCATCCTGGTCCGGACGCGCGTCCCGCAGGGGGAGTCGCTCGGCAGCATCACGGGCGTGTTCCGTGGTGCGGCCTGGCACGAGCGCGAGACGCACGAGATGTTCGGGCTGGGGTTCGACGGCTTCGACGACGGCACCGGCCTGGGGATGCGACCGCTGCTGCTCCCCGACGGCTTCGAGGGCACCCCGCTGCGCAAGTCCTTCGTCCTGGCTGCGCGGGCGTCCAAGGCCTGGCCCGGCGCCAAGGAGCCGGGGGAGAGCGAGCACTCCAAGCCGACCGGGCGTCGGCGGGTCTCGGCCCCCGGCGTGCCCGACGCGGAGTGGGGGCCCCGGTGAGCGACGCCGTGGAGGTCGTCCTGCGCGCCGTCGCCGTGCTGGCTGCGTTCCTCGTGCTGCCCCTGCTCGTGGGCCAGACCGAGCACAAGGTGATGGCCCACATGCAGGGTCGCCTCGGCCCGATGTATGCCGGTGGGTTCCACGGATGGGCGCAGCTGGTCGCCGACGGGGTGAAGTTCGTCCAGAAGGAGGACATCACGCCTGCGGCGGCGGACCAGCGGGTCTTCCGCTTCGCACCCGCCGTGGCCCTGGTTCCCTACCTCGTCGCGCTCGCGGTGATCCCGCTGTCCCCGACCCTCGTCGCGGCTGCCGCGCCTGCCTCAGCCGTCTTCGTCCTGGCCGTCACGGCCGTCGGCATCCTCGGCACCCTGATGGCCGGCTGGGCCAGCGCCAACAAGTACTCCCTGCTCGGTGCCATGCGGGGCGCCGCGCAGCTGTTGTCCTACGAGCTGCCGATGGTGCTCGCAGTGGCCTCGGTGTGCCTGGCCGCGGGCTCGCTGTCCCTCACCGGCATCGCCGCCGCGTGGTCGCCCTGGTGGCTGCTCTGGCAGCTGCCCGGGGCCGTGGTGTTCCTCGTGGCGGGCGTCGCCGAGCTCCAGCGCCCGCCGTTCGACATGCCGGTGGCCGACAGCGAGGTGGTCTTCGGCGCGTTCACCGAGTACACCGGGCTGCGGTTCGCCTTCTTCCTGCTCAGCGAGTACGCCGGGATCGTCGTGATGTCGCTGCTGTTCGCCGTGCTCTACCTGGGAGGCTGGCAGGGTCCGTTCAGCGACACCCTCGGCCCGGTCTGGACCCTGCTCAAGGGCCTCGCCATGGCCGTGGTCATCATCTGGTTCCGGGTCTCGTGGCCGCGCCTGCGTGAGGACCAGCTCCAGCGCCTGGCCTGGCTGGTCCTCGTCCCGCTCGTCCTGGCCCAGCTCGCGCTCACCGGGGTCTGGGTGGTGGTGGGCGCATGAACGAGCCCTCCAAGCGCGGCTCCGGCGGCGCCGTACCCGGCATCCTCAAGGGCCTGGCCACCACGGCCCGCACCCTGGCCAAGCCGACCCACACCGCCGAGTACCCGGACGCCCAGCCGCACCTGCCGCCGCGCAGCCGGGGGGTCATCGCGCTGCTGGAGGAGAACTGCACCTCGTGCATGCTCTGCGCCCGCGAGTGCCCCGACTGGTGCATCTACATCGACTCGCACAAGGAGACCCTGCCGGCCACGGCGCCGGGAGGGCGCGAGCGCACCCGCAACGTCCTCGACCGCTTCGCCATCGACTTCTCGCTGTGCATGTACTGCGGCATCTGCATCGAGGTCTGCCCGTTCGACGCCCTGCACTGGAGCCCCGAGTTCGAGTACGCCGAGCTCGACATCCGCGACCTGCTGCACGAGAAGCAACGGCTCGGGCAGTGGATGCCCACCGTGCCACCGCCGCCCGCGCTCGACGAGCACTCGGCCGAGCCCGCCGAGGTCGGCGCGACGACCCGGCCCGGGAGGCTGGTCCGCTCCACCCCGGCCCAGGGTCGACCCCGCCCGGCGCGGGTGACCCCGGAGCCGGAGTCGTGACCGCGCTCGACGTGGCGTTCGCGGCGGTCGGCCTGATCGCTGCGGCGAGTGGCCTGCTCGCGGTGACGACCCGCCAGGTGGTGCACGCGGCGTTGTGGCTGGTCGTCTGCCTGGGGTCGCTCGCCGGGTGCTACCTGGTCCTGGGTGCCGAGTTCGTGGCACTGGTGCAGCTGCTCGTCTACGTGGGCGCCGTCGTCGTGCTCGTGCTCTTCGCGCTCATGCTGACCCGCGCGCCGATCGGCCCGAACGCCGAGGTGAGCACCAGCCGGCTGCACCGAGCCCTCGCCGCCGTGCTCGGCGCCGGGGTCACGGCCCTGCTCGCCGCCGCGCTCCTGCCGTTGGCCGGCCCGGCCCGCGCTCGTACCGAGACCACGACCGTCGACCTGGGCGAGCAGCTCTTCGGCACCTGGGTGTGGCCCTTCGAGGTGCTGTCCCTGCTCCTGCTCGTGGCCCTCGTGGGTGCGCTGGCGGTCTCGCGGCTGGTCCCCGGGCACCCGGACCCCACGACCCGCGACGCCCCGTCCGGCGCCGGTGGTGCCGCGTGATCCACCTCGCCGGTCCCTACCTGCTGGCCGCCGTCCTCGCCGGCCTGGGCAGCTACGGCGTGCTCGCCCGTCGCAACGCCGTGCTGGTCCTGGTCGGGGTCGAGCTCATCCTCAACGCCGCGAACCTGCTCTTCGTCTCCGTCTCCGCCGCCGGCGGCGACCGGTGGGCGGCCGGCAACGTGCTGACCCTCTTCGTCATCACCATCGCCGCGGCCGAGGTCTGCGTGGCGCTGGCCGTGGTGCTCGCGGTCTTCCGGCTGCGCGGTGACGTCGACCTCAGCGGGCCGCGACCATGACCGCCGCAGCGACCAAGCTGGTCGTGCTGGTGCCGGCCGTGGCTGCCCTGGTCGGTCTCCTCGTGGCCCGGCGCACCGCGCGGGCCGGACGGCTCGTCGCCGTGGGTGGAGCACTGCTCACGGCAGTCGTCGCCCTGGTCGCCCTGACCTGGGTGCACGGCGCCGGCGCTGCCGTGACCGTCCGTTCGGTGGCGGGACTCGATGCGGGGGAGCTGCGAATCCCCATGCTGCTGCAGGTCTCCCCGGCCACGGTCCTCGTCGCAGCCGTCGTGGCGGTCGTCGGTTGGGCCGTGCAGGCCTTCGCCGCGTGGTACCTGCGTGAGGACGACCGCTACGGCGTCTTCGCCGCCACGGTGTCGCTCTTCACGGCAGCGATGCTGCTCGTCGTCGAGTCGGCAGACCTCGTGCTCACGCTCGTCGGCTGGGAGGTCATGGGCTGGTGCTCCTACCTGCTCATCGGGCACTGGAGCCGCAAGGAGTCCGCCCGCCGTGCCGCTCTCAAGGCGTTCCTCGTCACCCGCCTCGCCGACGTGGGGTTCGTGCTCGGGGTGGTGCTGCTGGCCGCGCACGCCGGCTCCACGGCATACCCCACCGTCATCGCCTCGTATGCCGGCCAGTCGCCGACGCTGCCCATGGTGCTGCTGCTCCTGGGCATCCTCGGAAAGTCGGGCATGGTGCCCTTCCACGACTGGTTGCCCGACGCGATGGAGGGCCCGACGCCGGCGTCGGCCCTCATCCACGCCGCGACGATGGTGGCCGCGGGAACCTTCGTGCTGGCGCAGCTCTTCCCCCTGCTCGCTGCCAGCGAGGGCGCCCGCTGGGTGCTGGCCGCCAGCACCGCCGTGACGATGGTCGGAGCAGCAGTGCTGGCCTTCGGCCAGAGTGACCTCAAGCGGCTGCTCGCCTACTCCACCCTGAGCCAGGTGGCGCTGATGCTCTCGGCGCTGTCCGTGGCGCCCGCGGGGGAGGGGCCCGGGGCCGGGGTGCTCCACCTCTACTCGCACGCCTTCTTCAAGGCCCTGCTCTTCCTGGCCATCGGGTGGCTCAGCGTGACGGTCGGGGGCACGGCGGCCACGACCCTGCGCGGCGGCCTGCGGGGTCACCTGTTCATCAGGCCGGCGATGTTCCTCGGGCTGCTCTCGCTCGCCGGGGTGCCGCCACTGGTCGGCTTCGTGTCCAAGGAGCACGTGCTCGCGGCGGCCGAGGTCGGTGCGGCCCAGGGCGAGGCGCGCTCCTGGGTGGTGCTGGTCGCGGGGCTGCTGACGGTGGCGCTGACCGCCGCCTACTGCCTGCGGGCCTGGCTCGTCCTGGACGACCTCGGCTCGGCCCGGCCCGAGCGGCACGACACCGACACCGCGACGGTGTCGGTGCGGGCAGCGGTCGGTGTCCTCGCGCTCCTGACGGTCGTCGGCGGGGTCGTGGTCTTCACCCCGCTGGTCGACCTCGGCGGCCACGTGGGGTGGCTGATGGCCCTGCTGAGCGTCCTGCTGATCGCCGGGGCCGGGTTCGCGGTCCGGTCGGTCGCTGGCGGCGAGGACCCTGCCGTGCGGGTCGTCGGCCCCCGGATGGCGTGGTTCGACGCCGGGCTCGGGGTCGACCGCCTCTACGTCGCGGCGGTCGCGACGCCGGTGCTCGCGCTCGCCCGCCTGGTGGTCTTCCTCGACCGGGAGGTGGTCGACGCCTACGTCCGGGGCGCAGCCCTCACCGCCCGTCTGGGCGGGCGCGCGGGCGACCGGGGCCACCGCACCGAGCGCGCCGCCTCCGGGCTGGCCTGGGTGGTGGCCGGCGTCGTGGCCGTGGCCCTCGCGGGGGTGGCGTTGTGGTGATCATCATCAGCCTGGTGGTCCCGGCTGCCGTGGCCGTGTGGCTGCTCACGGCCGGGCGTGGACTGTCCCACCGGGCTGCCAACCTGCTGTCCTCGGGCGCCTCCGTCGTGGCCCTCGCCGCCGTGCTCGTCGCGGTCATCGTCCGACCGACGGTAGACCGGGCCTGGGTGCCCGCACTCGGGCTGCGCTGGCAGCTCGCCGTCGACGGCATCAGCGCGCCCCTGCTGCTGCTCACCGCCGTCCTCGGGGTCGGCGTCGTGCTGCACACCCTCGACCGGCCGCCCGCCGGCGGCACCAGCGCGGCCTTCCACGCCTGCCTCCTGCTCGTGGAGTTCGGGGCGCTGGCGACCTTCTACGCCCGTGACGCGGTGCTCTTCTTCGTCGCCTTCGAGCTGGTGCTCGTGCCGATGTGGGTGCTCATCACCAGGTTCGGCGACCCCCACCAGCCGGCCGCCCGAGCCGATGCCGGGGCCCGCTTCGTGCTCTACACCGCCTTCGGGTCCACCCTCATGCTCGTCGGGATCCTCGCCCTGGTGGCCACCGCGGGCACCTCGGACCTCGCGTTGCTCGCCCAGGGAGGCGGGCACGGCATACCGGTCCACACCCAGGTGGTCATCGCCGCGTTCCTCGTCGGCGGCCTCGGGGTCAAGGTGCCGCTCTTCCCGGTGCACACCTGGCTGCCGCCGGCCCACACCACGGCGCCGACCGCGGGGTCGGTGCTGCTGGCCGCGGTGCTGCTCAAGATGGGCACGTACGGCCTCGTGCGGCTGCCGCTCGCGACGCTGCCCGACGGCTTCGCGAAGCTGTCGCCGCTGCTGGCCGTCCTCGGCGCCGTGGGCATCCTCTGGGGAGGGCTCGCGTGCCTGGTCGAGCGCGACCTGAAGCGGCTCGTCGCCTACTCCTCGGTGGCGCACATGGGCTTCGTCGTCGTCGGACTCGCGAGCGGTACGCGCACCGGGCTGCAGGCGGCCCTGTTCGCCAACATCGCCCACGGTGTGGTGTCGGCCCTGCTCTTCGTCGTCGTGGGTGGGCTCAAGGAGCGGTGGGGCGACGCCGACCTCGAGACCGCTCGGGCGGCGGTGCGCGAGGTGGCGCCGCGGCTCGGGTTCGCCCTCATCGTCGGGCTCGCGGCATCGCTGGGGCTCCCGGGGCTGGCCGGCTTCTGGGGCGAGTTCCTCAGCGTGTATGCCGCGTGGTCGCCGGCCCCCGACCGGCCCGGCGCGCTGTTCAAGGTCGTCGCCGTCGTGGCCGCCCTGGGCACCGCCCTCGCCGCCGCCTACGCCCTGCGGGTGGCTCGAAGCGTCTGGGCCGGGGACCGGATGACACCGGTGATCGAGGACAGCCGCGACAGCGAGTGGGACGTCCTCGTCGTCCTCACCCTCGTGACGCTCGCCCTGGGCATCGTGCCCGGACCCCTGCTGTCGATGACCAGCGACGCCGTCGCCACGATCGTGGGGGCCGCACCGTGAGCGGCGTCGTGACCCTCGACTGGGTCACCCTCGCGCCCGTCGCCGCCCCGGCGGCCGGGGCGCTGCTCGTGCTCCTGGTCGACGCCGCCGCACCGCGGCTGGCCCGGGTGCACTCCGTCGTCGGGGTGCTCGCCCTCGCAGTGGGACTGGCGTTCGCCGTGCCCGGTGCCCTCGGGACGTCGACGACGCCCCTGCGGACGCTGTGCCTGCCCGCGCCCGACGGGGCCTGCCTCTACGAGGCCGGACCGCTCGCCAGTGCCCTGCAGCTGGGCGCCCTGGGCGCCGCGCTGGTCGTGCTCCTGCTGATGTGGCCCACCGGCCGCGACGACGCGGACCTCCGCGGGGGCCCGGCGGTGCTCGTGTGCCTCGTGCTCGCAGCCACCGCGGGTGCCGCCGGGGTCGCGGCCGCCCACGACCTCGGGTCCTGGCTGGTGTGCCTCGAGCTGGCCACGCTGCCCGCGATCGTCCTCGTCGCCCTGCGCGCCACCCCCGGGGCCGGCCGCGGCGCCCTCTCGCTGCTGGTGACGTCGGTCGTCTCGTTCGCCATGCTCGCCCTGGGCGCGGCCCTGTGGCTGCTCGCGACCGGCGAGGCGGTCTTCGCCGCAGGGAGCGCCGGTGCCGCCCTGCAGGACCCGGACCGCCGCGCGGCCCTGGTGCTCGCCGCCCTGCTGCTCATCAGCGGGCTGGGCTTCAAGCTCTCCCTCGCCCCGTTCCACACCTGGACCCCGCAGGCGTATGCCGGTGGCTCGGTGCCCGTCGCCGCCTTCCTGGCCGCCACGTCGAAGGTCGCCGCCCTGGCGGCACTCGTCGTCGTGCTGCGCCCGCTCGCGGAGGCCGGGGCCCCTGTCCTGGTCGCCATCGGGGTCCTCGCCGCGGCCTCGATGACCCTGGGCAACCTCGTCGCCCTCGTGCAGGACGACCCGGTGCGGCTGCTCGCCTGGTCCACGGTGGCCCAGGCGGGGTGGGTGGTGCTGCCGCTGTCCGCGATGCGCGAGGACTCCGCCCCGGCATCCGGGGGCTACCTGCTCGCCTACGTCGTGGCCACCCTGGTCGCCTTCACGGTCGTGCACGTCATCGGGTCCGCGCCGGCCGCGCGAGGTGCCCTCGGCGACCGGGGCACCCTCGCGGCATACACCGGGCTGTTGCGCTCGCACCCCCTGCTCGGTGGGGCGCTGGGACTGGCCCTGCTGTCCCTCGCCGGCCTGCCGCCAGGGGTCGTCGGGCTCGTCGCGAAGGTCGTCGCGCTGCGCCCCGTCGTCGGTGAGGGCCAGTGGGTGCTGGCGATCGTGGCCGTCCTCAACGCCGTCATCGGCATCGCCGTCTACCTGCGCTGGTTCGCGGTCCTGCTGCGCGACCCGGAGACGGGCCCGGCCACCGCCGTCGTACGTCGCGTGCCGACCCCGGCACTGGCCGCGCTCGTGCTCTCCGGGACGGCCCTGGTGGCCGCCAGCGTGCTGCCGCAGCTGCTGTTCGGTCTGCTCGACTGAGGGAACGCGGCGACCCGAGGGAGCGTTGAGGCAGACATGCACAACCACTTCAACGGGCTCAAGACCGCGGCGCTCTTCGGCGCCGCCTTTGCCCTGCTCCTGGGGATCGGCGGGGTCATCGCCGGGTCGACCCGCAACAGCTCCTTCCTCTGGATCTTCGCCCTGATCGGGGTCGCCACCACCGCCTACGGCTACTGGAACAGCGACAAGCTCGCGATCCGGGCCATGCACGCCTATCCCGTCAGTGAGGCCCAGGCCCCAGCGATGTACCGGATCGTGCGCGAGCTGTCGACCGCCGCAGGCCAGCCCATGCCCAAGCTGTTCGTGTCGCCGACCCCGGCGCCCAACGCCTTCGCGACCGGGCGCAACCCCGAGAACGCCGCCGTCTGCTGCACCGAGGGCATCCTGGGCCTGCTCGACGAGCGTGAGCTGCGTGGGGTGCTCGGGCACGAGCTGATGCACGTCTACAACCGCGACATCCTCACCGGGTCGGTCGCGGCCGCCATCGCGGGGGTCATCACCTCGGTGGCCCAGATGATGATGTTCGCCAGCATGTTCGGTGGCGGCGGTGGCAACGACGACAACCGCCAGAACCCCCTGGCCATGCTCGCCATGGCCCTCCTGGCGCCGTTCGCCGCGATGTTCATCCAGATGGCGATCAGCCGGACCCGGGAGTACGACGCCGACGAGGACGGCGCGAAGCTGACCGGCGACCCGCTGGCGCTCGCCTCCGCGCTGCGCAAGCTCGAGACGGGGGTGGCCAGGGCTCCGCTCGCCCCGACCCCGGCGATCCAGAACTCCAGCCACATGATGATCGCCAACCCGTTCCGGCCGCAGGACGTGTCGCGCTTCTTCTCGACGCACCCGCCGATGACCGAGCGCATCGCCCGGCTCGAGCAGCAGGCGACCGGCTTCCGCCAGCACTGATCGAGACACCCCACCCCGACACTCAGCCGGCCGACCGACCGCAACTTTATCGGGTCTAGCAAGAACCTTGTGCTTCGCACGGGTAGCGAAGTGGGGTGAAGGTCAACCTTGTTGCTAGACCCGATAAAGTTGAGGTCTGGGGTGGGGATGGTTGAATCGCGGGCATGGCCTCTCTGACTCGCACTGAAGCCGGCGCGCGATCCGCGCTGGTCACCGTGACCCAGATGGAGGTCGACCTCGACCTCGACCGGGGACCGGAGCGCTTCGACTCCCACACCCGCATCACCTTCGGCTGTGCCGAACCCGGCGCCTCGACGTTCGTCGACCTCAAGCCGGCCGAGCTGCGCTCGATCACCCTCAACGGCTCGGCCCTGGACCCCGCCTCCCTGGAGGACGGCCGGGTCGAGCTGAAGGACCTCGGTGCCCAGAACGTCCTGGAGGTCGACGCCGTGATGGCCTACAGCCGTGACGGCCAGGGCCTGCACCGCGCCGTCGATCCCGCAGACGGTGAGCACTACGTCTACGGCCACCTCTTCCTCGACGCCGGCCCGCGCGTGTTCGCCTGCTTCGACCAGCCGGACCTCAAGGCGCCGTATGCCGTGTCCGTCACCGCCCCCAGCGCGTGGACCGTCATCGGCAACGGCGCCGCGACGCAGGAGTCGCCCGGTCGGTGGGTGCTCGCACAGACCCTGCCCCTGGCCACCTACTTCGTCACGGTGTGCGCCGGTCCCTACGCATCGGTGCTCGACGAGCACGACGGCATACCGCTGGGCATCCACGCCCGGGCGTCCCTGCGGGAGGCGCTCGAGCGGGAGGCGCCCCAGATGCTCGAGGTCACCAAGGCCTCGTTCGACTACTACCACTCGTTGTTCGGGATCCGGTACCCGTTCGGGGAGTACCACCAGGTCTTCGTCCCGGAGTTCAACGCCGGCGCGATGGAGAACCCCGGGTGCGTGACCCTGCGTGACGCCTACGTCTTCCGGGGGGCCGTCGTCCGCGACGAGCTGCTGGAGCGGACCAACACCATCACCCACGAGATGGCGCACATGTGGTTCGGCGACCTGGTGACCATGGCGTGGTGGGACGACCTGTGGCTCAACGAGTCCTTCGCCGAGTACATGGCCCACCGCACCTGTGTCGCGGCCACCGAGTTCACCGACGCATGGGTCGACTCGACGATGGCCCGCAAGGCGTGGGGGTACGCCGCCGAGCGCGCCCCCTCGACGCACCCCGTCGCCGGCTCCGCGGCGCCGGACGCGCTGGCAGCGCTGCAGGACTTCGACGGCATCTCCTACGCCAAGGGCGCCGCGACGCTGCGCCAGCTGATCGCCCACATCGGCGACGAGGCGTTCATCGCGGGCGTCGGCGCCTACCTGCGTGAGCACTCCTTCGGCAACGGCACCCTCGCCGACTTCATGGGTTTCATGGAGCAGGCGTCAGGGCAGGACCTGCAGGACTGGAGCCGGGCCTGGCTGCTCACTGCAGGAGTCGACGTGCTCTCCTTCGACCGGGCCACCGGCGCGATCCGACGCACCGCCCCGGACGCGCACCCCGCCGACCGACCGCACACCCTCGACATCGCGGGGTTCTCCGGCGGTACCGAGACGTTCCGCGTCCCCGTGACGATCAGGGCGCCGGAGACCGTCGTCGGTGAGCTCGCGGACCTGCCAGCCACCGATCTGGTGGTCCCCAACGCCTCCGATCTCACCTGGGCCACGGTGACCCTCGACCCCGAGTCCGTGTCGGTCGTGCCGTCGGTGCTGGCCCGGGTGCCCGACGTGCAGGCCAGGGCCGTGGTGTGGATCGCGTTGCTCGACGGCGTGTGCCTGGGAACGGTCGACCCCCGCGTGATGGTGCGCACCTTCGAGCACGCGTGGCCCCACGAGGTCAACGACTCGGTGCTCAACCGCACCGCGCTGAGCCTGTCGAACCGGATCATCCCGACCTTCATCCCGCCCGGCGAGCGCGCCTGGGCGGAGCGCGTCGTGGCCGACGCGGCCACCGCCCTGCTCGGGGAGGCGCCGGCGGGCTCGACGCGGGCGCTGCACGCCGCGCGCACCGTCGCCCGGAGCTCGTCCGACGAGGAGCTGCTGCGGGCGTGGGCGCGGGGTGCGGACCGCCCGGCCGGGCTGGAGTCGGACTCGGACTTCGGCTGGATCGTCGTGCGCAACCTTGCCGCCCGTGGCCTCGTCGGCGCCGACGAGATCGAGGCAGCGCGGGCGGCCGACGACACGCTCCAGGGCCGGTTGAGTGCGCTGGGCGCGCGAGCTGCGATGCCGTCCGCGGAGGCCAAGGCCTGGGCCTGGGCCGAGCTCACGACCAACCGCGAGCGGTCCAACTACGACCTCAACGCCCTGGCGCAGGGCTTCTGGCAGGCGAGCGACCCGGACGTGGTGGCGCCGTATGCCGCGCGCTACTTCAGCGACGTGCCCGCGATGGCCGCGTGGGTGGGTGACGACGCGCTCGCCCGCGTCGCGACGCTGGCCTACCCCGCCCGCTCGGTGGCGGCCTCCACCCTCGAGCTCAGTGTTGCGGCCCAGCAGCGCGGTGACCTGACCGCGGCGGTCCGGCGCTCGATCATCGACGCCCAGTCCCAGCTCGAGGAGGCCCTGCGGTCGCGGTCGACCTTCGGCGACGCCGCGGGGGGCGGCCCCCGAGCCCACCAGACAGGTCGATGACAGACTCGGACCATGACCAACCGCACCTTCTCCGACTCCGTCGTCGTGGCCCGCAGCCCCGAGGACGTCTACGACCTCGTCTGCGACATCACCCGCATGGGGGAGTGGAGCCCGGTGTGCGTCCAGTGCTGGTGGGACGAGGGCGACGGCCCGCGCGTGGGCGCCAGGTTCACGGGCCGCAACGAGCTGCCCGACCGGACCTGGGAGACGCGCAGCACCGTGGTGGCGGCGCAGCGTCCGTCCGAGTTCGCCTGGGAGGTGGGTGCCGGCTTCGTCCGATGGGGCTACACCTTCGAGGACGTCGAGGGCGGCACGCGGCTGACCGAGTCGTGGGAGTTCCTCCCGGCCGGCATCGCGATGTTCCACGAGAAGTACGGCGAGCGCGGGGCCGAGGAGATCGAGAAGCGCACGAGGCTGGCTCACGAGGGCATCCCGGCGACCCTGGCGGCCATCAAGGCGGGGGCAGAGCAGGCCTGAGCTCGACCAGCGCGGGCTCCACGGACCCGCGTCGTCGCAGGTCAGCGACGTGCTCGGGGGCCCGGTCGGGGTGTTCTGGGGGTAGCATCGGCGGTCGCGAGGTTCTTGAGATGTCAGTCGACGTTCACCTCGAGCGGTGGAGGTGAGGGTGTCGAACCCACGATGAGACGTCTCGAAGAGGGCTTCGTGCTCGGTGACCGGTACGTCCTGGGCTCGCGCATCGCGTCCGGGGGGATGGCCGACGTCTGGGCAGGCACCGACCAGGTCCTGCAGCGGACAGTGGCCGTCAAGGTGATGCGTCCGGACACCGGCCACGAGGAGCTCTTCGCGCTGCGCTTCAGGGACGAGGCGGTGCACGCCGCGGGCCTGCTGCACGCCAACATCGCCACGCTGTTCGACTACGGCGAGGACGACGGACTCGCCTTCCTCGTCATGGAGCTGGTCAAGGGCGAGCCCCTGTCGGTGCTGCTGCGCCGGCGGGCGCCCCTCGACCCGGCCGAGGTGCGGTCCCTCATCGGTCAGGCCGCCCTGGCCCTGGGGGTCGCCCACGAGGCGCGGGTCGTCCACCGGGACGTCAAGCCGGCGAACGTCCTGGTCCGCCCTGACGGACTCGTCAAGCTCACGGACTTCGGCATCGCCCGCGCCCTCGACGCCGCCGGGCACACCCGGGCCGGCGAGATGCTCGGCACCCCGGACTACATCAGTCCCGAGCAGGCGATGGGTCAGCCGGCCACGGGTGCGAGCGACATCTACGCGCTGGGGGTCGTCGCCCACGAGATGCTCTCGGGTCGCAAGCCGTTCGACCGGGGCACCCCGGTGGCGACCGCCCTGAGCCATGTCAACGAGCCGCCACCGCCGCTGCCTGACGGCGTGCCCGAGGACCTCGCCGCGCTGATCATCGACTGCCTGGCCAAGGACCCGCTGGACCGTCCCGCCAACGCTCGAGAGGTGGCGACCCGCGTCGGTCTGGGCGACCACGAGATGGCAGGACTGGCCCTGGGGCTGGCCAGCGCGACGGACGACGACTCGCCGGACACGGACAGCGACGGGTCGGTGCTGCGGTTCCCCGATCTCGGTGGGCCCACGATGAGCATGGGTGGCGACGCGGGCTGAGCGCGGTTGGTCGTCGGGCACCTCCCCCACCCGGGCGCCGGGCGCTGTCGGTGGACGCGCCTAGGGTGGGTTGATGGCAACGATCGCGCTGTTCCACTCCGCCCTCGGCCTGCGGCAGGGGGTGACCGATGCGGCCTCGCGGCTGCTCGCCCACGGGCACGCCGTGACCACTGTCGACCAGTACGAGGGGCGCACCTTCGACGACTACGAGGAGGCCGCCGCCTACGTCGAGTCGGTCGGCTTCCCGGCCCTGCTCGACCGGGCGCTCGAGGCCACGGCCGACCTCGTCGGGCCGTTCGTCGTCATGGGCTTCTCCAACGGTGGCGGGGTCGCCGAGTTCGTGGCGGCTCAGCGGCCCGACGACGTCCGGGCCGCCGTGCTGCTCTCCGGTGCCCTGCCCCTCGACCTGCTGGGGTTGTCCTGGCCGGGCGGGGTCCCGGTCCAGATCCACTACACGCTCGACGACCCATTCCGCAGCCAGGACTGGCTCGACCGCACCGTCACGGCGATCCGCGAGTCCGGCAGCGACGTCGAGGTGTTCGACTACCCCGGCTCGGGGCACCTGTTCACCGACGCGAGCCTGGTCGAGGAGTTCCAGCCCGAGGAGGCCGCCCTGCTCTGGGAGCGGGTCGACGCCTTCCTCGCCGGCATCGACGCCGGCTGAGCCCGCCCGCCGAGGGGTGCCGCGTTCCCGACCC
Organism: uncultured Actinomycetota bacterium; assembly: GCA_963757635.1. GTDB lineage: Bacteria > Actinomycetota > Actinomycetes > Actinomycetales > Dermatophilaceae > Pedococcus. The sequence continues at coordinate 139,012 of CAVWSK010000002.1, read as the reverse complement.
TGGCACGCGGCATACCTCGGGGTCGCGGGGTCAGCGGTAGTTGGTGAACTGGACGGCGAAGTCCAGGTCGTCCTTGGCCTTGAGCAGGGCCTGCACGGCCTGGAGGTCGTCGCGCGACTTGCTCGTCACCCGGAGCTCGTCGCCCTGGATCTGTGACTTCACGGTCTTGGGCCCCTCCTCGCGGATGATCTTGCCGATCTTCTTGGCGTTCTCCTGGGAGATGCCCTCCTTGAGCCCGACCTCGAGGCGGTACTCCTTGCCCGACAGGCGCGGCCCGGCCTCCGGCACGTCGAGGTGCTTGAGCGAGACCTTGCGCTTGACCAGCCAGGTCTGGAAGACGTCGAGGACGGCGTTGGCGCGCTCCTCGGTGTTGGCCTTGATGACCACGGCGTCCTCGCCGCTGGCCTCGAGGGAGGCTCCGACGTTCTTGAAGTCGTAGCGGGTCGCCACCTCGCGGGAGGCGCTGTTGAGGGCATTGGCGACCTCCTGGCGGTCGATCTTGCTGACGATGTCGAACGAGCTGTCGGCCATGGGACGTGTCCTTCCTGGGCGGGCGCGGGGTGGTGCGTCCACCGGTTTCGGCATTCGTGGCGGTCCTTGCTATCCTTCCACGCGCACCAAGGCAGGTTGCCCGAGCGGCCAATGGGAGTGGACTGTAAATCCATCGCGAAAGCTTCGAAGGTTCGAATCCTTCACCTGCCACCCCGTGCACGAAGGGCCCCTGACCAGCAGAGATGCTGGCCCGGGGCCCTTCGCCCGTTCGCCGCGAGGTAGGTTCGGGAGGGTCCGCGGCGAGCGTCGCCGCCCCGTTCAGCGAGGAGTCGGTGGTGCGTGTCGTCGTCATGGGAGCGGGCGGCTACATCGGCAGCCGACTGGTCCCCGCCCTGCTGGCGCAGGGCCATGCGGTCACCGCGACGTTCACCAGGGTGGGTTCGGCAGGACGCTTCTGGTGGGCCGACGAGGTGGACGCGGTCGAGATGGACGTCCTGGACCGCGCCAGCGTGCGACGGGCGTGTGAGGGCGGCGACGCGCTCATCTACCTCATCCACGGACTCGGCGGCGACGACTTCGCCACGAACGACCGCGAGGGTGCCTACAACGCGGCGCACGCCGCGGTGCGCGAGGGACTGGGTCGCATCGTCTACCTCGGCGGGCTGGTCCCGCGGGTCCCCGAGGGCGACCTGTCCCCGCACCTGCGCTCCCGGCTCGAGGTCGAGGAGATCCTCACCGACTCGGGGCTCCCCACGATCGCGCTGCGGGCGGCGATGGTGGTGGGCAGCGGGTCCACGTCGTTCGAGATCATGCGCCAGATCTGCGAGCTGCTCCCGGTGCAGGTGGTGCCCACCTGGATGCGCAGCCGGGTGGAGCCGGTCGCGGTCACCGATGTCGTCGCCGCCCTCGTCGGTGCACTGACCGGGCCGGCGCACAGCCGCTCCTACGACATCGGCAGCGGCGAGCAGATGCCGTATGCCGCGCTGCTGCGCCTCTACGGCCGGCTCGCCGGGCTCACCCGCGTGCAGGTCAGCGTGCCCCTGCTGCCCACCGCGGTGGTCGCCCGGTTGGCGCCGCTGCTCACCGCGGCCCCGGCCAGCACGGTGCAGACGCTCATCGAGAGCCTGCACCACGACATGGTCTGCGGCGACGAGGACTTCCGTGCGGCGCTGCTGCCGGCGGGTCACGTCCTGGTGCCGGTGGCTGAGGCCATCGACCGGGCGCTGGCCGTCCCCGACGAGCAGGCCCCCGTCGGCGACAGGGACGTGACCGGTCCCCTGCCCTCCGACGCGGGGTGGGCCGGTGGGCGGGTGTCCCGGGCCCGGGGACGTGCGGTCCACCAGCGCGGCGGTGGATGGCGCGGCCTGCTGCTGGGACCACCACCCCAGGCGTGACCCCCCTGATCCCGCAACCTGGGCACACCCCGACGTGCCCAGGTTGCCAGTGAGGGGGTGGGCGTCAGGAGCGGGACGACTTCAGGTGGCGGTCCAGGTTGCGCGCGAAGCCGGCACCCATCGCCGCGATCACGCCGTTCATGCTCGTCTGCACCGCGGGCCGGGCGAGCTTCGGGAAGGGCAGGTCGACGGTGACGCCGAGGTCGATCGCGAGGTGGGTGCCGGAGCCCTTCTCGCCGAGCGCATACGTGCCCTGCACCCCGGCGCGCTCCTCGCCGCGGGGGGTGTGCGTGAACCGGATGTGCTCGGGCTCCTGGAAGTCCATCCGCTCGGTGAACGCCAGGCCGACCTTGTGCCCCAGCACCTCGATGGGAGACAGGTTCCACAGCCACGTCGACCCGTCGGCCTCGATCGAGCGGACCATCGGGGTCAGCTTCCCGACCTGGCGGGCATCACTCAGCACGGCCCAGACCGCCTCGCGGGAGTAGGGCACGACTGCCGTGGACTTCTTCGCAGCGGAGAACACCGTCATGGGTCAAGTGTGGGCCACCGCCCCCGGATCCGCGTGGGGGGAGGCCGCTACAGGGCGCCGCGGTGTGGGACTCTGGCCGCGTGAGCAAGGAGCCCCCGCCGGCGGGTCCGCGCCGGGGTCGGCCGGGGAACGACCAGCAGACGGTGCTGCGTCGTGCCGTCGAGCTGTTCAACGAACAGGGGTACGACGGCACCAGCATGGGTGACCTCGCTCGCGAGCTCGGGCTCAGCAAGGCAGCGATCTACCACCACGTCCCCAGCAAGACCCACCTGCTCTCGCAGGCGCTCGACGAGGCGCTGGACGAGCTCACCGCCGTCATCGACGAGGCGAGCCGGGAGTCGTCCGGGCTGAGCGCGTACGAACGGCTGCGGCAGGCGGTGCAGCGCAGCGTCGAGGTGCTCGTGGCGCACCAGCCGGCCGTCACGCTGCTCCTGCGGGTGCGCGGCAACAGCGACGTCGAGCTGGCGGCGCTGGAGCGACGCAGGGTCCTCGACGCGCGACTGGCCACGCTCGTCCAGGACGCCGTCGACGAGGGCTCGTTGCGGGCCGACGTCGCTCCCGCACTGGTGAGTCGCCTGGTCTTCGGCATGGTCAACTCGGTGGTCGAGTGGCACCGCGCGGGCGGCAGCGTCGACGCCTCCCAGCTGTCGGCGGCCATCACGACGATCGCCTTCGATGGGCTCGCGCTGAACGCGGGTCACCAGTCGTAGAAGCCGCGTCCGCTCTTGCGGCCGAGCTCACCGGCGGCCACCTTGTCGCGCAGCAGCTGGGGCGGTTCGAAGCGCGGTCCGAGCTCGCGGGTGAGGTGCTCGGCGATCGCGAGCCGGACGTCGAGGCCGACGAGGTCGGTGGTGCGCAGGGGGCCGGTGGGGTGTCGGTAGCCCAGGACCATCGCCGTGTCGATGTCCTCCGCGCTCGCCACGCCTTCCTGGACCATCCGCATCGCCTCGAGCGCGATCGCGACGCCGAGGCGGCTGCTGGCGAAACCCGGGGTGTCGCGCACCGTGATCGCGGTCTTGCCCAGGGCGGCCACCCAGCCCACCGCCTGCTCGACGAGGTCGGGTGCGGTGGCCCCGCCGACCACGACCTCCACGAGGTCGCTCACCGGCACCGGGTTGAAGAAGTGCAGGCCGATGAAGCGCTCTGGCCCGGCGAGACCATCGGCCAGGTCGGAGACCGACAGCGAGCTGGTGTTGGTCGCCAGGACGGCATCCGGCACGACGCCCTCAACCCGGCGAAGCACGGCGAGCTTGAGCTCCGCGTCCTCCGGGACGGCCTCGACGACCAGGCCTGACCCGGCGAGGTCGGCTGCGTCGTCGGTGACCGTCAGCCCAGCCAGCGCCTCCCCCAGCGTGCCGGGTAGGGCACCGCGCTCGAGCGCCCGGCCCAGGCTGGTGGAGATGCGCTCGCGGGCCGCGCCGACGGCATCCGCGTCGTTCTCCACGACGACCACCCGCGTGCCCGCGGCGAGGAACGCGTGGGCGATCCCGGCGCCCATCCGGCCGCCGCCGTACACGCCGACGAGCTGGGGCAAGGGGCCAGTGCGCTCAGGGATCACAGGACTCACGGTTCTAGGCGTCGAAGTCGACGGTCACGTGATCGCCGAGGGGGAAGCTCTGGCAGGTCAGCACGAAGCCCTGGTCGATCTCGGCCTGCTCGAGCGCGTAGTTGCGGCGCAGGTCGACCGCACCGTCGCTGACCTTGGCCCGGCAGGTGCCGCAGACGCCGCCCTTGCACGCGAACGGCAGGTCGGTGCGGGTGGTCTGCGCGGAGTCCAGGACGGAGCGGCCCCGGGGCATAGGGGCGGTGGACGAGAGCCCGTCGAGGACGATGGTGACCTCGGTGGTCTCGCCGTCGACGACGGCCGAAGGCCGGTGCAGCTCGGGGGGTGGCTCGTCGACGTAGAAGTGCTCGAAGTGGATGCGCTCGGGGGCCACGTCGAACTCGGTGAGGACGTCCCGAGCCGCGCCGATCATCTCGAACGGACCACACAGCCATACCTCGTCGACCTGGTGGACCGGCACGAGCAGCTCGACGAGCCGGCGCAGCCGGTCGCGATCGAGTCGGCCGGAGAACAGCTCGACGTCACGCGGCTCCCGCGACAGGACGTGGATGAGCTGGAGCCGGGCGCCGTAGCGGTTCTTGAGGTCGGCGAGCTCCTCGGCGAACATCACCGACCCGGTGGTGCGGTTGCCGTAGATGAGGGTCACCTCGGCCTCGGGGTGGGTCAGCACGGTGGCGGCGATGGACATCATCGGGGTGATCCCCGACCCTGCCGCGATGCAGAGGTGACGCCCGCCCGTTGCGGGGTCGGCGCGGAAGGTGCCGTGCGGCGTCTGCACCTCGACCTCGGTGCCGGGGACGACCTCGCGGACGAGCCATCGGGAGAACAGCCCGTCGGGGATCTCCCGCACCCCGATGCGCGGGCGCTCGCCGACGGCGGCACAGATCGAGTAGCTGCGACGGTGCTCGACCCCGTCGACGACGCGGCGCAGCGTGAGCGACTGGCCGGCTGCGAAGTCGTATGCCGCGGCGAGCTCGTCGGGCACGTCGAAGCTCACCGCGACGGCGTCGTCGGTGAGCTGCTCGACCGAGTGCACCGTGAGGGTGTGGAAGGAGGGGCCGCGGCGGGTGCGTGGGGCCAGGAGCGAGGGAGTGGTCACGGCCTCAGATCTCCTTGACGTGCTCGAACGGCTCGAGGCAGGCGGTGCAACGGTAGAGCGCCTTGCACGCGGTAGGGCCGAACTCCGAGGTGAGCTCCACGGCCGCGGAGCCGCACTGCGGGCACTGTGTGTCCCGCCGGGCCGGCCGCAGGGTCAGGGGCACGGGTCCGCCGTGGACGGGGGCCGGGCCCGGCGCGGATAGTCCGTGTCGGCGCAGGGCGGCGCGGCCGCGCTCGGTGATCCAGTCGCTGGACCACGCGGGCGTCAGCGTCACCCGGACCGAGGCGTCCAGACCCGCGTCGCGCAGGGTCCGGACGAGGTCGTCGCGCATCGTCGCCATCGCGGGGCAGCCCGAGTAGGTGGGGGTGATCGCCACGGTGACCAGGCCGTCGTCGTCGACCTCGACCGCGCGCAGGACGCCGAGGTCATCGAGCGTGAGCATCGGCATCTCGGGGTCGGTCACAGACCGCGCGGCGGCCAAAGCCCTCTGCCGTAGCGCCTCGATGCCCTCGCCTGCCACCCCCTCGTGGGTCGAGGTGAACGCGCCGGAGATCACCGGCGAGTTCACCTCGACCGGGCTGTGGTCGATGGTGTGCGACACCATGGTCACCACCGCCCGGACGGGTGGGCGCGGGCGACGACCTGCATCTCGGCCAGCAGCAGGGAGAGGGCCTCGGTGTGCATGCCGTCGCGGCCCTGCCGACCCTGCACCGCGGCGAGGGGCGCCTTCGTCGGCTGCTCGACCCCGCTGAGCGCGAAGACCTGCGCGAGCACGACATGGACGGCGTCCGCGACGGTCCGGGGATCGACGCCGACGCCGGACTCGGCCATCGCGACCTCGACCGGGTGGGCCTGCAGCAGCTCGGGGAACAACGGCCAGACCTGCTCGAGGGCCGCGTCGAGGCGCCGGCGCGACTCCTGCGTGCCTCGCGCCAGGGTGAGGAACCAGCGGCCGGCATAGTCCCGGTGGTAACTGAGCTCCTTGACTCCCTTGACGGCCACGGCCGAGAGCACGTGGTCACGGCTGGAGGCGAGCTTCTCCAGGATCGCGATGCGGGCGCACGAGAAGAGCAGCAGCTTGACGATGGTCACGGCGAAGTCGCCGTTGGTGGTCTCGACCAGCCGCACGTTGCGCAGCTCGTGGCCGTCACGGAAGAACGCCAGGGCGTCCTCGGGGGGCACCGGTGAGTCCGCAGGGAGGGCCGGGACCACACCGGGATCGGCGGCCGCCGCCCGGGCCAGCAGCAGCCGGGCCTGGCCGAGCAGGTCGAGGGCGATGTTCGCCAGCGCGATGTCCTCCTCGAGGTCCGGGGCCCTGCTGCACCACTCGGACAGCCGCTGGGAGGCGATGAGTGCGTCGTCGGCGAGCATGAGGCAGTAGGTGGCGAGGCCACCGGCGTCCACCCCGTCGGGGATCGTGGTGTCCACGCCCGCGAGGGGGTCCTCGAAGTCGGTGCCGAACGCCCAGTGCGACGGGTCGCCCCCGAGCAGCCCGTCGTAGACCGAGCCGTGCTCGTCGACGGGGTCGGGAGCGCCGTGGGCGGGGCTGGCCCCGGGGGCTGGAGAGTCGGGCATGTCGCTGGTCCTCACATGTGGGGGACGTCGTCGGGGATGTCGTAGAACGTCGGGTGCCGGTAGACCTTGTCGCCGCTGGGGGCGAACATCGGGTCCTTCTCGTCGGGGCTCGACGCCGTGATGTCGCCCGCCTGCACCACCCAGATGCTCACGCCCTCGTTGCGGCGCGTGTAGACGTCGCGCGCGTGACGCACCGCCATCTCGTCGTCGGCGGCGTGCAGCGAGCCCACGTGCACGTGGTTGAGCCCGCGCTTGCCCCGGACGAACACCTCGTAGAGCGGCCACTCGGCTCGGACGCCACCGATGCCACCGGCGGCAGCGCTGCCACCGGTGCCCTCGGCGCTCATGACGCGACCTCGCGGGCGTCGGCCTGCTGAGCGGCATACGCGGTGGCGGCCTCGCGCACCCACGCACCGTCGTCGCGGGCCGCCCGCCGGTGGGCGATGCGCTGGGCGTTGCAGGGGCCGTTGCCCTTGACCACCTGCATGAACTCGTCCCAGTCGGGCTGGCCGAAGTCGTGGTGTCCGCGCTCGGGGTCCCAGCGCAGGTCGGGGTCGGGGAAGGTCACGCCGAGCGCCTTGGCCTGCGGCACGGACATGTCGACGAAGCGTTGGCGCAGGTCGTCGTTGGTGTTGCGCTTGATTCCCCACGCCATGGACTGGGCGGTGTTCGGCGACTCCGCGTCCGGTGGGCCGAACATCATCAGCGCCGGCCACCAGAACCGGTTGACCGACTCCTGCACCATCGCGCGCTGCTCGTCGGTGCCCCGCATCATCGTCATGAGCAGCTCGTAGCCCTGCCGCTGGTGGAAGGACTCCTCCTTGCAGACGCGGATCATCGCGCGGCCATAGGGTCCGAAGGAGGTGCGGCACAACGGCACCTGGTTGCAGATCGCGGCGCCGTCGACGAGCCAGCCGATGGTGCCGACGTCGGCGTAGGACAGCGTCGGGTAGTTGAAGATCGAGGAGTACTTCTGGGCGCCCGAGACCAGCTTGTCGGTGAGCTCGTCACGGCTGACCCCGAGGGTCTCGCAGGCGGAGTAGAGGTAGAGGCCGTGCCCGGCCTCGTCCTGCACCTTGGCCAGGAGGATCGCCTTGCGGCGCAACGAGGGTGCGCGTCCGATCCAGTTGCCCTCGGGCTGCATGCCGATGATCTCCGAGTGCGCGTGCTGGGCGATCTGGCGCACCAGCGTGCGGCGGTAGGCCTCGGGCATCCAGTCGCGCGGCTCGATGCGGTCGCCGCGGCCGATGGTCGCGTCGAACCCGGCCTGGAGTGCGGCCTCGCCCGGGTCGCCCTGGGTCACCGCCATGGTGTCCGTCATGAGTCCTCCACGTGGGCACGTCACCCGCGATTAACTGACCGATCGGTCAGGAACAGTTTCTCAGGTGCCGACCCGGTCGTGCAACCACGGTATGCCGCGCAGCCCCCGACGATCCGCCGAGATGGATCCCCGTCGCAGATTTCAGCGGCGTGTCGTGGGGCTGGGATCCATCTCGGCGGGTCGTGGGGGAGACCTTCAGCGGGGGTTGCGGCGGGCGATCGACCCCGAGAGCAGCGTCGCGAAGCCGCACCAGGCGGCATACGCGCCGATGGCCACGGCCTTGCCCCGGCCCGCCGCCCCGGCCCGCCGGGCGAGGTCGGCCGAGCTCAGGGTGAGCACCGCGCACTCGGCGGTGGCCAGCCACGGCCGGCGGGAGCGGAAGAACAGGCCGGTCCAAGCGGCGTTGAGGGCCATGTTGAGGGCCAGGGCCTGCTCGAGCTCCCTGGACTCCTGGGCTCGCCCGCTCTCGGCGAGCCAGGAGCTCGCGACCGCGCTCACGAGGGCGACGTCGGCGTAGAGCCCGGTCCAGACCACCGGGAACGCCGTGGGCGGCGGCTGCCAGGCGGGCTTGTCCAGCCGGCGGTACCAGCGGGACGTCGGATCGGTGAGCAGGGACCCGGTGACGGCGGCGGCGGCCACGACCGCGCTGGTGCGTCCCAGCGTGCGCCGCCAGCGGAACGGGTCGATGCCCCGGTTGGCCGCCTCGATCGCGTCGTCGAACCCGGTGCGCCCGCCTGGCGGGGGACCGGTGAGGTCGAGGATGTCCTGCTCGTGGCACACGGCCTCGTGGACCAGGCTGCCGATGAGGGGGCGACCGATGCCGCGCGAGATCGGGGTGACGATGTCGATCCACAACCCGGCCAGGCGGGGGGTGAGGACCGGGACCGTGGTGATGAACCGCCTCCCCAGGCCGACGATCTCGGCGTAGCGCTGCATCATCTCGGCGTAGGTGAGGACCTCGGGTCCGCCGATGTCGAACGAGCGGTTCACCTCCGGGCCCATCTCGGCGGAGCCGGCGAGGTAGTGCACGACGTCGGTGACGGCGACCGGCTGGATGCGGTTGCGCAGCCAGCGTGGGGCGATGACCGCAGGCAGCCGCTCGCTGAGGTGGCGCAGCATGTCGAAGGACGCCGACCCGTCGCCCAGGACGATGCCCGCCTGCAGGACGGTTGCCGGGACCGTGCCGTCGAGGAAGATCTGCCCCACCTCGACCCGGGAGGCGAGGTGGTCGGAGAGCCGGCCCTCGGGGTGCAGGCCGCTGAGGTAGACGATCCGCCCGACCCCCTGGTCGGCCGCGGACCGCGCGAACGTCTGCGCCATCTCGCGGTCGCGGGCCATGAAGTCGCCCTTGCCGTCCATCGAGTGCAGCAGGTAGTAGGCGACGTCGACCCCGTCCAGCGCCCGCCGGCAGTCCGCCTCGGTCGTCGCGTCGCCCTCCACCACCTCCACGTCGTCGGCCCACGGCCGCCCGGACAGCCCGCGCCGGCTGCGGGTCAGGACGCGCACCGTCCAGCCGCGCCCGAGCAGCGCCGGGACGAGCACCCCACCCACGTACCCCGTCGCGCCGGTGACCAGGACCGTGCGGTGGGCGGTGGACGACGTGGGTGGGGTCATGGGGTTCAGCTTCCTGTCGAGAGCACGGTGGGGAGGAGGAAGAGCATCCCCAGGGACCACGTGAGGTGGATGACCACGGGGCCGAGGATGCCGCCGGTCACCCGACGCTGCAGTCCGGTGAGCAGGCCCAGCAGCGCGGCGGCGAGGACGAGCAGCGGGATCCCCGACCCCACGGTGGTCAGGGTGTAGACCGCGGTGGTGACCAGCACCGGGTTGCGGCGCCCGACCGCCGCATAGAGCGCTCCGCGGAAGTACAGCTCCTCGGAGACCCCGTTGACTGCCGTGATGACGGCCACGAGGGGCAGCGAGCCGAGCCGCGCATGGTCGAGCAGGTTCGTCACGGGGTCGCGCAGCAGCGGGACGTGGGCGATGACCGCACCGCCGAGCAGGAAGACCGCCAGCAGCAGCGCGCCCAGGGCCAGCGACTGCACGAGGGGTCGGGCGTCACCGCCGGAGCGGGTGTGGGCCCGGCCCAGGTGGAGCGGCCCGGACGCCAGCGCGCCGACGGACCAGATCACGGCCAGGCCCACCGTCGCCGCGTAGAAGAGCGGGTCGCCCGGCGGGATGCGCAGGGCCAGGGTCACCACGACGGTGCCGATGAGCAGGGTCACCAGGGCCACCACCCGGCGGCGCCGGAAGGCCTCGTCGGTCTCGGAGTGGTCGCGGGGGACCGGCATGACCAGGGCGGCACGCACGAACGAGCGCACTTCGGCCGCGGGGTTGATCACCGCTGTCCCCGCACCGTCTCGTAGCGGCGCAGGGTCTCGCGCCGCTCCTCGGCGTGGTCGACGATCGGGTGCGGGTAGCCACGGTCGTAGGCGTGGTCGTGCTTCCACGGCTCGTGCACGGCACTGCCCTCGACGTGGGCCAGCTCGGGCACGTATCGCCGGACGTAGTCGCCGTCGGGGTCGAAGCGCAGTCCCTGCGTCACCGGGTTGAACACCCGGAAGTACGGCGAGGCGTCGGTCCCGGTCCCGGCCACCCACTGCCAGCCATGGTTGTTGGACGCGACGTCTCCGTCGACCAGGTGGGCCAGGAAGTGCCTCGCGCCCACCGGCCACCACACGTGCAGGTCCTTGGTGAGGAAGCTCGCGACCACCATCCGCATCCGGTTGTGCATCCACCCCTCCGCGAGCAGCTGGCGCATCGCGGCGTCGACCACGGGGTAGCCGGTCTGGCCCCGCCGCCACGCCTCGACGAGCTCGGCCGGCTCCTCGTAGGTCATGCCCTGCAGCGCGGGTCGCAGGTCGTGCCAGGCCGAGCGCGGGTGGTGCCACAGCACGTCGGCGTAGAACTCACGCCAGCACAGCTCGGTGGCGTAGGTGTGGGCCCCGGGGCCGGTGCGTCCCTGCAGGTCGGCGAGCAGGGTCCGCGGGTGCACGCTGCCGAGCTTCAGGTGCGGCGACATCCGCGAGGTGCCCGGCAGATCGGCCCGGTCGCGCTCGTCCTTGTATGCGGTCAGGGCCGAGTCGCGAAAGCTCGCCCACTGCGCCAGGGCCGCCTGCTCCCCGGCCTCGGGCAGCTCGGGCAGGCCGTCGGCCGTGACCGCGTCGTGGACCATGTCCCACGCCCCGTCGGCGGAGTCGACCCGGGCCAGGGTGAGGCCCGCGGGCTCCGTCGCCGGGGCCGGCCAGCCGTGCTCACGCCAGGCCCGGCTGAACGGCGTGAAGACCTTGTAGGGGTCGCCGGAGCCGTTGACGACCGAACCCGGCCCCACGGCATACGGCGTGCCGGTCTCGACCCAGTCGACCCCGTCCCGGGCCAGGGCCGTCGCGACGGCCGCGTCCCGCCGGCGGCCGACCGGCGTGGTCTCGCGCGAGACGTGCACCGACCCGGCTCCCACCTCGCGGGCCAGCGCCGGCACGACGTCGGCGGGGTCGCCGACGCGCAGGCAGAGCCGGCCGTCGTATGCCGTGCGGGTGGCCTCCAGGGTCGCGGCCAGCCAGGCGCGGCGCACCGGTCCCGCGCCGCCCCACAACCGCGGGTCGAGCACGAAGAGCACGCAGACGTCGCCGTCCGCGGCGGCCGTGGCCGCGCTGCCGAGGGCCGGCAGGTCGCCCCGACGCAGGTCGCGGCGCAGCCAGAGCACGCTCGCGGCACCGGTCATCGGCTACTCCTGGGCGTGGTCACGGGCGGGTTTCCAGCATAGGCACGCTGACCTGCAGACTTCGCGCCGAGTCCCGCCGCCGGGGGCGGTGCGGGACCGCCGGGACGGGTCCACCGCCGGCGACGCCACCATGATGTGGGTCGCCATTACTCGCGCGTCACCGCGGATCGGTGGCAGGCTCGGGGCCGGTGCCCCGATCGGGGTCGCCTGTTCGTCGTCCGCTGTCACTGGGAGGCCCGCCCGATGTTCTCGCGCATCGCCATCGTCAACCGGGGCGAGGCCGCCATGCGCCTCATCCACGCCGTGCGCGACCTCAACGCGCAGGCCGGCCGGGGCGGGCACCGGATCGAGACCGTCGCGCTGCACACCGAGGGCGAGAAGCGGGCCATGTTCGTGCGCGAGGCCGACCACGCCTACAACCTCGGACCCGCCGCGGACCGTCCCTACCTCGACTACGCCGTCCTCGAGGAGGCGCTGCGGGCGACCGGCTCCGACGCGGCCTGGGTGGGCTGGGGTTTCGTGGCCGAGGACCCGAACTTCGCCGAGGTCTGTGCCCGCATCGGCGTGACCTTCATCGGTCCGAGCCCGGAGGCGATGCGCAAGCTGGGCGACAAGATCGGCTCGAAGCTCATCGCCGAGGAGGTCGGCGTGCCCGTCGCCCCGTGGAGCGGGGGTGGGGTCGACACCCTCGAGGACGCCAAGGCGGCTGCGGCCCGGATCGGCTACCCCCTCATGCTCAAGGCGACCGCCGGCGGCGGGGGGCGCGGCATCCGCATGGTCGCGTCGGACGCCGACCTCACCGACGCCTACGAGCGCACCCGGGACGAGGCGCAGCGCGCCTTCGGGTCGGGCATCGTCTTCCTCGAGCGGCTCGTCACCGGTGCCCGCCACGTCGAGGTGCAGGTCATCGCCGACGGCCAGGGCACTGCCTGGGCCATCGGCGTGCGCGACTGCTCGGTGCAGCGACGCAACCAGAAGGTCATCGAGGAGTCCGCGTCCCCGGTGCTCGGCCCTGACCAGACCGCGGAGGTCAAGGCCAGTGCGGAGCGGCTCGCGCTCGCCGTGGGGTATGCCGGCGCAGGCACCGTCGAGTTCCTCTACCACCCGGGGGAGAAGCTCTTCGCCTTCCTCGAGGTCAACACCCGACTGCAGGTCGAGCACCCCATCACCGAGTCCACGACGGACACCGACCTGGTCAAGCTCCAGATCCACGTCGCCGGGGGAGGGCGGCTCGAGGGCGAGCGCCCCGAGGAGTTCGGGCACGCCGTCGAGGCCCGCCTCAACGCCGAGGACCCCGACCGCGACTTCGCTCCCTCGCCGGGCCGGATCGCGCTGCTCCAGCTACCTTCCGGACCCGGTATCCGCGTGGACACCGGTGTGGGAGAAGGGGACTCGATCCCCGCCGACTTCGACTCGATGATCGCCAAGATCATCGCCGTCGGCCGCAACCGCGACGAGGCGCTCGCTCGCCTGCGTCGCGCGATGTCGGAGACGACCGTCGTCATCGAGGGTGGGGCGACCAACAAGAGCTTCATCATCGACCTGCTCGACCAGCCCGAGGTCATCGACGGCAGCGCCGACACCGGCTGGATCGACCGCGTCCGCAGCGAGGGTCGGCTCGTGTCGCACCGACACTCCGGCATCGCGCTCGTCGCGGCCGGCATCGAGGGCTACGAGGACGAGGAGGAGGTCGAGCGCACCCGTCTGCTCGAGACCTCACGCGGTGGCCGACCCCAGGTGCAGCACCGCACCGGCCGCGCCATCGACCTGAAGCTGCGCGGCACGGCATACAAGGTCACCGTCTGGCGCATCGGTCCGCACCGCTTCCGCGTGACGGTGGCCAGCCCCACGACCGAGCAGACCGTCGACGCCGACCTGGACCGCCTCGACGAGTACACCAGCCGGCTCACCACCGGCGGCCGGACCCACCGCCTCATCACCGCCGCGCACGGACCGGTCCAGCTCGTGGAGGTCGACGGGGTCACGCACCGCGTCAGCCGCGACGAGGGCGGCGTCCTGCGCTCGCCCGCCCCGGCCCTCGTGGTCGCCACGCCCGCACCGGTGGGTACCGAGGTGGCCGCCGGAGCGCCGGTGCTGGTGCTGGAGTCGATGAAGATGGAGACCGTGCTGCCCGCGCCGTTCGCGGGGCGGGTCAAGGAGCTGCTCGTCTCCACCGGCAGCCAGGTCGAGACCGGCGCGCCACTGGTGCGGCTCGAGCCGCTCGGTGACGGGGCGCAGGTGGCCGAGGCGCCGCAGGAGGACACGGTCGACCTCGACCTGCCCGACGACCACGGCCACACCGCGACCCCGGCCGAGGCAGCAGAGCGGTCGCGGGCCGCCCTCGCGGCCATGCTGCTGGGTTACGACGTCGACCCGCGGGGAAACGCCGCCAACCTGCACGACTACCTGACGGCTCGCGACGAGCTCGTCGCGGCGGGGGGCCTGCAGATCGGTCCCGAGATCGACGTCCTCGACGTCTTCGCCGACTTCGCCGAGCTCGGGCGCAACCGCCCGGCCGGTGAGGAGGCCCACGTCGAGCACCGGGTGCACAGCCCCCGCGAGCACTTCCACACCTACCTGCAGAGCCTCGACGTGGAGCGGGGGGCCCTGCCCGAGCAGTTCCGCACCAAGCTCTCCCGGGTGCTGCGGCACTACGGTCTCGACTCCCTGGACCGCACCCCGGAGCTGGAGGAGGCCGTCTTCCGGGTCTTCCTCGCCCAGCAGCGCTCGGCACCCGAGGTCGTCCTGGCCACCACCCTGCTCCAGCGCTGGATCGCCGAGCCGTGCCCCGAGGCACCTCTCGACGCCGCGGCCCGCGACGTTCTCGACCGGCTCGTCGTCGCCACCCAGCTGCGCTTCCCGGTCATCGGCGACCTCGCCCGCAGCGTGCGCTTCCGGTGGTTCGACCAGCCGCTGGTCGACGCCGACCGGGCCAGCGTCCTCGGCGGGGTCAGCGACGAGCTCACCGCCCTCGAGGCCATGCCCGGCGGGGAGGAGCGGGCCCGGCGCATCGACGCGCTGGCCGCCATCCCCGAGCAGATCGTGCAGTTCCTCGCCGAGCGGCTCGAGCGCGGCGTGCCCGAGCGTGAGCCGATGCTGGCGGTGCTCATCAAGCGGCACTACCGCGACCACGACCTCACCGGTCTGCGCGAGCTGCAGGTCGGGTCGCGGCCCTTCGCCGTCGGGCACTACCTGCTCGACGGTCGGCCGACGCACCTGGTGACGACGGTGGGCCGGGTCGACGAGCTCACGCCGGACAGCGACCTCACGGCGTCGGTGACGGCCCAGCTCGCCGAGCGTCAGCCGGACGACGAGACGGTCATCGACCTCTACCTCTCCTGGCCCGACGAGCCGCAGGCGCCCGAGGACGCCATCGGCCGGATCACCGAGTCCCTGGCGGGGCTGCCGTTCGCCCAGGAGGCGCGTCGCGTCGCCGTGGCCGTGTGCCCCGGGGCCGGTCGCCCGGTCGCCTACTTCACCTTCCGCCCCGACGGCCACGGGGGCATGGTCGAGGACCGCCTGGTCCGCGGCGTGCACCCGATGGTGGGTCGGCGGCTCAACCTGTGGCGCCTGCGTGACTTCGAGGTCACCCGGTTGGAGGCGCCCGAGGACGTGCTGCTCTACCAGTGCGTGGCGCCCGGTAACGAGTCCGACCAGCGCCTGGTCGCGCTCGCCCAGGTGCGCCAGCTCGCCGTCGTGCGAGACGAGTCCGGCCGGGTCACCGCCCTGCCGCACGCCGAGCGCGCCATCGCGAACTGCCTCGAGGCGATCCGACGGGCGCGGTCGGCCCGCGGTGCCGCAGGCGCCCGCCTCGACATGAACCACGTCTGGGTCCACATCTGGCCGCCGGTGGAGGCCGACCTCGACCAGCTCACCGCGCTGCAGGCCAAGATCTCCCCCCTCACCGCGGGAGCCGGCATCGAGGAGGTGCTCGTCCAGGGGCGGATCGCCAGCGCGGAGGGCGCCGCCGACGAGACGAGCGCACCGCTGACGGCCCGGTTCCACTACCAGCCGGGGTCCGGGGTGGTGACGTCCGTGGAGCAGCCGCCGACGGAGCGGCTCAAGCCGCTCGACGACTATGCGCAGAAGGTCGTCCGCGCGCGGCGCCGCGGCGTGGTCTACCCCTATGAGCTCCAGGCCATGATCGCCGGCCAGGGCGGCAAGGCCGTGGAGTACGACCTCGACGACCGCGGGTCGCTGGTCCCGGTGGACCGGCCCTACGGCCTCAACAAGGCCGGCATCATCGCGGGCCTGATCACCACCCCCACGAGCCGCTACCCCGAGGGCATCACGCGCGTGCTCCTGTGTGGTGACCCGCTCAAGGCGCTGGGCGCGGTGGCCGAGGCCGAGTGCGCGCGGGTCATTGCCGCCCTCGACCTCGCCGAGGAGATGGGGGTCCCGGTCGAGTGGTTCGCGCTCTCGGCGGGCGCCCGGATCTCGATGGACTCGGGCACCGAGAACATGGACTGGGTCGCCAAGGCCCTCAAGCGGATCATCGAGTTCACCCAGGACGGCGGCGAGATCAACATCGTCGTCGCGGGCATCAACGTCGGCGCCCAGCCCTACTGGAACGCCGAGGCCACGATGCTCATGCACACCAAGGGCATCCTGGTGATGACCCCCGACAGTGCCATGGTCCTGACCGGCAAGCAGTCGCTGGACTTCTCCGGAGGGGTGTCCGCCGAGGACAACTACGGCATCGGCGGCTACGACCGGGTGATGGGCCCCAACGGCCAGGCCCAGTACTGGGCGCCGGACCTCGTGGGCGCCAGGGACGTCCTCATGGCCCACTACGACCATGCCTACGTCGCACCCGGTGAGCCGGGCCCCCGACGGGCGGTGACCACGGACCCGGTCGACCGCGACGTGACCACCTACCCGCACGACCTGGCCGACTCCGGGTTCACCACGGTCGGCGACATCTTCTCCTCCGCCACCAACCCCGACCGCAAGAAGGCGTTCGACATCCGCACGCTCATGGCCGCGGTGGCCGACCAGGACCACGCCACCCTCGAGCGCTGGGCCGGCATGGCCGACGCCGAGACCGCCGTGGTGCAGGATGCCCACCTCGGTGGCATCCCCGTGTGCCTGATCGGGATCGAGTCCAAGACCGTGGCCCGCCGTGGGTTCCCGCCCACCGACGGTCCCGACACCTACACCGCAGGCACGCTCTTCCCCCGCTCGTCGAAGAAGGCTGCCCGAGCCATCAACGCGGCGAGCCACAACCGGCCGGTCGTGGTGCTGGCCAACCTGTCCGGCTTCGACGGCTCTCCCGAGTCGATGCGCAGCCTCCAGCTCGAGTACGGCGCCGAGATCGGCCGGGCGATCGTCAACTTCGACGGCCCGATCGTGTTCTGCGTGGTCTCCCGCTACCACGGCGGCGCCTTCGTGGTGTTCTCCAAGGCGCTCAACCCCAACATGACGGTGCTGGCCGTGGAGGGCTCGTTCGCCTCCGTGATCGGTGGGGCGCCGGCGGCCGCCGTGGTGTTCGCCCGCGACGTGGACGCCCGCACCGCCGCCGACGACCGGGTGACCGACCTCGAGGCGCAGGTCTCGTCGGCCGGCGGCGCCCGGCGCGCCGAGCTCGCGACCGAGCTCGCCGAGGTCCGCACCGCGGTGCGCTCGGAGAAGCTCGGCGCCGTCGCGGCCGAGTTCGACGGGGTGCACAGCATCCACCGGGCCGTCACGGTCGGCTCGGTGGACGCCGTCATCACCGCCGAGGAGCTGCGGCCGCGGATCATCGCTGCTGTCGAGGCGGGGCTGAAGCGCTGAGCGGGTCCGTCGCCGGGCTCCTGCTGGCCGCGGGGGGCGGCCGCAGGATGGGCCGCCCCAAGGCCCTGGTCGCGGACCCGGGCGGCGGGACCTTCCTCGAGCGGGGTCTCGGGGTGCTGACGGCCGCCGGGTGCGACCCGGTGGTCGCGGTGCTGGGTGCTGCCTTCCCGCAGGCGTCGGCCCTGGCGGGCGCTGCCGACGTGGTCGTCCGGGCGACCGACTGGGAGTCGGGCCAGAGCGCCTCGCTGGGGGCCGGCCTGCGCGCCGTCGCCGACACCGGGGCCGACGCCGTGGTGGTACTCCTCGTGGACCTGCCCGACGTCGGCCCGGACGTGCTGCGGCGGGTGCTCGACCACTGCGGCGCCGCGACCACGGTCCTGGGCCGCGCGGCCTACGACGGCGTGCCCGGGCACCCCGTGCTGCTCGGGCGGACGCACTGGGCGGGCGTCCTCTCCTCGGCGAGCGGCGACCGGGGCGCCCGCGACTACCTCGCCTCCCACGCGCCGACGCTGGTCGAGTGCGGCGACCTGGCCACGGGCCGAGACGTGGACACGACCACCGACCTCGACTGACGCGCATTCAGGGTCTTCCCAGCCTGCACCACTTTCGGAATCGTCCGCCGTGGGTGATGCTTGGGGACATGCAGCCCAGGGAGGTCTTCGAGTCCGCCGCGCTGCTGTCCGAGGGCCTCGGGGAGACCGGCTACCTGGCCGACGACGCGCTCGCCACCGTGGCGTGGCTGGCCCTGAGGCTCGAGCGTCCGCTGCTGCTCGAGGGTGAGCCCGGCACGGGCAAGACCGCCCTCGCCGAGGCGATGGCCGAGGCGCTCGACCTCCCGCTGATCAGGCTGCAGTGCTACGAGGGCATCGACGCGACCCAGGCGCTCTACGACTGGGACTTCCCCCGGCAGATCCTGCACCTGCGCGCGGTCGAGGCCGTCGCGGCCGAGGCGTCCACGGACGTCGAGGCACTGGAGGAGCAGCTCTTCGACCAGCGCTTCCTGCTCGCCCGCCCGGTGCTGCGCGCGCTGCGCGAGTCGCCGGCGGTCCTGCTCGTCGACGAGATCGACCGCGCCGATGACGAGTTCGAGGCGTTCCTGCTCGAGGTGCTCTCGACCTGGCAGGTGACCATCCCCGAGCTCGGCACCGTCAGCGCCGCGACGCCGCCGATCGTGGTGCTCACCTCCAACCGCACCCGCGAGCTGCACGACGCGCTCAAGCGCCGCTGCCTCTACCACTGGATCGACCACCCGAGCCTGGTCCGCGAGCTGCAGATCGTGCGCTCGCGGGCGCCGCAGGTCTCCGAGTCGCTGGCCAGTCAGGTGGTCACCGTGGTCCAGCAGCTGCGCCACGACCATGACCTCATCAAGCCCCCAGGGGTGGCCGAGACCCTCGACTGGACCCGGGCGCTCGTGGAGCTCGGGGCATCCGACCTCGACTTCGACACGGCCTCCGCGAGCCTGGGCGTGGCGGTGAAGTACCGCGAGGACGCCGAACGGGTCCGCGCCGCGCTGGACCGGATCCTCGCCCGGTGACCACGGACACTGGGCCCGTCCACGGGGCCGACGAGATCCTGCTCGGTTTCGCCCGTGCCCTTCGCGCTGCGGGGGTGGCGGTGACGGCCGACCGTGAGCGCACCTACCTCGAGGCGGTGGCCGAGGTCGGCCTCGGTGAGCAGGCTCGCGCCTACTGGGCCGGGCGGGCGACCCTGTGCGCCTCGCCGGCCGACCTCGAGCGCTTCGACCAGGTGTATGCCGCGTGGTTCGGCCTCGACCGCGTCACCCTGCGTCCCCCCGCGGACACCGGGCCGACGACGACCCAGGCAGCGCTCGACGTGGTCGAGTCGGGCCAGGGCCGCGACGACTCGCAGGACGTGGTGCGAGCCACCGCGAGTGCCACCGAGGTGCTGCGACACCGCGACCTGGCCACGCTGAGCCAGGCCGAGCGGGCCCGGTTGGTGGCGCTGTTCGCCCAGCTCCGTCCGCGGGCGCCGCGTCGCCCGGCGCACCGCCACACCCCGGCTCGGCGCGGTGCCGTCGACGCGCGACGCACCATGCGTGACCAGCTGCGCCGGCTCGGCGAGCCGGGGCCGATCTCGTGGCGGCACCGCGGCACCCGCCCGCGCCGCATCGTCCTGCTGGTGGACGTGTCCGGGTCGATGAGCTCCTACGCCGACGCCCTGCTCCGACTGGCGCACACCTACGCCGCCACCGGGTTGCCCGTCGAGGTCTTCACCCTCGGCACCAGGCTGACCCAGGTGACCCGGTGCCTGCGCCAACGCGACCCCGACAAGGCCATCGTCGCCTGTGGCGCGGCCGTCCCCGACTGGTCCGGGGGCACCCGGCTCGCCGAGGGGCTGTCGGTCTTCCTCACCCGCTGGGGACGTCGCGGCATGGCGCGGGGGGCGGTGGTGGTCGTGTTCAGCGACGGCTGGGAGCGAGGCGCGCCGGAGGCACTCGGGGAGCAGATGCGCCGGCTGCGCTCGCTCGCCCACCGGGTGGTGTGGGTCAACCCGCACCGGGGCAAGGCGGGCTACGCGCCGGTGCAGCAGGGGATCGTGGCCGCACTCCCACACATCGACGACTTCGTCGCGGGGCACTCGATGGCCGCCTTCGAGGAGCTCGTGGAGGTGGTGGCCCGTGCGTGAGGTCATGCCCGAGCTGCTCAACTGGTGGCGCGCCGGGGCCACGGTCGGTGTCGGCACGGTCGTCGCCACCTGGCAGTCCGCCCCGCGCCCGGCCGGCGCGTCCATGCTCGTGGGCCCCGGAGGCGAGGCCGTGGGGTCGGTGTCCGGCGGGTGCGTCGAGGGGGCCGTCTACGAACTCGCCCAGTCCGTGGTCGCCGAAGGGGTGCCCGCGCTGCAGCGCTACGGCGTCAGCGACGACGACGCGTATGCCGTGGGCCTGACCTGCGGGGGCATCCTCGATGTCTTCGTCGACGCCGTCAGCCGCGAGAGCTTCCCCGAGCTCGGCGAGGTCGCCGAGGACATCGAGGCGGGTCGCCCGGTCGCCGTGGCCACCGTGATCGAGCACCCCGACCCGGCGTGGCTCGGACGGCGCATCGTGGTGCGTCCCGAGGGCGCGGACGGCGCGGCCGTGTCGTCGTCGCTGGGCTCGACGCGGGCCGACGACGCGGTGACCGACGACGCGCGCGGGCTGCTCGCGTCGGGGCGCACCGAGACCCTCACCTACGGTCCCGACGGCGAGCGGCGCGGGGAGGGGATGCGGGTCTTCGTGTCCTCCTACGCCCCTCGGCCGCGGATGCTGGTCTTCGGTGCCATCGACTTCGCGGCCGCCGTGGCCCACGTCGGCCACTTCCTCGGCTACCACGTCACGGTCTGCGACGCCCGGCCCGTCTTCGCCACGGCCAGCCGCTTCCCGTCGGCCGACGAGGTCGTCGTCGACTGGCCGCACCGGTACCTCGAGGCCGAGCGTGACGCCGGCCGCATCGACCCGCGCACGGTGATCTGCGTACTCACCCACGACCCCAAGTTCGACGTGCCCGTGCTCGAGATCGCCCTGCGCCTGCCCCAGGTGGCCTACGTCGGGGCGATGGGCTCGCGCCGCACCCACGAGGACCGTCTCGACCGGCTCCTCGCCGCCGGGCTCACGGAGCCCGAGCTGGGGGGACTGTCCAGCCCGATCGGTCTGGACCTCGGGGCGCGCACGCCCGAGGAGACCGCGATCAGCATCGCCGCCGAGATCGTCGCTGCCCAGTGGGGCGGCCGAGGAGATCGGCTCACCGAACGCGACGGACCAATCCACCACCACGGCGGACCCGTTGTCACCGCAGGAGAGAACGGCCAACATCCCACCCGGAGTGCACACCGCTAAGTGCTCTCGACACAAAGGAGTGATCGATGACCCGCATCAGCGTCTCAGTCGACGGGACGAACTACGTCGACGAGGTAGAGCCCCGCACGCTGCTCGTCCACTACCTGCGCGAGCAGCTGGGCAAGACCGGGACGGTGATCGGGTGTGACACCAGCAACTGCGGCGCGTGCACCGTCCACCTCGACGGTCGCAGCGTGAAGTCCTGCAACGTCCTGGCCGTGCAGGCCGACGGCCACGAGGTGCTGACCATCGAGGGTCTCGCCGACGGCGAGGACCTGCACCCCATGCAGCAGGCCTTCCACGACTGCCATGCCCTGCAGTGCGGCTACTGCACCCCGGGCATGATCATGCAGGCGATCGACGTCCTCAACGACAACCCCGACCCCAGCGAGCAGCAGATCCGCGAGGGACTCGAGGGCAACCTGTGCCGGTGCACCGGCTACCACAACATCGTCAAGGCCGTGCAGCAGGCGGCCGGCGCGACCACCCCCGCGGGAGGTCAGTCATGACCGCCGTCGAGGACCGTCCGACGACCGAGGTCGGGGCCTCCCGCAAGCGCAAGGAGGACCGGCGCCTGATCACTGGTCGCACGCGGTGGACCGACAACCTCCAGGCCACCGGCCTGCTGCACCTGGCCATGGTGCGCAGTCCCCACGCCCATGCCCAGATCACGGCGATCGACGTCTCGGCGGCCAAGGCCGCTCCCGGCGTCTCGGCCGTGCTCACCGGCGCCGACATCAAGGACGAGCAGGGCAGCGTGCCCACCGCCTGGGCCATCACCACGGACCAGAAGACGCCCAACCACCCCTCGATCGCGGTCGACCACGTGGCCTTCGCGGGCGAGGTCGTCGCAGTCGTGGTAGCCCGCACGCCCGCAGCAGCCCGTGACGCCGCCGAGCTCGTCGACGTCGACTACGACCTGCTGCCACCGGTGCTCGACCTGCGTGAGGCAGCCAAGGACGAGGTGCTGACCCACCCCGCCCTCGGCACCAACAAGGCCGCCGTGTGGCAGTTCGACTCCGCCACCGCGGGCACCGGCACGGCGGTCGACGAGGCGATCGCCGCGGCGCGCGCCGACGGCATCCTCATCGAGCGGGAGTACCGCCAGCAGCGGCTCATCCCGGCCTTCATGGAGCCCCGCTCGGTCATGGTCGACCCGACCGGTGAGCAGCTCGTCGTGTGGACCTCGAGCCAGATCCCGCACGTCACGAGGTTCTTCATCGCGGCCATCCTCGGCATCCCCGAGCAGAAGGTGCGGGTCATCGCGCCCGACGTGGGCGGTGGCTTCGGTGGCAAGCTGCAGTTCACGCCCGAGGAGATCATCACCGTCCTCGCGTCCCGGCGGCTCGGCAAGCCCTGCAAGTGGACCGAGACGCGCTCGGAGTCCCTCGTCTCCGGCCACCACGGCCGCGACCAGTGGCAGACGCTGACCCTCGCAGCGACCAAGGAGGGCAAGGTCACCGGTCTCAAGGTCGACCTGCTCGCCGACATGGGCGCCTACGCCGGCACCGTCGGCACGGGCGTGCCGATCCTCGGCGCGTTCATGTTCAACGCCATCTACAAGTTCCCGGCGTACCAGTTCAACTGCATCCCGGTCTACACCAACAAGACCTGGGTCGACGCCTACCGCGGCGCCGGTCGCCCGGAGGCGACCTTCGCCATCGAGCGGCTCATGGACGAGCTGGCGGCAGAGGTGGGCGTGGACCCCATGGAGATCCGCCAGCGCAACTGGATCACGCACGAGGAGTTCCCGTTCACCTCGGTCTGCGGGCTCGAGTACGACTCGGGCAACTACGAGGTCGCGACCGACCGGGCCATGGAGCTGTTCGACTACGACGGCCTGCGCGCCGAGCAGCAGCGGCGCCGCGACAGCGGTGACCCGGTGCAGCTCGGCATCGGCATCTCGACCTTCACCGAGATGTGTGGCCTGGCCCCCTCGCGCGTGCTGGGCTCGCTCAACTACGGCGCCGGCGGCTGGGAGTCGGCGTCCATCCGGATGCTCGCCACCGGCAAGGTCGAGGTCGTCACGGGGTCCAGCGCCCATGGTCAGGGCCACGAGACCGCGTGGAGCCAGATCGCCGCCGACCAGCTCGGCATCCCGTTCGAGGACATCGAGGTGCTGCACGGCGACACCCAGATCGCACCCAAGGGCATGGACACCTATGGCTCGCGCTCCCTGGTGGTCGGGGGGCAGGCGGTCGTCCTGGCCGCGAAGAAGGTCGTCGAGAAGGCCAAGGTCATCGCGGCCCACCTGCTCGAGGCCTCGGCCGACGACCTGGAGTTCTCCGCTGGCCGGTTCAGCGTCAAGGGCACCGACAAGGGCATCGGCATCGCGGAGGTGGCCCTCGCGACCTTCGCCGCCCACAACCTCCCCGACGGGGTGGAGCCGACGCTGGATGCCGACGCCACCTTCGACCCGGTGAGCTTCTCCTTCCCGCACGGCACCCACCTGTGCGCCACGGAGGTCGACACCGAGACCGGTCAGGTCACGGTCCGCAAGTACGTCTCGGTCGACGACATCGGCACCATCGTCAACCCGCTCATCGTCGAGGGCCAGATCCACGGCGGCATCATCCAGGGCATGGCGCAGGCGCTCTGGGAGGAGGCGGTCTACGACGAGCAGGGCACCCTGGTGTCCGGTTCGTTCGTCGACTACACCCTGCCCACCGCGGCCGACACGATCTCCTTGATCACCGAGAACACCGTGTCGCCGTCGACGACCAACGACCTTGGCACCAAGGGTGTCGGTGAGGCGGGCTGCATCGCCTCGACGCCGGCCGTGGTCAACTCCATCGTCGACGCGGTACGACACCTGGGGATCAACGACATCCAGATGCCGTGCACCCCCGAGCGGGTCTGGACCGCGATCCAGACCGCAGGTGCCCGGGGCGACGCGGCGACGACGGGGTCGGCGCAGCCGCACTTCGACAGCGAGGCCCCCAACCAGGACCCGGCCGGTGGTGCCGATACCGGGTCCGCGACGAACGGAGCAGGCCAGTGATCCCCGCAGCCTTCGACTACCTCGCCCCGACCTCGGTCGCCGACGCCCTCAGCGCGCTGGCCGAGGCCGGCGACGACGCCAAGGTGCTGGCCGGCGGCCAGAGCCTCCTGCCCATCCTGAGGATGCGCCTCAACGCCCCGGAGACGGTCATCGACCTCGGTCGGATCACCGAGCTCCAGGGCGTGCGCGAGGACGGTGACCACATCGTCATCGGTGCCATGACGACGTATGCCGATGTGCTGGCGAGCGACCTCGTGCGCCAGCACGCCGGGCTGCTCACCGACGCGATCGCCGAGGTGGCCGACCCCCAGATCCGGCACCGGGGGACGGTCGGTGGCGCGCTGGTGCACGCCGACCCGGCCGGCGACGTCGGCGCACCGGCGCTCGCGCTCGACACCGAGTACGTCATCACCGGGCCCGGGGGTGAGCGCACGGTCGCGGCCGGCGACTTCTTCCTGGACCTCTTCGAGACGGCGGTCGGTGAGGGTGAGCTGCTCACCGCCATCCGGATCCCGAAGCACACCGGCTGGGGCAGCCGCTACGAGAAGTTCGTCCGGGTGGCCCACCAGTGGTCGATCGTCGCGGTCGCGGCGACCGTGCGTGTCGAGGGTGGCACCATCGCGGAGGCCCGGATCGGGTTGACCAACATGGGGTCCACGCCGCTGCGGGCCACGGCCGTCGAGCAGTCGCTCGTCGGCAAGGCGGCGACGGAACAGACGGTGCGGGCCGCCTGTGCGTCGGCGGCCGACGGCACCAACCCGCCCTCGGACCTCAACGGCGACAGCGACTACCGCAAGCACCTGGCCACGGTGCTGACCCGGCGGGCCGTCCTGGCCGCAGCGGGGGGCTGAGCCCGTGGAACTGAGCCATACCTTCACCGTGCCGGCCGACGTCGACCAGACCTGGGCCACCTTCATGGACCTGCAGCTGGTCGGGAGCTGTTTCCCGGGTGCGACGGTCACGGAGGTGACCGACGACGGGTTCGCCGGGACCGTCAAGGTCAAGCTGGGGCCGATAGCCCTGATGTACTCGGGCACGGGCTCGTTCGTCGAGCGCGACGACAGCGCCCACCGTGCGGTCATCGAGGCCAAAGGCAAGGACAAGCGTGGCAACGGCACGGCCGGTGCCACGGTGACCATCCAGCTCAGTGACGCCGGTGGCGGCTCGACCAAGGCCGACGTCCAGACCGACCTCAACGTGACGGGCAAGCCCGCCCAGTTCGGTCGGGGCGTCATGCAGGACGTCTCGGACAAGCTGCTGGGCCAGTTCATCGCGTGCATCGAGGGCAAGGTCGGGGACTCCCCGGCGCCGGCCACGGCAGCGCCGGCGGCGGCAGCGCCGGACGGTGGCGGGGCGGAGCCGGACGGTGGCCCACCGACTCCGGCTGGCACCGCTCCAGTGACGCCCGTGGCCACTCCGGCCACCCCCGTCGCCCCGCCGGTGACGGCCCGGTCGGTGCCCGCCCAGGAGGACAACGCACTCGACCTCGGCTCCACGGTGCTGCCGGTGATCCTCAAGTCCTACGGCAAGCAGATCGCCGTCGGGCTCGTGGTCGTGGTGGTCGTCGTGGCCCTGGTCTGGCGCAAGCTGAGCTCCTGACGACCTTCGACCCCGACCCCGACCAAACGGATGAGGGCGGCCTCATCCGGAGATGTCGAACAGGTCGGTGACCTACTCTGGGGGGTGCTGCACGGTGTCAACCTGTGCAGCACCCCGCAGTGTTTCGCGAGGCCCTGACCACCCGCCAGCACAGGAGTCGTCCCCATGAGCGAGCCGACCGTTCTCGTCCTCAACGGACCCAACCTCAACCTGCTCGGCGAGCGTGAGCCGGACATCTACGGCCACGACACCCTCGCGGACGTCGAGGCGTTGTGCCGCAAGGCCGCGAGCCTCGCGGGCCTGGCCATCGACTTCCGCCAGAGCAACCACGAGGGCGACCTCATCGACGCCGTGCACGAGCTGCGCACCACCGCGGTGGGCATGGTGGTCAACGCAGGCGCGCTGACGCATACCTCCATCGCGCTGCGCGACGCCCTCGCGACGGTGCACGGACCGGTCTTCGAGGTGCACCTGACGAACGTGCACGCCCGTGAGGAGTTCCGCCACCACTCCTACCTCTCGGCCGTGTGCACCGGGGTCATCAACGGCTGTGGCCCCAGCGGCTACGCCTACGCGGTGGCCCGCATCTCCGAGCTGGTCCTGCAGCGCAAGTAGCCGCGTGCCGCGCCCTGGCGCCGACCCACGGGGCAGACTGAACCCATGGATCCCATGGACCTCGCAGGCATCGACGACCTCCTGACCGACGAGGAGGTGGCAATCCGGAGCACCGTGCGCACCTTCCTGGACCGCAGGGTCGAGCCGTTCGTGGCCGACTGGTTCGAGCGCGGGGAGATCGACGACGTCCGCGGCCTGACCAAGGAGCTCGGTGCCCTCGGCCTGCTCGGCATGCACCTCGAGGGCTACGGCTGCGCGGGGATGAGCGCGGTGGACTACGGCCTGGCGTGCCTGGAGCTGGAGGCGACCGACTCGGGCGTCCGCAGCCTGGTGTCCGTGCAGGGGTCGCTGGCGATGTTTGCCATCCACCGCTGGGGTACCGACGCCCAGAAGGGGCAGTGGCTGCCGCAGCTGGCCGCGGGCGAGGCGATCGGGTGCTTCGGGCTCACCGAGCCCGACCACGGCTCGGACCCGGCGTCGATGCGGACCCGAGCCCGCCGTGACGGTGACGACTGGGTGCTCGACGGGGCCAAGATGTGGATCACCAACGGCTCGATCGCCGATGTCGCCGTGGTCTGGGCCCAGGCCGAGGGGCCGGACGGCACGAGCGCGATCAGGGGGTTCGTCGTGCCGACCGACAGCCCCGGCTTCTCGGCGCCGGAGATCAAGCACAAGATGAGCCTGCGGGCGTCGGTGACCAGCGAGCTCGTGCTCGACGGGGTCCGGCTGCCGGGTGACGCGGTCTTCCCGGACGCGCTCGGGCTCAAGGGGCCGCTGTCCTGCCTGTCGGAGGCCCGTTACGGGATCGTCTGGGGCTCCCTCGGCGCGGCCCGGTCCAGCCTCGACACGGCTCGGCGCTACGCGATCGACCGCGAGCAGTTCGGTCGCCCCCTCGCGGCCTTCCAGCTCACCCAGCAGAAGCTCGCCGACATGGCCCTCGAGCTGGTCAAGGGCCAGCTGCTGGCCCTGCACCTGGGCCGTCGCAAGGATGCCGGCACGCTGCGACCCGAGCAGGTGAGCCTCGGCAAGCTCAACAACATCCGGGAGGCGCTGGACATCTGCCGCACCTCGCGGACCATCCTCGGCGCCAACGGGATCAGCCTGGAGTACCCCATCATCCGCCACATGAACAACCTCGAGTCGGTGCTCACCTACGAAGGCACGGTGGAGATGCACACCCTCGTCATCGGCCAGGCCATGACCGGTCTTCAAGCCTTCCGCTGACCCCTCCCGCCAACTTTATCGGGTCTAGCAACAACGTTGACCTTCACTCGACTTCAGTACCCGAGTGAAGGTCAACCTTCCTGCTAGACCCGATAAAGTTGAGGTGCTGGGGGTCGGAAATCGGGGGTGCGGCGGCCGGCATACCCTCGATTTTCGGTGAGGGCCGGGGACCGTGTAGTCTCACCGTCGCACTTCCGCGCGGTTCCCGCGGGGGCCGTGCGGTTCGCCCCCTTAGCTCAGTCGGTAGAGCGTTTCCATGGTAAGGAAAAGGTCGTCGGTTCGATTCCGACAGGGGGCTCTGGGATGGTCGCCGCAAGGCGATGCGCCCCATGGCGGGGTAGCTCAGCTGGTTAGAGCGCACGACTCATAATCGTGAGGTCGCGGGATCGAGCCCCGCTCCCGCTACAGCCGCGATTTCAGGAATCAGCCTGGACTCGCGTATTCTGTTGCGTCGCGCCCCGATGTGCGGCGTCGCAGACTTCACACCGTCAGTTCCGAGAGCAGGTTGCCCCGTGGCTAGCAAGAGCGCAGACGTCCGCCCCAAGATCACCTTGGCGTGCGTGGATTGCAAGGAGCGCAACTACATCACCAAGAAGAACCGTCGGAACAACCCCGACCGCCTGGAGATGAAGAAGTTCTGCCCGCGCGACAAGAAGCACACCGTGCACCGCGAGACGCGCTGACCCCACGCACCTCGACAGCCGCCCCGGACCCGGTCCGTGGGCGGCTTTGTCGTCTCCGCGCCACGGCACCCTAAGGTGGAGCCATGGCTGTCAACGCAGACTTCGTGGGGCGCACCTACCCGCCCAGTGGCCCGTATGCCGTGAGCGCCGACGCGCTCGCGGCCTTCGCCTCCGCGGTCGGGTCCACCGACCCCGTGCACACCTCTCCCGAGGCGGCGCGGGCCGCGGGCTACGCCGACGTCATCGCCCCGCCGACCTTCGCGGTGACCATCGCCCAGCAGTGCGACGCGGTCTTCATCCAGGACCCGGAGGCGGGCATCGACTACAGCCGGGTCGTCCACGGCGAGCAGCGCTTCGTCCACCACCGGCCGATCACGGCCGGCGACGAGGTGCTCGGCACTCTCACCGTCGACACGGTGCGTGCGGCCGGTGGCCACTCCATGGTCACCACCCGCACCGAGCTGACCACCACCGGTGGTGAGGCGCTGGCCACCTCGACCTCGACCATCGTCATCCGGGGAGAGGAGTCAGCATGAGCGTGCGCACCCTGGCCGAGGCCGCTGTCGGTGACACCATCGAAACGCGCACCGTTGCGGTCGGTCGCGACGACCTCGTCGCCTACGCCGCCGCCTCCGGGGACCAGAACCCCATCCACCAGGACGAGGAGTTCGCCCGCTCGGTCGGCCTGCCCGACGTGATCGCCCACGGCATGTGGACCATGGGAGCCGTCGGCAGCGTCGTGGAGCAGTGGGTGGGCGACGGTGGCCGCATCGTCGAGTTCGGCACCCGGTTCACCAAGCCCGTGGTCGTGCCGGCGTCCGGTGGGCAGATCGAGGTCGGCGGGGTCGTGAAGTCCCTCGACGAGAGCGCCCGACGCGCGACCCTCGAGCTCGCCGCCACCAGCGACGGCGACAAGGTGCTGGGCCGCTGCCTGGCCGTCGTCCAGCTCGACTGAGCGACCCGACCGGATGCAGGAGGAGCACGACGTCCCGCTGGCCGGGCTGACGACGATGCGCGTCGGTGGGCCGGCCGCGCGCCTGGTCACCGCCGAGACCACCGACGAGGTCGTCGATGCCGTGCGCGAGGTGGACGACGCCGACGAGCCCCTGCTCGTCCTCTCCGGCGGCAGCAACGTCGTCATCGCGGACCACGGGTTCGACGGCACCGTCGTGCGGGTCGCCACCGACGGGATCGAGGTGGAGGCCAGCGACCTGTGCGCGGGAGTGATGGTCCGGGTGGCCGCCGGCGTCCCCTGGGACGACCTGGTGCGCCGAGCGGTCGCGGAGGGGTGGTCCGGGATCGAGGCGCTGTCCGGCATACCGGGCTGCACCGGCGCCACCCCGGTCCAGAACGTCGGCGCCTATGGACAGGAGGTTGCCCAGACCATCGCGTCGGTGCGCGTCTGGGACCGCGGCGAGCAGCGCGTGCGGACCTTCGCCGCGGTCGACTGTGGCTTCACCTACCGACACTCGATCTTCAAGGCCACCTCCCGCTTCGTCGTGCTCGACGTGCTCTTCCAGCTGGCGCCCAGCGAGCTGAGCCGGCCCGTCGCGTATGCCGACCTGGCCCGTCACCTCGACGTGCCGGTGGGGGAGCGGGTGCCGCTCGCGGACGCCCGGGCCGCGGTGCTCGCCCAGCGCACCCGCCGGGGCATGGTCCTGGACGAGTCCGACCCCGACACGTGGTCGTGCGGCTCGTTCTTCACCAACCCGATCCTGTCGCCCCAGCGGTTCGCCGCGCTGGAGTCGCGCGCCACGACCCGGTTGGGCGACGACGCGGCGCCGCCCCGGTTCGCCGACACCGACGGCAACCTCAAGACCAGTGCCGCCTGGCTCATCGAGCGGGCCGGCTTCCCCAAGGGCTTCGCGCTGCCCGGCAGCAGGGCCCGCATCTCGACCAAGCACACGCTGGCCATCACCAATGCGGGCGGGGCGACCGCGGTGCAGGTCGCCGAGCTGGCCCGCGCGATCCGCGACGGCGTGCACGACACGTTCGGGGTGGCGCTGGTCAACGAGCCCGTGCTCGTCGGCCACGACCTCTAGGTCAGTCGGCGGGCGCCGCGAGCCAGGCGTCGACGTCGCGCAGCGCGGACTGCACCGCGTCCGAGGGCGCCCGGCTGGCCCGCAGCGACCCCCGGGCCAGCTCCGCCAGCTCCCCGTCGGAGAAGCCCAGCGCCCCGCGGGCGGTGTCGTACTGCGCGCAGAGGCGTGAGCCGAACAGCAGCGGGTCGTCGGCCCCGAGCGCGACCGGTATGCCGTGCTCCACGATTGCCCGCAACGGCACCTCCTCGGGGCTCGCGTAGACCCCCAGCGCCACGTTGCTGAGGGGACAGACCTCCAGGGCGACCCCGGACTCGGCGACGAGGTCGAGCACCCGGGGGTCCTCGACGCTGCGCACCCCGTGACCGACCCGGTCGGGCTGCAGGGACTCGAGGGTCGACTCGACCGCCGTCGGCCCGAGCAGCTCACCGGCATGGGGGGCCAGCGCGAGACCGGCCCGACGGGCGATCTGGAACGCCGCCGCGAACTCGGCGGTCACCCCGCGGCGCTCGTCGTTGCTGAGCCCGAAGCCGACCACCCGGCCGGGGCCCTCGCCGGCATGCTGGGCGGCCAACCGGGCCAGGGTGCGGGCGTCGAGCGGGTGGCGGACCCGGCTCGCCGCGACGACCACGCCGACCTGGGTCGCCTCCTCGCGCGAGGCGGCCGCAGCCTCGTCCAGGACGATCTCCAGGGCGGGGGTGATGCCGCCCACGAACGGCGCGTAGGACGTCGGGTCGACCTGGATCTCCAGCCAGCGCGAGCCCTCGGCCGCGTCGTCCCGGGCGGCTTCGCGCACGATGCGACGCAGGTCCGACTCGTCCCGGACGCAGGCCCGGGCGACGTCGTAGAGCCGCTGGAAGCGGAACCAGCCCCGCTCGTCCCGGGCGCTGAGCTGGGGTGGCCACCCGCTGGTCAGCGCGTCCGGCAGCCGCAGGCCGTGCTTGTCGGCCAGCTCGCGGACCGTCTCCACCCGCATCGAACCGGTGAAGTGCAGGTGCAGGTGCGCCTTGGGCAGGGTGCTGACCGGGCGCGGCATGGCGTGCAGTCTTGCACCGCCCGGGGAGGGGCCGGCCGCCACCCTAGGGAGCGGACCGGACGACGGCGGGGGACCAGGCCTGCTCGATGAGGATCCGGGGGCTGCCCGTGCCATCGGCCGGGACGACCCACACGTTGGTCTCCGCGGCCTTGGTGCCCTCACCGGGCAGGCCGTAGAGCAGCTGGGAGTCGTCGAGCCACTCGACCTGGTCGTCGACGGCGTGCGTCTCGGTGAGCAAGGTCTCTCGGCCCGTCGCGATGTCCATGACGGCGAGTCGCCAGTCACCGGGTCCGCGGCTGCCGAGCTTCTTGTAGGCGACCTTGGTGCCGTCGGGGGACAGCGAGGGGCACTCGGCGTCGGAGCGGATCGTCTCCACCTGCCGGGTCGACAGCCGCCCCCTGGCCAGCCAGGTGGTGCCCGAGAACTTCACGGTGACGTAGAAGGTGTCGTCGTCGGCGGCGAAGGTCACGCCCCAGTAGTTGCGGTCCGCCGGGGTGACCTTGGTGCCACGGTGGACCAGGGCGAACTTCTCGAGGTCGAGGTTCGTGCCGGTGGCCAGCTCGGAGATGATCGTGCGGGTCGAGAAGTTCGCCGAGGCGTAGGAGTCGCCCGAGACGAAGCTCGTCGTGGCCGCGAGGGTGGCGTCGTCGGACAGCCGTGCCCTGCTGGGTATGCCGGACAGGGGCAGGTCCGTGGCCGGCCCCCCCGCGTCGAGGGACGTCTTGGCCGTGTAGGTGGTCACCACGCCGGGGTCGGAGGCCAGGCACAACGTGCGGCCGCTGGCGGTGAACACCCGGTCGCACGACATCGAGGTCAACGCCCGCGGGCCCCCTGGGTCGGTCAGGGCGACCATGCCCACTCGGCCGTAGGCCGGCCCGATGGCGGTGTTGCGGAAGACGATCCTCGGCGACGAGCTGAGCTCGGCCACGGGAACGGTGCGCTGGGCGGGGGCGCTGCTGATGGCCTGCTGCTGGTCGGAGCGGGAGGCCACGAGGTAGGCCACCGTGCCGCCGAGGAGCAGCGCGCCGACCACGACCAGGGCGACGACGCGCGCTCGGGTCAGCCCGGTCGGGGCCGGCTCCGGTTCAGGGGTCGGTGCCGACCGCGTCCGGCGGCTCATGCCGCGACCTCGGCGGCGACCGGTCGCTCGACACCGCGCAGCAACCACCACGCGGCGGCGACCGCCACGGCGAGGGCGGCGGCCACGACATACACCGCCGTGGAGCGGCCCAGGCCGGTCCACAGGGCACCGAAGATCAGGGCCGAGGCGAAGCGGGACAGGGCGACCACGGTCTGGGCGGTGGCGATCCCGCTGGCGCGCACTCCTGCCGGCACGAGGGTCGAGGTGAGCGCTGCCAGGACCCCGTCGGTGCTCGCGTAGAAGGCGCCGAGCAGCAGGAGGACGGCCAGGGTCAGCAGGAGACCCCCCGCAGGCCGGGCGGCGCAGAGGTAGGCGCCGACGAGCAGCACGTGGCCACCGACCAGGACCCGGGCCCGCCCGAGTCGGTCGGACAGCCGGCCGAACGGCACGGCCAGCGCCAGGTAGGCGACGTTGGTGCCGACGAACAGCAGGGGGAACCACGTGCCGGCGAAGTCGTCGCGCTGCTGCAGCGACAGGTAGAGGAAGCCGTCGCTGATGGTGAGCATCCCCAGCAGGGCCGCGGCCGCGACGACCCGGCCGAAGCGCGGTTCGGCGAGGGTCCGCCACGACGGCGACGCCACGGGGGCGGCCTCGCGCCGCGCGGCACGGCGCGGCCGCAGGTCGGGTACGACCAGCCCGAGCAGCGCCAGGCCGAACACGGCGGCCGCCAGCGACGCGATGAAGACGGCCCGGTAGTCGCCGGGCACCAGCCACAGGATCGAGAAGGCCATGAGCGGGCCGATGGCGGCGCCCGTGGTGTCGAGGGCACGGTGCACCCCGAAAGCCCGGCCCAGGGAGGCCTCGGGGCTCGACGCGGCGATGATGGCGTCGCGGGGCGCCGTGCGCAGGCCCTTGCCCAGGCGGTCGACGGTGATCACCGCGGTGACGGCCGCGAGGCCCTGGGCGGGGATGAGCAGGATCTTGGTGACCGCGGAGAGGCCGTAGCCGAGGAAGGCGATCCACTTGGGCCGGTCGGCGCGGTCCGAGAGCCACCCACCCAGGATGCGCACGAGCGCGCTTACCCCTTGGTAGAGGCCGTCGACGAAGCCGTAGGCGAGCGGGGAGAGGCCGAGCACGGCCGTGAGGTAGAGCGGCAGCACCGCCGACAACGACTCCGAGGAGATGTCGGTGAACAGGCTGACGAAGCCCAGCGCCACGACCGTCGAACCCACCTTGGGCTTGCGGACGCCGGTGGTCGCGACCGCCTCGGCCTCGGTCGCCGGCTGCGGCCGGTCACTCAGATACACGCCATCCCCCTCGTCGCCGGGTATCCGTCCCGGCCGTCCCGGACCAGTTTAGGAGTGGGGGAGGGGCTGGCCCGGTGGTTCGGGGTGATTCACAGCGACGGTGGAGGGCTCAGTCCTCGACGACGTGGACTGCGGCCGCCTCGGGGCCGCCGTGGCCGCCCTCACCGGAGCCGACCTCACCGTCGTCGATCGACTCGGCGTCCCGGTCGGGCTCGGGGTCGAGCCCACCCTCGTTGTCGGGCGCACCGTAGGCGGAGTCGGGGTCGGACACCTCCTGCATGATGCGCTGCTCGATGGTCTCCTCCATGCCCTGCTCGTGCGCCGTCGTGCCCCACTCGGTGGCCCTGGACTGCTGGTCGGGCGGGGACCACGCCTCGTTGTCGCCCTCGCTGGAGTCCAGGAGCTCCTCCTGCGCGCCGCCAGCGTCCACGCCGTCGTCCACGCTGTAGCTGCCCAGGTCGTCGTCGATGCTCTCGGTGCCAGGTCGCTCGCTCATGCCCCCACCCTTGCGGTAGCGGGTCCGGCGCCGCAAGGGCGGGGTCGGGAACGGGCATCGGACCGGCAGTCGGAGGATCCGGTCAGGCGCGGGTGGTGAGCTTCTCAGCCGCTGCGAGCAGCACGCAGGTGGCCACCGCCTCCATGGCCTCGGTGACCTCGGCGAGCGCCGGGAAGGTGGGGGCGAGTCGGATGTTGCGGTTGCGCGGGTCGTCACCGAGGGGGAACGAGGACCCGGCCGGCGTCAGCGCGATACCGGCCTCCCGGGCCAGCTCGATGACCCGTGACGCGGTGCCGTCGAGCACGTCGAGGCTGACGAAGTAGCCGCCCTGGGGGTGGGTCCAGGTGGCGATCCCCAGGCCGCCGAGCCGCTCGGTGAGTACGCGCTCGACCTCGGCGAACTTCGGCGCGATGACCTCGCGGTGCTTGACCATGTGGTCGCGCACCCCCTGGGGCGAACCGAAGAACTGTGCGTGGCGCAGCTGGTTGACCTTGTCGGGCCCGATCGAGCCCTTGCCGAGGTGGCCGAGGTACCACCGGATGGTCTCGACCGACCCGGCCAGGAAGGCCACGCCGGAGCCGGCGTGGGTGATCTTGGAGGTCGAGGCGAACATCACCGGTCGGTGCGGGTGGCCGGCCGCGGCGGCCAGGCTGAGGATGTCGGCGCTCTTGGCCTCGTCCTCGGTCAGGTGGTGGAAGGCGTAGGCGTTGTCCCAGAAGATCTTGAAGTCCGGCGCAGCGGTCTCCATCGACGCGAGCCGGGCCGCGACCTCCAGCGAGGTGACCGACCCAGAGGGGTTGGCGTACGTCGGCACGATCCACATGCCCTTGATCGACGGGTCGCTCCCGGCGAGCCGGGCCACCGCCTCGGCGTCCGGCCCGTCGGCGTTCATCGGCACGGTCACCATCTCGATGCCGTAGGACTGCAGCAGGGTGAAGTGCCGGTCGTAGCCGGGGACCGGGCAGATGAAGGTGACCTTCTCCTCCTGGACCCAGGGCCGCGCCGAGTCGACACCGCCGTGCAGGAGCAGGTGGACGAGGGTGTCGTGCATCATCGTCAGGCTGGAGTTGCCGCCGGCGATGACCTGGTCGGTGTCGATGCCCAGTAGCTCGGCGAAGATCTCCCGCAGCTCTCGGATGCCGTCGAGCCCGCCGTAGTTGCGGGTGTCGGTGCCGCTGGCGTCGGTGAAGCCGTGGGGCAGGGTCAACAGGGCGTTCGCGAGGTCGAGCTGCTCCGCGGCGGGCTTTCCGCGGGTCAGGTCGAGCTTGAGGCCACGGCCGCGCAGCGCGGCATACGCCTGCTCCTGCTCGGCAGCGAAGGTGGCGACGTCGTCCGCGGAGCGGGCGGCGAGGGGCGTGGGGGCGCTGGCGGCGGTCTGCTCGGTCACGGCTCCCATGCTTCCAGAGGCGTGGGGTGTGGCGCAGCCTGCGTCCGCGGCCCGGGCGGCGGCGGCGCCGAGTTCGCGTTCGGGGCCACGCCTCACGTATGCTTCCTGATCGGTTGACTTTGGCCATGATTCCGGCGCGCCCTGAACCGGGTGTGACGTGCAGGGCCGAGATCAGCCGCCCGGAACCCTCCGCCCCCGCGGTGAGTTCCGTAGGGCAGTGGCTCAATTGGTAGAGCTCCGGTCTCCAAAACCGGCGGTTGGGGGTTCGAGTCCCTCCTGCCCTGCAAGCAGGACCAGTGGCCCACCGGCCGCCGGACACACCAGTGAAAGCAGAGGCATCGTGACGGACGTGAGCGCGGACACCCGCGGCTCTGGTCGTACCGGCCGCAAGAGCGGCAAGGGCGGCAACCCGATTTCGCGGTTCTTCCGCTCGGTCTCCCTGTTCGTCAGCCAGATCCTCGACGAGCTGCGCAAGGTCGTGCGACCCACGCGCTCGGAGCTGGTCAACTACACGATCGTCGTGATCGTGTTCGTCACGGTCATGATGGCCCTGGTCGCCACCGTGGACTTCGGCTTCACCAGACTCGTCCTGTGGGTCTTCGGCGGCTAGCCACCCGCTTTTCCGCCGCACTGACCGGGGTGACCCGGTGATCACCAGAAGGAAGTAGGAAATCAGCGTGTCCGAGCAAGGGACCACCGACAACGCGGAGCCCGAGGTCGAGCAGACCCCGGCGGACGCCGCTGGCGCCGAGCTCCAGGAGCCCGTGGACGTCGACACCGACGAGGCGTCGGACGAGGCTGCCGACACCGAGGACGTCACTGACGACGCCGTTGCCGACACCGAGGACGCGGCTGAGCCGGCCGCCCTGGACCCCTCCTTCGTGGCCGAGCAGGCCGCTGACGAGGACGGTGCGGACGAGTCCGCCGAGGGCGACTCGGACGAGGTCGACATCGACGCCCCGCCGGCCGACCCGGTCAAGGAGTTCAAGGACACGCTCGCCAGCCAGTTCGGCGACTGGTACGTCGTGCACTCCTACGCGGGGTACGAGAACCGCGTCAAGGCCAACCTCGAGAACCGCACGACCTCCCTCAACATGGAGGACTTCATCTTCCAGGCCGAGGTGCCGATGGAAGAGGTCACCGAGATCAAGAACGGCCAGAAGAAGCTGGTCCGCCGGGTCCGGATGCCCGGGTACGTCCTGGTCCGCATGGACCTGACCGACGAGTCGTGGGGCGCCGTGCGCCACACGCCCGGGGTCACCGGCTTCGTCGGCAACGCCCACCAGCCGGTGCCGCTCAGCCTGGACGAGGTCTTCACGATGCTCGCCCCGAGCGACCTCGGCAGCGCGTCCGCTGCCGGTGGCGCCCCCGGCTCGGCTCCCGGCAAGGCCAAGGAGGCGGCGGTCGTCGACTTCGAGGTCGGCGAGTCCGTCACCGTCATGGAGGGCCCGTTCGAGACCCTCCCCGCGACGATCTCCGAGATCAACGCCGACACCCAGAAGCTCAAGGTGCTCGTCTCCATCTTCGGCCGGGAGACCCCGGTCGAGCTGTCGTTCAACCAGGTCGCCAAGATCTGAGGACGACCGCGGCCCCGTCACCTGACGCGGCCGCGGACACTGCAACCGGGTCATCGCCCACGGCGTCGGCCCACTCCACCAGAAAAGGAACCCAGCAATGCCTCCCAAGAGCAAGAAGATCTCCGGCTTCATCAAGCTGCAGATCCAGGCTGGTGCAGCCACCCCGGCCCCGCCGGTCGGCCCCGCACTCGGTCAGCACGGCGTCAACATCATGGAGTTCGTCAAGGCGTACAACGCTGCGACGGAGTCCCAGCGTGGCAACGTCATCCCGGTCGAGATCACGGTCTACGAGGACCGGTCCTTCACCTTCATCACCAAGACCCCGCCGGCCGCCGAGCTGATCAAGAAGGCCGCCGGCGTGCCCAAGGGCTCCGGTGAGCCGCACAAGACCAAGGTCGCCAAGCTGTCGGCCGACCAGGTCCGTGAGATCGCCACCCAGAAGATGGAAGACCTCAACGCCAACGACGTCGACCAGGCCATGAAGATCATTGCCGGCACCGCCCGGTCGATGGGCATCGACACCGACCTCTGACCCCCCATTCACGCAACCTTTGCTAGCAAGGGTTGCGTGACTGAGGACAGTTTCCAGACTGTCCCCAGTCACCTAACCTTTGCTAGCAAAGGTTAGGGAAATGCACTGTGGCAGGACCGCGCTGGTCCGTCTGACCACAACTCCACCCACCGCACCACCTCAGGAGAAGAAATGAAGCGCAGCAAGGCCTACCGCGCCGGCGCCGAGAAGATCGACCCGGCCAAGGCATACGCCCCGCTGGACGCCGTGCGTCTGGCCAAGGAGACGTCCACGACGAAGTACGACGGCACCGTCGAGGTCGCCATGCGCCTGGGTGTCGACCCGCGCAAGGCCGACCAGATGGTCCGCGGCACCGTCAACCTGCCCCACGGCACGGGCAAGACCGCCCGCGTCCTGGTCTTCGCCAACGGCGACAAGGCCGAGGCCGCCCGTGAGGCCGGCGCCGACCACGTCGGTTCCGACGAGCTGCTGGAGAAGGTCGCCGGCGGCTGGCTCGACTTCGACGCCGTCGTCGCGACCCCCGACATGATGGGCAAGGTCGGCCGGCTCGGAAAGGTGCTGGGCCCGCGCGGCCTGATGCCCAACCCGAAGACCGGCACCGTCACGATGGACACGGCCAAGGCCGTGACCGACATCAAGGGCGGCAAGATCGAGTTCCGGGTCGACAAGCACGCGAACCTGCACTTCATCATCGGCAAGACCGGCTTCGACGAGAAGGCGCTCGTGGAGAACTACGCCACGGCCCTCGAGGAGATCCTGCGCCTGAAGCCGTCGGCGTCCAAGGGTCGCTACATCGAGAAGGCGACCATGTCGACCACGATGGGCCCGGGCATCCCGCTCGACTTCACCCGCACGCGCAACCTGCTGGCCGAGGACGAGGGCAACGCCTGAGTCACCCGACCACACCGGAGCCCGCTACCCCAGTTCCCGGGGTGGCGGGCTCCGGCGTTCCCGGCGGCGGTTATCGTGGTCCGGACGCCGCTCGTCGACACCGCGCCACCTCTGGGGGAACCATGAAGACCACCGCCACCGCGACCATCGCGCTCGCCGCGCTCCTCGGGCTCGGGGCCTGCGGGAGCTCTGACGGCACGGCCGGCTCCGCTGGTGCGAGCGCGTCGACGACCTCGGGCACCTCGACCGCCACGGGGGCAGGCGCAGAGTCCGGCAAGACCGTCGACGGTGCCGAGCTCGCAGGCCGGATGACCAGTGCCATGATCGCGGCGGGCTCCGGTCGGCTGAGCATGGACCTCGGCGACCAGGGGACCTCCAGCGGCTCGTTCGTCATGTCGAGCGGCAAGATGGAGCAGCAGATGACCATGAGCATCCAGGGCCAGAGCGTGGAGGTCATCTCCACCGGTGGGGTCATCTACCTCAAGGGCCTGCCCGGCTCGTCCAAGCCGTGGGTCAAGGTGGATCCCAAGGCCACCGACCCGCTGAGCTCGATGTTCGCCGGCCTGGCCGGCGACATGGGCGACCCGCGCCAGCTGGCCACCGCGCTCAAGGGCACGAAGGCGACCGTGGTCAGCTCGACCGCGAAGGCCACCGTCTACGACGTGACGATCAACCCCAGCGCGCTGCTCGGCAGCGAGGCGACGGCGGCCCCGTCCGCAGAGCCCGTCAAGGCGCGCTACACCCTCGACGCCAAGGACCGTCCCACCGAGATGACCGTCCAGGCGCAGGGCCAGACGATCACCATCACCTTCAGCGACTGGGGTTCGGCCGTGAAGGTGGCGGCCCCGCCCGCAGACCAGGTCGGCACCTTCCAGCTCCCCACGAGCTGATCCCCGGTCGGGGCCGATTTGGCGGCGCGGGCCCGACGCCCGTACTCTGGACCCTGACCAAAGACCGCATGGTTGTCCCGCGCCCGTGTCATACGGGCCAGTGACCGAAGGTCCACCGAGGTGGGCGCCAGCGCAGGACGCGTTTCACCCGCAGCCAGCGACAGCTGGTGTGCCGTGTGCCCCGTGCCGTGCGCCGGGGCTCTTCTCATGTGGGCGCCTTCGCCGCCACGTGGTCGACCAACACGGAAGGGAGGCCCCATGGCCAAGGCTGACAAGGCTGCCGCCATCGCCGAGCTGTCGGACAAGTTCCGCACCTCCGGCGCGGCCGTGCTGACCGAGTACCGCGGGCTTTCGGTGAAGCAGATCACCGACCTGCGCAACTCGCTGCGCGGAAACGCCACCTTCGCCGTGGTGAAGAACACGCTGACCGAGCTTGCTGCCAAGGATGCCGGAGTCACGGCGTTCGACGGCCAGCTCGTCGGCCCGTCCGCCATCGCCTTCGTCAACGGCGATCCGGTCGAGGCTGCCAAGGGTCTGCGTGACTTCGCCAAGGCGAACCCCCTCCTCGTGATCAAGGGTGGCGTGCTCGACGGCAAGACCCTGACCCCCGAGGAGATCACCAAGCTCGCGGACCTCGAGTCCCGCGAGGTCCTCCTGGCCAAGCTGGCCGGTGCCCTCCAGGCGTCGCTCAGCCAGGCTGTCTACCTCTTCGCCGCACCGCTGTCGCAGACCGCTCGGGTCGTCGACGCCCTGCGTGCCAAGGTCGAGGCCGAGGGCCCGGTGGCTGCTGCCGCCGCGCCCGTTGCCGAGGCCGCGGCCGAGGAGCCCGCTGACGCTGCCCCCGAGGCTGTCGCAGCGACCACCGAAGACGTCGCCGAGGGTGGCGACGCGAGCTGAGCCCCCGGGCCCAGCTCATCCACCAAACCGCCACTCACGGCATACGAATCACACGAAAGGACGCCCATCATGGCGAAGCTCTCCACCGACGAGCTCCTTGAGGCCTTCAAGGAAATGACCCTCATCGAGCTCTCTGAGTTCGTGAAGCAGTTCGAGGACACCTTCAACGTCACCGCTGCTGCCCCCGTGGCCGTTGCCGCGGCCGGCGCCCCGGCCGGCGGCGACGCCGCTGCTGCCGAGGAGCAGGACGAGTTCGACGTCATCCTCGAGGCTGCTGGCGACAAGAAGATCCAGGTCATCAAGGAGGTCCGCTCGCTGACCTCCCTCGGCCTGAAGGAAGCCAAGGACCTCGTGGACGGCGCCCCCAAGCCCGTCCTCGAGAAGGTCGACAAGGCTGCCGCCGACAAGGCGAAGGAAGCCCTCGAGGGCGCCGGCGCCACCGTCACCCTCAAGTGACCTGAGCTTCCCCTCCGGGAAGCACAGCACTGCCGCGAAGGGCGGGTCCGACTCCGGTCGGGCCCGCCCTTCCGCATGCCCGGTCGCGGTCGGCGTGCGGGCCGACCGCCATGACGGCCACCCCTGTCGCCGTAACTTCCCCGCGACCGCCTCGTTGACCCCTGCGAACGGCCCCACTCGGGGCGAGGCGGCAGTCCGGTCACGATGGGGTGAGCAGTGGGCGTTGAGATCAGGGTCGAGGGCCTGACCAAGCGGTTCGGGTCCCAGACGATCTGGAACGACGTGACGCTGACCCTGCCGGCCGGCGAGATCTCGGTCATGCTCGGGCCGTCGGGCACGGGCAAGTCGGTCTTCCTCAAGACCCTGGTGGGCCTGCTCAAGCCGGATGCCGGCTCGATCTGGATCCAGGACCGCGACCTCACCCGGCTGCGCGAGCAGGACCTCTACGAGGTGCGCAAGCTCTTCGGCGTCCTCTTCCAGGACGGCGCGCTGTTCGGCTCGATGAACCTCTTCGACAACGTGGCCTTCCCGCTGCGCGAGCACACCAGGAAGCGGGAGTCCGAGGTGCGCTCCATCGTCATGGAGAAGATGGAGCTGGTGGGCCTGTCGGGCGCCGAGGACAAGCTGCCCGGTGAGATCTCCGGCGGTATGCGCAAACGCGCCGGTCTCGCCCGGGCGCTGGTGCTCGATCCCGAGATCCTGCTCATCGACGAGCCGGACTCGGGGCTGGACCCGGTGCGCACCTCCTACATCAACCAGCTCTTCATCGACCTCAACGCCCAGATCGACGCGACCTTCCTGATCGTCACGCACGACATCAACACCGCGCGGACGGTCCCGGACAACATCGGCCTGCTCTACCACAAGCACCTCGCCATGTTCGGTCCCCGCGAGATGCTGCTGTCGTCGGAGGAGCCGGTCGTGCGCCAGTTCCTCAACGCCCAGACCATCGGCCCGATCGGCATGTCCGAGGAGAAGGACGCCGACGAGCTCGCCCAGGAGGTCGGCCAGGAGCTGCCGCCGCTGCCCCCGATCCCGTTGCAGCTGCGCACCAGCGACGGCGTCACGCGACGCTCCGAGCGGCCCGCCGGCGACTGGTGCGCCGCCCACGGCATCACCCCGCCGCCCGGGTCCTTCGAGTCGCTCAACGCCGGCGTGCCCGGCGTGCGCCGCAGCCAGGAGCCGGTCGCATGAGGAACCCGGCCGTCGGGGCCCTGCGCCAGAGCGGCTCGCTCTTCGCACTCGTGCTCGACACGGTGCGGGCCGTGCCGCGGCGCCCGTTCCAGACCAAGGAGTTCATCCAGCAGTGCTGGTTCATCGCCTCGGTGACCATCGTGCCCACCGCGCTGGTGTCCATCCCCTTCGGCGCGGTGATCGCGCTGCAGCTCGGCACCCTGACCCGCCAGCTCGGCGCCCAGTCCTTCACCGGCGCCGCGTCGGTCCTGGCGGTCATCCGCGAGGCCTCGCCCATCGTCACGGCCCTGCTCATCGCGGGGGCCGGAGGGTCCGCGATCTGCGCCGACCTGGGCTCCCGGAAGATCCGCGAGGAGATCGACGCGATGGAGGTGCTCGGCATCAGCCCCATCCACCGGCTGGTCGTCCCCCGCGTCCTGGCGGCGATGCTCGTGGCCGTGCTGCTCAACGGCCTGGTCTCCGTGGTCGGGGTGGCCGGTGGCTACTTCTTCAACGTCATCATCCAGGGCGGCACCCCGGGCGCGTACATCGCCTCGTTCACCGCCCTGGCCCAGCTGGCGGACCTGTGGACCAGTGAGATCAAGGCGCTGATCTTCGGGTTCATCGCCGCCGTGGTGGCCTCCTACAAGGGCCTGACCGCAGGCGGGGGGCCCAAGGGCGTCGGTGACGCGGTGAACCAGAGCGTGGTCATCACCTTCATGTTCCTGTTCGTCGTCAACTTCGTCGCCAGCGCCATCTACTTCCAAGTCGTCCCGCAGAAGATCTGAAGGAGGTGCACCGATGAGCAAGGTCCTCGACCTGGCCGGACGTCCCGTGCAGGCACTGGACAGCCTGGGCGCGCAGATGCGCTTCTACGTGCGCTCCCTGGCCTGGAGCCCGCGCACCATCCGGCGCTACAAGAAGGAGGTGCTGCGCCTGCTCGCGGAGGTCTCCCTCGGCAGCGGCGCCCTGGCCGTGATCGGTGGCACGGTCGGCGTCATCGCCTTCCTCGCCTTCTTCACCGGCAGCCAGGTCGGGCTGCAGGGCTACTCCTCCCTCAACCAGCTGGGCACCGGGGCCTTCACCGGGTTCGTCTCGGCCTACCTCAACACCCGCGAGATCGCGCCCCTCGTCGCGGGGCTGGCGCTCGCGGCCACGGTCGGGTGCGGCTTCACGGCCCAGCTCGGCGCGATGCGGATCAGCGAGGAGGTCGACGCCCTCGAGGTGATGGGCATCCCGTCGCTGCCCTTCCTCGTGACGACCCGGATGATCGCGGGCTTCGTCGCGGTGGTGCCGCTCTACGTCCTCGGGCTGCTGTCGTCCTACGGCGCGACCCGCTTCATCGTGACCGGCTACTTCGGGCAGTCCACGGGCACCTACGACCACTACTTCCACCTGTTCCTCCCGCCCGTCGACGTGCTCTTCTCCTTCCTCAAGGTGATGGTCTTCGCGGTGGTGATCATCCTGATCCACTGCTACTACGGCTACAACGCCTCCGGTGGTCCGGCAGGGGTGGGCGTGGCCGTGGGCAAGGCGGTGCGCACCTCCATCGTCGCCATCAACATCGTCGACTTCTTCTTCTCGCTGGCCGTCTGGGGCGCGACGACGACCGTGCGGATCGCGGGTTAGCCGATGACCGGATCCCGTGTCGGGTTCCTCTCACGCCTGGGCGACCGCGCCTACGGGGTGGGGTTCATCGCCGTCGTCGCGCTGCTCATCGGGGTGTCGGTCGCCTCGTTCCAGAAGCGGTTCACGCCCGTGGTGATGGTCAACCTCGTGACCGACCGGATCGGCTCGCAGCTCCAGACCTCCTCCGACGTCAAGCTGCGCGGGCTCATCGTCGGCGAGGTGCGCTCCATCACCACGACCGGCAACGGTGCCCGGCTCGCACTGGCC
The DNA here is from genome assembly GCA_963757635.1 of uncultured Actinomycetota bacterium. Lineage (GTDB taxonomy): Bacteria > Actinomycetota > Actinomycetes > Actinomycetales > Dermatophilaceae > Pedococcus. The sequence continues at coordinate 94,930 of CAVWSK010000002.1, read as the reverse complement.
CTCAAGCCGGAGCTGGTCGACCTCATCCCCGCAGACGTCTCGGCCCGGCTGCTGCCCAAGACGCTGTTCGGTGAGCGCTACGTCGACCTGGTGGCACCCACGGCCGGCAGCACGAGCACCCCCATCCGCGAGGGCGACACCATCGCGCAGGACCGCACGTCGGTGGCGATCGAGCTCGAGAAGGTCTTCGCCGACCTGCTACCCCTGCTGCGCACGGTCCGCCCGGAGAAGCTGTCGATGACGCTCAACGCGCTCGCGTCGGCCCTCGAGGGGCGCGGCACGCAGCTGGGCAAGAACCTCGTCCTGGTCGACGACTACTTCAAGGCCATCAACCCCGAGCTCCCCGTCATCCAGGCCGACATCTCCGGTCTCGCCGACCTCGCGAGCACGTATGCCGTGGCGGCGCCCGACCTCGTGCGCGCGGCGACCGCGCTGATCACCACGAACACCACGATCGTCCAGAAGCAGGACCAGCTGGCCGGGTTCCTGGCCGGGACGGCCGGCTTCGCGAACCGGGCGGCCGACTTCCTGGACGCCAACGGCGACCGGGTCATCCGCGTCGGCCAGGTGCAGCGACCCACCCTGGCTGTGTTCGCCAAGTACGCCCCGGAGTACCCCTGCATGGCGAGCGCCCTGACCAACTGGGTGCCGCGCATCGACGAGGCGTTCCGGGACCGGATGTTCCACATCACCGTCGAGGTGTCCCCCCAGCGGGCCGGCTACCGGCCCGGCGAGGAGCCCCGTTGGGGCGAGTCCCGGGGCCCCAACTGCTACGGGCTGCCGGGCACCTACGGCAGCCAGGCCGACCCTCGGGCGGGGATCCACTTCAACGACGGCACGGGCTCCGCGTCGGGAGCCGGGAGCGCGCTGCCCGCGATGTTCACCGGCACGTCCGGTCTCGGCATCGTCGGGGCCGACTCGGGGCTGGCGGGCACCGAGCAGGAACAGCGGGTGGTCACCGCGCTGCTCACGGGCGACGCGTCGGCGCCTCCATCGGCCATCACCACCCTCCTGGCTGGGCCGATGTTGCGTGGATCGGTGGTGAGCCAGCGATGAGCACCCGCTCGAGCCTGGTGAGGTTCCTCGTCTTCGTCGTCGCCACGCTGCTGGCCACCGGCACGCTCGCGGCGACCATCGCCAACATCCAGTTCGGCGACAAGTCGCGCTACACCGCCGTCTTCACCGACGTGACCGGCCTGGCCGCGGGCCAGGAGGTGCGCATCGCCGGGGTGCGCGTCGGCGAGGTCGGCAAGATCAGGGTCGCCCCCGACCGGGTGCACGCCGAGGTCGAGCTGAACGTCCTGCGCACCAGCGTCCTCACCCAGGGGACGCGAGCCACGATCAAGTACCGCAACCTCGTCGGTGAGCGCTACGTCGCCCTCACCCAGGCGGTCGGAGGGGCGACCCCCCTCAAGGACGGTGCCAGGATCGGGTTGGACCACACCCAGGCGGCCCTCGACCTCACCGTGCTCTTCAACGGGTTCAAGCCGCTGTTCGCCGCGCTGTCGCCCAAGGACGTCAACGAGCTGTCCGGGGAGATCGTCAGCGTCCTGCAGGGGGAGGGCGGCACCGTCAACTCGCTGTTGTCCCGGACCGCCTCGCTCACCTCGACCCTGGCCGACCGGGATGCGGTGATCGGGCGCACCATCACCAACCTCAACACCGTGCTCGGCACCGTCGACGAGCACGACGCCGCCCTCAAGCAGCTCATCGACCAGCTCCAGCGGTTCATCTCCGGGTTGTCCGCCGACCGCAAGACGATCGGCGCCTCGTTGACCAACATCAACTCGCTCACCGACCAGACGGCGGACCTGCTCAGGGTCACCCGCCCCTCGATCAAGGCCGACATCTCCACCCTGCGCGACCTCACCGCGAACCTCAACGAGCCCGCCAACACGGCAACCTTCGAGAAGTTCCTGTCCACCTCCCCGGGGAAGCTCGCGCAGATCACCCGCACCGCCACCTACGGGTCGTGGTTCAACTTCTACCTCTGCGACTTCAGCGGGACCATCAAGGTCCCCTCGGGGCCTGCGGTGAAGCTGGACAAGCCCGGCGGGCTCTCCGCTGCGAGGTGCTCGTGAGCACCCCTTTCCGCGAGCGCAACCCGGTCCCGATCGGTGCGGCGGGCCTGACGGCCATCGCCGTGCTCCTCGTCCTGGCGTTCAACATCCAGAGCATCCCGTTCATCGGCGGAGGCGAGCACTACAGCGCCGCATTCAGCGAGGCCGGCGGGCTCATCGAGGGTGACGACGTGCGGGTGGCCGGCGTCAAGGTGGGCACGGTCGAGAAGGTCGACCTCGAGGGCAGCCACGTGGTCGTCGACTTCGCCGTCACCGAGCCCGCGGCGTTCGGTCAGGAGACCGGGGCCTCGGTGCGGATGAAGACCCTGCTGGGGCAGAAGTACCTCGCGCTGGAGCCAGCGGGCCCGGGCCAGCTCGCCGGGGACTCCCGGATCCCGCTGGACCGCACCGTGTCGTCCTACGACATCGTCAACGCCTTCACCGACCTCGCGACGACGACCGAGCAGATCGACACCGACCAGCTCGCGAAGTCGCTGACCACCCTCTCGACCGAGTTCCGCGACAGCCCGCCCCAGGTCAAGGCCGCCCTCGACGGCCTGAGTCGACTCTCCACGACGATCGCCTCGCGCGACGGTGAGCTCAAGCGGCTGCTCGCCGCGGCCAACAGCGTCTCGGGCACCGTCGCGGAGCGCAACAAGGCCGTCGAGTCGATCATCAAGGACGCCGACCTGCTGCTCGTGGAGCTCAACGCCCGACGCGACGCGATCCACACCCTGTTCACCAACACCTCGGCCATGGCGAAGCAGATCACCGGCCTGGTGAGGGAGAACCGGGCCGAGCTCAAGCCGGCCCTCGACGAGCTGACGAAGGTGCTGGCGGTGCTGCAGAAGCACGAGAAGGACCTCGGCGACACGATCGCCGCGATGGCCCCGTTCACCCGGTTGTTCTCCAACGTCCTGGGCAACGGCCGGTGGTTCGACACCTACATCGAGAACCTCACCACGCCCGCCGAGCTGGGAGGCAAGTGATGCCCCGGATGCCCGCCCTGCCGCGGCTCCCGCACCTGCGGGTGCCGGGTCTCGTCCCGAGGCTGGTCGCCGCCCTGGCCGTGGTCGCCCTGGTGGCCGGTGCCTACGCGTTCTGGCCGCGCCACGACGCCGTGCACGTCACGGGCGAGTTCACCCGGGCCGTCGGCCTCTACCCGGGCTCGGACGTGCGCATCCTGGGGGTCGCCGTCGGCCAGGTCACCGACGTCACGCCCCGCGGCGACAAGGTGGAGGTCACCTTCGAGTTCGACCGCCGCTACAAGGTGCCCTCCGATGCCCAGGCCGCCGTGGTGGCGCCCTCGCTGGTGAGCGACCGCTACGTCCAGCTCCTCCCGGCCTACACCGGGGGACCGGTGCTGGCGGACGGTGCGCGGATCGGTCTGGACCGCACCGCGGTCCCGGTGGAGCTCGACCGGATCTCCTCGAGCCTGGATGACCTGCTCGTGGCCCTCGGGCCGGACGGCGCCAACAAGGACGGCGCGCTCGCCGACGCCCTGGACACCGGCGCGCGCAACCTCGACGGACAGGGGCAGAAGCTGCACGACACCAACCGCGACCTCAGCAAGGCCCTGGAGACGCTCTCGGGTGGGCGCAACGACCTGTTCGGCACGGTGAAGAACCTGCAGACCTTCACGACGATGCTCGCCTCCAACGACCAGCAGGTCCGCCGCCTCAACAGCGACCTGGCCTCGGTCTCCGAGCAGCTCGACGGGGAGCGCGACGACCTGTCCGCCGCGCTGAAGAACCTGGCTGTCGCCCTGAGCGAGGTCAGCAGCTTCGTGCACGACAACCGGGCCGGCCTGACCACGAACCTCGGCCAGCTCGCCGCGGTGACCGGCACGGTGGCCAAGCAGCGCGACGCCCTCGCCGAGACCCTGACCAACGCGCCGGTGGCGATCAGCAACCTCCAGAACGCCTACAACCCCAAGACCGGCACCCTCGACACCCGCGCCAACCTCAACGAGAACCTCAAGATCCAGACGCTGCTGTGCAACCTCATCGTCGCCGGTGGCAACCCCGCCTCGGTGTGCACGACCGTCGACGGCGTGCTCAAGCCCGTGACCGACCTGCTCGACCAGGCCAAGGGGGCCGGCGTGACGCTACCGCTCGACCTGCTCTCGGCGGTGCCGCAGTCGCAGACCCTGCCGAGCGGGTCGGCCCAGGGCACGACCGTCCGCATGCGTGGCGCCGACCCCACCCTGGGCGGACTGCTGGAGGTGCACCCGTGACCACCCACCCCAGCCGTATGCCGTGGGCCCGCCGCCTGACCGGTGGCCTCGCCGCCGGCACCGTGCTCGTCGCCGCGAGCGGTTGCCAGGGCGCGTTCGACCTGCCGCTGCCCGGCGGCGCCGCCCAGCACGGTGACGTCATCCGCGTCACCGCGGAGTTCGCGGACGTGCTCGACCTCGTGCCCCAGTCGTCGGTCAAGGTCGACGAGGTGACGGTGGGGGCCGTCGAGAAGATCGAGCTCAACGGCTGGACGGCACGGGTCACGCTGCGGCTGCCCAGCTCGGTGAAGCTGCCCGACAACGCGGTCGCGGAGCTGAAGCAGACGTCCCTGCTCGGCGAGAAGTACGTCGAGCTGGCCCCACCGACCAGTGCAGCACCCCAGGGCCACCTCGGCGACGGCGACAACATCCCCCTCGACCGGACGGGTCGCAACCCGGAGGTCGAGGAGGTCCTCAGTGCCATGTCGCTGCTGCTGAACGGTGGTGGGGTGGCCCAGCTGAAGATCATCGACAGCGAGCTGAACAACGCCCTGCGGGGCAACGAGAGCCAGATCCGAGACGTCATCAGCCAGCTCGACACCTTCGTCGCCGGGCTCGACGAGCAGAAGTCCGAGATCGTCCGGGCCATCGACAACATCGACGTGCTGGCCGGTAAGCTCGCGGCCCAGAAGGACGACCTCGCCCGCGCGCTCGAGGCGATCCCCGGCGGTCTCAAGGTGCTCGCCGACCAGCGCCAGCAGCTGGTGCAGATGCTCCAGGCGCTGAGCCGGCTCGGGGCGGTGGGCACCGACGTCATCCGGACCAGCAAGGCCGACACCGCGGCGAACCTCAAGGCCCTGCAGCCGATCCTCGCCCAGCTCACCAAGGCCGGTGACGACCTGCCGAAGTCGCTGCAGCTGCTCCTGACCTACCCGTTCTCCGACAACGCCACCAGCACGATCAAGGGCGACTACACCAACCTGTCCGCGGACGTCGAGCTGGACCTGCGCAACCTGTCCGGCGCCCTCGACCTGCCGACGACGCCGCCCACCGGGGGCCTGCCCACACTGCCCACCCCGTCGCTGCCCGGGCTGCCGCCACTGCCCTCGGTGCCAGTGCCCACCCCGTCGCTGCCGGGTCTTCCCCTGCCGACGGGCACGTCGAGCACCACCGGTGGCGGCGGCTGCCGGCTCATCCTGTGCCCGGGCGCCTCCGCCGCGCAGCAGTCCGGCGACGGGTCCTGGCGCTCGCTCTATGGAGGTGCCGCGTGATCCGCCGCTCGGTCCAGGTGCAGTTGTTCGTCTTCCTGCTCGTCACGCTGCTCACCGTCTCGGTCCTGTCGGCCCGCTACGTCGGGCTCTGGGACCGCGTCCTGGGTGGCCAGTACCGCGTCACGGCCGACTTCGGGCAGTCCGGTGGCATCTTCGTGGGCTCCGAGGTGTCCTACCGCGGCGTGACCGTCGGACGGGTCGAGGGGCTGCGACTGTCCCGGGACGGCGTGCTCGTCGACGCGCGCATCGACCGGGGCGTCACCATCCCCAAGGACACCAAGGTGGTCGTCGAGAACCGGTCGGCGGTCGGCGAGCAGTACCTCGACTTCCAGCCGCGCAGCGACGGCGGCGCCGTGCTCGCCGACGGCGACACGATCGCCCGCAAGGACACGGCATACCCGCTGCGGGTGGACTCCCTCCTGCTCCACCTCGACCGCACCGTCAACTCCGTCGAGCGCGACGACCTCAGCACCGTCGTCGACGAGCTCGGCAGCGGTTTCGCCGACGGCGGTCGTGACCTGCAGCGGCTGCTGGACAGCGGGGACGCGCTGACCCGGGCCGCGACGCAGGCCCTGCCCGAGACGATCAGGCTCATCGACGACGGCCGCATCGTCCTGGACACCCAGCGCGACACCGCCGACCAGGTCACCACGTTCGCGTCCAACTTCGCCGACCTGGCGGGGACGCTGAAGGCCTCCGACGGCGACCTGCGCCTGGTCCTGGACCGTGGTGCCCTCGCCTCCACCGAGCTCGATGCACTGATCCGCGACAACCAGGGCAACCTCGCCGCGCTGCTGGCCAACCTCATCACCGTGGGCCAGGTCACCACCGCCCGGGTGGACGGGATCCAGCAGCTGCTGGTCACCTACCCCGACGTCGTGGCCGGCGGCTACACGGTGGTCCCGGGTGACGGGACGGCGCACTTCGGGCTCGCCCTCGGCCAGGACGGACCGGTGTGCACCCAGGGCTACGGCGGCACCACCAAGACCAACCCGTCCAAGGTCAGCGGCCTGCCGCCGGTCAACACGGCCGCCCGGTGCACCGCCCCCCGCGGATCGGCCACGAGCGTCCGGGGCGCGCAGAACGCCCCCGGCCCCTCGCGCAGCACCAACTCGACCCTTCCCCTGGCTTTCGGCGACCAACCCGTATCCCCCGGCATGGCTGCGTCGTTGGGCAGTAGGACAGCACCGGTGTCGGTGCCCCTGCCCCCCACGGGCGGTGCGGGCAGCGATCCCTCGTGGTTGTGGATCATGAAGGAGGCTGCTCGATGAGCACGATCACCACCCAGGCCCGGCGGCCCGCCCGGCCCGCCGCCGAGCCCGTCCCCGACGCGGAGGACCGGTCGGCTGCGCCCGCGGGCACCGGGCGCACCGGCGTCGCCCGGGTCACCCCGAGGCTGGTGTGGGCCCTGGCCGTCCTCGCCCTCGTCGCCTCCGTCGCCCTCGGGGCCACCCGTGGTCGCGAGTGGTACTCCGCGCGGCAGACGGGTCAGGCCAACGCGGCCGCCCTGGCCGCCGCCCGCCAGCTGGCCATCAACTTCGTCAGCGTGGACTACACGAAGGTCGACGCGGACATCGCCCGGGTCAAGAAGGGCGCCACGGGGGACTTCCTCAAGAGCTACTCCTCGTCGACGGCCGACCTGAGCAAGGTGCTCGTCGCCAACAAGACCGTCTCGACGGTGCAGCGCACCGAGGCGGCCCTGGTGTCCGGTGACCTGGACTCGGCCGTGGCGCTCGTGGGCGTGGTCGCCCCGACCACGAACACCGCGACGCCGGCCGGGGAGACCAAGACCTACCGGATGCGCCTGGACCTGCGCCGGGTCGGGCAGACGTGGAAGGTGGAGAACCTTGAGTTCGTCGGCTAGTCGCCCTCGTCGTCCCGTCGCGGGGGAGCGCGCGCGGACCCGGACCCCGGCCGCCGCCGCAGTCACGAGCCCGGGGCCCCGCTCACCGCGCCGCTGGAGCCCGCGCCTGGGCCTGCGCCTGCGCCTGCGGCGTCTCCTGCCCGTACGGCGCGCCGTGCCGGATTCTGTGGCCGGCGCTGCCCCGGTCGCCCTCGGTCCCCGCCGATGGGTCGCCCCCGGACTGGCCCTGGTCGCAGCACTCGCGGTGCTCGGGGCCCTGGTGGGGGTCAGCCTGACCGACCCCGGTGCCCAGGACCGCACCGACCGGGCCGGCGCCAGCGCGGCCCGGACCTCCATCGAGGCGATGCTCAGCTACAACTACCAGACCATCGACAGCCAGGCCGCCCAGATCGAGGGCCTGCTCACCGGGTCCTTCAAGGGCGAGTTCAGCGCAGCGATGGACAAGCAGATCAAGCCGCTCGCGGTCAAGAACCACACCGTGGTGCAGGCCAGGGTCTCCGACGTCGGCGTGATGTCGTCGTCGCCGACCTCGGTGACGGTGCTCGCCTTCGTGAACCAGGCCCGGGTCGACAGCACCCAGCAGGATCCGGTGGTCGACCAGAACCGGGTGATCGCCACCGTGTCCAAGGTCGGCGACCGGTGGCTCGTGAGCACCGTGAAGGCGTTCTGACCGCCCGACCACACCCATCCTGACCTGCGGCGACGCTCCTCATGGAGGGTCGTTGCAGGCAATTTCCGACGCCACGCGGGGGCTGGCCCTTGACGTCGGGCCGCGTGGGCGTCATTCTCATCAGCGTCGAATCGCCCGCTCGGGCGAGACCCCCGTCGACGGCTGTGGCGCAAGCCCGCTGGACACGGTTGGACGAGGCTGCCCACTTGCTGTACGATCGATCTTTGCGCTGCCCTCTTTCGTCGACCTGCTGAGTCCTTCGCCCTTCGCCGTGCCCTCCGGCACGGTTCCTGGCGAGGTTCGCGGGGAGGTCGTACAACGGCGGCCGGCGCGACTTCGGTTTCGAACAAAAAAGGCCCGTGGAAGGACCCCTCCTTGGCTGCCTCGCGCAAAGCGACTCAGACTGTGTCCACCGCACGGACGGCTTCTGGCCGTCTGTCGTTCGCGAAGATCCGCGAACCCCTCGAGGTCCCCGACCTCTTGGCGCTGCAAACGGAAAGCTTCGACTGGCTGCTCGGTAACGAGCGCTGGCAAGCCCGTGTCGCAGAGGCCAAGGCGGACGGGCGAGGGGATGTGCCGGATCGCTCCGGCCTCGAGGAGATCTTCGAGGAAATCTCTCCCATCGAGGACTTCAGCGGCTCCATGTCGCTGTCGTTCCGCGACCACCGCTTCGAGGACGTCAAGTACTCCATCGAGGACTGCAAGGAGCGCGACCAGACCTACTCCGCGCCCCTGTTCGTCACCGCGGAGTTCATGAACACCACGACTGGCGAGATCAAGAGCCAGACCGTGTTCATGGGTGACTTCCCGCTCATGACCGAGCGCGGCACCTTCGTCATCAACGGCACCGAGCGTGTCGTCGTCTCCCAGCTCGTCCGCAGCCCCGGTGTCTACTTCGAGCGCACGCCCGACAAGACGTCCGACAAGGACATCTACACCTCGAAGATCATCCCGAGCCGCGGTGCCTGGCTGGAGTTCGAGATCGACAAGCGCGACATGGTCGGCGTCCGCGTCGACCGTAAGCGCAAGCAGTCGGTCACGGTCCTGCTCAAGGCCCTCGGCATGTCCGAGGCCGACATCCTCGAGGAGTTCGGCGACTTCGAGTCGATGCGCCTGACGCTGGAGAAGGACCACACCGCCGGCCAGGACGACGCGCTGCTCGACATCTACCGCAAGCTGCGCCCGGGCGAACCGCCCACCCGCGAGGCTGCCCAGACCCTGCTGGACAACCTGTACTTCAACCCCAAGCGCTACGACCTCGCCAAGGTCGGCCGCTACAAGATCGACCGCAAGCTCGGCGTCAACGCCGAGCTCGGCGACTCGGTCCTGTCGGTCACCGACATCGTCGCGACGATCAAGTACATCGTCGCGCTGCACGCCGGCGAGTCCACCCTGGCCGGCAAGAACGGCTCCGAGGTGCCTGTCGAGGTCGACGACATCGACCACTTCGGCAACCGTCGCCTGCGCAACGTCGGCGAGCTCATCCAGAACCAGGTCCGCACGGGCCTGTCCCGGATGGAGCGCGTCGTCCGCGAGCGGATGACCACCCAGGACGTCGAGGCGATCACGCCGCAGACCCTGATCAACATCCGCCCCGTGGTGGCCTCGATCAAGGAGTTCTTCGGCACCTCCCAGCTGTCGCAGTTCATGGACCAGAACAACCCGCTCGCGGGCCTGACGCACAAGCGGCGTCTGTCGGCCCTCGGCCCGGGTGGCCTGTCCCGTGACCGCGCCGGCATGGAGGTCCGTGACGTCCACCCGTCGCACTACGGCCGCATGTGCCCGATCGAGACCCCTGAGGGTCCCAACATCGGTCTGATCGGCTCGCTGGCCTCCTACGGACGGATCAACCCGTTCGGCTTCATCGAGACGCCCTACCGCAAGGTCATCAAGGGCCAGGTCACCGACGAGATCCACTACCTGTCGGCTGACGAGGAGGACCGCCACGTCATCGCGCAGGCCAACGCCGTCATCGACGCCGAGGGCAACTTCACCGACGAGCGCGTCCTGGTCCGCACCAAGGGTGGCGAGGTCGACTACATCCCCGGGGTGGACGTCGACTTCATGGACGTCTCGGCCCGCCAGATGGTGTCGGCCGCGACCGCGCTGATCCCGTTCCTCGAGCACGACGACGCCAACCGCGCGCTCATGGGCTCGAACATGCAGCGCCAGGCGGTGCCGCTGGTCAAGTCCGAGGCGCCCCTGGTCGGCACCGGCATGGAGTACCGCGCCGCGCTCGACTCGGGCGACGTCGTCCGGGCCGAGGCCGCCGGTGTGGTCACCGAGGTGTCCGCCGACCTCGTCAGCGTCGCTGGCGACGACGGCTCGACCCGCACCTACCGGATCGCCAAGTTCGCGCGCTCCAACCAGGGCACGTCCTACAACCAGGTCGTCGTCGTCAACGAGGGTGACCGGGTCGAGGCCGGCGGCGTCATCGCCGACGGTCCCGCGACCGACGGTGGCGAGATGGCCCTGGGTCGCAACCTGCTCGTGGCGTTCATGCCGTGGGAGGGCCACAACTACGAGGACGCGATCATCCTCAGCCAGCGCCTGGTGCAGGACGACGTCCTCTCCTCGATCCACATCGAGGAGCACGAGGTCGACGCCCGCGACACCAAGCTGGGGCCGGAGGAGATCACCCGGGACATCCCGAACGTCTCCGAGGAGGTCCTGGCCGACCTCGACGAGCGCGGGATCATCCGCATCGGCGCCGAGGTCCGCGACGGCGACCTCCTGGTCGGCAAGGTCACGCCCAAGGGCGAGACCGAGCTCACCCCGGAGGAGCGACTGCTGCGCGCCATCTTCGGCGAGAAGGCCCGTGAGGTCCGCGACACGTCCCTGAAGGTGCCCCACGGCGAGACCGGCACGGTCATCGGCGTGAAGGTCTTCGACAAGGACGAGGGCGACGACCTGCCCCCGGGCGTCAACCAGCTCGTGCGGGTCTACGTCGCCAACAAGCGCAAGATCACCGACGGCGACAAGCTCGCCGGTCGGCACGGCAACAAGGGCGTCATCTCCAAGATCCTGCCCGTGGAGGACATGCCGTTCCTCGAGGACGGCACGCCGGTCGACGTCGTGCTCAACCCGCTCGGTGTCCCCGGACGCATGAACGTGGGCCAGATCCTGGAGCTGCACCTCGGTTGGGCCGCCTCGCGCGGCTGGGAGATCGCGGGCAACCCGGACTGGGCCAAGCTCATCCCCGAGGACGCCCGCTCGGCCCCGGCCGGCACGCGGGTCGCCTCACCGGTGTTCGACGGTGTGCGCGAGAACGAGATCGTGGGTCTGCTCGACTCCACGACGAAGACTCGCGACGACGTGCGCCTCATCGACGGTTCCGGCAAGTCCCGGCTCTTCGACGGCCGCTCCGGCGAGCCGTTCCCCGAGCCGGTGTCGGTGGGCTACATGTACATCCTGAAGCTGCACCACCTGGTGGACGACAAGATCCACGCCCGCAGCACCGGTCCGTACTCGATGATCACGCAGCAGCCGCTGGGTGGTAAGGCCCAGTTCGGTGGCCAGCGCTTCGGTGAGATGGAGGTGTGGGCCCTCGAGGCCTACGGCGCCGCCTACGCGCTGCAGGAGCTGCTCACCATCAAGTCCGACGACGTGCAGGGCCGCGTGAAGGTCTACGAGGCCATCGTCAAGGGCGACAACATCCCCGAGCCGGGCATCCCCGAGTCCTTCAAGGTGCTCATCAAGGAGATGCAGTCGCTGTGCCTGAACGTCGAGGTGCTCTCCAGCGACGGCACGTCCATCGAGCTGAAGGAGTCCGACGAGGACGTCTTCCGCGCGGCGGAGGAGCTCGGCATCGACCTGTCCCGGCGCGAGCCCAGTTCGGTCGAAGAGGTTTAGGGCGAGGTATGCCGCGCGGCACCAGCAGGTGAGCGCGCGGCACACCTCCCCCCTCCCGACCCACCCCAGTTTTAGCTAGTGACACGAGAGAAGGAACCACGTGCTCGACGTCAACTTCTTTGACGAACTGCGCATCGGCCTGGCCACTGCTGACGACATCCGTCAGTGGAGCCACGGCGAGGTGAAGAAGCCCGAGACGATCAACTACCGCACCCTCAAGCCCGAGAAGGAGGGGCTGTTCTGCGAGCGCATCTTCGGCCCCACCCGGGACTGGGAGTGCAACTGCGGCAAGTACAAGCGGGTCCGCTTCAAGGGCATCATCTGTGAGCGCTGTGGCGTCGAGGTCACCCGCGCCAAGGTGCGCCGCGAGCGGATGGGCCACATCGAGCTCGCCGCCCCCGTCACCCACATCTGGTACTTCAAGGGCGTCCCGTCGCGCCTGGGCTACCTGCTCGACCTCGCCCCGAAGGACCTCGAGAAGGTCATCTACTTCGCGGCCTACATGATCACCTCGGTCGACGAGGAGCAGCGTCACAAGGACCTGCCCTCCCTCGAGGCCCAGATCGAGGTCGAGAAGAAGGAGTTCGTCAACCGGCGTGACTCCGAGGTCGAGTCCCGCGCCAAGCGGCTCGAGTCCGACATCGCCGAGCTCGAGGCCGAGGGTGCCAAGGCTGACGCGCGCCGCAAGGTCCGCGAGTCCGCCGAGCGCGAGATGAACCAGATCCGCAAGCGCGCGGACCAGCAGATCGAGCGCATCGAGCAGGTCTGGGACCGGTTCAAGAACCTCAAGGTCCAGGACCTCGAGGGCGACGAGATCCTCTACCGCGAGATGCGTGACCGCTTCGGTCTCTACTTCGACGGTGGCATGGGTGCCGCGGCGATCCAGAAGCGCCTGCAGACCTTCGACCTCCAGGCCGAGAGCGAGCTGCTGCGCGAGATCATCGCCACCGGCAAGGGTCAGAAGAAGACCCGCGCCCTCAAGCGCCTCAAGGTGGTCACGGCCTTCCAGGTCACGACCAACAAGCCCGAGGGCATGGTCCTGGACGCCGTCCCGGTCATCCCCCCGGACCTGCGCCCCATGGTCCAGCTCGACGGTGGCCGCTTCGCGACCTCCGACCTGAACGACCTCTACCGCCGTGTCATCAACCGCAACAACCGCCTGAAGCGGCTGCTGGACCTCGGCGCGCCCGAGATCATCGTCAACAACGAGAAGCGGATGCTCCAGGAGGCCGTCGACAGCCTGTTCGACAACGGCCGTCGTGGTCGCCCGGTCACGGGCCCCGGCAACCGTCCGCTCAAGTCGCTGTCCGACATGCTCAAGGGCAAGCAGGGCCGGTTCCGCCAGAACCTGCTCGGCAAGCGCGTCGACTACTCCGGCCGTTCGGTCATCGTCGTCGGTCCGCAGCTCAAGCTGCACCAGTGCGGCCTGCCCAAGCAGATGGCGCTGGAGCTCTTCAAGCCGTTCGTGATGAAGCGCCTGGTCGACCTCGACCACGCGCAGAACATCAAGTCGGCCAAGCGCATGGTCGAGCGCGCCCGTCCGGTCGTGTGGGACGTCCTCGAAGAGGTCATCACCGAGCACCCCGTGCTGCTCAACCGCGCGCCCACCCTGCACCGCCTCGGCATCCAGGCCTTCGAGCCGCAGCTCGTCGAGGGCAAGGCCATCCAGATCCACCCGCTCGTCTGCTCGGCCTTCAACGCCGACTTCGACGGTGACCAGATGGCGGTGCACGTGCCGCTGAGCACCGAGGCGCAGGCCGAGGCCCGCATCCTCATGCTCTCGAGCAACAACATCCTCAAGCCGGCCGACGGTCGCCCCGTGACCATGCCCACCCAGGACATGATCATCGGGCTCTACCACCTCACCTCCGAGGTGGAGGACGGTCGCGGCTCCGGTCGCGCGTTCTCCTCGGTCTCCGAGGCCCGGATGGCGTTCGACGCCGGTGCGCTCGAGCTGGGCAGCCGGGTCAAGATCCGCCTCACGGACGTCGTGCCGATCCCCGGCACGGAGCTCCCCGAGGGTGTCGAGGCCAACGAGCTCGGCCAGGTGGCCTCGCTCACGGTCGAGACCAGCCTCGGACGGGCGCTGTTCAACCAGACGCTGCCGGTGGACTACCCGTTCGTCGACGCCGTGGTGGACAAGAAGCGGTTGTCGACCATCGTCAACGACCTCGCCGAGCGCTACACCAAGGTGCAGGTCGCGGCGAGCCTGGACGCGCTGAAGGAGTACGGCTTCCACTGGGCGACCCGCTCGGGCACCACGGTTGCCATCTCCGACGTCGTGACCCCGCCGCGCAAGCTCGAGATCCTCGAGGCGTACGAGACCAAGGCCACCAAGGTCCAGGTCCAGTACGAGCGCGGCCTGATCACCGACGACGAGCGTCGTCAGGAGCTCATCGAGATCTGGACCCAGGCCACCAACGAGGTCGCCAAGGAGATGGAGGCCAACCTCCCGAAGACCAACACCATCTACAAGATGGTGTCCTCGGGTGCGCGTGGTAACTGGATGCAGCTGCGTCAGATCGCCGGTATGCGTGGTCTGGTGTCCAACCCGAAGGGCGACATCATTCCCCGCCCGATCCGCGCGAACTTCCGCGAGGGTCTGTCGGTGCTGGAGTTCTTCATCTCCACGCACGGTTCGCGCAAGGGTCTTGCCGACACCGCGCTGCGTACCGCCGACTCGGGTTACCTGACCCGTCGTCTGGTGGACGTGTCGCAGGACGTCATCATCCGTGAGGACGACTGCGGCACCGACCGTGGCCTGACGATGCCCATCGCGCAGAAGACGGCCGACGGCGCACTCGTCGAGCACGACGACGTGGAGACCTCGGTCTACGCACGCACCCTGGCTGCCGACGTCGAGCAGGACGGGGCGGTGCTCGCGGAGGCCGGCATCGACCTCGGTGACGTCGTCATCGACGCCCTCGTCGCCGCAGGCGTCGAGGAGGTCAAGGTCCGCTCGGTCCTCACCTGTGAGTCCCGGGTCGGCACCTGCGCCGCCTGCTACGGCCGTTCGCTGGCCACCGGCAAGCTCGTCGACATCGGTGAGGCGGTCGGCATCATCGCCGCCCAGTCCATCGGTGAGCCCGGTACCCAGCTGACGATGCGTACCTTCCACACCGGTGGTGTGGCGGGTGACGACATCACGCAGGGTCTGCCGCGTGTGGTCGAGCTGTTCGAGGCGCGTACCCCCAAGGGTGTGTCCCCGATCGCCGAGGCCGCCGGTCGGGTGACCATCGAGGACACCGACAAGACGCGTCGCCTCATGCTCACCCCGGACGACGGCTCCGAGGAGCACGCCTACCCCGTGAGCAAGCGTGCGCGCCTGCTGATCGCCGACGGCCAGCACGTCGAGGTCGGCGCCCAGCTGACGCAGGGTTCGATCGACCCCAAGCAGGTCCTTCGCATCCTCGGCCCGCGCTCGGTCCAGATGCACCTGGTCGACGAGGTCCAGCACGTCTACCGCCAGCAGGGTGTGTCGATCCACGACAAGCACATCGAGGTCATCGTCCGCCAGATGCTGCGCCGGATCACCATCATCGAGTCCGGCGACGCCGACCTGCTCCCCGGTGAGCTGGCCGAGCGTGGTCGCTTCGAGGAGGAGAACCGTCGCGTGGTCGCCGAGAGTGGCCGCCCGGCCTCGGGTCGCCCCGAGCTCATGGGCATCACCAAGGCGTCCCTGGCCACGGACTCCTGGCTGTCGGCCGCCTCCTTCCAGGAGACGACCCGCGTCCTCACCGAGGCTGCGATGAACGGCAAGTCGGACCCGCTGCTGGGTCTGAAGGAGAACGTCATCCTCGGCAAGCTCATCCCGGCCGGCACGGGGCTCCCGCGCTACCGGAACGTCAAGGTGGAGGCCACGGAAGAGGCCAAGGCCGCGATGTACTCGATGCCGAGCTACGAGTACGACTACCCGGTCTTCGGGCCCGGTTCCGGCGAGGCCATCCGCCTCGACGACGCCGAGCTCGGTCTGGACTGACCGGACTGCCAGCACGTCGCCCGAGGGGGTCGGTCCGGTTCGCCGGTCCGGCCCCCTCCGGGCTGCTGCCGGGAGGGCGGGCCAACCGATTTGGTAGGCCACCCTGCAGCGGGTAATCTTGGGCACTGTGTCTGAGGCATGCCTCGGGCCAGCCCGCTGGATCGGCGCCGACCACGAAGCACGAAGGTCGGCTGCTGGACCAGCACCCCTCTCGCCGGGCAACCCACGACCGACTGTCACAGTCGTGCGCGGGTAGTGCAGGGGAGAGCGCCGTAGCCGACACGCCCGAGTACGGGGGTCGAGGCGGGCGACAACACCAAGGAGTGTCCGGTGGCGTGAGCCGCAGGGCGCAGAACATTCACCACGACTTACGGAGAACAGGTTGCCTACGATCAACCAGCTAGTGCGCAAGGGGCGTCAGGACAAGGTCACCAAGACCAAGACTCCTGCCCTCAAGGGCTCGCCCCAGCGCCGCGGCGTGTGCACGCGCGTCTACACGACCACCCCCAAGAAGCCGAACTCTGCCCTGCGCAAGGTCGCCCGTGTGCGCCTCACCAGCGGCATCGAGGTCACGGCCTACATCCCGGGCGTCGGCCACAACCTGCAGGAGCACTCGATCGTGCTCGTGCGTGGCGGTCGCGTGAAGGACCTCCCGGGCGTGCGCTACAAGATCGTCCGCGGTTCGCTCGACACCCAGGGTGTCAAGAACCGCAAGCAGGCCCGTTCGCTGTACGGCGCGAAGAAGGAGAAGAAGTAATGCCTCGCAAGGGACCCGCGCCCAAGCGCCCCCTCGTCGTCGACCCGGTCCACAACTCCCCGTTGGTGACCCAGCTGGTGAACAAGATCCTGCTCGACGGCAAGAAGTCCATCGCCGAGACCATCGTCTACGGCGCCCTCGACGGCGTCCGCGACAAGACCGGTTCGGACCCCGTCGTCACGCTCAAGCGCGCGCTCGACAACATCCGTCCGACCCTGGAGGTCAAGTCCCGCCGCGTCGGCGGTGCGACCTACCAGGTGCCGATCGAGGTCAAGCCCAACCGCGCGACCACGCTGGCCCTGCGCTGGATGGTCGGCTACTCGCGTCAGCGTCGTGAGAAGACCATGACCGAGCGGCTCATGAACGAGATCCTCGACGCGTCCAACGGCCTCGGCGCCGCGGTCAAGCGTCGCGAGGACACCCACAAGATGGCCGAGTCCAACAAGGCCTTCGCGCACTACCGCTGGTAACAGCGACCGGTATGCCGCGTGCGCACGGCGCGCACGCGGCATACCGAAAGCCTGTGGACGGGACCACCCTCCTGCACCGGGCCGCACCACGAACTTCCGCAACGAGCGAGATGAGATAACGAGTGGCACTCGACGTCCTGACGGACCTGACCAAGGTCCGCAACATCGGCATCATGGCGCACATCGACGCCGGCAAGACGACGACGACGGAGCGCATCCTCTTCTACACCGGTGTCAACCACAAGATCGGCGAGACCCATGACGGGGCCTCGACGACCGACTGGATGGAGCAGGAGAAGGAGCGCGGCATCACCATCACGTCTGCCGCCGTGACCTCTTTCTGGGAGGGCACCCAGATCAACATCATCGACACCCCCGGGCACGTCGACTTCACCGTCGAGGTGGAGCGTTCGCTGCGCGTCCTCGACGGTGCCGTGGCCGTGTTCGACGGCAAGGAGGGCGTCGAGCCCCAGTCCGAGACGGTCTGGCGCCAGGCGGACAAGTACGACGTGCCGCGCATCGCCTTCGTCAACAAGATGGACAAGCTCGGTGCGGACTTCTACTTCACCGTCGCCACGATCAAGGACCGCCTCGGCGCGGAGCCGCTGGTGATCCAGCTCCCGATCGGCGCCGAGAACGACTTCGTCGGTGTCGTCGACCTGATCTACCGTCGTGCCCTCGTGTGGCCCGGTGACGCCAAGGGTGACGTCACCATGGGTGCCAAGTACGAGATCCAGGAGATCCCGGCCGACATGGTCGAGAAGGTCGAGGAGTACCGCCACCACCTCGTCGAGCGCGTGGCCGAGTCCGACGACGCCCTCATGGAGAAGTACCTCAACGGCGAGGAGCTGACGCCCGAGGAGCTCAAGGCCGGCATCCGCAAGCTGACGGTCAACTCGGTGCTCTACCCCGTGCTCTGCGGATCGGCCTTCAAGAACCGCGGCGTCCAGCCGATGCTCGACGCGGTCGTCGACTACCTGCCGTCCCCTCTGGACGTGCCCCCGATGATCGGCCACAAGCCGGGCGACGAGGACGTCGAGATGACACGTGCGCCCAGCACCACGGAGCCCTTCTCGGCGCTGGCCTTCAAGGTCGCCACGCACCCGTTCTTCGGCACGCTCACCTTCATCCGGGTCTACTCCGGCCGCATCGCCGCGGGCTCGCCGGTCGTCAACACGACCAAGGGCAAGAAGGAGCGCGTCGGCAAGCTGTTCCAGATGCACGCCAACAAGGAGAACCCCGTCGACGAGGCCATGGCCGGCCACATCTACGCGGCGATCGGCCTCAAGGACACCACCACGGGCGACACCCTGAGCGACCCGAACGAGCAGATCGTCCTCGAGTCGATGACGTTCCCGGACCCGGTCATCCAGGTGGCCATCGAGCCCAAGACCAAGGGCGACCAGGAGAAGCTGTCGACGGCCATCCAGAAGCTCTCCGCCGAGGACCCGACCTTCCAGGTCCACCTCGACGAGGAGACCGGCCAGACCATCATCGCCGGCATGGGCGAGCTGCACCTGGACATCCTGGTCGACCGGATGAAGCGCGAGTTCCGCGTGGAGGCCAACGTGGGCAAGCCCCAGGTGGCCTACCGCGAGACCATCCGCCGCACGGTGGAGAAGCTCGACTACACCCACAAGAAGCAGACCGGTGGCTCCGGCCAGTTCGCGAAGGTGCAGATCAGCCTCGCGCCGCTGGACACCACGGAGTCGGGCGAGATGTACGAGTTCGAGAACAAGGTCACTGGTGGCCGCATCCCGCGTGAGTACATCCCGTCGGTCGACGCCGGCATCCAGGACGCCATGCAGTACGGCGTACTGGCCGGCTACCCGCTGGTGGGCATCAAGGCCTCGCTGCTGGACGGCGCCTACCACGACGTCGACTCCTCGGAGATGGCGTTCAAGATCGCCGGTTCCATGGCGCTGAAGGAGGCCGTCCGCAAGGCCGACCCCGTGCTCCTCGAGCCGATGATGGCCGTCGAGGTGCGCACGCCCGAGGACTACATGGGCGACGTCATCGGTGACATCAACTCCCGCCGTGGCCAGATCCAGGCCATGGAGGACATCAGCGGTGCCAAGGTCGTCCGCGGCCTCGTCCCGCTGTCGGAGATGTTCGGCTACGTCGGGGACCTGCGGTCCAAGACCCAGGGTCGCGCGAGCTACTCGATGGAGTTCGACTCCTACGCCGAGGTCCCCAAGGCCGTCGCCGAGGAGATCATCAAGAAGACCCGTGGCGAGTGACCGGTAGCATCATCGGTCGAACCACGGTCTGATCACAGCACCACCCCCCAAATCCGCGCCACGTCCCGCCTGGGAACACGGCGTATCACCAAGAGAGTCCTGAGGAGGACACCAAGTGGCGAAGGCAAAGTTCGAGCGGACTAAGCCGCACGTCAACATCGGCACCATTGGTCACATCGACCACGGTAAGACGACGCTGACGGCTGCTATTTCCAAGGTCCTGCACGACAAGTACCCGGACCTGAACCCGCAGTTCGCGTTCGACGACATCGACAAGGCGCCCGAGGAGAAGCAGCGCGGTATCACCATCTCCATCGCGCACATCGAGTACCAGACCGAGAGCCGTCACTACGCGCACGTCGACTGCCCCGGTCACGCCGACTACGTGAAGAACATGATCACGGGGGCGGCGCAGATGGACGGCGCGATCCTCGTGGTCGCGGCGACCGACGGCCCGATGCCGCAGACGCGTGAGCACGTCCTCCTGGCCCGCCAGGTCGGCGTTCCCTACATCGTGGTGGCGCTCAACAAGGCCGACATGGTCGACGACGAGGAGATCCTCGAGCTCGTCGAGATGGAGGTCCGCGAGCTGCTGTCGAGCCAGGAGTACGACGGCGACGACCTCCCCGTGGTCAAGGTCTCGGCACTCAAGGCGCTCGAGGGCGACGTCGAGTGGGGCAACAGCGTCATGGAGCTCATGACCGCCGTCGACAACCACATCCCGGAGCCCGAGCGCGACGTCGACAAGCCGTTCCTCATGCCCGTCGAGGACGTGTTCACGATCACCGGTCGTGGCACCGTCGTCACCGGTCGCATCGAGCGCGGCATCCTCAACGTCAACGCTGAGGTCGAGATCGTCGGCATCCACACGGGTCCGCCGGCCAAGACCACGGTCACCGGCATCGAGATGTTCCGCAAGCTGCTCGACGAGGGGCGTGCGGGCGAGAACGTCGGCCTGCTCCTGCGTGGCACCAAGCGCGAGGACGTCGAGCGCGGCCAGGTCATCTGCAAGCCGGGCTCGATCACCCCGCACACGGACTTCGAGGCGAACGTCTACATCCTGTCCAAGGACGAGGGCGGCCGTCACACGCCGTTCTACGACAACTACCGCCCGCAGTTCTACTTCCGCACCACCGACGTGACCGGGGTCGTGCACCTCCCCGAGGGCACCGAGATGGTCATGCCCGGTGACAACACCGAGATGAACGTCGAGCTCATCCAGCCCATCGCCATGGAGGAGGGCCTGCGCTTCGCCATTCGCGAGGGCGGCCGTACCGTCGGCGCTGGCCGCGTCACCAAGATCACCAAGTAACACCGGTGACCTGACGCACCTGCACCACAGAGGGCCCCGCAGCTTCGGCTGCGGGGCCCTCCGTGCGTGTGGCGAGGGGGGCTGTCCCACCGGGCCGCCACCCCGGTCGATTCGTGACATTTGGCATGGGCTTCCCCTCGGACCGCGGCAGAGACTGCCGAGGGGCTGGCGAGCACGCCGGCTCCTCCACCCTTTCTCCGGAGGTCATCTCGGCATGAGCACTCTCAGAAGGAGGCAGGCGGGGCTGGCAGTCACGGGCTGTCTCGCCCTGACGCTGGCAGCACCAGGCCTGGCCCAGGCAGGGACGGGCGGCGGTCGCCACGTCCTCGGGCACGCCCCCGCGTGGACGTCGCACGCGCGGCGTGCCGGTGGACCCGCGGCGTCCTCGCAGCAGCACCTCGACGTCGTCCTGGCCCTGCACGACGAGGCCGGAGCCGAGGCCCTGGCCGATGCCGTCTCCACCCCGGGCGGTGCCCAGTACGGGCACTACCTCTCCGCGGCACGGTGGCGGGCCCGGTTCGCTCCGACGGCCTCGGACGTCGCCACGGTCACGGCCTGGCTGCGCTCCAGCGGTTTCCGCGTGGTCTCGGTACCGGCCAACCACCGCTACATCGAGGTGACGGCGACCGCGGCGGCGACCCAGAAGGCACTCGCCACGAGTCTGGGCACCTTCGTCAAGGACGGCACCACGGTGACCGCGCCGACCACGACCTACTCCGTTCCCGACTCGCTCGCCACGCTGGTCGTGGGGGTCTCCGGGCTCGACACCGCAGCTCGCAAGACGCCGTTGCACACCACCCCCGACACCACGGAGCAGCGCGCCAAGGCGGCAACCAAGCCCGGTCCCGGCGACGTGCTCCCACCGCCCGACCCGGTGTTCCGGAACGCGACCCCGTGCTCGACGTACTACGGCCAGAAGATGGCGACGTCACTGCCGCAGCTCGTGGCCAACCCCCAGCCCTATGCGCCGTGCGGGTACAAGCCCGCACAGCTCCGCGGGGCGTACGGGACGGCAGCGGCGCAGTCGCAGGGCTACGACGGGCGCGGGGCCACCGTGGCGGTGGTCGACGCCTATGCCTCCAAGTACATCGCCAAGGACGCGACGAAGTACGCCGCCCGGAACGACGCTTCCCACCCCCTGCGCGGCTACCAGCTCAGGCAGGTGTTGCCGGCCTCCTACAGCCACGCTGACGAGTGCGGGGCCTCGGGCTGGTACGGAGAGGAGACCCTCGACGTCGAGGCCGTGCACGCCACGGCACCGGCCGCGAACATCCTCTACGTCGGGGCGTCCAGCTGCTACGACAGCGACATCAACGCCGCGGTGAACACCGTCGTCGACAACGAGCTGGCCCAGGTCGTGACCAACTCCTACGGGGAGACCGACGACGTGGTGGCCCCGGCCGACCTCGCCAACAGCCACCAGACCGCTCTCCAGGCTGCCGCGGAGGGCATCTCGATGCTCTTCTCCAGCGGTGACAGCGGGGACGAGATCGCGGCGAGTGGCCAGCGGCAGACGGACTTCCAGGCCTCCGACCCCAAGGTCACGGCCGTGGGCGGTACGGCCCTGGCCGTGACCAGGACGAACGGCTACGGCTTCGAACAGGGCTGGGGCACCGGCAAGTCGACGCTCACCAACGGGGCCTGGTCCCCGAACCCCCCGGCATACCTCTATGGGGGTGGCGGCGGCACGACGCACCTGTTCGCGGAGCCGGCCTACCAGCGCGGGGTCGTACCCTCGAGCCTGGCCGACTACTTCGGGGAGGGCCCGCACCGGGTCGTGCCCGACGTCGCGATGGTGGGGGACCCCAACACGGGATTCCTCGTAGGACAGAGCCAGACCTTCCCCAACGGGAAGGTGCGGTACTCGGAGTACCGCATCGGCGGCACGTCCTTGTCGTCCCCGCTCTTCGCGGGGGTCGTCGCCGTGGCCAACCAGGTGCACGGCAGCCGACTCGGTTTCCTCAACCCGAAGATGTACCAGCTCGCGGGAACCAGCGCATTCCGCGACGTCAACCATGGTGCCGCCGTGACCGATGCGGTGGTGCGGGTGGACTACGCCAACGGGTTCGACGCCAGCGACGGCCTGCTGACGTCGTTGCGGACGCTCAACCAGACGGGCACGATCCACACCCGCAAGGGCTACGACGACGTGACCGGCGTGGGCAGCCCGAACGGCGTGAGCTTCCTGACGGCGATGGCCTCGCGGCGGTGAGCCAGCGGCGCTGGCAGCGGGTCGCGCCGCTGCCGGCGCCGGTCAGGGGGCCAGCACGTGCGGCCCCAGCTCGGCCACGGAACCCACGCCCGCCAGTCCGAGCGTGAGGTCGAGCTCGGCCACGAGGTTGGCGATGACGTCGCGTACGCCGTCCTGGCCGGCCAGGGCCAGGCCGTAGAGGTAGGGCCGGCCGATCGCCACGGCGTCAGCGCCCAGCGCCATCGCCTTCAGGACGTCCGCGCCGGTGCGGACACCGCTGTCGAGCATGACCGCCACCTGCGGTCCGACCGCGGCCCGGACCGGGCCCAGGGCGTCGAGGCTGGCCACGGAGCCGTCTATCTGGCGACCACCGTGGTTGCTCACGATGAGGCCGCTGACCCCCAGCTCGGCCGCCCGGCGGGCGTCGTCGGGATGCAGGATGCCCTTGAGCACGATGGGCAGGTCCGTGCGGTCCCGCAGCGTGGCGAGGTGCTCCCAGCTCAGGCCCGGGTTGGAGTAGATGTCCAGGAAGGTCTCCACGGCGGCCCGGGGAGCCGGGGAGCGCAGGTTCTCGCGCAGGTCCCCAGGGTGCTCGCGACTGATCGAGAGCAGCGCCCGTAGCGCCGACACGGTGACCTTGACGTCATGCGTGCCGCCGCCCGCAGCGCGGGCGGCCAGGCGCTCCCGCACGATCTCACGGAACCTGGGGTCGGAGGTGTACTGGGCGATGCCCACGCCGTGGGAGAACGGCAGGGAGCCGAGGTTGAGGTCCTGGGGCCGCCAACCGAGCATGGTGGTGTCGAGGGTGACCACGACCGCCTGGGCCCCGGCCCGCGCCGCGCGGGCCAGCAGGCTGTCCACGAGCGGCTCGTCGGTCGACCAGTAGAGCTGGAACCACCGGGTCGCCGGGCCCATCACCTCGGCGACCTCCTCCATGGGCGTGCACCCCTGGCTGGACAGGATGTAGGGCACCCCCGCCTCGGCCGCGGCGCGCGCGGTGTGGAGGTCGCCGTCGCCGCGCACCCACGCGGACGCGCCCACGGGAGCCAGCAGCAGGGGAGTGGGTAGGTGCTGGCCCAGCAGGGTGACCGACAGGTCGCGGTCCGTGTGCCCGGCCAGCATGCGCGGCAGGATGCGGTGCCGCTCGAAGGCTTCACGGTTGGCCCGCATCGTGGCGCCC
Source organism: uncultured Actinomycetota bacterium (assembly GCA_963757635.1). Classification (GTDB taxonomy): domain Bacteria; phylum Actinomycetota; class Actinomycetes; order Actinomycetales; family Dermatophilaceae; genus Pedococcus. The sequence goes on along the minus strand of CAVWSK010000002.1, from coordinate 70,869 downwards.
TCACCCGCGCCCCCTGCCACGTAGGCCCAGGCCCTGGCCGACATGGCGCCCTTCGCCCTGCGCTCCAGCTCGGCCCAGTCGGCGGGCACCTGGGGGCGGTGGCCCAGGACCCCGGCGCGGTAGATGAGGGCTTGTCGGGCTCGGCCCGGACCCACGGGTGTGCTCATCCCCCGATGGTGCCACCGCAGGGGCCGGGGCTGCTGCAGCCTGTGTCCGCAGGTGCGCACTGACAGGTGGGTCACAGGCCGCCCACGGCTCGCCACCAGCGGAGCCCGCGAGCATCACTCGGACCCGGTCGGCGCACCCCGCCGACGACCCATCGAGAGGAACCACCCGATGTCACCAGTCAGCAACTCCCTCAAGGCCGCAGGTGCCGTGGGCATCGTCGCGGTGGTGGCCGGTGTCGGCGCGACCCAGGCGCTGGCCGCCAGCACCACGCCGTCACCGACCCCGAGCACCAGTGCGACGGCGACGCCGGGGGCGCCCGACGGCGACCACCACGGACCCGGTGGCCGGGGAGGGCACGGCGGTGACCGGGGCGGCATGGACGCCGCGGCCCTGGCCGCGAAGCTGGGGGTCAGCGAGGCCAAGGTCTCGGCGGCCCTGCAGAAGGTCGAGGCGGCAGAGCATGCGGCCGGCGCCGCGAAGGCCAAGGGCACCCGCCCCACGGATGCGCAGCGGGCCGCGGCCGAGAAGGCCGAGGTGGCTGCCCTGGCCAAGGAGCTCGGCATCTCGGCGGCCAAGGTCCAGGCCGGTCTCGACGCGGTGCGGGCCGACCGGGGCGCATCGCACAAGGCCGAGCTGGCGATGCGCCTGGACGCGGCGGTCAAGGCAGGCACGCTGTCCGCTGCCGACAAGGCGTCGGTGCTCAAGGCGTATGACGCCGGCGTCCTGGGCGGCCGGCGCCCCTGACCGGTCGAACCGTGGGGGGCCCGGCAGCGCTGCTGCCGGGCCCGTTCGCGTCCGGGACCGGCACGGCATACGGTGGTAGGGGCTGGTCCGACGCGCCACTGGAGCACGGATGCCGTGTGTGGCTACCTCGATTTGGTAGGTCGCCGCACGCTCTGGCACACTGGACCGGTTGCTTGACGCGCGTCGTTGACCCATGTTGACGCCGCCACCCCGGTGACACACCTCGAACCGTGCTCTCAGCGCGGGGCGACACTCCAGGGAAGCGCAAGCCCCGGCTCTGCCGGTTGAACCGATCCGCACGACTCGCGTGGAAACGCATGTCGTCCGGCCGCGACGAGGGTGCGACACACCCGACCGCGGGGGTCGGAGAAGACCAAGAGTCGGCCACAGGCTAGATGTTCGGCGAGAGAGAGACGTAACGGAGATGGCGGGACAGAAGATCCGCATCCGCTTGAAGTCGTATGACCACGAGGTCATCGACAACTCGGCGCGCAAGATTGTCGACACGGTGACCCGTGCCGGTGCGACGGTGGTTGGCCCCGTGCCGCTGCCCACGGAGAAGAACGTCTTCGTGGTCATCCGTTCGCCCCACAAGTACAAGGACAGCCGCGAGCACTTCGAGATGCGCACCCACAAGCGCTTGATCGACATCATCGACCCGACGCCCAAGGCCGTCGACTCGTTGATGCGTCTCGACCTGCCTGCCGACGTCAACATCGAGATCAAGCTCTAAGCGGATATGACGATGACGAACTCAACTATCACCAAGACCGTGAAGGGTGTGCTGGGCAAGAAGCTCGGCATGACCCAGGTGTGGGATGCCGACAACCGGCTCATCCCTGTCACCGTGATCGAGGCTGGGCCCTGCGTCGTGACGCAGGTTCGTGACGCCGCGACCGATGGCTACGACGCCGTCCAGATCGCCTTCGGCGCGATCGACCCCCGCAAGGTGACCAAGCCCCTCACCGGCCACTTCGAGAAGGCCGGCGTGACCCCGCGCCGCCACCTCGTCGAGCTGCGCACCGCTGACGCCGCCGAGTACACGCTCGGCCAGGAAGTCACGGTCGAGACGTTCGAGGCCGGGCAGGACATCGACGTCACCGGGACCACCAAGGGCAAGGGCTTCGCCGGTGTCATGAAGCGACACGGCTTCCACGGCGTCAGCTCCTCGCACGGTTCCCACAAGAACCACCGCAAGCCTGGCTCGATCGGTGGCTGCGCCACCCCGGGTCGCGTCTTCAAGGGGATGCGCATGGCTGGCCGGATGGGTGGCGAGCGCCAGACCACCCAGAACCTCACCATCCACGCTGTGGACGCCGAGCGCGGCCTGCTGCTCATCAAGGGCGCCGTTCCCGGCCCCCGCGGTGGCACCGTCCTCGTCCGCACGGCCGCGAAGGGACGCTGATGGCTACCTCAACCGCCAAGACGGTCGCGACTGACCTGCCCGCCGAGATCTTCGACGTCCAGGTCAACGTGCCCCTGATCCACCAGGTCGTCGTGGCCCAGATGGCTGCTGCCCGTCAGGGCACGCACTCGACCAAGACCCGCGGCGAGGTCCGCGGTGGTGGTCGCAAGCCCTACCGGCAGAAGGGCACCGGTCGCGCCCGTCAGGGCTCGACCCGCGCGCCCCAGTTCGCCGGTGGTGGCGTCGTCCACGGCCCGCAGCCGCGGGACTACTCCCAGCGCACGCCCAAGAAGATGAAGGCTGCCGCCCTGCGCGGCGCCCTGTCCGACCGGGCCCGCCACGACCGCGTCCACGTGGTCGAGTCGCTCGTCACGGCCGACGCGCCGTCGACCAAGGACGCAGCGGCGCTGCTGGCCGCTCTCACCGGGCGCACCAACGTGCTCGTGGTGCTCGACCGCAGCGACCTCGTGTCGATGAAGTCGGTCCGCAACCTCGAGGGCGTCCACGTCATCGTGGCCGACCAGCTGAACACCTACGACGTGCTCTGCTCCGACGACGTGGTCTTCACCAAGGCGGCCCTGGAGGCGTTCGTCTCCGGTGCGCAGCCGGTGGGCGGCGTGGTCGAGGTCCAGATCGTCACCGACGAGGCCGAGGCGCCCGCGAAGGCCGAGAAGCCTGCGAAGGCTGAGAAGACCCCCAAGGCCGACAAGGCCGAGAAGGCCCCCAAGGCTGAGAAGGCCGACAAGCCCGCCAAGGCGCAGAAGCCGGCGAAGGCCGAGAAGCCTGCGAAGGCTGCCGATGAGGAGGAGACCAAGTGAGCACGCTCGCCGCTGGCAAGGACCCGCGCGACATCCTGATCGCTCCGGTCGTCTCCGAGAAGTCGTACTCGCTGCTCGACCAGGGCAAGTACACCTTCATCGTCGACCCGCGGGCCAACAAGACCGAGATCAAGATCGCCGTTGAGCGAGTCTTCGGCGTCAAGGTCGACTCCGTGCACACCCTCAACCGTGTCGGCAAGACCCGCCGCACCCGGTTCGGCATCGGCAAGCGCAAGGACACCAAGCGTGCGATCGTCACCCTCCGCGAGGGCTCGATCGACATCTTCGGTGCCGGCGCCTGACGGATCGCTGAAGAGACGTAAGGGATTACGAACATGGGTATCCGCAAGTACAAGCCGACGACGCCTGGCCGCCGTGGCTCCAGCGTTGCTGACTTCGTCGAAGTCACGCGCTCCACACCGGAGAAGTCGCTGGTCCGTCCACTGACCAAGTCCGGTGGGCGCAACAGCAACGGCCGCATCACGACCCGCCACATCGGTGGTGGACACAAGCGCGCCTACCGCGTGATCGACTTCCGTCGTCACGACAAGGACGGCGTGCCGGCGAAGGTCGCTCACATCGAGTACGACCCCAACCGCACCGCCCGCATCGCGCTGCTGCACTACGCCGATGGCGAGAAGCGCTACATCCTGGCCCCCCGTGGCCTGGAGCAGGGTGCCAGCATCGAGAACGGTCCCGCTGCCGACATCAAGCCCGGCAACAGCCTCCCGCTGCGCAACATCCCGACCGGTACGGTCATCCACGCCGTCGAGCTCCGCCCCGGTGGCGGTGCGAAGATCGCGCGTTCGGCCGGTGTCCGCGTGCAGCTCGTCGCCAAGGACGGCCCCTACGCCCAGCTGCGTATGCCGTCCGGCGAGATCCGCAACGTCGACCTGCGCTGCCGCGCGACGGTCGGCGAGGTGGGCAACGCCGAGCAGTCCAACATCAACTGGGGCAAGGCCGGCCGCATGCGCTGGAAGGGCAAGCGCCCGACCGTCCGTGGTGTCGCCATGAACCCTGTCGACCACCCGCACGGTGGTGGTGAGGGCAAGACCTCCGGTGGTCGCCACCCGGTCAGCCCGTGGGGTCAGTCCGAGGGCCGCACCCGCCGCCCCGGCAAGCCCAGCGACAAGATGATCGTCCGCCGCCGTCGCAAGAAGCGCTGATAGGAGCCTGGAGACATGCCTCGCAGTTTGAAGAAGGGCCCTTTCATCGACGACCACCTTCAGAAGAAGGTCGACGTCCAGAACGAAGCGGGCTCCAAGAACGTCATCAAGACCTGGTCGCGTCGTTCGGTGATCTCGCCGGACATGCTGGGCCACACCCTCGCCGTGCACGACGGCCGCAAGCACGTCCCGGTGTTCGTCACCGAGTCGATGGTCGGCCACAAGCTCGGTGAGTTCGCGCCGACCCGCACGTTCAAGGGTCACGTGAAGGACGACAAGAAGGGGCGTCGTCGCTGATGGCCGCCCCCACCGAGAACAAGGACAACGTGATGGAAGCCAAGGCGAGCGCGCGGCACGTCCGCGTCACGCCCCAGAAGGCCCGCCGCATGGTGGACCTCATCCGTGGCAAGAAGGCCCTCGACGCCGTCTCCGTGCTGCAGTTCGCACCGCAGTACGCCTCCGACCCGGTCCAGAAGGTGCTCGAGAGCGCCATCGCCAACGCCCGGGTCAAGGCGGACAAGGCCTCGGAGGCCTTCGACGAGCGCAACCTCGTCATCAGCGAGGCCTTCGTCGACGAAGGTCCGACGATGAAGCGGTTCCGTCCGCGGGCCCAGGGCCGCGCGGCACGCATCAACAAGCGCACCAGCCACATCACCGTGGTCGTCACGCCGAAGACCACCAAGGGAGGCACCCGCTAATGGGCCAGAAGGTCAACCCGAACGGCTTCCGTCTCGGCATCACCACCGAGCACAAGAGCCGCTGGTTCGCTGACTCCACCAAGGAGGGGCAGCGTTACCGCGACTACGTCAAGGAAGACGTCGCCATCCGCAAGCTCATGTCCGAGGGCATGGAGCGGGCCGGTATCTCCCGCGTGGAGATCGAGCGCACCCGTGACCGCGTCCGCGTGGACATCCACACGGCCCGTCCCGGCATCGTCATCGGTCGCCGCGGCGCCGAGGCCGACCGCATCCGTGGCGAGCTCGAGAAGCTCACGGGCAAGCAGGTGCAGCTGAACATCCTCGAGGTCAAGAACCCCGAGATCGACAGCCAGCTGGTCGCCCAGGGCATCGCCGAGCAGCTCTCGGCCCGAGTGTCGTTCCGTCGTGCCATGCGCAAGGGCATGCAGTCGGCCACCCGCGCCGGCGCCAAGGGCATCCGCGTGCAGGTCTCCGGGCGCCTCGGCGGCGCCGAGATGAGCCGCACGGAGTTCTACCGTGAGGGTCGCGTCCCGCTGCACACCCTGCGTGCGCAGATCGACTACGGCTTCTACGAGGCCCGCACCACCTTCGGCCGCATCGGCGTCAAGGTGTGGATCTACAAGGGTGACGTGACGGCGCGCGAGCTCGCGCAGCAGCAGGCTGCCGCTCCGCGTCCGAGCCGTGGCCCGCGTCGTGACGGCGCCGACCGTCCGGCCCGCGCTCGTCGCGAGCGTCCGGAGGCCAGCGCCACCGAGACCGCTGCTGAGGCACCCGCCGCCGAGGCGACCGCCGCCAGCACTGAGGGAGAGCAGTCCTGACATGTTGATTCCTCGTCGAGTCAAGCACCGCAAGCAGCACCACCCGGGTCGCTCCGGGGCTGCGAAGGGTGGCACGAAGATCGCGTTCGGCGACTACGGCATCCAGGCTCTCGAGCCGGCCTACGTCACCAACCGTCAGATCGAGTCCGCTCGTATTGCGATGACGCGTTACATGAAGCGAGGCGGAAAGGTGTGGATCAACATCTACCCCGACCGCCCGCTGACCAAGAAGCCTGCCGAGACCCGCATGGGTTCCGGTAAGGGCTCCCCCGAGTGGTGGATCGCCAACGTCAAGCCTGGTCGCGTGATGTTCGAGATCTCTGGCGTCTCTGAAGAGGTCGCCCGAGAGGCCATGCGTCTGGCGATGCACAAGCTCCCCATGAAGTGCCGCTTCGTGCGGCGTGAGGGTGGTGACATCTGATGTCAGTCGGATCGAAGGACCTGACGTCCGAGAACCTGCGTGGACTCGACGACGACCGTCTGGTCGACGAGCTCCGCAAGGCCAAGGAGGAGCTGTTCAACCTCCGGTTCCAGTCGGCCACCGGCCAGCTGGACAACCACGGCCGGCTGCGTGCGGTCCGCAAGGACATCGCCCGCATCTACACCGAGCTGCGTGAGCGCGAGCTGGGGATCGGGCAGAGCACGAGTGCCGAGGCCAAGGAGGAGTCGGCATGACCAAGGACGTGAAGGAAGAAGCCGTGACGGCTGCAGACCGCAACTACCGCAAGACCCGCCAGGGCTACGTGGTGAGCGACAAGATGGACAAGACCGTGGTGGTCGAGGTCGAGGACCGCGTCAAGCACGCGCTGTACGGCAAGGTCATCCGCCGCACCAGCAAGGTCAAGGCCCACGACGAGCAGAACGCCGCCGGTATCGGTGACCGCGTAGTCATCATGGAGACCCGCCCGCTGTCGTCCAGCAAGCGCTGGCGCGTGGTGGAGATCCTCGAGAAGGCCAAGTAACCACAGACCACCCACAGTTCGGCCAGGCTCACCGAGCGTGAGAACCAGCTCGACGACAGGAGTTAGACAGTGATCCAGCAGGAGTCGCGACTGCGCGTCGCCGACAACACTGGTGCCAAGGAGATCCTTTGCATCCGTGTTCTCGGTGGCTCGGGTCGTCGTTACGCCGGCATCGGTGACGTCATCGTCGCCGCCGTCAAGGACGCCATTCCCGGCGGCAACGTCAAGAAGGGCGACGTCGTCAAGGCAGTCATCGTGCGCACCACCAAGGAGCGTCGGCGCGTCGACGGCAGCTACATCAAGTTCGACGAGAACGCCGCCGTCATCCTCAAGGCCGACGGGGACCCCCGTGGCACGCGCATCTTCGGCCCCGTGGGCCGCGAGCTGCGCGACAAGAAGTTCATGAAGATCATCTCGCTGGCGCCGGAGGTGCTCTGAGCCATGACTGCGCAGAAGAAGAAGATGAAGATCAAGAAGGGCGACCTCGTCCAGGTCCTCACGGGCAAGGACAAGACCAAGCAGGGCAAGGTCATCGCCGTGTACCCCGAGACCGACCGCGTGCTGGTCGAGGGTGTCAACCGGGTGACCCGCCACACCAAGGCTGGTCAGTCCGCCCGCGGAACCCGTACGGGTGGCCTGGTCGTCCAGGAGGCTGCGATCCACGTGAGCAACGTGGCCATCGTCGACCCCACCGAGAAGAAGCCGACCCGGGTCAAGACCCGTGTCGAGACCGTCGAGCGCAATGGCCGGGACAAGGTCACCCGCACCCGTGTCGCGGTGCGCTCGGGCAAGGACCTGTGAGGGACGCATGACTACTCAGACTGAAACCTCCGCCGCGGTCACCCCGCGACTGAAGACCCGCTACGCCGACGAGATCAAGGGTGCGCTGCGCGAGCAGTTCTCCTTCGAGAACGTCATGCAGGTGCCTGGCGTCGTCAAGGTCGTCGTGAACATGGGTGTCGGCGACGCCGCCAAGGACGCCAAGCTCATCGAGGGTGCCATTCGTGACCTCTCGGCGATCACCGGTCAGAAGCCGGTGGTCACCAAGGCCCGCAAGTCCATCGCCCAGTTCAAGCTGCGCGAGGGTATGCCGATCGGTGCGCACACCACGCTGCGCGGCGACCGGATGTGGGAGTTCCTCGACCGTCTCGTGTCCGTGGCCCTGCCGCGTATCCGTGACTTCCGGGGCCTGTCGCCCAAGCAGTTCGACGGCAACGGCAACTACACGTTCGGCCTCAACGAGCAGTCGATGTTCCACGAGATCGACCAGGACCGCATCGACCGCGTGCGTGGCATGGACATCACCGTCGTGACCACGGCCAGCAACGACGACGAGGGCCGCGCACTGCTCAAGGCGCTCGGCTTCCCCTTCAAGGAGAACTGACATGGCGAAGACCGCCCTGGTCAACAAGGCCAACAAGAAGCCGAAGTTCAAGGTGCGTGGCTACACGCGCTGTCAGCGCTGCGGCCGGCCGCACTCGGTCTACCGCAAGTTCGGGCTCTGCCGCATCTGCCTTCGCGAGATGGCACACCGCGGCGAACTGCCCGGCGTCACCAAGAGCTCCTGGTAACACCCCACGAATTTCATCCCTACATCGCAGGTCGCTGCTCTGCAGTGAAACCGCGGTGAGAGAGGGCGGAGAAGCCCATGACCATGACCGACCCGATTGCGGACATGTTGACCCGCGTCAGGAACGCCAACTCGGCGCACCACGACGCAGTCTCCATGCCGTTTTCCAAGCTCAAGTCCCACATCGCCGAGATCCTCCAGGCGGAGGGCTACATCGCCTCCTGGAAGGTCGAGGACGCCGAGGTCGGCAAGACGCTGACCATCGAGCTCAAGTACGGCCCCAACCGTGAGCGTTCCATCGCTGGCGTGCGCCGTGTCTCCAAGCCCGGTCTGCGTGTCTATGCCAAGTCGACGGGCCTTCCCAAGGTCCTCGGCGGGCTCGGTGTGGCCATCATTTCCACCTCGTCTGGCCTCCTCACGGACCGGCAGGCGGCTTCTAAGGGTGTGGGCGGGGAAGTCCTCGCCTACGTCTGGTAAGGGGTATTCGACATGTCGCGTATTGGACGACTCCCGGTCGCCATCCCGAGCGGTGTCGACGTCACCATCGACGGCCAGGCCGTCAAGGTGAAGGGCCCCAAGGGTGAGCTCAGCCACGTCGTGGCCGAGCCGATCACCGTCGAGCAGGGTGACGAAGGCCTCGCGGTCAAGCGCCCCAACGACGAGCGTCGGTCCCGTGCCCTGCACGGCCTGACCCGCTCGCTCATCAACAACATGGTCCTCGGGGTCACCGAGGGCTACGAGAAGAAGATGGAGATCCACGGCACGGGTTACCGCGTGGTGAACAAGGGCGGGAGCCTGGAGTTCGCTCTCGGCTACAGCCACTCGATCACCGTGGAAGCCCCCGCAGGCATCTCCTTCGCCGTCGAGAACCCCACCCGCTTCGCGGTCCAGGGCATCGACAAGCAGCTGGTCGGCGAGGTTGCCGCGAACATCCGCAAGCTGCGCAAGCCCGACCCGTACAAGGGCAAGGGCGTGCGCTACGCGGGCGAGCACATCCGTCGCAAGGTCGGAAAGGCCGGTAAGTAAGCCATGGCAATGATCGTCAAGCGCGCCAAGGGCAAGTCCGCTGCACGCGGCCGTCGCCACCTGCGCCTGCGCAAGAAGGTGACCGGAACGACGGGGCGTCCGCGCCTGGTCGTCTCGCGCTCCTCGCGCCACGTGTTCGTGCAGATCGTCGACGACACCCTCGGCAAGACCGTTGCGTCGGCCTCCACCATGGAAGCCGACCTGCGCACCTTCGAGGGTGACAAGACCGCCAAGGCCCGCAAGGTGGGCGAGCTGCTCGCCGAGCGTGCCAAGAGTGCGGGCGTCGAGTCCGTCGTCTTCGACCGTGGTGGCAACAAGTACCACGGTCGCGTCGCGGCCATCGCCGAGGGCGCCCGCGAGGGTGGGCTGGCCCTGTGAGCCGCATGAACCGCGTGAACACCACCGTTATTGAGATGAGGAACATCTGATGCCAGGACCCCAGCGTCGAGGCACTGGAGCTGGAGCCGTGGGCGGCGACGCCCGTGGCAGCGGCGACCGCAATGACCGTCGGGGCGGCCGCGACAACCGCCGTGACGGCGGCCGCGACCAGGCCGAGAAGAGCGCCTACGTCGAGCGCGTCGTGACCATCAACCGCGTGGCCAAGGTCGTCAAGGGTGGCCGCCGCTTCAGCTTCACCGCTCTCGTGGTGGTCGGCGACGGCGACGGCACCGTGGGCGTCGGCTACGGCAAGGCCAAGGAGGTCCCCGCGGCGATCGCCAAGGGTGTCGAGGAGGCCAAGAAGCAGTTCTTCAAGGTGCCGCGCATCCAGGGCACCATCCCGCACCCCATCCAGGGTGAGGCCGCTGCTGGTGTCGTCATGCTGCGTCCCGCCGCCCCCGGTACCGGTGTCATCGCCGGTGGCCCGGTGCGTGCGGTGCTCGAGTGCGCCGGCATCCACGACGTGCTGAGCAAGTCGCTCGGCTCGGACAACGCCATCAACATCGTGCACGCGACCGTCGCGGCCCTCAAGGGTCTCGAGCGGCCGGAGGAAGTGGCTGCCCGCCGCGGCCTCCCGGTCGACCGGGTCGCCCCTGCCGCGATGCTGCGCGCCCAGGCCGCTGGCCGCGAGGCCGCCAAGGCTGGTGCGTGATGGCACGACTCAAGGTGACCCAGACCCGTTCCGAGATCGGTGGCAAGCAGAACCAGCGTGACACGCTGCGCAGCCTCGGTCTGAAGCGCATTGGCGACGTCGTCGTCAAGGAGGACCGTCCCGAGATCCGCGGGATGGTCAAGACAGTGACCCATCTGGTCGCTGTCGAGGAGGTTGACTGACCATGGCCGAGAAGAAGGCTGACAAGGCCGCTGCGAAGCCGGTCGAGGGCACGGCCCTCAAGCTGCACCACCTGCGTCCGGCCCCCGGAGCCAAGACCGCCAAGACCCGCGTGGGTCGTGGCGAGGGCTCCAAGGGCAAGACCGCCGGTCGCGGCACCAAGGGCACCAAGGCCCGCTACCAGGTTCCGGAGCGCTTCGAGGGTGGCGCCATGCCCCTTCACATGCGTCTCCCGAAGCTGCGTGGTTTCAAGAACCCGTTCAAGGTGGAGTACCAGGTCGTGAACCTGGACAAGCTCTCCGCCCTGTACCCGACAGGTGGGGACGTCACCGTCGCCGACCTCGTGGCCAAGGGCGCGGTCCGCGACAACGCCCCGGTCAAGGTGCTCGGCACCGGCGAGATCACGGTGAAGGTCAACATCACCGCCGACAAGTTCTCGGCGACCGCCAAGGAGAAGATCGAGGCCGCTGGCGGCTCGGTCGTCTCCGTCTGAGGACCACCACGCTCGTGGGTATGCCGCGGACTCACCGCTGATGGTGAGTCCGCGGCATACCCGTATGTCCCGCCGGGCACGTCCCGGGGATCCTGCCCGTTGGCACCAGCGGGCGGGAGCCCGGGGTATCGTGCCTACGATTGCCTGACCGCCGTCACCGCGAGGGCGCCTCGCCCCGCGTCACCCAGGAGGACCTGTGCTCACCGCTTTCACCCGTGCGTTCAAGACGCCGGACCTGCGCAGGAAGCTGCTGTTCACGCTGGCCATCATCGTCATCTTCCGGCTCGGCTCGCACGTGCCGGTCCCCGGTGTGAGCTACAGCGCGGTGCAGGCCTGCATCAAGGGTGCGTCGACCAACTCCGGTGTGCTGGGCCTGGCCAACCTCTTCAGCGGTGGCGCGCTCCTGCAGCTGTCGATCTTCGCGCTCGGGATCATGCCCTACATCACCGCGAGCATCATCGTGCAGCTGCTCACCGTGGTCATCCCGCGGTTCGAGGCCCTCAAGAAGGAGGGCCAGCAGGGCCAGACGAAGATGACGCAGTACACCCGCTACCTGACGATCGGCCTGGCGGTCCTGCAGTCCTCGACCCTGATCACCTTCGCCCAGAACCCGCAGGCCCTCTTCGGCGCCTCGTGCACGAACATCCTGCCGGACGAGTCCATCCCGACCCTGGTCATCATGGTGCTGACCATGACCGCCGGCACCGGCATGGTGATGTGGCTCGGTGAGCTCGTCACCGACAAGGGCATCGGCAACGGCATGTCCCTGCTGATCTTCACCTCGATCGCCTCGTCGTTCCCCGGCTCGCTGTGGGCCATCCAGCAGCAGGACGGACGCTGGGACGTCTTCATCGGCGTGATCCTGCTCGGCTTCCTGATCATCGCGCTCGTCGTCTTCGTCGAGCAGAGCCAGCGGCGCATCCCCGTGCAGTACGCCAAGCGCCAGGTCGGTCGCCAGATGTACGGCGGCACCTCGACATACATCCCGCTCAAGGTCAACATGGCCGGCGTGATCCCCGTGATCTTCGCCTCGTCCCTGCTCGCTCTGCCCTCGCTCGTGGCACAGTTCAACAGGTCGACCACCGGCAACGAGGCTGCGTGGGTCACGTGGATCAACAGCCACCTCGTGCGAGGTGACCACCCGATCTACATGATGGCCTACATCGGTCTGATCCTGTTCTTCACGTTCTTCTACGTGTCGATCACGTTCAACCCGGTGGAGGTCGCCGACAACATGAAGCGCTACGGCGGCTTCATCCCAGGTATCCGCGCCGGGCGACCCACGGCCGAGTACCTCGACTACGTGCTCACCCGCATCACAGTCCCCGGCGCCATCTACCTCGGTGTCGTCTCGCTGATCCCGCTCATCGCACTGGTACTCGTCAACGCCAACCAGAACTTCCCGTTCGGTGGCACCTCCATCCTCATCATCGTCGGTGTGGGCCTGGAGACCGTGAAGCAGATCGAGTCCCAGCTGCAGCAGCGTCATTACGAAGGGTTCCTCCGCTGATGCGTCTGATCATCCTGGGTCCACCCGGTGCCGGTAAGGGCACGCAGGCGGCCTCGATCGCCGACTCTTTCGACATCCCCGCCATCTCCACCGGCGACATCTTCCGGGCCAACATCAAGAACGAGACCGAGCTCGGCAGGCAGGTCAAGGACATCCTGGCCTCCGGTGGCTACGTCACCGACGAGATCACCAACGCCATCGTGCGCGACCGCCTGCTCCAGGACGACGCCGAGCAGGGCTTCCTGCTCGACGGCTACCCGCGCACGGCGGCCCAGGTCGCCGAGCTCGACTCCATCCTGGGCGAGCACGGGCACGCGCTCGACGCCGTGCTCGAGCTGACCGTCGACGAGGACGCCGTCGTGGCCCGGCTGCTCAAGCGGGCCGAGGTCGAGGGCCGCGAGGACGACTCCGAGGACGTCATCCGCGAGCGCCAGGCGATCTACCGCCGCGAGACCGCGCCCTTGACCGAGATCTACGCCGGTCGCGACCTGCTGCTGCAGGTCGACGGCATGGGGTCGGTCGACGAGGTCTTCGCCCGCATCTCGGCGGCACTCGAAGGGGTTGCTGGCTCCTGATGTTCGGTAGGTCCCGCATCGAGACCAAGACCCCTGACCAGATCCTGCGCATGCGCAAGGCTGGCCTGGTGGTCGGTCAGACCCTGCAGCTGATGGCCCAGACGGTCCGGCCGGGCGTCAGCACCAAGCGCCTCGACGAGCTGGCCGAGGAGCACATCCGCGGGTGCGGGGCGACCCCGAGCTTCCTGGGCTACCACGGCTTCACCGGCACCCTGTGCACCTCGGTCAACGACGAGGTCGTGCACGGCATCCCCGGGTCGCGCGTCCTGCAGGAGGGTGACCTGCTCTCCATCGACTGCGGAGCCATCGTCGATGGGTGGCACGGCGACGCCGCCGTCTCGCTGATCGTCGGCGGGCGTGAGGCCGGACGGCCCGAGGACCTCGCGCTCATCGACGCCACCGAGGACTCCATGTGGGCCGGCATCGCCGCCCTCACCGTGGGTGAGTCGCTGTATGCCGTCGGCGCCGGTGTCGAGGACAGCATCACCGCCGCGGGCGAGCAGGCCGGCCGCGACTACGGCATCGTCGAGGACTACGTGGGTCACGGCATCGGCACCTCGATGCACATGGACCCGCAGGTCCCCAACTACCGGGTCCGCGACAAGGGGCCGACGGTGCGCTCCGGCGCGACGCTGGCCATCGAGCCCATGGTGACCCTCGGCAGCCCCGAGACGCGGGTGCTCGGCGACGACTGGACCGTGGTCACCACCGACGGGTCTCGCGCGGCCCACTGGGAGAACACCGTCGCCGTGACCGACGACGGCCTCTGGGTGCTCACCGCCCTCGACGGCGGCCAGGCGAGGCTGGAAGCGGCCGGGGCGGCATACGCGCCCCTCGCCTGACCCGGCTCGGCGCTGGGGGAGCACGGATTTCGTGCTCAGGGGGTACCTGACGTAGACTCATACGTCGGCATGCGTGTGTCTTCATGCGCATGCTGGTTTCACGTGCCCGTCCCAACCCGGGGCGGGCGGATGAAGAATCCAAGTCAGCAGATTGTGGAGGATATGGCCAAGAAGGACGGTGTCATCGAGATCGAGGGCACGATCGTCGAGGCTCTCCCGAACGCGATGTTCCGGGTCGAGCTCACGAACGGTCACAAGGTTCTCGCTCACATCTCGGGCAAGATGCGTCAGCACTACATCCGGATCCTCCCCGAGGACCGCGTGGTGGTGGAGCTCAGCCCGTACGACCTGACCCGTGGCCGGATCGTCTTCCGCTACCGCTGACCGCAAGACCCTGACGGCCCGACCGGGTCGACAGTGCCAGATCGACTGAAGCAGAGGCTATGAAGGTTCAGCCGAGCGTCAAGAAGATCTGCGACAAGTGCAAGGTGATCCGCCGTCACGGTCGGGTCATGGTCATCTGCGAGAACCTGCGCCACAAGCAGCGCCAGGGCTGAGCAGTCGGACCTGATCGGGCGCGAGCCCGGTTGCACCGCGTCGCATCTCTTCGAGAAGCGCACCAGTGAATTGATGTACGCAGTACCCGGCCCCTGTAGGCAGGTGCATCGCACCAGCCCAGGACGTCACCCCCGGCCCGGAGGCCGAGGACCGGTGCCCCGAGGAAAGCTTCGGGAACCAGCCCGGAACGGTACTGCTCCAGACCTCCGGTGAATCAAAGGAACACACAACATGGCACGTCTTGTTGGTGTGGACCTGCCGCGCGAAAAGCGCGTCGAGGTCGCTCTCACCTACATTTTCGGAGTGGGTCGTACCCGCTCCCAGCAGGCGCTGGCCGCCACGGGCGTCAGCCCTGACACTCGCGTCCGTGACCTCACGGATGCCGAGCTGGTCCAGCTCCGCGACTACCTCGAGGCCAACGTCAAGCACGAGGGTGACCTTCGTCGCGAGGTTGCCGCCGACATCCGCCGCAAGGTCGAGATCGGTTCCTACGAAGGGCTGCGCCACCGTCGCGGTCTCCCCGTGCGCGGACAGCGCACCAAGACCAACGCGCGCACCCGCAAGGGCCCCAAGCGCACCGTTGCCGGCAAGAAGAAGGTTGGTAAGTAATGCCTCCCAAGGCCCGCACTGCTGGCGCCAAGAAGGTGCGCCGCAAGGAGAAGAAGAACGTCGCCCACGGGCACGCTCACATCAAGAGCACGTTCAACAACACGATCATCTCGATCACCGACCCCACCGGTGCCGTCATCGCCTGGGCCTCTGCTGGCCAGGTCGGCTTCAAGGGTTCGCGCAAGTCCACCCCGTTCGCCGCGCAGATGGCCGCTGAGGCCGCCGCCCGCCGTGCGATGGAGCACGGCATGCGCAAGGTCGACGTCTTCGTCAAGGGTCCGGGCTCCGGTCGCGAGACCGCCATCCGCTCCCTGACCGCTGCCGGCCTGGAGGTCGGCGCGATCAGCGACGTCACCCCCTCGCCGCACAACGGTGTCCGTCCGCCCAAGCGCCGTCGCGTCTGATAACGGGAAAGGTAGATAAGAACAATGGCCCGTTACACCGGACCCATCACCAAGAAGTCGCGTCGCCTCAAGGTCGACCTGGTCGGCGGCGACAAGAACTTCGAGCTCCGTCCCTTCCCGCCCGGCCAGCACGGCCGTCGCCGGATGCAGGAGAAGGAGTACCTCACCCAGCTGCAGGAGAAGCAGAAGGCTCGCTTCACCTACGGCGTCATGGAGAAGCAGTTCCGCGGTTACTACGAGGAGGCCTCGCGCCGCTCGGGCAAGACCGGTGAGACCCTGCTGCAGATCCTCGAGTCCCGCCTGGACAACGTGGTCTACCGCGCCGGTCTGGCCCGCACCCGTCGTGCGGCTCGCCAGCTGGTGACGCACGGCCACTTCGAGGTCAACGGCCACCGGGTGGACGTCCCGTCCTACCGCGTCGAGCAGTACGACATCGTCACCGTTCGCGCGCAGTCCGTGAACACCTTCCCCATCGAGCTGGCCCGACAGACCTTCGGCGAGCGCCCCACCCCGGCCTGGCTCCAGGTCGTCCCGGGCACGCTGCAGATCATGATCCACCAGCTGCCCATCCGTGAGCAGATCGACACGATCCTCACCGAGCAGCTGATCGTCGAGCTCTACTCGAAGAACTGACCCACGCACCGGTATGCCGCGTGCGCCCCGTGCGCACGCGGCCTACCGGGCAGGTCTGGCCTGGACCACAGACAGAGGTGGGCCAGCCGGCCGGTTGAGAACCGGCGACTTCATCGGCGTCATATAGCGGTCGCCGACGAGAAAGGAACCACCCGTGCTCATCGCACAGCGCCCCTCACTCAGCGAAGAGGTCGTTGCGGACAACCGCAGCCGCTTCGTCATCGAGCCCCTCGAGCCCGGCTTCGGCTACACGCTGGGCAACTCCCTGCGCCGCACGCTGCTCTCGAGCATCCCCGGCGCCTCGGTCACCAGCATCCGCATCGACGGTGTGCTGCACGAGTTCTCCACGATCCCCGGGGTCAAGGAGGACGTCACCGAGATCATCCTCAACGTCAAGGGTCTGGTCGTCTCCTCGGAGCACGACGAGCCGGTCGTCATGTACCTGCGCAAGCAGGGTTCCGGTGCCGTGACCGCCGCCGACATCGCGCCCCCGGCCGGTGTCGAGGTGCACAACCCCGACCTGCACATCGCCACGCTCAACGGCAAGGGCAAGGTCGAGATGGAGCTCACGGTCGAGCGCGGCCGCGGTTACGTCTCGGCCAACCAGAACAAGTCCGGTGACCAGGAGATCGGCCGCATCCCGATCGACTCCATCTACTCGCCCGTGCTCGCCGTGACCTACAAGGTCGAGGCGACCCGTGTCGAGCAGCGCACCGACTTCGACAAGCTCATCGTCGACGTGGAGACCAAGAACTCGATGGCTCCCCGTGACGCCATGGCCTCGGCCGGCAAGACCCTGGTCGAGCTGTTCGGCCTGGCCCGCGAGCTCAACGTCGAGGCCGAGGGCATCGACATGGGCCCGTCGCCGACCGACGCCGCCCTGGCCGCCGACATGGCGCTGCCGATCGAGGACCTCGACCTGACGGTGCGGTCCTACAACTGCCTCAAGCGCGAGGGCATCCACACCGTGGGTGAGCTCGTGGGCCGCAGCGAGGCCGACCTGCTCGACATCCGCAACTTCGGTGCCAAGTCGATCGATGAGGTCAAGGCCAAGCTCGTCGGCATGGGTCTGGCGCTCAAGGACAGCCCGCCCGGGTTCGACCCGAGCGCGATCGCTGACAACTACGGCGACTACGACGACGAATTCGCTGACGACGGCCGCTCGCTGGCCGAAGACGAGCAGCTCTGACCAACCGCCGCTGAGCCGGCGACGGAGACGTCGCCGGCTCACACACCAAGGAGAACCTGAACCATGCCTACCCCCACCAAGGGTCCCCGTCTCGGCGGCGGTCCGGCTCACGAGCGCCTCATCCTGGCGAACCTGGCCACGTCGCTGTTCGAGCACGACTCGATCACCACCACGGAGGCCAAGGCCAAGCGGCTGCGCCCCCTCGCCGAGCGCCTGGTGACCTTCGCCAAGCGCGGCGACCTGCACGCCCGTCGACGCGTCCTGTCGGTCATCTCCGACAAGGGTGTCGTGCACCGTCTCTTCACCGAGATCGCGCCCGACATGGCCGAGCGCCCCGGCGGCTACACCCGCATCACCAAGATCGGCGCCCGCAAGGGCGACAACGCCCCCATGGCCGTGATCGAGCTCGTTCGTGAGCCGCTCGCCAAGAAGGCCACCGTCAAGGAGGCCGAGGCGGCCACCAAGCGTGCGTCGAAGCAGGCCGAGGCCAAGCAGGCCGCGGTCGAGACGAAGGCCGCCGAGGACGAGGCCGCCGTCGAGGAGGCCGCGGCCCCGACCGAGGCAGCCGAGACCGAGACCGAGTCCGTGCGCGAGGTGCCCGAGGGCGCCGTCGCTGCGAACGAGGACGGTTCCTCGCCCGATGAGGCCTACACGGTCAAGGGCAACGCCGACTCCGGCAAGTTCCACGAGGCCGACGGCCAGTGGTACGAGCAGACGGTCGCCGAGTTCTGGTTCAAGTCCGCTGCGGACGCCGAGAAGGCCGGCTTCACCAAGGCCGGCGCCTGACCCCACCGGTCACCCGGCAACGAAGGGCCGCTCACCCCGTGGGGGTGGGCGGCTCTTCGTCATGGGCGGGCGCGTGCTGCCCTGCTCAGGTGGTGCGGAAGGCCCGGGCCAACGGCAGGATCGCCAGGACGAGCACCATCGGCACGGCGAACCCGATCCGCAGTGAGCTGGAGCCCACGGCGCCCGTGAGCACCGCGCCGAGCAGTCCGCCGACGTAGTTGAACTGGTTGAAGCGCGCGATGACCGCGTCCACCCTGGCCCGGCGGGTGTCGTCGTCGACGCCGCCCCCCGCGACCGACGCGGCGGCGGAGAAGCTCAACGGCGCGATGACGGCGACGGAGGCCCCGACGATGGTGAACCCCACGACGGCCACGGGCCACGTGGGGGAGAAGACCACGACGGCCAGGCCGAGGCAGGCGATCACCGCGCCGACCCGCAGCAGGCGCACCGCACCGACCCGGTCGACGGCCCGGTCACCGGCGAGACGACTCAACCCGCTCGCGACGAGGTAGGGCAGGGTCGCCAGCGGCAGCAGCCAGCCCGGTGCCCCGTGAGCCGTCTTGAGGAACACCGGGCCCCAGGTCGTGGCGGCCGTGTCGACCATGTAGAAGAGCACCATGGCGGCACCGAGCAGCCCGAGGTGTCTCCACGGCACGGCGATGGCGGGCTGTTGGCCTGCCGTCACGTCGACGGTCTCGGACACCGTGTGGGGCAGCAGGGGCGCCACCAGCATCAGCAAGGCCGTCACGACGAGGGGGAGCAGCCCCGCGCCGAGCCCGGCGTTGGTCACCGCGATGGCCACGAGGGTCGCGACGATGCCGCCGACTGTCCACGCCCCGTGGAACGACGGCAGGATGGTGGCACCCCACAGGTGCTCCAGCGCGACCGCCTGCATGTTCGTGCCGGCGTCGACCGCCCCCAGGCCCACGCCGTAGACGGCGAGCCCGGCGATGAACATTGGCCGCTCTGGAGCCACCGCCACGAGGGCCAGTCCGATCGTCACGAGCAGGAAGGCCCCCCGCAGGACCCACGCGCTCCCTGCCCGCCGCGCCCCGGTTTCGGCGAGGACGGAGCCCAGCCCCGCGAGCAGCACGACCATGAGCAGCAGTCCGCTGACGAAGAGCTCCGAGAGATCCCACCGGTCCTGGAACCGGGGGAGGCGGGTGGTGACCGAGATGAAGAGCAGTCCCTGCACGGCGAACGCCGCCGCGATGGCCAGCCGATGGCGTGACAGGGTCCTGGTCGGGGGGCGTGGTCGAGGTGGGGCACTGGTCACTGCGCCACTGTGACAGATCGGGTCGGGCCCGGAGGGGGCTTCGCGCCGCTGGTTAGGCTGGGCCGGTGACACAGGAGACGGTCGGCGCAGACCCCGAGGTCGTGCGGATCCGCATCGACCTCGCCTACGACGGCACGGACTTCGCGGGCTGGGCAGCCCAGCCAGGGCTGCGCACGGTCGAGGACGAGCTCTCGCGCGCCCTGACGACGCTCCTGCGCAGCGCGGTGCCGGTACGGCTGACCGTGGCCGGGCGGACCGACGCCGGGGTGCACGCCCGGGGGCAGGTGGTCCACGCGGATGTCGACCGGGCCGCCTGGGCTGACCTGCCGGGGCGCTCCGACCGCCGTCCGTGCGAGGCTGCGGCCACCCGGCTGCGCGGCATCCTCCCGAAGGACGTGGTGGTGCGGTCGACGAGCGAGGCGCCCGCGGGCTTCGACGCCCGGTTCGCCGCCCTGCGGCGGCGCTACCTCTACCGTCTTGCCGACCGACCGGAGGCGGTGGACCCGCTGCGGCGACGGGACACGGTGGTGGTCAGGCGGGCGCTGGACGTGGGGGCCATGGACCGGGCGGCCCGGGAGCTGCTCGGACTGCGTGACTTCGCCGCATTCTGCAAGAAGCGCGAAGGAGCCACGACGGTGCGCACCTTGCTCGACTACTCGTGGACCCGGCTCGAGGACGGGACCGTGACCGCAACCGTGGTCGCCGATGCCTTCTGCCACTCGATGGTGCGCTCCCTGGTGGGGGCCGTCGTGCCCGTGGGCGAGGGTCGCAGGTCGGTGGGCTGGCCGACGCAGGTGCTGCGCGCCGGGGCCCGCGATCCCGCCGTCGCGGTGATGCCTCCACACGGGTTGTCGCTCGAGGAGGTCGTCTACCCCGCTGCCGTCGACCTGGCCGCTCGCGCACGCGAGTCGCGGTCGGTGCGCACCCTCCCCGTGGCTCAGGAACCCTCGGGCAGCGCCGGCCCCACCACCTCGAGGCCGTAACGCGGGCCCACGTCGTTCCAGCGGCCGATCTCCTCCGCCATGGGGCGTCCGTCTGGGCCGGGGAGTCGGCGATCGGACGCCGGGAGCCCGACCTCGGCGTAGAGGTCGAAGAGGTGGCCGGGGTCGGCCAGGCCGAGGAAGCGCACCGGCGCCTCCCCGGTGACGCGGAAGGCGTGGGGGAGCCCGGCAGGCAGCCAGATGAAGTCACCCTCCTCCAGGTGGAAGGTCTGCTCGCCGGCCCGATAGGTCATCGAACCGGCGAGCAGGAAGAACGCCTCGGCCTCTCGCGTGTGCCGGTGCAGGGGCGTCGCGGTGCCCGGGGGCTGGGTGACCAGGGCGACCCCCAGCGAGCCGTCGGACTCCTGCGCGCTGAGCAGGTGCTCGAACAGCGAGCCCATCGCCCACGTGGTCGCACCGGTGCCCTTGGCGCGGAAGACCGCGCGGGCTGTGGACGTGCTCGACGGCTCGGACAACGGCGCAACCTGGGTCATGGTGACCCTCCTCACTTTTCACCAGAATGACATTCGGGTGAATGTTGCTACGCTAGGTCCGATGAGCACCGACGTCAAGACCCGCGCCTACCGGTCCACCCTGCGCGCTGAGCAGGCGGCCGCGACGCGGCGAGCTGTCCTGGTGGCCGCGCGGGGGCTGTTCGAGGAGCGCGGGTACGACGCCACGACGGTGGCTGCCATCGCCGCGAGCGCCGGCGTCTCCGTCGACACGGTCTACGCCAGCGTCGGCCGCAAGCCGGAGCTGGTCGTGGCGGTCATCGACATGGTCCTCGGTTCCGGGGACGAGCCGGTTCCGGCCGAGCAGCGCAGCTACGTCCAGGCCATCCGTGCGGCACCGACCGCCGCCGACAAGATCGCCGTCTACGCGGCCTCGCTCGGGGGACTCATGCCCCGGATCGCTCCGCTCATGGATGCGCTGCGCCGAGCGGGGGAGTCGTCGGCGGAGGGCCAACGCGCCTGGACGCGGCTGGTGGAACGCCGCGCCGCGAACATGCTCCTCTTCGCCGCCGACCTCCGCAGTGCGGGTGGGGTCCGAGGGGACCTCGGTGACCAGGAGGTGGCCGACATCGTGTGGTCGACCAACGCGCCGGAGTACTTCCTGCTCCTGCGCTCACGGGGCTGGACGGCGCAGCGCTACGCCGACCTGTTGGCCGACCTGTGGTGCCGGACCCTGCTCACCACGACGCCGGGAGCCGCGGGCTCAGGGTGACATCGCCGCCCAGCCGACCGCGTCGTGGATGGCCAGGCCCGAGAAGCCGGGGGTGGCGGCAAAGGCCGCGGTGACCAGGTCGAGCTGGGACTCCAGCCGCGTCAGCGTCTGCCCGAAGAAGGTCTGCTTGACCGCCACCGGGTCGGTGCCCAGGAAGGTGGTCTCCTGGCCGACCCGCACCGGTCTGCCGAGCTCGGCAGCCGCGACCATCACCCGCCCGGCCAGGGCGATGGTGCCGTCGGCGCCCTCCGCGGTGTTGCGGTAGGCCATCACCGTGACCCCATCGGTGCGGGCCAGGACCTCCCGGTCCAGGGTCGAGGCGCCAGCGGGCACCTCGTCGAACCAGAAGGGAATGTCGGCCTCCAGGGATGCGCCGCCGCAGGAGTCCCGGATCGCCTCGAGCGTGGACAGGTAGTGCTCGACGACGAGCGGTCGGTCGGTAGACCACGAGGGCTTCGAGTAGGGCTCGATGTCGACGTGGACGCCGGTGAACAGCCCGGTGGCCAACGCCGGCAGCAGCCAGCGCGCGACGACGCCTGCGGGGTCGTCCACCCAGTCGGGGTCGCCACCGAGGGCGTCCACCCGGATGCCTCGGGTCGCGGCCGCTGCTGACAGCGTCACCAGGTCGGCGAGGGCCGGGCTGGACCCCACGTCGGGGGGCACGGCGGCATACAACCGGGCGACGCCGCGCACCGCGGCGAACTCGACGGTCTCCTCCGGCGCGCTCACGTCCCACACCCACAGCGCCAGGTCCGGTAGCCCACCCCCAGCCGCGTCCGGCTCGTGCTGGGCCAAGGGGGTGGGAACCACCGACGGCGACGTCACGGACAGGACCCTAGCCACAGGGACCACCCGGTGCGAGTGGCGACCGGACCCGCCGGGGAAAGGGGATGACTCCGGGCTCCCGATGGCGGAGCATGGACCCTCGTGGGACACCTCGACGTCAACTCCGTGAACTTCGTCCTGCCTGACGGCAGGCCCCTGCTCAGCGATGTCTCCCTGCGCGTGGGCGAGGGTGCCAAGGTGGCGCTCATCGGCCCGAACGGCACGGGCAAGACGACCCTCGGGCGGATCGTCGCCGGCGACCTCGTCGCGCACGGGGGAGCGGTGACGAGGTCCGGCGGCCTCGGGGTGATGCGCCAGTTCGTGGGCCAGGTCCGCGACGACTCGACGGTGCGTGACCTGCTCGTCTCCGTGGCGCCGCAGCCGGTGCGGCAGGCCGCGCAGGAGATCGACCGCACCGAGCTGGCGATGATGGAGCGCGACACCGAGGCCGACCAGATGGCCTACGCCCAGGCGCTGGTGACGTGGGGCGACGTGGGCGGCTACGACTACGAGACCCTCTGGGACGTGTGCACGGTGGCCGCGCTCGGCATGCCGTTCGAGAAGGCGCAGTGGCGCAAGGTCACCACGTTGTCGGGGGGCGAGCAGAAGCGCGTCGTCCTCGAGGCGCTGCTGCGCGGACCCGAGGAGGTGCTCCTGCTCGACGAGCCGGACAACTACCTCGACGTGCCCGCCAAGCGCTGGCTGGAGGACCAGCTCATCGCCTCGCCCAAGACGGTGCTGTTCGTGAGCCACGACCGTGAGCTGCTCGACCGGGTCGCCACCCGGATCGCCACCCTGGAGCCGGGCGGCGCGGGGTCGACCCTGTGGGTGCACCCCGGCCGGTTCTCGACCTACCAGCAGGCCCGCGAGGACCGGAACTCCCGGCTGGAGGAGCTGCGCAAGCGGTGGGACGAGGAGCACGCCAAGCTCAAGGCGCTCGTGATCATGTACCGCCAGAAGGCGGCCTACAACTCCGACATGGCCCCCAAGCTGCAGGCGGCGGAGACGCGGCTGCGCCGGTTCGTCGAGGCCGGTCCGCCCGAGGCGATCCCGTTGCGGCAGAACGTGCGCATGCGCCTCAAGGGTGGCCGGACGGCCAAGCGGGCGATCATCGCCGAGGCCCTGGAGCTCTCCGGGCTGATGCGACCCTTCGACCTCGAGGTCTGGTTCGGCGAGCGCGTCGCCGTGCTCGGCAGCAACGGCTCGGGCAAGTCGCACTTCCTGCGGCTCGTCGCCTGTGGTGGCAGCGACCCCGACGTGGAGCACCAGCCCGTGGGGGACGTCGTGCCGACCCCGGTGGCCCACACGGGGCGGCTGCGCCTGGGCTCCCGGGTGCGTCCCGGGTGGTTCGCCCAGACCCATGAGCAGCCGCTGCTCACGGGGCGCACGCTGCTGGAGATCCTGCACCGTGGTGACGAGCACCGGCAGGGCCGACCGCGTGAGGAGGCGGCGCGGGTCCTGGACCGCTACGGCCTGGCGCGCGCGAGCGAGCAGGTCTTCGAGTCCCTGTCCGGCGGGCAGCAGGCGCGGTTCCAGATCCTGCTGCTCGAGCTGTCGGGGGCAACCTGCCTGCTGCTCGACGAGCCGACCGACAACCTCGACCTGCACTCGGCCGAGGCGCTGGAGGAAGGGTTGGAGGCCTTCGAGGGCACCGTCATCGCGGTCACCCACGACCGGTGGTTCGCCCGTGGGTTCGACCGGTTCGTCGTCTTCGGTGAGGACGGGCGGGTCTACGAGGCGGACGAGCCGGTCTGGGACGAGGGGCGAGTCGCGCGGGCGAGGTGACCGCTGGGTCAAGAGAGCGCCATTTCTTGCGGAACCTTGCACAGGGCCTCTGGCGGGTCGGAGCGAGCCAGTCCTATGGTGACCCCGCCCCCCAGCAAAGGAGCTGTCATGGCCCGCAAGTCCCTGGTCGCCGCACTCAGCGCAGCAGCCCTCGCGGTCGCGGGGCTCCTCGTCCCGATGACTGCCGCTCCCGCGGCAGCGGCCGACCGGACGGTGACGCTCGTCGGCTCGCTCCAGTCCGAGCTCGGCTGTGGCGGCGACTGGGATCCTGCCTGCACGACGACGGACCTGGCCAGGGTCGGTGCCGGCACGGCATACGGTGCCGTCTTCACCGTGCCGGCGGGGACCTACGAGTTCAAGGTGGCCATCGACCACTCGTGGGACGAGAGCTATGGCGCCGACGGGGTCAAGGGTGGCGCCAACCTCCCGCTGGTGCTCGAGGGCCCGGCGCGCCTGGAGTTCTCCTACGACGACCAGACCCACCAGATCGGGATCCGCCCGACGACGCTCGACGGCCCGGTCAGCCGCGGCGACCAGCGGTATGCCGGCAACTCCCTGCGCGAGCCGCTCACCAAGGAGCGCTACTACTTCGTCATGGCGGACCGCTTCGCCAACGGTGACCCGGGCAACGACCGCGGCGGGCTGACCGGTGGCCGGCTGCAGACCGGGCTCGACCCGACGCACAAGGGCTTCTACCACGGTGGCGACCTCAAGGGGATCTCCCAGAAGCTCGACTACATCAAGGGACTCGGCACCACAGCCATCTGGCTGACGCCCTCGTTCAAGAACAAGCCGGTGCAGGGTCCGGCCGGCCAGGAGACCGCTGGCTACCACGGCTACTGGATCACCGACTTCACCCAGGTCGACCCGCACCTCGGGACCAACGCGGACCTCACCGCGCTGATCTCCGCGGCGCACGCCAAGGGGATGAAGGTCTTCTTCGACATCATCACCAACCACACCGCCGACGTCATCAACTACACCGAGGGCCAGTACACCTACCGCGACAAGACGGCCTACCCCTACAAGGACGCGGCGGGGAACGTCTTCGACGACAAGGCGTATGCCGAGAAGCCCACCTTCCCCGCGCTGGACCCGGCGACGTCCTTCCCCTACCACCCCGAGTTCAGCAACCCCGGTGACTCGACGGTGAAGGTCCCGGCCTGGCTCAACGACCCGACGAACTACCACAACCGCGGCGACTCGACCTTCGCCGGGGAGTCGACCGAGTACGGCGACTTCGTCGGGCTCGACGACCTGTTCACCGAGCAGCTGGACGTCGAGAAGGGCATGGAGGACATCTACAAGGCGTGGGTCGACTTCGGGGTCGACGGCTTCCGGATCGACACGGTCAAGCACGTCAACATGGAGTTCTGGCAGCAGTTCAGCCCCGCGATGCTCCAGCAGGCCAAGCACGACGGCAACGACGACTTCTTCATGTTCGGCGAGGTCTACGACGCCCGCCCGTCGTACATGTCGCAGTACACCACCACGGGCAAGCTGCCCGCCACGCTGGACTTCGGGTTCCAGGCCCAGTCGGTCAACTGGGTGCAGGGCAAGTCGGGCACCGACCTGCGCGACCTCTACGCCGACGACGACTACTACACCGACACCGACTCCAACGCCTACGAGCTGCCGACCTTCCTCGGCAACCACGACATGGGCCGCGTGGCGATGATGCTCAAGGGCACCAGCGCCGACGACGCCGAGCTGATGCGGCGCGTCAAGCTCGCCGACAGCCTGATGTTCCTCACCCGCGGCCAGCCGATCACCTACTACGGCGACGAGCAGGGCTTCATGGGGTCCGGCGGCGACCAGGACGCGCGGCAGGACATGTTCGCGACGCAGGTGCAGACCTATGCCACCGAGCAGGTGCTCGGCGGGCCGTCCGGATCACGGGAGCGCTTCGACACGACCGCACCGCTCTACCAGCACATCAAGAAGCTCTCGGCGGTGCGCGCCGCGAACCCGGCGCTCGCCGACGGGGCCCAGATCCACCGCTACGCCAGCAGCAGCGCCGGCATCTTCGCGGTGTCCCGCATCGACGCCGGCAAGCGGGTCGAGTACGTCGTCGCGCTCAACAACGCGGCCACCACGAAGTCCGCGACGTTCGCGACCTATGGCCACAACCAGAAGTTCACCCCGGTCTACGGCACCAGCTCCTCGGTGCGCTCCGGGAAGGACGGTCGCCTCACGGTGAGCCTGCCCGGGCAGTCCGTCGCGGTGTGGAAGGCCACGTCGCCGATGGACAAGCCACGGTCGGCGCCAGCCCTCTACCTCACCTCTCCCGGTGCGGGTGACGTCGTCGGGGGGCGTGCCGAGATCGGCGCCGCGATCCCGGACAACACCTTCGCCCAGGTGAGCTTCCGCTACCGCCCGGTCGGCACCCAGGCCTGGACCGTCCTGGGCACCGACGACAACGCGCCGTACCGCGTCTTCCACGACGTGACCGGGCTGGCCAAGGGCACGCTGCTGGAGTACCGCGCCGTGGCCAAGGACAGCGCCGGCCACCTCTCCGCGGCCTCGTCCTACGGCATCGTCGGCGAGCCCAAGGCTGCCGGTGGCGGCGGGGGTGGTGGCGTCGGCCCGGTGACGCAGCCCGATGCCGTCAGCGTGCCGGGAGACCACAACTCCGAGATGGGCTGCGCCGGCGACTGGGCGCCCGACTGCGACCAGGCCCAGCTGACGCTCGACCCCAAGGACGAGATCTGGAAGGGCACCTACACGATCCCGGCAGCGCCGCACGCCTACAAGGCGGCCGTCAACAAGAGCTGGGACGAGAACTACGGCGCGGGCGGACGGCCCAACGGCGACAACATCAGCTACACCGCACCCGCCGGACCGGTGTCGTTCTACTACGACCACGCGACGCACTGGGTGACCTCGGACGCCCAGGGCCCGATCATCACCGCGCCGGGGTCCTTCCAGTCCGAGCTGGGCTGCCCGGGCGACTGGAGCCCGGACTGCATGCGCCCCTGGTTGCAGGACCCCGACGGTGACGGGACCTACACGTGGTCGACCGACCGGCTGCCGGCAGGCACCTACGACTTCAAGGTCGCCCACGGCCTGTCGTGGGACGAGAACTACGGCGCGGGCGGTGCCGCCGGCGGTGCGAACATCAGCCTGACGGTGCCCTCGAACGGCCTCATCGTGTCGATCTCCTACGTGCTCGCCACCCACGAGATCACCACGAAGGTCACCAAGGCGGGGGCGGCCCCCGACCTCACCAAGCAGCGCGCGGTGTGGGTCGGCAAGGACCTCATCGCGTGGCCTGCGGCCATGGTGCCCGACGGGGCGAACCCGGCACTGCTGAAGTGGCGGCTCGCGTGGTCGTCCACGGGCGGCCTCACGGTCGACGCGGAGGACATCACGGGCGGCTCCTCGGCACCGCTGCGCTACGACCCGGACGGGCTCTCGGCGCGGGTCGTGGCCGACCACCCCGAGCTCGCCGGCTACCTCGCCCTGCGCCTGGACAAGAAGCTCACCCGCGAGGTCCCCGAGATCCTCAAGGGCCAGGTCGCGGTGGGGATGTACGACTCGCTGAGCCGGTTGCTCGACGCCACCGGTGTGCAGGTCGCCTACGTCCTGGACGACCTGTATGCCCGCGACGCGACCCGGCGCGACTACGGCGTCACCTTCACGGGGCACACCCCCTCGTACCGGTTGTGGGCTCCGACCGCGCAGAAGGTGGACCTGCTCACGTGGGAGCCGGGTGCAGCGGCAGACGCTCCCGTGTCCCAGGCCCGCCGGACGCCGATGCGCCGCTCCGACGACGGCTCCTGGTCGGCCTCGGCCGGCCGCCGGAACGCGCGCTACCTCTACGCCGTGACGGTCTACGTCCCGACGACCGGAAAGGTCGAGACGACGCAGGTGACCGACCCGTACTCCGTCGCCCTGACACTGGACTCGACCCGGTCGGTCGCCGTGGACCTGGCCGACCCGGCATACCGCCCGTCGCTCTGGGCGCATGGGAAGGCGCCGAGCCTGGGCCGCACGGTCGACTCGACCATCTACGAGCTGCACGTGCGGGACTTCTCGATCGGCGACCCGACGGTCAGCGCCGAGAACCGCGGCTCCTACCTGGCCTTCGCGGAGAACGGCAACGGCACCAAGCACCTCAAGGCGCTGGCCGCTGCGGGGCTCAACACCGTGCACCTGCTGCCGACGTTCGACATCGCCTCGATCCCGGAGGACCCCGCGAAGCAGGCGACCCCCCAGTGCGACCTCGCGTCGTACGCCCCCGACAGCACGGAGCAGCAGGCCTGCATCGAGCCGACGCGGGCGACCGACGGGTTCAACTGGGGTTACGACCCCTGGCACTGGATGGCCCCCGAGGGCTCCTACACCTCCACCGCGGCCAAGGCCGACGGAGGGGCGCGGGTCGCCGAGTTCCGCACCATGGTCGGCGCCCTGCACCAGGACGGGCTGCGGGTCGTGCTCGACCAGGTCTTCAACCACACGCCCACGTCGGGTCAGGCGCCCACCAGCGTCCTCGACAAGGTCGTGCCCGGCTACTACCAGCGGCTCGACGCCTCCGGTGCGGTCGAGACGTCCACCTGCTGCCAGAACGTCGCCACCGAGCACGCCATGGCCCAGAAGGCGATGGTCGACGCGGTGGTGCTGTGGGCCCGGGACTACAAGGTCGACGGCTTCCGGTTCGACCTCATGGGTCACCACAGCAAGGCCAACATGCTCGCCGTGCGGGCGGCACTCGACCGCCTGACGGTTCGTCGGGACGGGGTGGACGGCAAGTCGGTCGTCCTCTACGGCGAGGGCTGGAACTTCGGCGAGGTCGCGGACAACGCGCGCTTCGAGCAGGCCAGCCAGGGCCAGCTCGGCGGGACGCACATCGGCACGTTCTCCGACCGGCTGCGTGACGCGGTCCGCGGCGGTGGACCGTTCGACGACAACCCGCACGTGCAGGGCTTCGGCAGCGGGGAGGCCACCGACCCCAACGGCGACGCCGCTGCCAACCCCGACGCGGCGACGCGCCTCAAGCACGACACCGACCTCGTCGAGCTCGGCCTGGCGGGCAACCTGCGCTCCTACTCGTTGCGGCTCAACGAGACCGGGGCGGTCGCACTCGGCAAGGACGTCGACTACAACGGCTCGCCGGCGGGCTATGCCGACCAGCCGGACGAGGTCATCAGCTACGTCGACGCCCACGACAACGAGACGCTCTTCGACAGCCTGACCTACAAGCTGCCGGTGGCGACGACGATGAGTGACCGGGTGCGGATGAACACCCTGTCCCTGTCGACGACCGCGCTGGCGCAGACCCCGTCGTTCTGGCACGCGGGGACCGACCTGCTCCGCAGCAAGTCCCTGGACCGCAACAGCTACGACAGTGGCGACTGGTTCAACACGCTGGACTGGACCGGCGCCGACAACGGGTTCGGTCACGGACTGCCGCTCAAGAGCGACAACGAGGCCAAGTGGGCGTTCCAGTCGCCCCTGCTGGCGAACCCGGCCCTCAAGCCGACCGCGGCACAGGTGCAGGCGGCCAGCGTGCAAGCGCAGGACCTCCTGCGGCTGCGGTTCTCGACGCCGTTGTTCCGGCTCGGGTCGGCCGACGCGATCAACGCCAAGCTGAGCTTCCCGGCGAGCGGCACGGCGGATGCCCACCCCGGTGTGGTCGCGATGCGGATCGACGACACCGTGGGCAAGGACGCCGACCCGCGGCTCAGGGGCCTGGTCGTGGTGTTCAACGCCAGCCCGGATGCGGTGACCCAGAAGGTCCCGGGTCTCACGGGGGCGTCGCTGAGCCTCTCGCCGGTCCAGGCGGGCGGCTCCGATGCGGTGGTCAAGACCTCCACGTGGAGCTCGGCGACGGGCTCGGCCACGGTGCCCCCGCGAACGGTGGCGGTCTTCGTCCAGCGCTGACCCGTGCCCACGGCATACCGGCCTCAGGGCATGATGGCGAGGATCACCTTGCGCAGCAACGCGTTGAGCTCGACGAGCTCGGGCTGTGACAGGACGGCCAGGGCAGCCTTCTCCTGGACGACGGCGTGCTCGAGCGCCGCCTTCCAGAGGTCCCGACCGGCGGGGGTCGGTCGCACGATCAGGCGCCGGCGGTCGAGGGGGTCGCTCTCGCGGGTCACGAGGGCCCGCGCCACCAGGTTGTCCAGGCGCGAGGTCATCGCGGCCCGGGTGACGTGGCACGCCTCGGCCAGCTGGGCGGGTGTCGCCTCGTTCGGGACGGGCTGGATGAGCAACGTGTGGAGCGTGTCGTACTCGGGTTGGCCCAGGCCCAGCTCTTCGAAGGCAGCGGTGTTCGCCCGCTTCACGTGGCGGTTGATGGCGCCGATCCGGACCAGGACACCCTCGACCTCGGGGTCGAAACCCCGGAAGGTGGTCTGCCAGCGGCGGACGTGGTCATCGACCCAGTCATGTTCGGCCATGCCCCGAGTCTGGCAGATATGGATACCTTCTGAAAGTTAGATGACAGATAGTTAGATCATGAACTAATATCACCGTCCATGGAGATGACCCGACAGCACCGTGGCTTCCGACTCCTGGCCGCTGGCCAGGGCCTCTCGTGGGTGGGCGACGCGTATGCGCCGATCGCCCTCGCCGTGGCGGTGGTCGCGAGGGGCGGCACGGCGGGCGAGCTCGGACTCGTGCTCGCCGCGACCATGGCAGCCCGCCTGACGTGCACGCTGCTCGGTGGGGTGTGGGCCGACCGCGTGGCTCCGCAGCGGATCATGGTCATCGCCGACCTCACCCGGGCGGCGGGCAGCCTCGCGATCGCCGGGTACTTCGCGACCGGGCAGGAGTCCCTCGCACTGCTGTGTGCCCTGGCGGGTCTCATCGGGGGTGCGGCCGCCTTCTTCGGGCCTGCCTTCTCCTCCCTGCGCCCCCTGCTCGTGCCCGTGGGGCGGCGGCACTCCGCCAACGCCACCCTCAACGTGCTCCAGAACGGCGCCTTCATCGTGGGCCCGGCCAGCGCCGGCATCTTCGTGGCGCACGTCGGTGCACCATGGGCCTTCGTCGTCAACGCCGGGTCGTTCCTCGTGTCCGCCGGGACCGTGCTGGCGATCCGGGTCGACGCACCACGCTCGGTCCGGACCGGGCTGCTCGCCGAGCTGCGCGAGGGGTGGGGGGAGGTCCGTGGCCGCAGCTGGCTGCTGACCGGCCTCGTCGCGGCCACGGCCTACCACGCGGCCTTCGGAGCCGTCGTCGTCCTCATCGACGTGCTCGCGGTGCGTGAGCTCGGCGGCCCCGCAGCCCTCGGGTGGATCTCGGCAGCGTCCGGGGCGGGGGGCCTGCTCGGAGGTCTGCTGGCCATGCGCATCCACCCGGCCAGGCCGCTGCTCGTCGGGTGGCCGCTGGTGGCGCTCATGGCGGTGTTCGCCGTGTCCTTCGCCTGGCCGGCCCGACTCGCGGTCATCCTTCCCGTGGCTGGTCTCGCCTTCGCCGGGCTGATGTTCTTCTCGGTCTGCTGGGACACCGCGCTGCAGGACGGCGTGCCCCATGCGGTCCTGGCGCGGGTGTCCTCGTGGGACATCCTCACCTCGTTCCTCGCCATCCCCGCGGGGAACGCGCTCGCGGGTCCGCTGTCGGACACCTTCGGGACGGGGCGCGTGGTGGTCGCCGCCGCACTGGTCATGGCGTTGTCCGCGTTCGCCCCCTTGCTGGTCCGCGGGTCGCGCGACTTCCGCAACGGGGTGGGGTTCGGGGTCGAGCCCGGGGACGTACCGGCCACGGCTGCGGGGCTGGTCGCTTCCTGACGCGTTGCAGGGTGGGGCCTCGACCTCGGCCTCATCCCGCGTTGCGCCTGGGGCCCCGACCTCGGCCTCATCCCGCGTTGGCCTGGGGCCTCGACCTCGGCCTCATCCCGCGTTGGCCTGAGGCCTCGACCTCGGCCTCATCCCGCGTTGGCCTGGGGCCCCGACCTCGGCCTCATCCCGGAAGGTTGACCTTCACCCCACTTCGCAAGTGGGGTGAAGGTCAACCTTGTCACTAGACCCGATAAAGCTGGGGCGGGTCAGGCTGGGGTGGGGTGGGGCTCGGGGAGGCGACCGGAGCGCTCCTGGCGGATGGCGGGGAGGTAGAGCGCTGCGCCGAGGATGCTGAACGCGCCGGCCGCGACGATCCCGGTCGCCGTGCTGGTGTGTTCGGCGAGCGGACCCAGCACCAGCAAGCCGAGGCTGAAGAAGCCGCCCCCGACCATGGAGTTCATCGACAGCACGGTGGTGCGGTTGCGGGCCTGTGCCTGGCGGTGCAGCAGGGTGCTGTGGACCGGCCCGCCGGACCCGTGGAGGGTGTAGGTGACCAGGAACGCGGTGATCAGGCCGAGCGGTCCGGTCATCAGGCCCATGACGACGATGAAGGCGCCATTGAGGACCCGCGCTGCCAGGGCGGTCCAGGCCACCCCGATCCGGCGACTGGTGAGGCCGGCGGCCGCGGAGCCGACGGCGAACAGGCCCCAGGCGGCCGCGGACACCGGTCCCATGAGCGCACCGGCGTGGGTCTCGCCGCCGGCGACCTCGGCGAGTCGCACCGGCATGAACATCTCGAAGGCGATCATGCCGATCGACCAGAAGACCTCGACGAGGACCAGGGCGAGCAGGACCCGGGAGGCGCCCAGGGTCCGCAGGCCGTCCACCACCACGCTCGGGGCCTCTCTCGCCGAGGTGAGGGCGCGGCGCAGGCCGCTCGGGTCGAGGTGTGTGCGGGGCTCCCGGACGAGGAGGGAGACGGCCACGAGGTGCCCGACGTACAGGACGAGGGCGCAGGCGTAGGGGAACTCCAGGGCGGTCAGGGCGTGGACGGGGTGCCAGGCGATGAGCCCACCCGAGATCAGCGCGCCCGAGGCGATCGCCAGGCCGAGCACCATCCCCGCTCGCGAGAGGCCGTCCTCCACCGGAACGTGGGGATCGTCCGCATGGGCGGTGTCGACGTACCAGGACTCGAGCGGGCCGGAGTCCAGGGCCCGGAAGACGCCCTGGAGGAGCAGGGCGACGACGAACGCCACGAAGGAGTGCGCCGTGAGGAAGATGGTCCCCGAGACGATGGCGACGACCGCCGAGGCGACGAGCACCGGGCGCCGCCCGATCGCGTCGGCGAAGCCCCCGGTGGGGAGCTCGAGGCCGAGGACGACGAAGCCCTGCATCGAGAAGATGACGCCGAGCTGGGCCAGGCTCATACCGCGCTCGAGGACCAGGAGGGTGGTCACGGCGATGGTCAGGCCCACCGGGAACCAGCGGGTGAAGGTCAGCAGCAGCAGGATGCGGCGTGCTTGGACCGCGGTGAGGGGCGAGGGGTGCATCACTGCTCCTGGGGTCGGGGGGTCCGCTCGAGGTCGAGCGGGTAGAGGACGTTGTAGATGGCCAGTCGCCGCGCCGCGGGGTTGCCCTGGCCGACCCGGCGGTACCGGGCCATGAGCTCGTCGAGCTCGGCCTTGAGGTCCTCGACCTGGGCGGGCGTCGCGACGATGAAGGAGTCGTTCATCCCGACCGCGTCGCGCCACTCGACCGGCCACGTGGACTCGACGTCGAGCCAGCGCTCGAACTGCTCGGCGAAGTGGCGGCTGTAGTCCCGCACGAGCCAGTTGAGCGCGGTCTCGGAGTCCTCGTCACCGGCGAAGTCGCTGGCGTCGAAGGAGTGGTAGTCGGTGGCCGCCTGCCACAGGCGCCGCTTGCCCTCCCCGTCGCCGGTGTCGGACACCAGCCCGACCGACTCGAGCTTGCGCAGGTGGTACGACGTGGCGCCGGAGTTGGTGCCGAGGCGACCGGCGAGGTCCGTGGCGGTGGCGGCGCCGTCGCGACGCAGCGCCGCCAGCAGCCGCGAGCGCAGGGGGTGTGCGAGGACCTTCAGCGCGGTCGCGTCGAGGCGCAGGCCCACGTAGTCGCTGGGGATGGGGGTGTCCGAAGTGGCCATGGGTGCACAATACCTCTGCACACTTCATATGCACAAGTAGTGTGCACAACTTCCGTGGAATCGTATCGGCGCAGGTCAGAGGCGGTTTTCCGGAGCTGCAGAGGCGATTTGGGGCGTGGCCCGGACCCCCGTAGACTTGAGCACTGTTGTGCCGTGCGCCCTCGCAAGGCGACACACCAGCGCCTCGGGCGCCCACGGCATACGATCCTTTCCCAGCAAGCAAAGGGCCAGTACATTGCGCACTTTCACCCCCAAGCCGGCCGAGGTCACTCGGACCTGGCACGTCATCGACGCCACGGACGTCGTCCTGGGTCGCCTGGCGAGCCAGACCGCGATCCTCCTGCGCGGCAAGCACAAGACCACGTTCGCGCCGCACGTCGACGGTGGTGACTTCGTCATCATCATCAACGCTGACAAGGTGGCCCTCACCGGCGCCAAGCTCGAGCAGAAGAAGGCCTACCGCCACTCCGGTTTCCCGGGCGGCCTCAAGTCGACCTCCTACACCGAGCTGCTCGCCAAGAGCCCCGAGAAGGCGGTCGAGAAGGCCGTCCGCGGCATGCTGCCCCACACCACGCTCGGTCGTGAGCAGCTGACCCACCTCAAGGTGTATGCCGGCGCCGAGCACCCGCACGCGGCCCAGCAGCCGAAGCCCTTCGAGATCTCACAGGTCGCGCAGTAAGTCCGCAAGGGCCTGTGCCAGAAAGCGAATTGAGGACATCACGTGGCTGACACCACCGAGAACACCGACGTCGTCGACACCGACGAGGTCGAGCTGACCGAATACACCTCCGAGTCCGAGGGCCCCGTCTCCGGTGAGGCCGCGCCTCGCCCGACCGCGTCCGCCCCCGGCGCCGCCACCGGTCGTCGCAAGCAGGCCATCGCCCGCGTGCGCATCGTCCCCGGCACCGGCGAGTGGAAGATCAACGGGCGCACGCTCGAGGAGTACTTCCCCAACAAGGTCCACCAGCAGATCGTCAACGAGCCCCTGAAGGTGCTCGACCTCGACGGTGCCTACGACGTGCTCGTGCGCGTCCACGGTGGTGGCCCCTCCGGCCAGGCAGGTGCGGTCCGCCTCGGCGTGGCCCGCTCGCTCAACGGGGTCGACGAGGAGCTGAACCGCGCCATCCTGAAGAAGGCCGGCTTCCTGACCCGGGACGCCCGCGTCCCGGAGCGCAAGAAGGCTGGTCTCAAGAAGGCCCGCAAGGCGCCTCAGTACTCCAAGCGCTGATCCCGGCTGGCGCCGGGCTCACCCGCTTGGCTCCTCCGCGCTGATCCCGGCTGGCGCCGGGCTCACCCGCTTGGCTCCTCCGCGCTGATCCCGGCTGGCGCCGGGCTCACCCGCGCGCTCCCGGTTTCACCACCACGATGGCGGCACCCGTACCTCGGGTGCCGCCATCGCGGCGTGCGGGGGAGTAGGTTCGCCGAGACGCACGAGTTCACGGGCGCCACCGTCACGGCCAGTCCGTATGCCGCGGGGGCGCCTGACCACCGAAAGGCTCACCACCCATGCCCACACGACTCTTCGGGACCGACGGGGTCCGCGGCCTGGCCAACGTCGACATCACCGCCGAGCTGGCCCTGCGCCTCAGCGTCGCCGCGGCCCACGTGCTGGGGGACGACGCCCGCAGCCAGGGGCGGCGGCCGAAGGCCGTGGTCGGTCGCGACCCGCGCGCCTCGGGTGAGTTCCTCTCCGCGGCAGTGATCGCCGGCCTCGCGTCCGCCGGGGTCGACGTCTACCACGCCAACGTCCTGCCGACGCCGGCCATCGCGTTCCTCACCGCCGACACCCATGCGGACTTCGGCGTCATGCTCTCGGCCTCCCACAACGCCATGCCGGACAACGGCATCAAGTTCTTCGCGGCCGGTGGCCACAAGCTCGCCGACCGGATCGAGGACGAGATCGAGGCCCGCCTCGACCAGCACTGGGAACGACCCGTCGGTGCCGACATCGGCCGCGTCGTCACGATGCCCGACGGCAACACCCGCTACATCGCCCACCTGCTCACCGTGCTCCCGCACCGACTCGACGGGATCACCGTCGTCATCGACGGCGCCCACGGCGCTGCGAGCCAGGTCTCCCCGGAGGTGTTCCGGCTCGCGGGTGCGACGGTCCACGAGATCGGCACCGAGCCCGACGGGCTCAACATCAACGACGGCTACGGCTCCACCCACCTCGACCACCTCAAGGCGGCCGTGACCGCTCGCGGCGCCCACCTCGGCATCGCCCACGACGGGGATGCCGACCGCTGCCTGGCCGTGGACGCGGAGGGCCGTGAGGTCGACGGCGACCAGATCATGGCCATCCTCGCCGTGGCGATGAAGTCGCGGGGCACGCTCGCACAGGACACCCTCGTCGCCACCGTGATGAGCAACCTGGGCCTGATCCAGGCCATGGAGCGCGAGGGCATCACCGTGCACCAGACGGGTGTGGGTGACCGCTACGTCCTGGAGCAGATGCGCGCCGAGGGCCTGTCACTGGGTGGCGAGCAGAGCGGCCACGTGATCTTCCTCGACCACGGCACCACGGGCGACGGAGTGCTGACCGGCCTCATGCTGGCCTCACGCATGGCTGAGACCGGCGTGCCGCTATCGGAGCTCGCGCAGGTGATGCGGCGGCTCCCGCAGGTGCTGGTCAACGTCAAGGGCGTCGACCGGACCCGCGTCGACACCGACGAGGTGCTGCAGCGTGCCGTCAAGGACGAGGAGGCTGCGCTGGCCGGCGCGGGGCGTGTGCTCCTGCGGAAGTCGGGCACCGAGCCCGTCGTCCGGGTGATGGTGGAGGCTCCCGAGGAGGAGCAGGCCAACGCGGTGGCGGACCGCCTGGTGGGGGTGGTCCGGGCTCGGCTGACGCTCTAGCCGGTTACGCTGCAGCGCACGTCAACCACCGTGGGGAGGGGGGCCTGAATGCCGACGATCCGGGGGGAGCGCAGCCCCGCAGCGCAGTCGAACCTGCTGCGGAGCACTGCCCCGGCGGCGACCGCGACCGTCCTGGTGATCGGCGTCCTCGCCGTCTACGTGGGGGCGCTGGTGGCCACCGGCAGCGACTGGCGCTCCGTGCTGAGCTGGCTGTTGGCCGTGGTGGTGGGTGTCGTCGCCCCCGGCTTCGTGCTCGTGCGTGCGGTCCGTCCCGCTCGAGCGCCACTGGTCGAGGACCTCTCCTGGGGTGGCGCCGTGGGCCTCGCCGTGGCCCTCGCCGGCTGGCTCGTGGACCGGCTCCTGCCCTGGTCTCCCGGTCCACTGCTGTTCGGGCCGTTCCTCATCGCGCTCGTGCTCATGGTCCCGCGGACCCGCGTCCGAGCCCTGGCGAAGCCGGCCCCCGGGTGGGGCACGGGCCCCGCCGTCGCGCTGGGCGTGACCCACCTCGTGGCGGTCGGGTGGATGCTCTCCACGGCCCTGCGCGGTCTGCCACCGCGACCCAGTTCCGCTGGCACCGAGTTCATCCCGGACATGCTCTACCAGGTGGCCCTCACCGGTGAGCTCGGCCACGCGGTGGCCCCGACGTACCCGATGGTCGCAGGGCAGCCGCTCTCCTACCACTGGTTCGTCTACGCGATCCAGGCCCACCTCCTTCAGGTACCCGGTACCGAGACCTTTGACGCCGTCCTGCGCCTGATGCCCGTCACGCTCGTGGCCATGCTCATCTCGATCGGGGCGGTGGTGGCCCGACAGGTCGCCGGGAAGGTGGCGGCGGGTCCGGTGGCGGCGGCCCTCCTCGTGGTCGTGGGCAACAGCCTGCCTGTGCGCTGGGTCGTGCCCAACGGCATCCCGACCCGCTGGGCGGCCGATGGTGGTGCCCTGGAGGCGATCACGGTCTACTGGCAGGACAGCCCACCCCAGAGCCTCTCGTGGGTCGTCGGCATCGCGGTCTTCGGCGTCGCGGTGGCCTTCGTCCGGCGCAGCTCCGACGACGCCACCGCTCCGCGCCTGCTGCTCGTGCCGCTGCTCGTGGTGTGCGTCGGGGCCAAGTCGTCGCAGCTGCCCGTGCTGGTGTGCGGCTTCCTGCTCGCACTCGGGGTCGCCCTCGTCGCGCGCGAGATGGCACAGGTGAAGCGGCTGCTGCTGGTGCTGGGGGCTGCCGGTGTCGTGACGCTGCTGGCTGCTCGCACGATCTATGTCAACGGGAGCTACGGGCTGACACTGCGTCCGGGTGAGCGGTTGGACATCGTGGGCACCCAGCTGTTCGTCGGAGTCGTCCAGAGACCGCCCGACGTCTACCTGGGGCCGTTCACCGCACCGACGAGCGCCCTCGTCACGGCGGCCATCGTCTACCTGCTCCCGATCATCCCGAGGCTGCTGGGGCTGGGCCTGCTTGCCAGGCGGCGGGTCCGGGACCCCGCGACCTGGATCAGCGTGGGCACGCTGGTGGGTGGGATCACGGCGTCGATGGCCTTTCGCCACCCTGCCTCGAGCGAGGTGTTCTTCCTCGTCTCGGCCCTGCCCGTGGCGATGGTCGGGTCTGCCGCCGGGTTCGTCGTCGGGCTGGAGCCCCACTGGCGCCGGCTCGCCGGTCGTGGTCTGCCCGCGATGCTCGCCCTGGGGGGCTCGGCGTTCGGCTTCGCCGTGGCCCTGGTGGTCGCCCGCGCGCATCCCTTGGAGTCTCCGCGCGCTCGCTGGGTCGCCGAGGGGTTTGCTGGCCGGGTGGTCAGCGTGAGGCTGAGAGCGCAGGAGCTGGCCTGGTTGTTGCCGCACGCCGAGCTGTGGGGTGTCGCCTGTGCGGCCCTCGTGGTCGTCGCCGTCGTCCTGGCGCTGGTCACTGCCGTTCGTCGTCGCGGCCGATGGCGCAGGATCTGGTCGGTGTCGCTGGTTCTCGCGACCACCTGCGCCCTCGGCACGGGGCTCCCTGCGACGTGGTTGCACCTCCACCGCGCGGACGGCATCACCGAGCGGCAAGCGGCCGAGGCCGCCAGCGCGAGGGCGGTCGCCGCCGGCAACACGGTCGTGACGCCCGACCTGTTCGCCGCGGGCGAGTACGTCCGCAACCACTCGGAACCGTCGGACGTCGTGGCCACCAACCGCATCTGCACGCGACCAACGCGACTGCGGGCGGACCGCCTGTGCGATGCCCGTGAGTTCGCCATCCCTGCCCTGACCGGCCGCCGCACGGACGTGTCGGGCTGGGCCTACTCCGACCGGGCGGTCTCCCACGCGTTCACCCTGGCACGGTCGTACGTCTTCCAGCCGTTCTGGGATCCCACCCGGCTCGACCAGGAGCAGGCTGCCATCACCGAGCCGACCGAGAGTCTGCTCGACACGCTCTGGAGCGAGCGCGGCGTCCGATGGATCATCGCGGACCGCAGGGTCGGGCCAGTGGCCGAGAAGGAGCTCGACCAGCTCGCCGACCGGCGCTTCACCGCTCCCGAGGTCGACGTCTGGCAGCTGCGGGCTCCGCGCCGACGATGACAGCGGCCATCATCACGGCGTGGCTCGCCGCAGGATGCCGAACGTGACCAACCCCAGCGCGACGCTGAGCAGGAGAGGGTAGCCACCACCCAGCAGGAGCATCGAGGTGTCCGAGAAGAACGACCCCACGGCGCCCCACCAGCCACGCCAGGTGGCGAGGGCGGCCAGGCCGCCGAAGCCCAGGATGCCGGCGAGGCTCACCGTCAGCATGCCGAGCTGGCCCCACCGCTTGAACACGGCTCCGAGCGCCAGCCCGAGCGCGGCGGCGAGCAGGAACGGTGCGCCGTAGACCAGCACCTGGGCCGCCGGGTTGGCCTGGACCAGGAACGGGATCCCGAAGAACTTAAGCGAGATGCCCCAGCCGTCGGTCGCCTGCTCGACCGCCAGCAGGACGGTCATGGCCACACCGCTGAGCAGGGACTGGCCGAGGACGAAGAGAGCGGTCCCGGCAAGGAAGGCCCGCCGGGTGAGGCTGAGCCCCGCCACGAACGGGAAGACCTGTGTCACGGCCTGAAGGTTCGCGACGATGGCGAACACGTAGATCGAGGCGAGCCCGCCGGTGTGCCGGGCGTTGGCCGGGACGTCGCCGAGCAGTCCGAAGATCAGCAGGTTGATCGCGAACGACGCGCCCAGGATCGACCACGGTATGGCGAGGGTGATCGGCGCGGTGACGAGGTGGATGCGAGCCACCTTCAGGGCGTTGCTCATGGCTGGAGGACCTTTCCGTTCTGGGCTTGTGCCGTGCGGACCACGAGCTGTTGCAGGGACACCGGCTCCACGCGGAGCCCTCGTCCGAGGCCCTCGAAGGAGGAGCTCCGGGTGGCCCTGAGCGTGGCCCGGCTGAATGCCCCCAGGTGCTCGCGGTGGAGGACCTGGTGCTCGGCGGCGACGGACTCCACCGCCTCGGTGGGCCCACTGACGACGACTGCGCTGCCGCGCAGCATCTCCGCGTCCTCGTCCAGCAGCACCCGTCCGCGGTCGAGCAGGACGACGTGGTCGACCAGGTCACCCACCTCGTCGATGAGGTGGGTCGAGAGGACCACGGTGCGAGGGTGCTCGGCATAGTCGGCGAGGAGCCGGTCGTAGAAGAGCTGGCGCGCCACGGCGTCCAGGCCGAGGTAGGGCTCGTCGAAGAACGTCAGAGGCGCGCGAGAGGCCAGACCGAGGATCACCCCGACGGCGGAGAGCTGCCCGCGGGAGAGCTTCTTGATGCGCTGCTTGGGCCGCAGCCCGAACTCGCCCACGAGGTCGGTCGCCAGCGCGTCGTCCCAGTCGGGGAAGACGAGTCGGCCCGCTGCCATGGCGTGGCGCACCGCGAAGAGGTCCGGGTAGCGCTGGCTCTCCCGGATGAAGCAGATCCGGTCGAGGACCCGGGAGTTCTCGTAGGGCTCCTGGCCGAAGACCCTGACCGTCCCGGAGGTGGCGAACCTCTGGGCCGTGAGCAGCTGCATAAGGGTCGTCTTGCCCGCGCCGTTGCGCCCGAGCAGGGCGTGGATGCGGTGGTCCTCGAGACCCAGGCTCACCCGATCGAGGGCCTTGACGTCCCCGAAACGACGTGTCACCTCGCTGAGCTCGATCACCTTCATTGCTCGTCCTCCCAGACCTCGATGAGCTTCTTGACGATCTGCGGCTCGATGCCGAGCCGATGCGCCTGGGCCATGAGCGGGGCGACATACTGCCGCGAGAACTCCTCGCGGCGCCGCTCGAGCAGCTGGTGGCGGGCGCCGGTGCTCACGAACATCCCGATCCCCCTCTTCTTGTAGATGATCCTGTCTGCGGCGAGCTGGGCCACGCCCTTGGCGGCGGTCGCCGGGTTGATCCGGTGGAACGCGGCCAAGGCATTGGTCGACGGGACCTGGGACTCCTCAGCCAAGGTCCCGTCGATGATGGAGTTCTCCACCTGCTCGGCGATCTGCAGGAAGATCGGCCGGCCGTCGTCCATCACGAGCGGGTCGCTCGGTTAGCCGGTTCATTAGTCATGTAACTAACCATGCAACCAGAACGCGGGCCGTGTCAAGCCCCATCGAACCCGGCGGACCGCCTCGCGGGGGCGGCGGAATGGGCGGCGCCACAGACCTGTTGGACCCCAGGTACGCCTTCCCCACAGACAGGACAGCCATGCCCTTCGAAGCAGTGAACGACACGCTCTACACCATCGCCGCCTCCGCCCAGGGCGGACGCGAGGGCCGGGTGCAGAGCGAGGACGGGGTCGTCGACCTCGCCCTCGGCAAGCCCGGCAGCGCCAGGAACCCCAAGGCCAACCCCGAGACGCTCTTCGCCTCGGGCTACGCGGCCTGCTTCAGCGGCGCCCTGGCCGTGGTGGCCGGCAAGCACGGTGTCGACGCGAGCGAGTCCACCGTGACGGCCAACGTGATCTTCGGCAAGACCGACACCGGGTTCGGCCTGGCCGTCGACATCACGGCGCAGATCCCCGGCGTGGACGATGCGATGGCCCAGAAGGTCGCCGATGGCGCTCACGAGGTCTGCCCCTACTCCAAGGCGACTCGCGGCAACATCGACGTGACGATCACCGGCAAGGGCGCCTGAGCCCAGCCGACCGAGAGCGCGGGGTATGCCGGGTGGTCACCACCCGGCATACCCCGCGCCTCTTGGTGTGCCCGGGGAGTCGCCCCTAGAAGTACTGCTCGAGCAGCCCGGTGTCGACGTCGTAGAGGAAGCCCCCGACGGCCACCGCGTCCGGGATGAGCGGGTGGGAGCTGACCGCGGCCACGTCGGCACCGAGGGCGGCTCGCTGGTCGGTGACCACGTGGAAACCCTGCCACGAGGCGTCCACTCCGGCCGAGGCACCGACCCGCTCGCGCAGCTCCTCCTCGGTGTGGGTCGCCATCGCACAGCGGGTGTGCGGGACGATGAGGATCCGTTGGACGTTCAGCAGGTGCACCCCGAGGACCAGGGCCTCCAGCGCGTTGGCCGTGATCCGTCCCCCCGGGTTGCGGAAGATCTTCGCGTCACCGGGGGACAGGCCCAACATCCGTAGGGGGTCGATGCGTGAGTCCATGCACGTGACCACGGCGACACCGCGGTGGGCGACACCGTCGAAGCCACCAAGGGTGAAGCGGTCGGCGAAAGACTTGTTGGCGGCGAGCAGGTCGTCGAATCCCTCTGCGGCCATGGAGAGCTCGTTCACAGTAGCCCCGGTCGCTTCGGGATCGACGTCGCCATCGGTTTGCCTGTCGAGGCGAAGAAGTCGTTGCCCTTGTCGTCGACGACGACGAAGGCAGGGAAGTCCTCGACCTCGATCTTCCAGATCGCCTCCATGCCGAGCTCGGCGTACTCGAGGACGTCGACGGACTTGATGCAGTCCTGGGCCAGCCGGGCCGCTGGCCCGCCGATCGACCCGAGGTAGAAGCCGCCGTGGCGCTGGCACGCCTC
Source organism: uncultured Actinomycetota bacterium (assembly GCA_963757635.1). Taxonomy (GTDB): domain Bacteria; phylum Actinomycetota; class Actinomycetes; order Actinomycetales; family Dermatophilaceae; genus Pedococcus. Next base: position 27,860 of record CAVWSK010000002.1, on the reverse strand, counting down.
GGTGACCTGCGTGGACCGGTTGCCCTTCGCGAGCATCACCATCGAACCTCCTGCTGCCTGGAACTGGTCGACGTACGAGTCCATCCGCCCGGCCGTCGTCGGCCCGAACGACCCGCTGGCATAGCCCTCGGGGGTCTTGGCCGGGCCGGCGTAGTAGACGGCGTGGTCCTTGAGGTACTGCGGCATGCCCTCGCCGGCGTCGAGGCGCTCCTTGATCTTGGAGTGCGCGATGTCACGAGCGACCACCAACGACCCGTTGAGCGAAAGACGTGTCTTGACAGGGTGTTTCGCGAGCTCGGCCCGGATCTCGTCCATCGGGCGGTTGAGGTCGATCCGCACCACGTCGTCCTCGGCGTCGAGGTGCTCGTCGGTCGTCTCGGGCAGGAAGCGCGCCGGGTCCTTCTCGAGGACCTCGAGGAAGACCCCCTCAGGAGTGATCTTGCCGAGGGCCTGTCGGTCGGCGGAGCAGGACACCGCGATCGCGACCGGGAGGGACGCGCCGTGCCGGGGCAGGCGGACCACGCGGACGTCGTGGCAGAAGTACTTGCCGCCGAACTGCGCGCCGATGCCGAAGTTGCGGGTCAGCTCGAGGACCTGCTCCTCCAGCTCGGTGTCGCGGAAGCCGTGCGCGGTCGGCGACCCCTCGCGCGGGAGCTCGTCGAGGTACTTCGCAGAGGCGTACTTGGCCGTCTTCAGGGCGAACTCGGCGCTGGTGCCGCCGATGACGATCGCCAGGTGGTAGGGCGGGCACGCGGCCGTGCCGAGGGAGCGCAGCTTCTCGTCGAGGAAAGCGAGCATCCGCTCGGGGTTCAGGATCGCCTTGGTCTCCTGGTAGAGGAAGGACTTGTTGGCGCTGCCACCGCCCTTGGCCATGAAGAGGAACTTGTAGGTGGTCTCGTGACCGGCTGCGGTGTCGGCGTAGAGCTCGATCTGCGCCGGGAGGTTGGAGCCGGTGTTCTTCTCCTCCCACGTGGTGATCGGAGCCATCTGCGAGTAGCGCAGGTTGAGCCGGGTGTAGGCGTCGTAGACCCCGCCGGCGATGGCCTCCTCGTCGACGCCCTCGGTGAGCACGTGCTGCCCCCGCTTCCCCATGACGATGGCAGTGCCGGTGTCCTGGCACATGGGCAGCACCCCGCCGGCCGCGATGTTGGCGTTCTTCAGCAGGTCGAGCGCCACGAACGCGTCGTTCCTGCTGGCCTCAGGGTCGTCGATGATGCGGCGCAGCTGGGTGAGGTGCGCGGGGCGGAGGTAGTGCGCGATGTCGTGCATGGCCGTCTCGGTCAGCACGCGCAGGGCCGACGGTGCCACCTGGAGGAAGGTCCGTCCGCCGGGCCCCTCGACCGTGGACACGCCCTCGCTGGTCAGTAGGCGGTACTCGGTCTGGTCCGGACCGATCGGCAACAGGTCCTCGTACTCGAACTCCGGCATCGTGCTCCTTTCTCGAAAGGCCCTCGGTCGGCTACAGCTCGTCCAGGCTGGGGGCGTAGGCCCCGGCCCTGCCGACCGTCACCGCACTGGTGGCCGAACCGCGGTCGACGGCGGTTCGGACGTCCTCCAGTGTCGCGCTGTGCAACCGAGCACGAGCACCCGGGTCGCCGAGCAGCCCCGCGACCACCAGTCCCGAGACGAGGCCGGCCATGAAGGAGTCGCCGGCGCCGACGGTGTCGACCACGCTCTCGGCGCGGGTGGGGGAGGACGCCACCTCGGTCGAGGACGACACCCGGAAGACCACGCCTTCCGCACCCAGGGTGACGATGGCCAGTCCCGGGCCCAGGCCCACCCAGTGCCCCATCACCTGTTCCGGCGACTGGCCCGGGTACAACCACTCGAGGTCGTCCTCGCTGGCCTTGACCACGTCGCTCAGGGCGACGAGCTCCTCGACCCTGGCCCTGACCGCGTCCGGCTCTCCCATGATCCGCGGCCGGATGTTGGGGTCGTAGGACACAGTGCCCTGGCGGCGCACCTCGTGCAGCGCCGTGGTGACGCTGGCGGCGCCCGGGAGGAGCACGGTGGCGATCGAGCCGGTGTGGATGTGGGAGGTGCCTTCGGGGAGAGCCAGCCGCGGCAGGTCCCAGTGCAGGTCGAACTCGTAGGTCGCCGCGCCGGTCTGGTCGAGGGTGGCGGCAGCCGTCGACGTGGCAGCGGTGCCGAAGCTCTCCGGCAGGACGACCACGCCGTGGCGGGACAGGTGGTCGTTGATGCGCTCGCCCCGGGCATCCCGACCGAGCGAGGTCGCGAAGGCCACGGAGTGGTCCAGGCGGGCCAGGCCCATCGCCACGTTGGCCGGGCTCCCCCCGACGTGCTCGGTGGACTCACCGGAGGAGTCGGTGACGATGTCGATGAGGGCCTCGCCGATGACGAGGATGTCGGTGCTCACCGGGCTCCCGTCCCCACGGAGGTCGCGTGGTCGAAGTCGATCGCGCTGTAGGCGCGCAGCTTCGCCAGCTGGTGGTGGCTCTCGATGTGCCGGATCGTGCCCGACTTCGAGCGCATGACCAGGGAGTGCGTCGTGACTCCGCCGCCGCTGTAGCGCACGCCGCGCAGCAGCTCACCGTCGGTGATGCCGGTCGCGACGAAGAAGCAGTTCTCGCCACGGACCAGGTCGTCGGTCGACAGCACCCGGTCCAGGTCGTGGCCGGCGTCGATGGCGCGCTGGCGCTCGTCGTCGTCCTGTGGCCACAGCCGGCCCTGGATGACGCCGCCGAGGCACTTGATGGCGCACGCGGTGATGATCCCCTCCGGGGTGCCGCCGATCCCCAGGAGCAGGTCGATGCCGGTGCCCTCGCGCGCAGCCATGATCGCGCCGGCGACGTCACCGTCGGAGATGAACCGCAGGCGCGCGCCCGCCTCCCGGACCTCGGCGGCCATCTGCTCGTGGCGGGGTCGGTCGAGCATGACGACCGTGACGTCCTCGACCGTCTCGCGCTTGGCCTTGGCGATGCGGCGGATGTTCTCGGCGACCGGCAGCCGGATGTCGACGGCGTCGGCGGCCTCGGGCCCGGTGACGAGCTTGTCCATGTAGAAGACCGCGGAGGGGTCGTACATGCTGCCCCGGTCAGCGACGGCGAGCACCGCGACCGCGTTGGACTGGCCCTTGGCCGTCAGGGTCGTGCCGTCGATGGGGTCCACGGCGACGTCGCACTCCGGGCCGTTGCCGTCGCCGACCTCCTCGCCGTTGTAGAGCATGGGGGCGTCGTCCTTCTCGCCCTCGCCGATGACGACGACCCCCTTCATCGACACCGTCGAGATCAGGGTGCGCATGGCTGCGACGGCGGCACCGTCAGCGCCGTTCTTGTCGCCCCGCCCGACCCATCGACCGCCGGCCATCGCGGCCGCCTCGGTGACGCGCACGAGCTCGAGGGCCAGGTTCCGGTCGGGCGCCTCGACGCCGACGCGCAGGGAGGACGGGAGGGTGTGCTCGGACATGCATCGATCCTTCACGCAGCGGTGGGTGAGCGTCCAGAGCCTATCGGGGCGGGCCCGGTTGGCGCCCCGCCGCCCACGTCGGGGACCATAGTGGGGTGAGCACCCCAGCGCCCCGCAGTTCCTACGCCAACGGCTCGGTGGCGAACATGCTCCGGTCCCTGCTGGTGATCGGGGCGTTGGTGGCGCTGCTGGTGGCGATCGTGCCCCGGGTCAACAGCGTCTCGCAGCCGCCGGTGGACGTGGCGGGCGCCTCGGTCGAGATCGCCGCACAGAGCGGGTGGGCCATCGACCGGCCCGAGGGTCTCCCGGATGGCTGGAAGGCGACGAGCGTGCGTTTCGTGCGCTCCACCGACGGCCTGATGACCTGGCACGCCGGCTACCAGTCTCCGACCGGCAACTATGTCGCGATCGAGCAGACCAAGGACGCCACGGAGGCCTGGGTCTCGGCGCAGACCAACCGGGCTCCCAGGACCGGGGAGGTGCAGGCGGCGGGTCGCACCTGGGGCACCTACGTCCGCACCGGCAAGGTGCAGAACAGCCTGGTCGACCACCCGACCACCACGGGCGCGCTGACCACGATCGTCACCGGGACCGGCACCTTCGAGGAGCTCACCGCCTTCGCCGAGACGCTCCGCCCGGTGCCCCAGCCCTGATCAGTCCTGCTCGGGTCCCTCGGCCTGGGTGAGCGCCGTCTCGGCCCCGTCGAGCCAGGTGCTGCAGTGCGCGGCCAGTGCCTCGCCCCGTTGCCACAGCCGCATGCTCTCCTCGAGCCCGACCTGACCGCCCTCGAGCTGGGCCACGATGCCGATGAGCTCGTCGCGCGCCTGCTCGTAGGACAGCTCGCCGATGCCGTCGACCGCCTCGGCGTCGACGACCGTCTTCTGCGCCTGCTCCGCTCGCTTGGCCATGGTCGAGGAGCCTAACCCGACCCGGTGTCGGAGCCCACGACCTGGGCGGCGAAGTCGCCCCGGGCGACGCGGACCCGCAGCAGCTCGTCCGGCGTGAGGCCGGCCGCGTCGCTGACCACGCGACCGTCGAGGTGCTGCACGACGGCATACCCGCGTTCGAGGGTGGACAACGGCGAGAGGGTGCGGACCTGGGCGCGAAGGTGGCCGATGTGGTCGGCCGCACGGTGCACCGACCCCAGGACCCGCCGTCGCGAGCGGGCGGTGAGGGCCTCGAGCTCCAGCCGCCGCGCGTCGATCATCGCCGTGGGGTCGGCCATCACCGGACGAGACCGCAGGGCGACCAGGTGGCGGCGCTCGCTGGCCACGTGAGCGGCCAGCGCCCGCCGGGCGCGGGCGCGCCCCTGCCGGATGCCGTCGCGCTCGGCCTGCGCGTCGGGCACCACCCGCTTGCCCGCATCGGTCGGGGTGGACGCCCGCCAGTCGGCGACGTGGTCCAGCAGCGGGGTGTCGACGTCGTGGCCGATGGCCGAGACGACGGGCGTGCGGGTCGCGGCCACGGCCCGGATGAGGGCCTCGTTGCTGAAGGGGAGCAGGTCCTCGACCGAGCCGCCCCCTCGGGCGATGACCACGACGTCGACCACGGGGTCGGCGTCGAGCTCACGCAACGCGGCCATCACCTCCTGCACGGCGCTGGCGCCCTGGACGGCGACCTCGCGGATGGTGAAGCGGACCGTGGGCCAGCGCCGGCGGGCGTTCTCGACGACGTCCTTCTCGGCCGCACTGGAGCGCCCGCAGATCAGACCGACGGTGTGCGGCAGGAAGGGGAGGGGACGCTTGCGGTCTGGGTCGAAGAGGCCCTCGGAGGCCAGCGTGCGCTTGAGGTGCTCCACCCTGGCGAGCAGCTCACCCACCCCGACGGGGCGGATCTGGCGGGCGTCGAGCATGAGCGATCCGCGCTGGGTCCAGAAGACGGGCTTGGCCTGCAGGACCACGCGCGCCCCCTGGGCGACCGGCGTGGGCATGGCGTCGAGGGCGTTCGTCTGGATAGCCACCGACAGGGACATGTCGACATCGGGGTCGCGCAGGGTCAGGTAGGCGGTCCGCGACCCGGGGCGACGGGTCAGCTGCACGACCTGGCCCTCGACCCACAGCACCGACATCTTCTCGACGTAGTCCGCGATCTTCATGCTCAGCAGGCGGACCGGCCAGGGGGACTCCGCCGTGGTGTCGGCCGCCTTGTCGGGCAGCGTCCTGCGCTGGTCGTCGCTGCTCACGCGATCACTCTAGGAGGTACAGCGGTCAGGGGTGGGTCCTCGCGCATCCGGTCGGGCAGGAGTGGGAGGTAGAGCCAGGAACGCGTTCCTGTGGATCGTCCACGTGCTGCGGGCGCTCCGCTTGGTCCCGGTGGGCGCAGGGGGGCGCCGGCGGACTGCACGCAAGGCCTTCCGTGCGGCGGCCGCAGCGGAATGGGCAGGTCGCCGCCGGTTGCGTGTCGTTCCGCGGCGAAGAGTGGTTGGGGCGGCCACCCATCCGTCACCGGATTGGGGTGCTTCGCGGTGGCAACCTACGATGGGAGCATGACTGAGCCAACTGCCGAGCCCATGAAGCGCGTGCTGCTGGCTGCCCCCCGTGGTTACTGCGCAGGGGTGGACCGCGCCGTCGTGACGGTCGAGAAGGCGCTCGAGCTCTACGGGCCGCCGGTCTACGTGCGCAAGGAGATCGTGCACAACAAGCATGTCGTCACGACGCTGGAGAAGCGCGGGGCGATCTTCGTCGAGGAGACCGACGAGGTGCCCGAGGGTGCCACCGTGATCTTCTCCGCCCACGGCGTGGCTCCCGTGGTCCACGAGGAGGCCAAGGCGCTGAGCCTGAAGACCATCGACGCGACCTGCCCCCTGGTGACCAAGGTGCACCGAGAGGCGGTCCGGTTCGCGGGGGACGACTTCGACATCCTGCTCATCGGTCACGAGGGGCACGAGGAGGTGGTCGGCACCTCCGGTGAGGCACCCGAGCACATCACCCTCGTCGACGGCCCCGACGACGTGGAGAACATCACGGTCCGCGACCCCGACAGGGTGGTCTGGCTCTCGCAGACCACCCTGTCGGTGGACGAGACCATGGAGACGGTGCGCCGGCTGCGCGAGCGCTTCCCCGCGCTGCAGGACCCCCCGAGCGACGACATCTGCTACGCCACCCAGAACCGCCAGCTCGCGGTGAAGCAGATGGCCCCCGACTGCGACCTCATGATCGTGGTCGGCTCGCGCAACTCCTCCAACTCCGTGCGCCTGGTGGAGGTCGCGCTCGAGCACGGCTCGCAGGCCGGCCACCTGGTCGACTACGCCGACGAGATCGACCCGGCCTGGCTCGAGGGCGTCACGACGGTGGGAGTCACCTCGGGTGCCTCGGTCCCGGAGGTCCTGGTGCGCGACGTGCTCACCTTCCTCGCGGAGCGGGGCTACGCCGACGTCGCGCCGGTGGTCGCAGCCGAGGAGAGCCTGCTGTTCTCCCTGCCCAACGAGATCCGTCGCGACCTCAAGGCCAAGGGCCTGAGCGACAAGATGCGCCACGACGCCGCCTTCGAGGAAGCCGGCTCCCTGCACTGATCCCGGTCGGCAGGCCTCGCCAGCAGGTCCCCTCGGTCCTACGCTCTGAGGGGTGACCACGGCCTGCAGGCTCTGCTGCACGGTGCTGCTGCTGCTCGCCACGGGCTGCGGCACCGGAACGACGACGGGACCGCCGGAGCCGTCGTCCGCACCGTCCACGGCGAAGGCTCCCACGGGGCCGGGACCGATGGCGGGCACCGACGGCCTGACCACCTCGGTCGCCGCGAAGGTGGACGTCGGCGGCAACCCCTGCGGCGTCACCCTCGTCGAGGACACGCTGTGGGTCACCGAGAACAAGGCCGGCGAGCTGGTCAAGGTGGATGCCGCATCCGGCCGGGTGGTGGCGCGGTATGCCGTGAGCCCGTCGCCGTGCGAGGTCGAGTTCGCCTACGGCTCGCTCTGGGTGACGACGCAGTCGGGCGTCGTCGACCGGGTGGACCCGCGCACGGGTGCGGTGATCGCCTCGGTGCCGACGGGGGCGGCGTCCTACCAGAGTGTTGCCGCCCTCGGGGCGATCTGGGTGAGCAACCGCAACGGGCGCAGCGTGACCCGGATCGAGCCCGCCACGAACACAGCCGTGACCCGCGACGTCGGCGAGGTCAACGCCGGCGGCCTGGTCGAGGAGGGTGGCGTCCTCTGGGTCGGCGACGACACCACTGGCGCGTCGTCGATCATCCGCATCGACCCCGCAACCTGGACGATCACGCCGGTGCCGGCCGGTGGGGATCGACCGGGCTACGTGGCTGCGACCCCGGGGCGGGTGTGGGTGTCGAACGTACGCTCCGGGACGGTGACGGGCCTGGACGCGACGACGCTGAGGCCCGTCGGTCCACCCGCGATGGCTGGTGCGTCCCCGGTGAACCTCAAGGCCTCGCGGGATGGCGCCTGGGTCTGGGTGCCCGACGACAAGGGCGACCTGGTGACTCGGATCGACGCCCGGACGGGATCGGCCGTCGAGCGGGTGGCGGTGGGTGCCGGGCCGGCCGTCGTGGCGCCGAGCCCCGACGGGGTGTGGGTCACCCACTTCGAGGACGGCACCGTCTGGCACCTCATCGTGTCGTGACCGACGGCATACCCGCAGGCCAGTGGCCTGAGCAGGGGCCAGGACGCGGCTGGACGGTCGCGGTGTGCTCGGACCCGGCCCGTACGCGGGTACCGTCTGACCCATGATGGACCTCCTGACCGCACGCCGGCGCGTCGTGCGGCGCCTGCTGACGCGCGGCTCCGGCGGTGTCGTCGACCTCACCACCTTGGAGTCCGTCCCCCGGCGACTGCTGCGGCCGCTGCGCCGCGACGGACTCGACCCCCTCACGCGCATCGGCGCGACGACTCCTGAGCCCGTGCACCGGCTCGCGCACATGTTCGGCATGAACATCTGGCTGGTCTCCGGTCACGCGGAGGCCAAGGCCGTGCTGGCCGACCAGGTCAGCTTCAGCAACGACGTGCGGCCCTACGTCGGCTCGAGCAGCTCCTCGGTCGCGGGACTCGGGTTCACCGACCCCCCGGAGCACACGCGGCTGCGCTCACTGCTGACGCCGGAGTTCACCATGCGGCGGATCAATCGGTTGGCGCCACGGATCGAGGCCATCGTCGACGCCCAGCTCGACGAGATGGAGGCCAAGGGCCCCGAGGTCGACCTCGTGGCGGACTTCGCCTTCCCGATCCCGTTCCTCGTGATCTGCGAGCTGCTCGGGCTGCCGGCCGAGGAGCGCGATCGGTTCCGCACCCTCAGCCACGCCCGGTTCGACGTCTCGGCGGGGGGCGCCGGGGCCTTCGGCGCCATCTCGGAGTCCCAGGTGTTCCTCCTCGAGGCGACCCGTCGGCAGCGGGAGCACCCGCGCGACGGCCTGCTGGGCCGGATCGTCGAGGCGGTCGGTGACTCGGTCAGCGACGAGGAGATCGCCGGTCTGGCCGACGGCGTCTTCACCGGCGGCTACGAGACGACCGCGAGCATGCTCGCCCTCGGCTCGCTGGTGCTGCTGCGCGACCGCCCGCACTTCGACCTCGTGCGTGACGACGACTCGGCCATCGACCGCGTCGTCGAGGAGATGCTGCGCTACCTGACGGTCGTCCAGATCGCCTTCCCCCGCTTCGCCAAGGTGGACGTGGAGCTCTTCGGCAAGCACATCCAGCAGGGTGACGTCGTCATCCCGGCCCTGAGCCGGGCCGGACGTGACGATCGCGTCGGCCCGGACCTCAACAGCTTCGACCCCCATCGGCCGCCGTCGGCCCACCTGGCCTTCGGTCACGGGTTCCACCGCTGCGTCGGCGCCGAGCTCGCCCGGCTGGAGCTGCGGACGGCCTTCCCTCGGCTGGTGCGCCGCTTCCCCGACCTGGCCCTGGCGACCGATCCTGGCGCGCTGCGGTTCAGGGACCGCTCCATCGTCTACGCCGTGGACTCCCTGCCCGTGAACCTCGGACGGTCCTCGAGGTCGAGCTGAGGGCGCTCCTCCTCGGCGGTGGCCGCCTCGAGGAGCTCCATCGCGGTCAGCACGCGCGGGCCACTCTCGACCGGACGCAGCACCGGGAGGTCGTCCTCGACGACCTGCAGCTCGTGCATGCGTCGGGCGGATACGAGCACTCTCGACTCGAGGGCCCCGACCATCTGGTTGTAGGTCTCCACGGTGCGCTGCAGGGAGGCCCCCATCCGGGCGGTGTGCGCACCGAGCGTGCCCAGGCGGTCGTACAGCTCGCGACCCACGGCCATGAGCTCGCGGGCTCCGGCGGTGAGCGCGTCCTGCTGCCAGGTGAAGGCGACCGTGCGCAGCAGCGCCATCAGGGCGCCGGGACCGACGAGCACCACCCGGCGTGACATCGCGTCCTCGTGCAGGCTCGGGTCGGCGGCCAGCGCGGCCGAGAGCATCGCGTCGCTCGGCACGAAGCAGACGACCATCTCCGGCGAGGTCTCGAAGGCCGACCAGTAGTCCTTGTCGGCCAAGGTGCGGATGTGGCCGTGCAGGTGCTTGGCGTGCTCGCGGAGCAGACGGGCGCGCTCGCTGGTCTCGAGGTCGTCGGCCTGGGCCTGCAGGAACGCCACCATCGGCGCCTTCGAGTCGACGACGAGGAACTTCTGCCCCGGGAGCTGCACGACGACGTCCGGGCGCACCTGGCGCTGGTGGCGGCTGACGCGACTGACCTGCTCGTCGAAGTCGCAGCGGGCCAGCATCCCTGCGTGCTCGAGAACTCGCCGCAGCTGGACCTCTCCCCACGCGCCGCGGACGGTGGAGGCGTTGAGCGAGCCGGCCAGGCTCTGCGTCTGGCGGCCCAGGGCACTCGTCGACGCCTGGACCTGCGCCATCGTCTCCGCGAGTGCGGCGTACTGATGGGTGCGATCGCGCTCGAGGGTGCCCACCTGATGCTCCACCCGGCCGAGGGCGTCGCGCAGCGGACCGAGCACCGCAGCCGTCTGGGCGTCGTCCGCCAGCGCGGCCTCGAGATCGACCACGCGCTCGCGCAGCAGGTCACGCTCGGCGGCCGTGGCCGCCGCCTGCACCAGCCCGACCTGCCGGGTGGCGAGCACGCCGGCCACGAGGCCGATGAGAAGCCCGGCGAGCAGGGCGAGGAGGAGTTCCATGGCGATGACCCTGCCAGCACCCACCGACACCGGCCCGTAGGCTGGCCGTCATGTCGACCACCCCGCCGCCGGTCCTGCGTGACGAGGACCTCGTGCTGGAAACCGTTGCCGGTGAGGACCTCGACGACGACGGCACCTACACCTTCGAGGTGTGCCTGCAGGGCGAACCCGTGGGTCGGGTCGAGCTGCTCGACGACGGCGCCGGCGACGCCGACCTCATCTGGGTGGTGCTCCCGGGACCGCGCCGCACCGACGTGGCGGCACGCGCGCTGGGACTGGTCGTGGACTGGGCCCTGGACAGCCTCGACGTCACCCGGATCGAGGCCCGGGTGGACGACACCGACCGTGAGGCCGTCCGCGCCGCGATGCGGGCCGGGTTGCGCAAGGAGGGGGTCAGCCGCGGCGCCGCCGTCGCCAGCGGCGGGCGAGGCGATGTGGTGGTGCTCGCGCGGCTGAGGGACGATGCGCCGCCGGACACCCGCGAGGGGTTCATCGCCCAGCTCAACGCGGCGTTGCCCACGAAGCGGGCCATCGCCCAGGGCGTCGTGCGCGACCGGCTTGGACGGGTGCTGCTGTGCGAGCTGGTCTACAAGCAGGAGTGGGACCTACCCGGAGGTGTCGTCGACCCCCACGAGTCGCCTGCGCAGTGCGTCGTCCGGGAGGTCGCCGAAGAGCTCGGCGTCGTGGTCGAGGTGCAGGGCCTGCTGGCCGTCAACTGGCTGCCACCGTGGCGTGGGTGGTCCGACGCGACCGTCTTCGTCTTCGACCTGGGGCTGGCGGACGAGTCGTTCGTGGAGCGGGCCACCCTGCAGCCCAGGGAGATCCGCGCGATCCACTGGGTCGACGAGGATGAGCTGGGGGATCGCGTCGCTCCCTACAACCAGCGCCTGCTGGCCTTCCTCGCGGCCCACACCGGACCCACGGCATACCTGGAGGACGGCCTCCCGGCGCTGTGAGGTGACCCACGCCCGGTCGGGTGACGCAAGTCGTGACGAGTGCGCGAGACTGGCCCGGTGACGGTCAGCGAGTTCGACTCAGGGTCAAGGGTTTCAGCGCGTGCCGGTGAGGACGGTGTCTTCGACGCGGCCCTCGGCGAGGGGTGGCGCATCGGTGGTGGCGTCAACGGGGGACTGCTGCTCGCCGTCGCGGGCCGGGCGATGGGGGAGCGGCTCGGCACCGCCGACGGCGACCACCCTCCCCACCCCGACCCCCTCGCCATCAGTGCCTACTACCTGACTCCGGGTGAGCCCGGCCCCGTGACGGTGCGTACCGAGGTCGTGCGCCGCGGGCGGGCGGTGTCGAGCGCCCAGGCCTCGTTGTCCCAGGCGGACGACGAGGGCCACGAGGTGGAGCGGGTCCGGCTGCTGGCCACCTACGGCGACCTCGCGCGGATCGACCAGGATGCGAGCACCACGGCGCGGCCGCCGGAGCTGCCGCCGCCCGACGAGTGCGTCTCCACCGCCGCTGCGCCGCCGACGTTCCTCAAGCACGCCACCCTCCTGGAGCGACTCGACCTGCGCCTGGACCCGGCCACGACCGGCTGGGCCGTCGGCAAGCCGTCGGGCAACGGCGTCATCCGGGGATGGTTCCGGATGGCCGACGGGCGCGAACCCGACCCGTTGCTGCTGCTACTGGCCGTCGATGCGCTGCCCCCGGTGGCGTTCGAGCTGGGTATGCCGGGGTGGGCCCCCACCCTGGAGCTCACCGCCCACGTGCGCGCCCGCCCGGCGCCGGGCTGGATGCGGGTCAACCTCACCAGCCGCACCATGTCGGGCGGCTTCCTCGAGGAGGACGCAGAGGTCTGGGACAGCGAGGGGAGACTCGTCGCGCTGTCCCGACAGCTGGCTCGGGTGTCCTCACCGCGACGGTAGACTCTCGGCCTTGTGGCTCTCACTATCGGAATCGTCGGCCTGCCCAACGTGGGCAAGTCCACGATGTTCAACGCCCTGACCAAGAACAACGTGCTCGCCGCGAACTACCCGTTCGCGACCATCGAGCCCAACGTGGGCGTGGTCCCGCTGCCGGACGCCAGGCTCGGCGCGCTCGCCGAGATCTTCGGCTCGGAGAAGATCCTGCCCGCGACGGTCTCCTTCGTCGACATCGCCGGCATCGTGCGCGGCGCCTCGGAGGGTGAGGGGCTGGGCAACAAGTTCCTCGCCAACATCCGCGAGGCCGACGCCATCTGCCAGGTCGTGCGCGCCTTCGAGGACGGCGACGTGGTGCACGTCGACGGCAAGGTGTCGCCCGCGTCCGACATCGAGACGATCCACACCGAGCTGATCCTCGCCGACCTGCAGACCCTCGAGAAGGCCGTGCCGCGCCTCGAGAAGGAGTCGCGGATCCAGAAGGAGAAGAAGGCCACCCTCGACAACGCGGTCGCGGCCCAGAAGGTCCTCGAGGAGGGCCACACCCTGTATGCCGCCGGCGCGGCGGCCGGGGTCGACCTCGCGGAAGCCCGGGGGCTGGGCCTGCTCACGACCAAGCCGTTCATCTACGTCTTCAACCTCGACGAGGACCAGCTGTCCGACGAGGCCCTGCAGGCCTCGCTGCGCGAGCTGGTGGCTCCCGCCGACTCGGTCTTCCTCAACGCCAAGCTCGAGATGGACCTCATGGAGATGGAGCCCGAGGAGGCCATGGAGCTGCTGGAGTCCTTCGGCGCCACCGAGTCCGGGCTCAACCAGCTCGCGCGCACCGGGTTCCACACCCTCGGACTGCAGACCTACCTCACTGCCGGACCCAAGGAGTCGCGGGCCTGGACCATCGGCCGTGGCTGGACCGCCCCCCAGGCGGCGGGTGTCATCCACACCGACTTCCAGCGCGGCTTCATCAAGGCCGAGATCGTCTCGTTCGACGACCTCGTCGAGGCCGGGTCGATGAACGCGGCGAAGTCCGCGGGCAAGGTGCGCATCGAGGGCAAGGACTACGTCATGGCCGACGGCGACGTCGTGGAGTTCCGCTTCAACGTCTGAATCGGAGCGTGTTCCGCAGGTCAGACGGGGTGCGACCCCTTCTAGTCCGCAAGCTGTCGGCAAGACGTTCAGTGTGAGGGGCTAGATCTGCCCGTGTGAGGGCCATCCCCGGACCCGCTGGGGCCAGTGACCCGCCCATGACTGGACTTCGGCGCCGCCGTGACGCGACCTCGTCGTTCCGGTTCTGGTGCCCCTCAGCGAAGCGGTCGTACCATCGGACATGGTCAGTTTCGGCCGCCGACCACCGAAGTCGGAAACCAAGCATGACGAGGACCCCGTCGTCCGTCAGTACCGTTTCCTGCTGAGGAAAGCCCCGCCGGACGCCGTCGAGGTGGCGCACATCGAGGCGCTCACCCAGTCTGGTGAGGAGGAACGCCGGGCGGTCCTTTCGGCCGTTCAGCGTGGTCTGGTCGCGGGAGATCGGCTTCAGCCCAGCGACGTACAACAGATTGCCCACCTCATAGTGCTCGGGGAGCGGCGCACGCCGAACGCGTTCCTGGCGACCTGCGAGGTGGAGAGCCTGCTCGCCCTCTCCCAGGCTGTGATCCGCAGCGAGGCCTGCTTCGGGCTGTTCAGCCGGTACTCCGTGTGGGACGGCGCTGATCCGGAGCCAACAGAGGACAGCACCGGCGCGGGCTTTGATCCCCGGGTCGGTCAGCGGGATCCACGTGACGACTTGCGCATCACCGGGGGCGGCTACAGCCCCTGACACTTGTCCGCCAGTACCGGCGGCTAGCCCGTCCTGCCCCTGCGGCGGCGAATTGACGCAAGCTGAAGCTGCTCTCCGTCTTCTCGCGGCGGGGGTGCAGAGTGAACGATGACGGCGAGAGGCGCGATGGTTGAAAGGTGCAGGTATGCATGTAGATCCTCAAACACTCGATGGAGCGGTCGCTGCGGAGGCGTTCACCGGCGTAGCGACGGTGGATGTCGCCGACCGACGCGTCCTGGAGCGATGCGAGGGGTTCATCCACCGTGCCCTACGGGTTCCGATGACGCCAGGGGCGCGGATCGCGATCGCCAGCGGCAGCAAGGCGTTCACCGCCCTGGCGATGATGCGGCTCGTCGAGGACGGCGAGCTGCGGCTCGAGGACCCCGTGCGCGGCCTGCTCGGTGATGACCTGCCGCTGGTCGACGACGGCGTCACGATCGAGCACCTGCTCACCCACACGTCCGGGGTCGGCGACTATCTCGATGAGGACAGCGACTGGGAGGTCTCCGACTACGTCCTTTCCCTCCCGGTACACGCGCTCACCACGGCTGAGGCGTTCCTGCCGATGCTCGAAGGGCACCCGCAGAAGTTCGCGCCGGGCGGGCGGTTCGCGTACTGCAACGGCGGGCTTATGGTGCTCGCGATCCTGCTCGAGCGGGCAACGGGCGGCACTTACCACGACGTCGTGCGGCGCCTCGTGCTCGAGCCAGCAGGCCTGGAGCGCACCGGATTCCTCCCGCTCAACGACCTACCAGCCGACGCCGCGTTGGGCTACCTGTCCAACGAGGGAGATCTCGTGAACACCCTGCACCTGCCGGTGCTGGGCAATGGCGATGGCGGCGCGTTCACCACCGCGGAGGACCTGCACCAGTTCTGGCTCGCCCTGCTCGACGGGCGCATCGTCCGCCGGGAGAGCGTCGAGGAGATGATCCGCCCCCGCCACGACGCGCCTCAGGAGAACATGCGGTACGGAATGGGGTTCTGGATCCACCGCACGCACCCGACGCCCATCCTGGAGGGGTTCGACGCCGGTGCGTCGTTCCGGTCCACGCACCTCGTCGAGCCGCGAACAACAGTGAGCGTGCTCGGGAACAGCTCGTACGGCGCGTGGCCAGTCATCGCAGCGCTCGCTCGGGCGATCGATGCCCAGCTCGGGTGACGTGGTGTCCAAGCAGCCAGCGCCGAACTCGACACCCGTTCAAAGCTGACCGGCCTCGCCACTGGAACCAGCGGGCCCTGGCGGCTGCAAGACGCGCGGCCACCAGACGGTGCCCCCGTCCGATCAGGGCCAGAGAACCCCAGCGTTGCGCAGCATCAACTCGGAGTTGGCATCCCTGCCTTCTTGCGGGTCGGGCGACGGCTCGACGTACTGAGTAGTCCCCATGTCCTCTGGCAGGACTCGCGGCAGGTCGATGTGAACCCGACGCTCAAGATCCCGCCGACCTGACTGCTCAGCTGCGCTCATGTTTGCCTCCATGGCCCATGGTGGCACAGAGCGTCGCCTCTCTGCCCTCGATCAACGTGAGCACGAATGTGCACCTGCGTGACTCCGTAGGTCAGGCCCCTAGAGGCAGGGGTTAGACGCACGCGGCGGAATGCTGCACTCTGGCTCAGCGCCGCGACCTCGGCAACCGTCCAACTACTTCAAATCCGTGCCCCTAGGCTGCTGCCATGTCGATGGTGCACACCGACGCGGTGTTCTTCGAGGACGACAAGGCGTTCGAGACCTGGCTCGTCGACAACGCGTCGACCGCCACGCACGTCTGGATTCGGATGGCCAAAAAGGGCACCGGCGTCACATCGATCAATTGGACGACGGCCGTGGACGTGGCGCTCTGCTTCGGCTGGATCGACGGCATCGCCCGGCGGCTCGACGACGAGTGGTACGTGCAGCGGTTCACCCCGCGGCGCGCGAAGAGCGTCTGGTCGAAGATCAACCGCGAGCGCATCGAGCGGCTAACCGCCGAGGAGCGGATGCGCCCCGCCGGCTTGGCCGTGGTGGAAATGGCGAAGGCGGACGGACGCTGGGACGCCGCCTACGACAGCCCGGCTACCGCAGTGGTGCCCGACGACCTTGCCGCCGCCCTGGCTGCGCGCGACCTCACCGACGTTTACGCCGCGCTGGACGGCCGCAACCGCTTCGCCTTCCTGAATCGCATCCAGACCGCGGTGCGCCCGGAGACCCGCGCCCGTCGCATCGAGCAGCTCACCGACGCCCTCGCCCAGGGCAAGACCCCGTTCCCGGCGCCCACGAAGAGGTCCGGTACCTAGGGTTCGGACACCAAACTGCCGGAACGCAGCCGGATGCACCTCCAGTAGGCGCCTGAACGTCGTAGCCCTATCTGGGTGAGCAGACGCGGCGGTGTGGCCCGCCGACGAGGTCACGGATCGACTGTCGCGGCGTCGCTACTGGCGGCTGCCACCACTAGTCTCGAGGTGTGCCCGAGTTCAGCTGGCGACCGGCCAATGACGCGACGAGCGAGGACGTCGAGGCCGTGTTCGACACCGGCGGCGCCCGTAAGTGCCGCTGCCAGGCGCTCAAGGTCCCGGGCTGGATCTGGCGCGACACGACCCAGGAGGAGCGCGACGCCGCGCTGCTGGAGCAGGCCGGCTGCGGCACGAGCGGCCCCACGTCTGGCCTTGTTGGGTACGTCGACGGCGAGCCGGCTGGCTGGGTCGCGGTAGAGCCGCGGGAGAACTACCCGAGGATCTGGGCCCGGCAGAAGTCGTGGATGCGGATGGACCCCGACCTCGAGGGCGTCTGGTCGGTCACCTGCTTCGTCGTGCGTAAGGGCTTCCGTCGACAGGGACTGATGTACGAGCTCGCCGCCGCCACGCTCGAGTACGGCAGGCAGGTCGGCGCTCGCGTCCTCGAGGGCTACCCCACAGAGCCGCCGCCGGGGAAGACCGTGATCTGGGATGAGGCGTCGGTCGGGCTGCTTCAGGTCTTCCTCGACGCCGGATACGAGGTCGAGGAGTCGCCCACCCTGCGCCGCAGGGTGGTGCGACACCGACTCGGCGCGTCGTCCTGACGGTCGGTTGCGCTGACATGGGGCCGCTCGTGAGCCGAGTACGCGCGACCACGTGGACGGGTCCAAGCCCAGGCGGAGTAGCCGCATCTGGGCCATGTCGTGTTAGCGTGCGCTAAGACGCAGGTCCGATTCGCGCTGCGAGCCAGCTGGAGATCTCCGGAACGTCCAGCCCGCCAGCGGCTGCCTCGAGCATCACCTCTTCCGCCTCATCGACCGTGTGGGTCAGATCGCGCCCGTTGACGAGGCAGAAGACGCGAGTCGCCGACCACGCCAGACGCTTGTTCCCGTCCACCAGGGCGTGGTTGCGGACCAGGGAGTGCAGCAGCGCCGCGGCCTTGTCCTCAAAGGCCCGGTAAGCGTCTTCGCCGAACACGCTGATCGCCGGTCGAGCGGCGGCCGCAGCCAGCAGCCCGGGATCCCTGACCGCGACCTCACCCATCACCCCCGAGGCGATCTCCAGGAGATCCTCGACCGATAGGTAGTCAATCTCCTGGTCACTCACTTGCTCAGGCGCTCAAGCAGCTCACGGTCCTCAGTCCGCACCCGATCGATCGCGGCCCGCAGTCGCTGAGGGCGCTCCGAGACATATTGGGCGATGGCGGCACGTGCGACTTCCTGCATAGATCGGCCCTCCTGCTCGGCCTTCACGCGCAAGGCATCGCTTTCCGCATCGGTCAGCCGCAGGTTCATCGCCATGATCCGATGGTACCGCAGCGGTACCGTCGCGGGTCACTGGCCGGGTCGGCGCCTTGTGCGCTCTACGCGACGGCAAGGACGCGGCTGCCCGACCGTTGGCTCGAGCGGTCCTGGGCGGTCGTGCGTACGGCGCCGTCACGCACTGATCCCTGCGAGTCGCGGGTGCCCGGAGCGGCGGTTGCGGTTCGGTCACAGGAAACTCAAAGGAAGCGTCCAGTCTCGGGTGAGCGCTTACGTTTGCCGGGCACTTGAATGCCCGCAATTCTGGAGGAATCCACTCGTGAACCGCCCCACCCGACTGCTAGCTCTTCCTGTCGTCGCGCTCGCAACCATTCTGGGCGCGTGCGGCAGCCCTCCGCAACGTGCCGCAACGGTGGGCGTCGACACCCCCGCTGCCAAGGCGGCGGAGGCGACCAAGGAGGCCCCGAAGCCGAAGGGCGCTGGGGACAAGCTAGATGCGAAGAAGGTCAAGGCCGCGGTCTTGGCGGTGGGTGATATGCCGACCGGGTGGGCCGCCGGTGAAGTCAGCCCGGACGAGGAGGACACCTCCACCGTGGAGCCGGCGTCATGCCAGAAGCTCTTTGACGAAATGAGTAATGCCGGCGACGCGGCCAAGGCCAAGTACAAGGCGAAGGCGTCATTCACTCAAGGCGGCATGCTGGGGGTCCAATTCGACAACGAGGTCGCGTCTTTCGAGGCTGACCACCAGGGCGACAAGATCGAAGGACTGGCCCAGGTGTTGACCAAGTGCGCCAAACTCACGGTCGTTGATGGGACAGACCGGACCCCGATGACTATGACCGGTCTGTCGTTCCCGAATCTGGGCGACCAGACCCTGGCGTTCCGTGCGAATGCGAAGTCCGGGGGCATCGAGATCGTCGTTGACATCGTGTTTGTCGCGGTCGGGCACAACATCGTGTCCTTTACTGCCGCGGGCCTGCAACCGCTCGCAGGCCCGGAGATGGAGAAGATCGCGCGCGCGGGTTTGGCCAAGGTCGCAACCGCGGCCACGAGCTGACGGCCAGCTTCTAACATCACTAGCGTCATCGAATGCGGCGGTCCGCACTCGTGCCCCGCCCAGCGTCAGACCCGAGCGCAGTTGCCGAGGGCGCGACATGATGTGCCTGTGCCGAAGATCTTGCTACTAGTCGGGTTGGTGCTCGGACTCGTGGGTGCCGCCCTCGTCCCGCTGCCCGGACCTGGCTACCCCGTTCTCGCGGCCGGAGTGATCGTCTCGGCGATCGGCTTTGCCCTCCTCCGGTTCCGAAGGACTCAGCGCATGTAACGCGGCGGAATGCCGCACCTGGATCGCGGCAAGAGCGGACGTCTGCCAAAACGCCGAGACCGGGAGCGACGGTCACGATTGCGTCGCAGCAAGGCTCTCTCCCCTCTGCTCGGCCGGCATCACTGCTGTACTTCGGCCATGAAAAGCATGCCGCCCGATCCGCGCACGGTTCAGGGGTACTCCGATCGGCCGCGGCACACGGGCTTGATCGTGGTGGGATGGGTACTTGCGGGCCCTTGGCGTTCTTCGGCCTGCTCGGGGTTCTGGCCTTGGGCGTCCCGTCGGACCCTTGCGCGCCCGGCGATGCCGAATGCGGGCCGGAGCCAACAACGGTGGCTGGGGTCGGGCTGGTACTGCTCCTTGTCGCCTTGGTCGCCGCCGCATGGTCGGTGTTCTGGCAAATGCGTGACCGGCGCTACCGATTCTGCGCTCCGCCAAGTTGGCCGAAGCCGCCCGGCGGTTGGAGTCCGCCCAAGGGATGGATGCCGCCGCTCGAATTTCCTCGGGCGCCTCCAGGTTGGCAGTTTTGGCAATAAGGCAGCGAGTCAGCGTTCGAGCTTCCATCCAGGGAGCGGCATGTCCGGACGGTGATCAGGGCCAGTGGCGCACACTTGGGACATGCGCGCACCAAGCCACAGAACTCTCGCTCGGTTCACTGACCTGACGACGTACGGGAGTTACTTCAGCTACGCCTTTGCGATCTGTGTTGCGGGTGCTGCAGTCGGTGGCATCCTCGGTTGGCTGTTGACCGGTGATCCGGCAATCGGGATGGGTATCGGCATCTTCGCGTCGATGGCCGTGTGGTTTGGCCTGGTGATTTGGGCAACGAAGGTGCTTCAGAAGTACGAGGGACGGCGACGCGCCGAGCCATAGCTTCAGCCCGCGCCGAACCCGCCGCGTGGAACGAGCCGTCCGCTCATCGGCATGAGAGTGCGGGATCCGGGTGGGTCTTTCCGCCGCCTGTCGGGTGACGCGCGACGTCCTCTCATGCCGATGAGCGCGTATTCCTCAGCCAAGGTTGAACGGGTCCGATAGGGACAAGAGCGCACCGCAAACGACCGTCGCGCAGATACCGGCCAGGCTGCTTGCGAGCAGCACGCGGTCGAGTGCTGCTGCGAGACAGATGTGACAGGCTGGCAGCATGCGGCCCGACGAAGTCATAGTGGCGTTCGCGGACCACCTCTTGCTTGCAGTTGCCGCACTGCGAGCAAACGTCGTCGGCGCAAGCCGTGAAGCCGCGCAACAGCCCCTGACGTTCGAGACTGGTTCCGGCGAGCGGGTGCGCTCGGCGACTCTGGATGGTGTGGGGACGGCTTCGCTACACGGGATAGGTTGCCGAATCGACTTCCTCTCAGGTGCTGAGGTCGATTTCGACTGGGACAGCGATCGTCGGGAAGTGTTCGACGGGTGGCGTCTGCGGGCCTTCGCCCTTTCGGTTGGACAGATGGCATCGATCGAGGAACTCGTCGGGGTCGCGCGAGCAGATCGGCGCTTCGTGGAAGTGCGTCCCGGATGGTTCGCCCTCGAACTGCTCACCCAGCCTGCCTAGGAGCGCACGCGCATGCCGCAGAGCGGTCGAGCGGTCATGCCGATGAGCGGATGTCCCACTTAGGGGTTCGACACAGCCGTTGGTGTCAACCGGAGCGAGTCGTGACAACACTCGCTGCAGACATCAGCAGTTTGGGGCAGACTCTGGCCGTGTCCGAAGACGAAACACGACCCCCGGTTCCAGGCGAAGAGATCTTGCGGGGTCAGATGGTTGCTCCCCTGCCGGAAGATTCCGCCCTCCATTCCGCGTTCCTTCTCGTCAAGCTCGACAACGGTGAATGGTGCGCACGCTCCATTGGCAAGGAGTACAACCGCATCGAGTTCTTGGGCCAGCTCGTGGCGTACACGCGGGCCCTCGCGCAAGACGAATCCGACGGATGGTTCCTGGACGAGGACTAGCCCAATCGGCGACCGCTCAGGCCGCGGAGCGGACGCACAAGTTCCGCTCGCACGGCGCGGCCTCGATGCTTAGTGGCCTCGGTGACCTGCCCGGCCTGTCATCATCCGTGCATGCTGGATGACAGGGACAAGACGGCGTCTTGGGTCGCGCCATGGTGGTTCATCGTCACGGCGTCCGCTGCCATTGGACTGTGCTCTGCGCGCACGTCGTCAGTGGGGATGGTGAAGGTGACGGATTTGCCGGCCGCTTGGGCGTAGGCGATCTCCCTCCGCGTTGACTCTCCGACGTATCCGCCAGGGTTGACGATCAAGACTCGGTCAGCCAGGTCGATCTTGCGCAGGTGAAGGGCGTCCAAGACAGCCTTCTGCTCAGGAGTGGGCGACTCGTCCGCCTCGCTGGGGGCCACCACGATGACCCCTGTGAAGGTCAGTTCACGGTTCGCAGCGCGCATCTCGGTCATGAACCTGGCCGATCCACAGATGCAGACGATTTCCCGGCGATCGGTCACGGCTCGACTTTAGCGACGCGCTCAGCTGCCGCTCGTCGCGCGGATACGAGGTCTCGGGCTAGCCTCGATCTGTGTCCGCGAAGTCCGACCGACAAGCCGCGCGAGAAGCCGTGGTGAAGTACCACGAGAATCAGTTGGCTGCACTGCATGAGCGCGTCGGAGCCGCGCTCGACCGCTTCCGCGCCGGCGAGCTCGACGCCTTCGAGGTTGATCAGGTCCTCTTTCAATACTCGCGGGCGGCGAAGGAACTGTGGAAGTTCTGCAACTTTGGCGAGCCCGAACTTGCTGCGGACCTTGTGCGTGAGCGTCCGGTAATCGACTGGTGGGAGCGCGGAGCGCCTCTGCAGCGATGATGCCAAGGCGCATGCCCTCGGAGCACCGCTCCAGCCGATGGCCTGGTCGTCAGGCGGCGGAAAGCCGCACCCTCGAGGCGCCTTGTCGCGCCGCGCCTCTTAGCTATCCGACGTTGAGGCAGGCGTCCCCGGAGCGCGAGACGCCTGCGAGCGTGCCCGCCGCTCGAGACCCTTTGCTTGGGGGATCCTGCCGGGAGTCTCGCTCCGTCACAAGCACGGCGGGTGTTTGCTCCCACGTCAGTTTGGCACCCGGTCCAGTCTCGAGTGGGCAGGCAACTTCATGACGAACTCCCCCAAGATTCCTGGACGAAGCGCGAAGGCGGTTGCACCTCCTGGGTCCCGTGATGATCGGCATGGCGGCCAGATTGTCGGAGGTCCCCCTCCATGCGCGTGTGCGTCGCTGGCCCATGACTGCCGATCCGAGCCCTACCGCCTAGCTTCACAACAATCCGGAGGCGTTCGCCTACCAGGCCTCAGGTGACAGTAAAGAAATGACAATTCGTGGGCGGCGGTTCGTTGGATCCCGCCACACTCCCTTCACACCACTTTGAGGGAAAGGCACTGAATTGTCCGGACGGCGGCTAGCTGCACTCTTCGCCAGTGTGGTTATGGGGGTTGGACTGGGCATTTCCTCGGCATCTGCGGGACCAGGCACTCCGGCTCGGGACCCGAAGGACTCGGGAGTCGAAAGCTACGGACATGCCGTCTCCTCCAGGAAGAATCCGGCACCAGAACATGTCAGGACCAGGGACTACCGCCGAGTTCAAGTTCCGCGACCCAACGCGCCGGCACCTCAGAAGGTGGCCGCTGTCGGCTCGCCGGCGACTGCACGTCTAGTCAAGGACGCCAGGGCTGGACGGATTACGGCCTCGGACGCTGGCTCCATTGCCCTGCGCAGGCTAGGTCTGATCTCGGGAGCTGTGCCACCCAAATACGCCGGCAAGGTCATGACTACCCTGGATGCCACTGTGCTGGGCGCGCTGGTCCAGGAGCATGACAGAGGGTCGGTGGCACCCAAGAGTCCTGCCGGGCCGACGCCGACCGTGCCCGCCTCTGCGGGCGGCTCTGCGGAGAGGCAAGCGACTGGCGAAGTCCCTGTGTGCGGGGAATCCACTGGCGCCAACTTCAATTGCACTCTGCAGCACCCTGCAAGCTATGTGAACGCAGACGGCACAACGACAGACCTCTTCTTCAACATTTGGTACGCCGATCAAGGGGATTTGGCGCTTGACTCCACTCAGCTAGAGGACGTGCAACCGGCGAATGGGATCCCCGACCGGGTGGATCAGTTGATTGCGACACTGGAGTCAGCCAAGGACACATACGCACAGCTGGGTTTCGCTCACGTCGGCACCCTCGACGTGTCTTTTGGCGACCCGGGGGTGGGAGCCGGCATCGCCGTGCCACCAGTGGCTGGCTTCTCGGGGCAGATTCGCTTTCCGCGGAGCGCCGAGATCGATTACATACCCGCACACGAATTGTTTCATCAGGTGCAGTACCAGTATGCGCAGCTTCCCGTGGTTGTTTCCGCGAACTGGGTCATGGAAGCAACCGCGGAATGGGCAGCAGAACGCGCAATGACTTTCAGGACCGGGGCACTTCCGCCCGAACCTTCATACGCGGGTGGCCTTCCCAGTTTCCTCCTATCTGCAGCCGAACCCTTGGACGACTGGGCCGGGTACGGTGAACCACGGCAGTACGGCGGCGTCATCTTCTTCGACTACATGACTGAACACATGGGCTCGCAGCAGGACTTCGTCCAGAACCTCTGGAGCAACCTAGGCAATCAGACTTGGCCCGATGAGCTGTCCGCGGTCGCAGCAACCATCGAAGGTTACGGCTCCACCATTGACTACGAACTGCCGCTGTTCTGGCGCGACGCTTATCTCCTGTGCTCACCGGCCGTGGCACCGGACGAAGGCCGAGCCGCGACAACTCAACCAGTGTCATTCGAGAGCCAGAAGGACTTCTGGTGCCAGAAACTCATCTCTCTCGACAGTAGATTCGCTTCCATCGCCCCTAACACCGCGACTCACCGCATGCCGCATGCAACCGCGAGCACGGAGGATGGGACTCACACGTGGTCGGACTCGGTCGGCGCGTGGGGTGCCCAGTTCATAGATCTGGCGGGGCCGACCACGACGGATAGTGGCATCAAGCGCACTTTGACGCTGAACGCAACCAGTGACCGCGGCACCTCGGCAACGCTCCTGGTCTTTCCATGGGGCAACAACCCCGGCGACGGCCCGGGTAACTGGAATTGCAGTGGATACTCTTGGAATACCTTCAGTACTAGCCAGCCCGTGGAACTGCAAATCACAACCAACGCCTACTGCCCGCACCTGACCGCGATCGTCACGTACTCCGACCCCGAGGCGCCAGGCGGAGCCGACATGACCGCGTCCCTGACTTGGAGCGCCCGCCGTATCGACACGGTCATCGGGAATGGTGTTATCTCACTCGGAGTCCAAGACTCGGGCGAGGTCGGCAGTTTCGGCGGATCCATCCCCCTGCCCACAAGGATGTCGTCGTCAACGGGACTGAAGGATAACGCCACGGGCGCGGACCTATTCAGTGGCGCAGAAAATCTGGGCGGGTGGGCAGCCGCGATTACCGATCAAGACGGCCTGGATCACGTCGCCTTGGGAGCCAGCCCCCCGATCAGCTGGAACAAGGCGCAAGTGCAGTCATTCACGTACTCGCCGACCGAAGCGACATCCAAGGTGAAAATCGATGAATACGCCATCACGCACCACTACCACCCGACCCTCAACCCGCGCGTCTATGCCGTTGATGTCACCCTTGAAGGACCTGCGGTTGGCCCGACCCTCCAGGGAGACGAGTTTGTCTATCGTCGCGGGTTCGCGCCCCAACCGGACCCTGGCTCAGCGCGGTTGGTGAGCGTCTCGGCAGGTCCTACGAGCTCGGGGCTCCTGCATTCATCAACCCGCGGCAATCTCGAGTTGACCGAGCCCACGAGCTATACGCAGAACCCATGGTGGGACGGCACCGAGGGCAGTTTTACAGACCGAGCAGCGGACCCTCAGTTCGACTTCAGTGGCACAGTACACCCGCTGGGGAATGTCAATTTCACGCTCTACTACGTGGCTGACTACGGCGCGCAGGCAGTAGCCCAAGACCTGGCAGGCGTCGGGGCAACCACAACGGCGATCTTTAAGCCGTGCGATTGCGATTCAGAGGGGAACGGAACGTTCTATGACACGAACTTCGGATTCGGATACGACAATGGCTAGCCGGCAGGGCATGGGTGTGGTCCCCCGGGTCGCCACCGTCCTTGCCATGGCTGCTGGGCTGACAATTCTGGCTGGCTGCGAACCTCAGACCACCATTCTCGTGAGCAATCATACGAGTGAGGACCTGACGGTCAGCTCGGACAAATACCCGGTGCTTCCCACCACCACCTTCAAGGCAGGGAAATCCGACGCCTACATCGTGAGAAGAGGCGGCCTAGGTGAATGCCCGAAGGGGCTTGAACTCAAGGCCCGCGATGCGGCGGGAACCGTCATCGCAACGCTCGACGAGATCTGCGTCGGTGAGACCTGGAGCATACGTTGACGCTCAGGGGGCGCTGCGGGTTGCCCGCACCTTCCCTCCGGGCGCCTTGGCAGGCTCCGGAACTGCAGTCGGCTGCTGGTGTTGGGCCGGTGATCCTCCCTGGGCGGACGCCTTCCGGTCCGTCTCCAGTGGCTGGAGACGGTGCCGGCGAGCTGCGCAAGACGTGGAGCCGGCTGATCCGACGACAGGGTGGGTCCAGCAGACGAAGCATTGGTGACACCCCTGAGGGAGGCAGCCCCACACCAAGTCCTACGAAGGGCACGGGTAGAACGTCGAGGGCATCCGCAAAAGCTCGCGGCATTCCGTTGGTCTGAAAAGCTTTCGCGCGCGAGTCGCGAGGCCAAGCTGGAGACTCGACCAGGGAGGGCGCCCCTGCAGCCGCAGGGGCGCCCGGCAGGCGGCGGAATGCCGCAGCAACCGACACTCGCCCCCGAAAGTCTGCTTCCGATTCATCTGGGAGGTGCGCCGGTGCCGGATACCCTCATCAAGCCGCACGGTTGTCAACGATTGAATGCGAGATCCTCATGTCGGATTCGGCTACGTCGGCGCAAGTGCGATGGGCCCATGGCTACGATGGGTACCGTCGCCTCGCGTCAGGCCCCGAGGCGCTCGCCGATGTCTTGGGCGGAGCGCGCGACGCGTACCTCGGCCAAGGCCGCGTCCCGCAATGGTGTGGGGTGGATCTGCTTCGTGGCTGGGCGTTCTACCTGGCTCGCGAGGATCGTCACCGCGGCGGCGACACGCTCGGGGACGAATGGACCGCAGTTCTCGACCGACTACGCATCCATGAGGACGCCACCGGTGCAGACCGCCCACCACCAGATGCCCGAGCCTTGGTCGACCTCCCTTCGGTGTTCAGCACCGAGCCGAAGCGGCACAAGGACAGCGCATTCTTGGCCGCCAAGCAGGCAAGGCTGTGGGAGAGCCATGTCGGCCCAATCAACCAGTTCGTCGACCAAATCCGACACGAGATTGCTCGCGAGTGGCAAGAGGCCCACCAGAGCGCCGCACCTCCTGTCTTCGTCCCCTATGTCGATCCAGACTCCGGCGGCATCCAGGCCCGGGTCTTGTTCGTGCTCGAGTCGCCAGCCGGGCCGGCCGCCTTGGGCTCGGGGATGCTCTCGGCCGACAACAACGACGAGACAGCCAAGAACGTCTGGCGGTCCTACCAAGCGAGCGGAATGCCCCGCACCGACGGGCTCCACTGGAATGCAGTCCCTTGGTACGTGGGCGACGGCAAGAAGAACAAGAAGGTCACGGCCAGCGACGTGACCCGCGGCAGGGATTACCTCTGCCAACTGCTTGACCTCGCGCCCTCGATCAGAGTCGTCCTTGCCTTGGGTAAACCAGCGCAAGCATCCGTGGCAGGCGCAGCCGACGTCCTAGCCAGTCGGCGGATCCGCATCATCAACGCGCCACACCCCAGCCCCATCCCAGCGGCCGCAACAAAGGGGGCCTCCCTGAAGGAGTTCAATGCCGCTGTCGCGGAGGCGTACAGCGTGGCTGTCGAGTAGCCAGGCGACCCTCATAGAGTCACCCAACCCTGGCGCTCGCTCGGATGTCGGGCGAAAGTGGGTGCGCGGCGGAAATACGCCTTCAGTCTGCGGCGCGGGAAACGTGTTCGACCTTGACGGCCAAGTCGAGGACGTCAGGGGCGGCGTCGAGCACCGTCACGGCCGTACGTGCGTCGATACTCAGCGTAGGGATAGCGGTGAATCGAGACCCAGGACTTAGCGCTTCGAAGCGGATGGTTGCGCTGAGTGATCGCCCCACTGTTGAACCGGCACAAACTGGATCCGACCCCCGTGGCGCCCCACGAGCCTCCGGGTGTCCACGTGCATGATGACCTGCGTCTGGTTCCGGTACTGCCTCGCGTTGCGGAGCCGTTCAAGGCGCTCGCGATTCGGCCAGAAGAGCACGCGCGAGTTGATGGCGACCAGGAAGTCTTCAAGGCTGCAGCCCGGCTCGATCTTCTCGCGCAGGAACTTCATCGGCTTCTGATCTCGGATGACGGCAGGTGGAAGCCCGGGGGCCGCCAGCTGGATGGACTCTGCCCGCTGTCGAGTCAAGAGCTCCCGTTGCACCTCCGGATCGATCCCGAACAGATCTAGGAGTCGCGCGGTGGACAGCAGCCCATGCGTTTGGATCGATGGCCAAGCGAGTTCCGAAGCAGCGTGAAACACACGCGGGTAGGTATCGCAGAACTCCGCATCGTCTGCCACGGGCCAGCCTCGAACGAGCCTCTCGCGTACCAGGTCGGCAGGCGGCGTTAT
>CAVWSK010000001.1:0-32203 GCA_963757635.1 uncultured Actinomycetota bacterium | reverse complement strand
CGTCAGCAGCTGTGACCGCGAGGCCGGGTAGGCCTACGCAGCCAGGCGCGACCCCGACCTGACGCCCACATCCCGCGGACCGTGCGTCCGGCGTGGCTCCGCCGCCGTCCGGAGTCGATCCTCAGGCGGACCTCAGCTGCTGCCGCTGCTGCCCGAGACCGTCGATCTCGATCTCCACCACGTCGCCGGCCCGGAGGTAGCCGACTCGGGACGAGCCGTGGGCGACGCCTGCGGGTGTCCCCGTGTTGACGACGTCGCCCGGCTCGAGAACCATGAACTGACTGAGATACCAGATGACGTGGTTGACCCCGAAGACCATGTCCGAGGTGTTGCCGTCCTGGCGCTTCTCCCCGTTGACCCAGAGGCGCATCCCGAGCCGTTGCGGATCACCCACCTCGTCCGGGGTCACCAGCCACGGGCCGAGGGGGTTGAACGTCTCACACGACTTCCCCTTGTCCCACTGGCCTCCCCGCTCGAGCTGGAAGGCGCGTTCGGAGACGTCGTGTGCCACCGCATAGCCGGCGATGTGGGCGGGAGCCGCGTCCGGCGAGTCGAGGTAGCGCGCCGTGCTCCCGATGACGACGGCCAGCTCGACCTCGTAGTCGGTCTTGGTGCTGCCGCGAGGGATCAGCACGTCGTCGTCGGGACCCACGACCGTGTTGCTGGCCTTCAGGAAGACGACCGGCTCCGCCGGCACGGGGGCACCGGTCTCGGCGGCATGGTCCCTGAAGTTGAGGCCGATGCAGACCACCTTCCCCGGCCGGGCCACCGGTGCACCGACGCGTAGCCCGCGCAGGTCGAGCGGGGGGGCCTGCCCAGCGGCCACCAGCGCCTCAGCACGCGCGATGCCGTTCCCGGCGATGAAGGCAGCGTCGAGGTCGTGGGTGAGGCCGGTCAGGTCGAACCCGCCGCCATCGGGACCGAGGGCAACCGGGCGCTCCTGGCCCGGCACTCCAACGCGTGCGAGACGCATGATCTCCTCCTGTACTCGGACTCCGGCGCGGGGAGGAACGGCCCCGCACCATCGGCATCTGGCGTTCTGTCCTGCCGAACATCGTTCTGTATAGAGCAGAGTATGGCCCTCCCCGCGTCGTGTCCACCGCGGCGCGCCGGACCGGAGGGCCCCGAGGAGAGCCCCTGGTTGGGGCCGGGAGCGCTCCGTCGGGATTGACCGGGTCGTGCCGCGGTGCCACGATCGTTCGGTGAAGCCGAACGAGAGTCGTTACCGCGTGAACAGTGTCGACCGGGCGATCGACGTCCTCGAGGCGATCGAGAAGTCGGACGGCAGCATGACGGTGACCGAGATCGCCGCCGCGGTCGGCGCCTCGAAGAGCGCGGCGTTCGCCACGCTCTTCACCCTGGTGGATCGAGGCATCCTCTACTCCCAGGGCCACGGAGCCGGGCGCGTGTACCGACTCGGCTTCGGGCTGGTGCGCCTCGGGCAGGAGGCGTTGGCGCAGGTCTCCCTGCGTGACGCCGCCATGCCGGCCCTCCAAGCGTTGACCGCGCACACCCAGATGTCCTCTCGGGTCGTCTCCTTCGACGGGGGTCAGGCCACCGTGGTCGGGCAGGTCAATGCTCCGGGTCAGATCCGACTGGACCTCCGGATGGGCCAGCAGGAGCTCCCGCACTGCTCCGCGGTCGGCAAGGCGCTGCTCGCGCAGATGGCCCCGGAGGAGGCACGGGCCGTCGCGGCGGCGGCCGGGATGGAGCGCCGCACCGAGCACACCATCACGGACCTCGACCTCCTCATGGACGAGCTCGAGCTCACCCGGCACCGGGGATACGCGCTGGACTGCGAGGAGGATGCCGACGGCATCATGTGTGTCGGCGCACCGATCTGGGACCACGCCGGCGCCAACGTGGGGGCGATCAGCGTGACCGGGCTGCGGCTGCGCGCGGAGCAGTCGGACTTCGACCGGCTGGGCGAGATCGTCAAGGACCACGCCGCTCGCCTCACCCACGGACTCCAGGGCCGCCGCGGCTGAGGTCGTCCGGCCCGGGCGCGCCGCCCGGCCGTGACGCCGACCGCGGCGGTCGTTGACGCGAGCGCTCGGTGGATCCTAGAGTCTGGTCCTACCGAATCAGATTCGTTACTGCCGAACGGATATGCCTGTGTTCACTGTGAACCGCACCCGCCCCGCCACGGGGGCCGGGAGAATCAGCAAGGTCGAGACGCTCACGCTCGGGACGGCGTGGCGGGACTTCAGCTTCGTCCGCGTGAGTACCGACGAGGGCCTCGTCGGTGTCGGGGAGATCACCCATCCCTTCCGGACGCAGGAAACCTGCCTCCTCACCCAGCACATGGCACAGCGACACCTCGTCGGTGCCGATCCCTTCGACACCGAAGAGCTCTGGCTGCGGATGTACCAGGGCGACTACCTGCGCGGCGGGGACGTCGGCGGCATCGTGCTGAGCGGGGTGGACCAGGCGCTCCACGACCTCCAGGGCAAGTACCTGGGCCTCCCGGTCTATCGGCTGGTCGGCGGCGCCTGCCGCGACCGCGTGCGGGTCTACGCCAACGGCTGGTACACCGGACCCCGCACCCCGGAGGCCTTCGCGGACCGGGCGCGCGACACCGTGGCCAAGGGGTTCAGTGCCCTCAAGTTCGACCCGTTCGGGCCGGGCCTGGGTGAGCTCAGCCGGGCCGAGCGAACCCTGTCCCTCGACATCGTCGCGTCGGTCAGGGACGCCGTGGGGCCCGAGGTGGACCTGTTCGTCGAGGGGCACGCGCGCTTCGCCCTGCACGAGGCGAACCGCATCCTCCGGGACCTCGAGCCGCTCGACATCGGCTGGTTCGAGGAACCGCTTCCCTGGACGCAGATCGAGCAGTACCACGCGCTGCGCACCCTGACGAACGTGCCGATCTCCGGCGGTGAGCACTTCCACAACCGGTTCGACTACAAGCAGCTCTTCGCCACCCGGGCGGTGGACATCATCCAGCCCGACCTCTCGATGGCCGGGGGGTACACCGAGATCCGCAAGCTCGCGGCCCAGGCGGACGCACACGGCCTGGTCGTCGCGCCGCACAACTCGAACTCGCCCTTCTGCACCACGGCGACCGCGCACCTGGCCGCTGCGACCACCAACTTCAAGATCCTCGAGACCTTCGACGCGCTCCTCGAGCCGCACGTCTTCGACGCGCTCCCCGGCTGCCTGCCCATCTCGGACGGCCATCTGGACCTCCCCACGCGTCCCGGCATCGGCGTGGAGCTCAACGACGACGTCTTCGCCGAGCACCCGCCCTCCTACGGCTTCTGGAACCTCTTCGACACCGGCTGGGAGACGAGGAAGCGCTCGTGATCGTCGACGTGCACACCCACCTGTTCGAGTGCCCGGACCACGTCACCGAGGGGTTCACCCGGCAGGCGAGCCGAGCCCACGGCGGGGAGGTCAGCCTCTCGGTGCCGTGGGAGCAGTACGCCTCCACCGCACCACCGGACACCCGGACCGTCGTGTTCGGTGGCAAGGCCCGCCTGTCGGGTCTGTGGGTGGACGACGAGGACGTCGCGGCGCACGTGGGTCGCGACCCGGAGCGCCTGATCGGTTTCATGTCGATCGACCCCACGCAGCCGGCCTGGCAGGACGAGCTGGAGCACGGTCACCGCGACCTGGGACTCCGCGGGATCAAGCTCCTCCCGATGTACGCCGGTTTCGACCCCTCCAGTCCGGACCTGGACCACCTCTGGGCCTACGCGAGCACGCACCAGCTGCCGGTCCTGCTGCACACCGGGACCACGTTCGTCGCGCAGGCACCCCTCGAGTACGCCCGTCCGGGGCTGGCGGACGCCGTGGCACGCCGTCACCCGGAGGTCAGGATGATCCTGGCCCACCTGGGACATCCCTACGAGGGGGAGTGCCTGGCGGTGATCAGGAAGCATCCGCACGTCTACGCGGACCTGAGCGCGCTCCACTACCGCCCGTTCCAGCTGTGGCACGCCCTGATGCTGGCGCAGGAGTACGGGGTCTGGGACAAGCTGCTCTTCGGCAGCGACTTCCCCTTCACGACGGTGGACGAGTCCGTGGCCGGGCTCCGGAGGCTCGGTGGCGTCCGGTCCCCGGAGGGCCTGCCCGCCCTGGACGCCGAGCAGCTCGAGGGGGTCATCCGCCGGGACGCGCTCGGTCTGCTCGGGCTCGACTGACCCGCACGCTCCTGCTGTCGGGGGCCCTGGCGTCCCGGCGGGGAAACCCCTGCCCTCGCCAGGGGTCGAGCGCGCCCTCGCGGCCCGCTGCCGAGACGCCGGTGGGGTCCGCGCTCCGGCGTCCGCGCTCATCGGCTCTCGACGCCCACGACCCGTCCGCGGACCTCCGCCCCGACGAGCCGGAGCGCGCGGGACCAGGACGTGATTGCGTCTTGACACCCATCCTCGTCTCCAGCATTCTTGCACTGGAGCGAACCCGGTTCGGCTATAACGAACGTAGGGATCCGTGGCCCCGGCCACGGAACGCTCGACGTGTCAGATCTCGTGAGTCGTTTCGGAGAGGGCTGTGATGAGTCGTCGTTCAGCGGTAGTGGCGCGATGGGGTGCCGTGGTCGTGCTCGGGACACTGGTGGCGGCGGGGTGCGCGCGGTCGCCCTCCCCCACCCCGGAGGGGTCGGCCGGATCAGCCGGTGAGCTGCGGGAGGGCGGGAGCCTGACCGTCGCCACCGGGCAGGGTGCCATCTCGCAGCTCGACCCCAGCCTGGCGACCCTCCAGTGGGAGCGGTCCCTGTACCCGCTGCTGTGGGACGGGTTGACCGAGGTCTCCGAGGACGGTGACCTGGTGCCCGGTCTGGCGTCGACGTGGGAGAACTCCGAGGACGCGAAGGAGTGGACGTTCACCCTTCGGCCGGAGGTCGAGTTCACCAACGGGCGCGCCGTGACGGCCAAGGACATCGTCTGGAACATCGATCGCGTGATCGACCCCAAGAGTCCCTCCATCGCCCACCAGTACCTGGCGGCCGTGACGGACGTCGAGGAGGTGGACGAGTCCACGGTGAAGGTGACCACGGGCAAGCCCAACGTGTCGCTGCCGCTCGCGCTGTCCTCCGTGCGCATCGTCGCACCCGAGTCCGAGTCGACCATCAACAAGGAACCCGTGGGAACCGGCCCCTTCGTGGTCGAGGACTTCGTGCCGAACCAGTCCCTCACGGTGGCGAGGAACGAGCAGTACTGGGGCAAGGCGCCCCTGCTCGACGAGATCCGCTTCGTGCAGGTCAACGACTCCGCGGCCGGACTGACCGCGATGCGCTCCCAGGAGATCGACGTGCTCTGGAACGTCCCGACCGCTGACGCGGGAAGCATCACGGCCGGGGGTGGGATCACGGTGCTCGAGCCGGAGGTGTCGACCCAGGTCCACTACCTGACGCTGGACAACCTCAACCCGCCCTTCGACGATCCACGAGCTCGACGGGCGCTGGCCTACGCCATGGACCGGGATGCCATCAAGGACGTCGCGTACTCCGGCTTCGGGACCCCCGCCGTGCGCAACTCCGTCATCCCGGAGGTGTCGTGGGCCTACGACGCCGAGCTGCCGGAGTACTCGCTGGACCTCGAGAAGGCCAAGACGCTCTTCGCCGAGGCCGGGGTCACCGAGGGCGACACCCTGACCTGGTGGGGCATCGCCGGTGCGTACCCGGAGTGGGTCAAGGAGGCGCAGCTGCTGCAGGCGAACCTCGAGAAGATCGGGATCACCCTGAAGATCGAGAACAACGAGGTCGGCGCGTGGGTCGCGGGCTTCCTGAACACCGACTACCCGGGGCGGATCGTGCCCAACGCAGGAGGCGACCCCAACGACCCGACGTACATGTTCGGCCGGCTGCTGAGCGGCGGGTGCGACTGCCGCTGGAGCAACGAGGAGTTCGACGCCCTCGCGGCAGAGGCCGCCGGAACGACGGACCAGTCGGTCCGCAAGGGTCTGTACGACCAGATGCAGGCGATCGAGGACGAGCTCGCCCCGACCGTCGTCAGCATGCACACCCCGGTGCTCTCGGCACTGCAGACCGACGTCGGGGGCGTCTGGACGAACCCCACCGGCGACCTGGTGCTCCGGGACGCCGGGTTCACCGAGTAGCGCCTCTCGCGGGCGCGTCGGCTGCTCGGTCCGACGGTGGGACCGAGCAGCCGGCCGCTGCGGGCTAGCGCGTGGCCGGTGCCGGCCACCGCCACGGCGTCCCCGGGATCCCGGGGGTGTCGACGGTGACGCTGAACAGCCGGCCGGAGTCGGGATGGGCCTCCAGCTGTGCGGGGTCCAGCCCACTGCGTGCCGTCGTGACGAGGAGGAGGTCGAGATGCGGTCCCACCAGGGCGACGCTCGAGGTGTGCGGCGCGGGGACCCGGACCGTGTCGAGGTGCCGGCCGTCCGGGGCGTACCGTCGCACCTCCCCGGCGCCCCAGACCGCGACCCAGAGGTTGCCCCCGGCGTCCACGCAGATCCCGTCCGGGAGCCCGTCGCCGAGTCGAAGGTGCGGCGTACGGATCCCGACGGCGCCACTGTCCGGGTCGTAGGACCGGCGCCACACGATGCGGGGGATGGTGTCGACGGAGTACAGCACGGTGCCGTCCGGGGACCACGCAAGACCGTTCGAGCAGAGCAGGTCATCGTCGAGTACCACCAGCGTGCCGTCGCCGTCCCAGCGCACCAGCCGCTCGCGCCCGACGCGCTCGTCCAGTGCCATCGTCCCCACGAGGAAGCGTCCCGCCGGGTCCACACCGCCGTCGTTGGTGCGGCTCGCCGTGCCCGCCGGCACGACGCGTGGCCCACGGGCCCGGGAGCCGTCCGGCGAGAGCACGACCAGCTCCTCCTGCACCGCGACCAGGAGCCGGCCGTCGGGGCCGGGCGCGACCGCACCCACCATCTCCCCCATGTCGTGACGCGCCGAGACCTCGACACGACCGTCTGCCAGAACGCCTTCGAGCACGTGCCCCCGGAGGATGTCCAGCCACAGGAACCGACTGCCGGCCACGTCCCACACGGGCCCCTCCCCGAGGAGGAAGGTCTCGTCCGACGCCGGGCGCGGGAGGTACTCCGTCACGTCGCCGGACCTGTTGACGGGGGGGTCTTCCGGGCTCTCACGGCGGCCAGTGTAACTGCAGCACAACGAAACACCACCGAACCAAACCCCACCGATGCAAGCGAAGGGTGAAGTCATGTCACGTACGGCGTTGGTCACTGGAGGGTGCAGCGGGCTCGGAGCCGCGACTGCCGCTCGACTCGAGGAGGAGGGTGTCGAGGTGGTGACGTTGGATGTCGCCGACGATGCCGACGTGGTGGCGGACGTGTCCTCCTCCGAGGAGGTGAACGCGGCCCTCCGTGGGGTCGGGCCCGTCGACATCGTGGTCAACAGCGCGGGGGTGGTCGGCCCGAACAAGCCACTGTGGGAGATCTCCGACGAGGAGTGGGCCAAGACCTTCGCGGTCAACGTGCACGGGACCTTCAACGTCTGCCGTGCCGTCGTCCCGGGCATGCGCCGTCGCGGGTGGGGACGCGTCGTCAACCTCGCGAGCATGGCGGGCAAGGACGGCAACCCGAACATGGCCGCTTACTCGGGCAGCAAGGCCGCGGTGATCGCGTTGACCAAGTCCCTGGGCAAGGAGCTGGCCGCCGACGGCGTCCTCGTCAACGCCGTCACGCCGGCGGTCATCGACACCCCCATGAACGCGGCGACGACGCCCGAGGTGCTGGCGCACATCACCAGCCTCATCCCCATGAAGCGCGTGGGACGTCCGGAGGAGGTCGCCGAGCTCGTGGCCTGGCTCTGCTCGGACCGGGTCAGCTTCTCGACCGGAGCGGTCTATGACGTCAGCGGCGGACGGGCGACCTACTGACATGCCCGAGACCCCGCCACTTGACGAGGCACCCGGAGACGAGACAGACTCGGTTCCGTTCGGCCAATACGAACGCAAGTCGGATCTGCCGAAAGGTGTGACAGGCATGACGAGAGCCATCGCAGGCGTGCTGCCTGTCCTGGCCACTCCCTTCGCCGTGGACGAGTCCATCGACTACGACGCCCTGGCCGAGCTGGTGGACTGGCAGTACCGCCAGGGCGCCGACGGTCTCACGATCGCGATGGTCTCCGAGATGTTGCGCCTGACCGATGCCGAACGCTGCGAGCTGGTGGAGCGCGTCGTCGTCCTGAACCGGGACCGTGGGGTGGTCGTGGTCAGCGTCGGAGCGGAGTCGACCTCGATGGCCCTCGAACGAGCCCGCCATGCCGAGTCGGTCGGCGCGAACGCGGTGATGGCGATCCCGCCCACGACCGTCACCCTGGACGACGACGAGCAGTACGCCTACTTCTCGCGCATCGCGGACGCGGTCGCGCTCCCCCTGATCGTTCAGGACGCCAGCGGATACGTCGGCACCCCGTTGTCGACCACGCTCCAGGCCAGGCTGCTGCTGGGCTACGGGCCACAGAAGGTGGCCTTCAAGCCGGAGGCCCCGCCGCTGGGGCAGCGGCTGCAGTCCCTGCTCGACGCCACGGACGCCACGGCCAGGGCCTTCGAGGGGAGCGGCGGCCAGGCGCTGATGGACACGCATCCGCGGGGTGTCGTCGGGACCATGCCGGGGTCGGACCTGGTGTGGGCCATCGTCGCGCTGTGGCGGGCCCTGGAGAGCCAGCAGGTCCGCCGCGCGCGGACCATCCACGCGGCCCTGACGCCCCTGCTGTCCCTGGCCCCCGGCCTGGACGGGTACATCGCACTGGAGAAGTACCTGCTCTGCAAGCAGGGGGTCCTCCCCAACCGGGTCGTCCGTGGACCCGTCGCCTACCGGCTCGACGGTCGCACGGAGCTCCTCGTGGACTACTTCTTCGAGGACCTGTACGCGACGGTCCACGGCTCGAGCGGAACCGACGCGGCGCTCGAGGTGGCGACGCCCGGCCCCCGGGCCGGCGACCCCAGGACGGAAAGGACGCCATGACCACCACCACGGACGACCTGAGGCTCGGCGTCGTCGGCGCGGGCCGCGGCGGTGGGTTCATCGCCGCCGCACGGGCCCTGGACCGGGTCCGGCTGAGCGCGGTGTACGACCCGGACCCGGCAGCAGCGACGGCCTTCCGCGACGAGCACGGCTTCGGGGTCACGTGCGACTCCTACAGCGAGCTGCTCGAGCGCGTCGACGTCGTCGTCGTGGCCTCGCCGCAGCACCACCACGCGCCCCAGGCGATCGAGGCGCTGGGAGCCGGGGTCCACGTCCTCAGCGAGGTGCCCGCTGCCGTGGACCTGGAGCAGGCACACGCGTTGCTCGGAGCCGTCCGCACGAGCACCGCGCAGTACATGCTCGCCGAGAACTACGTGTACATGCGCCCCAACCTCATCCTCGGGGAGATGGTCCGCAGCGGCGCACTCGGGACCGTCTACGCCGCCGACGGCGAGTACCTGCACGCCGTGCCGGACCTGCTCACACGGCCCGACGGCTCACCGACCTGGCGTCGGTACTGGCAGGCCGGCCGCGACGCCCTCACGTATCCCACGCACAGCCTCGGTCCGGTCCTGGGGTGGCTGGACGACCGGCTGACCTCGATCTCGTGTGTCGGGGCCGGCCGCAACAACTTTCCCGAGTACGAGATCCAGGACATGGTCTCCCTCACCGGACGCACCGCGGGGGGCGCGCTCGTCCGCGTGCGGTTGGACATCCTGTCTCCGCGCCCCGAGCTCATGGACTACTACAGCGTGCAGGGCACCTCCGGCGCCTACGAGGCCGGGCGGGCCGAGGGTGAGGCCTGCCGCGTCCACGTCGGGGGCCGGACCGCCGAGAACTGCTGGGACGACCTGGAGACCTACGCCGAGGAGTTCCTGCCGGATCGCTTCCGACAGCCGCTCGACTCCACGGGGCACGGCGGCTCCGACACCTGGCCGCTGCGCGAGTTCGTGCGCGCGGTGCGCCTCGGCGAGAGGCCACCCATCGACGTCTACCGTGCGCTGGACATGACCCTCCCGGGGATCGTCTCGGAGACCTCGATCGCCACGGGCGGGGCCGTCGTCCCGGTGCCGGACCCTCGGCGCTGGACCGACGGACTCGGCAGTGAACCCGGAGGGGAGGCTCCACTCGCGTAGGCGAGTGGGGACGCGTCATGACAGACATCTTCTCCCTGACGGGGCAGACCATCATCCTCACCGGGGCCGCCCGTGGGATCGGTACCGGTCTCGCTGTGGGCCTCGCCCGAGCCGGTGCCCACCTCGTGCTCGTCGACCGCGGCGATCTCGGCGCGACCCGCGCCGCCGTGGCGTCGGCGGGCGGGACGAGCAGTGAGTACGTCGCCGACCTCGCCGAGACGGACCGGCTGGCGGACCTCGTCGACACCATCCGTGGGGACCACGGCGCTCCGATCACCGGCCTGGTCAACAACGCCGGGGTGGCGTACCTCGAGCACTTCAACGAGATCACGACGGACAGCTGGCGCACCACCATGCGCGTCAACGTCGAGGCGCCGTTCTTCCTCGCGCAGCGTGTCGCCGAACACATGATCCGGGACCGGGTCACGGGGCGCATCGTGAACATGTCGTCCAAGAACGGGCTCGTCGCGGAGTCGGGCCTGGCCCACTACAACGCCTCGAAGGGGGCGGTCGAGCTGCTGACGCAGTCCCTGGCCGCCGAGCTGGGACCCCACGGCATCACCACCAATGCCGTGGCGCCGGGCATGATCGACACCGACATCGCGGCGGACTTCCCGGGGGACATCGACGCGCTGACGGCAGCGTGGCGCGAGCGCATCCCGCTGCGAGGTGGCTTCGGCACGCCTCAGGACTGCGTGGGGGCCGTGATCTTCCTGCTCTCCGATGCCGGGCGCTACGTCAACGGGACCACGGTCGTGGTCGACGGGGGCGCCCTCGCCGACCAGATGCCCCGGCTGACCTACATGACGCCGTACCGATCGAGCCTCACGGAGGGTGACCAGTGACTGTTCCACGAGCCGGGCGTTCCCGCCGCGGCAGGACGACGGGCTAGGCCGTGCTGCGATTCGCCCTCCGACGATCCGCCAGCACGCTGCTGCTCCTCGCCTTCGTGTCCGTGGTGACCTTCGCGTTGCTCCGCGTCCTGCCGGGGGACCCGGTGCTCAGCAAGCTCGGCGCCGCCACGACGAGCGACACCGCCGAGACGGCGCGACTGATGCGCGCGGAACTCGGGCTGGACCAGCCGCTGGTCGTGCAGTTCGTCGAGTGGCTGGGCGGTGCGCTCCACGGGGACTTCGGGGTCTCCTACGTCAGCCAGTACCCGGTCTCGGAGCTGATCGGTCAACGGCTCCCCGCGACGCTCGAGCTGGGCGTCGCCGCGTTGCTCATCGCCATCCTCGTCGCCGTGCCGGCAGCCCTGCTGGGCGCCATCCGGCCGGGGTCGTGGGCCGACCGCATCGGGTCGGGCTTCGTGACCGCCTCGATGGCGGTCCCGCAGTTCTGGCTGGGCATCCTGTTCGTCGTCGCGTTCGCCGTCTACCTGGGCTGGTTCCCGGCACGGGGGTACGTGGCGCTCTCCGAGGACCCGGTCGGCAACCTGAGTCACCTGCTGATGCCTGCGGTGACCCTCGGGATCAGTCTGGCGGGCCCGCTCATGCGGTTCCTGCGCTCCAGCCTGGCGGAGGTGTCCCGGAACCTCTACATGCGCACCGCGGAGGGCAAGGGACTCACGCGGGGGCGCGCGATCGTCCGCCACGCGCTCCCGAACGCGCTGATGAGCACGTTGACGTTCCTGGGGTTGATGACGGGGCAGCTGCTCGGCGGGGTCGTGCTCATCGAGTACATCTTCGGGTGGCCCGGCCTCGGCTCGTTGACGGTGTCCGCGGTCAACGCTCGCGACTACGGCGTGCTCCAGGGCGTCGTGCTGCTGCTGTCCGCGCTGTTCGTCGCCGTCAACCTCATGGTCGATCTCGCCTATGGATTCCTCAACCCACAGATCCGCGTGGAGGGCCGATGACCTCAGTCTCCTCATCGAGTGCCCAGAGTCCGGCTCCCACGAGCCGCACGGCACCCCGTCGACGGGTGCTCGCCCGACTGGCCCGGCGGCCGGCAGCCGGGATCGCGGCCGCCGTGCTGCTCCTCCTCGCCCTGGCCGCGGCACTCGCCCCGCTCGTGGCGCCGTACCCACCCCAGGAGATCCATGCCGATGCGATCTTCCAGAACCCGAGCCCGTCCTACTGGCTGGGGACCGACGAGCTCGGCCGCGACATGCTCAGCCGCGTCATCTACGGAACTCGACTGACGCTGGCGGTGGCAGCGGGGTCCGTGGTGGTCGCGATGGTCGTCGGCCTGCTCTGGGGGCTTCTGGCGAGCGGGCGGGGTGTGCTCCTCCCGGAGGTGCTGATGCGCCTCGTGGACGGCGTGATGGCCATCCCCACGTTCCTGCTGGCCCTGCTCTTCGTCGCCAGCCTCGGCTCGTCCCTGACGATCCTCATCGTGGTGATCGGCCTGCTCAACGCGCCGGTGGTGGCGAGGCTGGTGCGGTCGTCCATGCTGCAGGAGCGGTCCATGGAGTATGCGCTGGCCTCCCAGGCGGGCGGGATGCGGCCGGTCGCGATCCTCCTCAAGGAGCTCCTCCCCAACATCGTCAACATCCTGCTGGTCCAGGCCTCGCTGGTGGGAGCGTTCGCCGTCCTCACCGAGGCGGGCCTCAGCGTTCTCGGGCTGGGCGTCCAACCACCACAGGCGTCGCTCGGAACGTTGATGCTGCAGGGGTACCAGAACATCTACACCTATCCGGCCTACGCGTTGTGGCCCGGGATCGTCGTGGTCACGGCGGTCTGGGCACTCAACTCGCTCGGAGACACCCTGAGGGAGGTGCTCAGCCCCCATGACGCCACGTGATCCCGTCCAGGCAGGCTCGGTCCGCGAGCAGAGCGACCGGAGCGCGGTGCTCTCGGTGCGGGACCTGACGGTCACGATCGACACACCGCACGGTGCC
The DNA here is from genome assembly GCA_963757635.1 of uncultured Actinomycetota bacterium. Lineage (GTDB taxonomy): Bacteria > Actinomycetota > Actinomycetes > Actinomycetales > Dermatophilaceae > Pedococcus. The sequence continues at coordinate 19,330 of CAVWSK010000001.1, read as the reverse complement.
GTCCACGCGGTCGAGTCGGTGTCCCTCGAGCTCCCCCGGGGCACGCGGCTCGGCATCGTCGGGGAGTCCGGGTCGGGGAAGTCGCTGACCGCGCTCGCGGTCATGGGGCTGCTGCGTGACCCCCTGCGCGTCTCGCACGGGAGCATCACGGTCTGCGGGCAGGAGCTGGTCGGCCTCTCCGAGTCGGAGCGAGCCCGCCTCCGGGGGCGCCGGCTGGGGATGGTCTACCAGGACCCGATGTCCTCCCTGAACCCGGTGTTCACCGTGGGTCGACAGATCGTGGAGGGGATCCGGCTGCACTCGAGCGTGAGCAAGGCGGCGGCGCGTCGCACGGCGGAGGCGCTGCTCGCCGACGTCGGGATCCCCGACCCGACGCGCCGGTTCGAGGCCTACCCGCACGAGCTCTCGGGCGGGATGAGGCAGCGGGTCATGCTGGCGATGGCGCTGTCCAGTGATCCTGACGTGCTGATCGCCGACGAACCGACGACTGCGCTGGACGTGACCACCCAGGCACGGATCCTGGAGCACCTCCGGCAGCTCTCGGCGGACCGCGGCCTGGCGGTCGTGCTCGTCACCCACGACCTCGGCGTGGCGGCCGGATTCTGCGACGAGCTGGCCGTCATGTACGCGGGGCGGATCGTGGAGCACGGTGCCGCCGACGCGCTGTGCTCGCGGCCACGCCATCCGTACACCGCGGCACTCCTGCGGTCACGCTGTGCCATCGACGCGGACGTCACCCGTGAGCTCGACGTCATCCCCGGACGTCAGCCCCTTCCCGCGCAACGGCCCACGGGGTGCAACTTCAGCCCGCGGTGCCATCGCGCCCTGGAGGTCTGCGGGTCCCGCACGCCGCCGGCGGTGACCGGGCCCACTCCCGACCGGTGGGCAGCCTGCTTCAACCCGGAGGAGATCTCGTGAACAGCCCTGTCGCGACGGACCACGGCGTGCAGCCGGTACTGAGCGTGGAGAACCTGAGCCACCGCTACCGGGTGGGTGGGCGCGGCCGACGCTCGGTCGCCGCCGTCCGGGACGTGTCCTTCTCGATCGGGCCGGGTCGCGCCCTGGGCATCGTCGGCGAGACCGGATCGGGCAAGTCGACCGTGGCGAGGGCGGTGACCTGGCTCGTCGAGCCGAGCGAGGGACGGGTCGTCCTCGAGGGCGCGGACCTCGCGGAACAGAGCGCCGAGCAGGTGCGCCGGATGCGGCGCCGGATGCAGATCGTCTTCCAGGATCCCCACGCCTCGCTGAACCGCAGGCGTCGGGCCGAGGAGTCGATCCGGCAGCCGATGGAGGCACTGGGGATCGGGACCACGGCAGACCGCGAGGCCAAGGTGGCCGAGCTGTTACGACTCACCGGCCTCAGCCCGGAGCACGCGCACGCCTACCCCCACCAGCTGTCGGGCGGGCAGGCCCAGCGGGTGAACATCGCACGGGCGCTGTCCGTGGATCCCTCCCTGCTCGTCCTCGACGAGCCGGTGTCGGCCCTCGACGTGTCGACGGCGGCGCAGATCATGAACCTGCTCCGGGCGTTGCAGGACCAGCTGGGCATCGCCTTCCTGATGATCGCCCACGACCTCGCGGTCGTGCGGTACCTCTGCGACACGATCGCGGTGATGTACTTCGGCGAGATCGTCGAGATCGCCGATCGCGAGACGCTCTTCGCGGACCCACGGCATCCGTACACCAAGTCCCTGATGGCGGCCATCCCGGAGGCCGTGCCACAGCGGCACGGCACCACCACGGACTGGACCGCTGAGGGTGAGGCCCCCAGCCCCCTGGACCCACCGCGGGGCTGTCCGTTCCGCTCGCGCTGTCCTCGAGGGCTTACCGAGAGCGTCTGCGCCGAGGTTGCTCCGCCGTTGGGGGAGCTGGGAGCCGGCCGCCGGGTGGCCTGCCACTTCGCCGACGAGTGACCCCGGCGGACGCGGCCACCCGGGCCGTGGCTCACCGCCAGGGGCTCCGCGTCGTCCGGGCGGTCTCAGGTCGCGAGCAGCAGCCGGGCGCAGAAGTCGGTGAGGTCGTGGTTGCCGCCGAGGACGTCGTCCTCGGTCATGTCGTAGTGCTCGTCCCCCGGCACCCCGACGTCCTCGATGGCGAGGCCGGAGGCCGTGCCGCTGCGGGCGACGCGGCGCACGGAGATGGAGTAGGCGACGCCGGGCGGCCGCGGCGGCAGCGTCAATCCCGCACAGTGGTAGGCGTACTCGATGTCGGCGCTGGTCCACACGTTGGCGCCACCGGCACCGGTCCCCTCCCCGATCGAGACGATCTGGCCGATCCCGTGGTCGCAGATCCCGGCGGCGAAGATGTCTCCGCTGGAGAACGTCGTGGCGTTGACCACCACGACGACCGGGCCACGGTAGGCGACCCCGTGGCCGTTGCAGCGGTCCGGGTCGCTGATGGGGAGGTGCTGGGAGTACTCCTCGCCGAGGTCGAGCGCGCTGGTCACCGACGGCGCCCAGTCCGCGAGGTCGGCGCCGTTGCCGTCGGCCTCGGTCAGGGCGGCCATGGCGGGAGTGGCCCGGAGCGCGAACCGCACCGGCTGGATCTGCGTGGTCGTGAACAGCTGCAGGAGGCGTTCGGCGACCTCGATCGCCCCTCCGGGGTTGGAGCGCAGGTCGATGATCAGGCCCTTGCGCGGCATGCTGCGGAGCAGGCGATCGGCCTCGGCGAGGAACCCGTCGCTGTGGTCCACGTCGAAGGTCCACAGCCTCAGGTACCCGAACGTCCCGTGGCTGGTCGCGAGCCTCCGCGCCGAGATGGCGTCCGGGAACGCCGTCTCCATCCACGAGGCGGCCTTGGCGTCGTGCCGCGTACCGGTGACCTCGCGCTCCCAGAGTGCGGGTTGGAAGAGCAGCTTGCGGGCCCGTCGTGCGGCCTCGCTGGTCGCGTCCACCGCACGGCGGGTCCGCACGTCGACCGCGTGGGGTGCGCTGAGCGCCGTCGACGGGTCGATCGCACGCCACTCGAAGCGGATCGTGCCGTCCGGCGCGTCCGGCGGATCCGGGGAAGCGGGGTCGCGGTAGCCGACGTCCACCCACAGCTCGTCGGGAGGCGGCAGGTAGGCGAGCGGCCGCTGCGTCAAGGTCTCCAGGGCCCGGGCCCGTCGTGCGTCGGGGCGTCCGCCGGTGAGGGTCTCGGCGTACAGGTCGACGGCACGGGGGAACGGGACACCGTTCCACGTCGTCAGCCGGACGCCCGCCGCGAAGCGGGGATCGCCCACGGCCCCACTGATCTTGGTGACCACGTAGGTCGGGGTGCCGTACTCGCCGTAGACCTCGACGAGGAACGGCAGCGCCGCGACCCGCGGCGTACGTCGCGGGTCGGTTCCGGGCAGGTACAGCTGGGTGTGCTGGTCGCGCAGCCGGTTCACCAGGAGGGTGAGCTCGCGCAGGAACCCGGGGCCGTCGAGGTAGGGGACCTGGCGCCGGAGCGCGTTGAGCGCACGGACGGGGTCGTACCCGTAGAGCGCGCGCTTCTGCTCGTAGTGCACGTAGACGTCGGTGACGAGCTGGCACCAGAGGTCGATCAGGTCGTGACGCTGCGGCACGGTGAGGTCCACGGGGAGCGCCGACGGCTCCTCCGGCACGGCGAGAACCTGCCGCAACGGGAGGCCGCGCTGGGCGCGCACCGTCTCGTCCCGGAGCGCGCTCACAGCCCGAACTCCCGCCGCAGCCGCGCCAGGATTCCCGCCTGGATCGGGGCGGCGTCGAGCGCGTCGAAGAACTCCTCGTCGTGCTCGATGGGCGGCACCGGGGGGATGCGGACCGCGCTCGGGTCCTTCGGCGGCCCGGCCCTCCCGGTGCGCCGGGTGTCCGGCATGTCCAGGAACAGCTCGAGCGCGGCGTCGTCGGCGAACCGTGGCCCGGTGCCGGCCCGGGCGGAGGCGTTCGCGATCGCTGCCTGGGGGTCGGCCTGCACGGCCCGCAGGGTCCCGACGATGTCCTCCCACGACCAGGCCCGCGAGGTGTCGGACGGGTCGGGGAGCGCGACGAGCTTGCGGCGCCGGCGCACCGTCATGGGGAAGCCGGCCGGGGCGCCGGCGGCCAGCATGAGGTCGCGGTCGCCGTACCGGGGGACCCCCCCGACGACGACGAGCTCGACGTGCAGCTCGGTGGCGGCGACGATGCGGCGCCAGGGGTCACCCCCTCCGTGGCCGCGCACGACGGTCACGTCGGCGAAGCCGCCCGGGACGAGCCGCCCGGTCGGGCGTCCCCAGCACCGTTCCAGGAGGTGGCCCGGGTTGGCCGTGACCATCTGGACGATGTCGCGGTCGGTGAGCGATGACCCGAGCCAGCGAGCGGCCACCCGCGCCACCTTCATCTCACCGAGCAGGTTCCGGGTGCCCGACGGCCCCCAGTCCGAGCCCAGGCAGACGAGCACGCCCCGGGTCCGCGCATCGTCGATGCGCGTGGTGTCCCGGTAGAGGACGATGTTCGACAGGGGGGACCACACCACTCCCCCGGCGTTCGGTTCGGACCACTGCAGCCACTCCTCGGGTGACACGGCGCAGCAGTGGATGCCGATGAAGGTCGGGAGCAGCCCGTCGGCGCGTTGCAGGTCGGTGAAGTCGCGGCGCACCCGCGATCCCTGCCGGCCCTCGGCGCAGTGGTAGATGAACCCGGCGCCCTGTTCCATCCGGCGCACGGAGGTGGCGAGTGCGTCGCCGGTCTTGGTGACGACCGAGGTGTAGATCAGGTCGGCTCCGGCCTTGCCGTCGCGCCCGGCCCGCTCGTCGTCGACGTTGCGCATCACCGTCTGGTAGCCGCGGTTGGAGGACGGCCAGCCCTGGGCCGCCGTCGCGCCGCCCGCCATCTCCCGCACCTGCACGTACCCCAGGAGCGCCTCCGGGCAGGCCTTGGCATAGGTCCACGCCGGCTCGGTGATCGACTCGGTGTAGGTGTCGGCCTGCGTCCAGTGCTTGTTGTGCAGCCACGGCTCGGTCCGGCCGGGCTCGGACCAGAGCGGCAGCGCGTTGTAGGCGAGGTGGTTGTGCATGTCGATGAAGCCCGGCAGGACGTACGAGTCGCCGACGTCGACCTCCGGTGCGCCGGCGAAGCCTCGGAGCCGCCGGTCGCCGACGGTGACGTCGATGATCGCGTCGTCCCGCATCCACACCCGCCCCCGACGGGGCTCGGCCGGCACGTCGCCGACCATGGGCACGACCTGACCGGCGATCACCAGCTCGGTCACGGGCCCACCCTCAGAGGACGGGCCAGGCGCGTGCCCGCGTGGGGACGGTCACGGCGATCGTGGCGCGCTTGGTCTGGACGTCCGTGCCCGAGCGCGACGCCCACGCATCGAGTCCACCCATCCACGCCGGCAGGCCCGGTGGCAGGTCGATCTCGGGGATCGGCGCGAGGTCGTCCTTCGTGATCGTGGTGCCGTAGTGCCGCAGCGGCACCGGCGCGTCCGGGGAGACCACCGGGTGGAGCGCGTCGAGCGCGGTGTTCCACGAGTCGCACAGGCGCTGGAACGCCTCCGCCTTCGTGAGCGCCCCTGAGCGGCTGGCCGACTCGGGGTAGGTCGGGTGCCGGACGGTGGCGTACGCGGCCCGGTTCGCGGCGCCGACCGGGGTCGTCCGCCACGCCTGGTAGGCCTGGTCCGCGAGCTGGCCCAGGGTGATGATCGCCTCGATCTGCTGGCCCTTGACGATCGCGTCGATCCACCGGTTGCGGTAGCGCGTGATGCCCTCGTCGTCGATGTGCCGGGTCCCACCGCCCTGGCCGTACACCGAGTACAGGAACGTGTTGATGAAGACGTAGCTGCGCGTGATGCCCAGTCGCGCCAGGAGGCCCTGCGCGCGCTGGCCGGCCTCCCCCACGAGGATCCGCCGCGTGATCGCCTCGTGCGTCGCGGGATCCTGACCGATCACCAGCACCCGGGCGGTCCCGTCCAACCGGCCACGGTGGAAGATCGGGCCCCACTCGACCCGGAAGGAGTCCGCCGGGTAGACCGACTCGTCGGGGAAGCTCAGGACCAACCGCCGGTAGGCGCCCCGGTAGCCTCGGTCGAAATCACGCTGCACCGCGCCCTCCTGACCACTGCCCGGGCGGCTGGCCCGCGGAGCGAAGGCGCCCCGTCACCCGCTCGGGCGATTCCTCGAAGGTCTGGGGCCCAGATCAGTGTCCCGGCGCCCGGCTCCGGGTGTCAATCACCTCCCGGGCGGCGGGAGGCAGCCGGGGCCTGGCTGGGCATCACGTCGCTGCGCGCGAGGCCGACCAGGGCCGTCACGAACAGGTCGGCGACTATCGCCGTCTCTGGTCGTCTGGCCAGTGGTCCCCCCGGTCGTCCCGCTCGGTCCTCACCACCTTGAGGACCTGCTTCGCGGCGTTCTGCATGCCCAGCGCGTTCGGGTGCAGGGGATACGCCGGCTGCTGCGGCACCGGCCCCTCGACCCACTCGGTCGGGAACGGCGCGCAGACGTCGTGGCCGACGGTGGACGGCAGGAGGTTGACGTACTGCGCGCCGTGGGCGACCGCTTGGTCGCGCATCCGCCGGTCCAGCCGGTTGATCAGGCTCTGGAGGTAGGTCGCGTCGGTGGGCCGGATGGGCTGGGTGGGGTAGCAGCCGTTCGGACGGATCGTCGTCGGGTAGCCGACGAGGAGGATGCGGGCTCGGGGGGCCCGCGCCCGGATCTGGTCGACCACCGTGCCGTACGTCGCCGCGAAGGCGTCGATCTTGCGCTCGTAGGTCCGGCCGAACTGATCCTGGCAGCTCGGGGCCGTGGGGTTGAGGCCGGCGTTGATGCAGCCGACCCCCACCGAGATGAGGCCGATGTCGTTCCCGCCGATGCCGACGGTGACGAGGGTCGTGGTGCGCGAGAGGGCGTCGTACTGCGGCGGGGCCGGGGTGCCGCCCGGCGTGTTCGACGGCTGGGCGGTGGTGAGGTCGGCCGTCGTGGCGCCGCTGCAGGTGACGTCGCGGAAGACCCTGACCCGCAGGGCCCGCGAGACCAGCCCGGGATAGTTGTCTCCCGAGCGGAGGCAGGTGACCGGGTCGGCCTGTGGGGGGATCACCGGGCCGGACGAGTAGGAGTCACCGAGGGCGACGTAGACGCTGCTGCGGTCGTCGTGGTGCGCAGGCGACGACGACGCCGGCGCGGCAGCCACGGCGACGAGCGCGGCGACCCCCGTGAGCGCGGCGACCACCCGACGTGCTGGGCGTCCGAGGACGAGGGGGGCGGGCCCGCCCCGCCGGATGATGAGGGTGCGCATGGGACCTCCGGTCCAGGTGCCGACGGACACCACGGCCCGGGGTCGCCGTTGACCCGGGCGAGAAGAGACTAGCCCCGGTCCCTGACCCACGGCCCCTATGCATCGTCGCCGCGGTCAGGGCCCCCCGGAGTGGTGGGCCGAGGTCACAGACGGCGGGGACGATCCCGAGTGGGCCCGACGGGGCCTTCACCCACCTGGACGATGCGGCCGGAGCCCGAGCCGCCGTCCTGCGAGCGCCCACGGATGTGTCCGGTTGGCGGACGAAGAACGCACGACAAGGCGTGCGCCCATTCCGACGTCCTCGCGTGTGCGGGAGGCGGGTTTCGTTCTCTCCCAAGGCGGACCGGGACGGGGGGACTCGCCGCGCGCAGATGTCCTCAGGCTCTCGGACATCGTCGTTCTCTTTCCAGATGCAGGCCGCACGCGGTGAGGTCTCACCTCGTCTGCTCGAATGGGCGCACCTCGCCGAGAACGGCCCCACCCGTGCCATTGACGACCACTCGTGGTGATCGACGCTTGGTCGAGGCGAGAACGACCTGGCCGTGCCAGGGCACCACGAGTGTCCGGCCGTCGAGCGTGAGCGATTCCACCTCGGCGCTGGTGCGCAGGACCACGTATCGAATCCAGCGGCCACTCCACGGCCATCGATCTGCACCCCCCTGGTCGTCGTGGACCCCGCCGCCGCCGTCGATGGCGATGATCCGGGGATCGATCCCGGTCTCCGCTGCTGCTGGCCCGCCGAGGAACTCCGGCAACCGGGTGGGACGCGGGTCGAGCAGGTCACTGTCCGCTGTCCCGCCGCCACCGCCGAGCAGGCGCCAGCGCGCGCCCGGCTTGCTCAGGACCCAGGTCTCAGACAGGACGCACCCGACCCCACGCCGGGCAAACAGGGTGACCGCGACGTCGCCCGCCACGTCAACCGCCATCGGTGCGAACCGACGACGCCGGCTCAACCGAAGTACCGGTTCCACGTGCCGGGACTGGATCAAGCGGACGCTCTCAGCGAACGCGTCGTAGGCCACGCCCACATGCTAGGAGGGGCTTGGACTCCACAACCTTCGAGCGTACTGCCCGCTCCACGTCTTCGACCCGAGTGCCGTTGACGATTTCGATGCCACCCGGACACGTGGACGCGCCTGCCTGAGCGCCGCTGGCGGATCCGTCGCGACCATCGGGTCGACTGGATTCCTCCGGTGAGCCGCGAGGTGGTTCGCGCATGACTACGGTGTCCTCAGCTGCTCCCCCCGGCGATGACCACTGGCACGATGACCGCCGTGAGGATGGCGGCATTCAGGCTGTCGATGGCCCGCTTGATCGCCACTCCGACGGCGACCTCCTCGGACGCCTGTGCCACACGACGCTTGAGGTCCTTCGCCGACATGCCCTCGGACTCGGCGGCGAGCACCTTCTTGGCGACACCGAGCCCCTGAAGGATCGCCAGCAACGTCGCGTCAGTCGCCGAGGGAGGCGCACCAGCGAGGACATTCCGCAGGCGCTCGCGGATCTCGCGCTCCGGCAGCGGATCCAGAGTCGGGCGCTTCTGGCCGACCAGACCCAGGAACCGCGCAGGCACCACCTCCACGACGCCGCCACTCACCAATCCCTCGACGACCTCGGCCTCCGGATCGAGCGTGCGGTCCTGGACCAACGTCGAGAGCCTCTTGCCGTCCTTCTCGACGACCTGGGCGAGGACCTTGTCGAGCACGGCCCGACCGGTCGGCGTCGCGTCGACGACGCGCACCTTCGGGTCCTTCTGCTGATCGAGGACGATCCTTTCCTCGATCAGCAGGTCGGCGATCGTCGCGGCGCTCAGCGCCCACCCAGTCTGGGTCCCCCAGCTCGCCGAGCCGCCCTCGTCGTTCGTCAAGAGCAGGAAGATCTCAGCAGCGGTGTCCATGTCTCCCACGATACGAGCCAGGCGTTCGCGAGAGCCGTGTGCAGATGCTCGACCCCCCCTGAAGAAGCGCTCCGCGAAGGCCTTGGCCCATTTCGTCGGTCTTGCGCCAAAAGGAGAACTCGCTGGGGACCATGTACGAGTGGGGTGCCGGTGGCCGGGTGGCGAGTGGGGTCGGGGCCGCCGTCACGGCTGGCGAGGGCTGGGCAGGGGTGGCCGGCCAGCGAGCGGGTAGACGTCCACGTAGGTATCAGTCGCAGGTGTCAGCTCGGCGAGGGCCGAGGTGTGCCCAAGGACCCCCGCGAGGTCGTCGAGGAGATGACGCAGCGCGTCCGCACCTCCCTCGCCACGTTCGTGGTTGCCGAGGCGGCACCGGCCCGCAAGTGACCGAGGACGGACTCGCCACGCTCGTGGCCGCGCTCGTCGCCGTGCCCTCACGGGTCGGCGCGGTGCGCCCCCCACAGGGTGAAGACCGCGTCCAGTCCGTCGACGACCCGCGCCCACGTCTGCTCGGCGTCCGGCTCGCTCCGGTCGAAGCCTCCGGCCGCCTCGAGGTCGGTCCAGCCCCGCACGGTGGCGCCCAGCAGGCGGACGGCGTGGGTCTCGTCCGGCTCGTCAAGGGCGTAGGAGCGCAGGGCAGCCCGCGCCAGATGGGCGTGGCGCGGGCCGGCACCGCCGGCGGCGACCTCGTCCTCCAGCGGGAGGGCGGTGGCCGCATGGCACCCAGGGCGCGAGGCGGCGTAGTCGCGGTAGGCCCGCCCGAGCGCGTCGAGCGCCACACGACCGCTACGCCCGGCGACGGCCTCCGCGACCCGGTCGGCCGACTCGGCCAGCGCCAGCAGGGCGACGCGCTGCCGCAGGTCCCGCTCGCCCGCGACGTGCGCGTACAGGCTGGGCGTCCGGACCCCGAGCTGCCGGGCCAGGGCGGCCAGGGTCAGCGCCGCGAGCCCGCGCTCGTCGGCCAGGTCGGCCGCCGCGCGGGTGACCACCTCGGCGTTCAGCCCGACGCGCGGCACGTGCAGCTCCTCTCGTGCGTCACCCCAGCACCCTCTCCACGAAGGTGAGCACGTTGCGCCGCAGGCGGGCGACACGTTCCTCCCTGGACAGTGTCTCCTTGACGAAGTTCACGCCGGGCGGCCGGAGGAGGCCGCGGGCGTAGCCCGAGCACTCGAGCGACGAGCACATCTCCAGGCCCACGGTGTTGCCGTCCCGGCCTCGCCTCCCGGCGCGGGGGGCGACCATCAGCGCGACGCCCTGGCCGACGTGGGTCGTGGCGCAGAGGGCGCACATCCGGGCGCGGCGGGTCCCGCCGTCGCTCGGCGCGCGACGGAGCTGCACCCCGACGAGCCCGCGCCCCGGAGTGGGCACGACGAGGTATCCGGCCAGCGGTGACTTCGGGTCGACCCACGCCAGCTGGTCGAGCTCCTCCCACGGCTGCTCGTCGAGGTCGCGAGGGGTCCCGAGACGGGCGGCCTCGCCCTTCGTGGCGTTGACGAAGCTCGCCCGGATCTCCTTCTCGGTCAGTGCGTGCATCCCCCCAGCCTGCTTTACCTACTGTCATTAGGCAACTGACTACTGAGCAACGGGGTGCGACGTCGCAGCGCTCGACCGCGGTCGTCGGGTCCTGAGGGCGCGCCGACCCCGCAGCCGACCCTGAGTCCCGCGCCCCTGTGCGATCCGCAAAGTCCACGTCCGGCGACCTGCGTCGTGCGACACGTGTCGCACGCCAGGGACCATGTCGGGACTCGTGGCGATATCGCACCGCGCGCCCGTTGCGCCGGACGAGCCGAGCACCTGTCGAGCTCACCCACCGGACCGACGGGTGGGCCGGCGAGTGGTCTTCGTGGCGAGACTCCTGGCCTCGGATCTAGCGCGCGGAGGCACGAGACGGTCTGCTGCCCGCCCGGAGGACGACCCCGTCACCCGGCGTCCCCACGCGACGAGAGGCGGGCGGCCAGGTAGGGCGCCGTGGCGCTGCCCTCGGCCCGCGCGACCTGCTCCGGCGTGCCCGTGGCCACGACCCGCCCGCCGTCGTCCCCGCCGCGCGGACCGAGGTCGATGACCCAGTCGGCGCTGATGACCGTGTCGAGGTCGTGCTCGACCACCACCACCGTGTTGCCGGCGTCCACCAGCCGGTGCAGCTGGCCCAGGAGCAGGGCGATGTCGGCGGGGTGCAGCCCTGTCGTCGGCTCGTCGAGGAGGTACAACGCGTGCCCTCGGCGCGCGCGTTGCAGCTCGGTGGCCAGCTTGATCCGTTGCGCCTCCCCGCCGCTGAGCTCGGTGGCGGGCTGGCCCAGCCGCAGGTAGCCCAGCCCGACCTCGGCCAGCGTGGTCAGGCTGCGCGCGGCCGCCGGCACGTCGGCCAGGACCTCGGACGCCTCCTCGACCGACAGGGACAGCACCTCGGCGACGTTCCTGCCCCGGTACTCGATCTCGAGGGTCTCCGCGTTGTAGCGCGCCCCGTGGCAGGCCGGGCACGGGCCGTAGGTGCCGGGCAGGAAGAGCAGCTCGACGGTGACGAAGCCCTCCCCCTGGCACGTCTCGCAGCGCCCCTCGGCCACGTTGAACGAGAACCGGCCGGCGCCGTACCCGCGTTCGCGGGCGGCCGGGGTCGCGGCGAACACCTTGCGCACCGCGTCGAACAGGCCCGTGTAGGTCGCCAGGTTCGAGCGTGGCGTGCGACCGATCGGGCGCTGGTCCACGCGCACGAGCCGGTCGAAGGACTCCAGCCCGGTCACCTCGTCGACGTCGATCTCGAGCGTGCTGTCCTCGGCGTCCTCCGGGGCCTGCCCGAGGTGACGGCGCACCAGCTCGGCGAGCACCTGGGTGACCAGGGTGGACTTGCCCGAGCCCGAGACCCCGGTCACCGCCGTCAGGACGCAGAGCGGAACGTCGACAGAGACGTCCTCGAGGTTGTGCCGACTCACCCCACGCAGGTGCAGCCACCCCTGGGGTTCGCGCCGAGGGCGGTCCGGTGCCTCCGCCCGGCCGAACAGGTGCGCTCCGGTCACGGAGTCCGTCACCCGGTCGAGGCCCGCCACCGGTCCGGAGTACAGCACCCGACCACCGTTCTCGCCGGCGCCCGGTCCGATGTCCACGACCCAGTCGGCCCGACGCACGATGTCGAGGTCGTGCTCGACGACGAACAGCGAGTTGCCCGAACCCTTGAGCGCGTCGAGGACGTCGAGCAACGGCGCGGCGTCGGCCGGGTGCAGCCCCGCCGACGGCTCGTCGAGGACGTACACCACCCCGAACAGCCCCGAGCGCAGCTGGGTGGCGATGCGCAGGCGCTGCGCCTCGCCCGGCGAGAGCGTCGTGGAGCTGCGCCCCAGCGAGAGGTACCCCAGGCCGAGGCCGAGCAACACCTCGACCCGCGCCACCACGTCCGCGCACAGCCGCACCGCCACCTCGGTCGCCTCGCCCGAGTCGGGCGTCGACGTCGCAGCCGCCGCCTCGGACAGCTCGGCCACCGGTCGCAGGAGGCCGACGAGCTCGCTGAACGACAGCGCATTCGCCTCGGCGATGGTGAGGCCGCGGAACATCACCTCGAGGGACTCGGGGCGCAGCCCGGACCCGCCGCAGTCCGGGCACGGAGCGCTGCGGACGAAGCGCATCGACTTGTCGCGCATCATCTGGCTCTTGGAGGTGGCCAGGACGTGGTGGACGTGTGCACGGGCGCTCCAGAACAGGCCGTGGTAGCCGTGGTCGATGCGGCCGGGCTCGGGCTCGATGAACACCTTCGGCTGCTCGTCGGTGAACAGCAGCCACCGTCGGTCCTCGGCCGTGAGGGAGCGCCAGGGCGCGTCGACGTCGATGCCGAGCCCGGAGACGATGCTGCGCAGGTTGGCGCCCTGCCAGGCGCCGGGCCAGGCGGCGATGGCGCCCTCGCGGACGCTCAGGGACGTGTCGGGCACCATCAGGTCCTCGCTGACGTCGTGCACCTCCCCGAGGCCGTGGCACCGCGGACAGGCGCCGGCCACCGTGTTGGGCGAGAACGCCTCCGCCGCGAGGCGAGGCGCTTCGGCGGGGTAGGTGCCGGCGCGCGAGTAGAGCATCCGCAGGATGTTCGACAAGGTCGTGAGGGTGCCCACGCTGGAGCGTGAACTGGGGGCACCGCGGCGCTGCTGCAGCGCCACGGCGGGCGGGAGCCCCGTGATCTCCTGGACGTGGGGGACGCCCATCTGCTGCACCAGCCGGCGGGCGTAGGGAGCCACGGACTCGAAGTAGCGACGCTGCGCCTCGGCGTACAGCGTGCCGAACGCCAGCGATGACTTGCCGGAGCCGGACACCCCGGTGAAGGCGACCATCGCGTCGCGCGGCAGGTCGACATCGACGTTCTTGAGGTTGTGCTCAGTGGCTCCGCGGACATGGACGAAGGGGTCGCTCGGGTCGTGGGGCACCCCCACTGTGTAGCCCCTCCCTGGCTGTTGCACCCAACTGGGGGCGATGCATCGCCCCCACGGCGCGGGTCACCGTCCGCTGTGACGCGAGCGGCGTCGGACGGCCCCACCGGCTGCCGCGTACAGTACGTCGATCACCCCGACCCCAGGGAGTAGGCCAGTATGCCCGGCATCGCGCTCGTCACCGGCACCTCCAGCGGGATGGGCCTGGTCGCAGCCGTCGACCTCGCCCGGGCGGGGATGACCGTTGTCGCGACCATGCGTGACCCACGCCGTGCAGGCGCGCTGCAGGAGGCGGCGGGTGCCGCGGGAGTGGACCTCGACATCCGGCAGCTCGACGTCACCGACGAGCCTGGGATGACGGCCTGCGTGGAGGGCGTGCTCCGTGATCACGGGCGTGTCGACGTGCTTGTGAACAACGCCGGGCGCGGGTGCGTGGGGACGGCCGAGCAGTTGAGCATGCGCACTGTGCGCGAGCAGCTCGAGGTGAACTACGTGGGCGTCGTCGCCCTCACCAAGCTGGTGCTCCCGGGGATGCGCGAGGCCGGCCACGGACGCGTCGTGACCGTGACGAGCGTGGGAGGGGCCGTCGGGCAGCCGTTCGCGGACGCCTACTGCGGGGCCAAGTTCGCGGTCGAGGGGTTCATGCAGTCCCTGGCCGTGGTCGCCGAGCGATTTGGCGTGTGGGTGTCCGTCGTCGAACCGGCGGCGGTGGCCTCCGACTTCGTCGGCAACCTCGCGCGCCCGCCCGAGGAGCCCGGACCCTACGACGGGTTGCTGGCCGCCTATGTCGCCCGCACTCAAGCCGCCTTCGCCAGCGCGCAGAGCGCCGCCGATGCGGGAGCGGCCATCGCGGCGTGCGCCACGGCCGAAACGTACTCGTTCCGGTGGCAGACCTCTGCCGGTGCAACCGCTTTCGTCAGCACGTCGCTCGCCGATCTCGATGGTGAGCGTGTGCTCGGTACCACCCGCACGTGGATCTCCTGAGCACGTCGCTTGGCGCGGAGGGCCGATCACTGCTCGCTGACGCACCCTCAGCCGGCCCGCTCCCTCTCTGCGGCCAGTGAGGATGTCGGCCTGCGAGCCTGCGTGCCTGTGTGGTGAGCCGAGCCTGGGCCGGGTGGTCGTCCTTCACAGCCTCCGGTCCCTGACCATCGATCTGGCGTCCGTCGGAGGCGACCGACGGCTCGGCAGTCGGACGAGGAGATCCCGGGAGAGCCGCGAGGAACGACCAACTCGCGAGATCGCCGATTGGTCTCGCCCCCCCCGTCGGCGTGCGCTCGGGGCGCGGCTTCGGCGTCCTCGGAACGTCGATCGTCCGGATCCGAACGGCCGCCTTGCGGGCCTCACGACGGGTCACTGCGGCGATGTTCCGGCACCGGCTCGAGCACCACACCGGGCGCCTGCCGCGGCCCACACAAGACACCGGCGCGCCGCACGGCGGACATTCCCGAGACTCCTGAGCGAGAGCTGGCGAGGGGACTCGAACGCCTAACCCCCCTGATTACAAGAGCCAATCGATGCGCGGGGCTACAAGGCTCTGACCTGCCACAACACCACCCTCCCGGGGCGCACCGAGCCCTGCCGCCTACGTGCCATACGGGTGGGCGCCGATGTCCGCCTGTGGCACCGTGTCTCGCTGGCGCTCCCCCTCCGACGGCGAGGCGTGTAGTCGTTGATTCGCTCCCTCGGGCGGCCGCTGCGATCTCGCACGCGGCTTGTCGACCGTGGATGCTCCTGACGGGTGGATAGGTCGACAAGTATAACCATATTTGGGTATATAGTCGCTTGCATGAGCTCAAGGGACCGTCTTCGTCAGCGACTGGCGGCACTGATCGAGGCAGGCGGTTTCAACCAGAGTCAGGCGGCGCATGCGGTCGGGTGCACGCCGTCCCGACTCGGGGACTACCTGGCCGGGCGCACCATCCCTTCAGCACTGGTCCTGCTCGACCTCGAAGACGCAGCGGAGCAGGCAGCACGCCGCACGTGGATGCGGGCCTCGGATGTCATCGACGGAGTCGCCACCCACTGCGACTCTGATCCGTTGTGGGCCATGCGAATGCTGCTCCAAGGACGTGACCAGTCCCTCGCACTGAGCACGCCGGCCCGTCGCGCGATCTGGGCCACGGGTTCCCCACGACTCGCTTTGGCTGGCCCGTGGAAGACGCTGGCGCACACCATCCTGCGCGAGACCGCGCGCGACGGGCGGCCGATCCCCCAGTGGCTCGCTGCCCCGATGCCGCTACGCGAGCCTTGGGCCCCGCTTCCGTTGAGGCGAGGCCGACCATTGGACGAAGGCCTCGCCAAGGTCGGAATCGAAATCAACGAGCGTGAGCTGGTCACGGCGTGAGCTTCGACCTCGACGCGGCCCGGATCCGCCTGCTGCTGGACGAACTCGACCAACGCCTCGGCGCCGCTGGGATCGCGGCGACTGTCTACGTCGTCGGAGGCGCGGCGATCTCACTCCACCTTCCCGACACGGACCGCCGGACTCAAGACATCGATGGCATCACGACCGATATCCGGGTTGCCGACATCGTTGCGCAGATGGCCGACGAGCTCGGCCTGCCCGAGGGGTGGCTCAACGGGGCCGCCCGCCCATTCCTCCCGCCCCTCCCCGCTGACGCCCTCACACCACCCAGCTCGCCAGGTCTGCGAGTGCAGTTGGCATCACTCGAGCAGTTGCTCGCCATGAAGCTGGTGGCGGGCCGAGCACGCGACCAAGCGGACATCATCGCCCTGGCAACGGTGCTGCAGGTGGACCCGGAGGAAGCGGTCCAACTGACTCTCAAGGCATACGGGACGGAGGCACTCGAGGTGATGACCAAGCTGGAGGACGTCACGCACGACGCGCAGGCACTCATCCCCGAGCGTCCACGAGACTGACCAGCCGGTGGCACAGGGACACCTCCCCGGCCCGGAGGGTTGCGACGCCATCTGGGATCGCGCGGAATGCGGCAGGAGCGGAAGCGTCTGCGTCGGCTGTGACGTTGCGGTGCTGCTCATCGTGGCCGAGTCGACGTGGTCGCGCGCTCGGACGCGAGCTCACTGACGTGCGCCGACCTGGGGACACTCACCGCTGAGGCAACAGCAGCGCGCCCGACTGGTCGATCACCGGCCTGTCGCCGACAGGGGCGCGCAGGGCGAAGGTCTCGTCCCTTCTTTCCTGAGCCACGCAGTCCGCGTTGTCCGGCGCGGCGGTCGCCCACACCACGATGACGGCGTCGGTCTCGAGCAGGTGCGGTTGATAGGCGCCCGTGCAGTAGGGCAAGCCGAGGCTGACCCGCAGGGTGGATCCGTCGCGGCCGAGCAGCCACGACGACGAAGTGCCGCTGTGCCCTGGCGGGAAGTCTTCTGCGCTCGTGCCGACCACGGCAGGAAGCACCAGCGGGGCGCCCAGCCCCTCGACGACGAACGACCAGGCCGGCACGGTGGCTGTGCCGCGCGCGGTGGGCACGTTCATGGTCGTCGGGGTGGCTCTGGTGACCCGGACCTCCTCGCACGGTCCGCCGTTCCAGCAGGCCCCCTCCTGCCCGACCTCGACAGTGCGCAGCGTCGCCCTCGCGCCCAGTGTCTTGACCCGTTGGTCGCTCGCGCTGGCGTAGTCGACCAGGCCGTGGCCGCCCTCGTCCACAATCTCGGGACTGAGCTCGACCAAGCCTCGGCGCAGGCTGGCAAGTGTCGGGCCCGCGGCTGGGTCGATGGGCAGATCCACAAGTGGCACCTGCCCGACCACTGCACTCGACCACCGCCCCTGAACGGCCGGGTCTTCCCACCGGGCCGCCGCCGTCGCAGCATCCGCCGCCGCCTTCTCCTGAAGCTCGGCCAAGGCCGTACACCCGCCGACGCCAGCGCTAACCGTGACGAGCAACGCAGCGCTGATGACGACCCGAACCCACCACGGCCCTCGCACGGCGCTCTGACGTGCTCGCCAATCGCCCGGTTCCGTCAGGCGGGCAGCGTTTGGTGCACTGGTGCGGATCACGCTGCACCTCCGCCAAGGAACCCATCCCGTTGCGGCAGACCAGAAGGCCACTGAGCGCGCCCCGTCTGCACGCGGGGCGTCGAGCACCAGGTGACTCCAGCCAGACACGGATGTCATGGGCACACCATCACGCGATTCCCCGCGACGGCGACGGCGACGGGGTAGGGGTGGTGACGTCAGGCGGTCAGTTCCATCCGGTGCTCCCGAGGCTCATCAACGGGCCAGCCGTCTGGGACCCCCTTGTCGACAAACCCGGCCCGTTCGTAGGCCCTCCGCGCGGGTGCGTTGTCGCGGAGCACCATGAGGAACGTCGACCGCCCCTGGTCGGCAGCCCAGTCGGTCACTGCGTCGATCAGTTGCTGCGCGACACCTCGGCCCCGAGCTGACGGCGCCACCCACATCGAGATCAGCTCGACCCACTTCTCCTCCACCGGGTACCCGCTGACGACGCCAGGCGCACGTCCCAAAACCTCTCCCAATCGGCCGGCCCGATCCGTGTGACATCCATCAACCAACCTAACAACGCGACCGACGACCATGGCGCAGTCGCACTGCGCTCCGCGCCGAACGCGGCAGGAGCGGGCGACTCGTCAGGAGTAGTGGAAGCGGGCTTGGAGGATGATCAGGTCGTCGCCGTCCACGAGGTAGACGAGCCGGTGCTCCTCGGTGATCCGACGTGACCAGGCGCCGGCCAGCATGTGCCGCAGCGCCTCGGGCTTGCCGATGCCGGCCACCGGGTCACGCAGTGCGTCATCGACGAGTCGGTTGATCCGTTTGAGCATCTGCCGGTCAGCGGCCAGCCAGTAGGTGTAATCCGCCCACCCGTTCGGTGTGAAGACCAGCCTCATCGCACCAGGTCGTGCTCGTCCCGGTGCCCGGACTGCGCCTGCTGCAGGCTCTCGAGCAGGTGGCGGGCATTGGCGGGGACCCGCAGCAGGTGGGCCGTCTCCTCGAGCGCGTCATAGTCCGCGCGGGACATCAACACCGCGTCGCCGCGGCGGGAGGTGATCTCGATCGGAGTGCGGTCCTCGTTGACCTGTTCGATCAGCGGAAACAAGTTCTTCCGTGCCTCGCTTGCGGTGACAGCCATGATCTCTCCTACTGGTACAGGTTCTTGTACCAGTGTGCCATGATCCGCGTGCGCCGCCAAACGCCCCGTGCCCGGGGAGTGCTCGCCGCCCCACGGACACGGCACGGGCTGCTGTCGATCACCTCATCAGCCAAGGCAGTGTTCATCACCGCCTTCAGTAGCGCGTAGCTGCGGGCACGCACGGTCGGCTTGTCCGCCGGCAACCGCGACCACCAGGCGCGCACCACGCTGGGCATGATCGTGTCGATGGGCATCCGCCCCAGCGCCGGCACCAGATGGCGATTCAGCAGGTGCTCGTACCCCTCCCGGGTCCGGGGTTTGAGGGCACGCTCCCGCAGCCACTGCTCCGAGTAGGCACCGAAGGTCAGCGCTGCCACCGGCTCCACCTTCGCGGGCGGTTGCCACTCCCCCGACACCACCTCCTCGCGCCGCCGACCCAGCCACCCCTCGGCGACCGCCTTGGCGTCGAAGGTGTGCGGCGCCGTCCGCCTCACCAGGTCAAGGCCCCAGGTAGCTGGCCTGCCACCGCCCCGAGGGCAGCTTGCGCACGTAGCCGAAGCCGCGTCGACGGCTCCGACCACTCATGACGCACCTGTTTCGTGCCTCAGTCTTGCGATATCCGTGCGACATCTCTGACTTCTCGTGATCATCCGTGATCACTCCTGTCCCCACCGAAAGCGCTGTTGCGCGTGCTCAATAGCACCATGGGACAGGAATTTTGAGCAAGACCTACGTTGAGCTGGCGGG